>JBAOHC010000003.1:0-118586 GCA_037046735.1 Candidatus Nanopelagicales bacterium | reverse complement strand
TATCGGTAACTCGAGGAATCAACGGCACTCGAGGCAATACTTCAAGATCAGTGGTCAAGGCCAATGCCTGAACCTTTTTAAAGTTCTCAATGATGGGTTCGTTTTTAACACCGCAATAGGTCAAATGATCATCACTGTTGATGAGCTTGAGATCGAAATAAATGGTATTAGTGTGAGGCAATACCAGACTTTCAAAACGGCTAAAGTTGAACAACCCTGCGGTTTGAATCAGGGTATGAATATCTCTCTTCCTTTTCACCAACTGAAATAATTCGCCGACACTGTCCATTTGCATCAGGGCTTCACCACCGGAAACCGTGAGGCCACCACCGGACATCTCAAAGAAATCAGCATCTTCAAGCACTTCTTCAGCCAGCGCTTCAAGATCATTAGTGGGGCGACCTATCTGCTCCAGCGCACCGGACGGGCACACATCGACACATTTAAAGCATTGGGTGCACTTGTCACGCAAGATATGTCCCGGTACCGTCAGATCAATTGCCTGTTCCGGACAAGCACTCACACAGTCACCGCATTCGATGCACTTTTCAGCATCGAATGACAGCTCGTAACCGGTATTGATACTTTCCGGATTCTGGCACCAGGTACACGACAGTGGGCAGCCTTTAAAAAAGACTACGCTGCGAATACCCGGCCCGTCATCGAGCGTATTGCGCTTAACATCGAAATATAACGAAGCCTTGCGGGGCTCCGTTACATTAATCGAGTTAATGAGGCTCGCATCAGGCCGCATTTGAGCTCCTGGAGATGACTTCATCCTGCATCTTCGGAGACAGGTCATTAAAGTACGCGGAATAACCGGATACGCGGATCAACAAGTTCGGATGCAGCTCAGGGTTATCACGAGCTTCAATCAGAATCTTAGGATCCAGCATATTGGCCTGAACCTGCATACCTTCACGCTTGAAGAACACCTTGTACAAGCTGCCCAAGGCACTCTTGCCGTCATCACACTCATAGCTGGAAGCGTCTAACTTGATATTGAAGTTGATGCCGTTGGCAAAGTTCTTGTAGTTAATCTTGTTCATGGAATTCAATAGTGCGGTGGTACCACGCTTGTCTGCGCCATTTTCAGGAGCAAAGCCAGACGCAAAAGTTTCACCGGCACGACGACCGTTAGGCAGCGCGTTCACAAGACCACCGAAGTGCGTGTGTGACGTATTGGAATAAACACCGGCATTGTGGTTGCCGCCACGGGTATTTTTACCCAGTGCCTTAATGTTATCAGCGTAGTGCTCACCAACCCAGATCATCCACTTATCGGCTTCCGGAATATCGTTACCGAATTTATCAATGGCATTTAGTTTAGTGAACACCTTCTCATCGCTGATATCGTCTTTCAGCTGATCGACCAGCCCTTCCAGGGAAATCCAACCATCTTCAAATACTGCTTTTTCAATGCAGCGCAATGAATCCGCAGTGGCCGCCATACCACAGCCCTGAATACCAGAGAAATTATAGACAGCGCCACCTTTGGTAGAGCAAACACCTGTTTCCACACATCCCTCCAGCAGCGCACTGCTGATCGGGGTGGGATGATGCTTGGCATGGAATTTTTCTACCGCTTCCAGGTCTCTGCGCAGTTTACCCAGCTGATGCTTCACTTGGGTATCGTAAGCCGCAACCACATCGTCCATGGTTTTCATTTCGGACACTGGAGGGGTTTTAGCACCAATTTGCTTTTTAGAACCAAACTGACGACCTTCATTAAGGAGCAATTCAATCGCCAACGGCATGTTGTACATAGCGGCATCAGTGGAAGCCAGAGTTTTGCCTGGCGCGGTAGGCTCTACACAGCCAATAGCCACGTAGTTGCGTGCGTCTTCCAGAGAATAACCGATATCGGTCATGGACTCGATAATGATCTCATCGTTGTACATGGCAGGAGCAGAACCAGGGCCGAAGTTAATGCGAATCACCTCGTCGTAGAACGCTTTGGGGGTATTTTTATGAATACGCACATGAAAGTTAGGCTGACGCATACGCAGCTCATCGGCTAATTCCAGCAATACAAAGCTCAGCTCGTTGGTGGCGTCGTTGCCGTCTTTATCCTGACCGCCGATAGTCACAACTTCCCAACTGGTCAAACCGCCCAGAGTGCTGGTACCGACTTCACCGTGCATTGGAATGGTTTCACACAGTTTGACGCAGAACGCGCCGAGGATTTCTTTAGCTCTCTCACGAGAAATATTGCCAGCGGCCACATCTTTCTCATAGAACGGATTTAGGAACTGATCGATACGACCTGGGCATGTAGTTTCACCAAAGGTTTCCATAAAGATACAGATGTGTGCCAGCGTCATGGACTGAACCGCTTCGTAGAAGCTGGTGGCACCAAAGCGAGGTACACGGGCACAAATGGAAGCAATCTCCAACAGCTCTTGCTTTCTTACCGGATCGGTTTCAACAGAGGCCATTTTGCTGGCTTCAGCGGCGTAGCGATCACCGAATTCCGCCATACCCTTCATAGAAATTTTGACGGCCTTGTAGAAATCCAATTTTTCAGAATCATCGGTTTCGCTCTCAAGTGCTTCTACTTCTTCAATAATTCCTTGAGCACCAACGTTGACTATTTTCTCGTAGTTAGGAGCGATATGAGAGATACCACCAGCTTCATAGATTTGGTACTGTAAGGCTTCCGACTGTTCTTTGGCGAAACGCATTCCTTCTTTCATGCCGTCGAACGCCAGAGTCGATGTATTTTTGTTTAGCCAGAAGGGAATCTGTGAAAATAGCTTAAAGCGGTCTTTCAAACTGATTTCGAGGGGATTTACCTTTCGAGAAGGCATATTGAATACTTGGGACATGGGTTCCAAGCCACTCAACTCTGGATAGCAGAAGCCAGCGACGCGTTTGGAGGTGAAGTTGCCAACAATCAACTCATCATCGTAAATACGCACAGTCTTGTTATTGAGCACATAGCGCACAGCTTCGGCCATTTTCACGTTGGTCGTCTTATCGCTGTTGGCCTTGTTACGATGGTATTTGGTCCAAAGCATAGGACGCTCAATGCATGCACCATTGGTTTCGGCTTGCACTGCTTTTTTCAGGCGCTCAACACGGTTCGATACTTCCATAGAAGTCTCGACCGCCATTTCTCTATCAGCTAATTTCACAAGAGCATTCATCTTATTCTCCTAGTATTCACTCCAGTTACAGAACCGACAAACGGATAGGAAATTCAACCGCATGAGGCCAAGTATGGCACGAACGGATAGGAAATTCAACCGCATGAGGCCAAGTATGGCACGAGTTTTGGGCCTCGAAACACGTTCGGCCAAGGAAGGTTGAGCGCTCGCTTGCCGCTCAATGGCAAGAGCTTGGGAGGCAGTATGCATTTGGGCCTGGCGCGCGCGCAGCTGCTTCCCCGCAGCGATGGATACCGCCGCTTCACTGGGTCACCAATTGACGCGCTGGTCTACCTCGTCGGGTTGAGCTGCCAGATCCCAATCCGGCTCGCCTTGCGCACCATCATCCACCGGCGCGTCGCAGCCCTCCCACAGCGGTGGCCCGCGTGCCGGGGTGATGTGCGGGGGGGCAGACTCCACCCCGATGTGGTTCAGGATGTGGCGGATTTCGGCGCTGTGGGTGATGAAGGCAATGATGCGCATCTGCCCACCGCACATGGGGCACAGCAGCGGAAATGCCTCGTAGATGCGGGCAATCTGGCCCGCTGCGGGAAGTTGGTCGACTCCAACTGCCGGAAGATCTGCCCGGCGGCGTCGATGAACTCCGTCGTTCCGCCGGCCCGCAAGGCGGGGCCGAGATCGGCGCCCAGGAACACGTTGCGGGTCATGACTGTGACGTTGTCAGCCGCGCTGGCGGTGCCCACCCCGGCGAGGGTCAGGGCACCGGCCACACCGGCGATCAGCAGAGTGCGCATTCCCGCACGATAGAACACGCCCGCCTGCCCCGGAGGGCAAACGACCCTCAGACGAGCACGAGCCTGTCATTCACCTCGTCAACGGTGATCAGGTCGCCGTCCAGTACGTCTCCAGAAAGGATCGCCCGGGCCAACTGATCGCCGATCTCCTTCTGCACCAGGCGTCGCAACGGACGGGCCCCGTAGATCGGGTCGAAACCGTGGTCGGCAAGCCACTTCTTCGACGCGTCGGTGACGACCAGCGTCATGCGACGACTGTCCAACCTGCGCTGCATCGCATCCACCTGCAGGTCAACGATTTGGACGAGTTCACTCTTGTCCAAAGGCTGGAACATCACGACATCGTCGAGGCGGTTGAGGAACTCCGGCTTGAACGACTGCCGCACCACCGCCATCACCTGCTCCTGCCGCTGCTCAAAGGGCACGGTCTGGTCTATGAGGAACTGCGAACCCATGTTGGAGGTCAGCACGAGGATGGTGTTGCGGAAGTCCACCGTGCGGCCCTGACCGTCGGTGAGACGGCCGTCATCGAGCACCTGCAAAAGGATGTCGAAGACCTCCGGGTGGGCCTTCTCCACCTCGTCGAGCAGCACCAGACTGTACGGCCGACGGCGTACCGCCTCCGTAAGCTGACCGCCCTCCTCGTAGCCCACATAGCCGGGGGGCGCACCCACCAGCCGGGCCACGGAGTGCTTCTCGGAGTACTCGCTCATGTCGATGCGGATCATGGCGCGTTCATCGTCGAAGAGGAACTCCGCGAGAGCTTTGGCCAGTTCGGTCTTCCCAACGCCGGTTGGCCCGAGGAAGAGGAACGAGCCGGTGGGACGATCGGGGTCGGCGATGCCGGCACGGGTACGGCGCACAGCGTCGGAAACCGCTCGCACGGCTTCCGCCTGGCCGATGACCCGCTTGCCCAGCTCGTCTTCCATCCGCAGCAGCTTCTCGGTCTCGCCTTCCATCAGGCGGCCAGCCGGGATACCGGTCCAGGCGCCCACCACCTCGGCGATGTCCTCGGCGGTGACTTCCTCGCTGACCATGCCCGGTTGACCACCACCAGCGGACTCGAGTTCCCGCTCGAGCTCCGGCAGCTCGCCGTACTGGATGCGCGCGGCCTGTTCAAGGTCACCATCGCGCATCGCGCGATCGGCGATGTTGCGCAGCTCGTCGATGCGAATCTTCATCTCGCCGATGCGATCCAGGTTGGCTTTCTCAAGATCCCAGCGGGAGCGCAGGGCCCGCAGGTCCTCCTCCTTGTCGGCCATCTCGGCCTGAAGTTTGGCCAACCGATCGACGGAGGCCGGATCGGTCTCCTTGACCAGCGCGAGTTCCTCCATCTTCATGCGGTCGACCTGCCGCTGCAGCTTGTCGATCTCTTCAGGACTCGAGTCGATCTCCATGCGCAGCCGCGAAGCCGCCTCGTCGACGAGGTCGATCGCCTTGTCGGGCAGGAAACGGGCGGTGATGTAGCGGTCGGAAAGGGTCGCCGCGGCCACCACTGCGGCGTCGGCGATGGCGACCTTGTGGTGCGCCTCGTACTTCTCCTTGAGCCCGCGCAGGATGGCGATGGTCTCCTCGACGCTCGGCTCACCCACCAGCACCTGCTGGAAGCGGCGCTCCAGAGCGGGGTCCTTCTCGATGTGCTCGCGGTACTCGTCCAAGGTCGTGGCACCGACCATCCGCAATTCGCCGCGGGCCAGCATGGGCTTGAGCATGTTGCCGGCATCCATCGCGCCATCACCACTGGCGCCCGCGCCGACGACAGTGTGGAGTTCGTCGATGAATGTGACGATCTGGCCGTCGGAGCTCTGGATCTCCTCGAGGACGGCCTTGAGCCGCTCCTCGAACTCACCGCGGTACTTGGCGCCGGCGACCATGCCGGGCAGGTCCAGCGAGATCAAGGTCTTGTTCTTCAAGGATTCAGGCACGTCACCGGCGACGATCCGCTGGGCCAGACCCTCGACGACGGCGGTCTTGCCGACGCCAGGCTCGCCGATCAGCACCGGGTTGTTCTTGGTGCGCCGGCTCAACACCTGCACCACGCGACGGATCTCGGCGTCCCGGCCGATGACCGGGTCGATCTTGCCTTCGCGGGCACGCTCGGTGAGATCCACCCCGTACTTCTCCAGGGCCTGGAAACTGGCTTCAGGGTCCTGATTCATCACCCGACGGTCGCCAGCGACATTGTTCAGTGCGTCGAGCAGTTTCGGGGGCTCGACGGGCAGCAACTCCGGCTGCTTCTCGGCAATCCCGATCAGCAGGTGCTCGGTCGAGATATAGGCGTCGCCGCGCTGGGCAGCGAGGTCTTCGGCGGCCTTGAGGACCGCGTGCATGGAGCGGGCCAGGGACGGCTGACCCATGCTTGAGCCCGAAGCTGCCGGCAAAGCCGACAGGGCGCGGCGGACATCGCCGTCAAGGGCCTGCCGGTTAACTCCGACAGTGTCGAGCAGGCTGGTGGCGATTCCCTCACCCTGGGCAAGCAATGCATGCAACAGGTGCGCAGGGGTCACTTCAGAGTGACCGTCGGCGGCGGCTTGCCGGATCGCGGCACCGAGGGCTTCCTGCGCTTTAGAGGTAAATTCCATACTTTTATTGTCTTCACTTTCGCATGTTATGTCAATTACATTGAGTCGCTTTGTATCAAGGTTGTGTCCAACGATCTGGAGAAAGCACGCGGGGGGCGTCCAGCGGGCTTAGGTCAGGACAACCGTCAGGCCCTGCGACCTCGATACACCACCAGCGCGGTCGAGCGCTCGTGATGCTCGTACTTGGTCAACCGTTCACGCAGCGAGCGCACCTCGTCCTCCAGGTCAAGCACCCTACGGATGCCCTCGAGGTTCAGGCCGGCTTCGCTGAGTTGCTGAACCTTGTCCAGGCGCTCGATGTCACGCATGCTGTACAGCCGGTACCGCCCCGAGCGCTGCGGGGTGACCAGACCTAACCGGTCGTACTGCCGCAGCGTCTGCGGGTGCAGCCCGGACAACTGAGCAGCGATGGAGATCACATAGGCAGGGAAGTTCTCATCCATTGCTCATCGCCTTCCGATACTTCTCGATGGCCGCACGGGCCTCGTCGTTCAAGTCGGACGGGACGGTGACGGTCACGGTGGCGAGCAGGTCGCCCCTGGTCCCGTCCTTGCGGGGCGCACCCTCGCCGCGGATGCGGAAGGTGCGGCCATTGCTGGTGCCCTGCGGCAGCTTCAGCGTCTTGGACCCGCCCAACGGCAGCGGGATCTTGACCTGGCCGCCCAGGGCCATGTCGTCGAACGACGCCGGCACCGAAACGGTGATGTTGTCCTCCTTGCGCGTGAACTGGCTGTCGCCGGCCACGTGCACGGTAATGATGAGGTCGCCGTTGTGACCCCCACGCTCACCTGGGGCCCCCTTGCCGCGCAGCCGTACCTTCTGGCCGTCGCGCACTCCTGCGGGGATCCGAGCATTCACCAAGTTGCTGCTGGCGGCCCGGCCGGAGCCGTGGCAACGCGTACAGGGATTGTCCACGACCAAGCCCCTGCCATGGCAGTGCGGGCACGGCTCGGCGAACGCGAATCCACCGGCGTTGCGCGTCGACATACCGGTCCCTTCACAGTCCGGGCAGACCCGCGGCACGGTGCCGGACTTCGCGCCGGTTCCCGCGCAATCAGGGCAGGCATCCTCGCTGGTGAGACGCAACTGCGTGGTCAAACCCTTCAGGGACTCCGGGAACGAGACGTTGATCTCGGCCTCGATGTCCTGGCCACGACGGGCCTGCTCGCGAGCTCCCCGGCGATTGAACAATCCGGACAGGGTCTCGCCAAAATCGCCGGCATTCCCGCCAGCGCGGCGGAAGATGTCGCCGAAGTCGAACTCGGGGCCAGTGCCTGCCGACCCTGGCATCCGGAACCCTCCGCCAGCAGCCATCTGCCTGGTCTCGTCGTACTCCTGACGCTTCGTCGGGTCGGACAGCACGTCGTTGGCCTCCGACACCTCCTTGAAGCGCTCAGCAGCCTTCGGATCCGGATTGGTGTCCGGGTGCAGTTCACGCGCGAGTTTGCGGTAGGACTTCTTGATCGTGGCAGCGTCGGCATCCTTGGGGACACCCAGCGTCTTGTAGTAGTCCTTCTCCATGTAGTCCTTCACACTCATTGGTGTCCCTCCTCTCCCCTGATCACTGAACCGCTATTCCTCAACGCCTACCCGCGCCGCACGCAGGACGCGACCCCGGAATTCGTAGCCAACCCCGAATACCATGGAGACGATCGGCTGCTCGAGGTCTTTGCCTGCATTGTGCGTCATTGCTTCGTGGATCATCGGGTCGAACGCGTCGCCTACGGCACCGAAGGCCACCAACCCCAGCTTGGTCGTGGTCGCCTCCAACTGATCGCCGACGCTCTTGAGCGCCCCGGTGTACTCGTCGTGAGCCTTCGCCCGCCCGAGGTCGTCCAGAATGGGCAGCAACTCGCCGACAACCGCTGCGGCGGCAAGGTCGTTCATGGCCTCTCGGTCGCGATCCACGCGCTTGCGGTAGTTGGCGTACTCCGCGCTCACGCGCTGCAGGTCGGCGGTCAGTTCAGCCACCTTCGCGGATTCGCTGAGCGCACCCACCGGCTCCTCGGCCGGCGGGGCCGGGGCCGCCTGCGGTGAGGCGGCCCCTTCCCGCACCTGACCCGTTTCGGGGTCGATGCGCCGCTTGTCGGTGACCCGCACGCCTTCTTCAGCGTTCGGGTCCTGATCGAAGTGGCTCACTTAGTCTCATCCTCGTCGATGATCTCGGCGTCCACGACATCCTCATCGTCGGCTTTGGCCTGGCTGGCTCCACCGTCGCCGGCAGAGGCCTGCTGCTGGTACAGCGCAGCCCCGAGTGCCTGGCTGGCGGTCGCAACCTTCTCGACCGCGCTCTTGATGGCGGACACGTCAGCGCCTTCCAGCGCCTTCTTCAGCTCGGCCAGCGGTTCCTCGACATTGGCCTTGGCGTCAGCCGGGACCTTGTCGCCGTTGTCGGCCAGGAACTTCTCCGTCTGGTAGACCAACTGCTCGGCACCGTTACGGGTCTCGGCCTCTTCCTTGCGCTTGCGGTCCTCCTCGGCATGCGTCTCAGCCTCGGCCATCATGCGCTCTATGTCGTCCTTGGGCAGCGCTGAACCACCGGTGATGGTCATCGACTGCTCCTTGTTGGTGCCCAGGTCCTTGGCGGTCACATGCACGATGCCGTTGGCGTCGATGTCAAAAGTGACCTCGATCTGCGGAATGCCACGCGGTGCCGGCGGCAGCCCGGTCAGCTCGAACGTGCCGAGCTTCTTGTTGTAGGCCGCCATCTCGCGCTCACCCTGGAACACCTGGATCAGCACCGACGGCTGATTGTCGTCGGCCGTGGTGAAGATCTCCGAACGCTTGGTCGGGATCGTCGTGTTGCGCTCGATAAGGCGGGTCATGATGCCACCCTTGGTCTCGATCCCCAGGCTCAGCGGGGTGACATCGAGCAGCAGCACGTCCTTGACCTCGCCCTTGAGGACACCGGCCTGCAGGGCAGCGCCCACGGCGACGACCTCGTCCGGGTTGACGCCCTTGTTCGGCTCCTTGCCACCGAGCTCCTTGACCATGTCAACCACGGCTGGCATACGGGTGGACCCACCGACCAGCACGAGCTGGTCGATCTGGCTGGCATTCACACCAGCGTCCTTGAGCACCTGCTCGAAGGGCTTGCGGGTGCGATCCAGCAGGTCCTGGGTCAGCTTCTGGAACTGCGCCCGGGTGATGGTCTCGTCCATGAATAGCGGATTCTTCTCCGCGTCCACCGTGATGTACGGCAGGTTCACGCTCGTCTGCTGCGAGCTGGACAGCTCGATCTTGGCCTTCTCCGCAGCCTCGCGGATGCGCTGCATCGCCATCTTGTCCTTGGTCAGGTCGATGCCATTGGCGTGCCGGAACTGGCCCACGAGGTGATCAACCAGAGCGTTGTCCCAGTCGTCACCACCGAGGTGGTTGTCGCCGTGGGTGGCCTTGACCTCGACCACGCCATCGGCGATCTCCAGCAGGGACACGTCGAACGTGCCACCACCGAGGTCGAACACGAGGATGGTCTCTTCCTTGTCGACCTTCTCCAAGCCATAGGCCAGGGCAGCGGCGGTCGGCTCGTTGATGATCCGCAGCACGTTCAGGCCCGCGATGTCGCCGGCCTCTTTGGTCGCCTGACGCTGGGAGTCGTTGAAGTAGGCAGGCACGGTGATCACCGCGTCGGTGACCGGTTCGCCCAGGTAGGCCTCGGCATCGCGCTTGAGCTTCTGCAGCACCCGGGCGCTGATCTCCTGCGCGGTGTACTTCTTGCCGTCGATGTCGACGTTCCAGGTCGTGCCCATATGGCGCTTGACGCTACGGATCGTCCGGTCGGCGTTGGTGACGGCCTGGCGCTTGGCGACCTCCCCGACGAGCACCTCGCCGTTCTTGGCGAAGGCGACGATGGACGGGGTCGTCCGGGCGCCTTCGGCGTTGGCGATGACGGTGGGTTCGCCACCTTCGAGAACCGCGACAACGGAGTTCGTGGTTCCCAGGTCAATGCCTACTGCACGTGACATTTAGTGTTCCTCCATGTTTGGGATTTGAGGGCTTACTGCTTTCCAGTGTGCCGGACAGGAGCCGTTCTGTCAACAAGTATGAGTGGCTCTGACTCAAGGTGATGGTACTACAGCACCGATGACGCGGGCTTGGCGTCAGCATCGAGGCTCCTGCGCGGGCGCTGTTGGAGTTTTTGGATCACAACTCCGCATCTTTGTGCGGACTTTTGGACCGCATTTCACCCCAACCCTTACCTGATCGGCCCGACCCGGGCCCTACGCGTTCGCGGATCCCCCCAATGCTGCCCGACCCAGATTCGATATCGGGCGCAAGCCAGCGGATGCAGCGCGGGAGTAGGCCCATCTAGGCTGACGCCATGGTCTTCAAAGCAGTGGGTGACCGCAAGCCGTACCCAGAACACGGGCTCACGCTGACCGACTGGGCGGATCTACCTCCCCGGCAGGTGCGCATCGAGGACCTGATCACCACCAAATCGCACCTCGACCTGCACAATCTGCTGAGCGAGGACAGTACGTTCTACGGGGATCTGTTCGCCCATGTGGTGCGCTGGGACGGCAACCTGTACTTGGAGGACGGCCTGCACCGAGCGGTGCGCGCCGCCCTGCAGCAGCGTCCAGTGGTACACGCCCGGGTGCTGGATCTCGACGGCTGACTTAGACAGGGCTGCGACCCGGTGGGTGCGAGCGCCTACCGAGAGGCGCCCGCGTATTCTGGTGTGCGGTGGCGTGTCCGAGCGGCCAAAGGAGCACGCCTCGAAAGCGTGTGTGGGGGCAACTCCACCGTGGGTTCGAATCCCACCGCCACCGCCAGCGCGGAAGGGTCCGGGCTCGCCCGGGCCCTTTTGTGCTGACGGTCGGCGCGGATTCGAGGAGGACGAGCGCCCCGGGCGCGAGGACGGGTCCCACCGCCACCGCCAGCGCGGAAGGGTCCGGGCTCGCCCGGGCCCTTTTGTGCTGACGGTCGGCGCGGATTCGAGGAGGACGAGCGCCCCGGGCGCGAGGACGGGTCCCACCGCCACCGCCAGTGCCGAAGGGTCCGGGCTCGCCCGGGCCCTTTTGTGCTGACGGTCGGCGCGGATTCGAGGAGGACGAGCGCCCCGGGCGCGAGGACGGGTCCCACCGCCACCGCCAGTGCCGAAGGGTCCGGGCTCGCCCGGGCCCTTTTGTGCTGACGGTCGGCGCGGATTCGAGGAGGACCCGCCGGGTGCGAGGACGGGTCCCCCGATCGAATGGATTCGCGCGCGCAGCAGCCACTGCCTACCCACCGCGGCGGTACCCTGAAACTGGGGCGGCGTGTCACCGTGGCCAGGGTCTGCTTCGACGAAGTAGCACGCCACCGCGCACCGCTCCGAAAGGGGGGTCAGGTGAGCGGCGACGCCAGCAGCGCCGCGCGCGAGGCACGGCTGTATTCAACGGACGCCCAGGGACTCGGAGAGGCGCTGGCTGGGGCGGCTCCGGGACCACTGGGCCGTGCCCTGCGCGCCTCCGCAATCGGCCTGACAGGCACCTGCGTGATCGCGGCGCTCACGGGCCTAAGCAACGATTCCCTGGCGTGGACCGTCGGGGTCTACAACCTCTTGTTAGCCATCCTGTGCTTCTCCATGTGGGTCCGGCTGGCCCGCCCTGCCGTATCGCGCACGGACATCATGTGGCTGTCCGTTGCCTTGACCGGCTGGACGGTGGGCAACATCACCTACGGCGTGTACCAGGTTGTCGACGCGCAGATGCCATTCCCGTCCTTGGCTGACTTCGGGTACTCGGTGATGTACGTGGGAATGCTGGTAGCGGTCATCGGCTCCCTTCGTCGCGAACGGCAGCGGGCGACCGCTGCGATCCTGCTCGATGCCAGCATTGCCGCACTCGGGGCCGCACTGGTCCTGATGCTGACCCTCAGTCCGTCGACGCCGGGCTTGGACCCCGCGGCCCTGCTCACCACCGCGATGTACCCCATCACGGATCTGGTCGTGATCGCACTGATCGTTGGGAAGATCACCTTGTGTGTGGGGCCGGACCGTGCCATGTGGCGTGTCGTTGGACTAGGGCGTGTCTGACAATCTCTGTGCGGTTGGTGGGGCAGCCTGGTTTCGTGTCTGAGCGTGATGTGTTGACCGATGAGATGTGGGCTGTGTTGGAGCCGATGTTCCCGGGTCGTTCGCTGCGTGCGGGCAGGCCGTGGACTGATCATCGACTGGTGCTGGAGGCGGTCATCTGGCGGTTCCGGACGGGATCTCCGTGGCGGGATCTCCCGGACCGGTTCCCGCCGTTTCAGACGGTGTGGCACCGGTTCAACGCCTGGTCCAACGACGGCACGTTCGAGAAGGTGCTGACGGTGCTGCAGGGTCAGGTGCACGCCGAAGGGCACCTAGATTGGACGGTGTCGGTGGACTCCACGATCGCCCGGGCGCATCAGCACGCGGCCGGGGCCAGACGGGGCGACACGACCGCGCCCGCCGATCCGCCCCGAGATCAAAAAGGGGGCCCAACCGAATTACAAGAATTCCTGGCCCGAGCCGGATGATCATTGTTTGGGCAGGTCACGCGGTGGATTCACAACGAAAGCACACGTTGCTGTGGACGGTGCCGGCCGGCCGCTGGCGGTGCGTCTGACCGGCGGCCAGGCAGGGGACAACCCGCAACTGCTACCGCTGCTCGATCAGATCGCAGTTCCCACCGCAGGCAGACCCCGCAAACGCCCGGACAGCCTGCTGGCGGACAAGGCCTACTCCCACCCATCCACCCGAGAAGCGCTGCGCGAGCGAGGCATCCCTACCGTGATCCCGCAGCGCAGCGACCAGATCACAGCCCGCCAGAAACGCGGTACCGGCGGCGGCCGGCCACCCAACTTCGACACCGAGATGTACAGGCGCCGCAACGTCGTCGAACGGTGCTTCAACAGGCTCAAACAATGGCGCGGAATCGCCACCCGCTACGACAAAACCGCCCGCAACTACCGGAGCGGGATCCTGCTGGCCTCGATCGTTCTGTTCTGGTTATGAACGATTACCAGACACGCCCTAGGCATCCTGCTCTTCGCGATCGCTGACACGATCTATGTGCGGCAGATCCAGGCCGGCACCTACCAGAACGGAGGAATGCTGGACACGCTGTGGCTGCTGGGCGCCCTTGCGATCACGACCGCAGTGATGCTGCCGCAGCGCCCACGAGACGTGGCAGGACGCGCGTTCGCCGAGCAGTACGTCCTGTCGTTGCTGGGCACCGCACTGGGATTCGGCGTCCTGGTGTACGCCGCATTCCGGCCACTGAGCGCCCTTGCCATCCTGCTGGCCGCAGCCACTCTGCTGCTCGTGGTCATCCGAACCCACGTCGCGATCATCGCCTTGGCCAAGATGGCCGACGTACGGCAGCAGGCCGTGACCGACGAACTCACCGGCTTGGCCAACCGGCGTGCCCTGTTCGCCACGTTGCCGGGAAGGCTGGCTGACCCAACCACCGGGCGTCGTCGCCCCGCGGTCATGGTGCTGGACCTCGATGGCTTCAAGTCCATCAACGACAGGTTCGGGCACGCGGTCGGTGACGCGGTTCTAACCACGTTGGCCGGTCGTTTGCGCGCGAGGATGCGCGGCGATGACATCGTTGCGCGGCTCGGTGGCGACGAGTTCGCCGTCATCGCCACCGTCGGCGACGACGATGAGGCCAGACGGCTGGCCAACCGGATCGTGGCGAGTGTGCAAGAACCCATTCAGAGCGGCGACGAACGCCATGTCGTGAGCGCAAGCATCGGTCTGGTCCGGGCAGCCCGAGGCGAGAATCCCGACTCCGTCCTTCGGCGCGCCGACGAGGCGATGTACCGAGCCAAGGCCGCCGGAGGTGGAGTCTGCGAAGGGAGCCCCGACTAAGCGCGCCGCGGGAACTGCTCGAAATCAGGAGTGCGTTTGGCCTTGAACGCTTCCCTGCCCTCCTGCGCCTCAGCCGTCCCGTAGAACAGGAGGTTCGCGTCGTGCGCCAGTTGCTGGATGCCCGCGTAGCCATCTTCGTGTGCGTTGAAGCTCAGCTTGGACAAGCGCAGGGCCCAGGGTGACAGCTGCAGCATCTCCCGGCACCACGCCACCGTCTCTGACTCGAGGTCGGCAAGTGGAACAACTGTGTTGACCAGACCCATCTCCAGTGCCTCGGCGGCGTCATACTGTCGACACAGGAACCAGATCTCCTTGGCCTTCTTGGGACCGACCAGATCCGCCAAGATTGACGCGCCATACCCGCCATCGAATGACCCGACCTTCGGGCCGACCTGCCCGAAGCGAGCATTGTCGGCGGCGATCGTCAGATCACACACGAGATGCAGCACGTGCCCCCCACCGATCGCCCAGCCCGCGACCATTGCGACTATCGGCTTCGGGCAACGACGCATTGCAACGTGCAGGTCAGTGACGTGGAAACGCCCTGTGGCCGCCTCATCGGTCTTGTAGCCGGAGTCCCCGCGCACGCGCTGATCGCCACCCGAGCAGAAGGCCTTGTCCCCGGCCCCGGTCAGGATGATGACGCCGACCCGCTCGTCCTCGCGTGCCCGGGTCAGCGCATCCGATATCTCGATCAGGGTCTGCGGACGGAAAGCGTTGTGCACCTCCGGACGATTGATCGTGATCTTGGCGATGCCGTCCTGGGTCGTCGAGTAGATGATGTCGGTGTACTCACCGCTGTCGGTCCACTGGATATCGGTCACACGAGTCATTGTTCAGGCCATCCCCGGAAGGGCCACCAACCGGGTCGCAGCATACCCAGCGACGCGTTCAAGGACCGCCACGTCAACGGCTCAGCGGATGCAGTCCCTCAACAGCCGGGTAGCACAGCTTCGGACCGTGGGTGAATGCGAAGGCTCCCCGCCCGAGGCCGCCCCGGCATGAGCATGCGCCACCACGTTCCGTGCGCAACGTCCAGCGCAGCAGCGCGACCTGACTTGGCTCATTTGCTTAGTGCGTGAGTTGGCGTCCGTTTTGGATGTCCTCGAGGATGGCTTGTTGGTCTGGGCCGATCGCTGGGGGAAACGTTTGGACGGCGCCGTTGATGGTGATGGTTGCTGAGCGAAGCGGACGCAGTTGGCGGATGACGTTGCGTGGGGCCAGTCGGGTGCGGGCTTGCACGGTGCGGGCGACTGCCAGGGCGGCGAACACGATGCTCAGGTGAGCTTCGATCGCGTCGCGGGTGCGGTGGAACATCGGTCGTGCGCGCAGGTCGGTTTTACTCATCCGGAAGGACGCTTCGACGTGCCACAGGTCGTGGTAGGAGGAGATGACCTCGGCCGCGGGCATGATGCTGGCCGGGATGTTGGTGACGTAGCCTTTCATCCCGGCCAGTGCCTTGGCTCGGTCAAGTGAGGCCTGGTCGAGGCTGCGCTGGCCGGCGGCGGTCTTCACGAATCGTGGGGTACGGGCGGCCTTCTGCCCGTCCACCACGGCGCGGGCGCGCTCCTCTTGAAGGGCCAGGGTGGCCTGGTCGCGGGCGGCGCGCTTGGCCGAGTATGCCCAGACCGCCCGCCAACTGCGCGGATGCGCCGCAGGGTCCCACACCGGTTCGATGCCCGTGGCGGGGTTGGTGTCCGTACGGTGACCGGTCTTGGGGGTGAGCGTGTCGATGATCTGGGCGTCGGTGAACTGCCTGCCGTGCCGGACGAAGTGGGTGGCCAGATCGATGGGCGCTTTGGTCATCCGCGACCCGACGATGAACCGCAACTGCGCCTCGTCGAGGGCTTTGAGGTTGCCCGCAGACAGCATCCCAGCGTCGGCCACGATCACGAAGTCGGCCAGGCCGTGACGGTTCTGGAAGTCGGTGACCACCGGGATCAGGGTGGCGGTCTCGGCCTTGTTGCCCTCGAAGCAGCCGACCTCCAGCGGGAAGCCGTGCCGGTCGACCAGCAGCCCGACCACGATCTGCGGATCGACGCGACGTTCCTTGGAATACCCGACCTTGCGCAGGTCGTCTTCCTTCTCCGCCTCGAAATACAGCGTGGTGACGTCGTACAGGATCAACGAGATGTCCCCGGCGTGCGCGGCGTGAGCGAAACACACCGACGCCAAGCGGGCCTGGTAGTCGGCCTTGCGAGCCCGGACAAGGGTGCGCTTCATCGTCGAGTAGCTCACCGGGTGCTGCCCGAGATCGGCCAGTACCCGGCCGGTGTCCAGCAGCGAGGTGGGTTCCACGACCCGGGCGATCACCAGGTCCCGGAACACCGGATCGCCCAAAACATCGAACCCCAGATCGGCGTACACCGCGGCCAACGCCTCGAACAGCACCCGCGAGTAGGTGCCCGTCACCTGCGCCGGGCCAGACACCCGGGCAGGGCGACCGGTGTCCGCCTGGTCGAACAGGGCAGGCCCCGCGGGGCCTGCGAGCAACTCATCGACCACCTGCTCGGGGTGCGGCCCAGGATCGATATCCAGGGCCAACTGCCCCGGATCCTGAAGCAATTCACGAGCGCGGGCCATCAACACCCCCAACTCAGCCTCGGAATGCGCCGAGCCGACATGCGCCACGATCCGCTGCCGGCCACGACCGGCGTACTCCACGATCTGTACCGCCGTGGCCCCCGAACCGGTCCTCACCCGCCGAACAAATGCCACCCCACGACCCTACGACCCACGCCCTTAGTGCGTGAAATCCCGGCATTTCGAACAGAAAACACCTGATCAGAAGCACACCCCGTCAAGATCCGAAATCGGCGTGAGCCAAGTCAGGAGGGTCTGCGGACGGAAAGCGTTGTGCACCTCCGGACGATTGATCGTGATCTTGGCGATGCCGTCCTGGGTCGTCGAGTAGATGATGTCGGTGTACTCACCGCTGTCGGTCCACTGGATATCGGTCACACGAGTCATTGTTCAGGCCATCCCCGGAAGGGCCACCAACCGGGTCGCAGCATACCCAGCGACGCGTTCAAGGACCGCCACGTCAACGGCTCAGCGGATGCAGTCCCTCAACAGCCGGGTAGCACAGCTTCGGACCGTGGGTGAATGCGAAGGCTCCCCGCCCGAGGCCGCCCCGGCATGAGCATGCGCCACCACGTTCCGTGCGCAACGTCCAGCGCAGCAGCGCGATGAAGAACACCCCGGTCACAAGGAGATAGACGCCCAGGAAAACGATCAGAACGGCCATGCGACTACTCCTCGGTGATGCGGTATTCGATCAGCCTGTGGCAGATCGGGGCCACCCGCAACCGCTGCCGGGTCAGCCGATCGGACCAGGTTGCACAGGCGCGCTCTCTGGGGCAGCCGGGGCGAAAGCACGGGCGCACGCAACGATGCACAAGGCCACCGCAACCAGCACGGCAAACCCGACCCGCAGGTTCCACACCTCGCCGATGATCCCGACGAGCGGCGCCCCGAGTACGAACCCGACGTAGTTACCGACATTGACCCTGGCGACCGCGATGCCGGTGCCGGCGGGGTCGTGCTCTGCGGCGGCCACGAATGCCAGCGGCAGGATCGGGCTGATGCCTACCCCCACCACCGCGAAGCCCGCGATCGCGAACAGTGAAGTCGGGGCGACAGCCACCATCACCAGGCCGGCCGCCGTCAGCGTTCCGGCGCCCGCGATGACCATCGGGGCGCCGGTGCGGATCACGATCCGGTCAGTGACTGATCGACCGACCAGCAGACAGACCGCGTACGCCGCGTAGGCAAGCGCGGCCACCGATTCGCTGGCACCCAGCACATCTGTCAGGTCCAAAGCCGACCAGTTCGACACCGAGGAATCAATCACGAAGGCAGCAACGACAGCGGCGAAGAACACCAGCAGCGGTCGCCACGGGACACTTGAGGTGGCCAGCGGATCGGGTCCGGCGCTGTCGGCGGTCGCACTGCGCACGTAGCCCCGCGAGGCGATCAGGCCGATGGGGATGAGCACTGCCGCGATCGCCGCGAAGAAGGCCACGAGCGGCCCCGACGTGCCTGCCGCGACGGACGCAAGCAGAGCACCCAGGATCGCGGCCAGACTCCACCAGGCGTGGAACGAGGCCATGACACTACGCCGCAGCAGTGCCTGCACAGCGATGCCCTGCATATTCATCGTCGCGTCGACGCTACCCAGTCCGACTCCGAGCGCGACCAGCGCGGCGACCAATGTCGGGACGGTGGGCGCCGCCCCGACCGCGACCAGCGCAGTCGCCACTAGGACTGCACACCACCGCAGCAGACGACGACTGCCGAAACGCACCGAAAGCGCGCCCGCCGCCACGCTGCCCAGGCCCGCCACGATAGGGACGACTGCCAGCAGCAGGGCAAGCTGGCCCTCGGAGAACCCGAACCGGTCCGCCAGCGCAGGGATGCGCGTGACCAGGGCCGCGAACGCGAAGCCCTGACAGAAGAATGCGGTGCTGACCGCGGCGCGCGGCGTCATCGGCGACCGCGGAAGAAGGCGCTGAGCAGGGCCGAGCATTCTGGCTCCCGGATTCCGGCGACCACCTCGACCTGGTGATTCAGCCGCGGATCGCGCACCACATCCCACAGGCCGCCCACACCGCCTGCTTTGTCGTCGAACGCGCCGAAGACCAGCCGGTCGACGCGTGCCAGAACCGACGCCCCGGCGCACATGGTGCAGGGTTCCAGTGTCACTGCCAGGGTGCAGCCGGTGAGCCGCCAGTCACCGCAGCGACGCCCCGCCTCGCGCAGCGCGAGGATCTCGGCGTGCGCGGTTGGATCGTTGTCCTGCTCCCGCCGGTTGGCGCCTGTCCCCAGCACCCGGCCGTGGGCATCGAGCACAACAGCGGCGATCGGCATTTCCAGACCCGGCTGCCGGGCCACGTCCAGAGCCAAGCCGAGGGCGTCGTGCGGGGTCACGGACTCACAATGCCGAAGAGCCGGTCTCCCGCATCGCCGAGACCGGGCACGATGAAGCCCTGCTCGTTGAGCCGCTCGTCCACGCAGGCGGTGACCAGAGTGACATTCATCCCCTCGGTCTCCTTATCCAGTCGCTCGATGCCTTCCGGTGCCGCCAACAGCGTGACGATCGTGATGTCGGTGGCGCCGCGGTTCCACACCACGTGCAGGGCATCGGCCAGGCTGCCGCCGGTGGCCAGCATCGGATCCACGACATAGACCTGACGGCCGGTCATGTCGGCGGGCATCCGATCGGCATAGATCGTGGGTTGCAGCGTGTGCTCGTCGCGCAGCATTCCCAAGAAGCCCACCTCGGCACTGGGGAGCAGGCGGACCATGCCTTCCATCATTCCCAGACCGGCCCGCAGGATCGGGATGAGAATGGGCGGTGGGTCTGCCAGCGCCACACCGGTGCTCGACGTCAGGGGAGTGTCGACCGCAACGGGCACAACCCGGATGCCGCGGGTGGCCTCATAAGCGAGCAACGTCACCAACTCGTCGGCAAGTCGCCGGAAGGTGGGACTGTCGGTGTCCTTGTTGCGCAACAGGGTCACCTTCTGGGCGATCAGCGGATGATCGGCGACGAACGTGTGCATACCTCGAATCGTGGCACAGCAGGCAGGTCGTTCATGGGCGAGTCGCGATGATCGAGGTCGTTACCCGCGTTATCGCAGGCCTGCTTTCTGCGGCCATGGGCAGAAGGTGCGATTTCTCCCGGCGTGTCGTGACAACAACTGCCGAATCGCTCACCGTTGCCACCGCAGGCGACCCGATCCGACACCACCGGCGCACATCGCGTCTCGCCAGCGATGCCTGCGCTACCGTTCCCAATACCCACTTCGTCAAGGAGCCACCCATGACAACCCCACCTCCACCCCCACCCCCCAACTTCGGCCCGCCTCCCACAGGGCCGTCCGGCATGCCGCCAAGCGCCGGGACCAACGGCCTGGCCATCGGCTCCCTCGTCCTGAGCCTGCTCGGCCTCTTCTGTGGTATCGGCTCGATCGTGGGCGTCATCCTTGGATTCATCGCCCGGGGTCAGATCAAGCGCACCGGACAAGGGGGCAACGGCCTGGCGGTGGCCGGGATCGTCATAGGGATCGCGACCCTGGTGATCAGCATCGGGATCTACGTCGTGGTTCTCTCGAGCAGCGGCTCTTAACCGCCATCACCGCCGGTACTGCCGGAAGAACTCCCACATGAGGCTGCTCGCATCGACCCGGCCCTTCGGCCAGACGTGTTTGCCGCCATGAAGTGTGTAGAACTGGACCTGCGTCGCTCGGGCGCACCTGTCCCACGTCCGCACGCTGACGCCGGGCACGAAGACGGTCTTGACGAACCGCCGGCACTGATCCCGGCGAGCCCACTGCCGCATCGTCGTAACGGCGTCGGGGGCGGTAGCGGTTGATGCGGTGCGCCCGCCGACGAAGGGGACGACCGGGTCGGCGCTGCCGTGGAAGGCCAGCATGGCCACCGGCTCCGGGTCGGCGCACTTGGGCATGTAGATCTCAAAACCCACGCCAGCGAAGGCGGCGAACCGGCGGGGCTGCGCACACGCCTGCAGGAACGTCATAGCCGACCCCATGGACATGCCCGATGCGTAGGTACGCTGCGGGTCGTCACAGGTGAGGTTGTCGAGGATCGCATTCGTGAAGACTGTGTCGGAGCCCCGGAAGTCCCACTTGCCCATGCGCGCCTGCGGGGCGACCAGAACCACGTTGTGAGCATCCGCGACCCCCTTGAGCACCCCGATCTGGGACAGCGCCTTCTGCAAGCGGCCGTGATAGCTGACGATCGTCGGTGCGAGCTGATCGGCCCGCGGGGGGACATACACCTTGTAGGGACGGCCGGCCACGAAACCGGTGTGAAGTCCCGGCGTGCAGGAGGGGGTCTCGGTGTGTGGCACCGGCGCGGCGCCTGCCAGTGTCGCCAGCAACCCGGCGACCCCCACCGCCGCCACCCAGCCCCGCATGACTCCAGTGTGTCCGCAGGCAGGGCGGTGGACGCAAGCGGCTCCCAAAGGTTACCCGCCAGTAACCGCTGAGCACGGCACACGCTACGTTCTAACTACCCGCGATGCGAGGAGGGTCCGTCGTGCGTATTGGCATTCCCCGTGAATCCAAACCCGGTGAGCGCAGAGTCGCTGCCACGCCGAAAACCGTCGATCAGTTGATCAAACTCGGCTACACCGTGACGATCGAGGCCGGTGCCGGGGCTGAGGCCAGCTTCGACGACGCGGCTTTCGTCGCCGCGGGAGCCGACATCGGTGACGCCTGGTCGGCTGAAATTCTCATGAAGATCAACGCTCCAACCGACGCGGAGATCGAGCGGCTGCATGAGGGGCAGTTCCTGATGAGCCTGCTGGCCCCGGCGCTCAACCCCGATCTGGTCACGCGCCTGCAGGCCAAGGGCGTCACGGCGATGGCCATGGACGCGGTGCCCCGGATCTCGCGCGCCCAGGCCCTCGACGTGCTCAGCTCCATGGCCAACATCGCCGGCTACCGAGCCGTGATCGAGGCGGCCAACGAGTTCGGTTCGCTGTTCACCGGTCAGGTGACCGCGGCCGGCAAGGTCCCGCCAGCCAAGGTCCTGGTGATCGGGGCCGGCGTTGCGGGCTTGGCAGCCATCGGCACCGCCAACAGCCTCGGCGCGATCGTGCGGGCATTCGACGCCCGGCCCGAGGTGGCTGAGCAGGTGGAGTCGATGGGGGCGGAGTTCCTGCGCATCGACGTCGAGCAGACCGGCCCCAGCGCCACCGGCTACGCCAAGGAGATGGGCGAGGACTTCAACCGGAAGGCGGCGCAGCTCTACGCAGAGCAGGCCAAAGACGTCGACATCGTGATCACGACTGCACTGATCCCCGGCAAGCCGGCACCACGGCTGCTCACCGAGGAGATGGTCGCCTCGATGAAGCCGGGCAGCGTCGTGGTGGACATGGCCGCGGCCAACGGCGGCAACGTCGCAGGCTCACGCCCCGACGAGCGGGTGGTCAGCGCCAACGGCGTGACGATCCTGGGCTACACGGATCTGCCCGGTCGACTACCCACGCAGGCCTCGCAGCTGTTCGGGACGAACCTGGTCAACCTGCTCAAACTCGCGACTCCGGACAAGGACGGCGCGTTCGTCCTCAACCTCGACGATGAGGTGATCCGGGGCATGACAGTGTGCACCGCTGGCGAACTGCTCTGGCCACCCCCGCCGATCTCCGTGACGGCCGCCCCCGTCCAGCAGGCACCACCGCCGACGCCGGAACCTCCGAAGCCGCCGATGAGCGACGGGAAGAAGCTCGGGCTGATGGGCGTGGCAGCGGCGGTCTTCCTGCTGCTCTCGGCGTTCTCCCCTGAGCCCTTCCTCGGTCACTTCATGGTCTTCGCACTCGCGGTGGTCATCGGGTTCTACGTGATCGGCAACGTGCATCATGCCCTGCACACCCCCTTGATGAGTGTCACCAACGCGATCTCAGGCATCATCCTGGTCGGGGCGCTGCTGCAGGTGGGCCACGACGATCTGTGGGTCTCCGTGCTGGCCTTCATCGCGATCCTGGTGGCCAGCATCAACGTGTTCGGTGGGTTCACCGTGACGGCGCGAATGTTGCAGATGTTCCGGCGGGAGGACGCACGATGAGCCTGACACTGGTCCAGGGCGCCTACATCGTCGCGGCGCTGCTGTTCATCCTGGCGCTGGCCGGTCTGAGCAAACACGAGAGCGCCCGGATGGGCAATCGGTACGGAATCTTCGGCATGGCCATCGCTTTGATCGTGACGATCATCGCGGCGACCGGCGGGGTGAACGGGGTGGGCGAGGCCAACGACATCGATGGCAGTGGCTTGGTCGGCCTCGGCCTGATCGCCGCCGCTATGGCGATCGGGGCCGCCATCGGTATCTGGCGGGCGCGCAGCGTGGAGATGACCGGCATGCCGGAGCTCATCGCGATGCTGCACTCCTTCGTCGGTCTGGCCGCAGTGCTGGTCGGCTGGAACTCCTCCTACGAGACCGACGTCCCGTACCCGGGCATCCACGACGGTGAGGTGTTCGTCGGCGTCTTCATCGGTGCAGTGACACTGACGGGATCGATCGTCGCCTACCTCAAACTGGCGGGCAAGATCAACAGCGCTCCCAGGATGCTACCGGCGCACAATGCGGTCAACCTCGGGATCATCCTGGTCTTCTTCGGCATGACCGCGGCCTACATCATGGTGCCGCGCGACGACATGATGCTGCGACAGTCACTGCTGGGCATCATGACGGTGCTCGCCCTGTTCCTCGGCTGGCACCTGGTCTCCTCCATCGGCGGCGGTGACATGCCCGTCGTGGTGTCGATGCTGAACTCATATTCCGGCTGGGCCGCGGCCGCCGCAGGCTTCCTGCTGAGCAATGATCTGCTGATCATCACCGGTGCGCTGGTCGGCTCCTCCGGTGCCTACCTCTCCTACATCATGTGCCGGGCGATGAACCGCTCGTTCATCTCGGTGATCGCCGGCGGGTTCGGGGTCGAGGCGGGCACCGTCGCTGGCGACAAGGACTACGGCGAGCACCGCGAGATCACCGCCGAAGGTGCCGCGGAGATGCTCGCAGATGCCCATGAAGTGATCATCACACCCGGTTACGGCATGGCCGTGGCCCAAGCGCAGTACCCGGTAGCCGAACTCACGCGGCAGCTGCGCGAGCGGGGCGTGAACGTTCGCTTCGGCATCCACCCGGTCGCCGGGCGCCTGCCCGGGCACATGAATGTGCTGTTGGCCGAGGCGAAGGTGCCCTACGACATCGTCCTTGAGATGGATGAGATCAACGACGACTTCCCGGACACCGACGTGGTGCTCGTCATTGGCGCCAACGACACCGTCAACCCGGCTGCCATCGATGAGCCGAGTTCGCCCATCGGCGGGATGCCCGTGCTGCATGTGTGGGAGGCGAAGAACGTGATCGTCTTCAAGCGCTCGATGGCCACCGGGTACGCAGGGGTGCAGAACCCGCTGTTCTTCAAGGAGAACTCGCAGATGCTGTTCGGGGACGCCAAAGACCGGGTCGAGGACATCATCAAGGCGTTGTGAGCCAGGGCAGAATCTTGGCTCGGGCTGCACCCGGTGCATAGACTGGGCCGATGAAAACCGCTGCCTCGCTGGTCGTCATCAGCAGCCTGGGCCTGCTGATGTCTGCGGCACCCACTGCCACCGCCACATCCCCCACCAACTGTGCGGCCCTTCAGAAGCAGGTGGCCAAGGCCGCGAAGAAGGGGCAGAAGGCCAAGGCGAAGCGTCTGCGTCAGCAGCTGCGCACCTGCAAGCAGGCAACATCCGTTCGCACCTCGCTGGCCGGATACACGTTCACCGGCACCCGCGGTGACGGTCAACTGATGTCCGTCACCTGTGTGAAGACGGACGCTGGCAGAGCAGGGCCGGCTCGCGGCCAGTGGCAATCTCTGCGGGAACGACGTGGGTCGTGCGGGCGGTGAACTTCTCGAGTGCCACGAAGTGGGTCACGCAGGTCGCCGAGAACGCTGACCGACGCGCGGGCGGTTGGAGCATCGGAATGGCTCGGGATGGCGGCGCGTTCCAGATCGGGATCGCGTCCTTCGATGAGGTCACTGACCTCGGACCCGTGACACGCACCGACGGCGCGGCAGTCTGCGCCACACTCTAGGCGGGCTCGATTGCGACGTTGCTGTTGCCTTCACCCCGCGACAACGTCGTGTCGACCAGAACTGTAAGGCGAGCCCGGCACTGCGACCCAAGACTCACGCTCATCCCCGTAGCACAACCGCAGGCTCCCAGTTCTAGTCCGTCATGTCTGGAAAACTCCGCACGCGGGGTGGTCCGGTGCGGAGTTTTCCAGAACTTGGACTAGATAAATCAGCGTAAATCGGGCATCTGATCAGGACTTCGCCGCACGGATCCCGCCAACGGCCGAGAATGTGCGGAGTTTTCCAGACATCGCCACAAGCACTACCCTCCAACCGATCTGGGCGGGCGGAATGCGGACCTCGGCGACGGCTAGCCGGGCCTACCTACACCAGACCGATCAACGGTGCAATCAGGACCTTGATGATCATGGCCGCCGGGTACACCAAGGCGTAGCCCAGACTGACGCGTGGGTCGGAGGTCGTGCGGTCGTTCGCGAAGGCCAGCACGGCAGGCTGGGTCTGCGAACCACCCATCGCGCCGGACAGAGTAGGACCGCTGAGCCCACCCCACCGGGGGCCCAGGAACCGCAGCATCAGGGCAGCGAATCCGGTGATGACCAGGCCCACTACGAACAGCCGGGGACCTACGTCAGTCTGCAGGGCAGCCACCAACTTCGAGCCCGACGTCGAACCGGCGTACGCGAGGAAGGCCAACATTCCGTACTGGCCCAGAGCGTTTGCGGTCGGAAAGGGCACCGACCACAGAATCGGCCCCGTACGGTGCAGCCTGCCAAGCACAAGACCCGCCACCAAGGCCCCACCCGCGATACCCAGCGACAACTTGGCTCCGCCGGGCAGCGGGATGGAGATGAGGCCAATCAGCAGTCCGATCACGATCCCGAGCATGAAACCGACGGGGTTCAGGGCGCTGGCGCCGTGCTCGCTGTCGCCGAAGAAGGCGCTGACCTCATCGATGCGCGTCTTTGGCGCGGTGATCCGGATGCGGTCACCCACGTGCACGATGAAATCGTCGGTGGCCAGGAAGTCGATGTCGCCGCGCCGCACACGAGTAGCTGTGGCGCCGAATCTGTCCAGCAGGTTCAACTCCGCCAGGGAGCGGCCAGCTGCCTTCGAACTCGACACCGTGATCCTGCGGAAATCGAG
Organism: Candidatus Nanopelagicales bacterium; assembly: GCA_037046735.1. Taxonomy (GTDB): domain Bacteria; phylum Actinomycetota; class Actinomycetes; order S36-B12; family UBA10799; genus JADKAV01. The sequence continues at coordinate 92,526 of JBAOHC010000003.1, read as the reverse complement.
TTCCCGGCGGTCGAGTTCGAGGTGCAACGTGGAGGGGTGCCCCAGCTGGCCCGCCACCTCGTTCACGAGGGTCTCCGGGCCGATCACGCTCACCACGTCGCCGAGCTCGGGCACAAAGTCGTCCGTGGCGACCGTGACCACCCGGTTGCGGCGCACCCGGGAGAAGCGGATCTTGTCGTCGTGGTCGGTGATCAACTGCCGCAGGTTCGGCAGCCCCGACTTGTCCACCCGGATGGACACCATGGTGAGTTCGGGCTCGGGGTCGGGCACCGCCGATACCTTCGGTTCCATCTTGCCCTTGAGGGCGGACGAGGCAGCCCACAACATCCCCACGACACCGAAGATGTAGGTGACCGAGTACCCAACCGTGGGTAGCGATGAGGCCAACTGTTCGGTGGCCGCGGCCAACGCCGGGGTGTTCGTCAGGGCACCCGTGTACGCGCCAGCGATCAGCGGTGACTCCAGACCAAGCAGTTTGCCCACACCGATCGCCACACCCGCGGCGAGCAGCAAGGTGATGGCCACCAACGCGATCGCGCGACCACCGGTGCGCAGCGTGTCGAAGAAGGTCGGCCCGCTGTTGACGCCCACACAGTAGGCGAACAAGACCAGTCCGATCTGGCCGACGATCTCCGGCAGGGCAAGGTCCGCGTCAAAGGCCGAGATGGCCAGGGCTGCGAACAGCACGGCGGCGGGCCCGATCAACACCCCACGGATGCGGATCTGCCCGAGGACGGCACCGACCGCGATATAGAGGAAGTAAAGAAGGACCACGTGTTCGGTGAGAAGCTCGATCACACCGGACAACGGTACTCGCTACTGGCAGGTGTGAACTGATATCGCCCCCTGCATCACAAGGGGGCAGGCGTGTGCATAGCGGCATGCGTTAACCTCACCCCGGTGAGCCGCAGCCTGACGATCCCGCAGGCACGCCGGGTGGCAGTGCGCGCACAGCGCCTCGATCGACTCAGCAAGGGCACACCATTGGGCCTGCTGCGCCACCTGGGCGCCGTCCAGATTGACAGCGTCAACGTCGTGGCCCGCGCCCACTACCTGCCCTTCTTCAGCCGTCTGGCCGGCACAAAGACCGACGTGGACCGCTTGTTCCAAGGGCGATCGACGACTGAGTACTGGGCCCACGAGGCGAGCCTGCTCACCACCGCGGATCGGGACCTGTTCGCGTGGCGCATGCGGGGTTGGCGCGAGCACGCGTGGGGCAACGCCTTGCGAGGCGCCGACGAATACCCGGGCCTGCTCGAGATGGTCAAGGCCGAGGTGCCCGGCACTGCTCGCGAGATCGAAGCCCGGCTCGAGACGGACTTCCCCCGCGACCGCACCAACTGGGGATGGAACTGGTCGGTCGTGAAGAAGGTGTGTGAGGCGCTGTTCTGGGCAGGGGAACTGTCCACGAGCGGGCGCAACGCCCAGTTCGAACGCATCTACACCCTCGGTGGCGTTCCCGAGATCGATGACACGACATCTGCCTGCGAGTTGGTGACGCGGACGGTCCGGGCGTGCGGGGTGGCAAATCGACGAACCATCCGCGACTACTTCCGGCTCTCACCAGCGATCGCCGACCTCGGCCTTGCCGGCGCACTGGCCGCCGGCACCATCGAGAAGGTCTCGCGTGGCGGGCAATCCCTGGTTCGCCGACGCTGATCTGGTCATCCCCCGGCGCGATCAGGGAACGGCACTGCTCGCGCCCTTCGACCCGCTGCTGTGGGACCGGCAGCGCGTTGAGGATCTCTTCGGCTTCCGGTACCGCATAGAGATCTACACCCCTGCTGCTCAGCGACAGTACGGTTACTACGTGCTGCCGTTCCTGTGGCACGGTCAGCTGGTCGCCCGCGTGGACCTCAAGGCCGACCGGGCGCACGACCGGCTATTGGTGCGTGGCGTGTTCACCGAACCCGATGCGCCAACGGGAACCACGGAGGCGCTGCATCACCACCTCACCCGCCTGGCGACGTGGCTGGAATTGTCCTCGGTCAGCGACCCTGCCTGACCGCACGTCACAACCCGGCCCGCACCTCGATCCGGCCGTCGGCCGCGGCCTGCTGCAGTGCCGCGTAGTCCTCATCGTTCTGGTTCGCGTAGGTGTCGGCGAACGATGCGATCGCCTTGTCGAAGGTGTTACCGCTTCCCAGATACGACCCGATCGCGATCGGGTCGCCGGAACGCGCGTGGGCCTTGGCCAGCGTCCAGGCGCACATCTGGCCATAGATGAACAACCGCTGGGGGTCGATGTTGTCCACGTCCGCCGATCCCTTCCAGTCCCGCAGCTGCCGCACGTAGAAGTCCCGGTCGGAGTTGTCGAGCGGGCTGTGCACCCGCTCCCAGCCGAGGAAGATGTCGCTGGCCGACTGCATGAGGCGCTGCCCAGCCACCACCCGTTCTCCGGCATTCTCGAACCCCGCGTCGCCGACAAACCGCTCGAGCACAGAGGCCTGAGCCTCCTTGGCCTGCAGGAACAGCGGATCGTTGCCGTCGCGCCCGAGCAGGAGCAGGATCCATGCGCGGGTCCCGACACTGCCCACCCCGACGACCTTGAGCGCGGTGTCCACGTACTCGTACTTGTCGAGCAGGTGGCGGCGATCGGACGGCAGGGTGTTTCGGTAGCCCCGGATCACGCTGCGCATCTGATCCTCGATGTCAGCGCTGGTCAGATCGGTACGCGATGCCGCCAAGTCATGCAGACGCATGATCAACGGTGGCTGGTTGATGATCTGGCGCCGCCCGTCGACCACCTCGGTCAGCTTGCTCAGCGCCTGCACGGAGTCGCGTGTGAACGCCTTGGAGACGGCCTTCTCGGTCTGCCGGAGGTTGCGGGCTGGCTGCGACTGCCGGAACTGCTCCAACTGCTCCTGCAGGTCCAGGCGGGCATACCAGACCTGCAGGTTGGTCATCCCCGCAAATCCCCTCATGGCAAGCCGATAGGCCTCCGTTGCGCCGCGCGTGGTCCTGCGTCGCAACTGCGCGTCGTGACCGTTGGCGCGGCCCGCGATCTCCAGGCTGGTGACCAGTCGCTTGACGTCCCACTCCCACGGTCCCGGCGCCGTCTCATCGAAGTCGTTGATATCAAAGACGAGTTTGCGCTCCGGCGAGCCGTATACCCCGAAGTTCGCCAGGTGCGCATCCCCGCAGGCCTGCACACGCAGGCCGGACTGTGGGGTCATGCTCAAGTCCGAGGCCATGACCAGGGCCGCACCCCGGTAGAACGTGAACGGCGAGAGCAGCATGCGGCCATAGCGGATGGGCACGAGTTCCTGCACCCGACTGGCTGCCTGCGACTCCAGCAACTCCACCGGGTCCGGGCGATCCGCGGCCGGCTCGAACACCGCGTGGCTGGACCGCGGGACGCGGGATCGGGCTGATTTCCCAAGAGCGGCGCGGTCTTCCGGATTCATCATGTGAGTTCCTTCTTCGGTTGGGTCAGCCAGTCCTGTCCCGTGGCCTCACGGCACGCCTTGACGGCTTCGGACAGGGTGGGGAAAAAGTGGTCTTCGGGAATAGCAGGGTCGAGGTCGTAGTCAGCGAGTTTGGCCCGCACTGGATCCTTCATCTCGGCGAACACCAGTCGACGGTTGCGCTGGTCGAGTTCGGCCACCAGATCATCCAACATGTCACAGGCCGTGGTGTCGACATCTGTGATGGGCTCAGCGGCAATGATCACCCAGCCAGCCTCAGGCAGGTCTTTGGCCAGGCCGCGGACCCGGTCGCGGAAGGTGCCGGAGTTGGCGAAGATGAGCGGGGCGTCGAAGCGCAGGATGGCGGCGGCGGGCAGACGGGAGACCACCGGGAACCGGGTCACGTCATGCAGGCCACGCAGGCCTGGGACCTTGCCGAGTTCGGCCTGGTAGGGCCGCCAGACGCGACGGAAGACGTTGGCCACCGACATCATCACCGCCAGTGCGATGCCGGGCAGCACACCCAGCAACACGACCCCGAGGAACGCGGTCATGGACAGCACGAAGTCCGTGCGCCGCTGGGACCATAACCGACGGGTGGCTGGGATGTCGGCCAGAGAGAACGCGGCCACCACGACCACCGCGCCGAGCGTGGGTTGCGGCAAGCTCGCGAAGAGTCCCGGGACGGCCACGAGCATGACCGCGATGACCGCCGCTCCGACCAGACCCGTCAACTGCGTCTTACCCCCGGCCTGGTCGGCGACGGCGGTCCGAGAGCCGCTGGTGCTGACGGGGAATCCCTGGAAGAAGCCTGCCGCGATGTTCGACGCTCCGATGCCGATCATCTCTCTGTCGCCGTCCACCTCTTCCCCTCGCCGAGACGCGAACGAGGTCGCCGTCGAGATCGTGTCGGTCAGCGCCACCAGCGCGATCCCCAGCGCCCCGCCGACGATCGGCAGCAGATCGGACAGTTCCACGGATGGGATCGTGAAACTGGGCAGTCCCTGGGGCAGGACACCAACCAGCTTCACACCCAGCTCACCGAGGTCGAAGAGAGCCGACATGGCCATGGCGAACAGGACCGCGATCAGCACTGAAGGGATCTTGGGCAGCCATCTGTTCAGTGCCAGGATCAGGAGCAGAGACGCCAGGCCGATCGCCGCCGCGGCGGGCAGGGACTCCCCGCTGACCAATCCGGACACGAAGCCCAACAGCTCGCCGATGAAGCCGTCGGCGTCCACAGAGAAGCCCAACAGCTTCGGCAACTGGCCCACGATGATGGTCAGCGCCAGGCCGTTCATGTATCCCAAGATCGTGGGCTTGGACAGCAGATCCGCGACGAAGCCCAACTTGCCGGCTCCAGCGCCCACCATGATCACTCCGGTGAAGATGGCCAACAAGGACGCCAGCGCGACGGCTCTGGCCGGATCCCCGTCGGCACCGGCCAACGGCAGGATGGTCGCAGCGATCATGGGTCCCAGCGATGAGTCCGGCCCGAGGACGAGCACCTTCGAGGGCCCGAAGATCGCGTACCCGATCAGGCACAGGATTGAGGTGTACAGGCCCGTGACCGCCGGCAGGCCTGCCAGTTCGGCGTACGCCATCCCTTGCGGCACAAGCAGGGCGGACAGGACCAGGCCGGTCATGACGTCCCGCGGGAGCCACCTGCGCTCGTACGTGCGGACAGCGTTGACCCCAGGGACCCAGGTCGTGCTCATGAGGCGCGCGACGGCTTCCCCCAGGCGATGTCGGTCAGTGCACGCAGGCTCACCGCGCGCGCGCGGCGCTTCTCCGCGGCAAGGACGTCGTCGGCGGGCACCAGCAGCCGCAGGCCCTTGGGGTGTATCTGGAAATGCAGCGGGGTGGGCAGATCGAGAGCTTCACCGTCGACTCCCGCCAGCGCGTGCCCCGACCGGGAACGTACCTCGAACGACGTCGTCTGGAAATCGAAGAGGTTCGGGTCGCGCTTACCGAGTCCCAGCGCGGCACGGGCGACCAACTTCCCGGCTTCGGCACCTGACGAGGCGGTGATCGCGAAGACCCCGAGTTGACCGGTGTCCATGGCTCGTCGCTGGGAGACGTCCAGGGACGGGCCCATCACGTACGGATTGTTGGACACCAGAATCACGAAGGAACCGTCCACCTCGCGACCCTCCGGATCGGTGAACTGCAGATCGAAGGGCTCAGCCTGCCTGCCGAGTAGTTCCGGCAACTTCATCTGTGTGGTCTCGCGCTTGGCGTCGCGGTACTCGTCCTCCTGCACGATCGTCGCGTACACCCCAAGCGACACGTTGTTGACGAACAGGCGGTCACCGACGGTGGCGTAGTCCACGTATCGCTGCACGCCGTCGCGCAGCGCGATCATGCCCTTGCGCGGATCCTCCTTGTCGAAGCCGAGGTCCAGCGCGAAGTGATTGCGGGTACCGGCACTGATGCAGACGAAGGGGATGCCGTGCTCGATGGCGATCGACGCCACCAGCGCCTGGGAACCGTCTCCGCCAGCCATTCCCAGACAGTCAGCACCGGCCGCGATGGCGTCCCGGGCCAACTGAGCGAGGTCCTTGTCCGGCGTCAGCAGGACCACCTCCACGCCCATCTCCTCGGCCATGGCGATCAGACCGAACTTCTCGACCTTGCCGCCACCGGACTTCGGGTTGCAGATGAGAACGGGCTTGCGGGGGTGCACATGGCCTGAACGCATGCTGTCGATCTCGTGCAGGTCGCGGACCAGCGCCGCTCTTGCCGCGCCGATCGCCAGTGTCGCCAGACCGACCAATACGGCCAGTCGCCACCATCCGGCGTCACCATCGCCGTAGGCGTCCAGCACCGCCCACACCATCACCACAACACCGGCGATGATGGCCACCACGCCGATCATGCGGCGGGGATTCTGCTCGGTGGCCAGCCACCAGCCGCCGGCACCGATGAGGGCAAGGCCGACGAAGCCACCGATGAGCAAGAGGGGCTGCCGGACGAGGAACCCCACCAGCATCACGACGAGCAGTGCCATGGCAATGATTGCGAGCACGGCCAGCCAACGTCGTCGAAGCGATGGTGCTCGTTCGGAATCCATGATGTGCCTCCCTAAGCGTCTCAGGACCCACCTTGGCCCACCCCGACCTGGGATGCCTCACCCGAAGTGGGTATTTGTGACCGAGGCCGATGTTCAGCCCACCTGATCAGCCAAGGCGGCTGCCATCACCTCAAGGCCTTCGATCAGAAGCTCGTCGCTGATCACCAGCGGTGGCAGCAGACGGATGACGTTGCCATACGTTCCTGCGGTCAGCATGACCACCCCACGCTGCGCGCAGTAGGCGGCCATCGCCTTGGGAATCTCCGGCAACGGCTTCAGCGTCCCGGGCTCAGCAAATTCAACGGCGACCATCGCTCCGCGGCCCCGGACCTCGGCAATCACGTCGTACTTCTGCGCCCACTGCGACAACCGGTCGGTCATGATCGCACCTAGCTCCCGGGCACGCTTGGGCAGGTCCAGGGTCTCCATTGTGGCGATCGAACCCAGTGCTGCGGCGCAGGCGACGGGGTTGCCGCCGTAGGTGCCGCCCAGACCACCCACATGGACGCTGTCCATGATCTCGGCTCGTCCCGTGACAGCGGCCAGCGGCATGCCGCCAGCGATCCCTTTCGCCGTGGTCATGACGTCGGGTACGACCCCCTCGTGATCACATGCGAACCAGTCACCGGTGCGGCAGAAGCCGGTCTGCACCTCGTCGGCGATGAAGACCGAGCCGTGTTCACTGCACCACTGCTGCAAAGCGGGCAGGAACCCCGGGGCGGGCACGATGAAACCGCCCTCGCCGGCGATCGGTTCGATCATGACGGCCGCAACGTTGTCCGCGCCGATCTCGAACTCCACCTTCTGCAGGGCCTTGCGAGCCGCCGCCGGCCCGTCCAGACCATCGCGCAGCGCGTATGAGGTCGGCACCCGGTAGATCTCCGGGGCAAACGGGCCGAAGGAGTGTTTATAGGGCATGTTCTTGCCGGTCATGCCCATGGTCAGGTTCGTACGGCCGTGGTAGGCGTGCTCAAAGACGACGACGGCTGGTCGGTTGGTGAAGGCACGGGCGACCTTGACCGCGTTCTCGACCGCCTCGGCGCCGGAGTTGAACAGCGCCGACTTCTTCACATGGTCGCCGGGCGTGATGGCGTTGAGCTTTTCGCACACCTCCACGTAGCCCTCGTAGCCGGCCACCATAAAACAGGTGTGCGTGAGTTTGCGGGCCTGCTCGGCCATCCCCTCAACCACCAGCGGAGCGCTGTTGCCCACATTGACCACGGCGATGCCGGCACCGAGATCGATGAAGGAGTTGCCGTCCACATCCACGGTCACGCCGCCGCCGGCCCGCTCCGCGTAAATGGGGACAGCAGCGCCGAGGGCCGCCGAGACGGCACTGGCACGGCGCGAGGCGAGCGCCCGGGACTTGGGGCCGGGAATCTCGGTGACCACTTCCCGTTTCTGGGGCAGATCGGGTCCGTACTCGTCGCTCATGGCTGGCGCTCCTCCATTTTCCATTCCTGGCCGTATCCGTCCTTGAGTAGGTCGAGGAATGGTTCACTGGGCATCGCCTCCGGCCCCAGCACCCCGCTTCCCGACCAGGCCCCCGAACTGAGCAGCTCGAGGGCGACAACCGGGTTCATCGCGGTCTGCCACACCACGGCCTGCGCGCCGTACTCAGCCATGGTCCACTCGTTGTCGCTGACGTGGTAGAGGTACACCGCACGCGGCTTACCATCCTTGCCCTTACCGGTGACGTAGAGCCCAGCACAGGTCTTGCCGCTCATCTTGTCGCCCAAGGTGAGCGGATCAGGCAGACACGCGGCGACCACGTCGCGTGGGCTGACCCAATGCCCGCCCACCTGCACCTTCTCGGTGCGATCCAGGCCGAGCTTGCGCAGCGTCTTCAGCACGTCGATGAACTCGTCGCCGAGCCCGAACTTGAACGTCACCCGCTTGGCGTCGATCCAGCGCGGCATCAGCAGCACTTCCTCATGCTCCACATTCACACACTCGACGGCCCCGATGCCTTCGGGGAAGTCAAACACCTCGGGCTCGCTGAAGGGTTCAGTGGTGTACCAGCCCCTATCCTGCTCCCAGATCACCGGTGGGTTCAGACATTCCTCGATGACCGTCCAGATGGAGAAAGAGGGGGCGAATTCATGGCCGTGGACGACCAGGTCGGAGGCGTCCCGCACCCCGAGTTCGTCGATCTCGCTGAACAGGTTGTCGCTTGCGTAGCGGGCGAAGACATCGGCCAGGCCTGGCTCCACACCGATCCCGACCAGCGCGAGCTGCCCCTTCTCCTCCCAGTCCGCAGCTCTTGCGAACTGGTCGTCGCCCAACTTGACGCCGACCTGCTCGTAGGGGTGCTCGGGGTGTGTGCTCGACAGGCTCATGGCCGTGTCGAGGTAGGTGACACCGGCCTCGAAGGCCCCCTCGAAGATGTCCATCACATAGCGCGGGTCCACCGCGTTCAACACGTGTGTGATCTCGTGCTCGCGGCAGGCAGCGGCCACTCCCTGCGTCTGGGAGGCATCGATCTGCGCCGCCGAGAAGCGAGGGTCCGCGATCCGCTCGACGAGCTGCGTGGCACGTGCCAGATCGTAGTCAGCGATCACGATGTGGGCGTAGAAGTCACGGCGAGCAGCTATCAGAGCAGCCGATGATCCAACCCCGCCTGCCCCAATTATTAGAATTCGCATGGCCCCCAGAGTACGGTTTCCGTATTGTTTCACGCAATGTACTCCCGAAACCGTAGGTGATGGCCATGGACGAGGAATTCGAACCGCAGGTCGACGACTATCGCGTCAAAGGCCTCGAGGCCGACGCTGTGAGCCTGACGTCCAGTGTCATCATCGGCCTGGCATCCACCGCACCGGCGTTTTCGCTGGCCGCCACCATCGGTTGGCTCGCCATCGCGGTGGGCAATCAGAGCGTCGCCGTGCTGTGGGTCTCATTCATTCCCATGGCCATGGTCGCTCTGGCCTACCGGGAATTGAACCGGGTCATCCCCGACTGTGGCACCACGTTCACGTGGGCCACGAAGGCTTTCGGCCCACGTACCGGCTGGATCGGCGGCTGGGGGCTGGCGGTTTCCGGAATCATCTTCGTTGCCAATGCGGCCGACATCGTGGGCATCTACACGGTCGAGTTGTGGGCCCAGATCACGGGGACCGATTCCGGGCCGCTGTTGGAGAACAAACTGCTGGTGATGGTGATCGCGCTCGTCTTCGTCGCGGTGATGACGTGGATCAACTACCGGGGCATCGAAGGCTCAGCCCGCATGCAGTACATACTCGTGATCATTCAGTTCGGGGTATTGCTGATCGTGGCCGGCATGGCGCTGTGGCAGGTGTACACCGGCGGCGGCATGGAGCAAGCCCAGGAGCCCGCCAAGACCTGGCTCAATCCGTTCGCCATCGGGGACTTCGAGTCGTTCGTCCAGGGGGTGCTGCTGGCCATCTTCATCTACTGGGGGTGGGACACCGTACTGGCCATCAACGAGGAGACCAAGGACCGCGAGAAGACCCCCGGTCGCGCTGCGCTGATCAGCACGGTTCTGCTGCTGGGCATCTATCTGTTGTTCACGGTCGCGATGGTCGCCTACGCCGGTACCGGCCGCTCCGGCCTCGGCTCGCCCAAGAACGCCGATGACATCTTCGCGGTGATCGGAGTACCCCTGCTGGGCGCCGCCGCCCCCATCCTGACGGCGGTTGTCCTGATCAGTGCGGCAGCCTCGCTGCAGACGACGATCATGCCCACGGCCCGCGGCACACTGGCAATGGCGGTGTACAAAGCACTGCCCGCGCGGTTCGCCCAAGTGAACAGGTTCCAATCGCCGTCGTTCTCCACGGTCATGATGGGCGTGGTGGGTGCCACGTTCTACGTGGGTTTCAAGTTGATCAGTGACAACATCCTGCAAGACACCATCCTGAGCATCGGCCTGGCGATCGCCTTCTACTACGGCATCACCGCGTTCGCCGCGGCGTGGTACTTCCGCCGGGAAGCCATGCGCAACGTCCGGGACTTCTTCGTCCTCTTCTTCTTCCCGCTCGTCGGCGGCCTCATCCTGGCGGCGGTGTTCGTGAAGAGCGCCTGGGACATGCTCGACCCGGACTACGGATACACCACCCTGTTCGGGATCGGAGGGGTATTTGTGATGGGCGTCGGGTCACTGCTGGTCGGGGTCCTGTTCATGCTCCTGTGGCAGTGGCGTGCTCCGGCCTTCTTCCGTGGCGAGACGTTGCATCACGACACGCCGGTGTTGGTTCCGGAGGAGTAGGCGCCGCGTTCGCGATTTGCCACGGCGGGTCGCAGCAACAACGGCCCCGGTGCCGACCGACCGGCGCCGCTTACGACACGTTGGTTCACTTTCCGCCATGAGCCTCACAGCGGAAAGTGAACCAACGTGACGGAAACTACTCGTCCAGCGCGGACATCACGTGCTTGATGCGGGTGTAGTCCTCCAGGCCGTACATCGAGAGGTCCTTGCCGTAGCCCGAGTGCTTGAAACCTCCGTGCGGCATCTCGGCCACGAGCGGAATATGCGTATTGATCCACACCGTGCCGAAGTCCAGGGCCTTGGCCATGCGCAATGCACGCCCATGGTTTTCGGTCCACACGCTGGAGGCCAGACCGTACGGCACGCCGTTGGCCCACTCGATGGCTTTCGCCTCGTCACTGAACCGCTGGACGGTCATGACCGGGCCGAAGATCTCGTTCTGGATCATCTCGTCATCCTGCTGCATGTCCACCACCACGGTGGGCTCCAGGAAGTAGCCGCGGTCGCCTTGCCGGGCTCCCCCGGCCGCGATGTTGGCGTGCGCTGGCTTGCGGTCCAGGAATCCGAGCACCTTCTCGAACTGTGCGGAGTTGTTCAGCGGGGGCACCAGCGCATCCTCGTCGGCGGGGCCGTTGGCGAAGGTGGTGGTGGTTGCCGCCGCCTGCTCCGCGAGCGCAGCCACGAAGTCGTCGTGCAACCCGTCTTGGACCAGCACCCGGGTGGCGGCGGTGCAGTCCTGGCCCGCGTTGAAGTACCCGGCGACAGCCAACCACTCGGCCGCCTTGGCCGGGTCAGCATCGTCGAAGACCACGACGGGAGCTTTGCCACCGAGTTCGAGGTGCACCCGCTTGACCATCTTCGAGGCTTCCTCAGCAACCTGGATACCCGCGCGCACCGACCCGGTGATGGCGGCCATATCCACGCCGGGATGACCGACGAGCAACCGGCCGGTGTCGCGATCTCCGGCGATCACGTTGAAAACACCCGGCGGCAGGATCTCCGCCTCGGCGATCATCTGCGCAAGCCGCACCGTCGATACCGGTGTCGTGTCGGACGGCTTGAGCACGACGGCGTTACCCGCGGCGATGGCCGGGGCGAACTTCCAGACCGCCATCATGAGCGGGTAGTTCCACGGCGTGACCTGGGCGATGACCCCGATCGGCTCACGCCGGATCATCGAGGTGAAGCCGGACATGTACTCGCCTGCCGACCGGCCCTCCAGCACCCGCGCTGCGCCTGCGAAGAACCGGATCTGGTCCACCATCGGCGGGACCTCTTCAGCCATGGTGACCGCGATCGGCTTGCCGGTGTTCTCACTCTCCAGCGCCACCAGCTCGTCGGCGTTGGCCTCGATGAGATCGGCGATGGCAAGCATGGCCTTCTGCCGCGTACTGGGGGTGCTGTCGCGCCAACCGGCGAAGGCGTCACGCGCCGCTATGACAGCGGCGTTGACATCGGCTTCGGTGGAGATCGGTGCCTGTCCGAACACCTCTCCGGTGGTCGGATTGACCAGGTCCATCACCGACCCCTCGCCCGGCTGCATGACTCCGTTGACCAGGTTGCTGACTTCGCGCATTTGCTCAGACTCCATTCGGCTGCGGGGTTTCTCAGAGTATCCATTTGCATGGGGTTCTGTCGCCCACTCACAACGAAATCAGCAGCAAACACCAGCCGAAAGTACGGAAATCATTGCCCCCACCTTCGGTTCTGGGGGAGAATCCAGAGCGTGAGCGAAATGACGCTGGACGACACCAACCGCGCCATCATCCAACTACTGCAGGTCGATGGACGGCGGGCCTACGCCGATATCGCCAAGGAGGTGGGGCTGTCGGAGGCGGCCGTGCGCCAACGCGTCCGGCGGATGCTCGACACCAGCGTCATCCAGATTGTGGCCGTCACCGATCAGATCCAGATGGGATACCCGCGGGCCGCCATGATCGCCATCAACGTCGACGGCGATGTGCAGGTCGCCGCGGAGAAGATCGCGCAGATCGACGAGGTTGACTACTTGGTGAGTACGGCCGGCGGGATCGACCTGCTGGCTGAGGTGTTCGCCACCCACGACGAGCACCTGTTCGACTCTGCTCAACCGCATCCGCGCGATCGCGGGCGTCCGGCACGCGCAGACCTATATGTACTTCAAGATTCACAAGCAAACCTACCAATGGGGCACACATGACCAGCACTCCGCAATTCGTGACTGAGCCTGGCGACGACCCGATTGCCAATCTCGCCCGACGCCACCTTTGGATGCACTTCACGCGGCATTCCGTCTACAAAGCCGACGAGCACGTCCCGATCATCGTGCGCGGCGAGGGCCCGTACATCTTCGACGATGAGGGCAAGCGCTACTTTGACGGCCTCTCCGGTCTCTTCACCGTGATGATGGGCCACGGCCGCACTGAACTGGCAGATGCCGCCGCGGACCAGGCCCGCACTCTGGCGCACTTCCCGATCTGGTCGTACGCCACGCCGAAGGCCGTGGAGCTGGCCGCACGCCTGGCCGAACTGGCGCCGGGCGATCTCAACCGCGTCTTCTTCACCTCCGGCGGCGGGGAAGCGGTGGAGTCGGCCTGGAAACTGGCCAAACAGTACTTCCGAATCACCGGCAAGCCGGAGAAGTACAAGGTGATCAGCCGAGCCGTCGCCTACCACGGCACACCGCAGGGCGCTTTGAGCATCACCGGTATCCCGGCCGCGAAGATCCCCTTCGAGCCGCTGGTCCCGGGAACCCACAAGGTCCCCAACACGAACTTCTACCGGGCGCCGATCCATGCCGACGACGAGCACGCTTTCGGGCTGTGGGCAGCGGAGCAGATCGCGGTGGCCATCGAACTCGAGGGGCCGGAATCGGTGGCGGCGGTGTTCCTGGAACCCGTGCAGAACTCCGGCGGCTGCTTCCCACCGCCGCCGGGATACCTGCAACGAGTGCGCGAGATCTGTGACACCTACGACGTGCTGATGGTCGCCGACGAGACGATCACCAGCTTCGGCAGGATCGGCGACTACTTCGCGATGAACCGCTACGGGGTGACCCCCGATGTGATCACCTGCGCCAAAGGGATGACCAGCGGGTACGTCCCTATGGGCGCGATGATCGCCTCTGACCGCCTGTTCGAGCCGTTCGCCCACGGGGACAACATGTTCCTGCATGGGTACACCTGGGGTGGCCACCCCGTTGGGCGCCGCCGTCGCCCTGGCGAATCTCGATCTGATGGCTGACGAAGGCATCATGGCCCATGTACGCGCGACGGAGGACGGGTTCCGCGCCACCTTGGAGCGGCTGCGCGACCTGCCCATCGTGGGTGACGTGCGCGGCGCCGGCTTCTTCTACGGGATCGAACTGGTCAAGGACAAGCAGACGAAGTTGACCTTCGACGATCAGGAGAGCGAGCGTTTGCTGCGGGGCTTCCTGTCGAAGGCGCTCTTCGACGCCGGTCTCTACTGCCGCGCCGACGACCGCGGCGACCCCGTGATCCAGCTCGCTCCGCCCCTGATCTGCGACCAGTCACACTTCGACGAGGTCGAGCAGATCCTGCGCGACGCGCTCACCCGCGCCTGGCAGATCCTGTAGAGCCCGTCAACTCTTCGGCGGGAACCTGCGACGCGCGGCGTCGACCACGGCATCGAACTGCTCACGCGAGAGCATGCCGCCCTCTCGGCGCACGGATTCCGGAGTCACGGCAAGCGGCCGGGCGATGTTGGCCCAGGATGGCCTGTGTGCAGAATCCCAATCGCCGGTTCCGATGAGCACCCACTCATCATCGGTGGCGTGATCCTTGCTGGACAGCAGAAAGCAGACCAGCTCGTCAGGCTTGTCCTGCACCCGGCCGACGACCGCCAGCGGGCGGTCCTTGCCCTGACTGGGATCCTCCTCGAACGGGACCCAGGCCCAGACCACTTCACCTGGGTCGGGCTCGTGGTCGCGTTCGGGGGCGTACTCCGGGATGGCGGGTCCGCGGAAGTCGAAAGCGCCACCACGGATGGGGCGGGGATCGGCATCCTGCTGCATGTCTTCAGCGTGACACACATCCAACGCCCGCACCGAGCAAGTGACGTTACGTCTCGAAGAGCGTTTGACCCACGTACCCACCCTCCTCACATCCGGGGAAGCAGGCGAACAATGCGCTGCCCTGCGCCACCGTGAACCGGTTCAGCGCGTCGCCCACGTCGAGACGTGCCTGCACCGGGATGAAACCGGTGCGCGGATCGGCCTGCCACGCCATGAAGAGCAGGCCCGCCCCATCCGAACCGTCGTCGTAGGAGAAACTGCGCCGCTGGATGCGTGCCCCCCGGGTGTTCTCCGGGTTGGACAGCCGCGCGTGCGCATCCGCCGGGATCACCAGTTCCAGCTGCGCGGTCTGCGCTGACAGATCCACCGGATCCGTCTCGGCCGTGCCGGTGAACGGCGCCCCCGAGTCCTTGAACCGCCCGATCACCGCCTCCTGCTGCTCGACCGTCTGCGCGTTCCACTCCTCGAGCAACATCCGGATACGACGGACCGCGACATATGACCCGCCGCGCAGCCAGTCGGGCTGGGTGTCGCCAGACCACACGGTTTGGGCGAACCGGGCGTCGTCGGCAGCGAGATTTGCTGTCCCATCGATCTGGCCCATGAGGTTACGGCGTGTGGGGGATGAGAATCCTCGCTGCCACCAGCGCAGGGCGGCCACCCCGTCGGCGGCAGCCACCAGATGCCGAGCAGCGGTCGCGGCTACGACCGCGTCGTCAGCGCCGACCTGCAGGAACAGGTCCCCACCCGTCCAGCGTTTCTGCAACTGATCCTTGCTGAAGGCAGGGAGGTCGGCCAGCCCGTCTGGCTGCAAGCGCGCAAGCCCCAGGGCGGGCAGAAAGCCGGGCCCGATCCCCCACGTCGCGGTCAGCCGGGCCGGGGTTGCGAAGAGGTCGGCATCGGGGGTCTGCTGGAAGCCGCTGGCAGCCAGCGCCGTCCAGGTCCTGAACAGCTCCACGACCGGGGCGGGCGAAGTGGTGGTGAGATCCAAGGAGACGACCTCCACCCGCTCCTGCGCCGCAGTGGCGATCCCGGCTTGATGGGCTCGCCATAGAAGGGCACCGTCTGGCTGTCGACGGGATCGTCCTGCCGCTGCGACCACACCACGCCGGTGCCGACCGCGGCGGCCGTACCGGCGAGCACACCACCGGCCAGCACACTGCGCCGCGAGACGGTCACTGCATGCCCTCCCGCTGCTGCACCTCGGCCTCCACCTGCACCTGCTCGCCATTGTCGAAGTCAAGCGTCACCATGACCTCGTCGCCCGGTTGCCAGTCGGCGGTCACGTTCATCAGCATCACGTGATAGGACCCCGGCATGAGCTCGACGGTTCCACCGGCGGGGACCTCCAAGCCGCCGGGGACCTCCTTCATGACCTCTTTGGTGCCCTCTTTGATGTACTCGTGGATCTGCACCATCCCCACATTTGCCGCCGATCCCCCCGTGAGCCTGACCGCCTGCTCACCGTCGTTGCTGACTTCGGCGAACATCCCGGCCACATCACCGTTGGTCATGATGTACGCGTCGGCGACCTCGATGGCCCCCGCCGGGCTCGCTGTCATGACCGGACTCGGCGATGTCGACTCGGTCACTGTGTCTCCGGAACTGCTCGAACAGCCGGCCAGCGCCAACACAGCGATGCCGACAAGTGCGATCTTCCTCATGTTTTCCCCTATTCGTTGACCAGAACCTGCAAATCGTGGGCGACATCCGCGGGCGCGAAGCCCGAGGTGAATATCAGGTCGGATGTACCGTCCTTGCCGAAGAGGATCACCTGGGCGCCGTGTTCGACGGTGACGCTGCCATCAGGGTTCTTCTTCGGCGGCTCCAGGAAGACCCCGACGCTCTTGGCCGCCTGCTGAATCTTGGGGTAGGGACCGCTGAGCCCGATCGCGTCGTAGGAGAACGATCCGAGCCACTTGCCCAGCCGGGCTGGGGTGTCCCGCTCGGGATCAGAGGTGATCATGACGACGTCGATCTGTTCGGTGACGCTGTCGGGAAGTGAGCCCATCGCGACGCTGAGGTCGGCCATCGTGGTCGGGCAGACGTCCGGACAGTTCGTGTAGCCGATGTACAGGGCCACCACCTTGCCGTTGGTGTCCTCGGCGATGTTGAACGGCTTACCTGCGGTATCGGTCAGCGTGACGTCCGGCTGCGGCATGGGCTTGTCCAGCGTGGTGCCCAGGAACGCGCTAGTCGTCGTCGGACTGGCGACAGTGAAGGCTGGCATCTCTTCACTACTGGCACAGCCACCAAGGGCGAGGACTACCAGTGCAATCGCGGCGTGGCCCCTCATTGCTGACTCCTCTCATACTTCTCGTCCTGTTCGGCAATGCGGCGCAGACGTTGGTTGTAAGCGGCCATGTCGGCATCGCCGTCGCGGGCGGCCCGCCGGTCATGCCGCTTGGCCTCGCGATCATCGGACCTGGCCCATTGGATGGCCACTGCGAGCACGAGGATGAACGTCGGGATCTCGGCGATCCCCCACGCGATGGCCCCCGCCTTCTGGGAGTCGGCGACGAGATCAGTCAGCCATGGTGGTTGCACCTGGCCGTACCAGTCGGACCCGAAGGCCATGTCAGCCATCATGATCGGCACCGCGAAGAACGCGTGCAGCAGCATCGCCACGATCGCCAGCATGAGCCGGCCCCATGGTGGCAGTGACCGGGGCAGGGGGTCGGTCTGGATGACCACCCAGGCGAACAGGTAACCGGACAGCACGAAATGGATCTGCATCGCCAAGTGGCCGACATGGCTCGACATCAACCAGGAGAACAGCGGCGTGTAGTACAGCCCGTACAGACCCACCGTGAAGATGAACAGCACGTACAGCGGGTGGGTCAGGAATCGGGCGAGCCACGTGTGCATTCCCCAGACGATCCACTCCCGCGGCCCCCGCCGGGTGCTGTGGGAGTTCGGCAGGGCACGCAAGGCCAAGGTGAGTGGCGCCGACATGGCCAGCAGAATCGGGGCGACCATGGACAGCACCATGTGGGCGAGCATGTGCCAACTCATGGCGACCATCGCGTACAGCGAGATGCCGGCATTTGTCGCCCAGATGATCGAGATCCAGCCCAGCACCCAGGCGACGGTGCGCGGGACCGGCCAGCGGTCCCCGCGGCGGCGCAGCCGCATCACGCCGGCCAGGTACAGGCCCAGGAACACCGCAGCCAAGCCGATCCAGAACGGTTCCAGGTGCCAGCCGAGGGCGACATTGGCAAACGTCGGTGCAGGCGGGAAGGGCTGGCCGAGCAGTGTCTCGGCCTGCGTGGGTAGTTCGATCTCGACGCGTGGGTAGGCGGTCTGGGTCAGGGCCACACCGATGCCCGCGGCGGCGGCCATCAAAAGCGCCTCGAGGCTGGCGAACCGGATCAGGGTGGCCCGGTCCTGCTTACCAGCACCGACCACCCTCGTCGACAGGATGCGAGCGGTGATGAGCAGGCCCCCCAGCAGGGCGACCTTGAAGAGGACGAGCAGCCCGAAGTCGGTGGTCACCAACTCGCTCAGACTGTTCATACGGGCGAACGCCGCTCCGACCCCTGAGATCGCCAGCAGGATGACGGCCCACGTGGCCACGGTGCGGAAGACCGGCACTGCCCGCATCGTGCCGGGATCGTTGCGCACGGCGTGGAAGAGCAATACCACCAGACCGCCCACCCACACGCTCATGCTCAGGGCGTGCACCACATCCGAGGTCATTGCCACTCCGTGGGAGCCCAGCGATGAAGCGTGTCCGGTCAGCGCCGGTAGCGCGATCCCCACGAGGGACAGCGCCATCAAACTGGCCGCCGCGGTGACCCCCGTGGTGAACAGGCAGGCGATCCCTATCCCAGCGGCGATCAGCGCCACGAGGAGGAAGGCCCGCACCGACGCGACCGACCAGGCAAATGTGCTGATCATGCTCGGCGTCAGAGTCTGCGGCAAGCTCTGTCCGAGCGCCCAGGCCAGCGACCACAGGGCGGTCATGAAGCTGCTGACAGCCCAGATCACGGCGATCCAGCCAGCGCGGACGACGTCCCTGCGCCCCACCTGGGACAGCACGCCGTCGCGGCCCTGCGGCCCGAGCACGGCGGCGTAGCCGAGCAGGCCAACGGTGAGCACGCTGGCCGCCGTCGCAATCAGCCGCCAGATGGGTAACCCCCAGGCCACGACAGGTCCGGGGCCCGCGATCTGGTCGCCGACGACCTCCCGGGTGCTGCCGCCGACCACGAGCCCGACGGCGAGGCCAGCCACGGCCAACACCGCGACCGGGATGATCCAGCGCAAGTTCCGGGTTCTCGGCGGTACATCAACAGCACTAGTCACGTGACCTCCACACGAAGAAACCGGCCCCACCTAGGAGAACCACGAGCAGCAGGGGGCCAAGGATCAGGGCCGGATTGGGTGCCCCATCGGGCACCGTCTGAGCGGCGGGGCTGGCAGCCGTGGCGGGCGTCGGCGACGTGGCGGCCGGCGACGCGATCGTGAAGCGCATCTTGCCCTCCAAGGGATGCCCATCCTGGGCGACAGTGCGGTAACTGACGGTGTACGTGCCCTGGGCGGCGCTGCCCGGCCACGTCGCGGAGAGCATCGGTGCCAGCCACCTGCGGTGCACCGATCTCGACAGCCACGCCATCTTGGTCCTGGGCGACGAGACGGTTGCCACCAGTCAGCAGGTCCTCGCCGAACGTCAGCGAGATCGTGCTCGGCGGCTTCTTCAGCGTCTGCCCATCAGTGGGATCACTGGACACCAAGTCGGTGTGCGCCGCGGCAGGCGACACGGCGAGGAGCACATACGCAAACAGGACAAACAGGATGCGACGCATTGAGCGACTCCTGGAAGGAAGGGAAAGCGGGCAGCGGCGAGATCAAGCGGTCGCAGCGGCCGGTGGCCCGCGGCGTTGTCCCGGGGCAGGCGTCCACGTTGTGAGAGAGCAGGAGGGACCTTCCCAGCGGGCCACCGACATCGGCAGGTACTGGGGAAGCCCGGCGGCTAACAGTCGCATCGCGACCAAGAGGTTCAGCAGGCGTCGGCGCGCCGCGGCATAGAACCGCGCCTCACCGGTTCGCAGGAACGCTGCCAGCAGCAGTGCTGCGCCCGCGTGAGTAAGCACCATGGCCGCGCTCAATGCGTGTGCATGGCCCAAGGTGAGACCGAGATGCACCGCGACCTGCACCGTCACAACGGCGCCAGCGATCGCCAGCAGTCCGCGTTCCTTGGACAGCCAAGTGTGTCCGGTCAGCGTGGCGGCCCCCAGCAGCAGGAGCAGGAACACTGGTTCGACGTGACCGCCCCCCAGCAGATGCCCCCCGGCTGCCAGCCCGACGCTCGAGACCGCCAGCACGGCAGCACGCAGCCACCGGGCAGGGCTCAAGGACCGGGACACAGGTTCAGGGTAGCCGTCCCCCGGGCACCGGGTACGGCAGGCTCGATCACATCGCGCTGCGAGCCGGTTACCTCAGCAGGGTGGCCGCGAAATCCGGCACGTGGGTCTGGGTGTCCTTGGGCGGGCGCATGTAACCGCGTGAGGCCGGTCGGTCAGGCAGCTTCAACGGCGGGGTCGTCACGTCCTCATAGGGGATGGTCGACAACAGGTGGCTGATGACGTTGAGCCGAGCAGTCTTCTTGTTGTCGCTCTCCACCACGTACCAGGGTGCCTCCGGGATGTCGGTGTGGACCATCATCTCGTCCTTGGCGCGGCTGTACTCCTCCCAGCGCGTGATCGACTCGAGGTCCATGGGGCTGAGCTTCCAGCGACGCATCGGGTCGGACAGTCGGGACTGGAAGCGGCGTTGCTGCTCCTCGTCACTGACGCTGAACCAGTATTTGCGAAGAACGATTCCGTCCTCGACCAGCAGGCGCTCGAAGATCGGCGCCTGATGCAGGAAGCGCCGATACTCCTCCAACGTGCAGAATCCCATGACGCGCTCGACCCCGGAACGGTTGTACCAGGAGCGGTCGAACAGGGCGACCTCCCCGGCGGCCGGCAGGTACGGCACGTAACGCTGGAAGTACCACTGGGTCTTTTCGCGCTCTGTCGGCGCCGGCAGTGCCACGATCCGTGCGACCCGAGGGTTCAGGTAAGCGGTGATCCGCTTGATCGACCCGCCCTTGCCGGCAGCGTCACGGCCCTCGAAGATCACCACCAGCCGAGTACCGGTGACCTTGATCCACTGCTGCATTTTGACCAACTCGGCCTGCAGGCGGAACAACTCCGCCTCATAGACCTTGTTCTTAACCTTCGGTTGCTTACCGTCCTGCTTCGCCATGATCGCAAGCGTATTGCGTTAACGGTCCGTTTACCCCTCATCGAGCATTCGCGCCTTGGCGGCGGCGAATTCCTCCTCCGTGAGCAGACCCTTCTCTTTCATCTCCACCAAGCGCTGCAGGTCGGCCACCGTGTCATCCGCCTGCGGCTTCTGGTCCAAAGGGTGCGGGATTCCGAACTCGCGGAAGACCGGGATCTGCGCCGGATCGGCGCCCTGCGGCATTCCGACCGCGAATTCCTGTGGATTCGCGGGGTCGATCCATGCCGGCCAGACATCACCGGCCCGAGGCATCTGGGTCTGGTTGATCAGGATCTTCTTGCGACCCTGCGTGATCTGCCCGCCGTCCAGCGGTTGCAACTGAAAAGTGACCCAGCACTGGATATTGATGTTGTTCACCACCATGCCGGTGGGTTCAACGCGCAGGATCGTGGCACGCGCTTTGCGCCCTGTCAGGGTCAACTGCGCTGCCTGCTCCTGCTTCGCCCGTGACGGCCTCCCAGCGCCGCCCGCATGGCGAGGACGATAATGAAGACGACGACTATCGGAACGAGCACGGAGATCACGATCATGGGGCTGAAGACGTCCATCCAGCCATGATCACGCATCAAACCACCATGTGGCCAACATCACGTTCGCGCTGGCCCTGGATCGGGCATCTCAGGTCTGTGAACCGACGCATCGACTGGATCGACCTGGTCAAGGCGAGCTCAGTACTGCTGGTCGTTTTCATGCATGCCAGCAACACCCTGGCAGATCTGGCCGGGCCATCGGCAGTGGCCAGTTTCCTGCATACGTTCAATGCGGTCGTCGAACCGCTGCGGATGCCGGTGTTCTTCCTGGTGTCCGGGATGCTCGCCGCATCTGCGCTGAAACGCCCGTGGCGTTCCTCCACCAGTCGCACCACGGGCATGGTCTACCTGTATGTCCTGTGGATGGCCCTGTTCCTGGGTATGCAGGCCCTCTTCGGGGTCTCGGTGGGCGAGCCTGTGTGGGCCGTGCTGTTCGCGCGTAGCGGTTACTGGTACCTGTACGCGATGGCACTGTTCTTCGTCATCGCGAAGCTTCTGCGCAATCAGCCTGCGTGGGTGGTCCTGGCTGTGGCGCTGGTGCCCAACGTGATGCGCCCCTTCGCCGCACAGTTCTTCGACGCGGTGACCCCGGGGTCGCTGTACACCTCGATGGCCATGAACCTCTGTTTCTTCCTCGCCGGCGCCTACTTCAAGGACATCGTGGCCGGGATCGCGGAGAAGGCGACCTGGGCCCACACGATCGTGCTCGGTGTGGTCGCGGTGCCGTTCGGTGTGGCCTGGATGACATCGCCAGCACTGATCGGCCACACGTACTTTCCCGTCAGCCTGCTCCTGGTCGCCTTCGGCATCAGTCTGGCTGTGCAGATAACGCGCAACGGCGCCCCGCTTGGGCGACGTTCATCGGCGCCCGCACGCTGCCGATCTACGTCTGGCAGTGGCCCGTGCTGTTCGGGGTCTCCATGATCCTGCCGGGCGCCGCTCTGGCCCATCCTGTTGCGGCCTTGTTGTTCCCGTTCCTGGTGACGGCCGTCGTCGGGGTGACGGCGGTGTGGCTGCACGGCCAGCCCTTCACCAGGCACCTGTTCGCGGCACCGGGCTGGGTCCGGCACCCGCAGAGTGTCCGCCTACGCGCACCGGCAGCCGCCACCGCGGGCCGGTGACCCGGAACCACTATCGACCGGCTGGGGCCAGATGCCTTTGCCTTGGCACGGCCTGGCGTTCTCGGTATCGCCTGACACAATCGACGTGAGGTGCCGACCCCCGGCCGCCCCTAAGTTACTGGCCAGTAGGCTTAAACTCAGGAGGTCTGTATGGATCACATGACTATCCGCCTGATCATCGGTCTGCTGCTGGTCCTGGCAGTCGCGGTCATCGCGGGCAAGCGGGCATGGACACTGTTCAAACTCATCACTTCCGGACAACCCACTGTGGACCGTCCGGAGAGCCGACCGGAAGCCCTGGAATCGCAGGCGACCGAGGTCCTCGGTCAGAAGAAACTACTGAAGTGGACCGTGCCTGGCGTCGCGCACGTGTTCGCCATGTGGGGTTTCATCGTGCTCACCCTGACGATCATCGAGACCCTAGGTGCGGTGTTCCTGGCCAAGGACTTCGCCATCCCGTTCGTCGGACGGTGGCCGGTCATCGGGTTCATTGAGGACCTGTTCATCGTGCTGGTCCTCGTCGGCCTGTTGATCTTCGCGATCATCCGCCTGCGGACCCAGCCGTCCAAACAGGGCCGCTACTCGCGCTTCTTCGGCTCCCACACGGGTGCCGCGTGGCTCGTGCTGTTCATGATCTTCAACGTCGTCTGGACTCTGTGGGTCGCCCGCGCTGCGCAATGGGCCGTCTCGGAGCACACCCTCGCGGAGGGTGAGTATGTGCAGGCCTTCCCGTTCCATGAGTCGGGAGGCGCCTTCGCGTCAGAGTGGCTGGGGAACATTCTGTACCCGCTGGGCCTCGTGGCCAACGAGTGGATCGAGACGGTCTTCCTGCTGGTCAACCTGGCGATCATCTTCGGCTTCCTGGTGCTCGTGCTCTACAGCAAGCACCTACACATCTTCCTGGCCCCGATCAACGTCGGCGCCAAACGGCAGCCCAACGCACTCGGGCCCCTGCTGCCGATGTACTCCGGCACCGAGAAGATCGACTTCGAGGATCCCGCCGAGGACGCCACCTTCGGGCGCGGACGGATCGACGACTTCACGTGGAAGGGCATGCTCGACATGGCCACGTGTACCGAGTGCGGCCGCTGCCAGAGCCAGTGCCCGGCCTGGAACACGGGTAAGCCGTTGAGCCCGAAGTTGATGATCATGGATCTGCGCGACCACCTCTTCGCGTCCGCCCCGTACCTGCTGGCCACCGCGGGTGCCGGCAAGCGCGATGAGATGGGCGAGCGCAACGAGGAGGTGCTGGCCCAGGTCGGAGAGGCGGTGGCCACCGAGGTGCAACGGCCGCTGGTCGGCGAGCGCGACTTCGATCCGCACCGCGAGACCGACGGGTATGACGCCGCCGGACACCGCAGCCACGAGGGACCGGTCATCGACACCGACGCTCTGTGGAGTTGCACCACCTGCGGCGCATGCGTCGAGCAGTGCCCGGTGGACATCGAACACATCGACCACTTCATCGACATGCGCCGCAACCAGGTCATGATCGAAAGCGAGTTCCCGGCTGAGCTCGGCGGCCTCTTCAAGAACGTCGAGCAGAAGGGCAACCCGTGGGGGATGAACGCATCCTTGCGCAACGCCTGGATCACCGAGGTGGACTTCGAGGTGCCGGTGTTCGGCGCCGAGGGCGAGGAGGAGATCCCCGCTGACGTCGAGTACCTCTTCTGGGTCGGCTGCGCCGGGGCCTATGAGGACCGCGCGAAGGCCACGACGAAGGCGGTAGCCGAACTGCTCAATGAGGCGGGCGTGAAGTACATGGTCCTAGGTGAGGGTGAGACCTGCACCGGCGATCCCGTGCGGCGCGCCGGTAACGAGTTCCTCTTCCAGATGCAGGCGATGCAGAACGTCGAGATGCTCAACGAGATCAAGGCGAAGAAGATCGTCGTCACGTGCCCGCATTGCCTCAACACGCTGGGCAGGGAGTACCCACAGGTCGGCGGGGACTACGAGGTCGTGCACCACACCCAGCTGCTTGCGAAACTCGTCGACGATGCCCGCCTGACGCCGGTCAAGCACGTGGACGAGAAGGTCACCTACCACGATCCCTGCTACCTCGGCCGGCACAACAAGATCTACGTGCCACCGCGCGAATTGGTCGCCGGCGTGCCGGGTGTGACGCTGGTGGAGATGGAACGCCATGCTGAGCGGTCCTTCTGCTGTGGTGCCGGTGGCGCCCGGATGTGGATGGAAGAGACGCTGGGGACGCGCGTCAACATGAACCGCACGGATGAGGCACTGGGCACCGGCGCCACCACCGTGGCGGTTGGCTGCCCGTTCTGCAACGTGATGATCAGCGACGGTGTGACCGCGCGTCAGTCCGAAGGCGCTGCTGGCGAGAACGTTCAGGTGAAGGACATCGCCATCATGTTGCTGGAGAGCGTCAAGTAACCATGTCGTGTGCGCGAAGGGCCCTCCTGGGAGTCCGGGAGGGCCCTTCGCGGCTCTTCTGGATTCAGGGTGGGGTTTTTGTGGTCTGAAGGCCCCGGGCTCGGGAGGCATCTGGCGGTGTAGCGGGTCGGCTCGCGCACATGGCCGCGGTGTGGGCCGGTCACTGCAGGTCGCCCGTTCCCCTGTGGGCAGTTCGGCAGTTGTTGCTGCGACACGCCGTGGGAAATCGCACCGTGCGCCCATTCCCGGTCACGCTGGTCGTCGCCGGGCGGCACTGATCGTGCTGGTGGCTGTTGGTTGTGGTGCTGACGCTGGGCGTCTGGCCGGCCCCCGGGGGGGGCCGGCTCAGGTTCTTCGCCGGGTGCTCCGACAGTGGGGGATGCCGTCGATCATCTGGATGGTGAACCTGCCGTTGTGCAGGTCGCGGTGGCAGCGCGGACACAGTAGGCACATCGCGTCGATGTCGGTTTGCCCGCCGGCGGCCCAAGGGGTTATGTGGTGGGCGTGGCAGCGCCGGGCCGGCTGCCCGCAGCGCACACATCCCCGATCCCGCGCCGTCAACGCCGCCCATTGGGCGTGGCTGGCGCGGCGCTGGGCACGGCCCAACGCCAACGGCACGAACGTGCCGGCCCGGCGTTTCCCCAGGATCACCGACACCACCGCCGAACAGGTCAACAGGGCGAAGGTGTCCGGGCCCAGCAGCGTGCCGTCCTCCAGACGGGCACCTGCACCGTCGGGCAGCTGCTCGGCGTCGACCAGCACCGTCACCCCGGACACCCCCAACGGCCGGGTGTTGGCCTGCGCGGCACTGACCAGGTCGTCCAGGGCGTCGGCCAGGCGCTGGCTGGGGGTGCGGTCATCCCCAGGACGGGGAGGGTCGGTGAACCCGGTCAGCGCGTCGCGCAGCCGGGCCCCGGCCACCTGGTCCAGGTGCCCATCCACCCGGTACAGGCCGTTGCCCAGGTCTGAGAGGTGCAGGCCGCGTTTGGCCCGGGCGCCCCGCAGGTCCTCATCGGGTGCCTCACGGCGGTCCTGGGTGATCAGCACATCCAGGACCTGGGCCAGCACCACCGGTTCGATCACCGCGGCGGCCGCCACCAGATCCGCCTCCAGCACCGGGAAGTGCCGCAGGCGGGCGGCGGCCCGGCACAACAGGTGCACATGCCGGCCCGTGATCTCACCGGCCCGGTACGCTCCGGCCACGTGCGGCATGGAACGCAGGTCCCGGGCCCGCCCCACGATCGCTGAACCGACCGCCCGGTTGTTCCCGGTCAACGCGGCCACCATCGACCCGGTCGTGCCGGCGGCGAACAACCGGGAATCCCGCTGCGCGTCGCTCACCCCGGCGACCTGGGTCTGGTAGGCCTCCAGCATCGTCTGCAGGCGGGCCGCGGCCTGCACCGCGCCGAGGCGCTGCTCCACACTCAACTCGGCCGGATCCGGCAGGCCCAGCACGCGCTCGGACAACTCCTGGAACACCGGCAGAATCTCCACCGGCAACTCATCGGCCAGCCGGGCGCGGCGTAACGCCGCCGGCCGGAATCTCGAAGAACCCCATCAGCACACACCCCCACCCACGACTGTCGATGCCGAAACCAGAAGAGAAGGCTCCCCTGCGACGTCGCTCCACGAGCTGATGGCCACCAACCTCGGTGACACCCCAAACCTACAAACACCCTCTGACATTTCCGGGCCGACGGCCGCACAGCCCTGGGGACAACCCCGAACCGCCGGGGCGCGGACATCCGGACACCCTTGCCGGCATCGCAAAGAAGCGCAAGCACCCACCCGCAACCACGGGCTCTCGGAAGGGGCACGCACTGTCCTGCCACTGAGTCTGACGCGTGACAGCACTACACCCTCTACTGCGAATAGCCCCTGTCGCATCCGCCTCACACGAGGCGCGGGTTACAGCGCCCACGTACCATGGTCATATGAGCATGCACGTGGAATCTGCTGACCGATCGTGGACCGTCACCAAGGTGGTGGCCATCATCGTCGCCATCCTGACGGCCGGCTACATGTTGCCGTGGGCCATTGCCGCGGTGCGTGACGTCCCGCATTGGGGAGTCTTCTGGCTGAACCTACTGCTCGGCTGGACGATCGTGGGCTGGATCATCGCGCTGGTCATGTCCCTGCGAGCCCAGCGGCAGGTCATCGTTGGGTAGCCACCATCAGGCGTGGACCGAGTCCAACCACTCCTCGATCGGCGCTGGACGGGCGTACCTGAAGCCCTGGACGTAGCGCACTCCAAGCAACTTGACCACCTGAGCCTCACCCTGGGTCTGCACACCCTCGGCCACCACGTCGCAGTTCAACGATGCAGCGACGCTGGTTGCGGCAGTGAGGAAAGCGACGCCCCCTTCGATCTCGCTGCCGGCGCGCCGCACCAGCGCACGATCGATCTTCAGTAGGGCAGGTTGCAGTTGCTCGAGCCTCGTGAAGTTCGAGAACCCTGCGCCGAAATCATCGATGGCGATCCGCATACCCGCGTCGCGCAGTCGTTCTAGGTTCGCACCGGCTTCCGGGCTCTCCTGCAACTCCAACGACTCGGTCACTTCAACCATGATGCGGCGGGCGAACTGGCTCAACGGGCCGGTGACCATCAGGTCGACGAGGTAGCGATCCGAGAGCTCCTTCACCGACAGGTTCAGGCACACGAAGAAGTCCTTGTCCTGCTCGGCGATCCACCGGGGCATGTCCTGCGCGACGCGCTCGATCAGGATGCGACCGATCCCCACGATCTGCCCCGTGGTCTCTGCGAAGGGCACGAACTCCCCTGCCGCCACGGGCTCGCCATCCCGAACCCAGCGCACGAGCGCCTCGACGGCGGCCAAGCGCATGCCGTCAGCCTCGTAGATCGGCTGGTAGTGCGCTACGAAGTCTCCGGTCCGCAGTGCCTCCGCAAGGGCCTGCCGCAGACTGGCCTTGGCAACCGCTTCCGTCCCGATCGTGGCGGTGAAATGCTGGAATGAGTCACCGCCGCTCTGCTTGGCGGCGTACATGGCCAGATCAGCTGAGCGCAACAGTTCCTCGGCTGTTGTGGCATCGGGCGGGGCCGTGGCGATGCCGATCGCTGCTGTCACCTGGACTACGGCATCCCCGACCCTGATGGGCTCGCGCATGGCCGCCAGCAGGCGGCGCGCCACACTGTGGACCTGGTCGCGGGCTTCGTAGTCGCACATCAGCACGCCGAACTCGTCACCGCCGAGCCGGCCCACATGGTCGCTGAGCCGGACCTGCTGGCCGAGCCGGTCGACGACGTGGCGCAGCACCTCGTCTCCGTACTGATGGCCCATCTGATCGTTGATGCCCTTGAACCCGTCGAGGTCGATCCACAGCATGGCCACCTGGCTGCCGGTGGTGTGGGCGCGGGCGATCTCCCGGTGCACGTTGCTGAGGAACTCCAAGCGCGAATCAGCGCCGGTGAGGGAGTCGACGGTCGCCAGTTGGGTGTTCGCGCGGTCGACTCGCGAGAGGTTCCAGATCAACGCAACCAGCAGCGCACTCACCACCACCAGCCACAGCAGCCGGCTGAAGTACCAGCCCATGCTGTAGCGGGTCAGGGCGCTCAGACTCACGACGGACTCCCCGAGCGCCAGCAGGGCCATGCCAGCCAGCCAGCGTCCGATCACCGAACCCGTGCGGGCGGTGAAGACAGCGACCCCGAAGAAGACCATCGCGAGGGCGACGGCTACCGCGTCAAGCGCGACTCCCGTCCGCAACTTGACGCCATTCTCATCGAGAACAGAGAGCTGGGGCAGCGCCGCAGTCAGCAACCAGGTGGCTACCAGTGCAACGACGACGATCAAGAGACCCCGCCACACCTGCACGCCGGTCAGACTGGGGCGGCGATGACTGCGGCGGTCGGAGTACAGCAGCCAGGCCGCCACGGTCAAACCCACCGGAAACGCCACGTGCCAGGCGTAATAGAGCGAGAATGCACTCTCGGAGTTCCCAAGGATTCGCTCACCGGGAACAAGGGCACCCTGAAAGAACAGGGGGAATGCCACAAGAACCACCGCCATGTACAGGAACGTCATGGCGATCCACAGGTAACCACGCCGACCCGTGGCCCTGGCATGGCTGAAGACCAGCAGGGCTGTCACAGCACTGACATAGGCGCCGATCAAGGCGTGTGCCAAGGCGACGGCTGGCACCTTGGGCAACGCGGTGCCACTGAAGGCCACGGCCAGGGCGACAACGGTGAAGTAGACCACGATGGCCGCTGAGTACCAGACCTTCGACCCCGTCGTCAGCCGGCGAGGCGCATCTAGGGAGAACAGTGCTTGTGCCACACCGCCCTCCTCCCTGCTGCGGTCAGACGTCCACTCCAGGCAACAACGTCTCGATCACTTTAGCGACGTTTGCCTCCACAGGCTCGACTCCCGACAGGTGCAACTCGGCGGTCTCCGGGCTCTCATACTGCTGGCCCACGCCGGTGAGGTTGGGCAGCGAGCCGGCCTTCGACTTGGCGTACAGCCCCTTCGTGTCACGTTCCATGGCAACCTCAATCGGCGTGTCCACCCAAGCCTCGATGAAGTCCCCTGCATCGAA
The DNA here is from genome assembly GCA_037046735.1 of Candidatus Nanopelagicales bacterium. GTDB lineage: Bacteria > Actinomycetota > Actinomycetes > S36-B12 > UBA10799 > JADKAV01. Next base: position 62,919 of record JBAOHC010000003.1, on the reverse strand, counting down.
CAGTGAGCGGGCCGTCTGCCGGTCCGCCCGGAACGGGGAGACGAGCGCGACAATGACGACCAGACCCCCCTCGTACATCATGCGGGCCACTTCGGCGACCCGCCGGACGTTCTCCGCGCGATCCTCGGGGGTGAAGCCGAGATCCTTGTTCAGTCCACTGCGGAGGTTGTCGCCGTCAAGCACGAAGGAGCGCACCCCGAGGGAATGCAGTTTGCGTTCGACGCCATCGGCGATGGTCGACTTACCCGACCCGGAGAATCCAGTCAGCCACAGCACCTTGGCCGGGTGCCCGTTGAGGATCTGCCGGGCCTGCCTGTCCACCTCGAAGTGGTGGGGCACCACGTTTGTGGCGCGACGTAAGGCGAACCGGGTCAGACCCGCCGCGAGTGTCTCCCCCGTGAGGCGGTCGACCAGGATGAAGCCGCCGGTCTCGCGAGAGGACGTGTAGGACTCCAGGACGATCGGTCGGGAGGTTGCGATCTCCACCCGGCCGACGTCGTTGATCTCGAGGATCCGAGCCGCCATCGTGTTGCCGTTGGTCACATCCAGGCGATGACGCACGTTGGTGACCGTCGCAGGCACCTCCAGGGGTCCACAACGCAGCGTGTATGAGCGGCCATGCGCCAACTGCTGGTCACTCATCCAGACGATGTCCGCGGCAAACCGGTCGGCAAGTTGCGGTGGTTCGCCTGTCACCAACAGATCAGCGCGGGCGATGTCGATGTCTTTGTCGAGCTCGATGGTCACCGACTCACCCGGGATGACCTGCTCCGGAGCGCTCGGGGTCGTGCCGTCCAGCCAGTGCAGGGCCTTGATCGTGGCCTGCTGACCGGACTGGGCGACGGTGATCCGCTGCCCCTTGCGCACAGCACCCTGCGCGACCAAACCGCCGTACCCGCGGAAGTCCTTACCGCGGATGATGGTCTGCACCGGCAGGCGCACCTCGCCGCTGGAATCCTCGTCGATGGTCGCCGCATCCAACGCGTCGAGCAGCGTTGGGCCGCTGTACCACGGTGTGTTGGGCGAATGACCCAACACGTTGTCCCCGACCAGCGCGGACACCGGCACGGGAATGACGCTCTTGATCTCCATCCGGTGAGCGGTGTCGGACACCTCGGCGACCAACTCGTCGTAGATGCGCCGGTCGTAGGCGACCCCGTCCAGCTTGTTCACGGCAAGGACGACGTGCTTGACGCCCATGAGGCCGCACACGGTCAAGTGACGATGGGTCTGCCGCTTCGTCCCGCGCATCGCGTCGATCAGCAGGATGGCGACGTCGGCGGTTGAGGCCGCGACCGCCATGTTGCGGGTGTACTGCTCATGACCCGGGGCGTCAGCCAGGATAGCCCGTCGCCGGCTGGGCAGGATCAGGTGGCGGTAGGCCACGTCGATGGTGATGCCCTGCTCCCGCTCAGCCTCGAGGCCGTCGGTGACCAGGGAGTAGTCCACCTCGCCCAAAGGAATGGTGGACCCGGGGCGGCGGGTGAACCGTGCCGCCTCGAGCTGGTCCTCAGGGATGGAGCCAGTCTCGGCGAGCAACCGCCCGAGCAGCGTGCTCTTTCCGTCGTCCACAGAGCCGCAAACCACGACCCGGATGAGTGCCTTGCGCTCCATCAGAAGTAGCCCTCCGCCTTTTTGCGCTCCATGGACTGTGCACCTTCGCCGTCGATGAGCCGGCCAGCGCGCTCCGACTGCCGGTTCACCTCGATGTCGCGGATGATGTCGTAGACGTCGTCCGCTTCACTCTCGATAGCACCGGACAGGGGATAGTCCCCCAGGGAGCGGAAGCGTACGCGGCGCATCTGCGGCTGCTCACCAGGCTCGAACACCATGCGGTCGTCGTCGACCATGATGAGCGCGCCCTGGCGTTCCACCACTGGCCGTTCCGCTGTGAAGTACAAGGGCACAACTTCAAGGTTCTCGCGCGCCACGTAACGCCAGACGTCCAACTCCGACCAGTTGGACAGCGGGAAGACGCGCATGGTCTGGCCATCGGTCAGGGAGTTGTTCACGGTGTGCCAGAACTCAGGACGCTGATTGCGCGGCTCCCAGCGGTGACCCGCCTCACGCAGACTGAAAATGCGCTCCTTGGCCCGGCTGCGCTCCTCGTCGCGGCGGGCCCCACCGACTGCGATGTCGAACTGGCCTGCGTCCAGGGCCTCACGCAGAGCCACCGTCTTCATGATGCGGGTGAACTCCTGCGCACCGTGGCTGAACGGGGTGACGCCCTGATCGCGAGCGTCCTGGTTGGTGGCCAGTCGCAGATCGAGGTCGAGTGCCTTAGCGGTGCGGTCGCGCAATTCGTACATGGCCCGGAACTTCCAGCCCGTGTCGATGTGCATCACCGGGAATGGGATCGGACCGGGGTGGAAAGCCTTGCGGGCCAGATGTAACAACACCGTGGAGTCTTTCCCGATGCTGTACAACAGGACTGGTCGCTCGAACGCTGCGGCGGTTTCCCGGAATACCCAGATCGCTTCGGCTTCTAGTGCATCGAGGACCCGGGACGTCTCATTGTCAATCGACATAGTCGCGTTTGTGTTCCTTTGTCGGAGCAGGGCGGAATTCCAGTGTAAGTCAATAGCGGCCGTGACCGCTGTGAGCCTCGTTACGCACGCCGGAGGATCAGCCGATGTCGGTGCGGTGGAAGTTCATGTAGGAACGACTTGGCGTCGGTCCTCGCTGGCCCTGATAACGCGAGCCATAGACATCCGAGCCATAGGGATGTTCGGCCGGAGACTCCAGCCTGAACAAACACAACTGCCCGATCTTCATCCCTGGCCACAGCTTGATCGGCAGGGTGGCCACATTGGACAGTTCCAGGGTGACGTGGCCACTGAAACCCGGGTCGATGAATCCCGCCGTCGAGTGGGTGAGCAGCCCTAGCCTGCCCAGCGAACTCTTGCCCTCCAGCCGCCCGGCGATGTCGTCAGGCAGCGTCATCACCTCGTAGGTCGATGCGAGCACGAACTCACCCGGATGCAGGATGAACGGTGCGTCGTGGCTGGTCTGGACCATCCGGGTCAACTCGGGCTGCTCGGTGGCCGGATCGATGAACGGGTATTTGTGGTTCTCGAACACCCGGAACAGGCGGTCGAGTCGGACATCGATGCTCGATGGCTGCACCATTTCGGTGTCGAACGGATCCACGTGGACCCGGCCATCGGCGATCTCGCGACGGATGTCGCGATCGCTCAACAGCATCAGCTGCAGCCCAGGGCCGAGTTGAGATCGTCGTAGCTGCTCTGCAGCGTCGTGATGGCCTGCGCTTCCTCCTCCGGCACATCGGCCAGGGACGAGTCGCCATCCAGTCCACTGAGGCCGGCCTCCACCTGCATCTGGCTCTCTTCGAACTGCTGCTGGGCGGTGAGCACCTCATCAGAGACATCCTCACCCAGGGCCTGCACGTTGGATTCCACCGTGTCGTAGGCCGCCATGATCTGGTTGATCGACTCTTGGGCTGCGCCCACGGTGACGTCACCAGTCCCGGTCACACCAGTGGCCAACCCGTCGATGGTGGCGTTGAGACCTTCCACGGACAGGCATACGGCTGCGTTCGCATTCTCCGTCTTGTCCTGCGCCTCGGTGCTCGGGGAGCATCCGGTGGACAACAAACTGACAGCGACAAACGCACAGGCGAACACAGCAGAACGGCGCACAGTAGACCTCCAATTAGCCCTGAATTCCCCCAACTGTAGCGACCCAACCAGCCTGCGTGGGGGCACCTTCAGCCGGTGGGTCGCGGCTCATCCCAGGCCTGCTCTGACCACAAAGGCCGCCTCCGGGGCGATGGCGTGTTCCAAGAGTTCGAGATAGACGTTCTGGAAGGCGCGGCCATGGCCGGTCACGCCGTGCACGAACCACGTGACGTGGTGCGCATACTCGTGCAGGACGACCACCTCACGCATAGCCCAGCCCCTGTCCCCGATGCCGTCAGGCAGCGCGATCACCCCTTCCTGCCAGTGGGCCCGCGCGTGCCCCTTACGCAGGCGGACCTGGGGCTGGGGCGCCTCGGGGTATCCCCAGGGACGGGATCTGACCTCACCGAGGTACCGCCGCACGCCCTCGATGTCACCGAACCGTCGCTCCACCGGCAGTGTCAGAGAACTGCCGAGGAAGGTCACCGTCCCCCCGTTGTCCAGCAGGAACATCAGCGTGTCCTCCGCCCCATAGACCCGGCTCATGACGCCACTGCGGGGCGCTGCCCCCCGATCTGCCGACTGGCCTCGATCCGGGCCCGCCCTGCATCCTCCTTCGCGCGACCAGCGGCCGCCGAGGAGGCGAAACTGCTGCGTTGGCCCTTCCAGTACCCACGTGCGGTGGACTTCTCGCGGTAGTAGTCGTGCACCTCGACCTCTTTGCCCCGCAGCACGAGTTCGGCGCTCCCGCTCGTCGACGTCGTGTCGAACTCCTTCTGCGCCTGCTGGCGAGCCTCGTGCAGACGCCGCCCGATCACGCGGACGTACATCGTGTAGTACGTCTTGCGGGCCTTCTGAGCTGTCATCGAGCTGCCTGTCTCCACGTCGTACTCGCCAGCCCACTCGCGGCCCCGGACGAAGGCATCAGCACTGCGCACCATCTGATGGGCGATCGAGTTCAGGAGCAGGCTCGCGGTCTCCAGATCGCTGGGCAGACCGAACCAGATGACGAACGTGTTGTTGGACGCCAGGTTCGTGCGCAGGCTGTTCGCCTCACCGACTGCTGCGGCCAGCAGGCACAGGTGACTGTTGACGTGCTGACGGGGCGCACCGATCGTGATCTGCTGGTGCGTGGGGCGCTCCCTGCTTTGGCCGGCGGCAGTGTGCGCCCTCGCCTGTTCCAACGAAATGGCGTGCAGTGTGGCCAGCTGCTGCGCCTTGGCGAAGAAGGCCTCCGCCTCCTCCTGCGTCGCGGCGTTCTCTGCCTGGTTGAGCAACTTGCTCAGGGTGTCCAGCAATGCGACCTCCTCGATCGGTTCCCATCGTGCAACAGAGGTGTGACAAACCACGGCCCGGTTGTCGGCGCTGGGGAGCACTTGTCCACACAACGGTGGCCAAGGCCGACGCCGAGCGGGCACTGTACTGCCATGGGGCACGAAACCACCCTGTCGACGCTACGGGGGAGTCTGGTGGGCCGGGGGCGCTTCACAGTCGTGCGCGAACCCCGCTCAGCGCTGTCGGTGGCCCTGTGGCCGTACTCGCAGGTCATGCACGCATATGCGATTTCAGATCAGGTCTGCGGCCCCGCCCGGTTCCCGGGCCTGGCCCGTGGCGTGCAGGCTTACCGCTCCCCGCACGGTGCCTACCGGGAGTCGATCGGGCGCGGTAAGCGGTTCTTCGACGACAACGCCTGGGTCGGGCTGGCCTTCCTGCAGCGCCACCTCATCAGCGGAGGTGCTGCCTCCCGCAGCCGCGCCCGGGACGTGGACGCGTTCGTGCAGACCGGCCGTGAGGCGGACGGCGGCATCCGCTGGGTCGAGGGGGGCGACACGATCAATGCTTGCTCCACCGGTGCCGGGGCGCTGCTGCACACCGTGCTCGGCGGGGACATCCGCAGCTCCCTGGACTTCCTCGCTGGGCTACGCAACCCCGAAGGGCTGGTCCGCGACCATGTCCGAGCCGACGGCAGTGTCGAGTCCAGTGTCTACTCCTACAACCAGGGGCTGCTGATCGCCGCGGCCTCGTGGGCCTTGCAGCCGGGGCTGGCCCACGAGGCGTCGGAGGCAGGTGAGGCCCACTTCACGGTGCAGCGCCTCTGGGAGCAGCCACTTGCGTTCAATGCCATCTACGCCAAGGCGCAACTGCGGATCGGGGTCCGCCAAAACATCGAGGAGTACGCACAACGGTTGCTCGATGAGGGCCGCGATGAACGCGGCTGGTTCACCCGAGCCGGTCGGTACGACGACGGGCACGTCCTCGACACCGCCGCTGCTGTGCAGATCTTCGCCCTCCTCGAGTTCCCCCAGCTGGTAGCCCGCGTCGTCTAGACGTTTCTGGGCGGTCGGCGGCGATTGGGCACAAGGTGCGATTCAGCGCGGCGTGTCGCAACAACAAGTGCCGATTTGCTCACCGCACACAGCGGCCAGGAACGCTGATAACCGCCGACACTACGCAGTCTCAGCGGAGCACTACCACCAAACCCGGCTGACCTTCACCACAGGCCGAAATGAAGATCATTCCCCCATGGATTAGGCCATCTTGCGTAACTCTTACACGTACGAGGCCCGATCGTATGACGCGTGAGATTGAGGTCACTGCGAAATCACCGAACATCTGGGCACCATGGGTAGGTGAGCAAACCTGGGGGTGTGCCCCCCGAGTTCGAGTCGTGGATGCGGCCGGCCTCCGGCCAGCAGCCCACGCAGCGACTCGGCATCCCGCCCACGCCGCCGCCGCGGCGACCTGTCGGTAGCCCGCCAGCTCCCGTGATTCCCCGGAGCCTGCCCCCCACCCACAAGGTCAAGAAACGGCGCAACTACAAACGTGGCTTGAGCATTGTCCTCGTGGTCTCGCTGGTCTACCTAGTGGCCGTGGCCACCGTCTTCGCCACTGCCGTGACCAAAGTGGATGCGATGCCCAGCAGCAACGTGTCGTCGTCGGGCACGAACTACCTGCTGGTCGGCAGCGACAGCCGCGCGGGGTTGAGCAAGAAGGAACAGAAGCAGCTGCACACCGGTGCCACGGAAGGCCAACGCACCGACACGATCATGGTGATGCACCTGCCGGTCCTGGGGGCACCCACCTTGGTATCGATCCCGCGTGACAGTTGGGTCGGCATCCCCGGATATGGCGAGAACAAGATCAACGCAGCCTTCGCCAACGGCGGGCCGGAACTGCTCATCACCACTGTCGAGGCGGCCACCGGACTGCACATCGATCACTACGTCGAGATCGGTTTCGCGGGCGTGGCGAATACGACCGATGCCCTCGGTGGGGTCAAGTTGTGCCCTGCCCGCAACTTCAACGACACCAACAGCGGCCTGAAGGTCAAGAAGGGCTGCCAGACCATGGACGGCCAGCAGTCCCTGGCGTACGTGCGCATGCGATACGCCGACCCCCGGGGCGACCTGGGCCGGGTGGAACGCCAACAGGAGTACATCTCGGCCGTTGCCAAGAGAACCATGAGCCCGTTCACGTGGTTGCTGCCGTGGCGCGCGTTCGGGGCGGCGGCACAAGCGGGTCAGAGCCTGACCGTGAGCAAGGGGACGGGCATCTTCGATGAGACCCGCCTTGCCGTGGCCATGGGCATGATCTCGCTGGGCATGGGCACGGCGACCACCGTCCCCACAGTCGAAGGCACCTACTACGTGGGTGGCCAGGAGGCCGTGAAGTGGGATACCCCAAAGGCCCTGGACCTGTTCAACTCCATCGACTGACCCTGCGTCGTTCACACCGCGCTCTTACCCCGGTCACGAGTGGTTCTCGTGTGCGCCGTCGAGGATCAAGCGGTAACCGACGGAAGGAAAGAACATGTTCAAGATCTCGACGATCACCGGCGCCGGTGTCGCTGCGGTGGCCGTGGGCCTGGGACTCGTGGGCGCAGCCACTGTCGCCACGGCCGCGCCCGGGGGTCACCACCAGAACCAGGACCGGCAGGGCCCTCGGGTGACAGGCTCGGTCGCGCAGCAGGCCATCGACGCCGCTCTGGCTGTTGTACCTGGGACAGCGGACCACGTTCACGCGACCGCTGACGGCTACCGGGTGAAGGTGCAGACGGTTGATGGCAACACCATCATCGTGAGTGTGGATGCCGCTTTCGTGGTGACTGGCCAGCAGGAGCTGCGCGGCAAGGTCCCCCTCACTGACGCACAGCGGACATCGGCCAGCCGAGGCTGCTTCGGCGGCCGTGCCTGGTGGATCTGTGCTGGAGGTTCGCGCGGACCGCGACGGCGGGTTCCGCGTACTCGTACGCACCTCCGAAGGCATGAAGAAGATGGTCACGTTGGACTCGTCCTACGCGGTGACGTCGGTGAAGGACGCCAAGCAGGGTCATGGCCGAGGAAAGGGCCGGCACGGCAAGGGCACGCAGGTGACCGGCGAGGCCTACACCAGGGCCGAGGCGGCCGCCCTCACCGCAGTGCCCGGTGGGACCGTCGTGGATGTGCATCAGCGCGGCACCGTCTACCACGTGCTGATGAAGAGGGCCGACGGCACGAAGGTCTGTGTGACTCTCGACGCTGATTTCCAGGTCACCGATACCGCGTCCTTCAGGCTCACGACGGCGGCCTAACCGCGAGCGCACGTCGTGGTCGGGCAGCAGCGACGTCAGCGGGTGTCGCTGGTGCCCGACCCTGGCTGGGCCCTACGGCAGACTGGAGCATCATGAAGGTCCTCATCGCAGACGACGACCGGGCCATCAGGCAGTCTCTGGCCACGGCCCTCGAGATCAACGGCTATCAGGTGACCGCCTGCGTGGACGGGGTATCCGCGCTTGCCGCCTACCGGGAGAGCCGACCCGATGTGCTGGTGCTGGACGTGATGATGCCCGGCGTGGACGGTCTCGGGGTGTGTCAGGTCCTGCGGGCCGAGGGTGACCAGATCCCCATCCTCATGCTGACCGCACGCGTGGAGACCGCCGACCGAGTCGCCGGCCTTGACGCAGGCGCCGACGACTACGTGCCCAAGCCCTATGACATCGACGAGGTGCTGGCGCGGCTGCGGGCGCTGATGCGCCGCGCGGAGGCCACTGTCCCCAGCGACGAACTGCTCATGGCTGATGTCCGCCTGAACCCCAACTCGCGCCGGGTGTGGCGGGACGGCCGGGAGATCGAACTGTCGAAGACCGAGTTCGACCTGCTGGAACTGCTCATGCTCAACGCCGGCATCGTGCTCGAGCACCACGTCATCTACGACCGGATCTGGGGCTACGACTTCGGCCCTGAGTCCAAGAACCTCGCCGTGTACGTCGGCTATTTGCGGCGCAAACTCGGCCCGCCGGAACTCATCCGGACGGTGCGAGGCGTGGGCTACACAATGCGCGCCTCATGAGCCTGCGCTCCCGGCTCGCCCTGGCCTTCGCGGTGCTGGCCACCGCGGTCGCTGCGCTGATGGGAGTGCTCGGGTACACCGCGACCACCAACCAACTCGAACGTGCTGCTGATCAGGCGTTGCTGCAGGAGCGCGGAGGCGGGCGACCGGACCCCGACCATGACCAGGACGGTCGTGGTGACGATCAGTCCCGCGTCCTGCTGTCCGCGTCGGGGCAAGTGATTCAGACGCAGGGTCTGGTGCGACTGCCGGTCACCGCGCAGGACTCGTCCGCGGCATCCTCTGCCACCCCGGTCGTCTTCTCACGCACCCAGGACGTCGACGGCGTGCCCTACCGGATCGTGACGGTCAGCCCCGGTGGTTCCCAAGGAGCGGTACTCATCGGCCGTGACTTCAGCGAGAGCGCCTCAGTTCTGAACCGACTGGCCGCCATTCTCACGGTCTGTGCGGTGGGCCTGGCCGTGATCGCGGCCATCCTCGGCTGGTTCCTGGCCAAGCAGATCACCAAGCGCTTGGTCCGCCTGACGACCACGGCCGAGTTGGTCAGCCATACCGGCGAGCTGGACGTCGAGGTGCCCAGCGCTGGCAAGGACGAGGTGGGCCGGCTGTCCGGGGCATTCTCCACGATGCTGGACCGGCTCGCACTGTCGCAGGCCGAGGAGCAACGGCTGGTACAGGACGCCGGACATGAACTGCGCACACCGCTGACCTCGCTGCGCACCAACATCAGCCTGCTGGAGCGCTTCGAGGAGTTGTCGCCGGAGGTTCGGGAACGGGTGTTGGCCGACCTCAAGGGTGAGTCCAAGGAACTGAGTGGCCTGGTCAACGAGGTGTTGGCGCTGGCCGGCGGGCAGGCGTTCACCGGTGAGGTCGAACTGGTGCGGATGGCCGATGTGGCGCAATCCGTGGCAACTCGCGCTCGCCGCCGCACAGGCCGCGAGGTAGTCGTCCGTGCCGACGACACCATGGTGGAAGGTCGACGCGGGGCTCTTGAGCGCGCCCTGTGGAACCTCGTGGACAACGCGGCCAAGTTCGACGGCAGTGGGGGGCCGATCGAGATCGTCATCGCTGGTGGCACCGTCGACGTTCTGGATCGCGGACCGGGGGTCGGACCGCAGGAGGCAGAGCACATCTTCGACCGGTTCTACCGCCCGGTGAGCTCGCGTAGCCTGCCCGGGTCAGGTCTGGGGCTGAGCATCGTCAAGGACGTCGCCGAGTCCGTCGGTGGGCAGGTGCACGTGCTGGCCCGGCAGGGTGGTGGAGCGGTGATCGGGATGACACTGCCGACGGCGTGACGGCAGGACTCGCCCCTCAGCGGCCGTCCAGCAGCGGCTGCCGCGGGTCCCAGCGCTTCCCGTCCCGGTCGTCCTTGCGACGTCGGGCCATGGCACTCAACGCCTCCAGAACAACCCGATTGCCGAGCAGAGCCGTGATATCGGCGTGGTCGAACGGTGGGCTGACCTCGACCACGTCCATGCCGAGTACGGGCAGCTCGTAGCAGATCCGCCGCACCGCATCGAGCAACTGCCGGGAGCTGAGCCCGCCCGGTTCCGGGGTGCCGGTGCCCGGGGCGTGGCCCGGATCGCAGACGTCGATGTCGACGCTGAGGAAAACGCCGTCACACTCATCGAGGGCGATCGCGAAGGCCTCGGTGAGGCATTCCTGCAGACCCCGGGTCACGATCTCGGTCATCTCGTAGGAGCGCATGCGCTGCTCGGCCATCCACTCGAGGATCTCCGGCGGTGGCCAATACCCGCGCAGCCCGATCTGCAGGAAGCGGTCGCCGCGAGCCGCACCGGATTCGATGAGCCGGCGCATGGGCTGGCCGTGGCCGATCAGGGAGCCGAACTCAATGTCGCCGGTGTCGGCGTGGGCGTCGAAGTGAATCACCGCCACACGGCCCCAGCGATTCCCCCCACGTGCCACCCCGGTGACGTCCGGCCAGGTGACGGTGTGGTCCCCACCCAGGATCAGCGGAATGGCACCGCTGGCAGCGACCCGCTCGACGGCCGCTTCGAGGTCCGCGCAGGACCGGGCGGCATCCCCGGAGAACATTTCGACGTCACCGGCATCGACCACACGTAGATCCTGCAGTCCGTCCACTCGCATCGCCAGAGAGGGACGCGATCCGTCATGGGCGAGGTAGCAGGTCTCTCGCAGCGCCTTGGGGCCGAATCTGGCCCCTGAGCGGTACGACGTGCCGCCGTCGAACGGCGCCCCCAGGATCACCACGTCGGCGTCGGCGTACGTCGCGGGTTCGTCCAGGTCGGCTTTGTCGACCCCCAGGAAGGTGATGTCCGGACCGAACTGCGCGCCGTATCTCATGGGGTCGAGGCTAGTTGTGCGGGTGGGCCAATGCACGAGCGGTACCGGCGGGGCCACCCCGACCGACACGGCGGCGCGGCGTCGCAGACTAGGAGCATGGCCACGTTCGTCCTCGTCCACGGTGCGATGTTGGGGGGCTGGTCCTGGCGCGAGGTCACCCACAAACTTCTGGGGCGTGGGCATGCGGTCTTCACACCGACCCTGACCGGCCAGGGCGAACGGCAGCATCTGCTGACGGCTGAGGTAGATGTGGCGACGCACGTGCGGGATATTTTGCAGGTGCTGCATTTTGAGGATCTGCAGCAGGTGCATCTGGTCCTGCACGGATACGCCGGCATACTGGCCGGTCCCATCGCGGCAGGCACCGACCGGCTGTCCTCGGTGACGTATCTCGGGGCGTACCTCGCCGATCCGGGGGATTGCCTGCGCGATGTCGCCCCCGACGGTCGCGCCGGCGAAGCGGACTGGGCCATCACAGATCAGGCCCTGAGGCTGTGGGCGTTAGAGCGTGCGACGGCCTTCCCGCGGCGATGGGCCGAACAACCGGTTGACTACGACCCGGCACCACTGGCCGACCTGCCACAGGCGTACGTCCGTCATACACAACCGCCGCTGCCCTCGCTCGAGCCCTCCTGGCAGGCGGCTGTGCTGGCTGGGTGGGACACCCATGAGATCGCGTGTGGGCACGCCATGATGATCACCGCTCCTCGGCAGACGGCCCGGCTGCTGGAGACGACCGGCCCGCGGGAGGGTCTGCCACCGATATTTCCGGCCAGCCCGCGGATCGCTTTGTGGTGAGGTCCCCCGTGCTCACCGCGGTCGGACCGGATTGTGCTGAGGTAGAGCCATGGAACGTGAGATCACCCAACCCGTGGACCTGTGCCTGGCGAATGGCCGGTTGAACCCCGCTGCGGTCGGCTGGAGCAGGTCGCCGATGCACATGACGAAACTGCGGGGCTGGGGCCGGGCCAAGCGCTGGGAGTACTGGAACGTGCAGGCGCCCGACTGGACCCTGGGCGTGACCGTGAGCAATATCGACTATCTCGCTCTGCATCAGGTCTATTTCGCAGACTTCGTGACGGGCGAGGAGATCGACCAGACGGCCATTGTTCCGCTGGCTCGGACACCGCAGCTCGCGCCGTTCAGCGGCACGCCTGCACGCGCCCGCGCGAAGGATCTCCAGATTGACCTGATCCCGACCACGTCGGGACTGCATATGACAGCTCGGACCACGCGCATCGAGGCGGATCTGAAGGTGGATCGGCCCGCGGGGCACGAGTCGATGGGCGTGGTCATCCCGTGGAGCGACAAACGCTTTCAGTACACGGTGAAGGACAACACACTGCCCGTCACCGGGACCCTGGTGGTCGATGGCCGCAGTCGAGAGGTGCCTGCAGGACAGACGTGGGGCGTGCTTGACCACGGTCGCGGGAAGTGGCCCTACAACAACGTGTGGAACTGGGGGTCCGGGTCCGGCGTCAGCGATGGACACACGATCGGCCTGCAGTTCGGGGGCAAGTGGACGGTCGGCACCGGATGCACCGAGAACGCGGTCTGCGTGGATGGCCGGGTGACGAAGATCCACGAGGAGCTGGAGTGGGGGTACGGCGCCTGGATGGACCCGTGGACGATCCGCGGCACCGGCGTAGACCTGACGTTCACCCCGCGCTTCGAGCGGGCGAGCAAGACCAACGTGGGGGTGATCTTCACCGAGACCCACCAGTGCTTTGGGGTGTGGGAGGGGACGGCGCTCGGGCTGGCGGTCGAGGGGGTCAGGGGATTTGCGGAGGAGGCGCGGATGCGGTGGTGAGGCGGCGGTCGCTCGTCGTGCCGTTGAAACGACCCCGAGCCTCGCGACGCAGTAGCATGAAGCACTTCCGAACGCCGATCAGGGGACACAGAGATGACGGGCATGAATCGCCACTGTGATGTGGCTGTGGTGATCCCTGTCTTCAACGAACAAACCGTCCTGGCAAGCGTGCTCGCCGAGATTATGGAGTACTTCCCAAGAGTGGTGTGCGTCGATGACGGTAGTAGTGATCGAAGCGCGAGCACGGCCGAGGCGCTGGGGGCGCAGGTCCTGCGACACACGGTGAACCTCGGCCAGGGGGCATCACTACTGACCGGAATCACCTGGGCACTCAAAGATCCGCGAGTCCAGATCATCGTGACGATGGACGGGGATGGACAGCATGATCCCTGCGATGCAGCCGCAGCAGTGCAACGGCTCAGAGAGGAGAGGCTTGATATCGTTCTCGGCTCGAGATTCCTCGTCAACGGCTCCTCGGTACCGCGGCTGCGAAGAACCCTCCTTCGGGGGGGTGCGCTCTACACACGACTGACGACACGCCAGCCCTTTACTGACACACATAACGGGCTTCGCGCCATGACGAGAGATGCAGCACTGCGGCTGGAATTGATACACCAGGGCATGGCTCATGCATCCGAGATTCAGCGGTCGATCGCGAAGCACGGTTTGAAGTGGGCAGAAGCGCCCACGGACATTCGCTACACGCCGTACAGCATCGCCAAGGGCCAGACCATGTGGAACTCTATTAACATCGTCTTCGACTTGGTATGGAGATAGTTTGCGGGCCATTCAGTTCTTCTTGATCACGCTAGCTGTCGTGATTATGTTCACGACGCTGCATCGTCGACGGTCACCCCGGTCCCAGGCCTTGAAGAAAGTGGGTCTGTTAGCCACAGTACTCGTGGCCATCTGTGCCATTGCGGCTCCCGGGTGGGTACAGGCGGTCGCGGAGGCACTCGGCATCGGCCGAGGTGCGGACTTGGTTCTTTACGTGACTACTCTAGCGCTGATCTACGTCGCGACAGACGTCTACTTACGCTTCCAGGAGACGGATAGGCGAATCGCCGAACTCGCGCGGTCCCTGGCGATAGAACGCGCCGAGCGTGAACAGGAAGTGGCTGAAGCCCGAACTCTCAAGGATCGCACTTCGTCGGAAGTGGGGGCCAGCCCCGACTTGCCCAGTTAGGCGAGGGAGCACTGGAGAGTTCTTGAACAGCTCTGATCATCAGCGGCAGATCGGGCAAATCTCTTCTCGCCATGACCAGGAACCAGTCATCGTCGCCCCTCTCCCATGCGCCAACGAGTTGATAGTTGGTCTGCTGGGCGAAGCACATGACAGGATCGGTCATTGTTGTCCAACCCACCAAGAAGCCCCTTTCACCCGCGTGAGCGTTGCTCGACCCCGGCCCTGCAGGGACGTGAGCGAAGATCATTTCGGGGTTCATGTCGGCAAGTTCTGATTCCGTCAAGTATCCCGTATGAGCAATCTTCTGATCATTGAGTCCCCAGAGATCCACCACCTTCCAATCGGACTTCCAGGAGGCAAACCCAGCTTCCGTGACGGCCATGGTGCGCGCGGGGGAACCTGCAAACGGTTGGAGTGCGGATGCCAGCGAAGCGTGAAGGGAGTCGTCGGCGACTTTGCCCTGGGCGATCAACATGTTCGGGATGATCAAAGACGCCAAACTCAGCCCCACGACGACGACCGACAGGCCCCATCTCAAGACACCCGAAGCCCTGCGCAGGAGGACGGCCACCACTGGGAAGAGGGACGCCGAGAGTATGGCCAGCGATGGCACAACGGGGAACTGGAACCTGCCGAGAAAATTCATCTCGTTGGAGAGCAACATCCACACCAATGCCCACCCTCCACCGACCAGCAGCAGATACGACAGAGCTGCTCGCCTACGGTTCGTCATCGCGGCAATGCACAGCAGCACGATCCACGGCGCTGCTGCAAGAACCAGGTTGATGATCGAGGGAGGGATCGAATCCAAGTAGAGTGCGCCTCCGCCCTTCTTGTAGTAAGCGTTGGGTAACGGATACCCGAAGTAGGCCCACCGAGCTGCCAAGAACACTGCCGCGATGCCGACCGCCGCCAGCCCCGGGACAAGGACACGCGCCAAGCAACTGTAGGCAACGCATAGGCCCACGATCACCAAAGCACCCAGGAGGAACCCTTCTATGCGGTCGATCCCGGCAGCACCAATGAAGAGGCCGAGTACGACGCCTCGTTTTGTTGACGGGTCGCGGACGTAGACAATGGCCAGGGCCGTCATGACGGAGGTGATCCCGGTGAAGAATGCTAAGCCGAAGCCTGCCACAGTGATGGCAAGCAGGGGCCCGAAGCAAACCGTGACGGCGGCCAAGGCCGACCATGCTGAAGGGACTCGTGCTAGGTAGGCCCAAGCCCAGCGGACGGACGAAAAGACCAGTGCAGCACCAAATGCGTTAACAATTGCAGCCCCGAGGACCAGCGGCGCGCCCAATCGAACAAGACCACCAATCAGACCCATGAACATCAGGTCTGATGCGCCGTCGACGGGCGATCCAGAAGGGTTGAACACCACCCCATAACCGCGGGCGAGATTCTCGCTGTAAGAGAAGAGCATGGCAGCATCTTCATGCCGCGACGATGCGATGACGGTTACCAAGATATAGACGCACGCAACGAGCGCCGGGAGCCATACCGCTGAGAGGGGCGTCGCATCCGACCTGCTTGATCGAAGCATTTGCCGCGCAGCTACTCGGGTACCCATGGCTAGACCGTTCCTCCGGTATCGGCCAGCAGGCATCCAACAAGGCTCTCTTGGTCAAGACTCCCTTACCGTCGTCGGAGGCCATGTAGCCATCAGCAACCGCCTCCGCCAACATGGGGACGAAGAGAGTCCCCCCCACCACGAGCAGAACCGGAATCAGTGGCAGACCTAGCCGTCCGGGAGAGAAGCGGGACGCAGCCATGGCGACTACAGCACCAAAGCCCAAACCGGCTAGCGTGAGCGCAACCAAAAGCATCACCATGTTCGCCCGCGGATAAAGCTGGACGAGACCCGTCTCGCGGAACGCGGAAGCAATCTGCATCTTCCGCACCCAAACCCCTACGAAGACGGCCATGCCCAGATAACCCACGGTTGTACGACCACGCAGGACGAGGCCCAACGAGACCAACGCAATAAGTGCAAGTGAGTAGGTGTCCAAGTTGCCGAACTCCCCATACTGCGGGAGGCGCACACCGAAAGCTGGGGTGTCCTCCTGCCAATCTGCGAAATACGTGGGTCGCAACAGGGCATCGTGATAGACAAACGTGTCTCGCAGCGTCCTGAAACCGGTCCAGGCAGAAGTAAGCCACCAGAAAGTGAGGAGTAGGACACAACCACCGCTCACCACGAGATACCGGAAATTGGCGCTGGCTTTGGTCCGCCACGGAAGCAGAGCAACCACGATCAAAAGCCCCGGCGCCATCCACATGAACCAACCCGGATATGTGAGGAGCAGAACCGCGGCGGACACACCCACCATGAGAGGCTGCCGCCAGTGCTGATACCCGTTCCTCAGGTGGGAGGCTGCTATCACGAGAACCACGAACGAAAGACCCAATGGCAGACTCGAGTAGGGCTTGTAGGGGTCGATGAAGACTAGTCCGACAACGGGCCCGAGGACCAAAGCCATCGCGGGACCGTATAGCAACCGCCACGCTATATATAGGCATGGGCCTGTTACCGCCAGCAGAAACAGTGAAAGTCCTCGCCAAACATAGGGTTCAGGGGATCCTGCAATAGCGCTAAGCCAGCGTATGGCGAGCACGGGGAGGGGTGGGTACTCGGAAGGAGCGGTGCCGGGACGAGCAGCCCATATAACGAGTCGTCCTGCATCTCCCCCTAGGCTGTTCACGGCGCACCGACTTCCGTGCAACGCGATCGCCATCAGCCCAGCCACTATCCCGCTACTGGCCCCTGCCGCCACTGCAGTTGCCATTGCCAGCCAACGTGGGTTTCCTCTAGACCAGCCCCATATGACCATCCCGGCGAAGGGAACCGAGACGAGCAGGAAGACGGAGACTTGCAGGCTGGCCATTGCACTGACCTGTTCAGCCCGCACTAAGGGGTTAAGGGTGATCCGTGAGCCCATCCACCAGACAGCGAGCGACACCACGAGCGCAGCGACTGCTTCCTGCCAGCGCAGACGCTGAACAGTGGGCTTCGCGCTTTCGCCGTCCGCCGGGGCCATAAACGACTCCCCTAGCTGCGGCTCAAGCACGACCAGAGCCTCCAATGCTCACTTGCCTTGCGGGATACTGGCGAAAAGGTACCACCACTGCTCAACCCAGAAGAATGAAGGCACCAGTCGTAACCCAGAGGCCGCCGGAGGCGGCGATGTAGTAGCGCTCCGTTCTGGGCCGGCTGGCAACTAGGACAATCGCGAGAAGCACCCCTGGCAGAAGGTATCTAGGCTGGTGAAAAAGCGGGATGCCCATCGCCATCAGCGTCACGATGGTAATCGCGGGCATGCCCACCAAATAGGCAATTGCACCGCTGGCCAGCGCGCCCCAGCGCGAAGGTGCGCCCCGAGGCGAGCGACTCCCGGCGACGACAACACACACCGTGGCCGTGACTAGGCAAGCCCATGCCGCCTCAAGCATGCCGGCGCCTGGCCTGGCAGGGCTACTGCTGAAGGGATAAGACAGTGTGACCGGGATCCGGATCCACGCCTGCATCACAGCGATCACCGGGTTTTGGTCCCAATGCTCACGAACGTACTGATCCTGAAGTCCGTTCGACGCTAAACCGCCCCGGAGCACATTGTCGAGGGCAGCAAGGACAGCTGCAAGGAGGACCGGAATCGCGGGCACCAGACACCTCAAGGCACGAGTGCGCCAAAGACCGGTGTACCACTGCAACGCCAGCAGGCTCACGGGTGCGATGAGAGCCGACCACCGCGTCAGAAGTCCCAGCGTGGCCAGTGTGCTTGAAGCCACGATGCAGCGTAGGGCGGGGGCTCGTACTAGCGCTACAGCGATCGCTGCCAACGCTAGACAGGCGGCCGCGACGTCGGTCTGAATCACTGCGCTTTGGGAAAGAACCAAAGGGTTTGTGACGCAAAGCAAGCCAACGGCGACGCTCCCAGCACCGCTCGCACCAACAAGAGTGGACAACCAGACAGCTACCAAGGCCAACGCCAGAGTCCAGCCCAGCGAGAGTCCCCGCAGAACAGTGATCAGTGCAACATCGGCGGACTGCGAGATGGCGGAGGCGACACGGCCCTCGACCTGGTGGAAGAAGATCCCCGCAGCAGAGGCCGCATTTTCACCCAACCAAGGCAATCGACTGGCGTCTTGCCCCCGCTGACCACAAAGCAAAGGAGCCCCAAACCGCAAGTCGGTGCATGCGAATAGATCTGCGGTCTTTCCTGACGCTTGAGAGAAGCGCATAGGCACGTCTCCGGTGGCGACCGTTGCCATCACGTCGTAGTGGGCATACTCATCAGGAAAATACGGGTCCGGTTGAAAGAAGCGGAAGGCAAGAAGCGGGACCATGGCTAGGAAAACGCACCAGGCAAAGCGGCGCCCCAGCGACAGATCCACTTCCTGCAACCGCATCATGGCGGCCACGGCGACTCTCGATCAGGTCCATTCGGACATCGCCTCGAATCATCCTTCATCCGGCCCCGGCCTCCCAGCACCCACATCCTGCACGCAGACCGCCGCGGAAGGAGACGACAAGAACAAGCCGACCTGATGGCCAAGCCCATAGAACGGGACAAATAACGACTCCTTCCCTGCCGGGGCAGCGGCCGTCACCGTTCGAACCCCGTCCGTTACCCCGACCGTTACGTCTTGTGAGGCGCGATACCTAACGCGAATGCCCCACTCATTCGCTTCAGCAGGCACTGGTAGGGGAACCCACACTGTTTCACTCCCTCGCAACGAGACGGTACAGAGCCCACTAGATGGTGACATTCGCGTTATGGCCAGTGCGGCAGGCACAAGTTCACCTTCCCTGTTGAGCCACTTGGGATCTGTGGTCGGCTCGTCAAAAAGGGCGGGCGGGTCAACGATAGAGAACACGCGAGACGCAAACCTCTGGGCGCCGAGCGCCTCGTTCACGACCGTGTCGGGCAGGACGCTCTCCATAATGACGACGGGTGTCTGGGCATCCCTCAAGTCACTCAGGGCAGTCTGAACGAATGGCCTGGCCAGACTCTTATGCCACCCCCCGCCAAGCAGAATGCCGAGCATCACGGCAGAGGCAGTGAACAAACTCATGGCGCCCCAGGCAGCCCTGAGTCTGCCGATTGACCAATTCGGCGCGACCCCTGGCGCGACAAATGCAGACACCATCAGCAAAGGCGCCAGCACTGCTAGGTCGGAAAAGTACCGCCATTCCCCGATCGCCAGGTCCTGCATCGTGGAGCCCCGTACGACAGCAACCAAGGCGGCATCGATGAGCAAGCCCAGTCCAAGGATGCTCCAGGCCGCCCAGGCACGCGAGTGCAGACGAAGGCTGAACAAGACCAGAGTGGTCAACACACCAAGTGCCACGATCTGCATGACAACGGGTGTGGCGGCTCTACTCAGCACAGGTTCGTTGTCGAGCACCCAGGGTCCTCCGAGGAGACTGGGCAGTGCACTGACTCTCACCATGTCGATGGTCAGCCGGACCACTGTATGAACGGGCGTCGGCAGCGACTCCGCCTTCGGCAGGCTCAAGTACACGAGTACCCAAAGAGACATCACCGCCAACGAAGCGGCCCAAAGACCGCGCCGCTCACGCCATCGCGCTGCGACCATCGTCGGACTGCAGACAAGAACTAGAAACAGACCCATCAATGTGGCGGTGACCAGCATACGCTCCTGTGTGAACAGGGAAAGCGCTAGCAGAGCCACGGCCAACCACGATGAGCGGTTTCCGCGCGTGCTCAGCGCCCGCAGATAGGCCCATAACGTCCAAGTGCTGGTCAGCAGCAACGCACCCATCATGCTGAACTGCGAGTACCACAGCCAACTAGGGGCGGCCAAACTAGAGAAAGCCCACAGCACGTACACCGCCAGTTGCGGACCACGTGTGGGCCACAATCGCCGCGTCACCGCAAGCACTCCAGCGTTGATACCCAAGAGGGTCACCAGCATGATCACCACGCGGGGTGCCCATTCGTAAGGAAAGGCAGCCGTTACCAAGTAGTAGGGAATGTAGGTTAGAGGCGAGTAGTGGCCGCCCAAACTCATTCCGGCGGTCTCCCACAAGCCATTGCGGGCGACAATGTCGTGCCACCAGAAGTCGTCCCAATAGAACCAACCCCCGGCAGCGTCCGTTGCGCGCAGGGCCACTGCCCAGGTTACCCTCCCCCCAACCTATCCATCCCCCTCCCCTGGTGTCGAGCGGCACCCCCGCGTATGTCTGGTGCCACGGCCCCCACGCTCGCGGACCTGGGCCGACATCGCGTACCGCGATAGGGAGACGGCGGCGATCCCAGGGATGGGGAGCGCGACGTGAATCACGTGGTGAGCCTACAACGGCCTCACCATCCGGACCCTGAGAAACACTGCGGACTCGAGCTGACCGATACCCTGTCCCGCGTCAAGTAGTTGGCAGGTTTTCGGTGGTTTGAAATGTGGGGATGGTGGGGTCGGCCAGGCCCAGGTGCACCTCCTCGGGCCGGTTCCAGGCGATCGCTTCGTGCGGGCGCACGGTGTTGTACTCGATGCGGTAGTCCTCGGCGCGTTCGGCGAGCCCGATGAGCGCGTCGTCGATCTGCGAAGCGGTTCGTATTTCAGGGTGCCGCCCGTTCGCGGGAGCCGTTCTGCCCGGGGCTACGCACCCGGGTACGGACGTGGGCCAGTTCGGGGTGGGTCGCGATCCACGCGTCGTACGTGAACGACCGGAACGGCCCCCCGTTATCGGTCACGATCGTGAGCACCGGCAGCAACTCACCGGTCTTGGGATCGACTGGGCAGGTGTCGACCAGCGGGTGTCCATACAGCCGCTCGTATTCGGCTAGGGCGAGCTCGACGGCCTCGACCGCATCATGCTTGTTCGCCGTCGGGGACAGGTGAAACGGGTACTCGAACTTGGAGAAGTAGTCCCGGCAGCCAGCCAACCGCCACGTGCCACCAGTCGTGGTTTCGAACTCGGAGAAGTCCAACTGCCATACCTGGTTCGGCCCGGTCGGGTCGTGGGCGACGCGGCCTTGCGCCGCCCGGCCAGGTCCCGGCGTTCCTTCTGATACGCCGCGGGCTGGTCGCGCCGCGTCGCGCAGTCACCGCAGCACGGTGGCCTGGGACGCGAAGTGACCGTCGTGCACGGGTCATCGCGGGGGATGGGCCAGGACAGCTTGACGGCTCAGCGGGCGTGCTGCCTCCGGGCAGGCCGCGGCCACGGCCCCTTCCCGTGCTCCCCAGTGCTGCGGGCTTTGGCTTGCCAGCGCCGCCACGTGCGCTCGAGCATTCGAACAGATCACTGATCCGCGCGGTCGACATGGCCGCCTGCACGCGGATCGGGTCGAGGTCCTCGAAGGGCCCAGCCGTTGCCCTCCGCCGATTTCTTCCACACCCGGATCTCCACCGCCGCCTCACCAAGGGCCTGGGTCAAATCCTGCACTTCGGCCTCGAGCTGTTCCTCCCGCGAGGACGGCCCCGACTTGCCCGCGGCCAGCGCGGTCTTCCCGGCCTGCAGGAAGTCGGCCTTCCACCGGCCGATCGACTGCTCGGACACCTTCTCCCGCCGGGCAGCCTCAGCAACACTCATCTCCCCGGCCAACACGCTCAACACGATCCGGGTCCCGGACAACCACGCACATCAACCCCCACTCCTGACACAATCAGACCCGTG
The DNA here is from genome assembly GCA_037046735.1 of Candidatus Nanopelagicales bacterium. Lineage (GTDB taxonomy): Bacteria > Actinomycetota > Actinomycetes > S36-B12 > UBA10799 > JADKAV01. The sequence goes on along the minus strand of JBAOHC010000003.1, from coordinate 40,993 downwards.
GGGCGACCAAAGGCACTGCTTGTGGAGGACAACCGCGAGTACGCGCTGATCGGCACCCGGCTGCTGGAGAACGAGGGCTTCGAAGTGGTCGCCGCCATCGACGGCGAGACGGGACTGGGACTGGCCCGTCGCCACCAGCCCGAGGTCATCCTGCTGGACGTGAGCCTGCCCGGCATCGACGGTTTCGAGGTGTGCCGGCGGCTGCGCGAGTTCAGCGACGCCTACGTGATCATGGTGACCGGGCGCACCGATGAGGTGGACCGGGTCGTCGGCCTCACGGTGGGCGCCGATGACTACGTCACCAAACCGTTCTCCGCGCGCGAGTTGGCGGCCAGGATCGGTGCGATGCGCCGGCGGCCGCGCTCGGCACCGGTCGGGACCCGGCTGGAATTCGATGGTCTGGCCATCGACGCGGCTGCCCGCGAGGTGGTCCTGGATGGCACCCGCCTGGACCTCACCAAGATCGAGTTCGATCTGCTGAGCAAGCTGGCCAGCGAGCCGCGGCGGGTATTCGCCCGCCAACAATTGCTCGATTCGGTCTGGGGCGGCGACTGGTACGGCGACGACCACGTCGTGGACGTCCACATGGGGAATCTGCGTAAGAAACTGGGGGAGTCCGGCAGCAGGCCGCGCTTCATCCACACGGTCCGCGGGGTGGGTTTCCGGTTCGACAGCCAGAATTGAGACGATCGTGACCCACGGCACATACACAGGTGATGCTTTGTGGTTCACCCTGGGATCAGGGAGGAGGGACTATGAAGGGAATCATCTTCAATCTGGTCGAAGACGTCGTGACCCGCGATCACGGTGTCGACGCGTGGGAGGACCTGCTCGATGAGGCGCACGTCCAGGGTGCCTACTCGGCGGTCGGCTCCTACATGGATGACGAACTCGACCGGCTCGTTCTGGCCGGAGCCGCCAAACTGGGTGTGACGCCGGCCGAGCTTCTACGCCACATCGGACGCAGATCCATCCCCCTGCTGAAGGACCGCTACCCCGAGTTCTTCGACATTCACACCAACAGCCGAAGCTTCCTCGGTTCGCTCAACGAGGTGATTCACCCTGAGGTGCGCAAGCTCTACACCGGTGCGACGCCTCCCCATTTCGGGTTCTCCGACGATGCCGATGGCAGTCTCTTGATGGAGTACTACTCCCATCGATCGATGTGCGCGCTGGCCGAAGGCCTGATCCTGGGTGCCGGCGACGCCTTCTCGCAGACCCTCACGGTCTCCCAGGACCAGTGCAAGCTGGACGGTTACGACCATTGCACCCTGCGGGTGGCGGGCACATGAGCGAGCCGGATCTGCAGGACCCCTACCAGCTGATCGACCGCCTCGAGCGCCGGGTGGAGCGAGAGCGGGAGGCGCGCCGGCAGTCGGAGGAGGTCGCCGACCGCTCGCTGCGCAAGCTCTACTCACGCCAGCGCGCACTCGACCTGCTGACGCGTTCCGCTGCGGTCTCAAACAGTGCCACCGACGACCGAGCCGCATACGAACAGGTCATGCAGATGATCGTCAGTGACTACGAGTGGACCGTAGGGCATCTGCTGGTGACCTCCCGCGACGACCCGCAGGTCTTGGTCTCCAGCGGCATCTGGGTGGGCAACGCCGACGACCCCTTCTTCGCGCGGATCAAGCACGCCACAGTGGGTGCCCGCTTCGGTCCTGGCGTGGGGATCCCTGGTCGGGTGATGGTCCACGGGCCACGGTGGGAGTCCGAGCCGGCCGACCTCATCCCGGCCCGGGAGCCGCTACTGACCCGCGGCACCGTCTTCGCATTCGGCATCATGGTCGAGTCCGTCCTGGTCGCCGTGATGGAGTTCATCAGCCCGCTGCCCAAACCGCGCGATCCCGACCTGCTCGAACTCGCCGTGCCGATGGGCGAGCAGTTGGGCCGCGTTATGGAACGCAAGCGGGCTCGTGCCGAACTCGAGAAACACCGGGGGGAGCTTGAGCGCACCGTCAAGGAACGTACCAGCGATCTGATCAAGGCTCGTGACCGCGCCGAGGCTCTGTCAAGAGCGCGCAACGCGCTGTTCAACACGGTCACCCACGAGCTGTCAACTCCCGTCCATGCTGCGATGGCGGCGCTGGACGGCGGGGATCTGGGCACGGCACGCAGTCAGTTGATGCTTCTCAAACAACGCATCGAAGCGCTGCTGGCGGTGGCCAACGACAGCACCCGCGAGTCGGCCAGTAAACCTGAGGTCTGCATCCTGGCCGATGCCGTCACCGAGATCTGCGCGACCCAGCATGCCCTGGCCAGCCCGCTCGGCGGATCGGTGGCCGTCTCCGTCGACCCGAGCGCCGCCGAAGAGGTGTTGATCGACACCCAGCGTCTACGCAATGCCTTGGACACGCTCATCTCCGGGATGCGGCTGGCAACCTCGGATGCACCGATCTCAGTCAAGGTGCGCCTGACCGGCAGGCAGGGGGTCATCGAGGTGCGCACTCCGGGCACTCTGCCCGACGACGCCACCGTCGACGTGGTGCGGCGGTTGTGTGAAGAGGCTCGAGGGGAACTGTCGGTGCGCCCTGATGGCCAGGGGCTGGTCTTCCCGGTTTCGCGGCCCCGTCTGCGCCGAGTGGGGGCCAATCGCCGAGTCCTGCTGGTCGACGACACCAAGGTCACCCAGCACCTCGCCTCACTGATGCTCAATGATGCCGGCCTCGATGTGGATCTGGCTGGGGATGGTGTCGAGGCCATCGAACGCTTGCGGGATGGCCTGTACGGCGCGGTGCTCATGGACATCCGGATGCCGCGGTTGGACGGGCTCAGCGCCACCCGGCAGATCCGCGCTGGTGGCGCCGGACCCGAGAAGGTGGATGTCCCGATCATCGCGATGACGGCCGAAGCCGCGCCCGGGGCTGCCGAGACCGGTCTGCTGGCCGGCTTCGACGCCTACCTGACCAAACCCTTCAACAAGGAGGCCCTGCTCACACTGGTGGGGCGGTATCTGCCGGAGAGTTGACCTCGTCCAAATACGTACGCATCAGCATCTCGACCCGCTCACCTTCTCCGAACGTCTCGAACAGCAAATCGGTCGTCGCCTCGGTCTCCATCCGGCGGCACAGCTCGTACAACTTCATCGCGCCCAGCATCCCCGAGGCGCCCTTGAGGGCATGGGCGGTGGCCCGCACCTCGTCTGCTGATCCCGCCTCCATGCTGCGGTGCATGGAGACCAGTCGCAGGGGCAACTCCTCGAGGTAGACCCCCAAGGTCTGCACCACGAGTTCGGGGCCACCGAGATCTTCGGTGAGTTGGGCGAGTTTGGCTACATCGAGGCTTTGCGCGTCATCACTGACCACCGCCGCCTCCACAGTCACAACCTGTTCTTGGGGCATGCGTTCGAGCGCCTTTGTGATGCCAACCTGCAGATCGGCCATCGTCGTGGGCTTCATGACATAGCCATTGAAGCCGGCCGCCGTGAGCACACTTCTGTCGATCCATCCCGGGTCCGCAGTCAGCGCTAGGACGGCGAGACTTTCGATCGGCGCTAACCGTTCGCGGATCACCCGCACGGCCTCCAAGCCGTCCATCACCGGCATGTTGAGATCGAGCAGGACGATGTCGAACGTGCCGCCCGCGACCTCCTCGACCGCGGCAGCACCATCGCTGACCGAGCGGACGTCGGCACCCATCCGGCGCAGCATCTCGGTGATCAGGCTGCGGTTGGTGGCGTCATCCTCGGCCAGCAGAATTTTGATGTCGGTCGGCAGGGCGACCACTTGATGGACGAAGGTGTCCGGAACCTCGACGCCAAGCGCCTCCAGCAGCCGCTCCTCGATCCAGGGCAAGGGCAGATACTCACCGGCGGTCGGGGATGCGGCCACGGTGACGGTCGGGCCCATGATGAGTAGCCGGTGCTCGTCGTCGGGGGGCCGGGTTGCCTCAGGGTTCATGGTGTCGTCGACGACTCTGATGTGGATCGTGTCGGGGGTACCCATACAGGTCTGCAGGACCTCCCGGCCACGCCGGCGCAGGGCCAGGCTGACCGCTTCGGCGGCGACCGGGTGGCCCGTGACGACCACCTGACCGGGGGACTCGATCCTGTGCGGCTTCTGATGGTCCTTCTCGAATTCGCCCACCGGCAGCAGCACATGGAAGGTGGTGCCCACTCCCGGCTCGCTGCTCACGGTCAGTTCCCCGCCCAAGGCCAAGGTCAATTGCTGAGCAATCGCAAGGCCGAAGCCTGAGCCCCCGTGGCGCTTGTGCACCCCGGAGCTGGCCTGGACGAACGCCTCGAAGATGCTGCCCAGTTCCTCCTCGGTCATGCCGGGTCCGGTGTCGGTGACCGCGATGTCCACCCCGGGTTGGCGCTTGACCCGGGCGGGTCGGGCGACCACGGTCACCGCGCCAGCGTCGGTGAACTTGACCGCGTTGGACACCAGGTTGAGCAGGACCTGCTTGAGCCGACTGATGTCGGTGTGGATGCAACTGTCGAGGTCCGGGTCCAGCGCCGCGATCAGGGGCACCCGCTTTCGCTGGGCAAGTGGGCCGACCATCTGTGTGACCTCATCGATGATGTCCTCGAGGTCGGCGTCGCCGGTGTCGAGTTCCAGGCGACCGGCCTCGACCCGCGCCAGGTCCAGAAGATTGTTGAGCAAGGTGGTGAGGCCATCCGCGGAGTGCTGCACTCCGACCACGAGTTCCCTGGTGCGGGCATCCAGGGGCCGCTGCAGGAGCAGGTCGACCATGCCCACGATGCCGGTCACGGGTGTGCGGATGTCGTGGCTGATCGTGGCCAGCAGATTCTGCCGGTTCTCCGCCAGGTACTCGGCCTGCTCGAGCCGGGAGTGCTGCTGGGCCATCGTGCCCGCCGCCTGATCAATGTTTTGCCGCCGCGCCATGCGCATGAGATAGCCGATGAGAGTCGCCAGCATCATCGCGATCAACCAGTGGGACCAATAGGGCTGGGGGATGTGCAGCATCCCGAAGACGAATCCGACCCAGGACAGGCCGGTCAGGATCAGGTACCAGTTCGTCTGCAGGACCGCCATGCCGATGGCGATCGTCACCAGCATGAGGTTCGTGCTCTGGTAGTTCTGCTGCGTCAGATAGAGGTGCAGCGTGGAGTTGATGATGAGAATGATGAAGACGAGGGCGAGTTGGGACGGCGCGTAATCGATGCTCTCGTTATTGCGGCGGCTCCAGGCGAGCGTGAGCATGATCGCGGCGCTGATTCCTGCGGTGATTGACAGTATGAGGCCATTGGTTCCGCCGACAAACAAAGGATGCATGATCGCCAGGGCCAGGTACATGGCCCCGACGAGCCCCGAGACGGGATAGAGCACTCGGGCCGCTGCAGCGTCGTAGCGAACCCGCGGGTCCTCGGACAGTTCTGCCGGGATGCCGAACATTGTGTGCCCTTCATGGCCGAATGCCTGTAAGCGTATTGGGCTTGCAGCGGCGATGCATAGGCTCATGGTGGGGGCCCGGCGCACGGTGGCGGTCATGCATAATGGGATCACCGCGCGGGTGTAGTTCAATGGCAGAACATCAGCTTCCCAAGCTGACAGTGCGAGTTCGATTCTCGTCACCCGCTCCAATGGAAAAGCCCCCACGCTTGGGGGCTTTTCCATTGGAACCGAGGTAAACACGGCGAGAATCGGGAGGAGCGTCCCGGAGGGGCGCGACGGCTCTCGTCACCCGCCAGGGGCAGCGTCCCGGAGGGGCGCGACGGCTCTCGTCACCCGCCCCGCGACGGCGATGCTCACGAGCAAATGGGCACAAGGTGCGATTTCCCGCGGCGTGTCGCAGCAACAAGCTGCCCAATCCTGCGGCAGCCAACTAGTCCGCGACCAGATACGCCTTGCTCTCAGTGTCAGTGTCCATCTGCGCATCCGCAGGCATGACGTCCGCGCCCGCTGGCTTCGGTCCACCACGCGGCGTCAGGTAGTCCTCCAGGCGGGCGATCTCGAACCCCTGAGCGTGGATCGCCTCCACGATCTTGGGCAGGGACTTGGCAAGACCCTTGCGGAAGTGGGTCAGCACGATGTCGCCGGGCTTGAGCGACCCGTCGACCTGCTGGTAGAGCAGATCGTCCCCGGGGGCGGTGACAGTCCAGTGCACGACCCAGTCCAGCCCACAACGACCAGCGGCGGCCAGGGTCGTCGAATCGTAGGCCCCGTACGGCGGCCGAACCATCCACGGTGCCTGGCCCAACTCGCCCACGATGGCTTCGTTTGCGGCGCAGATCTCCGCCTCCTGGCCTGCCTCCCCGAGCTGGGTCAGCGTCGGGTGAACCACCGTGTGGTTCTGAATGGAGCCGGTCGGCCCCATGTCCTTCCAGTACTGCCAGTCGGTCACGGTTCCCGTGGTGAGGAACACCGTCACCGGAACCTTGTTCTCACTCAGGTACCGCATGGTCGCCGGCTCAGCGTCGAGCCCGTCGTCAATGGTCAGGAAGACCACCTTGTCCTTGGTATCGACCGAGTGCACGACCTGAGCCGGACCCCTGCTCTCCAGATCGACCGCCGCGGTCGGTCGGGGCTCCGCAGCGGCGACCGGGGCAGCCGTGGGCTCCGCGGACTCAGCCTTTTGCGCCGCACACCCCGACGCACCGAGCGCACAGACGGCAAGGAGAACGGGGATCCAGCGGCGCACGAAACACAGCCTAGAACCGCCAAGCCAAAGCGAGCGGGAGCCACGCCCGGGTCATCGCCCGGCGACCCGCAGATCAGTGCGTCAGGCTACTGAACATCTCCGCGCCAGCCCCCGGTGGGCATCCCGCGGCTCTCGATGAACTCCTTGAACTTCGCGAGGTCTGCTGTGACGCGATGGTCGTCGGCACCCACTGCCGCGCCTGCCTTCTCCACGACCGATTCCGGCTCCCAGTCGATCTGCACCATGACCTTGGTGCGGGTGTCCGACAGGTGATGGAAGGTGACGACCCCGGCGTTGGATACCCCATCCAGACTGCGCCAGGCCACCCGCTCATCCGGATGCTGCTCGGTGATCTCAGCGTCGTAGTCGCGCTCCACACCGGCGATCTTGGTGCGCCAATGCACGTGCGTGTCGTCGGTCTGGGTCACGGACTCCACCCCCTTCATGAAGTGTGGGAAATCCTCGAACTGTGTCCACTGGTTGTAGGCGACGGCCACGGGCACGTCGACCTCGATCGACTCTTCGATAGTTGCCATGTCCGCCCCCTACCCGCGCTTGCATCGGTTAATCCGTGCTTGTGGAACCCCAACGTTTCATCTGCGGGCGCCAGTGCACAGGGTTGTCCGGCAGCGCTGCGGGCGGTGTGAGTTCGCGGGCGGTGTGACGCGTCAGGAGGTACATAAGAACGGCCCACACCGCGGCTAACGCGGTGCCCCCCGCCGTCGTCGCCCAGAATTGGCTGTCGAGTCCCGAGAACGATGTGATGTTCTGCTGCTGTTTCCCGAAGCCCCCCACTCCGTCGTGTACCGAGTGCAGAGCCATGACAGCCACCCACGACAGGATGCCAGCCTTGGTCACGACCCGGCCGGCACGCCAGGATGCCAGCCAGATCACCGGCGCCGCGATGCCGGTCATGTACGGGTGGCCCATCTCAGAAACCGGCCTGGTGAAGCCCTCCGAGAGGAGCCCCCACTGGCTGGCATTGATGCTGTAGAACAGCCCCTCAGCCACTCCGAAGAACGCCGCGCTGGTCATGACGAGCAGTAGTCCTGCGCGGGGATCTTTGAAGGCCAGGCCGCCGAATGCGAGCAGTAAGACAGGGACGAGCAGTTTGCTGGTCTCCTCGACGGGCCCCGCCAACCAGAGTTCTGCCGAGAACGGCATGACGCGCGGCTCAATGCCCCCCTCAATGATCCGTGCGATGACGAAGGCGACGAGCCCGCTGGCCAGGCCCCAGCCCAACACCCTCGCGAAGTCGGGCAGATCACCCCAGCGGATGTGCCGGTTGACGATCACGACGGCGCCCGCCATGAACACGATGTAGCCGGGCACGGTCAGCCAGGCGAGCACGCGACTGTCGTTGACGGCCGCGACGTAGGACGCTGCGAGAACCATGGCCTGCCCGGCCACCACCAGCCAGAACCAAGAGTGTTTCAGGAACGGGAGGACCTGGTGACGCGGCCGCGGCAGGGCTGCAACGTCCGGGTCGTCCACGGCGATGCCGTCCCAGGCGTGGTTGTCCCAACCGGCGGTCTTGCCTGCGGGACCATAGGAATACTGAGAGCGCGTGATCGTTGCTGTCATACCCCTGGCATCGGTCACTCGATCTTTGTGCTTCAGGAACAGTGTTTCCGATTGCCGGACGCCCCTACTTGTCCACGTCTACATGGAACGTGTGCCGCCAGGTGTTGTCCTTGAAGCGGGTGGACTTCGCCCAGCCGTGTGCCCCGGCGTACATGCCCGTGCCGCCGATCACCGGCCGGATCACTGAGGATCGCTTGGACACGGTGGGGGCGTTCTGGTCATACACCGCCACCCCGCCGAGCACCAGTTGCGAGTCCCCGACCGTGAAGATCAGGTCGGCCGCGCGGTACTCCTTGCCGGGGACCGGCCTCGCCACCGCGGTGGTCAGCAGCGAGCCGGTGAGAAAACCGACGACCTTCTGCTTGCCGGGCCGCGTCAGGTCGATGTAGAAGAGGCGCATGTCGCCCGGACTCGCTGTCCCCGGCGTGACCGGGTTGAGGGTGGCAGTGATGGGCCCGTGCGCCAGTTTGACAGTGAATTCTTCGGCGAGGGCGGGGGTCGCCGAAGCAGTAATCATGGCGGCAGTCAGCGGAATGGTGAGGCGGCGGATCATGGCTGAGAGTCTAGGGACAGCCGCTCCCCCATCGGGTAGATGAGGTCGCTGTGGGTCCACACGCGGGGTTGTCGGCGACCTACAGGGACGCGGGGTCCACATCGAGGGGCAGTCTCTCGAGGCTGTCCAGCAGATCCAGCATGGGTCCGACCTTGGGCAATTCATAGCGCAGGAAGTACGCGGCGGCAGCGCGCTTACCGTCATAGAAGGAGCCCGCCTGATCACCGGCGACCAGCGACTGTTCCAGCCAAAGCCACGCAACCACCACGTGACCGAACGCCTCGAGATAGACCGTGGCGTTGGCCAGTGCGAGTTCGGCATCACCGGTCGCCCACAGCCGCATGGTGGTCCCGGCCAAGCGATCGGCCGCGTTGCGCACCGCGTCGGCGCCCGCGCGATCGCAGGTGTCATGGATGCGGCCCAGGAGATCCTGCATCAGCGCGCCGCCATCCTGCACGACCTTGCGGCCCAGCAGGTCCAGACCCTGGATGCCGTGCGTGCCCTCGTGAATCGGATTGAGCCGGTTGTCCCGGTAGAACTGCTCGACCGGGTAGTCCCGGGTGTAGCCGTAACCTCCGTGGACTTGGATCGCCAGATCGTTGGCAGCCAGACACCACTGCGATGGCCAACTCTTGGCGATCGGTGTCAGCAGGTCCAGCACAGGATCCTCGGTGTCCACGAGCCGCGCGCAGTACAGACTCAGCGCCAAGCCGCCCTCCACATACGCCTTCTGGGCCAGCAGCATCCGGCGGACGTCAGCGTGCTCGATGATCGCAACCTGCGCGGATGTCGGGTCCCGGTTCACAAGGGGTCGACCCTGTTCACGGGTCTTCGCGTACTCCAAGGCATGCAGGTAACCGGTGTAGCCCAGTGCCACCGCGCCCACTCCCACCCCGATGCGTGCCTCGTTCATCATGTGAAACATGTAGGCCAAGCCGCGGTTCCGCTCCCCGATCAAGTAGCCGACCGCGCCAGGCTGTCCCGCCGGGGTGAAACGCCCCTCACCGAAGTTCAGCAACGTGTTCGTCGTCCCGCGAAAGCCCATCTTGTGGTTCAGCCCCGCGAGCACGACATCGTTACGCTCCTCGGGCAGCCACTTGGGCACGATGAAAAGGCTGAGCCCTTTGACTCCCGCCGGAGCACCGGCGACCCGTGCCAGCACCAGATGGATGATGTTTTGCGACAACTCATGGTCCCCGCCGGAAATCCACATCTTGTTCCCGAACAGTCGGTAACTGCCGTCGTCCTGCGGTTCGGCCCGCACCGCCACATCGGCCAGGGATGAGCCCGCCTGCGGTTCGGATAGGCACATCGTGCCGTAGTAGCGCCCTTCCAGCATGGGGAGCACATATGTCTGGATCTGTTCCGGCGTGCCGTACTCCAACAGCAGGTTGGCGTTCGCAACAGTGAGGAACGGGTAGCCCGACGTGCTGATGTTGGCTGCTTGGAACCAGGCGAAGCATGCCGTCGTGACGACGGCCGGCAACTGCATCCCACCCACCCGCTCAGGCATGCCAGCGCTCATCAGACCGGTCTCGTGGAACACCTGCAACGCCTCGCCGATCTCGGGATGCAGATACACCGTCTGCCCATCGAACGTGGGTTCCTCGAGATCGTTACGGCGATTGTGCGGCGCGAAGTGGCGTTCGGCGACCGTTCGGCTCAGATCCAGAGCCGCGTCGAACGTTTCCCGCGAATGCTCCGCGAACCGGTCCTGGGCCGTGAGCGTGGCAACGTCCAGCCATTCGTAGAGCAGGAACTCGAGGTCACGGGGATTCAGCAGCAGCGAACGGACCATGCCGCCACGATACGGGTCAGTGACGCGCCCGCTCACCTGTCCCGCTGGTTCAACGTGGGCCCGGACGCAAACGTTGACGCACCTGCCAGTCACTCCGGCATGGAGACAGCGTACGTACCAGCGCAGTTTCAGCCCAGGGCGACAACCAGTTTCAACACCTCATGCGGGTCGTTGAGACGTTCACCGTAGATCTCGCGGATCTGGCCCATCCGGTACCGCACCGTCTGCGGGTGCACGAACAGATCAGCCGCCACGGCGTCGCGGCGGCCCTGATGCAGCAGCCAGGACCGCAGGGTCTCTCGCAGCCGATCGTTGCCGCCCAACGGCACGAGGACCTGGGCGCGCAGATCAGCCAGCGCGTCGCCGGTCAGCACCAGGTCCACGAGGTGCTCCTCGGTGTCCACCGGCCGCTCCTGGACCAAAGCTCGGCCAGCGCCAACGCCCGCCGGTAGGAATCGGCGGCTCTTTGCCAGGCCACGGTGGGACCGACGATCGCAGAGGTGCCGGTCACCGCCCGCATCAGGACCGGACGTGTCGCATCGGGGACGAGCACCGCGACCGCGTCCTCGACCGGAGTCTGCAGGCAGTCGGGGAAGGCACTGAGCACCGCACCGACGTGGTTCGGCTCGAGCAGCACACAGGTCAGGGTCGCCGGTGGCGTCCAGGCCGGCGCGACCCAGTTGTCCCTCCGTCGGCTCACCGGACAACAGGGCTTCGGCCAGCACCTCGCGGTGGCGCTCCCGCGTCTGGGTCTCAGTGGCGTATCCCTCGACGCTGGCGGCCGACAGCCGCTGGTTGTAGGCGAAGATCAGGCCAGCGAGCTCCGCGAGGGTGCCGGCATCCACGCCGTGGGCAAGGGCCAACTCGGGACACCTCCTGCCAATGGACGCCCGTGCCCACCTGGTAGGCGGTCAGCAGGGCACCGATGCCGCGCCGGCGCCGGGCCTCGGTACGGCCCAAGGACCGAGCCGCCCGGGTGATCCGGGCCAGCGCCTCCGGCTCGGGGTCGGAGAACAGCCCCGCGAACTGCTCGAATGCGATTCGGACACCGGCCTCGAGTTCGGCGCGATACGGGTCCTGCGTCGCGGGGGCATAGGCAGCAACTTCCGCGGCCACTGTCGCGACCGTGATCTCGGCGACGTGCGGGATCTGGTCGCGAATGTCCTGCACGAGAGCGGCGGGCAACGCCGGGACATGCATCGAATTTGTTGTCACCGAACAATTATCGCCTCGACATCTGTGCTGAAGCCACTATTGATTGTGCTGCCTGGAGGGCACTCTGGATACATGAGCACAATGACCTATCTGACGGAAGGCACCTTGAGCCACGGTCTGCGGGTCGCGGTCCGGCCAATGGAACCCAGCGACCGCATGGACCTGATCAAGGGCTTCGACCATCTGTCCGACGAGACCAAGTACCGCCGCTTCATGTCCAGCAAACCGCGGCTGTCGCAGGCCGACATCCGGCACCTGTTCGACACCGAAGAGCTGGCGCTGGTGCTGGTCTGGAAGCGCAGGTCCTGCAAGGACATCATCCTCGGCCTGGCACACGCCATCCGGCTGCCCGGTCAGCCCGACACCGCCGAGTTCTGCATCGCCATCACTGACGAGATCCACGGCCGCGGCGCAGGGCGGCTGCTGACCCAGGCCGTGGCGCGGGAGGCGTCGCGGCGGGGCATCACCCATCTGACCGGCTACATGCTGGGCACCAACGAGGCGCCCGCACGGCTACTGAAGGCTGTCGGGACCGTGGAGTACGACAAGATCGAAGGCGGAAGCCGCGACATGAGAGTGAGGCTGCCATGAGTGCACAGTGGAAGGATCTCGGGGCGCTGACCGGCAAGGCTCTGGGCGGAATGGTGAGGATCACTGCGGACACCCACATGGCGATCGCCGACCGGGTCGATGCGGCCCTGCCCGCCGTCGCGAAACCGTACCACCGCGCACACACCGTGACGGCCGCGGCGGTCTATGGCGTGGTCGAGAAGGCACACGTTGGAGCGCCGAAGGCAGTCTCCCGTCTCGGCAGCCGCACTGGTGTGGAGCCGGGCGCCACCCGGTGGGGCCGGACCCTGCAGCCGGTCGTCAACGGTTTCCACGGGGACTTCATCGCCGAGGAACACCCCGAGCTTGCCCTGACCATGTCGCTGCGGGTGGCTGGTCGTGACGCCGACCCCGCCGTCGACTACCCGGACGCCACCGGCCACGTCGTGGTCTTCGTACATGGCCTGGCCGAGGACGAACGGGCTTGGTCCTCCAAGCAGCGACCGACCTACGGCGAACGCCTCATCGATGACGGCCTGACCCCCGTCTTCGTTCGGTTCAACTCCGGTCGGCACATCAGTGACAACGGCCGCGCCCTCAGCGATCTGATCGACGACCTGGTCGCGCGCTGGCCGGTGCCCGTGGAGTCGGTCAGCCTGGTCGGGCACTCGATGGGCGGCCTCGTGTCCCGCAGCGCGTGCCACCATGAAACGCCGTGGACCTCCAAGGTGGTGACCGTGGTCAGTCTGGGCACTCCCCACCTGGGGGCGCCGCTGGAGAAGGCCGTCCATGTGATCGACTGGGTGATGCGCCGAGTGCCGGAGTCGGAGCCGATCGGTCGTGTGCTGGCCAACCGCAGCGCCGGCGTGAAGGACCTTCGGTTCGGCTCATTGGTCGAGGACGACTGGCGCGATCAGGACGTGGACGAGTTCCTCGCCAACCGCTGCGCCGAGGTCCCCTTCCTGCCGCACACGACCTACTACTGGATCGCCTCGACACTCACGCGTGACCCCCAGCACCCCATGGGCCGCCTGGTCGGCGACGGCATGGTGCGCTACCCGAGCGCTTCGGCTGTGCAGGGTGAAGGGTTACACCTCGGCGGGGTTGGGCATCTGCAGCTACTCAACGACGAGACGGTCTTTGAGGCGTTGCGCGGGTGGTTGGCCCCGGCTCAAGATGGGCTAGTGCCCGACTGAAAGACCGTAATGTGGGCGCGGTGTGAGCCGGGACCTTGATGTGTTGTCCTCAGTGGCGCGGGTAGCCACCCTGTCGATCCACAGTCCTTGATCAAGAGATTGTTTTGTCGTACCCCCGTTCTAACATTGGGGTATGGATGAATTGATGGTTGCGGCGTGGGAGGCGATGCTGCCCGACGGTGACCCGCTCGAGGTCGCGAAAGCCGCGGAGGCGATGATCGGGTTCTTCCACGCCCGGCAACTGGTGGCCTTCCATCAGGTGTACCAAGAGAGTGAGGCTGGTGCCGACCCCGACGGGGTGGTCGTGGACCCGTGCCCGCCGGAGATCGCCTGCGCGATGCTCTGGAGCCCGGGTGTCGCCTCGGCGATGGTCGATGTGGCGGTGGATGTGGTCACCGACCTGCCCGCCGTGTTGGCTGCCCTGGCTGAGGGCCGGATCGATCTGGGCACGGTGCGGGAGATCGTCCGCGCCACCAGCGGGTTGGAGCTGTCCGACCGGCGGGAGGTGGCCGACCGGGCCATCACCTACGCCGCCACCCACACGAGGTCGCAGCTGCGTCCGTGGCTGACCCGCCAGGTCGACCGGATCGACCCCGACGCCGCCGAACGGCGCCGGAAGCGGGCCCGCAAACAGCGCGGGGTGTGGCTGAGCCCGGAACCGGACGGCATGGCCACCCTCTCGGCGTACCTGACCGCCGAAGAAGCCAGCGCCTGCATGGAGTCGGTGCGGGCCGGCTGCCGCTCCACCGACGGGTCGCGGGACGCCAACCAGGCCGACACCTTCGTGGAGCTGCTGACCGGGATCAGCCCCGCCCAACAGGTCCCCGTGACCGTGATCATGACCGACGACGGGGCCGAGATCGAAGGGTACGGCCCGATCAGCGACGGTCACGCCGCCGACCTGCTGGCCCGGCTGCACACACCCTCCGTGACCATCCTGACCCGCCCACCCATGGGCATCCGCTACGCCCCCAGCCTTGCCATGCGGCGGTACGTGCAGGTGAGGGACCGGCACTGCCGCTTCCCCGGCTGCCAGCGCCCCGCCCGAGCATGCGACCTCGACCACCTGACCCCCTGGCCGGCCGGGCCCACCGACGAGGCAAACCTCGCGTGTCTGTGCCGGCACCATCACCGCCTCAAAACTCACACCGCGTGGAAAGTCCGCAGACTCCCCGGCGGGATCCTGGAATGGACCAGCCCCACCGGACGGGTCTACCGCAGCACCCTCGAAGACCCCTGACCTCAAGCTCCCGCCCCCACGGCGGGCAGACAGAAGGACTCGATCACGGTCGTCCTAGATCATCCTCGGAGCTGCGCGGGTCACGACGCGCACACGCCTGCACCCCCATGCGATCCCTCGGGGGGCTGCCCCAGAGGGATGCTCAATGCCCGGCGAACGTGGCGTTCTGCTACCCCGTCCAGTCGACCTCCTAGTCCCGGCCGAACAAGTCGCGGGTGTAGACCTTGTCCATGACGTCGGCCAGTTCGGGGTGCAGCCGGTTGGCCACGATCAGGTCAGCCCGGTCGGTGAAGTCGGTGAAATCACGCACCACCTCCGAGTTGTAGAAGAGGTCCTCGGTGAGCACGGGTTCGTACACGATCACCTCCACCCCCTTGGCTTTCAGGCGTTTCATGATGCCCTGCACGCTGGACGTCCGTATGTTGTCCGAGCCCTCTTTCATGACCAGCCGGTAGATCCCGACCACCTTCGGCTCGCGCGCCAGGATCTGCTCGGCGACGAAATCCTTGCGCGTCCGGTTGGAGTCGACGACCGCGCGGATCAGGGCCTGCGGCACGTTCGTGTAGTTGGCCAGCAACTGTTTGGTGTCCTTTGGCAGGCAGTAACCGCCATAGCCGAAAGACGGGTTGTTGTACCCCGGGCCCACCCGCGGATCCAGGCTCACCGCGTCGATGATCGCCCGGCTGTCCATCCCGTGGCTCGCGGCGAACGTGTCGAGCTCGTTGAAGAACGCCACGCGCATCGCCAGGTACGTGTTCGCGAAGAGTTTGATCGCCTCCGCCTGCCGGGAGTCGGTCAGGATCACGGGTGGATCGTTGCGGGCGCCCTCGGCCATCAGGGCTGCGAATCGCTGCCCTGCATCGTCGACCGACCCCACCACGATCCGCGAGGGGTAGAGGTTGTCGTACAGCGCCTTGCCCTCACGCAGGAACTCGGGCGCGAACAAGATGCCTTGGTAGTCGTGGGTTGCCCGCATCTCTTCGGTGAAACCCACCGGAATGGTCGACTTGATGACGATGACGGCATCGGGGTTGATCCCGCGGACCTGCGCGATGACTGCAGAGACACTGTCGGTGTTGAAGAAGTTGGTCTTCGGGTCGTAGTCCGTCGGAGTGGCCACGATGACGAAATCGGCGTCGGTGAATGCCTGAGTGGGGTCGGTCGTGGCCTGCAGGTCCAGGTCCATCTCGTCCAGGAAACCCTCGATCTCGGTGTCGTCGATGGGGCTGCGGCCGGCGTTGATGGTCTCCACCCGATCGGCGTCGATGTCGAGGGCCCGGACCTGGTGACGCTGGGCCAGCAGTACCGCATTGGACAATCCCACGTATCCCATCCCGGCCACTGCGATCTTCATGCCCTCAGGATATGGACCGCGGCGTACACGCTGTGAAAGGCTGGCGGGCATGCGCGTATGGATGATGGCAGGGGCACTGGTTCTGACGGGGCTAACTCCGGGGGTGGCCGCAGCCGCGGACACGGTCCCCGTCACGGTGAAGGTGGCCAACTGCGACGGCTGCTCGATCATGGCCACGTGGAGTAAGGGCGGGAAGTCCGGCAGCAAATTCCGCAGTTCTACATCGAAGGTCCGCAATGGGTCCGTGAAGTTCATGGTTCCCAAGGGCTACTGGCTGTACTTCACCGGTACCTCACCCAAGGCACAGGTCGATGCAGCCACGATCCTCGTGACCCAGTTCGTTGGCTCCTCGGAGGGCGCGAAAGTGTCGGCCAAGAAGGCCCGCACCCTCAACTCCGGCGCGGCGTACTGCCTGCGTGCGAAGAAGCAGACGATCAGTGCCCGAGCCGCGCTGGTCAAGGACGGCAAGTATCGACTGCTCAGCCTGTGGGCGTCACCGCAGTTGGCGAGCATGGGCAATCTGGCTCAGGACGGCATCAAGGGTGTCTACGGGACCCAGAACACGCTGCTGTGCTCGGGTAAGTACTACTAGGGCGAGTCGTGATGGTTGTTCACAGGAACGTGCCAATGGCGGCGCGAGCGTTCTTGTCCTAGCCAGTGACGATCCCCCGCCGCTGTTTGAAACGGTTGCCGGCCCGCTCCATCACGTTGTGCGGGTCCCCGGGGCGCGCGGGTAGCCGTCCGGGGGCCACCGGCGGCGCCCTTTGTTCGTTGGGCGATCTGGTCGCTGTGGAATGACCGCGTGGCTGCCCCGGGCCCGTCGAACAGGGTATGTGCACCTTGGGTTTGTCGGGGGGGGGGGCTTTACGTGCGTCCCTATGACATGTTCGACTGTTGGTGCTGTCGGGCCCGGAAGAATGTCAGTGGCGGGGACTTCTTGAAGGTCTCATTGACACGTTCAGAGCGGCAACAGCCAGACCCAGCCCACCGCAAAGGTTGCGCCGCCAGACGCGAGGCGAACGCTACGCGAGACCCTCATCGGCACGCCGCGCCTGTCAGACAGACGCTAAGCCAGGCCCGTCTCGACCCGGGCGGCGTGGTGTGACCACCGCTCGACATCGGCCCGGCCCGGACCGTCGGTCTGGGCGACCACCTGGATCGTCAGCCCGTCCAGCAGCGCCAGCAGCCGCCAGGCGGAGGCTCGCGGATCGGGGCAGGTGCCCTCCTCGATGAGCTGCTGCCAGCGCTGGTTGATCTTCGCCGCGATCTCGCGCACGGCCGGGTGGCGCGCCGAACTGCTCCAGGCGTCCATCCACCACTGGAACTGCCAGGCGTCCCGGGCCGGCTGGAACTCCGTCACCACCGCGTCAAGCCGCTCGCGCGCGCTGGCGCACGCCGTCACGACGGCCCGCGCACGCTGCAGGTCCTCGAGGGCCACCCGCTCGAAGGCGGCGGCCATCAGGTCGTCGTAACTGGCGAAGTAGTGGTGCATCAGGCCCACGCTCACCCCGGCCTCCTTGGCCACGGTCCGGGTGCTCGACTCGAGCATGCCGTTGGCCCGGATGACGCGCACGGCCGCGGCGATCAGCGACTCTCGCCGATCGCCGGCGGTCATGTGCACCTGACTCGTCACGTGGCTGGTTCCTGCTGGGTGATGCAGTGGACGTTACCCCCGCCGAGCAGGATCTCCCGACCCGGTACGGTGACGACCTCGCGATCGGGGAACAAGCGCTTGTAGGTCAGGATCGCCTCCTCGTCATGGACGTCGTCGAACACCGGCACGACAAGCACCCCGTTGCCGATGAAGGAATTGACGTACGAGCCTGCCAGCCGCTCACCCTCGACGCGCGGCTGCACGCCCGGAATGTGATCGACACCCGCGGCCTCCTCTGCCGTGATGTAGATCGGCCCGGGCTGGTGCAGTTTGACGATCTCCAGGGCGCGGCCCCGGGCATCCGTGGTCGACTCCAGTACCCGCAGCGCCTCGTTGGAGATCTCCCACTGCGGATCGTTCTCGTCGTCGGTCCAGGTGAGCATGACGACCCCAGGAGCGGCGAACCGGGCGAAGTTGTCGACATGCCCGTCGGTCTCGTCCAGATACACCCCACGGGGCAGCCAGATCACCTTGTCGACGCCGAGGTACTCGCGCAGATTGTGTTCGATCTGGGCCTCGGTCAGGTGGGGGTTGCGGTTGTGATTGAGCAGGCACTCCCGGGTGGTCAGCACGGTGCCCTGGCCATCCACGTCGATCGAGCCACCCTCGAGCACGAAGTCGGCCCGGTACATGGGCACGCCCTCCATCTCGAGGACCTTGCGCGCCACGAGATCGTCGTGGTCCCACGGGAAGTACAGCCCGCCCTCGAGGCCACCCCAGGCGTTGAACCGCCAGTCCACCCCGCGCATCTGCCCGTGATCGTTGACCACGAACGTCGGCCCGGTGTCGCGAATCCACGAGTCGTCGGTGCTCATCTCGACCTCGCGCACCTGCTCGGGCAGATGTGCGCGGGCGTTGACGTACTGCTGCCCCGACACGACCATCGTCAGCGGCTCGTGCTCACAGATCACCTCCGCGACGCGGGTGAACGCGTCCTGTGCGGGCTTGCCGCCCAGGCGCCAGTTGTCGGGGCGCTCGGGCCAGACCATCCAACAGTTGCACTGCTTCTCCCACTCCGCCGGCATCCGAAACCCGTCTGCCTTCGGAGTGCTGTCAATGATGTAGGTCATCGTGTCTCACTCACCTTGTGGATGTCGGCAGCCGTATCGGGGGCGATGCCCTCGAGTTCGACGTCGGCGTTGAGTTCGGGATGTTCAGCGGCCACCTTCCAGCGTGGTGCGCGGCGCACCATGATCTCCTGCGCGGCGAACGTCGCGGCCAGGCCGGCGACGATCAACCACGTGGTCGTTGCGTCAAACTCCGCCCAGGGATTCCAGACGAAGAAGATCACGGCTGCGACCAACAGGATGACGACAAGCACCGTGCAGACCCATGCGCCTGCGCTGCCGCCAGGGACGCGGTAGGGACGTTGCGCACCCGGGTCTGTGGCACGCAGTCGCAGGAAGGCCAACGCCATCGCCACGTACGGCAGCAGGAACACGATCGAGGAGAACGCGAACAGGCTCCAGAACAGCGCGTCGATGTCTCCGTTCGTCACCGAGAACAACACGCCGTAGACGACGGTGATGCCCGCGCTGACGATCGCGGTGAAGGTGGCAGCACCCACGGGGGTGTTCCGCTTGGCGTTGACCTTCTTGAACACCGGCGGCAGATCGCCCTGTTCGCTGGCCTGCGCGGCAGCCCGGTTCGCCCCGATCGTCCACGGGATGAGTGCGGCGAAGAACGCGTACAGGATGCCGATGCCCACGACAGTGATGCCGATGCCGGAGCCGAACACTGCGGTGAGCACGTCCATCAGCCCGCTGGTCTCCGAGATCTCCTCAGCCGGGATCACGACCTGCATCCCGATCGTGGAGATCAGGTAGAAGGCGCCGATCAGCACACCCGCGATCACGATCGTGCGCGGCACGTCGCGGCGTGGGTTGCGCATCTCGTTGCTCGCACTGCTCATGAGCTCGAACCCCAGGAAGTTGTAGATGATGATCGGCAGCGCCAGCGCGGCCGTGGCGGCCGTCGGAATCATCGACTCCGAGTCCCACGTGAACGCAGTCGCCGAACCGTCGGTGCTCCAGGCCATGAACCCACCGACACCGATCAGTGCGATGACACCGACGGTGATGATGGCGCCCACATTGGAGACCCACTTGCCCAGATCAAGTGTGAGCATGTTGACCACCCAGTTCACACCGATCAGCACCAGGGCGATGCCGACCTGCGGCCAGAATCCCAGGTCGGGGAAGAACATGTCGCTGAGGACCACGGAGAACATCAGGTAGACACTCGGTACCCACAGCGCGACATTGAGCCAGTACCACCAGGACACGCGGGTGCCCCAGCGGTTGCCGAACGCTCGCACGATCCATGAGTAGATGCCGCCCGTGTCGGGGTAGGTGCTGCCCAGTTCGGCGGTCATCAGGCCGTAGGGCAGGAAGAAGAGCACGATCATGACGACCGTCCAGACGATCGCGGACGGGCCGATCTGCGCGGTCAGTGTGACCTGGCTCAGCAGCAGCATGGCGCAGACGCTGAACAGGATCATGTCGAACATGCGCAGTGCGCGCGGCTGGGCACTCATGATGTCACCGCCTGCAGGTAGCTCTCGATGCGACCCTCGTGGTAGGCCCGCAGCGCGGGGGTGGGCTGCTCCAGGCCGGGGGTGATGTACCAGGCCAGCAGGCCCTTCTCGGTGTGCAGGCGGTTCTCGCTCTGGTCGTAGATGATGCTCTGCGCAGAGTCCATGACCTCGTCGGTGGCCTCGACGCCGCGTGACGCCGGCAGGCAGTGCATGAATTTGGCGGTCCGCGGAGCCCGGGCCATGAGTGCCGAGCTGACCTGATAGCGGGGCTTGAAGGCCTTCACCCGGTCCGGGATCTCGTGTTCTTGACCGAACCACCACCACAGGTCGGTGTAGATGAAGTCGGCGTTCGCGACCGCGTCCTCGACGTCCTCGGTCTCGAAGTACCGGCCGCCGAAACGCTGTTCGTTCTTCGCGATCTCATCCAGAACGGTGGGCCACTGGGCCTTGATGCCGTACTGCTCCGGACGGGCGTGGATGAACGTGCCGCCCATCATGGTCACGATGGTCGCCGTCGAGGTGCAGACGTTTGTCGCGTCGCCCACGAACACCACCGTCACGTCCTTGAAGGGTTTGTCGGTGTGCTCGGTCATGGTGAACACGTCGCAGACCGCTTGGGTCGGGTGGTTGTAGTCCGTCAGGCCATTGATGACCGGGACTCGAGCGTGCTCGGCGAAGTCGGTGACGGTCGAGTGCTTGAAGGCACGGATCTCGACCGCGTCGACCATCCGGCTGAGGACCTCCGCGGTGTCGGCGATGTTCTCCTTCTGCCCGAGGTGGATCTCGCCCGGCTTGAGATACAACGCGTGGCCCCCGAGTTTGGTCATGGCGACCTCGAAGCTCACACGGGTGCGCGTCGATGCCTCTTCGAAGATCATGCCGAGGGACGCGCCCTCAAGCAGCCTCGGGCAGGCGTTCTGCTTGTCCGCTTCCTTGAGCAGACTGATGAGTTCCATCTGGGCGCGGATGACATCCGGACCCAGATCCTGGGTGTCGATGAAATGCATGACAACCTTCCGAATCGGTAGGTCGTCGAGGGGGAGGTCCGATGTCCCTCCCGATCGGCGGTCCCCATTTCTCTGGGGGCATGTCACAGTGTACACAAGACTTGAGCGGTCGCTCAAGTGCCTGTATCCCCGCTGGCGCTGGAAGAAGGCGACTTCCGGGGCCACAGGGTTGAGGGTCCGGGCGGTTCAAAACTCCGCATCGGGACGCGGAGGTTGCGGAACTTTGACCCTTCCCGCGCCCGATATGCCTGGTATGCACGGGGCAGGTGGGTCAAATCTCCGCATATGCGCTTGTTGCCCAGGCCGTCGTGCGGAACTTTGAACCGGTTGCGAACGTGTCCGGACCGCCAACCGCACCGTCGGTGGCGGGCCAGCCTGACGGACCGCGCCGGACGAACAGGTGGTGGGCGTCGGGGCGTAAAGCAAAAGGCCGCAGCCTATACCGCCTCCAGCACCGCGACGCACTGCTAGTGCGCTATAGTGCACTTATGGATGAGAGTGGCCTGGCAGTTGCCATCGGCAAGCGGGTCCGCCAGGAGCGGCAGGCCCGCAACTGGACCCTGGATCACCTCACCCATGTGTCCGGCGTCAGCCGCAGGATGATCATCAGCGTGGAGCAGGGTGAGGCCAACCCCAGCGTTGCCACCTTGCTCAAACTCAGCGACGCTCTCGGCATCGGCCTGCCCGCTCTCGTGGAGCCGCCCGAACCAGCTCCCTTGCGCTTGGTCCGCGCCGGCGACGGCGCTGTGTTGTGGACGAGCGCCGGCGGCGGTGCGGCCGTGCTCGTCGCCGGCAGCGAGCCGCCCGACGTCGTAGAGCTGTGGGACTGGACCCTGGCAGCCGGCGACAACTACCCCAGCGAACCGCATTCGGCGGGCACGATGGAACTGGTGCACGTGCACTCCGGGCTCTTGACCATCGAGGTCGCTGGGCAACGCGTCGACCTGCAACCCGGGGATGCGGCCTCGTTCGCCGGGGACATTCCTCACGCGTACCGCAATCCGGGCGAACACCCGGTGCACTTCTCCCTGTCCGTCTTCGAACCCGGAGTCGGCATCCCGAAAGGTCGATCATGATCGAGCAATTCCTCGACGGTGCGCGCGTCGACGCCGCCGTCTTCGCCCTGCGGCCGGACTACCGCGCGCTGCTCATAGCTGCCGACGGGATCGCGCCAGGCCCGAGCGACGAGGCCAGCGAAGCGCGACTGACCAAGGCCGAGGCCGTTGCCCGCGAGGCCCTCGCGCATACCCCGGTGGACGAGTTACCGCACATCGCCGCGTGGCGCCAGGCGTACCGTGCGTTCGGCGCGAAACCACAGCGAACTCGCAACAGTGCGGAGGCGCTGATCCGGCGAGCCGAGGCGGGTCTGCCCCGCATCAACCGGCTCACGGACACCTACAACGCGGTCTCCGTGCGCTACCAGCTGCCCGTCGGAGGTGAGGACCTGTCCCGCTACTCAAGTTCGCCGCGACTCATCCGCGCCACCGGCGAGGAACGCTTCGAGACCGTCGCCGGCGGGGAAGCGGTCATCGAGCACCCCCTCGTCGGTGAGGTGGTGTGGGCCGACGACGCCGGGGTGACGTGCCGGCGCTGGAACTGGCGGCAGTCGCCGCGCACCGCCCTGACCGACGAAACCACCAGTGTGCTGTTCATCCTGGATGCCCTCGACCCCCTGACCGACGATGTCCTGCAAGCGGCCGCCGACGACCTGATCGCCGCCTTGACGCCGCTCCACGTTGCCCAGCGCTGGTTGCGCGCCTGATGCTCATCCACCCCTGGGACGCCGCCCTCGACGAGGAGGAGTGGCAGACGTGGCTCGCGCGGTCGGGACGGTTCGCCGTGCTGGCCGTGAACAACCTCGACACCACGCAGGCGCCACACGTCATCCCGACCCACGTGACGCTGGCCAAGGGCGAACTTCTCATGCATCTGGCCCGGCCCAACCCGGTCTGGCCGCACCTGCAGGCAGCCACCGAGGTCAGCGTCACCGTCATCGGTGACTACGCCTTCATCCCGGGGTACTGGCGGCACAAGGGCGGGCCGCCCGAGAACGGCGTCCCCACCAGCTACTACTCAGCGGTGCAGTTCACCTGCCGCCCGCACATCGTGGACGATCCCCAAGCGAAGGTGGATCTGCTCACCGCGCAGATGGCCGACTTCCAGCCCGAGGGCGGCCACGCGCCCCTGGCCGTACAGACGCCGCCGTACGGGCGCATGCTGTCGGGGATCCGCGGCGTGCGCCTGGAGGTGCTGCGGGTGGACGCGAAGTTCAAGTACGACGATGAGGAGTCCCTCGCGCACCGCGACGAGGTGTCGGCGGCGCTCGAACGCCGCGGCGACGCCGGGGTGGCGGCCCAGCAGCGCCGGCGACGCACGCGGATCGGGCTCTGGCGGCCACGATGAGAGTGCCGCCCTGGACACTGCCGATCGCCTCCATGTTCTCGGTACAACTGGGATCGGCGCTGTCGGTGGGGCTGATCGGGCAGGTGGGCGCAGCGGGCACCGCGTGGCTGCGCCTCACCGTCGGCGCCGTGATCTTCATGGCACTGGCACCACCCCCCTTGAAGTCCATCCGGCGCGCCGACCTGCCCGTGCTGCTGGGCCTGGGCGTCGCCACCGGCCTGACGACCATCGGCTTCCTGGCCGCTCTGGACCGGATCCCGCTGGGAACGGCGGTGGCGATCGAGTTCCTCGGCCCCCTCACCGTCGCAGCCGTCCGAAGCCACCACCCGCGCATGCTGGTCTGGCCCGCGCTCGCGCTGGTCGGAGTCGTGCTGATGACCCGACCCTGGAAGGGTGAGGTCAACGCCGCCGGGGTCGCCTTCGCCCTGCTCGCCGCGGTGGGCTGGGGCGTCTATATCGTGCTGACCCAACCGCTCGGCGACCGCTTCGAGGGGTTTTCCGGGCTGTCGCTGACCATCCCGATCGCGGCGG
This sequence comes from Candidatus Nanopelagicales bacterium, assembly GCA_037046735.1. Lineage (GTDB taxonomy): Bacteria > Actinomycetota > Actinomycetes > S36-B12 > UBA10799 > JADKAV01. The sequence continues at coordinate 16,767 of JBAOHC010000003.1, read as the reverse complement.
TGACGGCCGCCATCTTCGGCGTTCCACAGGCCATGGGGCACCTCACGTGGTCGATCCTGCTGACCGCCGTCGGGCTGGCGATCCTGCTGCCCGTCCTGCCATACGCCTTGGAACTACTGGCTTTGCGGGAGATGACGGCCCACGCGTTCGGAACGCTGATGGCTCTGGAACCGGCATTCGCCCTGCTGCTGGGCGCGGTCGTGCTGTCGCAGATCCCGCAGGTCTGGCAGGTGGCCGGCATCCTGCTCGTCGTGCTGGCCGGGGCAGGCGCCCAACGCGGAGGTCGCCGACCGACCACCGAGGAGTCGGTCCCGACCTCGACCTGCGGACGGTCGATTAGAACCGCCAGACGCGGACACCACATTCCCTGCGCGGACTAGCCTGAAGCCGTGCGGGCACTGGCGATCGTCGTTGCCTCGGGGGCGCTGCTGGGCGGCATCGCCTGGGCGCAGCCCCCGGCAGCCGTACCGGCAGCGGAGTCGAAGACACAGCCCGGCGCTGCCTGGCCCACGATGCGCCACGACCTGCGCAACACCGGGGCCTCGGACATCCGCGGTGTCGATCCGGGCAGCGATCCGTGGACATTCCAGACCGGGAAGGGCATCTTCAGCACCCCAGTCGTCGCTGCCGACGGGCGCATCTACATCGGCAGCGCCGACCACAACCTCTACGGTCTCGATGAGGCGGGCAAGGAGGTCTGGCGCTTCGAGACCGGGGAGATCATCGACACCGCGCCCGCGCTGCTCGACGACCAGACCCTGATCATCGGCTCGGGCGACGAGAAGATGTACAAGGTCAGCACCGACCCTGCGATCCCCGCCCATCAGCGCACCGTGTGGACGTTCAGCCCGACGCTGCCCACCGTCGATGGGCAACTGGTGAACTGGTGGGAAGGCAGCCCCAACGTCGGGCCCGACGGGGTGATCTACCAGGGCAACACCGGCGGCGGAGCCTACGCGGTCAACCCCGACGGCAGCCAGAAGTGGGCTTACCAGGCGAACAACGCCGTATGGACCGTGCCCGCGATGGACGACTCCGGCACGACCTTCTGGGGCAGCGTTGACCAGCGTCTCTTCGCCCTGTCGGCCGACGGCACCCAGTAGTGGCAACGCACGACGTTGGGCTACGTCACATCCTCGCCGGCGCTGGACACCGCCGGCACCATGTATGCCGGGTCCTTCGACGGCACCCTGTACGCACTGGACACCGCTGACGGCAGCGTGCGGTGGAAGGTGACGACCGGCGACCACATCTACGCCTCACCGGCTCTGCTGGAATCCGATGGGGCCCTGGAGCAGATCATCATCGGCTCCACAGACGGGTTGCTATACAGCGTCAGCCCCGACGGCGACATCCTCTGGACCTACGACACCGGCGCGCCGATCCGCAGCTCACCGGTGATCGGGCAAGCGCCAGTCGCCGGCGGCCCGCCCATCGTTTACGTGGGAGCCGCAAACGGTCACGTGGTCGCTGTCAACACCAATGACGGGTCCCGGCGCTGGACGTTCGACACCACCTCGACCGAGCCAACCCTGACCGCGCGCAACCAGCTCAACTCCTCCCCTGCGCTGGGCACCAAGGGTGTCTACATCGGCAGTCAGGACGGCGCGGTCTGGTTCGTGCCCTACGACTACTGCCTGCGGGTTCCCAACGAGGGCCGCTGCACTTCCGCCGAGTTACCCACCGATGGGCAGTACCTGCTCGGCGTCGACGTCGGCGGCGGCCTGGTGCCAGCAGCCCAGCCCGTGGCGATCAGCCCCGCTGGCTACATGACGGGGCGAGTGCTGATCCGGGAGGCCGGCCGGACTGTGCCTGCCCGGATCGTCCCCGAGGGTGTGCAGGTCGCCGTTGAGCCGCACTTGGAGACGCAGGTGTCGTTCTCCGGCGATGGCCGCTACGTCTTCGTGCGGCCGCTGGAGATGCTGGCTGCCGACACCGAGTACCGCGTCACGCTCACCGGCCTCGTGACCACCGGCGGACCCCGCCTGGCCAATGTCGCGGTGGGTCCGGGCGATCTGGCGCCGTACACGGGATCCTTCACCGCGCGCACAGGTGCCGACGGCGTCGCCTGGAACCCGAGGGTGCAGGCTGATGAGACCTCCGGACTCTCGTTGTCGCGGCTGGCGGTGCCACTGCCACCGATGCTGACCAGCGTCAACCAGATCGGCTTCGACTTCTACGACTGGATCGGCGGCGCTGTTCGCACCGGCGACGACAACACCGTGGTCTGGTTCGTGGGAGCCAAACGGAACGAGCAGGGCCAGATCGTCGCGGACCCCAGCGCCAGGTTCGCCTTCCCCGTCTCAGGCCGGCAACGCGGCGGAACCTTCGAGCTCAACGCCAGCGGCGTGAACTTGTGGTTCACGTTCGGACCGGTGCCGCTGCAACGCTTCGACCTGCGGGGGACCTTCGGCCCGGATGGCGAGGTGGAACCGACCTCGCAGTTCCTGGCCGAGGCGGTGTGCCAGGACATCCCCAGTTACGGGGCACTCATGCCGGCGACCGGGATGTGCGACACCGCGGGGGTCATCACCGCCGCCGGAACCTTCCTGGGGGAGACCGCGAAGAGCCCGGCTCTGCAACGGGTTCCCGGCCTGGAGGTCGCCACGGTGAACTACACCGACGGTGTGGTGTCGGCGGAGGTCCGCGCGCCCTCCGGCTACACCGCTGATCAGCATTACGTCGGCATCCTGCTACTCGACGCGCAAGGGCGGCCGGTTCCGTTGGACTACTGGGCCAATACCCGGATGCGGACCAGCGACGGGGGGCAGATCACCGGGGTGGACGTGACCGCCCCGGGTCTGTCGAGGTTCACCGCCGTGGTCATGACCGATGCCTTCCCTGCGAAAACCCAGGAGTTCGGATGATCCGCGCGGTGGTCGATGGGGTATTGGCGGTGCTACTCGCCGTCGTCGTGGGAATCGGCATCGCCTTTGGCGTCGGTTACGTCGGGCTCACCGACACCGTGTGGTGGCACCTCGGTCCCTGGCTGGGCGGCCTGGGACTGCTGGGCACCTGGCAGCAGTCAGTGGACTCCACGGTGGGGGTGGCCTGGACCGTCACCGCCACTGGTGCGCCGCTGCTGGTGACCGGCGTCGTTGCCCTGTTCATCGCCCTGCGAGCGCATCGCTCAACGTGGGTCGGTGCACCGTTGGCGGCGCTGGCCGCCGCGGGCGCGTCCGCACTGCTCGTCCTGGCCACGCGCATCTCAGACACGGTCACCAACGCCGCTGGCAGCGTGACGACCGTCGAAGGGCTGTCGTGGTGGACTCCCGCCGGCGCAGCGGGCGTCGTCGCCGCACTGTGGCTCCTGCACACCGTCGGCCGGCCCTGGTGGCGAACGGGGCGTGGGGTCGCGCTGGGGCTGCTCGTCTGGCTCGGCGTGATCCTCACGGGGGCGGTCGTCGCCGGGCTGATCTACGTGACCAGTTCGACCGCGGTGGGTATCGCCGCAGCGCTGCTTTACCCGCTGGCCGGGACGCTGGCCCTCTTCGCCGCAGCCGGCGCACCGGTCGAGGCCGCACTGACCCGCCTGACTCCCGAGACCGCCGACGTGAGCACCTGGTCGCAGTCACTGGTGTACGGCGTGGGCGGGACCGTCGCCGCGATCGTGCTGGCCGCCCTGGTGGGGCTGATCCTGCGGCTACTCAAACACAGGTCGACCTGGTTGGGCGCCCTCACTGTCACACCCCTGCTCGCAGCATTCCTCGCCTGGGCCATGCAGTCACGCGTACTGGTCCCCGATGCCTTCGGCGCCTCCTCACAGGTGACCATCAACCCGCTGTATGCAGCCGCGGTGGGATTCGGTCTGGCCGTGGTGACGCGGTTCTGCGCCGGTGCTCCCCGGCGACCGGTGGCGCCTGCCTCCGCTCCCGCGTCGGCGTCCGACGATTCGATCGAGGCCCTACTGGCTCAGGTCGGCCAGAACCCCTCAGCCTAAAATCGGATCATGCTTAAAGGATTCAAGGAATTCATCCTGCGCGGAAACGTCATCGACCTCGCCGTCGCGGTCGTCATCGGGGCCGCCTTCACCGCCGTGATCGGTGCGGTCAACACCGCGCTGATCACCCCGATGGTGAACAGTTTCTTCTACATCATCGGGGTGAGCAAGGACGGGATCGGTGGCACCCTGACCCTGCCGGGGGACCAGGTCATCAACCTGGGCATCATCATCGGGGCGGTCATCACGTTCCTGGTCACGGCGGCCGTCGTGTACTTCGTCTTCGTGGCTCCCATGAACCATCTGAAGGGCCGGTTGACTAAGCGCCAGGAGGAGGCGGCGGAGACTTCGGCCGAGGAACTTCTGGGCGAGATCCGGGACCTGCTCAAGGAGCAGAACGCCGCGAAGTAGCCGGTGCCAGGACGTCAGATGTGACGAGACGGCGCGAGTACTCCCAGACCTTCGCGCGCCGAGCCGAAACCGTTCGACGTCGGGGAAGTGCAGGGTGACCACGGATGCCGGGCTGCGAAGGTGACTGCGAGGATTTGGGCAGAAGGTGCTGCGACACGCCGCGGTGAATCGCAACAAGTGCCGAACGCGGTGCAAGCGGAGGAGCCTGCCAACGACGGTGCACACATCGCTTAAGCCCCGCCCAAACGGGAAGATGGACGCATGCAGGCAGCCCCCGACCACATCCTCGCCCGCGCCGAACGCACCCTTCGCGACCGGGTGTACGCGGCGTGCTACACCGGCTGGCACGGCCTCGAACTGAGCATGGCCGAGGAGACCCCGGACCCGATTCCATTCGCCCAGGCGAAGGCGGCCACATACACGCCTTGCCGGCAGTGGAACACTGTGGGGCCGGCCGTGGTCGACCACCTGGTTCCGTCTCCAGGGCCGGGTGCCCGCGGACTGGCCACTGGAACAGACCGACCTCGACATCGACCTGGGCTGGACGTGGGGCCCTGCCACTGGCGAGGCACTGCTCTTCAGTGGCGAGGGGGCACCGGTAGAGGCGCTGAGTGCCGGCCGTCCCCGCATCCCCGCCCACACCCGTGACCTCGACTTCTACGTCGAAGCCGCCGCCAACCCCATGCCCACGTTCGACTGGTACCCGACCGACACCTCGCTGGGACCCGACCCACAGGCCGCACCCCGCCTGTCCGTCTCTCGGGCCCAGCTGGTCAGGATCAATCGCACGGCCGAGAAGGCCGCCCAAGGCCTCTCGCTGGCGATTGCCCTCACCAAGGAGTTGCCGGATCCTGCGCGGGGCCTGACCGCCCTGTGGAACGCCTGCGATCTCATCGATGACCTGCGCGCCGATGATCCCTGGCCGGAGGTCATCGAAGCCTTGCGACCGCTGTTCGAGGCGCCCAACGCGGCCAGCGTCCCACGGTTGCATGCGGTGGCCAACGCCCACATCGACACCGCATGGCTGTGGCCGTTCCGGGAGACGGTCCGCAAGGTGGCTCGCAGTTTCGCCAACGTACTGGCCGTCATGGACGACGACCCGGACCTGGTGTTCGCGTCATCGCAGGTCCAGCACCTGGCATGGGTGCAGCAGCGCTACCCGGACCTGTTCGCACGGATCAAGGCCCGCGTGGCCGACGGCCGCTGGATCGTCGAGGGCGGCACGTGGGTCGAGCCCGACGGCAACATGCCCAGCGGAGAGTCGTTCGCCCGGCAGTTCCTGCAGGGCCAGACCTGGCTGCGGGACCATCTCGGGATCACCGCCACGTCCTTCTGGCTACCCGACACGTTCGGTTACTCGGCGGGGCTGCCGCAGATCGCGCGGGGTGCCGGCTGCGACACCTTCATCACGCAGAAACTCTCGTGGAACTCGATCAACGTGTTTCCGTACACGACCCTGCTGTGGGAGGGCATCGACGGCTCCCGGCTCCTCACGCATTTCCCGCCGGCGGACAACTACAGCTGTGCCGTGCTCCCGGCCGAGCTCACCAAGGCCGGCACCAAGATGGCCAAACAGGCGGTGACCGAAGGCCTGTTCCTCTATGGCTTCGGTGACGGCGGCGGCGGTCCGACCCGTGAGATGCCGGCGCGTATCGATCAGTTGCGAGACACTGAGGGCCTGCCCCGCATCGAGCATTCCACCGTGGCTGCGTTCTTCGATGCCGCCCGCACTGCGGACCCTCCACTGTGGTCCGGCGAGTTGTACCTGGAGTATCACCGGGGAACGTTGACCAGCCAGGCAGAGATCAAGCAGTTGCACCGCCGCGCGGAGATCGTGCTGCGGGAAGCCGAGATCTGGTGCACAGGTGCCACCCTGCAGCGCAGTGCTCCCTACCCCGGGACGCACCTGCGGGACATGTGGCGCGAGCTACTGGTCATGCAGTTCCACGACGTCCTGCCCGGGACGTCCATCGGCTGGGTCCACGACGAGGCGCGCGACCGACTGCGTGCTGTCATCGAACAGGCGGAGGTACTCATCGATGCGGCGCTGCAGTCTCTGGCCGGCGACGGTGACGAGGCGCTGACCGTGACGGCCTCGCCGCACGGATTCCCGGGGGTGCACGCCTTCGGGTCCGCGCTCGGGGTGCTCGCCGAGATGCCCGGGCGGGCCGTGCCCGGCGTGGTCGGCGAGCAGAGTGCGCAGCGGGCGATCCCGGGGCACGCCAGCATGCCCGCCACCCCGACGCCCTTGGCCACTGCGCATGGGCAGCTGATCACTGTGCGCAATGACCGGCTGCAGGCGACGCTGACCGAGGGACTGGTGACGTCGCTGATCGCCGACGGTCGCGAGGCGGTGCCCCCCGGCGGCGCCATCGGGCGGCTGCGCCTGCACCCCGACCGGCCCGTCCGCTGGGACGCGTGGGACCTGGACGAGCAGCACCTCAACGGCACGCTGGACGTGCCGGTGATCGCCGCGGAATTGATGCCGGATCTCACGGTGCAGGTGATTCGGCGCTGGCGCGAGTCCACATTCACCCAGCAGTACCGGCTGCGTCCCGATGGCGTGGAGATCCGCACCGACGTTGACTGGCACGCCGAGGACGTACTGCTGCGCATGGAGTGCGACCTCGACGTGCTGGCGGCCTCCGCCTCGGCCGAGACGATGTACGGCTTCCTGCAGCGGCCGATCACGCAGAACACCAGCTGGGATCGGGCGAAGTTCGAGACGTGCGGGCATCGCTGGTTGCATGTGGGGGAGGCGGGCTTCGGAATCGCGCTGCTGACGCCGACCACGTACGGCTCGCACATCACCCGTCACCCACGTGGCGACCGGGGCCTGTTCACCCGCGTGGCGTTCTCGCTACTGCGCGCGCCGGCGTTTCCAGACCCACGACGGGAGGCCGGGACGCACAGTTTCACGCATGTGATCGTGCCTGGTGTCGGCCGTGAGAAGGCGGTAGCCCTGGCCGACCAGGAGTCATTCGGCGTGCGCACCGTCACCGGCTCGGCCTTCCCGGCGGTCATGCGCTGGTCCGGGCCCGGGATCGCCGTCGAAGCGGTGAAACTCGCCGAGGACGAGTCGGGTGATGTGATCGTGCGCATGCGAGAGACGCTGGGTGCCCGCGCCACGGGATCATTGGAGGTCTCGACCGCCCTCGAATGTGATCTTGTCGAACGTGTCCTCGGCCCCGCCGATCCGCATCACCTGCAGTTCAGTCAGTTCGAGGTGAAGACGCTGCGCGTCCGGCACTGAAAGGGCCGGGCGCTGACCGGTCACCGACCGACCGAACGGGCGTAGGCTCAGCACCGTGCGGGCGATGATACTGAAAGAATTTCGCGAACTGCGACGTGATCATCGCACCCTGGGGATGCTCGTCGGCATGCCGATCATGTTGTTGATCGTGTTTGGCTATGCGGCCAACTTCAACGTCGACAGCATTCAGACGGCGACGTTGGGGCCGCAAGCCGCGCAGGCCGCCCAGCTCCTCGGGCAGGTGCCCAATGCCCCCTTCGACGTGGTCACCACCGACCCGGGCGGCGATTCGCAGACAGCCCAGGACATGCTGCAACGCAATGAGGTCGACGTGGCGGTCGTCACCGGCACACAGCCACCCGTCGCATACATCGACGGATCGTCGCTGTTCACCGCCCAGTCGGCTGTAGCGATGTTCAACCGGTTGGGGGACCGGATCAGCGTGCAGATCCTCTACAACCCGGACCTCAAGACGTCGTGGGTCATGGTGCCGGCGATCATCGGGCTGATCCTGACATTCATCGGCACGATCATCACCAGCATCGGCATGGTCAAGGAGAAGCAGTCGGGAACCATCGAACAACTCGCGGTGATGCCCCTGAAGCCCAGCACCGTGATTCTCGGCAAGATCCTGCCCTACTTCCTGCTGGCGTCATTGGACATGGTGCTCGTCACGGTTCTGGGCATGCTGCTCTTCGATGTGCCGTTCAACGGCAGCGTGGCGGTATTCGCCTTGGGCGCGGGACTGTTCCTGTTCGTCGTGCTGGGTCTGGGGGTCTTCATCTCCACGATCTCCGCCAACGTGGGACAGGCCATCCAGACGGCGTTCTTCTTCCTCCTGCCGCAGATCCTGCTGTCCGGGATCATCTTCCCGCTCGATGCCATCCCCTGGGGGGTGCGCTGGATCAGTTACTTCCTGCCGCTGACGTACTTCACGATGATCAGCCAGGGTGTCATGCTGCGTGGCGCTCCCCTGGACTCGCTGTGGTTCCCGCTGCTGATGCTGACGATCCTCGCGGTCGTCGTGTTCACGGGTGCCGTTCTCCGATTCCGCCGGACACTCGCCCCTGGCGGCCGACGGTGAGGGCCGATCACCTCAGCGTGCGGTATGGCGCCACCCTCGCCCTGGATGATGTGAGCCTGGACTTTCCACCCGGACGGATCACGATGGTTGTGGGCGGTGACGGGGCGGGAAAGACCACCCTGCTGCGCGCCATCGTGGGCCTCGTCGCCGTGCAAGGCACCGTCGAGCGCCCCCCTGCCCACGAGATCGGCTACATGCCGACGGGTGCGGGCAGCTGGTCCGATCTGACCGTCGATGAGAACGTCGCATTCATCGGTGGTGCCTACGGCCTGCGAGGTATCGCGTTGCAGGAGCGCGCCGAGGCGCTGTTGGGCGCAGCAGGACTCGACGGGGTGGGCGGCCGCCTCGCCGGGCATCTCTCAGGGGGCATGCACACCAAACTCGGCTTCTGCCTCGCGATGCTGCACCGTCCCCGGCTGCTGGTGCTCGACGAGCCAAGCACCGGCGTGGACCCGGTCAGCCGAGTGGATTTGTGGCGCATGATCAGCGATGCAGCGGTCCACGGCGCGGCGGTCCTGATGTCCACCACCTACATTGACGAGGCCGAGCGGGCGGGATCAGTGACGGTTCTGCAAGAAGGACAAGTCCTGCTGTCCGGAACACCCGAGGAGATCGTCGCGGCCTGTCCTGGCCGCATCGTTGCCACCGATCATCCGCAGCGGCCCGACCTGGCCTGGCATGACGGCGACGGTTACCGCGAGTGGTTTCCCGAACCGGGGCACGGCGATACTCCGACTCTGGAGGATGTCTGCATCATTGCGTCCCTGCAGAGGTCCCCATGAGTGTGATCGAAGCGCGCGATCTCACGTGTCGGTTCGGGGACTTCACCGCCGTCGACGCAGTGAGTTTCTCCGTGGCCCCCGGCGAGGTAGTCGGCTTGCTCGGGGCCAACGGGGCCGGCAAAACCACGACCATCCGTATGTTGTTGGGACTGCTGGCCCCAACTGCCGGAGCGGCCTTGCTCAACGGCGGCCCCCCGGACCGGAGCAATCGCGCTGCTTTGGGATACGTGCCGCAGGGTTTGGGGCTGTACCCCGACCTGACTGTCACGGAGAACGTCGCCTTCTCGGCGCAGGCCTACGGGTGTCAACCCATGCCCCTGCCCGAGTCCCTGGCTGCCCTCGGCGATCGCCTGGTGGGATCCCTGCCTTTGGGATTACGCCGGCAACTGGCTTTTCGATGTGCGGTGCAGCATGGACCCACGTGCCCTGATCCTGGATGAGCCCACGTCCGGCGTGGAGCCATTGGCGAGAGCGCACCTGTGGGACGAGATCAGGGCCCAGGCCGGTCGCGGCGTGGCGTCGCTGGTGACGACGCACTACATGTCGGAAGCCCGCCAGTGCGACCGGCTCATCCTGCTGGCGAACGGCCAGAGTCGTGGCGCAGGGCACCGAACGGGACATCGTGGCTGGTACCGAAGTCATCGCCCTCGACTGCGAGGACTGGACGCGTCTGTTCGCCCTGCTGGCGGACGCCGACTTCACTGTGATCCTGTCAGGGCGTTCCGTGCGTGTGGTTGATCCGGCCGAGGACGAGTCTTCGGGCTCTGCTGGCAGGGGCGGGCATCGAAGCGCGGTGGTCGAGGGCGCCGGCGACCATCGAGGAGCGGATGGCCACGTTGTGACCCGTGGCAGCCGTCGCTGCCAACAGTGGAACCGCCGCCCGCACGTGTCGCTCCGCGGTCAGGCCCCCACCCCGAGCAAATGGGCACTCGTTGCTGCGACACGCCGCGCCGGATCGCAACAAACGGGCGCTTCGGATTTGAGCGGGGAGTAGCGGCAGCTCGCTGACCGGTGTGGCGTGTCGGTCGGGGTGATGGGGCAGGGGCCTGCCAGTGTCGGTTTCGACGAAGATCCCTCGACCGGGAGGACCCCTGTGGAAACCGACCCTACTCGAATCTGTCAGCTGCTGGTGGGCCTGCCTGAGGTGCACGTGCTGGGCGTGGAGGCCCCGGATGACGGCACGCCGCTGGTGGTTCACGTGTCGTGCCCGGACGGCTGGCAGCAGCAGTGCCCTCGTTGCGCGGTCCGGGGCTGGGTCAAGCAGCGCACCGTGGTGCGCCTAACCGATCTGCCGGCGTTCGGTCGACCGACCGTGTTGGCCTGGCACAAGATCCGCCGGACCTGCCCCAACGATGCCTGCGTCCAGGGGTCGTGGACCACCCACGATGACCGGATTGCCTCGGCCCGCCATGGTGTGACGCATCGGGCCGGGCGGTGGCTGACCGAGCAGGTCGGCCGCTACCGGCGGGCAGTCGCAGTCGTGGCCGCCGAGCTGGGTTGTGACTGGCACACCGTCAACGACACCGTGCTCGGCTACGGACAGGTGCTGGTCGACGATCCCGCCCGGATCGGGCCAGTTACCGCACTCGGCATGGACGAGACCCTGTTTGCCCGGCAGGGCCACTACCGCACCCAGCGGTGGGCGACCACGTTTGCCGACGTCGCGGGACATCGGCTGATCGACATCACCGAGGGCAAGGACAGCGACGCGGTGATCGGCTGGCTGGAACAACGCCCTCAAACGTGGCTGGAGGCCATCGAGGTCGGCGCCCTGGATATGGCCTCCTCCTACCGCAGCATCTACCACCGGGTGCTGCCCCAGGCCACCCTGGTGGTAGACCCCTTCCACCTGATCAAACACGCCAACCTGACCCTGGACCGGACCCGCTGCGCGGTCCAGAACCAGACCCTGGACACCGCGGACACAAACACGATCCGCTCTACCGGGCCCGCCGGCTACTCACCCGCGCCCACGAGCGACTCAACGAGAACGGACAGCAGAAACTGCAGGGGCTGCTGGCCGCCGGCGACCCCCACGGGCACGTCACCACCGCCTGGGCCGCGAAGGAAGCCGTCCGCGGGATCTACACCCAACCCGCCGAGACCGCCGAGGACTACCTGCACGCCCTGTCCGCGGATCTACGCCAGCCCAACCGCCATGAGCACATCCGCCGCCTGGGCCGAACCCTGCGCAACTGGGCCAGCGAGATCCTGGCCTGGCACACCACACGGGCCACCAACGGACCCACCGAAGCGCCAGAACAACCTCATCAAAGCCGTAAAACGCACAGGCTTCGGATTCCGGACCTTCCGCAACTACCGCATACGCGTCCTACTGCAGGCAGGAGGCGTCAACTGGAACCTACTCCCGACCATGACACCCCGCTGAAATCCGATGAACCAACAAACGCCCAACAGCGCGCGAAAGGCGACCAAAACCTGCAGTCAGGCGCCCACCCCGAGCAACTGGGCACTCGTTGCTGCGCACCCCGAGCAAATGGGCACTCGTTGCTGCGACACGCCGGGCGGGTTCTAGGGGTCAGCCGCGAAACAAGCGGCCGCGCGCCTCGTCGCCAATGCCCATGCCGGTGTCGCGGACGGCGCAGCGCAACGTCACCGTGCCGGCGTCCCGATGGGCCACGCCCACCGCGATATCGATGCCGCCCCGACCGGTGAACTTGACCGCATTGTCGCCGTAGATGCGCAAGATCTGCGACAGTCGGGCCGCATCGCCCACTAGGCGAGGCGGCACGTCGCTGGCGATATCGAGACCGACGCGCAAGCCCTTGGCTGCCGCTTCCTCTTCGATGGCCGCTCGCGCGTTGCCTAGAACCGACGAGAGATCGAAAGCGGTGCGAGCGAGCTTGACCTGGCCGGCTTCGATCGCCGAAAAGTCGATGAGGGCGTTAATGAGCGCAAGCAACCGTTTGGCGGAACCATCGATGACGTTGATATCGCCCCTCTGGCGCGGGGTCAGGTCGGAGTTCCGCACCAGGTAAGTCATTCCCAGAATGCCGTTCATCGGCGTGCGTAGTTCATGACTGATGTTCGCCAGGAAGTTGCTCTTGGCGCGATTGGCCGATTCGGCGGCTTCCTTGGCGGAGCGCAGCGCCGTTTCGACTTCGGCGCGGGTGGCGTCCTGCGCCGCCAGATTGGCCGAAAGACGGTTGAGCGCCTGGAACATCTGGTTGATTTCGACAACATCGGCATAACCGGGCGCCTGGCGGCCCGCCGCGTTGTCAATGGCGCCGGCGAAGTTCGCGGCACGCTGTAGTTCGGCCAGTGGCCGGCGCATGGCGAGATAGACAGCGCCGACGGTGATGGCGATCACGATCAGCACCAGCAAGAAACTGTGCCGCCAGATGGTGGCCTGCAAGGCTCGGATCGGCGTCGTGTTCCACCGCCACACGCACCCAGCCGAGCGGGGCGGAGGCGTCGCCAACGCGCTGCCAGGCCACCGGGTGGTCATGATGGCGGATGAATGTCTTGCCAAGCAGTTGCAGGGTGGACACATTTTCCAGCCACGCCGCGGCCTGGTGCTCCGCGAATGGCTCGATGGCCCGACCGAAGTGTGCCACCGGTTGGCCATCGGCGAGTTCGACGTCGGCCACCAGCTTGCCCTTGTCATCGACGACCTGCAACGAAATGGCGCCGGTGGAGCGTATCTGTTCGAGCAGCAGGGCCTCCAGTGCCTCGAGGTCGCGCGTCAGCAGCAGCGGCATGCCGGCCGCGGATACGCTCCTAGCGAGGTTTTCCGCACGAGTGATCAGCAGGCTGGCAACGTGCGACGCCTGTTCGGCGGCGCTGTAGGCGCCAAATAGCAGCAACACCAGGCTGACCAGAGTGGCCATCGGCAACACCAGTCGCCATTGCAGCCGGTGTAACCTGCTTGAGGCCGGCGGAGCGGGTAACGGCGTGACTATTTTTCCAGCACCAGGTATTTGTCGAGATGCAGCTGTTCGAGCGGCGCGTAATCCCGCATGTAATCGGCGGCCACTGGCTTGGGGATCAGCACTTCCTTGAGCAGCGCGCGGCCGACGTTGTCTTTGGCGAGATTGAGAAAAGCGCCAACGATTCGTTCCCGCAGGAGTTGGGGAACGCGAGGATGCACCATCACCGGATGCGGCGCGGCGCCTGATGTCTGGTAAAGAATCCGCAACTGGGCACGTATTTCGGGCGTCTGGTCGTTGAAGGTCTGGTTGATACCGCCACCGGCGGCAAATTCGCCGAGGGCGACGCGGCGATAAACATTGCCGTGAGTCTTGACATAATTTGGTTCGATGCGGACAGCGGCGGCGTCGATCAGGGCCCGCATGTAGAGCGATGCGCCAAAGGCATTGGGCGCGGGGAACGCGACTTTTTGCCCGTCGAGGTCCTTGAGTGTCCGGGCCGGGCTATTCGTGGGCACGACAAGCACGCCGACCAGCGTCTCGGTGTCGCGGACCAGTGGAACATATCCCTGGGCACGTCGCGCCATCACCGCGTGATAGGGGTTGCCGAAGATGAAATCGGGTTCACCCCTCAGGAACGCGGTCTCGAATGTCGGAATGGTGCCGTGAAGCTTGATATCCAAACGGATGCCAGCATCGTCGCCAACGCGCTTCAGCAAGGGCTGCCAGCCGGCATACATTTGGGTCGCGCTCGACTGCGGCACGATGGCGATGCTGTATACCGGTGGCTCGACGGCGGTGGCCAAGAGCGACCAGACCACGAGCGCGGCGGCCAGGGCAGCCCGGGCAAGTAAATGCAATGGCATGGAATGACATGCTGAAGGTGTATCGGGTATCTATTGTGGCACTGTTGCCGGGCGCGTGGTGGCTCGCGGCCGATCGGTGCCTTGCTCCGCCGGGCGTCTCGGTGCATGATTGCTCGCCATGTTCACCCTGCCCAATATCATCACTGTCGCGCGCATCCTGCTGATCCCGGTCGTGGCCTTCCTGCTGCTCGACCACGATTATGCGATGGCGTGCGGCGTCTTCGTGGCCGCGGCGGTGGGGGACTGGCTCGACGGCTTTTTGGCGCGGCGCTTGAACCAGATGTCCCAACTCGGCGCCGTGCTCGATCCGATCGCCGACAAGATGACCATGATGATCGTCGCCATCCTGCTGGCGGCGCAGGGCTTGCTGCCGATCTGGCTGGCGGTGGTGATCTTGCTGCGCGACGCCATCATCGTCGCCGGCGCCGTGGCCTATCGTTTCGTCGTCGGCCACATCGAGATGGCGCCGACGCGGCTGTCGAAAGCCAACACCTGCCTGGAGTTCGGCGTGCTGGCGCTGGTTATGGCCCAGGCGGGCCAGCTGGTACAGGCGAAGTCCTGGCTGGCCCCGCTGTTCGTGCTGCTGTTCGCCCTCGTGCTCGTTTCAGGGGCTCACTACGCCTGGCTCTGGCGGCGCAAGGCGATCGACGAAGCTGCACGGCACTAGTCCGGCATCGGTCTGGGTGCCGCGGCTGGCGCGGTGCTAACCCTGTAATAGACTTGCCTCCACAAGGAACCGTCTGAAAGGTAATGGTCATGTCTCGTCGATCCGACGACCGGCGCGTGGCGCTGGTCACTGGCGCCAACCGTGGTATCGGGCTGGCTGTCTGCCGGCAACTCGCCGAGAGGGGTGTGGTCGTGCTGCTCGGGGCCCGCGATGCGGCCTCTGGCGATGCCGCGGCCCGGACCCTGCAAGCCGATGGCATGGAGGTACGCCCCATCGTCATCGACACGGACCATCGGGAAACCTTCGATGCCGCCCGCGAAGCGATTGAACGCGAATTCGGCAAGCTGCATATTCTGGTGAACAACATCGGCATCGGTTGCGACTGGGCCTACACCGCGGCCAATGTGCCGATGCCGCTGCTGCGGAATACCTTCGAGATCAACTTCTTCTCCGTGGTGGAGCTGACTCAGCGTTTACTGCCGCTTGTCCGGAAAAGCCCCGCCGGCCGCATCGTCAACCAGTCGAGTGCCATCGGCTCCCTGGCCGGACACGCAACACCGGAATCCTGGGCGATGGGTGATCGTCCCTTGGCCTACAGCGCCAGCAAGACCGCGCTCAACGCGTTTACGGTTCATCTGGCTTGCGCGCTCAGGGATACGCCGATCAAGGTTAACGCCGCCCATCCGGGCATCGTCAAGACCGACCCCAATCCAAACGGGCTCATCACTCCGGAAGAGGGGGCGCGGACCGCGGTGGCGCTGGCGCTGCTACCCGACGATGGGCCGACGGGTGGATTCTTCCACCTGGGAGAGGCCGTGCCTTGGTGATGGCCCTGGCATGCCGCCGGCATCAGTGGCCGATGTTCACTCCTTGACGATCTGGCACATCAGGCCCTTGAGGTTGGTGGCGCCCATGCCGGGATCGAGCGGCGGCGCGTCGTCGGTCAGTACGTTGATGTTCGACTCGCTCCAGCCGTAATCGGGCGGGCCTTGCTCGGGAAACCACCAGCCGAATTCGGCGCTGACGACGCGCGGGTCAAGGCCGTCGAACAGCCGGGCGCGCATGCGCACTTCCCCGCGCGGACTGCGGATGCGCACCCAGTCGCCATCGGCGATGCCCCGGGCGGTGGCGGCTTCGGGGTGGATTTCCACCAGCGGATCGGGATGGGTCTTGCGCAAGCTTGGCGACTGTCGATGCTCCGAGCCGAAGTAATTGAATATCCGTGTTCCGGTGGTCAGGATCAGCGGATATTGGGCGAGGAACTCGGGCTCGCGCGCCGGGCTTTCCGGCGGCTCGACGAAGCCGGGCAGCGGGTCGTAGCCCCAGTCGGCGTACTGTTGCAGGTAGAGATCCAGCTTGCCGCTGGCGGAACGGAAGCCCTGGCTTTCGTGCTTGCAATAGACCGGCTGGTTCTGTAGCCAGGGCATCTGCCTGAACTGCCGCCAGGTGACGCCTGCCGGCTCGAGGATGTAGTCGAGCGAGTCCTCGTAGTTTGCCCAGAACCGATCCTCGAAGCCGAGCTTGCGGCCGAGATCGTTGAGGATGACGTGGTCGGAGCGCGCTTCACCGGCCGGCTCGACCACCTTGTTGCGCGGAAAGACGTAACCGTGCACCTTCCAGTACTCCGCGATGTTGTCGTGCTCCAGCCAGGTCGCGGCGGGCAGGACGATGTCGGCGAGCTCGGTGGTGGGCGTGCGGAAGATGTCCGTCGCGACGAAAAACTCGATGCGCTTGGCCAGAATCTCATGCACGCGCCGTGCATTTTCGCGCGCCATCAGGCTGTTGCTGGCGAATACCACCAGCGATCGCACCGGGTACGGATCGGCGTTCTCGATGGCATCCCAGACCACGTGCGGCGTGATGCGGTTGATGGT
>JBAOHC010000016.1:0-60608 GCA_037046735.1 Candidatus Nanopelagicales bacterium | reverse complement strand
CGGATAAATATAGGAATTGACCCTTAATTGTGCAATTTTCAGAGGACCGAAAAGAACAAATATTGTCGGAAACCAGTCATTTTATGAGAACGGTGGCGCTGTCGCCCCCGAATCGCACGGTCGCGCTCGGAGCGAAATGCGAGCCCGTGATCGTCACCGTCGTACCGCCGGCCGCCGGGCCGCTTCCCGGGGTGACGGTCGTGACAACCGGTGGCACCAGGTAGGTGAAGGCGTTGGGCATGGTGGCGGAGCGGGTATCGGTGTTGGTGACCGTCACGTCGACGGCTCCCGCGGGCTGGGCAGGTGTGGTCACTGTCACGGATGTGCCGCTGTTGTAGGTGAGTGCTGTGCCGGGGAGTCCGCCGAACGTCACAGTGGTGCCTGGCAGGAATCCGGTGCCCTGCACGGTCACTCTGGTCCCGCCGGCTGTCGGCCCGTAGGCCGGCGTGACGGTGGCCACAGTGACCGGATCCGGCACGACCACGTCAGCCTGATCACTGGTGGAAAGGATGTTGCCCGCGCCGTCCAGAGCGTTCACCCGCCACGAGTAGGTGCCGACTGGCAGGTCCGCGGGCGTCCAGCGGTGCGTGACGCTTTCGCCGGTCACCGCCACGGACCAGAAGTCGTCGGTGCTCAGTTCCACGCTGTACGAGGCAGCGAAGGGCACCGGCGCCCATTGGAACAGGAGTTCCTGTGTGGTGGCGGTGCCTGCTGGGCCTTCGAGCACCGGCGTTTCCGCTTCCACCTCGAAGGTGGCTAGGTCTGCGGGACTCCAGTCCGACCTGCCGGCAAAGGAGTGTTGTGAGCGGACACGCCAGCTGAACTTGCCGCCACCCAACCCCGTCGGGCAGAAACTCGGGTAACTCGTTGCCTGCTCAACGACCCTGGCGCTGTCCGGGTAGGACGGGTCCTGCCCGCGGTAGACCTCCACGGTGTAGCCGCTGGCATGCGCGGCCGGATCCCAGGCAAGGCACGGCTGCACGCTGCTGTCGTCGAACACGGACAGGCCAGAGGGGCCTGGGTAGGAAGCCATGGTGAACTCAGTGCCCTGCGACCAAGCCAGCGGCAGGAGACCGCCGTCGATCGCGCGTACCCGCCAGCGGTAGACCGCCGTGGGGTCCAAGGTGAGGTCCGACGTGGTGATCGTGGGGGTCTCAGTGAGCAACGTCTGTGCCTGTGCCCACGTGCCTTCGGTGATCTGCACCTCGAACCGCATGAACCCGCCCGAAGTCAGCGCGGCAGTGTTCTCCCAGGACAACTGAACCCACGGCTGATCAGGCGACGGCGTCACCGTCAGGTCCGTGAGTTGGTCGCCGAGTTTGTGGAAACTGCGCCAGCGCCCTGACTGCAGGATCGCGTCGCGGTCCGGTGCGGTGCAGTCGTTGTTGTCTGCGGACGTATACCTCTCGCACGGCAGGACGTACCAGAAGAAGGAGCCGCCCGCGGTGTTCTCGGCCAGCGTCGTCTGGGGGACGAAGGAGGTACCACGTGTCACGTAGTACTGGAAATTCGATCCGAGATCGCCGACGATCGAATTCGTGAACTCCCGATCCTTGGCGATCGCGACCAAGTAGGCCTCGGCGCTTATGGCAGGATCCCACTGAAGCAGGGGCCAGTCCGTGGCGGTAGTGCCGGTTGTGGGTTCCACTGGATCGGCTGGCTCCGTCACGGCAGTGGCGCCAGGCCTGTCCGCGGCGATGTTGAAGACCGTGGGCCCGGGGGGCGTCCCACCGGAGGTATTGGCCTGATCCGACCACATGCTGTACACGAGGTCCCCGGACAGCGTCTCGTGCACCGCGCGCACCCGCACGTAGAAGGTCTCGCCAGCCACCAGCACAAGACCAGGAGCGAGGCGCCAGGAGACAGGGCCGGTGCCAGGACGATCCAACGACACGGTGAACGAGCCCTCGTCTATAGGCGTCTCGGGATCGTCTTCCACCACGCTCACGACCTTGTACCGTCCGTTGTCATCGTCGCCCGCACCGAAATCCAGCAGGACGATGGTGTCCACGCCTGCCCCGCTGCCATGAACGGTCACGAGGCCGTTCGATCCGGCATAGTCCGAATCATGCAGTTCAGGCAGGGCACTCTCGGGAACCCGGATCGGGCAGTCCGTCTCGCGTTTGGCGTCGACGTAAGAGCCTTGATAAGCGGGGGCGAGGTAGGTGCGCGGAGTGGTGCAGACCGCCTTGTTCAGACCGGCGTGGAAGAACGGGTCCAGTGCGATTTCGAGTTCGTAGTACGTCGTGTCGGGCACGGCATCCCAACTGACCTCGAAATCGTTGATCGGCACTGAATCGGCGACCGGTTCGATGACGGGCCGCGCTGCGGGATCCAACCAGCGGCGGGTGAACTGCCTGGTGGCCGACCAGGGCCCCGGCGAGCCGTTGGCGTCGATAGCCCGCACCCGCCACCAGTGGGACTTGGCCGGATAGCGGCTGGGCGCGACATACGTCGTGGCGTGGACGATGAAGGGTGGCTCGTTGGTGTTCGAGGCATAGTCGACACCGGTGTCGGGGTGGACAAGGGTCGTGAACCGTTGGTCAAGACCCACCTGCAGTTCGTAGTCAGCCGCGCCGGCAGTGGACTCCCAGTCGTAGCGGACCTGATCGATCACGCCCGCGTCGGCGGGCTCGAGAAGCGTGGGGCCGTCGGGACCCCACTCGACGATGAACGAGCGCTGCGGCGACCACGCGGTCTTCACCGCATCGAGGCTGCTGGCCACGGCGCGCACCCGCCAATAGATGGTCCTGGTGTCGTCCTGGGGGAGCAGCGTCGGCAATGTGAAGGCGGTCGCCGTTGTGGTGGCCTCGGTGGGCGAGCGGAAGTCAGGGTTGTCGTCCCATTGCACGGTGTAGGACCCGTAGGAGGCGATGGGATCCCAGCGCAGCGTGGGGGAGTCGGTGGGGTAGAAGAGGTGCACTCCGTCGCTGGGCGCACGCAGAACCGGGCCGGGCTGTCCCGCCCGCGTGAAGATCCAGGCCGGTGAGACGGCGAGTTGGGTGCCTGCAGCGGAGAAGGCGCGGTATCGCCAGTGATACGTGCCAGGTTCCACGTCCTCGGTGAACACATAGGCCGGGGTGCTGCGCCGCTCGGACACCTTGAGGGTTGAGAAGGTCGCCGAGGTGGAGACCTGCACTTCGTACTCCGCGGCGTTGGCAACGGCCGGCCATTCGAGCACCGGCACCGTGCTCACGACCGATGCGTTGGCAGGGGTGCGGACATCGACAGCCCGAGCCGGGGCCGGCTGCAGGGTAAGCAGCGCGACGATCAGCGCCATCACGGCGGTCAGGGCGGTCGCGTACCGCGGGGTGGTCGTGGTCATCGGATCCTCGCAGCTGCGCTGGGCCGGCCCTCGCCGGCGGTGTTGTGTGCACTGACCCGCATCCAGAACTTGCGCTGGCTACCGATCTTCAATCGCATGGAGGTCCCCCCGGTCGTGCCCAGACTGCGCCACCGGTTGCCGTTGGCCGAGTACCAGACGGTGTAACTGGTGACCGGGAAGAAGCGCGCGCTAGCGGCAGTCCAGGTCAGGGTGAGGCGCAGGCCCTTACGTGCGGCGCTCAGCCGCGCGGGCGCCAGCGGCACGGCGATCGGGGTGTTGGTCGTGAAGACCTCGCTCCACGCGTGCGGCTCCCCGGTGCCGTCCACGGCGCGCACCCGCCACAGCAGCCGCATACCGAAGGGGAGGGCCTCAGATACCCACGAGGTCACGTCGGTCGTGCTGGTCACGGCCCCCGCCCACGAGCGGGTTCCTTGGGCTCGGTACTGGACCTCGTACCACTTGAGGCCCGGGACCGAGCGGGTTGCCGAACTCTTCACGCCGACGGAGTGGCTGAAGGAATGCCAGCGGAAGGTCGTCCACGGGGTGTCGTCGCGGCTCGACGTCCGCGGCGTCATTTCGAGGGTCTGCTTACGGAACGAGCGGAATTTCCCGGGCCGATTCACGGCCTGGCTCTCGTTGAGGCACTTCGCCCCCTCGAGTTCGAAGCACGGCAGCACCATCCAGTAGTAGGACCGCATCGCCGTGTGATCCCACAACGACCCGGTCGGGATCATCCGGGTGTTCGTCGTGCGCCAGTCTCCGATGACGTTGGTGAAGTCGCGGTCGCGGGCGATGACCACTCGGTACTCGGGTGCGGTGGCCACAGGCATCCACTCCAGAACCGGCGCGTCCACGGACAGGTCGCCGTTGCCGGGATGCGTCTGTTTGGCCGGAGCGATCTCACCGGACCCCACCCACGCGGTGGTCAGTGTGAACATGGTGGGGGCAGGCGGCATCTCGTCCGGGGCGCGGGCCTGATCGGACCACAGGCTGTAGATCGGCTGATCTGTCGTGGTGATGTCCACGGCCCGCACGCGGACCCAGTGCGACCCCAACTCGGCGGTTTCCAGGGTGCAGGATTCCCCGCCTCCGGTCGCCCCGTCGTCCGATCCAGATTCCGCCTCATTGCCCGCGGCGTTGGGTGTCAGCACCGTATGCGTCGTCGTGCAGACCGTGTCACCGTCGAACTGGACCTCGTACTCGCTGGCATCGGCGACCGGCTCCCACCAGATCTTGATGGCATTCACAGGCGCCTGGACCCCCTCCACACCGGGATCGAAGTCCTCAACCCGGACCTGATCGGGCCGAGCGATCTCCTGGGAACGGGACCCGTTGCCGTCGGCGACCGTCCAGCGCCGGGCGAATGCGCGCGGAGTGCTGTACGGGCTTTGCACGCCGTTGGCATACAAGGCCCGGACCCGCCACCAGAATGACCCCGCGGGCATCGCCGCAGTCGGGATGTAGCGGTTGGCTGACGAGGTGATGGTCCGCCAGACACTTGCGAATCGGTGGTCGAGGGCGAGTTCGAGACGGTAGCCGGACGCCTGGGGCACCGCAGTCCACTGAAACTCCGGCTGCTCCACGGTGGCGTCATTGGCCGGCAGGATGGGTCTGGGCGTTGCCGTCGGGGTGGCCTGAGAAGGCTCGAAACCGGGCAGGGCGAAGGCTGTGACCACGGCCAGGGCCATGATCAGACACCGGAGCAGTCCACCAAGCCTCACGACCAGCGAATCGGCAGAAAAGCGCTGTGCCCTGAGAGGCAAAGACGCATTTGGAGCAGTGCCCGTCGCTGAGATCATGACCGGACCTAGACTCACCACCGTGAGCGAGTGGACAACCGAAACCGACGGCGCTGTACTGCGGATGAGTTTCTGCGACCCCCAGAGTCGTAATCGCCTGACGACGCCCATGCTGGAGCAGGGCCGGGCCATCCTGACGAAGGCTGTCTTGGATGGGACCCGCGTGGTGATTCTGCGAGCCGAGCCGGTCAAGGGCACCTGGTCCAGCGGGCACGACATCAGCGAGATCCCCCTGGAGGCGCGCGAGCACGTCTGGGCCAATCCCCTCGAGAACTTCCTTGAGTACTTTCGGCGGCTACCGCTGGCGACGATCGCAGAGGTCGGCGGTCACGTCTGGGGCGGGGCCTGTGAGATGGTGCTCAGTTGTGACCTGATCGTGGCGCAGGCCGACGTGAAGATGGCCATCACGCCGGCGCGACTGGGGGTGGGCTACCCGCCGTCGGGGGTCGCACGGTTCCTGGCCTGCCTGCCGGCGCAGGTGGTCGCCCGCATGTTCCTCACCGCTGAACCCATCACGATGCGCGAAGCCCACAGCTTGGGGGCCGTCACCGAGGTCGTTGAGGACAGCGAGGGTGTGCAGAAGGCGGCACGGGTCTGGGCCGACAAGATCATCCGCAACGCCCCGCTCACCATCGCTGCCACCAAGGCTGCCCTGGCTGAGTTGTCAGACGCCCACCTCCCGCCCGAGATCGCCCATCGGGTTGACGAGACGGTGGCCCGGGCCTGGACCAGCCGCGATCTGGCCGAGGGGGTCAAAGCGTTCTCCGAGCGCCGCCCGCCGGAGTTCCAGGGCAACTGAGACGTGCTCATCACAGCACTGCTTCTGGCCGGCTGCCCGGTCTTCCCGGCGGACAACTTTTGGAACACCCCGGTTGACCGCCTGGCCGTGCACTCACAGTCGCAGCAGTGGCTGGACAGCATCGGCGGTGGGCTCTTGCACCCCGATTTCGGAGGTCAGTACGGAATCCCCGTGACCGTGACCTCGCAGGCGCCGCGGACCAAGATCCGCTTCGACTACCGCAGAGAGAGCGATCGCGTGCCGTACCCGTTGAGCGATCGCACCCGCATCGAGCCCGGCGGTGACCGGCACACCGTGGTGGTGCGTCGGGGTGTCTGCCGGCTGTACGAGACCTGGAACACTCGCCGCACACCTTCCGGATGGCGGGCAGGTTCAGGGGCGGTCTGGGACCTCCGGTCGAATGCCTTGCGCCCCCTCGGGTGGACCTCGGCGGATGCCGCGGGCCTGCCCATCCTGCCTGGTTTGTTGCGCTGGTCGGAGGTACGTGCGGGGTCGGTTCGGCACGCCATCCGGTTCACTGCCCCGACGACAGCGCCCCGGTTCGTGTGGCCAGCGCGTCATGAGGCGGGCTCCGATCCGGTGGCGCCGCCCATGGGAGCCCGGTTCCGCTTGCGGGCGGATTTCGACGTCAATGACTTCTCGTCCCAAACCCGGGTCGTGCTCACTGCGATGCAGAAGTACGGCATGGTGGTGGCGGACAACGGCTCAGCGTGGTACTTCCAAGGTGCGACGAGCCGGGACTGGCCCGCGCGGCTGATCGCGGAGTTGAAGACCGTCCCCAGTGCCGCTTTCGAAGCGGTGGACACGGGGCCGATGATCGTGAGCCCGGATTCGGGCCGGGCGAAGCTCGGGTGATTCGTAGCCCTCGAACGCGACAGTGGGCGCCCCCGAACCCGGGAACGCCCACTGGCACAAGCAGTTCGGTCAGGACAGCATCTGATGTGTCTCGTCCTGGATGTGGGAGGCCTTCGACTCCAACGCGGGGAGATGCTTGCGCGCGTGGTGTCCGCAGAACAGCAGCTCACCGCCGGAGGTGAGAAATACGCGTACATAGGCCTGAGCGCCGCACCGGTCGCAACGGTCACTCGCTGTCAAGGGGCTAGGGGACAATGTGGTCATCACCGAAACCACCTCCTTCGTTGGGCTACACCGTACTTAACACTGTCGCAATCATCGGTGATTCCCGCATCAAGGATTAGATGTGTTTCGCGCTTGGCGTAGACGAGTCACGCGAACGGGTGGGTACACGGATCTTGGGTAGTGGCCGCCTAGTCTGGAATCGTGCCCACCACAACCGCCACGTACTCCGCCGATGCGCTGACCGTCCTGGAGGGCCTGGACGCGGTCCGTAAGCGGCCGGGTATGTACATCGGCTCCACTGATGGCCGCGGGCTGATGCACTGCGTCTGGGAGATCATCGACAACGCCGTCGATGAGGCGCTGGCGGGATTCTGCACCAACGTCACCGTCACCCTGTTACCCGACGGCAGCGTCGAAGTGACGGACAACGGGCGCGGGATTCCGGTGGACGTTCAGAAGAAGTCGCGCCTGACCGGCGTCGAGTTGGTCATGACCAAACTGCACGCGGGCGGGAAGTTCGGCGGTGGCTCCTACGGCGCCGCGGGCGGGTTGCACGGAGTCGGTGCGTCGGTCGTCAACGCCCTGAGCGCCCGGTTGGACATCGAGGTGGATCGGGAGGGGCGCACGTGGGGGATGTCCTTCCGCCGTGGAGTGCCCGGCGTGTTCGACGGGGAGGGTCCGGACGCCGCATTCACGCGCAAGACCGGGCTGCTCAAGCGCGGCACGGCGCCCAAGACGCGCACCGGCACCCGCATCCGGTTCTGGCCCGATCCGCAGATCTTCACCAAGGACACCGGTTTCGACCGCAATGCGCTGTGGGACAGGGCCCGGCAGACGGCGTTCTTGGTCCCCGATCTGGCCATCCAGGTGAAGGATGCCCGCAGCGAGCACGATCAGCTCGCCGAGGTGTTCCGCTTCAAGGGCGGCATCAGTGAATACATCGACTACCTGGCCGACGATGAGGCTGTGACGGGTGTCGTCCGCCTGGACGGCGAGGGGCATTTCACCGAGCACGTGCCCGTCCTGGATGGCAAGGGTCACATGGCCACCCAGGATGTCGAGCGGACCTGCCACGTGTCCATCGCGCTGCGATGGGGCACGGGGTACGAGTCGCTGATTCGCTCGTTCGTCAACGTCATCGCCACGCCCAAGGGTGGCACGCACGTCACCGGTTTTGAGCGGGCGTTGACCAAGACGGTCAACGAGCAGTTGCGCGCCCAGCGTGTGCTGCGGGCCAGTGAGGACTCGGTGACCAAGGACGACATCCTCGAAGGGCTGACCGCGGTCGTGACGGTGCGCCTGGCCGAGCCGCAGTTCGAGGGGCAGACCAAGGAGGTGCTGGGCACCCCGCAGGTGAGCGGCATCGTCTCGCGCGTCGTGGGCAAACAGTTGACCGAATGGTTCAGCAAGCCGCCCCGGGGCGAGAAGGCCAGCGCGAAGGGGGCCTTGGACAAGGTCGCCAGCGCCGCACGTGCCCGCTTGGCCGCCCGTCAGACCCGCGACGTTCAGCGGCGCAAGAACGCCCTGGAGTCCTCTGCGCTGCCGGCCAAACTTGCCGACTGTCGCAGCGGTGTGACCGACCGCACCGAATTGTTCATCGTGGAGGGCGACAGCGCGCTGGGCACCGCGAAGTCGGCACGCAACTCCGAGTTCCAAGCGCTGCTCCCGATTCGCGGCAAGATCCTGAATGTGCAGAAGGCCTCGATGGCCGACATGCTCAAGAACGCCGAGTGCGCGTCGATCCTGCAGGTGATCGGCGGCGGTACAGGCCGCAGTTTCGACCTCGATCAGGTGCGGTACGGAAAGATCATCCTGATGACGGACGCTGACGTCGATGGGGCCCATATCCGGTGTCTGTTGTTGACGCTGATCCACCGATACATGTCGCCTCTGCTGGACGCCGGGCGAGTGTTCGCGGCCGTGCCACCGTTGCATCGCTTGGAGATCGTCCGCCCGGGTGCCAAGAACGAGGTGCGGTACACCTACTCCGACGAGGAGATGAAGAAGCTCGTCGCAGACCTGCAGAAGAAGGGTGTGCGGGTCAAGGATCCCATCCAGCGGTACAAGGGTCTGGGGGAGATGGACTCCCGGCAGTTGCGCGAGACGACGATGGACCCTGCAAAGCGGCAATTGCGCCGGGTCACGGTTTCTGACGCATCAGCATCCAACGACGTCTTCGGGCTGCTGATGGGCAACGAGGTCGCACCGCGCCGCGGTTTCATCGTGGAGGGTTCGCAGGCTCTCGACCGGGAGATGCTGGACGTCTGATCCAGGTGAAGGTGCGCCGGTTTCGTGCAGGATCGCGCCTTCCGCAGCGGCGATCCTGCACGCAAGGGGCGTTTTCTGCCGTTCGGCGAGCCCGCACCTAGAAGTCGTACAGCGTCAACAAACCCGTCTCGACGTCGTACATGGCCCCCACAACAGCCACATTGTCAGGAATGAACGGGAACGACCGGATGCGTTGCACGTCGGCCTCCAGCGTGCGCAGAGGGTCATCGATCGTGCGGAACTCCAACGAGCGGGTATCCACGCCACTGCGCTCCAAGATCGTCTCGTGCACCTGGGTCTCGGTGCTCTTGGCCATCCGGCAGTCCGTGTGCGGCATCACGATGATGCGGTTCACATCGAGCAGGTACGTCGCGAGGACAAGGGTACGCAGCACGTCGTCGGTGACCCGAGCACCGGCGTTGCGCAGGATCTTCATGTCTCCGGCGTCCATGCCCATGACGGCCAGCGGGTCGATGCGGGAATCCATGCAGGTGATCAGCGCGAGGTGCTTCGCGGCACGGCCTGACATCCCGGGTTCGTGGTAGGACTGCGCGAACCGCTGGTTCCCCGCGAGGACATCGTCGAACGTCGGATTATTCATGACATTTCGAGCCTAACTACCCCGTCGATTCCCCCGACGAGTGACCTGGGAAAACACCGTGTGTGGGGTCGATCAACGGGGCCGCATTGTTCACGGCCAACGCCGCCTCACCGAATCCGATCGCAATCAGCGGCACCTTTCCCGGGTAGGTGGCGATGTCACCGGCGGCGTACACGCGCGCCAGATTGGTCGCCATGGTGGTATCCACCAGAATGTGACGTTTGGCCAGGGTGATGCCCCAGTCGGCCAGCGGTCCGATCGCCGCGATGAAGCCCAGCGCCGCGACCACGGCGTCCGCACGCAGCGATTGTGTCGCGCCACTGACCTTGTGGGTGACGTGGACGCCAGTCACGCGCGAGGTGCCCTCGATCGCACTCACTTCGCTGGACGTGATCAGTTGCACGCCCATGGCTCGTACCCGCTCGACCGTGCCCGCGTGGGCCCGGAACGCCTCCCGGCGGTGTACCAGTGTGACCGACCGCGCGATGGGGCTCAGCGAGTGCGCCCAGTCGAACGCCGAATCGCCACCGCCGACAATGACAACGTCCTTGTCGGTGTAGATGTCCAGCTTCGGGACGAAGAAGACGATGCCCTCACCGGTGAAGGCATCGGCAGCAGGCAGCGGACGCGGCGTGAAGGCACCGATCCCCGCCGTGATCAGCAGCACCTTGGCCATGACCTCGGTCCCGGCCGCCGTGGTCACCAGCACACCGTCCGCCACGGATTCGCACGTCACCGCCTGCTCACCGAGCAGGTAAAGCGGGCTGAAGGATCCGGCCTGCTCGGCCAGACCAACCACGAGATCTCGGCCTCGCACCGCCGGGAAGCCCGCCACATCGTAGATCAGCTTCTCCGGGTACATCGCTGAGATCTGACCACCGATCTCTGGCAGCGTGTCGCAGACCACGGTGTCAAAACCCCGGAAACCCGCGTAGTACGCCGCATACAGGCCCACCGGACCTGCCCCGATGATCAGCAGATCTGTCGTCAGCCTCATGATGTGATCCATTTGATGCTGCAGCCCATGGCCGGTCGGTGCGGCGGTGGAACCGGCTCGCCTGCCATAACCTGCGCGATGGCGCGGCGCAGGAGGTCACCGGTGAGCGGGAGCCCGTTCTTCGGCGACGACGCATCGAGCGCCCCACGGTACTGCAACGTTCCCGCGCGATCGTAGAGGAAGAAGTCCGGCGTGCAGACGGCTCCAAAAGCCTGCGCCACGTCCTGCGAGGCATCGATCAAGTACGGGAACGACCAGCCTGCTCGCAGGGCCTGGGTCCGAAGGCCGGCCGGGGCATCCAGTGCGTACCCGTCCGCGTCGTTGGAGCAGATGGCCACGATCCGCAGGCCGTCGAATTCGGCAGCGATGGCTGCCAGTTGCGGTTCGACCCATTGCACATACGGGCAGTGGTTCGCGCAGAACGCCACCAACAGGACATGTCCGTCGGCGTAGTCCGCCAGATCGACGTCCCGACCCGCAATGTCCGGCAAAGTGGCGTGAGGAAGGGGGGTGCCCAGGGGTGTGGGCCCGGATTCAACTGCCATACGCACGAGCCTACTGATGGCCCCCGATGCCATTAGGCAGATCGGGTACTTCGTTCACCGATTTCGCATCTTGTGTGACATTCTGGAAATGTGTCCGTTGTCGTCGCCGCGAGCGTCGGGCTGATGATCGGGGTCGCCGCGCACCCTGTAGCCCCTGTGGACGTCGCGTGGAACCAGGGCAGCGGGGCCGCCCAGATGAGAAAGGGCCTACCCAATCCTCCCGGTTGGTACCAGGCCGCGGTAGGACCCCGCTCGACGGAGAAGGTTCTGTATCTGACGTTCGACGATGGGCCTTCCCCACAGACGCCCCGGCTGCTGCGTATCCTGCGCAAGCATGACGTGCACGCCACGTTCTTCGTGACCGGTGGGGCAGCGTCCAGCAATCCCTCGCTCGTGCGGACCATCCACCGACAAGGGCATGCAATCGGAAACCATACGTGGAACCACCCCCGCTTGACGCAGTTCTCGAATCCGCGGGTGCGTTCGGAACTGGTACGCACGCGTAAGGCCGTTGGCCCTGCCATGGGTCAGTGCATGCGCCCGCCCTACGGCATGGTGAACGAGCGGGTCGCTAGGACGTCCATCGCAGCCGGCTTCCAGCCAGTTCTGTGGACCGCTCATATAGAGGACTGGGCGCCCCACTCCCTTGCCTGGACGGTGAAACGACTGCGGTCGGACACGGGGCCTGGCGCGGTGATTCTCATGCACGACACCCACTCCCAAACGGTGGATGCGGTGCAACGGATGCTGCCTCAGTGGGTCAAACAGGGCTACCGCTTCGCGACAGTGCCCGCGTGCGATTGACGCTGTCTCTGACATGGGCGGGGTGCTGAGGGTTTTGTACAGTGACGACCGGGTTCGGCGGGGTCGGGCTGCCGGCGTGGGGGTTTGTCAGTGGCGGGGACTTTTCGTGCGTCGTGCTGACATGCTTCGGCGGGGTCGGGCTGCTGGCGTGGGGGTTTGTCAGGTGGCGGGGACTGGGTTTCGTGCGTCGTGCTGACATGCTTCGGCGGGGTCGGGCTGCTGGCGTGGGGGTTTGTCAGTGGCGGGGACTTTTCGTGCGGCCCGTCCCGCTGACATGCTTCGGCGGGGTCGGGCTGCAGGCGCGGGGGTTTGTCAGTGGCGAGACTTTCCGTGCGCTCGTGCGACATGCTTCGGCCGGGCGAGTCTCGGCAAGCACCTTCCAGGGCCAACCCCAACTCACCCGCCGTCGTGACTGGGGTCAGCTGCCCTGCCAGGATGCCCCTGAGCACCAACACCTAGTCGAAGAGCACGCCGGGCTCAACAGCGGCGGTGCGGCGGCCCCACCGATCAACATCTTGGCGACGGCGGGCGTGCCGAGGCGTCCCGGGGTCGTCGACGTCGGGAACGGAAGCGCTTTGCCGGCGGAGTGACCTTCACACTGCTGGCGCTCACACCGGTACCCGGCCACGGTGACCACAAAGCTGTCCGCATCGCTGGCCGCAGCGGCGACCACGACGGCCCCGTTCTTGAGCTTCATGCCCGCAACACCGCGGGCGCCCGCACCCTGCACCGGCACAGCATCGGCCGCGGTGCGCAGTAACTGCCCGGCGGAACTGATGAAGACCAAGTCGCTGTCCGGCGCCACGGTGAAGGCGGCAACGAGCCGGTCCTTGGGATCCAGGCCCATGGACTGTTTGAGGGTCTGGTCGAGATCAAGACGCTTCACCTTGCCGGCCGCGGTCACCAGGGCCACCGTCGTCCCAAACGCGGCCACGCCGGCGACCTGCACATCGGCGGGCAGGTGCAGAAACTCCCGCAGGGCGACGGTGCCCTTCAAGGAGGGAGAGTCCGCGGTATCCGGCAGGGCGGGGAGGTCCACCACCTCCAGGGGCACGATCTGGCCGTCGGAGGTCAGTACAGCCACCTGCCCACGAGTGGTTGTCGCCACCGTGGTCAGTACAGGCAGTCATGGGCAACCCGCTTGGCGCCAGCATGGGGGAGGACCGGCCCGGAGCTCCGGGCGGCCAACCCGGTCACCGACACCAGCACGTGACAGGGCTCATCGGGGATCTC
Source organism: Candidatus Nanopelagicales bacterium (assembly GCA_037046735.1). Taxonomy (GTDB): domain Bacteria; phylum Actinomycetota; class Actinomycetes; order S36-B12; family UBA10799; genus JADKAV01. The sequence goes on along the minus strand of JBAOHC010000016.1, from coordinate 47,157 downwards.
GAGGTCAGCGGCGGCCGGTACCGGCCCGGCGGAGTCCAGCAGGACGGTGCGGCGTGGATCACCGAACGTTGTCGCGACCTCGGCCAGTTCGGCATCCAGAGTGGCCCGCAGCACGGAGTCGCTGCCCAGCAGTTCCTCCAGGCTGGAGATGGTCGCGCGCAGTTGGTCCCGCTCAGATTCCAGCTCGATCCGGGAGAACTTGGTCAGCCGCCGCAGGGGCATCTCGAGGATGTAGTTGGTCTGCTCCAACGAGAGATCGAACACGGTCATGAGGCGCTCGCGGGCCGCGTTGGTGTCGTCGCTACTGCGGATCACCGCGATCACCTCGTCGATGTCCAGGATCGCGATCAGCAGTCCGTCGACGAGGTGCAGGCGAGCCTGCGCCTTTCCCAGCCGGAAGGTACTGCGGCGTCGGATGACCTCCACGCGGTGGTCCAAGAACACTTGCAGAAGGTCGCGCAGCCCCAAGGTCTTCGGGGCGCCGTCGACCAGTGTGACCGCATTGATCGTGAAGTTGTCCTCCAACGGGGTCAGCCGGTAGAGATCGGCCAAGACGGCGTCCGGGTTGAAGCCGCTCTTGACCTCGATCACCAGCCGGGTGCCCTGCTCGCCATCCGAAAGATCCACGACCGCTGAAACGCCGGTGATCTTCTTCGAGTTGTGCAGCTCCTTGATCTTCTCGATGATCCGCTCAGCACCCGACCGTGTAGGGCAACTCCGTCACCACGATGCCGCGTTTGCGGGGTGTGAGGGCCTCGATCTGAGCGGTCGCGCGGATCTTGAACGCCCCGCGACCGGTGGCATATGCCTCCCGGATCCCTTCCAGGCCGACGATCCGCCCGCCGGTCGGCAGGTCCGGCCCCGGCACGTAGCGCATCAGCGCGTCCAGACCGGCATCTGGATGGGCGAGCAGGTGTCGGGCTGCCGCTATGACCTCGCCGACGTTGTGGGGGGCCATGTTCGTGGCCATTCCCACTGCGATCCCCGTGGCGCCGTTGACCAGTAGCGCCGGGATGGCGGCGGGTAGGACGTCGGGCTGCACTTCGCGGCCATCGAAGTTCGGGCCGAAGTCGACGACGTCTTCATCGATGCCGTCGAGCATCGCCCGGGCTGCCGGGGCCAGCCGGCACTCGGTGTAGCGCATGGCCGCCGGGCCGTCATCCGGGGATCCGAAGTTACCGTGCCCGTCGATCAGGGGCAGCCGCATCGAGAACGGCTGGGCCATGCGCACCAGCGCGTCATAGATCGCCGAGTCGCCGTGCGGGTGCAGCCGACCCATGACCTCGCCCACCACACGGGCGCATTTGACGTGGCCACGATCGTTCCACAGGCCCATCTGTCCCATTTGGTACAGGATCCGTCGTTGCACGGGTTTCATCCCATCGCGAGCGTCGGGCAGGGCGCGGGAGTAGATCACGGAGTACGCGTAGGTCAAGAAGCTGGACTTCATCTCGACCGCGACGTCGATGTCCGTCACATGACCCTCGTCCGGAGGGATCAGAGTTCCCGATGCCATGGGCCAATTCTCACGTACGCCATCCACGGCGGCGTGCAATGGTCCCGGGCACGGTGCGCCGTGAGTGTGGGTCCGGGCATCGCCTTGCTGGATTGGCGGGCCCTACCTCAAGGGACAGGGCTTGTGCCCCATGTCCCCCGTTCAGCGGTCGTCAGGCGGCTGCCTCGGTGAGATCATTGATACGAGCGGTTACTACGCTCAGGTCGCCGAGCAGGTTCTCCCTCAGGAAAGGGTCCTCGGTGGTCTCGATACGAGACATCAACAGGGTTTCCCGCTTGCGTAGCAGGTTAAGGTCCGCGCTCATCGCACACCTCCGCCTAACACTCGTAGTAGTGAGTCATTGGTTCTATCGGCCAACGACAGTGTGGTTATAAGTATGGATCTGCGCAACTTGAGAGCCGTCGCGGACCCGCCGGCTTGCGGACGGCGCGCGTGATGGCTGGTGCTCGATACGGTGGATCCATGAGCGCCGATCCGGTGTACCCCGAGCATTGGGAAGCCGATGTCATCCTTCGCGATGGACGCATCTGTCATATCCGGCCCATCCGTCCCGAGGACGGCGACGCGCTGGCGGCCTTTCATGAGAGCCTTTCTGCCGAGACGATCTATTACCGATTCTTCGCTCCCTACCCCAAACTCACCGAGAAAGACGTTTTCCGGTTCACGAACGTCGATTATGAAGACCGGGTGGCTTTCGTTGCGTTGATCAATGAGGCGATCATCGGTGTGGGCCGGTACGACCGCATCGACCGGTCGCAGGCCGAGATCGCTTTCGTGATCAGCGATCAGCACCAGGGGCGCGGCCTCGGTTCCATCCTGCTGGAGCATCTGGCGGTTGCGGCCCGGGAGAAGGGCATCAGCCGCTTCGAGGCGGAGGTGCTGCCCAGCAATCGCCGGATGCTCGCAACGTTCGAGGAGGCCGGGTACAAACCGACGCGGGCCATGGACGAAGGCGTGGTCAGACTTCACTTCGACATCAGCCCCACGGAGTCATCGCGGGAGGTGATGCAGGCCCGCGAGCAGCGCGCAGAGGCCCGCTCGATTCGTTCTCTGCTCGCACCGAGGGCTGTGGTGCTCATCGGCGCCAGCCGTCGGGAGGGCACGATCGGTAACACCCTGCTGCACAACCTGCGTCGGGCCCAGTTCACAGGCCCTTTGCTCGCGGTCCATCCGGAGGTGGATGAGATCGCCGGGGTGCCGTGCTACCGAAGCGTGGCGCAGGCGCCCGGACCCATCGACCTGGCCGTGATCGCCGTTCCCGCCGAACAGGTCATGGATGCGATCACCGACTGTGGTGCGGCGCGGGTCAGGGGAGCCGTGGTGGTCTCGAGCGGATTCGGCGAGACCGGTCGCCCGCAGGGCCGACTCCTGCAGGAGGAGTTGATCGCTCACGCCCGTGCGAACGGCCTGCGGATCATCGGGCCCAATGCGTTGGGGATCCTCAACACCGATCCGCATGTCCGGCTCAACGCGTCGTTGGTGTCGGACCTGGTGCCCCGGGGACGCATCGGCTTCTTCGCGCAGTCCGGGGCTCTGGGGGTGTCATTGCTCAATCAGGCCCAGGAGCGGGGCTTGGGTGTGTCGGTCTTCGTCTCCGCCGGCAACCGCGTCGATGTCTCGGCCAACGACCTATTGCAGTTCTGGGAGGACGACGAGACCACCTCCTTGGTGCTGCTGTACCTGGAGAGCATCGGTAACCCTCGCAAGTTCACGCGGGTCGCTCGCCGGCTGGGGGCCAACAAGCCCATCGTTGCGGTGCGTTCCGGACGCAGCTCGCAGTCCCTTCCGCTGGGTCACACGGTCCGCCGCACTGCCCTGCCGCCGCAGGCCATCGATGCCATGTTCGAGCAGGCCGGGGTCATGCAGGTGGAGACCTTGTCGGAGCTGTTCGACGTCGCGAGTCTGCTCACTCTGCAACCCCTGCCCAAGGGTCGGCGCGTCCACATCCTGGGCAATTCCGATGCTCTCGGTGTCCTCACCGCCGACGCATGTGAGGCCAACGGCCTCGACGTGGTCGGCGAGCCGCTGTTGGTCGGGCATGGGAGCACCGTGGAGGAGCTCGTCGAGGCAGTGGGAGCGGCGATCTCGTCGCCGGACTCCGATGCCGTGATCGTGCTCTACGTGCCGGTGTTGCGCGGCACGAACCCGGAGTTCGCGAAGGCTCTGAAGAGCCTCGCCGAAACCTCGACGAAGCCTGTTCTGGGTGTATTCATGGCCGCCGACGAGGGCCGGCGGGTGATCGCGATCGATGGTCCGCACGGCTTACCTGGCCGCGGTTCCATACCGGTGTTCCATGAGGTGGAACCGGCGGTCCGGGCGCTGTCCACGCTGGTCACCTATGCGCGCTGGCTGGACACGCCCCGCGGGACTGTCCCTGACCTTCCCGATGTGTCGGTGGAGAAGGCGCGGGCTGTGATGCGCACGGTGCGGCATGCCGCGATCGAGGAGCATGGCGAGCAGGCCCTCGTGCCGATGCACTATCCGGACCTGCAGCGGTTGCTGGAGTGCTACGGCATTCATCTGTGGGACGCCCATGTGGTCACCGCAGAGGCGCAGGCCGTCCAGATAGCCAATAACATCGGCTACCCCGTGGTCCTCAAGACGATCCATCCCGGCTTGGCCCACAGGCCGGATCTGGGTGGGGTGCGCATCAACCTGGAGAATGAGGCGTCTGTGCGCACGGCGTACCTGTCGCTGATCGCCACCTTGCCGCCCGAAGCGCAGAAACGACTGGTGCTGCAACATCAGGCCCCGGCGGGGATATCGGTGCTCGTCGAGAAGCGGGAGGACGCCTTGTTCGGTCCAGTGGTGTCGTTCGGACTGGCTGGTGACGTACCGAGGCTGCTCGGCGACCGGGGGTACCGGATCCCGCCATTGACCGATCGCGACGTGGACAATCTGATCAAGGCGCCGAAAGCGGCCCCCTTGCTGTTCGGCTACCGCAATGCCCCGCCCGTGGACATCGAATTATTGGCCGGGCTGATTCATCGGGTGGCTCAGTTGGCCGACGATCTGCCCGAGATCACACGCCTGGAACTGAACCCCGTCATCGCGGCCGGACGCACGCTATCGGTCGTGGGGGCGTCCGCCTGGTGCGGGCCGACCATGATCCGCGCAGATCTGGAGGCGCGTCGGCTGCCGGGCTGAGGTGGCGGCGGGACGCATTCCGCCGCCAGCGGGCGGGGCAATGACAATATGGTCCTATGGCGACACCCGTATTTGCCCATCCCCAGTTGCGGGAGGCGATCGAACGCACTGGTTACTACCCGAACGTGGTGCAGGACGTGCTCATCGCCGCCCTCGGTCCTGAGCAGGTGCAAGATTTCATCGTTCAGCACGAGACGACATTTGACCGTGCCGACGAGATCCGCCGGCACATCACAGTGTTGCTGCTGACCGACAGTCGGTTGGTAGTGGTGCACGTCGATGAGCACTCCGACGGGCAGCCAGCCGGGCAGGTGCAGGCATCGTCGGCCACAGAATCGGTTCCGCTGTCGTTGATCGGGCCGGTCGTGGTGCAGCGGGTGGTCGACAATCCGGCGCACTTCCGGCCCGGGGACCTGCCCTCAGAGGTGGTTCTCACCGTGAATTGGGGCAGCATCAGCCGCTTGGATCTCGAACCTGCCACGTGTGGTGATCCGCAGTGTGAAGCCGACCACGGGTACACGGGCACTATGGCGGTGGACGACTGGAACCTGCGGGTCTCCCGGGCAGCCGACGGTGATGATGTGGTGGAGGCCGCGCTGCGGTTCTCGGCATCCCTGATCGCCCGGACATCGGTTTAGAGGTCGGATCCGTTCGTCTCGTGCATTGCGGTTAGTGCCGTGTACATCCGTTCGGCGTGTCGCGAGGGGAAAGGACGAACGGATGTACCTAGGGCGAACGGCTGTCACCTCGCAGCCAGCAACGGTTCGTCGCAGCCCCAGGGGTTCGTCTCGTGCCCATCGGTTCGGCGTGCCCGCGGGTGCTATAGGCGCACGGATGTACCGCCGAACGCTTGTAGGCTCACGCCCGCACTGCCGGCAAAGAGACGACAGTTGGTTCACCTCCCCCGATGAGGCAACTAGCTGAAACTGAACCACATGTCGTAAACGCTGTGGTGGGTCAGAAGATTCGGCTCGGATCGTCAGCCATGAGCGGCTGGGCGGCGACGGGTGCCCGGTGCTGGTGAGCCGCGCGAGCAGCGGCCTTCGCCGCGGGGTGTTGGGCGTCCCAGTGCTGCGGAATCGCCTTGGGTTCGGTGAGGTCTACGACGGAGTCGCTCAGGAGGTCAGCCGTGTGCACGTCCGCCGGCACCACCGTGCCCTCGGTGACGCGGAAAACCAGCGCCAGCACATCCTGACCATCGACGGTGGCCTCGATGCGCCACGCGTGCTCGTCGGTCTTCCGGCAGGACCACTCGAGCTCGTCAGTATGGACGTCGGCGCGGCGGGCGCCGCGGTCCACGAGTTCCTCAACGGCCACCTGCTGACCCGCGGAGTGGATGGTAAGACGGCGAGCCCGCTGGATGACGAAGTCCATCTCGGCAACGACCGGCTCCGCGAACCGCTGCACGAAGTCGGCGGCAAGGTCGGTCTGCGCCACGACCTCGTCCACCGATACGCCCTGCCGGATCAGTGCCTGGATGTCGCGCGGCGTGATCGCAGAGGTCGAGGTGCGCGCGGTGTTTCGATGAATGCCGCGACGGACGTTCGCCGCGAGCGTCTCGTCCACCGCAACCGTGTACTGCACGCCGCGGCTGTCCTCGAGGACGAGGTGCGTACCATCTTCCGACAGCCGCTCTAGACGCAATTCGCGCATGGTCTCAATGACTCCCCAGTAGTTCCGTGATGTGCACTGCCAGTGTGGCAGAGGTCCTGACGACTCCTGGGCAAGGTGAGTGGCGGCGTGTCACGCGCTCTGCTTCGCCGCGATGATCGCCAACGCCCGCACCTCGGCCTGGTGTGTGGTCCTGCTGGCGGCCAGGGAGATGATCCAGGCGACGATCGCGCAACCGGCGGTCACCAGATAGGCGACGTGGGCGCCTCGGGTATCGATCAGCGCCCCGGAGACAGGTGCGGCAATAGCGATACCCAGCGCCATGCCGGTACTCGTCCAGGTGATCGCCTCCGTCAGTTGCCGGGCTGGCACGATGCGTTCCACCAACGCGGTGCCCGAGATCAGGACGGGGGACACGCTCAGACCGGCCAGCAGGGCGATCGGCGCGAGCACCGCGGCGTTGGGTGCCAGGGGAAAGCCGACAGTGACGAGTGCCATGAGGGTCAAAGCCTGTGTCATGCGCCGGCCGTGGAATCGGGGGCTGGGCATCGCCCCGTAGGTGAACCCCGCCAGCAGCGAGCCGAAGGCGTAGACCGCCAACAGGGCACCGGTCCACCGGGTGACGTCCTGTTCCTGGGCGAATGCGACCGTCACCACTTCGAACGACCCGAAGATGCCACCGATGAAGATGAACGCGACGAACAGGAACGGCATCCCCGGGTTGCGCAGCGCGAACTCCCCACGGCGATCCAGGCGGCCGTGGGGCGGCGGTTCGGTGCGTCGCTGCGGGATGAGCCACGCGGTGCCGACGATCACCAGCACCACGCAGACGACCAGGGCGGCGGTGGGATGGATTTGCAGGGCCAGCACTGTGGCCAACGGGGGACCAACCACGAACACGACCTCATCAAGGATGCTCTCCCATGCGTAGGCCACGTTGATGCCGTCGGCGTCGTGCACTGTGTAGGCCCAGCGCGCCCTGATCAGCGCGCCCAGGTTCGGCATCGACATCCCGGCGCCCACGGCCAGCGGAATCACCAGGCTCAACGGCACGTCAGCATCCAGCGCCACCAACAGAGCCACCATGAAGACGGAGTAGACGATCACTGCCATCGGCAGAATGCGGTGTTGCCCGTGCCGATCCACGAAACCGCTCACCACAGGGCCACCGACCGCGGCGGCCACCGCGAAACTGGCCGAGATGGTGCCGGCGATGGCGTAGGAGGAACCCTGCGAGACCTCGAGCAGCACGATCCCGAGACTGATCATGGAGATCGGCAGTCGTCCCACGAACCCGGCGCTCGTGAACGCCGGCGCACCGGGGGTGGCCAACACACGACGATACGGACCGAGCATGTGTGCCAATCTACCGGGTGGCCAGGGGGGAGGCGTTTGCGCAGGGGTACCCGCTTGGCCACGATGGGGACATGGATGCTGTCTTGCTGGTGTCGTTCGGTGGTCCCGAATCGATGGATGAGGTGATGCCGTTCCTGCGCCGCGTGACGGCCGGGCGCAACGTCCCCGAGGAGCGACTGCTCCTGGTCGCTGAGCACTACTTCGAGCGCGACGGGGTCTCGCCGATCAACGATCAGAACCGCGCGCTGCTGAGCGCTTTGCGGGAGGCTCTGCCGGATGTGCCCATCTACTGGGGCAACCGCAACAGCGCACCGTGGCTTGCGGACGCCTTCACTGAGATGGCCGCCAATGGTGTCACCAGGGTCATCGCCGTGTTCACCAGCGCCTACTCCTCCTACTCGGGCTGCCGGCAGTACCGTGAGAATCTGGCCGAGGCCAACACGGTCGGCCTCCCCGTGGTGAAGATCCCCAACTACTACAACCTCACCGGATTCGTCGCCGGCAACCTGGACAATCTGCGGGCATCCCTGACCGACGTCGCGCCCGATGCCCGCGTGGTGTTCACCACGCACTCCATCCCGGTGGCGATGCAGGACGGATCGGGGCCGGGCGGGGGGCAGTACGTGGCCCAGCACCTCGCAGTCGCGCAGTACCTGATGGAGCAGGTGGCTGCCCGTACTGGTGTGGTGTACGGCTGGGATCTCGTCTACCAGTCCCGCTCGGGTCCGCCCCAGGTGCCCTGGCTCGAGCCCGACATCAATGACCATATGCGGCAACTCGCCAACGCCGGAACGACCAGCGTGGTGGTGGCTCCGATCGGTTTCATCAGCGATCACATGGAGGTCGTGCAGGACCTCGATACGGAGGCTGCCGAAACCGCGGCGGAACTGGGACTGGCTTTCCGTCGCGTGCCGACGGTGGGACTGCACCCGGGCTTTGTCGCGGGTCTTGCGACCAGCATCGAAGCTGTGCGGGGCGGTGGCGAGGTCGACGTGGCGTTCGGTGAACCACTGCCGACACCCTGCCTCACGGGCTGCTGCCCGAACCTGCGCGGCGGCAAGCCCACGCTGTGTGAGCGGTCATGAACGAGCTGCTGGATCTGGCGACGCGGGCAGCCGCCAGCGCCGCGGATCTGCTGGTGCAGGGCTGGGACCAGCGTGAGGTGGTGGCGACCAAGAGTTCGCAGACCGACATCGTCACCCAGATGGATCAGGGCAGCGAAGCGTTGCTGGTGTCCACCATCCTGGCTGAGCGTCCTGACGATGCGATCCTCGGGGAGGAGGGGAGCAGTCGCAGCGGGACTACAGGGGTCAGCTGGGTGATCGACCCCCTCGACGGCACGGTGAACTACCTGTACGGCTTTCCCTCGTGGGCCGTGAGTGTGGGTGTTCTCATTGACGACCGGCCCATGGTTGGCGTCGTCCACGCACCAGCACTGGCAACCGTCTGGCGTGGTATTGCCGATGATTTCGCCGAGGCCAATGGCCGTCCCATCAGATGCGGCGGTGTGACGGAGGTGTCCGCCGCTCTGGTGGCCACAGGTTTTGGATATGACCCTGCGGTGCGGGCGGTGCAGGGAGTTCAGGTGGCCGCATTGCTGCCTCAGATCCGGGACATCCGGCGCGCGGGCGCGGCCGCCGTTGACATGTGTTGGGTGGCGCAGGGGGTCGTGGACGCCTACTTCGAGCGCGGGACACATCTATGGGACCGGGCCGCGGCCATGGCCATCTGCTCGGGGGCTGGTGCCCGGGTTGGTGGCCTGCTCGGCGAGGAGCCCGCTTCGAATGCGATGACCGTCGCCGCCAATCCGGCCCTGTTCGAGGCGCTGCGCGCCACACTGCAGGAGGTGGGCGTTGGGCGCGACTGAACGTTACGAACGCTACTTGGCGGCAGAGCGGGCCTCCGGGCGCATGTACCGGGCGCTGGCCGATCTCACCGACGGCGAGCGTCGGGAAGCTCTGCTGGAACTCGCGGCGATCGAGGATCGGCACGCGGCGCACTGGATGGCGCTGCTGCACACAGCCGGGGTGGCGATTCCGGCACCGGCGGACGAGTTGGAGCCCGGTGATGCCGACGTGCTGGCGCGGGCACGGCAGCTGGGCCTGGATGCTGTGCTCGGGGACCTCGAGCGAGCCGAGCGGGAGGCCGTGGGCACCTACGACAACGAGCCCGACGCCCTGCCCGGAATGAGTGACGACGAGCGCGCCCATGCGATCGTGCTGGCTGGGCTCGCGTCATCGGCTGCGGACAAGGATGACGTCCGGGGCACGCTCAACGCGGCCGAGCCCTGGCACCGGACCGACAAGTCCGGGGCGCTGCGGGCGGCCATCTTTGGTGTCAGTGACGGCCTGGTGTCGAACACTGCCCTGGTGATGGGTTTCGCTGGCTCGGGCGTCTCGTCCTCCACCGTGCTGTTCGCCGGGTTCGCAGGGCTGTTGGCGGGAGCGTTCTCCATGGCGGCCGGCGAGTACGTCAGTGTGGCCAGCCAGACCGACCTGTTCCGCCGGGAACTGCGGTTGGAGGCCGAGGAATTGCGCGAGAAACCCTTGGAGGAGCAGCGAGAACTGGAGTTGCTGTACCGGGCCAAGGGGTTGGACAAGGAGACGGCGCGCCGGACTGCCGAACGCATCATGGCGGATCCGGCGACGGCTCTTGACACCCTCGCCCGCGAGGAACTCGGGCTGGATCCCGATGACCTGGGCAACCCACGCAAGGTTGCCGCGTCCAGTTTCCTGGCGTTCGCGGCGGGCGCCCTCGTGCCAGTGGTTCCTTACCTGTTCCTCACCGGCGTTGGCGCGTTGTGGCTGGCGGTCGGTTTGGCGCTGGCGGCCATGGTGCTCGTCGGCGGCACGGTCGGGCGGCTGTCGGGTTTGGGAGTTGCACGCTCGGCCCTTCGGCAGGTCCTGGTAGGAGGGGGTGCGGCGGCTGTCACCTACATGCTGGGCCGGGTCGTGGGAGTGGGTCTGGGCTGAGTCGCCCGCGCCTGCCCGTGCAGCCCATCGCAGCCTGCCGACTGGCTGTTGGCGCCGTGGTCGAGGGGTCGGGGCTGCTCGGTGGTCATTGGGCTGGGCCGCCCGGGGGGGCGCGCCTGGTCTGTCGCACCCCTAAACATGTCGGTGGGGCGCACGGAAAGTCCTCGTCACTGACATGTTCCCTGGTCAGGTGGCTGCTGAACACCAGGGACGGTGGAACATGTCGGTGGGGCGCACGTAAAGTCCTCGTCACTGACATGTTCCCTGGTCAGGTGGCTGCTGAACACCAGGGACGGCGGAGCATGTCGGTGGGGCGCACGTAAAGTCCTCGTCACTGACATGTTCCCTGGTCAGGTGGCTGCTGAACACCAGGGACGGTGGAACATGTCGGTGGGGCGCACGGAAAGTCCTCGTCACTGACATGTTCCCTGGTCAGGTGGCTGCTGAACACCAAGGACGGTGGAACATGTCGGTGGGACGCACGGAAAGTCCTCGTCACTGACATGTTCCCTGGTCAGGTGGCTGCTGAACACTAGGGGCGGCGGAACATGTCGGTGGGACGCACGGAAAGTCCTCGTCACTGACATCTTCCCTGGCCAGGCTTTGTCCAACAGCGACTATGAACAGTCGTCAGATACGCCTTAGTCCAGACGACGCAGGTCGCGGGCATACCATCTGGCGTTCCCCACGTAGGTTGAAACGGCCTGGTCGAAATCGCCCTTTTGCACCCGGTCGGCCTTGATGACCGCGGGCACGCCCAGCGCCATCGCATGGCTGGGGACTTCCGTGCCGTTGGCGACGACCGCGCCTGCCCCGACAAGGGCCCACTGGCGCACGATCACCCGGTGCAGCACCACGCTGCCGGAACCCAACAGGCAGTCGTCCTCGATCGTGCAGCCCTCGAGGTGCACGTTGTGCCCGACCACCACCCGGCTACCTATCACTGTGTCCAGCGTGCTCGTGCAGTGAACGATGGTCCCATCCTGGATGGAGGTCTGCTCTCCGATGCGGATGGAGCCATGGTCCCCGCGCAACACGGCGGTGGGCCAGACCGTGGACAAGGCTCCGATCGTCACATCTCCAATAATGACGGCATCAGGATGCACGAAAGCCGAGGCGTGGATCGTGGGCAGACGGTCGCCAAGCGCGTAAAGTGGCATGCAGTCATCTCATCACGGGGGATGACAATGAGAGCAATGTGACCAACGTTACGCATGGATCCCGCCGTCGGTCTGTCTTCGAGGCGGAATATATGGCAACATCTCGGCTCGAAACCACTTCGGGCATGAAACTGTCCCCCGCGGTGTTGCATCGACCGTCAACAGATGAGCAGGAGAGGGAATGGCTACCGATTACGACGCGCCGCGCAAGACTGATGAAGAGATGGCTGAGGACTCCCTGGAGGAGTTGCAGGGCCGTGTCAAGACCGTCAGCGGTGGGGTCGATGAGGACGAGACGGAGATCGCGGAGAGCCTCGAGCTACCAGGGGCGGATCTGTCCAACGAAGCGCTGACCGTGCAGGTGGTGCCGAAGCAGGAGGACGAGTTCACGTGTTCGATGTGCTTCCTGGTGCACCATCGCAGCCAACTGGCCAGCGACAAGAACGGGATGTTGGTCTGTACTGAGTGCGCGGGCTGACCATCGGCCAACCCACCAGGTGTCGGCCGCACGAGAACGGTGCCGGGTTCTGAACAGAACCCGGCACCGTCGTTGTCTGTAGCTCAGGACGCCGCGGCGAGCTCCCGGCGCTCCACGTAGCGGGTCATCCCCTGCTGCACGGCCACATCGACGACGGCCACCACGACCGCCGTGACGATCGACCAGAAGATGACCTGCCGGAACGGTACCTGCGTGTCGTCGCGATTGGGGACCACACCTTCGTGTCGGCGCGCGTAGGCGTTGTTGAGTCCCTTGCGCGTGGCCCAGGCGGCGCCAGCGGATACGAGAGGGGTCAATAGACGCGGGTTCATAGGTGCCTCCTGGGGATGGTCGCTTACATCGATCCTATCGGCGTGGCGGCGGGTTTAGGCGCCGTGATTCAGGCACGACGCCAAGTCCTTGGGCTTCCTGCTGCTGATCAGCCAGTAGGGACTGGAACCGCTGGCGAGGTCCACCTTGACGCCCTGTTTCGTGGCCAAGTTGCGCAGCACCATCGTGGCCCTGCCATCGGCGTCCGGACCGGCAACCTCCCACAGGCCCTGCCTGTCCAGGGCTACCGCGTCCAGGATGTCGTCGCGAGCGATGTCAACCTCACCTACGTGGAATGTGGTCTCATCGACGTAAAGAACGAGTTTGCGGCGGTCCACCACCCACAGGACCACGCCCGACAGCAGCACGAAGACCACGGCTGCCACCGGCAGGGTGATGACAGCGGCGAAGGTGAAGCTGAAGAGCAGGACCAAGATGACCGCGGTGGCATACAGCCACCAGGGGGGACGGATGACCTCGCGATACGTCATGACCACAATTCTCCCCACCCCCCGGGCAGCCCATGCACGCGGTCATAGGATCGGGTCGTGGCACCCGCGTTGACCTGGCCCGATAGCCCCACCTCTCCACCCGCCGACTCGGTACTCCCCGGACGGCACCCGAACGCCGTACCGGTGGGTGAGCAGGTGCCCAGCCACTACGACATGTGCTACGGCTGCGGTCGCGGCCACCCAGCCGGACTGCACATGACCGTCACTGCCGGCGAGTTGAGTGTCCACGCCACGTTCGACGTCACCCAGGATCATCAAGGAGCCCCCGGCCTGGCACACGGGGGCCTGCTGAGTACGGCCTTCGACGAGGCCCTCGGCGCGTTGAACTGGCTACTGCTGGCACCGGCCGTCACCGCGCGGCTCGAAACGGACTTCCGCCGTCCTGTCCCGGTCGGTTCGGTGCTGCACATCGACGCCTGGCTGGTGGGGCAGTCCGGGCGCAAGGTCTACACGCGCGCCGTCGGGCGCCTGGGTGCCGACGGACCCGTGGCCCTCACCGCCTCCGCCTTGTTCCTGCAGGTCCCGCTGGCCCATTTCGTCGCCAACGGTCGTGCTGAGGACGTCGCCCGGGCCGCTCATCAGCGCACCGGCGAGGGTCTTGAGGTGAACCCGTGAACCTGCTGGTGCACCGTCTCGACGCCGATTTGCCGCTGCCGGGCTTCGCTCATCCTGGGGACGCCGGCTTGGACCTGTACGCACGTACCGATGTCACACTCGCGCCGGGTGAGCGGGCTTTGGTGCCAACGGGCGTGGCTATCGCGTTGCCTGCGGGGTACGCCGCATTCGTGCACCCCCGCAGCGGCCTGGCCGCCAAACACGGCGTCGGTGTCGTCAACGGTCCAGGCACGATCGACGCCGGATACCGCGGCGAGATCGGTGTCATCCTGATCAACCTGGATGGCCACCAGAGCGTTGAGTTCCGGCGGGGGGACCGGATCGCGCAGCTCGTGGTGCAAGAGGTGCCGCATGTGGAGTTGATCGAGGTGTCGCAGTTGCCGGGCTCCGCGCGCGACGCAGCGGGATTCGGATCGACAGGGGGCCATCGCGGCGCGCAGCCCTGATCGTGCGCGCGTTACGGTGGGACAGTTCCAGGACAAGGAGATGTGAGTGTTCAAGCGACGTAAGGGCGGATCCGAGCCAGAGCAGACCACGGGAGCCGACGAGGCGGTGGTGGTCGACGAGGTGATCGCGGTGAGTTCGGATCAGCACGCCGGGCCCTACGACGTCAGCGCGGCTCCGGACGATGAGATCGCCAGGGTGGACCTTGGCGGGTTGCGGATCCCGATCGTGGACAACATGCAACTGCACCTTGAGGGACACAACGAGGAGTCGAACAGTTTCGCGCTGGCCATCGTCGTGTTGGAGGAGCGGCAGGCGGCCCTGCAGTTGATGGCTGTGGCTGCGCCGCGTTCCGGTGGCTTCTGGCTCGAGGTGATGGAGGAGCTGGAGAACGAGATCACCAATGCCGGTGGCCAGATGGTGCGCAAGGAGGACGGCCGATTCGGCCCCGAACTGCTCGGGAACGTTCCCGCTCAGGATGCCGAGGGCAACAGCGGATTCCAAGCTGCGCGGTTCATCGGAGCCGAGGGCCCGCGCTGGTTCATCCGGGGCATGTTGATGGGCACCGCCGCCACTGACGAGGGCATGGGCGAGTTCTTCGAGGACATCATTTCGGGCTGTGTCGTGGATCGCGGCGAGCGGCCGATGGCTCCGGGGGACCTGATTCCCCTGACCCCGCCCGAGGGTCTGGAGACCGAGGAGATGGTCGAGGACGAGGCCGAGCAGGACGCGCGGTTCGAGGATCTGGAGCCCTTCGAACGGGGCCCGGAGATCACCGAGACCCGCTGACCAAGGCCTGCGGGAGCCATCGGGCCAACTCCTGGGCTCCAGCATCACGCGCCACGACGTGCAGCGTGCCGGAACTCAGTTCTGCCCACCGCATCGCGACGTCCTGGGGATGTGTCGGATCGTCGGCCAACGCCACGACCGTGGTGGTTGTGCGCAGGTCCGCCAGATCCGCGGCCGTCGGGGCGGGCTGTTCGGCGGCGACCCGCAGGGCGGCGACGAGGTCTGCAGACGCCATGGACGACCAGGCCCGGACCAGTTCCGCGGTGACCCAGTCATCCGGTGCGCCTGTCGTGATGTCGGCCAGGACCTGCGCCACCGACGCCTGCTCGATGCGATCGGCCGTGTACGCCGTGAGGGCTGCCACAGGGCCGGGGGGCCCCGTCCAGGCGGGCATCACCGCGTAAAGCGGCCCCTGCCAGGCGACCCTGGCCGCGTAATACGCGCAGGCGTGGGCACCGAGGGATACTCCGCCGAGAGCGTCGAAACGTGTCCCCCCGATGAGCCGCAAGATGGCCGGTAACTCCAGCCCCGCGAGGTCCGGTGCGATGAGGTCGAAACCGGCGGATCGCACCGCCGGGCCGAATGCCCGCTGGATGAACTCAGGGGTGGATCCGGCGCCGTGCAACAGCAGGCAGGCGCTCACCCTTTCATTGTGGCCCAGCGCGGGTACCCTGGGAGTGTGTCAGTTCAGAAGTCCTGGAGCGCGCGGACCAGCACGGGCCAAAGGTGCCAGCATGTGCAGATCTGTGATGCCGAGATCGGTGATGTGGTGGAGGTCAGCGGCCACGTCCACAGCGTGACGCTGCACCCCAGCGGTGGGGTGGAGTCCTTCGAGGCTGACGTGTCCGATGAATCCGGTATGGTGCACCTCGTCTGGCTGGGGCGTCGCCGCCTCACCGGTATCGTGCCCAGCCGCAAGATCAGCGCTCGCGGCCGCGTCGCCATTCGTGACGGCCGGAAGGTCATCTTCAACCCTGAGTACGAGCTGACGATCCCGAGCATCGGGTGAGCAACCAGCAGGCCCATCCGGAGGCTGTCCTGCTGGAGCGTGCCATCGGAGGCTGGCGGGGCATGATCGACTCCGGACTGCCGTCCGTGGTGTTCCTGCTGGTCTACATGTTCGACGGTCGCCAGTTGCGCCCCGCTCTGTACGCAGCACTGGGTACGGGAGCGGTCATCCTGGTGCTGCGGCTGCTACGCAAGGAGCCGCTCACCCAGATCCTGGCTGGTTTCGCCGGCGTGGCGATCTCCGCCTGGGTCAGTGCCCGAACCGGGCAGGCGCGCGACTTCTTCCTGTGGGGTCTGATCGTCAACGTGGCCTACGGGTCCGCCTTCCTGATCTCGCTGGCGGTGCGCTGGCCGTTGATGGGGGTGGTCGTGGGGATGTTCACCGGCGACCCGAGCGGCTGGCGCAAAGACCCGGAACTGCGGCGCACTTTCGCGGCCGCCACCTGGGTGTGGGTCCTTCTGTTCGGTAGCCGCATCCTGGTGCAGGTGCCGCTCTACCTGGCCGGCTGGGTAGAGGCGCTGGGTGCGGCCAAGATCGTCATGGGTTGGCCGCTCTTCCTCTTCGCGGCATACGTCACCTACCGGCTACTGCGGCCGGTGTTCCAGCAGCGGCGGTTAGCTGAGGCGGCGGTAGACGGTCAAGGCGAGGAAGGAGCCGAGGAACCCTCCGAGGCCCAGCCAGACGCCATCGACCAAGGGCAGGAAGCCCAGTACCCAGCCCACGATCCCGATCACCGCTGAGATCACCAGGACCATGGCGGCGGAGCCCCCGCTGGACTGCTGAGCCACCTCGGCATCAGGTCGTTTCGCCGGCGGTTGGGCTCCCGGGCTGGTCATGCTGTTCACCTCGCGCAACAGGCGCTCGATGTCGTCGTCGTTACTCATACCTCCATGGGACCACACCGGTCCATGCCTGACCACCAGCGCGCCGACTGGCCTGAGCGCGGCATCTGCGCAAAGGTGCGAACATGGCGTCGAAAACCAAACGAGAGACCCCCACCCGCACCGCGAAGGCTAATCCGTCGACCAGCAAGGTCAAGGTCAGCCCAGAACGGTTGTCCGCCGCCGAGGTAGAAGGGCTCAACCGCTGGTTCCGGGCTGCCAACTACCTGTCAGTGGGGCAGATCTACCTGCTCGACAACCCGCTGCTGCGCCGTTCGCTCTCGGCCGAAGACATCAAAGCGCGCCTGCTCGGGCACTGGGGGACCACGCCGGGGCTGAACTTCATCTACGCCCACCTCAACCGGGTCATCAACCGCGATGACCTGGACATGATCTACATCGCGGGTCCCGGTCATGGCGGGCCGGCACTGGTCGCGAACGCCTGGCTGGAGGGCACCTACTCGCAGTACTACCCGGACATCTCCCAGGACGAGGCGGGGATGCGCGCGCTTTTCAAACAGTTCTCCTTCCCCGGGGGGATCCCCTCACACGTTGCGCCGGAGACCCCTGGTTCGATCCACGAGGGCGGGGAACTCGGCTACTCGCTGAGCCACGCCTTCGGCGCCGCCTTCGACAACCCGGAATTGATCGTTGCCTGCGTGATCGGCGACGGCGAGGCCGAGACGGGACCGCTGGCCGCGTCGTGGCACAGCAACAAGTTCCTCAACCCGGTGACCGACGGCGCAGTCCTGCCCATCCTGCACCTCAACGGCTACAAGATCGCGAACCCGACCGTCCTCGCCCGGATCCCACATGAGGAATTGACCGCTTTACTGGTGGGGTACGGCTGGAAACCCCATTTCGTGGAGGGTGATGACCCCGAGCACATGCACCACCTGATGGCAGCCACCCTGGACACCGCGCTCTCCGAGATCGCGGAGATCCAGCGCGCCGCCCGGGAGGGCGGCAAGACCACCCGTGGCCAGTGGCCGATGATCGTCCTGCGCAGCCCGAAGGGCTGGACCGGCCCACGAGTGGTCGACGGCAAGCAGGTGGAAGGGACGTGGCGCAGCCATCAGGTCCCGCTGCATGACACCCATGACAATCCTGACCATGCCCGGCAGTTGGAGCAGTGGCTGAGGTCGTATCAGCCGCAGAACCTCTTCGATGCCCAGGGCCGCCCCGCTGCGGATCTGCTGGCCATGGCACCCACGGGAACGAAACGGATGTCCGACCAGCCCTACGCCAATGGGGGCCGGCTGTTGCGGGCCCTGCACATGCCCGACTGGATGGACTACTGCGTACCGATCGCGTCGCCGGCCCGGGAGGTTCATGAGCCCACACGGGTGCTCGGCAGCTTCCTGCGCGATGTGATGGCGATGAATGACGACGCCAGCAACTTCCGGATCTTCGGCCCTGACGAAACCGAGTCCAACCGGCTCGCCGGGGTGCTGGAAGTGACCAAGAAGACCTGGGAGGCGCAGATCCTGGATGAGGAGTGGGACGGCTTCCTCGGCCGGGAGGGTCGGGTCATGGAGATCCTGAGCGAACACACCTGCCAGGGCTGGCTTGAGGGTTACCTGCTGACCGGGCGCCACGGCCTGTTCTCCTGTTACGAGGCCTTCATCCACATCGTCGACTCGATGTTCAACCAGCACGCCAAGTGGCTCAACACCACCCAGGAGATCGGGTGGCGCGCACCGATCGCCTCGCTGAACTACCTGCTGACCTCCCACGTGTGGCGCCAGGACCACAACGGATTCTCCCACCAGGACCCCGGCTTCATCGACCATGTCGTGAACAAGAAGCCCGGTGTCATCCGGGTGTATCTCCCGCCGGACACCAACACCTTGCTGTCCACGATGGAGCACTGCCTGCGCAGTCGCGATTACGTCAATGTCGTAGTGGCCGGCAAACAGCCGGTGCTGGATCTGCTGGATGCCGAGCAGGCCCGTCTCCATTGCACGCGCGGGCTCGGGATCTTCGACTGGGCGTCCTCGGACTCCGGTCAACAGCCGGACGTCGTGATGGCCTGTGCGGGGGATGTTCCCACGATGGAGACGCTGGCAGCGGTCGCGATTCTGCGCGAACGCCTGCCGGACCTGCGGGTGCGGGTGGTCAATGTCGTGGATCTGATGCGCCTGCTGCCGCACTCCGAGCATCCGCACGGGCTCACGGACGCGGAGTTCGACGCGATGTTCACCAGTGACCGGCCGATCATCTTCAACTACCACGGCTATCCGTGGCTGATCCACCGACTGACGTACTCGCGCAATGGACACGACAACCTGCATGTGCGCGGGTACAAGGAGGAGGGCACCACGACGACTCCCTTCGACATGTGCGTGATCAACGACATCGATCGCTTCCATCTGGTCATCGATGTGATCGACCGGGTGCCCGGACTTGGCGCGAACGCCGCCGGCCTGCGCCAGGAGATGGTTGACAAGCGGGTGTCTCACAAGCACTACATCAGGGTCAGTGGCGAGGACATGCCCGAGGTGCGGGACTGGGTGTGGCCCTGGTGAGCTCCGGGCGTGGTCGGTTTCCGCACGTTGGTTCACTTTCCGCTATAAGGCTCATGGCGGAAAGTGAACCAACCGTCGTGAACAACTGATTGGGCAGGCCGCACAAGGTCGCACCCCCGTCCCCGGTTCAACGGCGTCTCTTGCGTCGGCACCATAGCCTTGAGTGGTGAAGGACTTCAGCAATGCCGACATCGGGAAGATGTACCGCGAGGAGTACGCCCAGGCGTTAACGGCGCTGGGGCGTTTCAACTTGGCCATCTTCGGCAAGACGGGTACCGGCAAGAGCACGCTGGTCAACGCAATCTTCGGTGACGACGTGGCAGCGACCGGAACGGGTCGGCCCGTGACCATGGGGCTGGACTACTACGTACACCCCGACGGCGTTTTGGGGATCTACGACTCGCGCGGCTTCGAGACCGGGGAGGCAGGCGACCGGATCCTCGCTGCGCTGTCCGACCTGGTGGAAGGCACCCGGCAGGCCGCGGCGATCGAGCAGATTCACGCAGCCTGGTACACCGTGCGCTGGAGCGACCGGCGCTTTGAGGACCATCAGGCCAGTTTCGTGCGCCGGTTGCACGATCTGGGCTTACCGGTGATCTTCGTGCTGACGCAGGTGCCGCGTAATGTCGACGGGCGGATCCATGCCGAGGCGATCGAGTTCGCCGAGTACATCGCGGGCCTGGGCCTGCCGTTGGCGGCCGGCGCCCGGGTCTACCTGACCAACGCCAAGCCGGACCCGTTCCTGGGGACCGTGGTTTTTGGTCTGCAGGAGTTGCTGGACGCAACCTTCGAGACCATCCCCGACGCGGCCACGGCCGCCCTTTCGGCTGCCCAGCAGCTCGACTGGGGGCGGAAAAGACAGGCTTCTAAGAAGATCATTACAGCAAGCGCGGCGTCTGCCTTGGCCACCGGCGCCACCCCGATTCCGTTTTCCGACGCGGCGATCCTAGTTCCCCTGCAGATCGGGATGATCGCCAAGCTCACCGCGGCCTATGGAAGCCGGATGGGCTCGGCACAATTGGCTTCGCTGGTCGGTTCGCTGATGATGGCCTCCGGGGCCACCACAGCGGGGCGCTGGATGGTCTCCTCGCTCCTGCGGGTCGTCCCCGGTGGCCAGCCGGCCGCAATGGTGATCTCCGGATCGGTCGCTGCCAGCATGACCACGGCCATGGGCTGGGCCTGGGTGGCTGTCCTGGAGAAGTACCTGATGACTGGTCAGGACCAGGACATCGAAGCCATCCGCAAGGTTTTCATCGAGGAGTTCCGCAAGCGCTTCAAACTCTCCCGGCCGAACAAACCTGAACTGCCGTCAGGGACATAACGAGCCCGCCTGGATGGCCACGGTGAAGTGATGGTTAGGGCCATCGTCTCCACCGCGGCCAGGCCCAGGATTACTTCTCCGCCGGTGCCGCCTTTCGTAGCGGCCTTCTTCGCCGTCGGTTTGGGGGCGGCCTTCTTCGCCTTCGCGGGCGCCTTCTTGGGTGTCGCCGGGGCCTTCTTCACCGCTGCTTTCTTCGCGGCAGGTTTGGCCGGTGCCTTCTTGGCCGTCGTCACCTTCTTCGCGGCTGGCGCGGGCTTTGCGGCAGCTTCGGCAGGCGCGGATGCTGGCGCACTGGCCGGCAGATGGCCCAGCGCCACGATCTCCTCCATGCCGGCTCGCAAGTCGGCCACCAGCGCCTCGGGGTCGGGAACCGCACTGGTGTCGATGTTCACTCCGACCTGAGCCACACCGTTGTAGGACATCAGGGCGCAGTTGACGGCCGCCCCGGCCTTGGGTGCGTAGGGCAGCATGCGCAGGATCTGGGCACCACCGAAGTAGACCGGGATGGGCGGGCCGGGCACATTGGTGGCCACGAAGTCCGTGCCCTTCATCAGACCGCCGGCCACGTACGTGGCGATGTTGGTCGGCAACATCGTCAGCAGCCGGAAGACCTGGTTGGTGAGCACCGCGGCTGGCTCCGTGCGGGCCTGGCGCAGGACGGGGTGCAACTGCTGGATCCGCTTGCCGGGATCCGCTTCGTTCATGGGCACCGGGAAGCGTGCGGGCACCCAGTCGTTGCCCGCCTTGTCCGCGTCGGTGGGGGTACGCAGGTTCACCGGCATGTTGACCCGTAGTGCGTCAGGGACTGTGCCATGCCGCTCGTGGTAGCGACGCAGGCCACCGACCACACCGGCCACGAAGGCATCGTTGAGAGTGCCGCGGTTGGCCTTGCCGGCCTTCTTCAGATCGTCCAGTGGCACATCGATCAGATCGAACCACACCGACAGGGAGCGCTCGCCGAACACCGTCGACATGGGCTCAGAAGCAGGTGCCAGCATGCGCGACAGCGAGGCGGCCATCTCACCAGCACTCGTGGCCAGCCCGATCGGGTCTGTGACGGTCTCTTTGACGAAGGATCCGGTGGCGCTCAGGCCGTTCCTGATGTCGCCAGCGACCGCGTTGGCCTGGAAGTCCAAGCCCATCCGCAGGCGGTCGCGCACGCCCGCGGTGTGTGCGACGGGGGCGTCCGGCATGGCACCGAGTTCCTGGCCCTTGCGGTCGAAGTCGAACAGCATCGCTGCCATCTGCAGTCCGCCGATGCCATCGGTGACCGAGTGATGGATCTTGGCGATGAAGGCGGCCTGGCCGTCTTTGAGCCCGGTGACGAGCATCATCTCCCACAACGGTCGGACCCGGTCGAAGTCGCCCTCGGCCATCGTCTGCGCCATGGCGAAGATGGGGCGCATCGTGCCGTCGGGATTGGGGGCCTTCACCCAGCGCAAGTGATAGTCGAGATCGAAGTTCGGGTCCACCTCCCACCGGGGAGGGGCAAGGCTCAACGGGTTGCCCACCGCGCGCTGGCGCAACTTCGGGATCATGCGGCTCATCCGATCGATGCGATCGCGCACCGTCTGCTCGTCGGGTTCCTCGTCGAGCAGGATCACCAAGGTGATGGTGGATCGCAGGATGGGGTCTTCCTCGACGCCGAACATGACTGCGTCGGCCCATTCCATGCGGGGGTCGTCTGGCACGGTGTCCTCCTGTGTGGGCGTGTCGTGGAATTCATCTTCCTGCAAACCCAACCGACACCGCGCGCTGACCGCTCGGTCATAGGATCGGTGTGTGGATTTTCAACCCTCACCTCAGGCCCAAAAATACCTCGCTCGCCTCACCGATTTCATGGAAGCTCACGTCTATCCGGCCGAGGCCGTGTACGAGCAGCAGATGGCCGAATTGACCGCAGCCGGTTCCCCTCACCAGCTGCCGCCAGTCGTGGAGCAGCTGAAGGAGCAGGCCCGGGATCGCGGACTCTGGAATCTGTTCCTCCCGGACGAGTCTGGCCTGCGCGTCACCGATTACGCCCCGCTGGCCGAGGTCACCGGGCGCAGCCCCCATCTGGCCCCCGAGGCGCTGAACTGTTCAGCGCCCGACACGGGGAACATGGAGGTCCTGCACATGTTCGGAACAGCTGAGCAGAAGCAGCAGTGGCTGGAGCCGCTGCTCGCGGGACATATTCGCAGTGGGTTCGCCATGACTGAACCGGCCGTGGCCTCCTCGGACGCCACGAACATCTGCACCCGGATCGAGACCGACGGCGACGACTACGTCATCAACGGCCGCAAGTGGTGGACGACCGGGGCGATGGACCCGCGCTGCCAGATCCTCATCCTGATGGGCAAGACCGACCCCGACGCGCAGACCCACCAGCAGCAGTCGATGGTGCTCGTGCCGATGGCGGCACCAGGGGTGCGGATCGAACGCAACCTGACCGTTTTCGGGTACAGCGAACAGCCGGGCCACGCGGAGATCTCCTTCACCGATGTCAGAGTGCCCCGCACCAACCTGATCGCCGAAGAGGGGATGGGCTTTGCGATCGCTCAGGCACGACTGGGACCGGGTCGCGTGCATCACTGCATGCGTGCCATCGGGATGGCCGAACGTGCCCTGGACCTGATGTGCGAGCGTTCCATGCAGCGGGTGGCTTTCCACAAACCCCTGGCCGGTCAAGGTGTCGTGCGGGAATGGATCGCGCGGTCGCGCCTGGCCATCGACCAGGCCCGCCTGCTGGTGCTGCACACGGCATGGATGATCGACCGGGAGGGAGCCAAGGCCGCCCGGCAGCAGATCGCCGGGATCAAAGCCGTCGTGCCCTCCATGGCGCTCGAGGTCGTCGACCGGGCCATCCAGACCTACGGTGGCGCGGGTGTGAGCCAGGCCTCGCCGTTGGCGGAGATGTGGGCCGGACTGCGGACCCTGCGGATCGCTGACGGTCCGGATGAAGTTCACCTGCGCGACGTCGCGCGCTTGGAACTGAAGGCCCATCTCTGATGGTGAACCTGGAGGTGCGTGCGCAGGACGCCTTCGATGTACCGGCCTTCGGCCAGTGGCTTGCGCAGGCTGTGCCCGGTCTCGGTGACATCACGGCGATCAAGCAGTTCGCCGGCGGGGCGTCGAACCTGACCTTCCAGATTGACTGTGCCAACGACAGTGTCGTGCTGCGGACGTCCCCGACCGGGCGCAAAGCCAGCGGTGCCCACGACATGCAGCGGGAGGCGCGGCTGCTGTCTGCCCTGCGGCCGCATTACGACAAGGTGCCTGAGGTGCTGGCGGTGGCGGGGGAGCAGTCTCCGTTGGGCCGGCCGCTGTTCATCAGCGAGTTCGTGCGCGGTGAGATCCTGCGCCGGGATGTTCCGTCCACAGCGCCGGTGGCGCAGATGGCGGACACGTTCATCACGGCGTTCGTCGACCTGCATGCCGTCGACACGACGACCGGCGAGCTGTCGGCCTTCAACAAGGGCACGGGCTACGTGCGCCGGCAGGTCGATGGCTGGTCGTCGCGCTACCGGCAGGCTCGAACCCCGGATGTGCCGGACGCTGAGTCGGTGATGGGCTGGTTGGACGCCCGGCAACCCGCCGATGTGGCCTCGTGCGTCATCCACAATGACTGGCGTTTCGACAACATGGTGCTCGACCCCGACGACCTGTCACACATCAAGGCCGTCTTGGACTGGGAATTGGCCACGGTCGGTGACCCGTTCATGGATCTCGGGTCCGCGCTGGCCTACTGGGTGCAGGCGGATGATGACGAGGGGATGCTGGCCTTCCGCATGCAACCTTCGACGGCCCCCGGCATGCCCACTCGCGAGCAGTTCGTGGATGAGTACTGCCGCCGAGCTGGTCGGCAGCGGCCCGACTGGTTGTTCTACGAGGTATACGGCCTGTTCCGCTTGGCCGGGATCGCTGTGCAGATCTGGTACCGCTACTACCACGGTCAGACGGATAACCCCCGGTTCGCCGTGTTTGGTCCCGCCGTGCAGTATCTGATCGCACGCTGTGAGCGGCTGATCGGGCAGTAGGGCCGGCCCCGCCAGAGTTCCTTGGCGGGAATCCCCGGTTCATCTTTGCGCTTCAGGAGCGCCCGTTCGGGAGGGGCTTTGAACGAACGGGCATCTGCTGAATAGGTGCGGGGCTCAGCCAGGGTTCCTGCGATGCGCTCGTTGGCGGGGAGTACTTGAGCCTCCGGAAGGGGCGATTCTCAGGTTCAGCCGTTCGTTCGCTGCGCCCGATCGGGCGGCGATCTGCACGAAAGGGGCGCAGCTGCGACTTCACCCCCGCCGGCGGGCGAGCCGCAGCCCACGCAGGTCATCGGCGTTGGGAGCGTCCCAGCCGCGCTTGACGCTCAAGAATCGCATCACTACCAGCAGCGCAATAGTGCTCCACTCGTCAACAGGCCTGGGCACCACATCCCACATCAGCACGAAGTAGCCGCTGGCGAGCAATGCCGCGCTTGCGTACCACGGCCCCTGCGCCATGACCGTCGGGATCTCGCCAGTCATCAGATCTACCAGTGTCCCGCCCCCGATGCCGGTGATCATGCCCAGAAAGACCCCCACGGGGGCAGAGACCCCCAGCGCCATCGCCTTCCCGGCCCCGATCACCACGAACATAGCCAGCGCCCAAGCGTCGAGCAGGATGAGCACCGTCGAGTCGGCGGTCAGCCGACGGGCCAGGACACCTCCCAGCAGCGCGCAGGTAGCAGCCGTCGTGACGTACCACGGCGTGGAGATGGCCACCGGCGTCACACCCAGAATCAAGTCACGCATGATCCCGCCGCCGAGGCCGAGCACCACCCCGGCCACCAGGACCCCGACGATCGGAGCCCCCCGCCGGTTCGTGACCGCTCCACCGAACGTCGCACCGACTCCGACGGCCAACAGGTCCATCCACAACGGGATGCCCGTCATCGTGTTCATCGCGGTTGACCTTCCGTCGCCGGAGTAGAACACCAGATAGCGTAGGTGAGCGAAAGGCAGGTCATGACACCACAGGAACCTACGGACGAGCCGCAGTCATCAGCTCTGCGCAAATGGCAGATCGCAGTGGCCGTTCTCGCAGTCCTGACCCTCACCCTGCTGGTGGTGAATGTCGTGCTGCGCTCACGGGCCGATCAGGCTGTGACGGCTCGGGAGGTGGCCGTGCAGCAGGCTGAGCAAGCGCGCGCCGATGCGGGAACGCTGCAGCGACGCAACGACGAACTGCTCTCGCAACTGTCCACCTCCAATGAGCGGCTCACCGAACTCATCAACTCGCTGCAACTCACCAAGGCCCAACTGGCGGCGGCCGACGCCGACGTCCAGCGGCAGGTGGCCGCCCAGGACAAGGCGCAGCGGGCGCTGAACCGAGCACGTTCTGCCGCCACCCGGGCGGCCGCCTTCGAAACGCAACTGCGCAATGCGCAGACCTGCTCGGCCGCGGCGATTCTTGCCTTCGCGCAGATCCACGCCGGCCCGGACGTGGAGAGCGGGGCCACGGAGGCGGCTGACACGCTGGAATCGGTGCTTACGGCGTGCAAGGCGGGACTGAAGTAGGTGCATCTCGACGGCAACGGGTGGGTCGAGTGCGGATGTCGTGCCAGGCACTGGGGCCGGCATGGGGCTGCGGGGCTGTACCTGTGCGTCGACGACCATGTCCTGCTGCAACTGCGGCCGGGTTGGGCACACCAAGGCGGGACGTGGGCCATCCCGGGCGGAGCGCGGGATTCCCACGAGACCGTGATCGCTGCCGCCCTGCGCGAGGCGCAGGAGGAGACGGCCATCGATCCCGAACAGGTGACGGTCTCGGGTGTTCATCGCCTGCAACACCCCGACTGGCGCTACGACACAGTGCTCGCGACGGCCACCAAGCGGCCGGTCGTCAGCGAGCACGCCGAGAGTGTCGAGTTGGCCTGGGTGGCGATGTCACGGTTGTCGCAGATGGATCTGCACCCCGGATTCGCGGCCTCCCTGCCGGCCCTGCAGTTGCCGCAGCTACGCCTGATCATCGATGCGGCCAATGTGGTGGGCAGCGTTGCGGATGGCTGGTGGCGGGACCGGGTGGGCGCCACCGAACGCTTGTTGACCGCCCTCGATCCCCGGGTGGGGCAGATCGTCACGTGGGAGGGCGAAGAGCATCTGCTCAGCTATGTCGAGGTCGTCGTGGAGGGAAAGGCCCGTGCTGTCCCCGATCGCTGCTTGGACAGCCTGCTGATCCTCACCCGCGCACCGGCCGCGGGGGACGACACGATCGCCGAGCGGGCGCGTAATGTGTCAGCCGTGGTCGTGACCTCCGATCGCGGTCTGCGGGATCGGGTGGCCCGCAGCGTGTCGGTGTCGCACTTCCGGAAGGCGGTAGAGGTATGACGGGGCGGTACCTGGAACGGTTCGCATGGCTGTCTGTGGCCACCGGAATCGTCGTCTTCGGGCTGAAACTGCTGGCCTGGCGGCTCACTGACTCGGTGGGCCTGCTGTCTGACGCACTGGAATCGACGGTGAACATCGGTGCCGCGGTGGTGGCGGTGTTCGCACTGCGGGCAGCCAACCGCCCTGCTGACAGTGAGCACCACTACGGCCACGGGAAGGCCGAGTACCTCTCGGCGATGGTCGAGGGGTTCCTGATCCTGGCCGCCTCCGCGGCGATCATCGCGACAGCCATCCTGCGCCTGCTGGATCCGCGGCCCCTGGAGGACGTCGGGATCGGCCTGGCGATCTCCGTCGTCGCGTCAGTGCTCAATGGGGTGGTTGCCTACATCCTCATTCGCGTCGGCAAGGAGCACCGTTCCATGGTCCTCATCGCGGATGGAAAGCACCTGTTGACCGACGTCTGGACGTCGGTCGGGGTCGTGGTCGCGGTGGGCGCTGTGGCGGTGACGGGCTGGCTGGTGCTGGACCCGGTCATCGCGCTGATTGTGGGCGCCAACATCCTGTGGACCGGTTGGGGCCTGCTGCGCGGATCCGTGTCCGGCCTGCTCGATGAGCGGCTGCCCGATGACGACATCGCCAAGATCGTGAGCGTACTCGCAGGCAAGGAGACTGACACGTTGCAGTTTCACGCTCTGCAGAGCCGGGCGGCCGGGCGGCAGCGGTTTGTTTCCCTGCACATGCTCGTGCCCGGGAGCAGCAGCGTGCGCGCTGCACACGACGTTGCCCAGGACATCGAGGATGAGATTGACGCCCAACTGCCGGGCACCGTGGTCAGCATTCACATCGAACCCCTGGAGGACCCGCGCGCCTGGAACGACATCCCGTGGGGCGCTCAACACCCGCTGAATCCCTCGCCCTCACCCTTTGGCGAGGCCTGAGTCAGTCGTCGCGCCGATCCATGGGTGCTGCCCTTGTCGCCATAGTTGATCCTGCACGGGCCAGGTGGCCAGATACACGTCCGCGCGGCTTTGCAGCACTTCGGCATGCTCGGTATGACGCCAGATCGACGCCGCGACGCCGGCGGGCACGTTCTCGCACAAGGCCCGGAAGTCCTGGGCGTGGTCGGCGAGGGTGGCACCGTCCCAGTCGATGACCGCGCACAGATCGCCCTGTGTGCTCACGAGCAAGTTGCCGCCGCTGAGGTCGCCGTGGGTCAAAGTGGGGGTGATCGAGCGGGCCAGGAGCGCGGCCCGTGCCGTCGACTCCACACCGGCACTACTGTGCAGCCTCTCCCACAGCCGGGGCCACGGCGTACTGTCCAGCGGCCAGTCGGTGACGGTCGCCAGAACACTCAGAACGTCGGCGAGCGCCGCGCCGAGTCGAGCCTCAGCGGCTTCGGACAACGGGGTCTCCATCAGCGGTGTGCCCGCCGCCCGCTCCAGCACCAGATGGTCGGAGTGCACCGCCAGCACCCGCGGCACAGGCAGTCCCAGGTCCCGGGCCATCTCATGGCGCAGGGCGATGTTGGCCAGATCGGCGCGATCCCAGGAGGTCAGCGGGTGCCGCCGCACCACCGCACCGTCGAACTCGATCCGGTTGCGGTTGGTGCGCATGGCGCCATTGTGGTTCATCGCGTGGCAGCCCGTCGGCACCCGCTACCGTGACAACCGTGCGGGTACTGATGACGATCGCTGCGGCCGTGGTGCTCACGGCCGGTCCTGCGCAGGCCGGCACCGTCACCAGTGGGCCGGTCACCGTCAGCATCGCCGACGCGACCTGGACCAGTTACGACTGTCAGACCACCCCAGCCACGATCACGGTGACGGTCGAGGAATACGTCCCCTGGGTGGCCACCATCCAGGCCTCGCCGGATGGCGCATCACGATTGAACGCCACTGCCTTCGCCGATATCGGCAGTAATGTGATGACCCAACCGCTGTTGATCTGCCCGCTGGACTCCAATGGCGCGTGGACGGCCCGCGTGTCGACCCGATTCCTGAATCGCACAGAGGAGTTCCGCGTCGGTTTCACCGTGTCCCAACTGCCGACGACGACCTCGATCACCAGTGCAAAATGGCGCAACCAGGTTCTGCGGGTCCGGGGTTCAGTGATAGCCGGCAATGGGATGGCCGGCCGGGCGTCACTGCGGATCCTGCGACTGCGCGACGGTGTGTGGCGCACGATGGGGCACACCAACGCCAACCGCAACGGGGTGTTCAAATTCCTCGCTCCGCGCCGGGCCGAACAGGTGCGAGTCGCCTACTTGGGCGACACTGTCACGTTGACCAGCCAGGCGCAGTCCACAGTCACTGTGGTGAAGCCGAAGGACTGATCAGTACCAGTTCTTGTCCTCGAAATGGGCCCAGGCACCCAACGGAGTGCCGTAGCGGCCCTTGATGTAGCTCAACCCCCAGCGGATCTGGGTCTGCGGGTTGGTCAGCCAGTCGGCCCCGGCACTGGCCATCTTGTCCCCGGGCAACGCCTGCGGGATGCCCGTCGCTCCCGATGTCGGGTTCTTGGCCAAGTGGTTCCACCCCGACTCTCGGGTCCACAACTGCTCGAGGGCGAACCACTGATCGTCTCCCCAGCCGTACGTCTGCAGCATGTAGGTGCGCGCGTACAACTTGCTCTGCTCGATCTGCGAAGCGGTGATGGCTGGGATCGGCACTGTGGGGCTGACCGTCTCCTTGAGTTGGACGGCATATGTCTTGGTGGCCGATGTCGCGCCCTGATAGCTGGGCGTGGCCGGCACGTTGAGCCGCCAACGGTTCCGGTCTGGTTTGACCTTCACCACGAACCGCAGGGTGCCGACCTCGTCGGTCACACGGGTCTTGCGCGTGACCCACAGTGAGCCATCACTGCTGTACTGGATCTCGACAGTGCGAGGGGCGCCTCCCAGCACCCGCACCTTGTTGCGCAACTTGGTGCCCTCGGTCGTGGTCTTGACCGTCTCTTTGTACCCGCGAATGCTAGTGGCGCCCAAGGATGCCGTCGTGGAGTCTGCGGTGGCCGGCCCAGCGATTCCCACGAGCAGAATCGACACGAGTACGGCTGAACGCATTGCACACCTCACGAGGCTGGACGCTAACGGTAGATCACCAATGAGGCAACCGGGACACTGTAGTCATCGGCCTGCGCCTGTTCGGCAGACAGGTACATCACCCGATGAGCCGCGTGTCGTGAGCTCCAGTGTAACGAAACGCGGCGTATCATCGCGGCGGTCGGCGGCAGATACGGCACGATAGGAGTATGGAGGTCACTGAAACCCTGCTTCCGGGTGTGGGCATGCGTTACGAACTGATGACCCGGAAGGGACGCCGGGTCGGTGTGATCGTCTACCGCGACGGCAACTCCGAGATCGTGGCCTACGACCGCAAGGATCCCGACGCCTCGACCACGCTGCTGGAACTCGAGCAGGACGAGGCGGACACCGTCGCGGAACTCCTCGGTGCTCCCCGCTTCGCCCGCAAACTCGCCGACCTGACCCGCGAGATCCCGGGTCTTCGCAGTGAGCCGATCCGGTTGCCGTCCACATCGGTGTACGTGGGCAACACCCTCGGCGAGACACATTGCCGCACCCTGACCGGCGCCAGCATCGTTGCGCTGGTCCGCGGGGAGCAGATCATCAGCTCACCCGGGCCTGACCAGGTGTTGCTGGCCGGGGACACCCTGATCGTGATCGGTACCTCGGCAGGGGTGCAGAAAGTCCGCGGCCTGTTGGATGTCAGCACAGTGACATGAAAGGCGACGCGGCGTTCCTGGTCGAGTTGGGATTCCTGCTGATCCTGCTCGGCGCCGCCGGGGCCGTCGCGCTGCGGATCGGGCTTTCGACCGCTCCACTGTTCCTGCTCGCCGGCCTGCTGGTGGCTGAAGGTGGCCCTATCGACCTGAGTAGCGCGCGCCCGTTCTTGGACGCAGCAGCCACCGTAGGGGTGGTTCTGCTCCTGTTGGCCTTGGGCCTGGAGTTCTCCACCGAGGAGTTCTCCGCGTCAATGAAGAAGCATGCCCCCAGTGGTGTCGTCGACTTCGTTCTCAACGCCACGCCCGGCTTCGTCATCGGCCTCATGTTGGGTTGGGAGATCCCGGCCTGCCTGGCGATGGCGGGCGTCACCTGGGTGTCCTCCTCCGGGATCGTCGCCAAGGTGCTGGGTGATCTCAACCGGCTCGGTAACCGGGAGACACCAGCGGTGTTGTCGGTGTTGGTGCTCGAAGACATCGCTATGGCTGCCTACCTGCCGTTACTGGGGGTCGTCCTGGTGGGCGGTGCCGTGGTCATGGGATCACTGGGCGCCGCCGCCGCCATCGCAGTCGTGATCGTCATCCTGCTCTTCGCCCACAAGGCGGAGGGCATCGCCGAGCGATTCCTCAACCATGACGACGACGAGCAGGTCATCCTGCGCGTGCTGGGCCTGACGCTGCTCATCGCGGGCCTGGCCGAGATGGTGCACATCTCATCCGCCGTGGGCGCGTTCCTGGTGGGTCTGGCCATCCCCGCTGGGGCGGCGAAGCGGGCTCGTCGTGTCCTGGAGCCGCTGCGAGACCTGTTCGCCGCGGTGTTCTTCCTGGCCTTCGCCTCGCAGGCCGACCTGGCGACCATCCCGGGCGTATTCGTGCAGGCGGTGCTACTCGCCATCGTCACGTTGCTGACGAAAGTCATCACGGGGTGGTACGCAGCCGGCCGGGAAGGTGCGGCCACACGCGGGCGCATGCGGGCGGGCACGGCTCTGATCGCCCGGGGGGAGTTCAGCATCGTGATCGCGGGGCTGGCCGTCGCGGCGGGTTTCACAGAGGTGGGTGCGCTGGCCACTGCCTACGTGTTGTTGTTGGCAGTCTCGGGCCCGATCTTCGCCCGCATCGCGGACTGGCTCGCCACACCGTTGGTCAAACGCGAAGAGGTGCGGGTTTCCTGACAGCCGAAAGCCGCCGCAGCCAACGCTGCGACGGCCTTCGGGGGAGTGGTCAGCTACTCGCCGATCGCCTCGAACTGCTCCACGGCATCACCGAGATGCTCGAGGGTCGAGGTGGTGGCGAGGTCGTCGGTGCCGAGGTCGAAGACCTCTGGGGGTGTGTTCATGGTGTTGCCTTTCAGTTCACGTCATTAGTGGCCCACGACCATTCGTTCACACCAACGGGTCGACCGGAACCCTTACTCGCGGGTAATGGTCCGAACGTCCCCTTACTGGCGAGTAATGTTGCGAAGCGTGCTGGAGACTGCCTGCGAGGTGCTGATCGTGGGCGCAGGCCCCATCGGTCTGGAGACCGCCGCTGTGCTCACGGCTGACGGCTGGGATGTGCGGGTGGTCGACGCCGGGCCGATCGGCGCCACCATCGCCAGGACCTTTCCGCCACACACGAGGTTCTTCACCTCGCCGGAACGGTTGGCACTGTTCGGGTTGGCTGTCAGTCCGCCGCAGCAGGAGAAGCTCACGGGGGAGGACTACTTGACCTATCTGCGGCAGTACGTGCTGACCCACGCTCTGCGGGTGGACACGTTCACCACTGTGCAGCGCCACGAGGCCGGAGTCGTGACGACTGTTTCCCTGGCGGGGCAGCGCCGCCGCTACCGAGCCGATCACATCGTGTTGGCCACCGGCGGCACCGACCATCCGCGCCAGCTCGGGGTCCCGGGTGAGGACCTG
This sequence comes from Candidatus Nanopelagicales bacterium, assembly GCA_037046735.1. Lineage (GTDB taxonomy): Bacteria > Actinomycetota > Actinomycetes > S36-B12 > UBA10799 > JADKAV01. The sequence goes on along the minus strand of JBAOHC010000016.1, from coordinate 14,511 downwards.
CCGCACGTCCGTCACGATCTCGGTGATCCGCACCGATACGCCGGTCGGCGGGTGCTCATCGTGGGGGGTCGCAATTCGGCGGTGGAGTCCGCTCTGCGCTGCTACCGGGTGGGGGCGCAGGTCCACCTTGTGCACCGTTGCGCCGAGATCCACCCACGGGTCAAGTTCTGGCTGCGCCCTGAGGTCGTGAGTCTGCTGCAGGAGGGCCGGATACTGGGACATATGCCCGATGAGGTGACTGCTGTGACCGCGGACCATGTGCAGTTGGCCAGCGGTGCACGGATCGAGGTCGACGATGTCGTGCTGCAGATTGGTTATCGGCAGGATGCTGCGATGTTCACGGTGTTCGACGTGCCGCTGCGCGGCCCACAGAACGCCCCCGTCGTCGATCCGCTCACGATGCGGGCGGGTCCGGTCTACGTGGTGGGCACAGCGACGGCAGGGACGCAGGACCGGTTCGAGGTCTTCATCGAGAACAGCCATGACCACGCGTTACTGGTAGCCGCGGCGCTCGCCGGACGGCCCGCTCCCGAGCGCACCCCCGCCCGACCGTTGCCCGAGGTGTAGTCACCCCAGAGAGTGCAGTGCTGACCCCGTGATCCGCTGCACGGTCCACTCGTCCATCCCAATGGCTCCGAGTTTGCGGTAGAACGCGATGGCTGGTGAGTTCCAGTCCAGCACCGACAGCTCCAGGCGCGCATAACCACGCGCAGTGCAGATCCGCGCCAATTCGGCGATCAGCGCCCGTCCGCAGCCAAGCCCCCGGGCTGCGGGAGTGACGTAGAGATCCTCCAGATAGACCCCGTGCGTACCCTCCCACGTGGAGTAGTTCAAGAACCACAGGGCCATGCCGACCACTTCTGAGTCGACCTCTGCGACGTGGCCGAACACATGGGGGTGCGCGGTGAAGAGGGCGGCGTGCAACTGCTCGGCGGTGGTCTTGACCGCGTCGGGCTCGCGCTCGTACTCGGCGAGTTCGAGGATGAAACGCATCAGCGATGGGACGTCGTTGGGGGCGACGGTTCGGACCTGCACACTGCCTAGTCAACACGGTCATCGATAGCGTGGCATCGACTGCCACGAACGAAGGGAGCATTGTGAGCGACTCGGACGTCCTCGTCGTCTTCGGAATCACAGGCGATCTGGCCAAACTCATGACGCTGAAGTCGTTGTACCTGCTCGATGCCGGCGGGCGGCTGAACGTGCCCGTCGTCGGCGTGGCTGGCGACGATTGGAGCCTGGAGCACCTGATCCGGCATGCCCGCAAGTGCATCGTGGATGCTGGCGTGGAGGTGGATGAGGCGGTCTTCAGTCGGTTCACGCAACGCTTGTCGTACGTCAGTGGTGACTTCGCTGATGCCGGCACCTACCAGAAGGTGAAGGACGCCATCGGAGCGGCGAGCGCTCCCATGTTCTACCTGGAGGTCCCGCCGTCGCTGTTCGCGATGGTCATCGAGGGTCTGCACGGTGCGGGGCTGACCGCTGGGTGCCGCGCCGTCATCGAGAAGCCCTTCGGCCACGACCTCGCGTCGGCTCGGGCGCTCAACGACACGCTGCACAAGTACCTGGCCGAGGACCAGATCTACCGGATCGACCATTTCCTGGGCAAGATGTCGGTCGAGGACATCCTGTACCTGCGGTTCGCCAACGTCATGCTGGACCCGATCTGGAACCGCAACTACGTGTCCAGTGTGCAGATCACCATGGCCGAGGATCTCGATGTCGCCGACCGCGGTTCCTTCTACGACGCCAATGGCACGCTGCGAGACGTCGTTCAGAACCACTTGCTGCAGACCCTGGCGCTGGTGGCGATGGAAGCCCCGGCCGGTCATTCCCTCGAGGTCATCAACGACCGCAAGGTCGACGTCTTCCGCGCGATGCCCGATGCCGATCCTGCGCACTGCGTCAGAGGGCAGTACGTCGGGTATCTCGACGTACCCGGCGTCAAGGTCCACTCCACGACCGAGACGTACATCGCGATGCGTCTGGAGATCGACAACTGGCGCTGGTCAGGAGTCCCGTTCTACCTACGGTCCGGCAAGTGTTTACCGGAGAAGGTCACTGAGATCCGGCTGCTGCTGCGCAAGGCGCCCACCCTGCTGTTCACGAAGGGCCAGAGCAAACTGGAGCCGAACCAGATCGTGCTGCGGATCGACCCGCAGGCGGGGGCCTCGATCAAACTGCATGCCCGCGACGCCGCAGACGGGGGGGTGCGCCAGATCCACCTGGACATGGATTTTGCCGACGAGGGCGGTGCCGGGCCCACTCCCTACGAGGAGTTGCTGGCCGCGGCCATGCGCGGCAATCGGTCCGACTTCACTCGCCAGGACTGCGTGGAAGAGAGTTGGCGCATCGTGCAGCCGTTGCTCGACCACCCGCCGGCGGTACAGACCTACCAGCCGGGAAGCTGGGGCCCCGCTGGGGCGGATGCCTTGATCCGCCACTCGGGTGGGTGGCGTCAGCCCTGGCTCTGATATCTCCTGGTGCGTCTTAGCTGGGTTCTTGCCCCGTGGCGCGGTGGTTGCGGGCAACCAAGCCTGAAAAGCTCGCCGGGGCATTCGCCACCCGGCGCTGCGCGAGCACGGCCTGTTGCCGCGGTGATTGCCCAAGAACCCGGGGCCCTAGACCCTACAACGTTCGGCCAGCGTCAGGGCGCCGATCACCCCGGCGTCAGCCCCCAGCCCTGGGGTCGTCAGCGCGGGAGCCGGAACGTATCCCGCCAGCGACTGCTTCACCAACGCCGGGTAGGTGACGGTGCAACCCATCGCGTGATCCCACCCCACCACCGATGATGACCAGTTGTGGACTAACCGTGCAGGCGAGATTGTGCACGCCCGCCGCGACGATCTGGGCTTCCAGCAGCCACGCAGGATCATCGTCGGCCAGGTTCTGAGCCGGAAAGCCCAAACGGGCGGCCATCGCGGGGCCGCTGGCCAGGCCCTCCCAGCAGGCATCGTGGAACGGGCACACACCGGGCCCGGGGAAGGGCAGCAGCATGTGGCCGACCTCGGGATGAGTAGCGCCTTGCAGCAGCCGTCCGCCGCTGATCACACCGCCGCCGATCCCGGTTCCGATCGTGAGGTACACCAGATCCGGCACCCCTTGGCCCGCCCCGAACCGACGTTCCCCCAGCGCTGCGGCGCTCACATCGGTCGTCATGGACAGCGGGACATCCAGGCGCTGCGCCAGCAGCCCCACGAGATCGACGTTCGCCCAGCCCGGTTTGGGCGTCTGCAGAATGTGCCCGTACGTCGGCGAGCTCGGGTTCGGATCGCAGGGTCCGAAGGTCCCCAGACCGACGGCCTGCAGATCTCGACCCACGAAGAATTCCGCGCACTTCTCGACCAGTGCGACAGGGTCGTCGCCGGTGGGGAACGCAACCCTGTCCCTGATCGTCCCATTGCTACCGACGGCGCAGACGGTCTTCGTCCCGCCGGTTTCGATCCCGCCGTACATGACAGTCACGCTATTGCAGCCTGACAGTGCTTGTGCGTAGGTGGGTTACCCTGACCAGAGCAGCACGAAGGAGACACCCATGAAGTGGTTGGCAGTGATCGGCATGGCAGTGGCGCTGCTGGTGACCCCAGCGCACGCCGCTGACACCATCCCGATCAAGGGCGCCGACGCGTCGTGGCCGAACTGTCCGAAGGGGATGGGCATTCCCTCGCGGAAGACCCAGGGTCTGCCGATGCCCAAGCCGGAGGCAAAGTTCGTCATCCTCGGGCTCACGAATGGCCCCGGCTTCTTCCCCAATCCCTGTATCGCCTCGCAGGTCCAGTGGGCACGCAAGCGGGAGATGTGGGTCGGCGTGTACGCGATGACGACCTACCCTCGGCCCGCACAGCTGAGCCGCTACGGCGACAGCGGGCCCTGGGAGCCGGTCTCCCGGCTGAACCGCCTACGCAACGCTGGCTACCAGCAGGCGGCCTTCAACATCGCGACGATGCAGCGGGTCGGGCTGCCAAACACCTTCATCTGGGTGGACGTGGAACCGTACCCCGTGGCTCCGTGGACCCAGAACCGTACGCGGAACAAGGCGGTCCTGGACGGGGTGCTGCGCGGCTACGACGACGCCGGCATGGACGTGGGCTTCTACACCTCCCCGGGACCATGGCGCGACATCATCGGGTCGTCACGATACGGACTGCCCGAGTGGCGTACCGCCGGGGGCCATCCGTGGTCTCGCACCGATTACGGCAGTGCCCGCCGCATGTGCTCGGTGACTCCGGTGCAGGGCGGCGACATCCTCGTGGCCCAGTGGTGGGACACCCGGCGCGATTACGACCTTTTGTGCCCCACCGCCCGCAAGACGGAAACCGTGACGAAGATCTTCACCTGGCTGTCCGAGGAGGCGTCATGAGAATCGCTGCAACAGTACTTCTGATGGCCTCGGGTGTGGTGGCCACGGCGGGACCGGCGCCTGCTGCACCTCCTGGCGTCGGCTCCTGCTTCTCCTACTCGGCCGACCAGTGGGTCCAACTCGAGTTCACGGCCACGGGGGCTGATTGTGCCACCGCTCATAACGGGGAGGTACTGGGGGTGCTCAGCATCCCCGCGGACATCGAAGCCAGCGGCTATGGGTCGTCGGTGATGAAGGGGTGGGCGTTCCAGAACTGTCAGAGCACCGCCGTGAACTACGTCTGGAAGAGCGGTAAGGGCCGCTATCCCCGCGCCACCTACGTGATGCCGCGCAGCGCCCGCGTCAATGTGCAGATCCCCACCGGCGTGCAGTGGCAGCAGGGGGAGCGCTGGGTGGTGTGCCTGGGCCAGAGCCGTAACCCCAAGTTGACCGCGCCGGCTGCCCGCACCGGGTCGGTGCGCGCGAAGGGTCTCAAGCCGTACGTCTGTTACAGCACCCGCACCTGGAATGGCAGCAAGTGCGGGAAGCCGGATGCCGTGCGCCTGACCAACCAGGTCTGGCTGCCATCGGGATACGACATGGACTACCCGGGCTCGGACAGATTGCTCGTCCGCACGCAGAAGGCGTGTCTGAAACTGCGCAAGAAGAAGGACAGTCTGCGGACCTGGTTCGTGCCCGGGCTTGCTGCCTGGGATCGAGGGAATAGGTACGGGTTCTGCCAGTTTGAAAAATAGATGGTCAGTCAAGACTTGTCTTTAGTAAGAACGTCTTTCACAATAGAAACATGACCAGACTCAGCAAGACCGAAGTGGCAATGATCATCGCTGCGCTGCTGTACGTCGTATCGCCGTTCGACTTCATCCCGGAGATCATCGCGGGCCCGCTCGGCATCGCCGACGATGCGGCGATCCTGGGGCTTGTCGCGGCGACCGTGATGCGTGCGGCCAAGCGCCCGCAGGTGGTCCCGGTCCAACCGCAGGCATGACCGACGAGTCCCAGGCCGAGGCCGCGCCTGACCAGCCCACTCGTGCCGAAATCCGACGGCGCGAGGAGTTCGAGCGGCTGTGCGCGACCGGCTACACCGTGTGCTGCGGAGGTGGTGGACGCACCCGCAAGCAGGCCTAGGACGCCAGCAGCGTCGCCCGCAGGTAGGCGAACAGGGCGTCGCCGGCATCCTCGCTGAACTGGTGCAACTGCTCCGGGGTCGCGGTGACCTGATCGCCGTGGAGCCTGTTGAGCAGCGTGGCGCAGATCATCGCAAACTTGGGGAAACCCCAGTGGTTGAGGTAGCCGGCGAGCATGGCGCCCTCCATCTCGATGTTGCGCACGCCGTTGTCGTGGATCCATTCCAGCCAGGCCATCTTGGTGTCCGCAGTCTCCATGCACACCGCCCCGTCGAGGCGGAACTGCTCCAGGAAGAACTCGTTGCCGGCCACTGTGCGCCCGGGCATGAGGCGGCGGCCCTGCCCCTCGTTGGCCGCCAGGATCGCATCAACGACGTCCGCTGGGAACGTCGAGTCGAACCAGTACTCGCCCATGCCGCCGTTGAGCACGCGGTACGGCTGCAGGTCGGCCATGACACCCTCGGTCGTGACGACGACCGTGCCGCCCTCCAAGCCGACGCCACCGCTGGTGCCGACCCGGGCCCAGAACACCTCGTCGAGAGCGTCGAGATCGCCTCGCTTGAGGAAATACAGCATCCTCATCAGTTCCTGTACAGCGATGCTGGCGCTGGGCATGCCCATGCCGTGCGAGGCGAACAGGACTCCGGCACAGTACCGGGTGGTGAACCGCTCCTCCTTGGGAAGCCCGATGATCTCGGCACCGTTGTTCATGGCGCTCCAGGTCGACGCGAACCGGTCGATGCGGTCCCCGGAGCCGGCAAGGATCACGGCCTTGACGTCGAAGCTGTTCAACACGGGATCGTCACTTGCCACCCCGAAGTGGTAGTAGACGTCGACCGCCTCACCCGCCACTACGGGATCCAGGAACGCGTGATTGATGTTCTCGCTACGCATGACAACCCTCCTCGCTGTTTCGAGCCTATTGGCACGCAGCGAGGAGGGGCAAACCGCTCACACGATGAAGCGGGTCGTGATGACCCGGCCCTCCCGCGATCCGTCCGCGGCCGTATGGTCGGCGATCACGAACGTCCGTTGCAGCCAGCGGTCGGTGCCGTCGAAGCGGGGCGTGAACGGGGTCCGGCCATGCACGGCGACGTCATTGTCGACCACGAGCAAGTCACCGGCCTCCAGGGTGACCCCGGTTGCATGCTCGCGGACCAGGCGGGCCAACTCGTCCAGCGCTGCCTGTGCCACCTCATCGGTGCCGCTCATCAAGTCGGCGTCCAGCCACAGTTTCGGGTGGTCGGGGTCGCCGGACAGGACGGGACGACGCACGCTGCGCGCCTCGGACCGGCCACCAGCGTAGGACTCATCGATACCGGTGGTGAAGCGAGGCTGGAAGAGCACGCCGCGCGATCGAGGGCTCAACGTGTCAAGCACCGCCTGAATGCTGCAGAGCGTGGTTGCCGCTGCTGGGTCGCCACGCAGGCACAACAACAGCAGGTAGCGCGGCCGGTGCGGGTGGAAGGCGGCCTCGGTGTGGAACTCGAGCATGGACTTGCTGGACGTTGACACCTGCCGATCAGCGTTGCGCTTGGTCGGGGAGATGTTCTGCACCACATCACCGCCGTGCTCGGGCAGGTAGCCGACAGGGCGGCCCAGCACGCGGCCCACGGTCAGGAGTGCGAACTCGGACACCCGATCGGTCTTGGATGCCAGCAGCGGGTCTTCCGGGGTGGGCGGAAGGTCGCCCAATGGCATGTTCTTGATGAGCATGGCTCCCGATGCGGGCGCCTCGTCGACAAAATCCACCAACGCGTCGTATACCCCCGCCGGCAGGGTGCGACCAGCGTGCGCCACAGCGCGCAGGAAGTCGGTGCTGTTGATGGGGCTCGTGGGCGCCGAGGGGATACTCCAGCCTGCCCCGTCGACCACGGCCACGGGTGGATGCTCCACGCGCGGTCCGGGTTTGGTCAGTGACTCCAGCACCGACTGTTCCACTGCCGGATCGGGATGTCCGAGCACCGTGCGGGTCCAGAACAGGGCACCCTGCTCGTCGGCGGCGGCGTCCTCCCAGCGCCCGGCCAGGAACGTGACCTGCCCGATGCGGCCCGCGACGGTCATGCCGTCTGCCTGCGCCAGAACCTCCTCGGCGGCGAAGCCGAAGGCGTCGCTGAGCGGGAATTGCAGGTCACCGGCAGTGACAGTGTGGACCGGGTCGGCCACCAAGGGGTCGTGGGATGGATGCGGGGGAAGCATCGAGGTGGTCACGCCGAATCGCTGGAGTGCATCGGGGGAGTGGGCGACGACGATGACCGGCCCCCCGCTGAGGATCTGCTGAACCTCGTGCTCCTGCGGTGCGCGTGTGAGGACCACGATCTCGCTGGCCGCACCGACGTGGGCGAGGGGTTCCAGAACCTGTGTCAAAACACTCATGCACAACCTCCAGCAGTGGACCGCGCGGGATTTCCGGCGGCCGTGTTGATAAGTCGATCCGGTAGGACCTGTCTTCATGGTGCCTCACCGGACGTGCTTTGCGCCTGTTCGTTACGTGTAATGGCGTGTTGGCATGTTGCTGGGAGCTGCTCATGACGGCGCCGTCGCTGACATACGCTGGCGGGATGCGTAGCTTGCTCCTGATCGGTCTGGCATCGGCGCTGTGCGCCTGTGGGGCCTCGGCACCCAACGAATCGGTGGCGCAAGCCGTGAGTCCGAGCCCGGCGTCCCTCGAGCCGTCCAGTGCAGCCGTCGTGGACCAATTGGGTAAGGGTGACCGGGTCGGGCAACTCCTGATGCCCGCAGTCAACAGCCTCGACCCGGCCGAGGCCAGAGACCTGGTCCGCACCACAAAACCAGGGGGCATCATCCTCATGGCCCCTGGCACGGCGGCGCAGTGGAAGCGGGTGGTGAAGGCTGCCCAGCAGGAAGCCCGCCGACTCGGCCTGCCACCTTTGCTGGTCGGGACTGATCAGGAGAACGGCACGCTGGTCCAGCGCATGCGGATGCCGGTGACCCTGCCCGGGGCCATGGTGCTCGGGGCCGCCGTCGCGGGGGACGCGCAGCGGGGCAAGCAGGCGGCATCGCAGATCGCCGACCTGACGGGGAGCTGGCTGGCCGCCGGGGGCGTGAACATCGATTTCGCCCCGGTCGCCGACGTGAATGTACGCCCCAGCAACCCGGTCATCGGCATCCGTTCACCCGGCGCCTTCCCCGATGTGGTCGCGGATGCCGTGGTGGGCCAGGTCGGCGGTTTCGACCAGGCCAATGTGCTGTCCACCGCCAAGCACTTCCCTGGACATGGCGATACGGCCACCGACAGCCATCTCGGCCTGGCCAAGGTGACACATTCGCGTGCCCAGATGGACCGCATCGACCTGCCGCCGTTCCAGGCGGCTGTGGATGCCGGAATCCCAGCGATCATGGTGGCCCACGTGACAGTGCCGGCCTACGACACCAAGCCCGCCACTGTGTCCAAGAAGATCGTGACGGGCATTCTGCGTGACCGGATGGGATACGACGGACTCGTGGTCAGTGACTCGTTGGGGATGGGCGCAGTCGCCAGCCGCCCGAACCTTGCCGCCGAGGTGGTTTCCGCCGGCGTGGACGTTCTGCTCATGCCCAATGATCCACTGGCTGCGGCCGCCCAGGTCCGGCGATCGGTGTCGCCAGCCCGGATCAACGAGGCGGTCCGGCATGTCATGGCCGCCAAGCAGCGGTTGGGCCTGCTCGAGGCCGGCCCCGAGTACCCGAAGCACCCGAGCACCAAGCAGTCGCGGGACACCGCCCGGGCCACCGCTGCCGCAGGGATCACGGTGCTTGGGACCTGCCGCAACCTCGTGCGCAACGGCGCGACGGTGGTGGGCTCGGGTGCAGTGGCAACCGGGGTGCGCCAGGGTCTGCGCGCCGCCGGTGTGGGCAGCGGGCCGACGCGTGTGGTGGTGAGTGCGTCGTCGCCGGGCAGTACCGATGTGTGGGTGGCCACTGACACCCCGTATGTAGCCCTCAAGGCCCCGGCGCGGCAACGGGTGCTCACCTACGGCGATGTGGTGGCCTCAGGCTGGGCAGCCGGGCAGGCGATTGCCGGTCAACTCGACACCCTCGGCGGGCTGCCGGTCAAAGGACCGAGGCCGTGTGCGGCGGTCGGCTGAGTCCGGTCTAGTGCAGTAGATCGGCGAGCGCCTTCTCCTGCTCGTCGGTCGCGACGAAGAGCAACTCGTCACCCACCTCGAGCGGATCGTCCTGACTTGCAGCGATGACGCGGTCCTCGCGCAGAATCGCGACCAGTGCGGTGTCGACCGGCCACTCCACGTCGCCGACCGCTCGGCCGATCACATTGGAGTCGTGCGGCAACGTCATCTCGACGAGGTTGGTCTTGCTCTGCCGGAAGGTGAGCAGGCGCACCAGGTCACCGACCGCGACCGCCTCCTCCACCAAGGCGCTGAGCAGACGCGGGGTGGAGACCGCCACGTCGACCCCCCACATGTCATCGAAGAGCCATTCGTTCTTGGGGTGGTTCACGCGGGCCACGACGCGAGGTACGCCGTACTCGGTCTTGGCCAGCAGGGAGACCACCAGGTTGACCTTGTCGTCGCCGGTGGCGGCCACAACGACCTGGCACTGCTCCAGACCCACGAGGTCCAGCGAGGCCATCTCGCAGGCGTCGGCCTTGACGACCTCAACCCCTTCGATGCGGCTGCGCTCCACGAGTGCGGCGTCACGATCGATCAGCAACACGTCATGACCGATACCGGCGAGTTCACGCGCGATGGACTTGCCGACCTTGCCGGCCCCGGCGATGGCAACCTTCATTCCGGGCTCACCGCCTTACCCGCGCAGTGCTTTGACACGTCATCCACCGACTCCTTCGCCGTCAGCATCACAGGGTCGTCACCCTCCTGCAGCACACTGTCCGCCGTGGGGACAATCACACCGCCCTCCCGGTAGATCATGGCCACTCGGGTGGGTTGGCCGTACGGTCAGGTCCTCGGCCCGGTGCCCGTACCAGGACCGGTCCAGGTTGACGCGGTGCAGCACCACCGCACCGGTGTCGTCGCTCCACAGCTTCTCCGGATCGCCGGGCAACAACTGCCGCATCATCTGCTCGGTAGTCCACGCAACGGTGGCCACCGTGGGGATGCCGAGGCGGGCGTAGATCGCGGCCCGACGGGGATCGTAGATGCGCGCCACGACCCGGTCCACGGAGAACTTCTCACGGGCCACCCGGGCCGCAACGATATTCGAGTTGTCGCCGCTGCTGACAGCGGCGAACGCCTGTGCGTGCTCGATGCCGGCCGTGAGCAAGGTGTCGCGGTCGAAGCCGATGCCCTGCACGGTGAGCCCTTGGAAGGCCGAGCCCAGGCGTGCGAACGAATCCGCACTCTGATCGATGACCGACACGGAGTGGCCGATGTCGTCGAGCGTGCGCGCCAGCCGAGAACCTACGCGGCCGCAGCCCATCACCACAAAATGCACGAGGTTCACGCTACTCGCCGTGATCACGGAAAGGTACAACAGTGTGCCTACGTAACGTATCGGCAACGTTGGCAGGGCTACAGTTTGTGACGTGCTCACACCCAAGGAGCTGCTGCTAGGCCGCGCACAGCGCAGCGACAGGCTGCATTCCACCTTGCTTCCCAAACGCATCGCGTTACCGGTCTTCGCCTCGGACGCGCTGTCCTCGGTGTCGTACGCGACGCAGGAGATCCTGCTGGTGCTGTCGCTGGGCGGGCTGGCCTTCTTCCACTTCGCCCCATGGGTGGGACTCATGGTGGTGGCGGTCATGCTGGTCGTGGTGGCGTCCTACCGGCAGAACGTGCACGCCTACCCCAGCGGCGGCGGCGACTACGAAGTGGTCACCAAGAACCTCGGGCCCAATGCTGGCCTGACGGTCGCCAGCGCCCTGCTGGTCGACTACATCCTCACGGTGGCGGTGTCCATGTCCGCGGCCTCCGCGAACGTGGCCTCCGCGATCCCGTGGTTCGGCAACCATCTGATCTTCCTGACCGTCAGCCTGATCATCCTGATCACTGTGATGAACCTGCGCGGCGTGCGGGAGTCCGGAACCCTCTTCGCCATCCCCACGTACGCGTTCATCTTCGGCATCTTCGCCATGATCATCACTGCGGGCGTGAAGACTGGCGATGGGGCAGACCATCCTCGCGCAATCCGCCGGCTACGAGATCAAGGCGGAGTCGACCTTCACTGGACTGGCTCTGGTGTTCCTGATCGCGCGGGCCTTCTCGTCGGGGTGCACCGCCTTGACCGGAGTCGAGGCCATCTCGAACGGCGTGCCAGCGTTCCGCAAACCCAAGAGCGCGAACGCGGCCTCCACCTTGGTGATGCTCGGGGTGCTGAGCGTGACGATGTTCATGTCCATCACGATCCTGGCCCTGGTCACCAAGGTGAAGGTCACGGAGTTCAACTCTGATCTGATCGGACTGCCCGCGGGCGAGGATCAGAAGACGGTGATCGCCCAGATCGCGCAGGCAGTGTTCAGCAATTTCCCACCGATGTTCATCTTCGTGTCCACGGTCACGGCGCTGATCCTGGTGCTGGCCGCGAACACAGCGTTCAACGGCTTCCCGGTGCTGGGGTCGATCCTGGCGCAGGACTCCTATTTGCCGCGGCAGCTGCACAACCGGGGCGACCGGCTGGCGTTCAGCAACGGCATCGTGACCTTGGCGTTCCTGGCCATGATCCTGGTGATCGTCTTCAAGGCCAGCGTGACCGCGCTGATCCAGCTCTACATCGTGGGTGTCTTCATCAGCTTCACGCTGAGTCAGCTCGGTATGATCCGGCACTGGACCCGGCTCCTGCGCGTCGAAGAGGATCCCACCGTACGCCGCTCGTACCAGAACCGGCGGATCGTCAACGCGATTGGCTTCATGATGACCGGCAGTGTGCTGATCATCGTGCTGGCCACCAAATTCACTCGCGGTGCCTGGATCGTCTGCATCGCCATCCCGGTCCTTTTCCTGATCATGAAGGCGATTCAGAAGCACTACGAGCGGGTTGCCATCGAGTTGACGCCCGAGGACAACGAGCGCTTCCTGCTGCCGGCCCGAGTGCATGCCGTGGTCCTCGTCGCGAAACTGCACAAACCGACGCTGCTGGCGCTGGCCTATGCCCGGGCGACGCGACCCTCGACGCTGGAGGCATTGACTGTCGAGGTGTCTGAAGGGGAGTCCGAGGCCCTGATCGATGAGTGGGAACGCCGCGAGATCCCCGTGACGCTCAAAGTGCTCGAGAGCCCATTCCGGGAGATCACCCGCCCGGTGGTCGACTACGTCCGCAGCATCCGGCGGGACAGTCCGCGGGACCTGGTGACGGTCTATGTCCCGGAGTACGTCGTTGGCCACTGGTGGGAGCATCTGCTGCACAACCAGAGCGCATTGCGCCTGAAGAGCCGCCTGCTGTTCACGCCGGGAATCATGGTGGTCAGCGTGCCGTGGCAGTTGGAGTCCAGCGATCGTGTGTGGAGAAACAGGAGGCGCAGGCCCCCGCGCCCTGTACCGGGGTCTGCCCAGCCAGTCCCCGGTCGATAAGTGACCGAACTCCACCTGGATTCCGCAGCCGACTCCGGGCAGTGTGTGGGTCGGCTGGACGGCCAAGTGGTGTTCGTGCGCGGGGGTCTGCCCGGGGAGACCGTGTTGGTCGAACTGACGCAGCAGAAGCGCCGTTTCGCCCGTGCCCGGCTGCTGCAGGTCGACGTCCCCAGCCCGCACAGGATCCCATCGGACTGTGCCTGGTTCCCGGCCTGTGGGGGTTGTGCCTGGCGTCACACGACGGCTGAGGAGCAACTGCGGATCAAGGCCGAGGTTCTGCAGTCCACGCTGCGCAAGATGGGGGGCGTCGACATGCCGGTCTCCGTGCGCAGCCTGGGCCGGCGCAACGGCTGGCGGACTCGCGTGACGCTACAGGTGGATGAGCATGGCCGGCCCGGATTTCACGAGGTCGGCAGCCACGACGTCGTCGCCGTCGAGCACTGTCTGCAGGCGGCGTCGGCGCTGGCCCTCGAGGAGATCCTGGCTCAGCGCTGGCCCGACGTTGACCGCGTCGCGGTGAGTGTGAGCGAGGCCGGTCGGTAGTGGTCGCCGGCTCGCGAACCTTCGGCCCCGCAGAGCATCACGACACCGTGTTCGGCAGATCCTTGAGTCGTGCAGTCGACGGCTTCTGGCAGTCGCATGTCGATGCCCCGCAGACCTTGGCCGGAGCCGTGCGAGCGCTGGCTGAACCCGCCGAGCGTGTCGTCGACCTCTATGCCGGGGTGGGGTTGTTCGGTCTGATCCTGCTCGATGCGATGCCGGGAGCGTCGGTGACCCTGGTGGAGGGTGATCGGGTGGCCGCATGGCACGCCACGCGCAACGCGGCCGGGGCTGCCCGAGTGCTGGCCGTCGACGTCCGGCGCTGGCGCCCCGAGGCCTGTGACCTGGTGGTCCTGGATCCGCCACGCGCCGGTGCCGGTGCGCAGGTGGTAGGCCAGGCGCATCGTGGCCGCGGGACCCCGCACGGTGATCTACGTGTCTTGCGACCCCGCGACCCTGGCCCGCGATCTGAAGACGTTTGCGACCGCTGGATATCGACCAGACCACATCGAGGGCTTCGACCTGTTCCCCGCAACCGCACATGTGGAGACGATTGTGCGGCTACAGCGTGCGACGTGATCCGCACCGGCCAGAGCTTGCCTCGGGGACGTCCCTCACCGCGCGAGCTAGCATTAGGCTAAGAGGCAATCCGACGAGATGGGAGACGTGTGTGGCAAGCCTGGACAGTTTCGGTGCCAAGTCCCAATTGCAGGTGGGGGATGAGTCCTTCGAATTCTTCCACCTGGAAGCGCTCGGAGAACTGAACCTCCCCTTCACCCACCGCGTGCTGCTGGAGAACCTGCTCCGAGGACGGCGCCAACGTGACCGCCGACCAGATCCGCACGCTGGCCGCGTGGGACGCATCCGCGGCACCGAGCCAGGAGATCCAGTTCACGCCTGCGCGGGTCATCATGCAGGACTTCACCGGCGTGCCGTGTGTCGTGGATCTGGCCACCATGCGCGAAGCCGTGACCGAGATGGGCGGTGACCCCGATCGGATCAA
>JBAOHC010000024.1:0-168936 GCA_037046735.1 Candidatus Nanopelagicales bacterium | reverse complement strand
ATTTCGGCGCCTTCATGGCGGCCATGGAGCAGCTCGCAGGGTCGTCGGCAGGCTCGGACATGCCGAGATGGTCAGTGTGGGCTTGCTCCTCATCGGTGGTGCTGCCCGCGTGCGCGGGGAGTCCGGTGTTTAGGGGTCGTCGGGGTGGCTGGTGTATCGCTTGCCGCGGGGGCTGGTCCAGATCATGGTGTTGTCCGGTCCGCGTTCGACGTGCCAGCCGCCGTGGGTCTTGATCCGGTGGTGTGTCCGACACAAGGCCTGCAGGTTGTCCACATCGGTGGGACCGGCCGGCCAGGCGATGATGTGGTCGAGGTCGCAGGCGCGGGCTGTGCGGGTACAGCCCGGGAAGCGGCAGTGCCGGTCCCTGACCTGCAGATACCGGCGCATCGCCACGGTCGGGGCGTACCCGATCCGGTACTGCGGTGGGGTCAGCCGGATGACCGCCGAGGGCGGTTCCAGGCGGCCCAGCAGATCCTCAGCATGGGTATCGGAGATCGGCCCGTACCCTTCGATCTGCGCCCCGTCACCGGTCATGATCACCGCGATCGGGATCTGCTCGGCCGCGCTGACCCCGGTCAACAGGTCGATGAACGTGTCGGCCTGGCTGGCGTCGCGGGACCCGTCGATGCGGCTGGACCGGGCCCGGATCGACTCCATACAGGCGCTGGCCTCCTCCGCGGTCAGGTACGCGGACAGGGTGGCCATCCCATCCGGTTCCGGGGTCAGACGCACATGGCGGCGGGTGCGGGCGGTCTTACGGCGCCGGTCGGCGGCATCCGGGTCGATCCGGTCGACCTGCCGGGTCAACCACGGCCGCAGCTGCGACCGGGTCCGGGTCGCGGCGTAGTCGATCGCCCGCACGACCAGCGCCTGCCGGTCGCCCGGCGCAAGGCCGAGGGTGGCCCGGGTGATCTCGCGCACCTTCGCTAGATCGATGCGGCCCTGGGCCAACGCGGCCAGCACCACCGGCAGATCCTGCACCACATCCACCGCCACGTCGACCATCGACGAGGCCGCCCCCGGCGTCCACACCATCGCGCACGCCACCTCCGGCGGGGTCGGATCCACGACCACACCGTCCGGATCCGAGCCCATCTCGGCCTCCACCCACACCTGGTGGAACGCCCGCAGTTGCTGGGCGTGGCAGAACCCGATCACCGCCTGCGCCGCTTTCGCGACCTCCAACGGATCCCCCCGCGACAACATCACATCCCACGCATCCACCACCGAACCGTCCATGACCACACCGTACGAGAGGGCTACGACAAACCACCCTGACAAGGAATTACGCGGTGGATAACCCGGTCAATCCCTTCCGGTCATTTGCCAAACGTGGACACCGTCTACGAGCGATGCACATGTCCGTGGGGTTTGTCGGCCACTGGCCATACTCCCAAGCAGCCCTATTGGATGCTTTCGGTGGCGCGGGTCCGGCACCTTAGGCCGTTCACCCATTCGGCCTAATGGCGCGCAAGCGCCCACCGTGAGCACGGCATCAGCAGCGGCCCCCTGCAAGGCTTAGGAGATTCGATGCGTGTGGTACGCGAGGGGGTTTGCGTCATGCGAGAGGCGCTGGCTGCGGTGGCAGTCACATCACTTTTCCTTGCCGGTCTGAGCGCTCCCGTGCAAGCGGCCCCGGACGTCGTCGCGTCGGCAGTGACCCCGAACACGAACCCCAGCATTGAGGAGACGTGTGGGCTGGATGCCACGCTGATCCTCGACGCGTCCGGCTCGATCCAGAGCGCCGGAGCGGTGAACACCGTGCGAAACGCCGGCCGCGATCTCATGCTGGCCCTCAAGGACACCAATTCCACTCTCCGGATCACTCAGTTCGCCACCTTCTCCGGTGAGTTGAGCGGCCGGGTGCCGGTGAACAGCACCACCACCGGGACGGGCGGAGCGCTGGCCAGCGGTCTGGCCAAGTACTACACACCACCCCCGCCCCGCCCGGCCGGTGTCACCATCTACAACGGCGGCAGCATCGAGAACAACGCGTTGACCTGGACGAACTGGGAGGACGGGATCAAGGGGATCGACCGTCCGGAACTGGCCATCTTCATGACCGACGGCGATCCGACCGCCTACAACGCCAGCGCGACCCGCACCAACGTCAACACCTCATCGACGGGGACCGCCCTGGACAACGCGATCACGCAGGCCAACATCCTGAAGTCCGCCGGCACCCGGGTGCTCGTGGTGGGGGTGGGGACCGGTCTCACGAGTGCCACCTCGCAGGACCGGTTGAAGAAGATCTCCGGGCCGCAGCTGGAGAAGTCGGCCGCCGCGCTGGCAGGGAAGACGATCAATCAGGTCGATGCGGTCGCCTTCAGCGACTTCGCCGCGCTGGGCGCCTTCATGCGTTCAGTGGTGACCTCCCTGTGCGGCAACAGTGTGACAGTGCAGAAGCTGGCCCAGAGTGCCGCGGATGCCGACTACGTGCCGACCACGGGCTGGGACATCACTGTGGCCCCGACGGTCAACGGCGGCTTCACCTGGGTCGACCCGCTGGGCCCGGACAACAGCGCGCAGACCAGGGCCACGTCCGGGGCGCAGGGCACCGCGGCGTTCCAGTGGAAACCGAAGGTCGCCGATCAGAAGGCCACGGTGACCGTCAGTGAGGGGGTCAAGACCGACTTCACGGCCGATCGCTGGACATGTGAGGTCAAAGCTGCAGACGGCACGACCACGACGGTGAGTGGATCGATCGGCAACACCCCGTCGTTCCAGTTCCAGATGACCCCCTCCGACGTGGCCGCCTGCAAGATCTATAACGACTTCAACTACGCCCCGGGGATCTCCATCACCAAGGAGGCGGCGGACGACCCGGTGCGGGGCAATGCCGCCGGCTGGGACCAGACCTACACCTTCAAGGTAACCAACACCGGCAACGCTCCCCTCAGCGTCGTGAAGCCCGTGGACCCGAAGTGTTCCTCCATCTCTGCCCCAACGGGTTCGGGGGCGGCAACGGGCCTGCTGCAGCCGGGTGTCACGTGGACCTACACCTGTCAAGCCACAATCGGGCCGCTGGCGACCGTCACCACACCCCTGAACGTGGTGAACACGGCCAGCGTCGTGGGCATCGACCCCGACGGAAACTCGGTGTCGGCGCAGAACACCGCCACGGTCGCGGTCAAGACGCCACGGATCCAGATCGACAAGACCGCCAAAGAGACCCTGTCCGGCGACCCGATCGCTGACGGCGGATCGGTTCCGGCGGGAACTCGGGTCACCTACATGTACGCCGTCACCAACACCGGCAACGACATCCTGAGCCTCACGCGAGCCACCGCGGTGACCGATGACACCTGCCAGCCCGTGGCGTACGTCAGTGGTGACACCGGCGACGACCAGAAGCTTGGACTGGGCGAGACGTGGCGCTACGAGTGCATGAAGGTGCTGGATCCGCCGGGGACGGTCACCTCGGTGACCAACCTGGCGCAGGTCACCTCCAAATGGTCGAACCCGCAAAACCGCCAGCAGAACAATGCGGCCGTCACAGATACCGACCGGATGACCATCGACATCGACCGGGCCGCGAACCTGCGGATCGTGAAGGTCACAAACCCGGGGGACGTGGACCAGGACTTCGAATTCCAGGTGGCCGGTCCCGGGGTGGCCCCCGATGATCAGGCCTTCACCCTGAACACGGCCACCGATCCTGCGACCCCACCGGCCAGTCGCGACATCCTGCTCGACGGACCCGCTGGTTCGGGCAGTCAGTACACGATCACCGAGACCGGCACGAGCGGCTGGGACCTCACCGACATCGAGTGCAGCAAGGACCCCGACTCGTCGACCGCGACCGCCGTCACGCTGACGATCCAGCCAACCGAGGACGTCACCTGCGCCTTCACCAACGAACGGCTGCCGTCGCTGACGATCGCCAAAGAGACCAGCCCGTCGGGTTCGCCGGCGGTCTTCGGATTCACGACGTCACCGGCCCTGGACCCCGCGAGTTTTAACCTCTCCGATGGTCAGTCCAAGACCTTCGACGCCCTGACGCCTGGCGAGGTCACCATCACCGAGGCGGACGTGCCCACGGGCTGGACGCTGGATGACATCTCCTGCTCGGGGACGACGGTGAGTGACAAGGACGTGGTTGCGGGCACGGTGACCGTCGACTTGGCCCTGGGTGAGCAGGCCCAGTGCCTCTACACCAACGGGGAACTGCCCCCGGCCACACTCACGATCGTCAAGGACGACACGACGGCGACCTGGGATCCGGACTTTCCCTTCGAGGTGGAGGGCCCCGGACTCGATGACTCCTTCACGCTGAACCTGGGCGCGAGTACGACCTACACGGTCCGTCCGGGTATCGCCGGCGACACCTACACCGTGTCCGAGGAACTACCTGGCCCTACCCCTCCCGCCAGCGACAGTGGCTTCCGGCTGACCTCGATCGAGTGCGTCATCGGCGACCCGCAGAACCCGATTGTGGGGGACACCGGCACCGGACTGGTGGACGTGCCGCTGCGTCCCGGCGATGCCGCCGTCTGCACCTACACCAACCAGCAACTGCCCCGGCTCACCGTCGTGAAGAACGCCATCCCGATCGATGACCCGGCAGACCAGACGGAGTTCACCTTCACGACCACCGGGCTCGACCCGCCGCAGTTCGACCTCACCCACGCCCAGCAGCAGGTGTTCACCGACGTATCAGGGGCGTTGACGGTCACCGAGAGTCCGACCGTTGACTGGACCCTCACCTCGCTGGAGTGCACTGGCAACGGAGCAGAGGGTCTCACCGTCGACCTACCGAACAGCGCCGTAAGCGGCAAACTCGAGTACGGCGCCGATGTGATCTGTACCTACGTCAATACTCAGGACCCCCCGAAGGCCTACCTGTTCATCGCCAAGTACACCGATCCGGCCACCTCCACCCAGCAGTTCGACTTCACTGCCGAAGGCCCGAGCTTCGACGAGAGCTTCCCGCTCGGCAACGGCGACTTCCAGGGTTTCGAAGTGGATCCCGGTGCCTACACCGTGACCGAGGCGGGCCAGCCGGGTTGGGAGATCACGGAGTTGTACTGCGTCAACAGTGCCGACCCGAGCCAGCCCGTCTACGGAGATCCGGACACCGGTGTCACGACCATCACGCTGCTGAACAAGGAAGTGGGGGTCTGCGTCTACACCAACTCGCAACTGGCGTCGCTGTCGGTGGACAAGGTCACCGACAGCGTGTCGCTGCAGGAGTTCCCCTTCTCAGCGGCGTCTGTCCCATCCGGCATCCTGCCCGCCACCTTCCCGCTCACCGGAGGCGGTACGCCGCAGCTGTTCTCTGACGTCTCGGCCGGGACGAAGGTCACCGTCACCGAGGACGTGCCGACGGCCACACCCCCGCGGTGGACGCTGGCGGACATCAGATGTGACGGTACCGCCGCCGACCCGACGTACACCGCAGACAGTGCCACCGTGCAGCTGGGCGCAGGTGAGGACGCCGATTGCACCTTCTTCGATTCCCAGGTGCCGCCCGCGACTGTGCAGATCGTCAAAGCGGCCGACCCTGCCGACGGCACAGAATTCGGTTTCACCGCACAGGGAGCCGAAGGTGGCGTCCTGGCCCCCGATCGCACGTTCACGCTGACACCAGATGGTGACATCGACGTGAAGACGCTCACCGTGTACCCGACCGAATCCGGTGAGCAGTTCACGTTCGCCGAGCCGACTGTGCCGGCGGATTGGAAGCTGACCGGCATTGCGTGTGTCGATGGGGGAACGCCGGTCGGCACCCCCGACTTCACCGCGGCCGGCGGTCACGTCGACGTTGCCATCGAGCCGGGGGCCACGATCACCTGCACCTTCAGCAACACCAAGGACGCCACCCTCACCGTGATCAAGGAGGCGCCCGATGATCCGCAGAAGTCGTTCGACTTCCTGTGGAACGCGGACACACCCGCCACGTTCAGCCTCAAGGACCAGCAGACGAATCAAGCGACCGGACTGGCGGCTGGCAGTTACGAGGTGCAGGAGACCGACCTGCCCCAGGACTGGTACCTCAGCGGACCCGAGGGCGCTCACCCGACGTGTGTGGGCACTGAGGCCGAGATCGACTACACCGTGGACCTCGGCGCGCGGTTGACGCTGGCTGCAGGCGAGGATGCCACTTGCACCTTCGCCAACTTCTTCGATTACCGCCCGGAGATCGAGTTGGAGAAGACGCCGAGCCGCGCCGTCGTGCTCGATGGTGGCGCAGTGACGTACACCTACCTGCTGCGCAACACCGGGACCGTCGATCTGGTCGCCGCCGGCGCCGTCAACGACGTGATTATCGATGATCAGTGTGCCTCCGTCACGCGGGTGCTCGGATCTGGAACGACCCTCGCGCCACAAGAGGCCTGGACGTTCGAATGCACCGTGGACCCGATGGCTGTGGGCAAGGCGACGAACCTAGCCACCGCAAAGCTGCGCGATCCGAAGACCGACGAGACGGTCGTGGCCAGAGATGACCGCACCGTCGAGGTGCGGGTCCCGGATCTTGAGGTGGTCAAGACCGTCGACCAGCCCGTGGTCTACCCCGGTACTGATGTCACCTACACCTACGTGGCCACCAACCTTGGCCAGACACCCTTCGAGGGCCCGATCGATCTCGCCGAGTGGATCAGTGATGATCGCTGCGCGCCGGTGACCTACCAGTCCGGGGATGCCGGAGAGGTCGCGGTGATGGATGTGGGGGAGGCCTGGACCTACACCTGCACCACCGCCTTGACTGTGGACACCACGAACGAGGTGACGTTCACCGGCACACCCTTCATCCCGGCCAGCGCCGACAGTGGGGCCAAACAGACCGGCGAGCCTCTGCAGGTCAGTGACACCGAGCAGGTCGAGGTCATCACGAAGGGCGTCGACATCACCAAGTCCGCCGCGGCACCTGGCGGGGTGATGAAGGATGGCGTCCTGCTGGTGCCACAGGGCTCGGAGGTCACCTACACCTACCGGGTCACCACCGGCGCTGCGACCGTGCCGATGCGTGTCCTGGATGTGACCGACAACAAGTGCGCGCCGGTGGAGTACCAGTCCGGCGACACCAACAGCGATGGTCTGGTCGGCCTCAACGAGGCCTGGGTCTACACCTGCCGCAGCACGTTCACCGGAGTCGCCACCGTGAAGAACACCGTGGTGGTCACGGCACTCGAGCCGATACTGGGTGGTCTGGCTACCGCCGAGGACTCCGCAATGGTGCGTAGTTACAAGGGGAGCATCGCGATCCAGAAGACTCCTGACGCGACGCTGGTACCCAAGGGGGATCCGGTGACCTACACCTATGTGGTGACGAACAACGGATCTGTGGATCTCACCGGCGTCGCGGTGTCCGACGACAAGTGCGCGGCGTTGATCTACCGGTCAGGCGACGACGGCGACGGGGTCATGCAGCCACGTGAGCAGTGGACCTACACCTGCGTGCACCCCCTGTCGCAGGACACAACCAACACCGCCGATGTCAGCGCAAAGACCCCCGGTGGTGGCTCGGTGACCGACAGCAGCTCGGCGACCGTGCTGGTCGTGGGGGGTCAGTTGCGACCGGGCATCGGGGTGTCGAAGGTGCCGTCGGTCACCACAGTGGCTGTCGGGGGCGCAGTGACCTACCGCTACGAGGTCCGTAACACCGCCACCATGCCGCTGGCCAACATCCGAGTGGTCGACGACAAGTGCTCGCTGGTGTCCTACGTCAGCGGAGATGACAACGGCGATGGCCTGCTGACGTCCTCGTCGAACGGGGAGGGGTGGCCCGACGAGACCTGGGTCTACACCTGCACCACGACGCTGCACTTGACGACCACCAACACGGTGACTGCCACCGGGTCGCCCTGGCACAACGGCCAGATCATCGGCGCGGATGTCTCGGCCCAGGCGTCGGCCACGGTGACCGTGCCCACACCGCCCGGCCGCAAACCCCTGCCGATCGACGTCGACGCGGTCAAGAAGTGCAAGGGGGACACCTGCACTCTGGTGGAAGCGTCGAAGACGAACAAGTACGGCCGGCTCACGATCCGTACGAGCTGTCGGCCCGTCGGCCGGGCGGCCAACGGTGATGTCCGCTACTGCCGGACCAAGGTCACCAAGCGGGGTGCCGTGAAGGTCAAGGTGATCGGCTACCCCAAGGTCAAGGTGACCGTGAGGATCCAGGCGCGCCCGAAACCAGGGTCGCGGCAGGACTGGAAGCGCAGTTCGTGGCAGCGCAGCTGGATCATCCGCTCGTAGTGAGCAGGCGGTAGTTGATCTTTTAGGGTTACCTTTGCCCAAGATCCATTTTGGATCTGCGGGAAGGGGGGCCATGTCCTACCGTGCCGCCCTGACCAACCCGCCCTTCGCCCGCATGCTGGGGGCCCACGGGTTGGGAACGCTGGCTCAGCTGCAACTGACGATGGCGGTCAGCGTGTACGCCTTGGAGCGGACAGGCTCAGGGGTCTGGGTGGCCGTCGCCCTTTCGCTGAGCTTCGCACCGTACGTGCTGTTCTCCACCACCGCCGGTCTGCTGGCCGACCGCTATGCCCGCAGTGCGGTGCTGCGCTGGTCGCTGCTGCTGCGACTGGCAACGGCGACCCTGGTCACGGCTGGACTGTGGTGGCAATGGGCTCCAGTCGTGGTGGTCGTGTTCGCAGCGATGACCGCGGTGATCGCCACGCCCTCCTACCCCGCCTTGGCCGCTGCCACGCCGCAGTTGGTGCCGCAAGCGCAACTGCCGGCCGCCAATGGTCTGGCCACCGGGATCGAGAACGCTGCCTGGGTGGCCGGTCCGGGCCTGCTCGGGCTGGTCCTGCTCGCTGGCGCGCCGGTAGCCGGCGGCGGACTGGCAGCCGTGTTGTGTTTCGTGGTGGCTGTCGTGTGCCTGGGCGGCACAGCGACGCCCGTCCCAGTGCGGGGGGCGGACGGGCAGGCAGACGGCTTCTTCGCGGGATTGGCCGAAGTGCGTGCCCACCCGCGGATGCGTGCGGTTCTGCTGCTGGCAATCCTCGACAACGCCCTCTATGGCTACATGGTGGTGGCCATCGTGCTCGCAGGGGACCTGCGCAACGGGCCAAAGGGAGTCGGCTGGCTGAACTCGGCCTTCGCGGTGGGGGCCTTCCTGAGTCTGGCGCTGGCCGCCAACCTGCCCACCGATCATGGCGTCCGCCGGATCCTGGCCTTCCTCGTCGGCTTTGGCATCTCAGCAGTGGGGCTGGCGTTCGCCGCATTGCTACCGGTCGCCATCGTCGCGGTGCTGCTCGCCGGGATGTTCACGGTGATCGCTGAGATCGCCGCGGTGACGGAGTTGCAGCGGTTGGCCTCCGATGCCGCGGCGGCGCGCATCTTCGGCTTGTACGACACGCTCGCGGTCGGTGTCATCGCGGTCATGACCGCCATGGCTGGGTGGCTCTCCGACGTGGTCGGTGTCAGCGCAGGTTTGGCTCTGGTGGCAACCGTCATCGCGACGCTGTCGGCCCTCGTGGCCCGCGGGCAGCGCGGCCAGCCTCGCCTCTGAGACCTATGTCACGGCATTACCTACGAATGCGTAACCTACGGTACCGTTACTTACGCAAGCGTAGGTAACGGAGAGGTGAGTCATGTCGGTACGGTCTGTATTCGGTCGGGCGGGAATGCGAGTGGCACGGGCGGCAGCCACCCCGTTGGTGCCCGAGGATTACCTCGATGTGTTCGCACCACTGCATGGTTCGTCGCTGCGAGCGCGCGTTGCGGCGGTGCTGCCGGAGAGGGCTGATGCGGTAACCGTCGTCCTGCACCCCGGCCACGGTTGGGCAGGGCACACGCCCGGGCAATTCGTGCGACTCGGGGTGGATGTCGATGGTGTGCGGCACTGGCGCTCGTACTCGATCACGTCCCGGCCCGCCGACACCTGCTTAACCATTACGGTGCGGGTGCAGGGCACGGTGAGCCGACACCTGGCACAGGCCGCCAGGGGCACGATCGTCGAACTGCAGCAGGCGATGGGTGAGTTCGGGATACCGAGCCCCGCACCGGCCAAGGCGCTGTTCGTCACAGCTGGCAGCGGCGTCACCCCCGTCATGGGACTGCTGCGGGCGCACCGCCTGCCGGATGCGGTGGTCGTGCACAGCGCGCGCAGCGCACAGTCGGTGATCTTCGGTGATGAGCTGCGGGCCATGGCGGGCGCCGGGGAGTTCACGCTGATCGAGCACCACACCGCTGACGCTCCCCGGCTGGTCGCCGCCGACCTGGCCCGGCTGGTGCCGGACGTCAGTGAGCGCCGCACCTGGGTCTGCGGACCGAACGACGTGATCGACGCCGTCGAGCAGTACTGGGCCGATCGGGGATGGGCGCCCCCGATGAGCGAGCGGTTCCGCGCGAAGCTGGCCGCCGCGGGACTGGGCGGCTCCGTTGAGTTCATCCGTAGTCGCACCAGCGCCGAGGCGCCCGGCGACACCGCCCTACTCGACGTCGGGGAGGCGGCCGGCGTGCTGATGCCCTCGGGGTGCCGGATGGGCATCTGCTACGGCTGTGTCCTACCCCTGGCCGGAGGATCCGTGCGCGACCTGCGCGACGGCTCGGTGACCACCGCCGGCCACGAGTCACCGGTACTCATCCAGACCTGTATCAACGCGGCCGCCGGGCCGTGCTCCCTGACCGTCTGAAAGGACAGCCCATGACCGTCATGCAGAAGAACCCCACCTCCCCGATCGCGCACCTGTCCGACGCCGACATCGAGCAGCTCGGCAAGGAGCTCGACGCCCTGCGGGAGCGAATCATCGACAGCCGCGGCCAGCGCGATGCCGACTACATCCACCGCCTCATCGACTTCCAGCGCTACCTGGAACTGGCCAGTCGCGGTGTCCTGCTCTTCTCGCTGTTCCCCCCGGCGTGGCTGCTCGGCACGGCGGGGCTATCCCTGTCCAAGATCTTGGAGAACATGGAACTCGGGCACAACATCCTGCACGGCCAGTGGGACTGGATGCGCGACCCGGCCATCCACTCGACCACCTGGGAGTGGGACAACGTCACCCCGGCGGACATGTGGAAGCATTCCCACAACCAACTGCACCACACCTACACGAACGTGCTGGGCAAGGACAACGATCTCGGCTACGGCATCATGCGCGTGGACGAGGACATGCGCTGGTCGGCGTTCTACCTGGCCCAGCCGCTGTGGAACTTCATCAACATGCTGGTCTTCGAGTACGGCATCGCCGCCTACGACCTCGAGATCGGCAAGGTGGTCAAGGGCCGCAAGGACAAGGGCGAGTTCTGGGGCCAGGCCAAGAGGGTGCTCGGCAAGATCCGGCGCAACGTGACCAGGGACTACGTGGTGCATCCGGCGTTGTCCGGGCCGTCGGCGCTGACCACCCTGAGTGCCAACGCCACCGCTAACCTCGTGCGCAACGTGTGGACCCACTCGGTGATCATGTGCGGGCATTTCCCGTCAGGCGTGCAGACGTTCTCCAAGTCCTCCATCGAGGGTGAGACCAGGGGTCAGTGGTACCTGCGGCAGATGCTGGGCGCGGCCAACATCGACGGTGGGCCGCTGCTGCACCTGCTGACCGGCAATCTCAGCTTCCAGATCGAGCACCACCTGTTCCCGGACCTGCCGAGTAACAGGTACCAGGAGATCGCCCCAGAAGTGCAGGAGATCTTCCAGCGGTATGGACTGGTGTACGTCTGCGGTCCGATGGCTGAGCAACTGGCGCAGGCCTGGTGGAAGGTGGTGCGGCTGTCGTTGCCCAACCCCGAGCGGACCACTTCGGTCACGGCCGCCGGACACCGACACGCCGCCTGATCGACGCCGCTGCGGGTAGGGGTGGGTCATGGAGCACCGCAACGACTGGGACCCCCGAGCCGACGCCGTCCAGATCGATCAGATCAGCGCCTATGACGAACTCCGCCAGCGCTGCCCCGTGGCCCACAGTGACTTCCTCGGTTGGTCGCTGCTGAACCATCACGACGCCATGACCGCTCTGCTCGATCACGAGGTCTACAGCAGTCAGGTGTCGCGCCATGTCGCGGTGCCCAATGGAATGGACCCGCCGGAGCACACCGCTTACCGTGCCATCATCGACCGCTGCTTCACGGCGCAGTTTGTCGATGATTTCGCCCCGGCGCTGCGCCGCCTGGCCGAGGACCTCATACCTGCCGCTCTGGAGTTGGACATCATGGCGGATCTGGCACTGCCGTACGCCGCACGGGCCCAATGCGCCTACCTGGGCTGGCCGCAGAGTGCGGCCACCGCTCTGCAGACCTGGGCCGAGCAATCGGCACCGGCGACCCTGCGCGGGGATCGGGAGGAGTTGGAGCGGGTCGCCAAGCAGTTCGACGAGATCATCGTGGAGAACCTCCGCACCGACCGGCCAGGCCCGGTCATCACCGGGCTGCGAAGTGAACGGGTGGCGGGTCAGCCGCTCACCGATGCCCAGATCGTCAGCATCGTGCGCAACTGGACGGCAGGTGAGCTGGGGACCATCGCCGCGGCCGTGGGGATCATCGTGGGATTCCTGGCCCAGCACCCGCAGGAGCAGCAACTGCTGCGCGAGCGCCCCGCACTGCGGCAGCCGGCGATGGACGAGATTCTGCGTCTCGACGCCCCGCTGATCGCCGACCGCCGGCGCACCGCAGTGCCGGTCACGGCCAGCGGGCGCGACATCCCGGCCGACGAGCCGGTGACGATCCTGTGGCCCGCCGTGCAACGTGACCCCGCCCGTTTCGATGCCGCCGACCAGTTCCGGCTCGACCGGGATCCGCGCGACAACCTGCTGTATGGCCGGGGAGTTCACTACTGCCCCGGGGAGGGTCTGGCCCGCCTGGAACTCGGGGTGTTCCTGGATGAGTTCCTGCACGCCATCCCAGCCTTCGAACTCGTGGCGGCGCAACGGGCCGGGTACCCCTCGGGGGGATTTCGCGCGCTGCGGGTGCGGGCGGTCAGCGATCCCGTTTGATGGCCCGCTGCTGTTTCGCGATGGCCTTCCACCGCTGCCGTTCGGCCCGCGCGGCGCCGCCATCGGTCTTACGCGCCAGGTAGGCCAGCTCCCGGTGCAGGCGCCGCCAGCTCTGCAGGCGCTCGGCCGCAAGCAGGCCCTGCGCGACGGCCTCCTGGACCGCGCAGCCGGGCTCCGTGTCATGTGTGCAGTCGCTGAACCTGCACTGCGCGGCAATGTCCTCGACGTCGGCGAAACTGTGCGACAGCGACTGCTCGTCGCCCCAGATCTGCAGTTCGCGCAGGCCAGGTGTGTCGACGAGGTAGGCACCCCAGGGCAACTCGATGAGCCGTCGGGACGTGGTCGTGTGCCGCCCCTTGCCGTCGAACTGTCGGACGTGGGAGACGTTCTGCAGGTCGGTACCCGCGAGCGCGTTGAGCAGACTCGACTTGCCCACACCTGAGGAGCCGAGCACGATCGCGCAGGACCCCGGCACGAGTATCTCCCGCAACTCGTTCAAGCCCTGCCCGGTGAAGGCGCTGGTGACGACCGTCTGGATCCCCAGGGACACCGACTGCGCGTCGGCGGCCATGAGCTGCAGCACCTCGGGGGATGTGAGGTCGGCCTTGGTGAGCACGATGATCGGCGTAGCGCCGGAGTCCCAGGCCAGCGTCAGGTAACGCTCCAGGCGACGCACGCTGAAGTCGTCGTCGGCCATCGCGAGCAGCGCCACATCAATGTTCGCGGCGATCGGCTGCTCCACGACAGCGTCGTGTTCGACGTCACCGGGTCGCTTGCGGCTCAGGTAGGTGCGGCGGGGTTCGATGGCGGTGATGCGGGCGATGGTGTCGGTCTGGCGCAGCGTCGCTGTCACCCAGTCGCCGACGACGGGCAGATCGGGATCGAGTCCGCGGACCGCGATCGCCTCGAGGTGCCGGCCGTCGTGCAGCTGGATCTCCCAGCGGTTCTTGTGCACCGCGATCACGCGGGCACGCACACTGGCGACGGGGTCACTGTTCACTGCCCTCGAGTATGGATCGGGCGTTATACCCGACGCCAGCGGGTTTCGTGGCGGGCTAGCCTGGGCCAGTGACCGTGGACGTGCACCAGGCGACTGACATCGTGCTGATCCAGCGCCGCACCGTGTCCACCTTGTCCATCACGCAGATGCTCAGTGGCATCGCCGTCGCGGGATCCCTGCCGGCCGGGGCGTTGATCGCGGCGGGACTCGGCGGGGACGCGGCCGCGGGCTTGGCCCAGACAGCCGGTGTGCTCGGCGCGGCGGTGCTGGCCCTGCCGCTGGCCCGGATGGCGCTGGCCCGGGGCCGGCGGATCGCACTGGCCACCGGCTACGCCATCGGCGCGGTCGGGGCGGCCGTCGTCGTGGTGGGGGCGGTCGCGGGGGCGTTGTGGGCAGTGCTGCTCGGCTGCCTGCTGCTCGGTGTGTCGACCGCCGCCGGCTATCAGGGCAGATATGCGGCGACCGACCTCGCGCCTGCCGAGCACCGCGGCCGGGCGCTGGCCATCGTGGTCTGGGCAGGCACGATCGGGGCCGTTCTCGGGCCCAATCTGCTGGAGTTCACAGGCAACCTTGCGCTGACGTTCGGCCTGCCACAGCTCACCGGGCCCTACGTCCTGGCCACGCTTGTCCTGTTCGCAGGAGCCTTGTTGCTGGTGCTGCGGCTGCGGCCCGATCCGTATCTGCTCGCGCGATCGATCGCCGCGCGGACCAGCGGCCAGATCGCCCATTCCAGTTTGCGCGATGGCCTGGCCCATCTGCGTGGCCACCGCCGGGCGGTGCTGGGCATCACAGCGGTCTCGATTGGGCACGTCGTGATGGTCATGGTGATGGTGATGACGCCGGTGCACATGTCCCACGTCGACGTCTCCTTGCAACTCATCGGGCTGGTGATCAGCGTGCACGTCCTGGGGATGTTCGCGCTGTCGCCCGTGGTCGGCTGGGCGGTGGACCGGTTCGGCCGGGTGGAGGTCATCGTCGTGGGGGTGATGATCCTGGGCGCCTCCTGCGTGATCAGTGGCGCGGCACCGGGAGACAACACACCGATGCTGGGCACGGGGTTGTTCCTGCTCGGCCTCGGCTGGTCCTGCACGCTGATCGCCGGTTCGACCCTGCTCACCGATGACGCCGAGGCGGCTGACCGGCCGGCCGTCCAAGGGCTTTCGGACCTGTGCATGAACGTCGCAGGTGCCCTCGGCGGGGTCGTCGCGGGAGTGGTCGTGGTGCAGTTCTCCTACGGTGTGCTGTGCGCCGTGGCAGTGCTGCCGGTGCTGGTGCTCGCGGGGCTGCTGGCCACCCCGGGCATGCGAACGGACCATCGCGGCTGATTTCGCAGGACCCGGGTACGGGGCCGTATGAGTCGTTGGGGGGCCTTGCTGCTCGGAATCGGCCTCGGTGGATTCGTGGATGGCGTCCTGCTGCATCAGATCCTGCAGTGGCATCACATGTTGTCCCACGTCGAGACCGACGTAGGCCTGAACACCCTGGCTGACGGGCTGTTCCACGCCTTCGCCTGGGTGTGTGTACTGGTCGGTTCGCTGCTGCTCGTCGCGGCCTGGCAGCGTGGGTCGGTGGCGCCCAACTGGTCGCTGCACCTCGGGCTGCTCCTGATGGGCTGGGGCTTCTTCAACCTGGTGGAGGGCATCGTCAACCATCAGGTCCTCGGCATCCACCACGTGCGTGACGACCTCGGCGGTCCGCTGGCCTGGGACCTTGGGTTCCTGGCGTTCGCGCTGGCGCAGATCGGTACCGGCTGGTGGTTGCGGGCGCGGGGTATCCGGCAGTGTGAGCGGGATGCGGCGCTTGGCGCCTAGATCTCCCCGGCCCTGAGCAATTGGGCAGTTGTTGCTGGGACACGCCGTGGGGAATCGCACCTTGTGCCCATTTGCTGGGGTTGGGGCCGGGGGTGCGGGTCGCCGGCCCGCGGGACTTGGGCAATTGGGCAGTTGTTGCTGGGACACGCCGTGGGAAATCGCACCTTGTGCCCATTTGGTGGGGTTGGGGCCGGGGGTGCGGGTCGCCGGCCCGCGGGACTTGGGCAATTGGGCAGTTGTTGCTGGGACACGCCGTGGGAAATCGCACCTTGTGCCCATTTTGGTGGGGTTGGGGCCGGGGGTGCGGGTCGCCGGCCCGCGGGACTTGGGCAATTGGGCAGTTGTTGCTGGGACACGCCGTGGGAAATCGCAACGAGTGCCGATTTGGTGGGGTTGGGGCCGGGGGTGCGGGTCGCCGGCCCGCGGGGCTTGGGCAATTGGGCATTTGTTGCTGGGACACGCCGTGGGGAATCGCAACGAGTGCCCATTTGGTGGGGTTGGGGCCGGGGGTGCGGGTCGCCGGCTCCGGGGGTTGAGCGGCCCTACCTGTCAGTCTGAGTGTGAGTCGGTCATCACCTGATTGGAGATGATCGAAGATGGCGGTTCGTGGTTTGACCGTGGAGCAGCGCCGGGAGCATGTGCTGGCCTATCTGGAGGCCCCGTACGGGTTGAAGGGCCCGTACTTGGCCGAGCACGGGATCAGTCGGTTTCAGATCCGGCAGTGGCGTACGCAGGTCTATGAAGGGACCCTGGAAACGGGTTTGGTGCCCAGAGGAGTGTGGATGAACGATCCGAAAGCCAACCGGGAAGTTGCCCGGCTTCGCAAGGAGGTGACCTCGCTGCAGGCGCAGATGGCGGCTCGCGAGGTTGAGCATGAGCTGCAGTCGGCGGCTCGGGAGGTTGCGCATGAGCAGCAGTTGGCGGCTGCACAGGCTCAGATCGACGCTGCGGGGCGGGTGAGTGAGGCGTTGGGAAAAGCTATCGCGCTCTTGCACGCCCACAGCGAGAGCGCGGACAGTACAACCGGCGACTGACCGACGAGCAGGCCGAGCAGTTGGCCGCCTTCTACGACCAGGAGGCCGAACTCGTCGAGGAGATGGTGGCGGCGGGCTGGTCGCAGACCAAGGTGCTGGGACTCATCGGACTGGCCCCGTCGACGTGGCACTACCGGCGCAAGCCACGAGCCAAGACCAGCCAGCCGGCGGCGCATACTGCTCGGCGCTGCCAGTCCTGGCTGACCGATCCGGAGATCGCAGAGATCATCGCGAAGGTACAGGACGCCTTCGACGCCGAGGATTCGGTGCACCAGGCCTACTACCAGGCGCTGGATGCTGGGGATCCGGTGGCGTCGCTGAAATCCTGGTACCGGATCGCCGCCACGTACCTGGACGCGTGCCGGCCTACCCGGCGTACCCGCCGACACCGGGCCACCGCGATGCCGCAATGGGAAGCTACCGGCGCGCGACAGGTGTGGTCCTGGGACATCACCATGCTTCCCGGACCCTACCGCGGGATCAGCTACTGCCTGTACGCGGTGATCGATGTGTTCTCCCGCAAGATCGTGGCCTGGCGGGTCGAGGAAGCCGAAGTCGATCATCTGGCCGCGGACATGCTCGGAGACGCACTTCAAGCCCTGCCTGACGACCAGCGCCCGTGGCTGCTGCACTCCGACCGGGGATCATCGATGATGTCGATCGCGCTGGGCACAGTCCTGCACGAATTCGGGATCACCCGCAGCCGTAACCGGCCCCGGGTGTCCAACGACAACCCTTTCTCAGAGGCCTGGTTCAAGACCGGGAAATACCGCCCCGGCTACCCGCCATACTTCGAAAACCTCGCCCATGCCCGGGCCTGGGCCGCCGAGCTGATCGACTGGTACAACCACACCCACCGGCACTCCTCCCTGGAAGGCCACACCCCGGCCAGCGTCCACGACGGCAGCTGGATCCACGTCCATCACCAGCGCCAAGCCACCCTCGACCAGCTCTACCGGGACAACCCCGGCCGCTACCGCCGACCCCCGCAAGCCAGAACCCCCATGGCCTGCGTAGTACTCAACCAAGAACAACCCCTCGACCGACTCCAAACAGGTTGACAGGTTCCGCGGTTGGGCATTTGTTGCTGGGACACGCCGTGGGAAATCGCAACGAATGCCCATTTGCTCGCCTGGAGCCCTGTTGTCCGCATCATCGCGGTTCGGGCCGGCGGCATCGGTCGCATCCGGCCTATCCCAAGGTCCACACTGGCGGGTGGAACACCGAGGACGAGGAGACGCGATGGGCATCGCCGACATGGCACGGGACAAGGCGCTCAAGGAGCTGTACAAGGCGCGCGAGGACATCGTCCGCTACCAGGAACAGGTCAGCAAAGCGCAAGCCCACGCGGATGCCGTGCAGAAGGCCGCTGACGACGCGGTTCACGCACAGAAGTCCGCGGTGCAGGCCCAGATCGACGCCCTCAACGTCAAGATCGGGCAGGCCGAGGACGACCTCGAGAGCGCTCAGGGGGCCTCCGATCTGACCGATACCGTGGCCAAGGTGCCGCTGGTGGGGGCACTGGCAGCGCCCGCTCAGCAGGCGGCCAGCGCCAAAGAGTCCCAGGCGCGTGCCGAACTCGACGCACTGCAGGCGCAGTTGTCGCAGGTGCAGTCGCAACTCAGTGCGCCCCCGCCTGACCCATCGAGCGACCTGACAAAGGCGCAACTGGACGTTCAGATAGCCAAGACCAAATTGGACGGCGCGCAAACGCGCGAGAAGGTCGCTCAGAAGGCCCTGGACACGCTGTCCTGACTTACGTCAGCAGATCGTGCGCGCCTGGTAGCCAGGTCGCGATCTGCTCGGCCAACGGGGAATGCGCCAGCGCCCGAGTGAAGTCGAAGTTGCCCGCGTCGCGCGCGTCCATGCCCGGCAGCCAGTCCGACTCATTGCCGAGCATCCCGTAACGCCACTTCGCGAAACCATCCATGCCCCACGCAAGCAGTACGGCGCGCAGCAGCACGGTCATCTCCACATTGATCAGGCCGGGGCAGTGATCCCACGCCGGGATCCCTTGGCCGATCTGCTCCCAGACACCGTCGCCGAGGGTGTCGGCCATGGCTGCCAGCAGGCGCGCCGCGGGCTGTTCGATCTCGCTGAAGTCGTGGTCCAGCGCGCTGACCGCGAGGTCGAAGTCGGCCGGGGTTGCGGCGCCGATGCTCAGCGTGTGCACCTCCGGTCGGCTCAGGCAGAACAAGGCGTTGAAGACCAGCGGATGCAAAGGTGCGCACAGTTCTTGCAGCCGCGGTGACGGATCGTAGAGTCGGCCGCCCTTGTCCGCCGGGCTGATGATGAACACCCCCATGTCCCGCTGCGCAGCCTGCGCGATGACCGGCCAGTTGCGCTGGAAGATCCAGTACCAGTGCAGATTGACGTAGTCGAAGTCAGCGGCCAGCGCCTGCTGGATCATCTGCACCGTGCCGTGCGTGGAGAAGCCGACGTGCCCGATCAGTCCGGCCGCCTGCATGCTGCGCGCCACTTCCAGACAGCCGCCGGGGCGCAGCGCCCACCACAACTTCTCGTACGTGTTGATGCCGTGCAGACCCAACAGGTCGACCCGCGACACCTTCAGTCGATCCAGGGATTCCAACACGTGCGCCTCGAACGCTGCCGGATCGGGGGTGGGTGCCACCTTCGTCTGCAGGATCAGACGCTGCCGGTCCAGATCGGGCATGAGCATGCCGAGTTGCCGTTCGCTGGTGCCATACCCGCGC
This sequence comes from Candidatus Nanopelagicales bacterium, assembly GCA_037046735.1. Classification (GTDB taxonomy): domain Bacteria; phylum Actinomycetota; class Actinomycetes; order S36-B12; family UBA10799; genus JADKAV01. The sequence continues at coordinate 149,499 of JBAOHC010000024.1, read as the reverse complement.
GCGGTCTCGATGTGCGTGATGCCGCGGTCCATCGCCGCCTGCACGGTGGCGGCCAGGTTCTCCTGCGCCTCGTCGCGGATGGGTTGACCGCGATCCGACCAGCTCTGCTGGAAGCGCATACCGCCACAGCTGAACACGGGCATCTGGAGTTCGGTGCGACCGAAGCGGCGATACAACACCGTCCAAGTATCGCCGTCCTGGCGCACGTCCGCATGGGCCCGTCTGGTGGCACACTTACCTGACATGGAGCCGGTGCGAGTGGGTGTGGTCGGGGCGGGGCCGTGGGCGCAGATGATGCACGCCCCGATGCTCAGCGCAGGAAGTGAAACGGTGCTCAGCGCGGTCTGGGGGCGGCGCCTCACGTCTGCCCACGCGCTTGGCCGATCAGTACGGGGCGGTGGGTACCGACCAATTCGAGGAGTTCCTCACCCAGTGCGACGCGGTGTCCTTCGCGGTGCCCCCGGATGTGCAGGCGGAGTTGGCGCCGGTGGCGGCGCGCGCCGGGAAGCCGCTCCTGCTGGAGAAACCGATCGCCATGACGTTGCCGCAGGCCAGGGAGATGGTCGCGGCCATCGATGCGACGGGCGTGCCGAGCCAGGTGGTCCTCAGTCGCCGGTACTCCAAGCGCATCCGGGCGTTCCTCGCGCAGGTCGATGGCATGCAGGTCACCGGGCTGCGCACGTCGTTCGTGTCCGGCGCCTTCCTCCCCGACAGCCCCTTCCACACCCCCTGGCGCCTGCGCGAGGGCGCCCTGCTCGATGTCGGTCCGCACGTGTTGGACCTGATGGACGCGGTGGCCGGGCACATCGATCAGATCGAGTACACCGGCGATCCGCAAGGCTGGCTGGCGGTCACCACACGCCATGCCAGTGGTGCGGTTGGCCAGGCCAGCATCTCCTCGGTCGTGCCCGGGTTCCTGTGGGACTGCGACGTCTTCGGCCCGGCCGGCATCGTGTCTGCTCCGCAGCGCCCTGACGACGAGCGCGACGAGGTGCAGCGCACCATCGCCGAGGAGTTCGCAGGCGTTTGCCGCACCGGGATCTCGCACCCCCTCGACGTGCACCGCGGCCTGTATCTACAGGAACTGATTCAGGGCTGATCCGGGGCCGGCAGGTCGAAGCGCAGGTCGGGCGCCGGGACGGCGCGGCCGCGGCTGACCGTCAACGGGATGACGCCTGCCCACACGGCGGCATCCAGGTCCTCGGGCTCGTCCTCGGGCGGGGAGTCGCTGATCTTCACCGACCACTGGGTCAACGGGATCTCCAGGACCAGGGTGGCGGCGAGTTCCTTGGCAGTCGGTGCCCGCAGGATGTCCCAGCGCCCGGGGATCAGATGCTCGGTCAGCACCCGCAGCCCTTCGAGCTGGTCGGCGACCGGCCGGGCGCTTCCCAGGATCATCGCGCTGCGGTACTGCATGGAGGAGTTGAACGCACTGCGCGCCAGCACCAGGCCATCGAGATGGGTGACGGTCACGCAAATGGGAGCGCCCGCGGCCATGGCCCGCATCAGGCGGCTGCCCGTGGACCCGTGCACCAGCAGGCGCTCGCCGTCGCGTGCGCACGCCATCGGCAACACGTACGGCTGCCCGTCGTCGACGATCGCCACATGTGCCACGAGGGCGGAATCCAGCACCTCGTCCAGGGCTGCACGGTCGGTGCGGGTCTTCTCCGGCAGGCGGCGTACGCGGGTGCGGTCGGTCACGGTGCGACCCTATCGAGGGTGAGCAGCTCATACTCGAAACCCGTGCCGATGCGCAGTGCTCGGCACGTGGCGGGCGTCCCGAGATTCACCTCTTGCTCACGCAGCCGCACGCGCACGTCAGGCTGGGTGAAGACCACCTCCACCTCCGCTCCGGACGGGGTGACGCTGACCGGCCGCAGGCCCGCGATCTGAGTGTGACCCAAGGCGCGCCGGGCCAGAATGTCAGCCGCCTGCACGTGTCGTTCGTAGGCGTTGCGCCCGCGCAGGTGGGCGCTGAGCAGCTCCCCCCGGTGGTAGGCGTCGAGGATCTCGAACCCACTGCCCGCATCCACCCTTCCGAAGCTCAGGCCATGCGGCAGCAGCACCATGGTCGCGGCGAACCGGTCACCACCGAGGTGGGAACATTCCCAGACCTGGCCCGGCCACATCGGCTCCACGGCCGCTGCGACCGGGCGACCCCGCAGGGCGCAACAGACGTCGTGTTTGCTGTGGGCGCAGACGATCGCCACCGGATCGCCGCCTCGTTCGACGTGCCAGTTGTCGGCGAGTACTTCCTCGAGGCTCTCGCCCAGGCTCCAGCGGATGCCCTCGTGGCCGGGCCTGATGTCCGCGATCGCCCAGCGGAAAGGGCCCCGGGTGCGGGGGTGGCGTCCGGGGCGGCGGATCAGCGATATCCGGGCTTCGTAGGCAGAGGCTTTCTGCGACAGGGCGTGGGCTTCGAAGGGGTCGAACACGTCGAGCGCGCGGGACGGCCAGGCCCCTTCCCGCTCGATGAGCAGCCACCGTTGACCCGGGGGTGCGGTGGCCACCATGCTGTCCTGGCGTAGCGCGGATGCGGTGGAACACCGGAAACCGACAACGCTCACTGTTCCGTCTCGATCACCAGGACGCCTTCACGCAGCAGTCCGGCGATCGTCGCGGGGTCGCATGCCAGGTCCTGCACACTCACAGGATGCCCGGTCATCAGCAGACGTATGGCAGGCAGGTCGGCTCCTACCAGGGTCACAGTGCGCCCGTTGGGCAATCGGAGGCCGGTGTCAGCGAGTTCGACATTCCAGAATCTGCGCAGGCGCACGACGTGATGTGGCTGTAGGTGGGCAGCGGCATCGGCCTGGGCGACGGGTGAGAGGGGCTCGGGACGTTGTTGACCGGCCTGTCGTCGGCGCAGGTCACGGCCCAGCGCATCGAGGTCGACCCGGTCGATGCGCTGCCGAATCCGCTCCAGGATTGGTGCCAAATATTCGGTGGCATTCATCGGGTCCCAGCCCACCGGCATGGATTCCCGCCAGTCGCTGTCCTGTACCTGCTCCAACACCGCTGCGACGATCTGGGCTTCGGTCACAGCGTGGATGCCGAACGTGAGGTGGATGCTGGTGCCGCCCAGCGCGGCGGCGGAGTGGATGAAGCCGCGGGGCAGGTACAGGCAGTCTCCGGGCGTGAGTGTGGCCTCCAGAATGGGTGCCTCGCTGGCCCGCGCCGCGACCTCCGCTGCCACGGTGTTCCAGCCCGTGTCCGCGAGGTGGATGACCGGTTCGTGGATCCGCCAGTGCTTCTGTCCGGCGATCTGCAGGACGAACACGTCGTGGGTGTCGTAATGGGCGGAGAAACCCTGCGACTGCGGCGGGGTGATGTAAGCGTTGACCTGCACGGGATGACCGAGTTCGGTGCCCAGGCGCGCGGCCAGGTCGCCCACGGGTTCCCAGGTCCGGTGCAGCCCCTGCAGCACGATGGTGGATCCGTCGGCGAACAGTCGCAGGACGTCCTCGTCGCGTACCTGGTCGGCGATGGTGGCACCGACCCCACCGGACCCGGTGAACTGCGCTGCTGGGACAACAGTGCCGTCCTTCGCCATCCGCAAGAAGGGGGTTCGCAGGCCTCGGCGGCTCAGGAGTTCGTCGACGGCGGCCAGCGAGAAGAGCCAGTGGTGGTCGGGTAGATCCTGGCTCGGGGACAGCCACGCCCGACGTGCCCAGATGGAATCTGCGAACACGTCGGGCGTGGCCGAACACAGACGAGCCAGGGCTGAATCAGTCCTGGCTCGGGAGTGTGTGACGCTCACGCGCCGCCGTCGGCGCCACCATCAGCGCCACCGTCGGCACCGCCATCCGCGCCACCATCAGCGCCGCCATCCGCGCCACCGTCGGCACCGCCATCCGCGCCACCGTCGGCTGGGCCGTGCGCACCGCCATCGGCACCGCCGTCGGCACCGCCATCACCCAAGGGAGTCTCTTCGTCAGGCATGCAAAGTTCCTTTCGTCGCCGTCACCGACCGGTAACCGGGTCGATGTGTTTGTGAATCTACCCGCGTTCCCGGTATCAAGCCTCTGCACGCAATGTTGGCCGACCCTGGGTGAGTCGTCTTCGACGCTGAAGGATGAACGATCGTGTCCACATCTGGTTGGGGCCGGACCATGATCAACGAGATGTGTAAGTGCCACGCGGTGCAATTGGTGCAATTCAGACTTCTGCAACGTGTTGCTGGTTGAGTTTCGTCTTCCTAGACCGACGTCCAACCAGATGTGTAGACCACCGGGATCGGCCGCCTCGTCTTCAGCGCTTTTCGTCCGGTTCGGTCGCGAAAACATCCTGGGCGGCACCTTCGCTGGGCTCTGGTGGATCGACCGCGGCGCCCGCGCCGGGCCCGCAACAGGATCGGCACGCCGAGCAGCAGGACACCCACCACGGTCACGGTCGTTCCCACCCAGGCCGGTGCGCCGAGCAGGGAGATTCCCCCCGCCCCCACCAGGACCAGCAGTAGCCACCGCAGTTCCTGGCCGTTGTACCGGCTGGAAACCCGCGCTCCGATGAACACCCCAGGGACCTGTCCGAGGAGCAGACTGAACAGGATCGTGGGATCGATGTCGCCCATCCCCGCATGCGCGATGGCACCGGCCACCAGCATGGGCACGGCCTGCACGATGTCGGTGCCGACCAGCCGGCTCGGCAGCATGGCCGGGAACAGGATCAGCAGACAGGCAGCGATCAGTGTCCCCGAGCCGACACTGGTCAAGCCCACCAGAATGCCGACCAGCAGACCAACAGCCCCGGCGATGGCCAGCCGTCCGCGGGAGAACACCAGCGGCTGCGCGCCGTGTTCGTGGGCGTACTTGCGCTGCCGCAGGCGGAACAGGGTGACGGCTACGGCGACCAGCAGCACCGCGCCGATCGTCTTCTTCAGGAACGCCTCGCCGCTCGCGCTCTCGGCGATGAGCGAGAACAGCCAGGAACCGAACAGCACCCCTGGGACCGAACCCATGGACAACCACAGCACGACCGGCCAGTAGGGGGTCTTGCGTCTGATGTGGACGGCCGCCCCGACCGGCTTCATGACTGCGGCGGACACGAGATCCGTGGACACGGCGACGGGTGCTGGCACGTTGAAGAGCAGTAGCAGCATGGGGGTGACGATGGCCGCCCCGCCCAGGCCAGTCAGTCCAACCACCACACCGGCGAACAGTCCGCCCAGGGACAGCCAGGGATCAATCACCAGGCAATTCTGTAACACGCCTCGCCAGAGATCTGGCAGCGGCGCTCAGCCGCCGGTGAGTTGCGTGATCAGGTTGTACGAGTCCGGGTCATCGGGGAGCACCAGCGCGAAGCCCTCGAGGAAGATGATCGCGATGACGTTGGCAGCGACGAGGATCACGAACAGCCAGACGACCACCGACGACACCGTCAGGGCTGCCTTGCTGTCCGGAGCCTCGGGGATGCCAACCGGGGCGAGGATGCTCACCGCGGCCACGAACAGGATGACCACGTAGAAGGTGATCAGGGCCCACGTGTACAGGTGGTAGCCCATCACCGGCGAGCCATATCCGGGGTCACCGGGTTTGATGTGCAACAGGATCTGCCGCACTGAGACCAGCGCCCCGGCCGCAGCGCCCAGCACGCCGAGCCCCAGCCCTTGGGCGTAGCGGGCGGGTGTCAATTCGCCGCGTCGGGCCTGCATGATCACCCATAGAGCACCCAGGGTGCTGAGGATCATGCCGTAGCGCTGCAGCATGCACAGCGGGCAGGGGAACTCGCCCTCGGCGAATTGGATGGTGAATGCCCCGAGCAGCACGCCGATGTAGGCGAAGACCCAGGCGTGCATCCCCCAGAACAGGAGCTTCGGGAAGGTCTTGGTCATCAGAAGCTCAGATCCAGCGGTGAGGTCACGTGGTACCGGAACAGGGCCAGCATCAGGACCAGCGCGATGAACCACGTCGTCAGAATCCACTTGCGGGCGGCACCCCTCACGACCAGGACGGCGGTGAGCAGGAGTAGCGCCAGAATGATGATGTCCATCGGTCCTCCCATACTGTCGACGCAACCAAACCTAGGGTCTTGCGGTACCTCGAAGGCGGACGAAGCGGACACGCCGACCCGCTGGCTGGCGTCGTAGCCCGAATGGGTGAAACATCGCCAGTGTGCCGATCATGGGTGCGTCGCGGGGCCCGCGCCAGATTCCCGGCGTAGCCTGACATGGTGGATGTCCAGACAGTAAAAGCCAACGGGATCGACATCGCCTACGAGACGTTCGGTGATCGCCAGGATCCGCCGCTGCTGCTCGTGATGGGCCTGGGGACACAGATGATCGCGTGGCCGGACGACCTGTGCCAGGGGTTGGCCGATCGCGGCTTCTACGTGGTGCGTTACGACAATCGGGACTGCGGATTGAGCACCCACTTCGACGGCAAACGAGCGCCATCGTTCGTCGACGTCGTGCTGCGCCGCCAGCGACCCCCGTACACGATCGACGACATGGCCCGCGACGGGATCGGACTCATGGATGCCCTGGGTCTGGACACGGTTCACCTGGTCGGGGCGTCGATGGGCGGTTTCATCGCCCAGACCATCGCCATCAACAACCCCCGCCGCGTGCGCAGCCTCACGCTGATCATGACGTCGACGGGCAATCGACGGGTGGGAAACCCGAAGCCCGCCGTCTTCAGCCGGCTCACCAAACGCCGCGTGGTCGGCGATCGGCTCAGTGCTCAGCAGGCCGCCCTGGAGACCTTCCGGATCATCGGCTCCAAGGGCTACGCCTTCGACGAGGAGTACATGATGGACCTCGGTGGCCGCTCCTACGACCGGGCGTACAACCCGTCCGGATACCTGCGCCAGCTCGCTGCCATCGCGGCTCAGCCGGATCGCAGCGAGCACCTGCGTCGCGTCCGGGTGCCCGCCCTCGTGATCCACGGTCTGCACGACCCCCTGGTCAATCCCAGTGGGGGCTTGGCCGCTGCTCGCCTGCTGCGCAACGCGAAATTCGTGGGATACGCGGGCATGGGTCACGACCTGCCGCGCGCTCTGTGGCCCGACTTCGAGATGGAGATCGCCGCCCTTGCGCAGCGTGCGGACGCTGGGGTAAACGCCGGGTAGAGACAGAGTGACTGCTGCCCGATACTTTTGAAGCCGCGATAGAAGTGGCGGCGACCAGGGAAACTGGTCTGCACACAGCCGTTTGCGACGCCTGCCGCCGAGGGGCTGCATCTCATGACGATCACCGATGGTGCTGAGGACGAGAGCAGGTGGCGCTTGCTCGCGGCGCATGCCTGGACGAGTGGTCAGCGTTACCTGTCTTGCCGCCCGGAGCCCTTTAGGTTCGGTGAGCAATTGGCCGCCTCTTCGCGGGGCACGATTCGCCTCTGGCTGCCAGCCGTTCGTCCGCGGTACATCGGTTCGGCGTGTCGGGACGCGGATTGACGAACGGCTGTGCGCGGGACGAACGGCTGTACGCGGGACGAACGGCTGTACGTGGGACGAACGGCTGTGCGCGGGACGAACGGCTGTGCGCGGGACGAACGGCTGTGGTCAGTGCTCCGTCGGCGATTTAACCCGCGCCGCGGGTCAGCGTCTACAGTCAAGTCATGAGACTGCCCGTGCTGCTCGCCGCCCTGCTGCTCGCGGGCTGCGCGTCATCGGCGCCGACAAGTTCGCCCAGCCCCGCCCGCCACCTCGCCGACCCCCACCGCACTGACCGCGCCCCCATCGGAGTTGTTGCCCGGCGAGGACTGGCTGCTCGTCGATGCCACCGGCACGCCCAACCCCGCGAGTTTCCGCGTCACCCTGCGGTTCAGCGATGGTCAAGTCGCCGGCCAAGGCCCGGTCAACCGGTACTCCGGGCAGGTCACGCTGGGCCAGGGCACCATCCAGACCTCTGCGGTCGCCAGCACCAAGATGGCCGGCCCGCCGGAGGCCACGGCCGCCGAACAGGCGTACTTCGATGCTCTGGGGAAGGCAACGACCTGGGAGGTCATGGACGAGATGCTCACCCTGTCCGACGCGACGGGGCCCTTGCTCGTGTACGCCGCCCCCGATTCGGTGGCTGCCTTCGCAGCGTCCTTGGTCGGCCTGACCCACCAAGCAGGCCAAGGCGCAGATCGTCGACGAGGGGTACGAGGTGCGCGTCGTGTCCGTCGACGGTGACACCCGACCGGTGACGATGGACTACCGGCCCGACCGCATCAACCTGACAATCGTCGACGGCGTGGTGACGAAAGCGACGCAGGGCTGATGGACACCAAGATCCTCAAGCTGCACACCGGTGACCAACTCGTCACCGACATCACGACTGCGGCCGGTGACTTCACGGCCGGCCGCGGTGACGGCCTGCTGAGCGTTTTCGTCCCCCATGCCACCGCCGGAGTGGCCCTGATCGAGACCGGCGCGGGCACCGAACCCGACCTGGAAGAAGCCTTGGAACGGGTGTTGCCCGTCCGCGACATCTACCGCCACCGCCACGGCAGCCTGGGGCATGGGCGCGACCACGTGCTGCCCGCCTTCGTGTCCCCGAGCCTCACCGTGCCAGTGTTCGGCGGGCGGCTCGCGCTCGGGATCTGGCAGAGCATCGTCGTGGTCGACCCGAACGCTGATAACCCCGATCGCAGCGTTCGCCTGTCGTTCCTGAGCTGAGCGTCAGCCCAGCACACCTACCTCGTAGCCAGCCAGGATCTGCTCCGGCTTGGGCTCACCCTCATGCTGGCCGTCGAACAGGCTCGTGCCGTCGATGCCACACAACTGCTGGATGCGCGCGGCCCCGCCGGGGTGCTTGTCCTCCCAATCGGTGACGTTGTACACGACCCCGTTTATGGAGGTCCAGCAGTCGCCCGGGCTGTTGTGCGTCGCCACCTGCGCGGCGGTGTAGGTGGTCGTGGGCGTCGGCGAGGGAGCTACCGTGGTCGTCGCGCTACCACTGGTTGGCTCTGCGGTGGGCTCGGCCCCGACGGCCGAAATCTCGCCTTCCCATACCGAACGTGCACCGGTGTCGCCAGTCTTGAACACCATGAACAGAGAGGCCCCAGCCACCACCACTGAGATCAGCCCCAGGAGCACCTTGATGAACCCGCCGCCGCTCTCGCGTCGGGCGAGCATCCGCTGGACCAGCCATACGACGATGATGGTGCCGAACAGGACCCCGGCGACGACGGGCATCCGGTCACCCCACTCGGCGTGGTCGAAGCCCGGCTCCCCGATCAGTTCTTCGAGGGCTTCACCCGACTCCGCGGTGACGTAGGCGGCACCGAACGCCACCGCTGCCGTCAGCGCCACCAGCCAGCCGAGCTTCACCGCGAACCGCGGGATCAGCCCGATCAGGATCAGCCCCAATGCGGCCAGTGGGATGAAGACCACGGAGGCATGCACCACGAGCGGGTGAACCGGCAGGCCGTCGATGAGGCCGAAGGGGCCGTCCTCAGCGACGACCTGGGCAAGAAGGTGAACGTTCATTCACCAGAGGGTAGTGGTTGCGATCATTGCCAAGGTGCCTCAGGAAGTGTCCTGCGTCACAGGTGCTGCCGTTCGTCGTGTGACGCCCCCGTTCGTCGCGGTGTCTTTCACCTTCCGTGGGCACTGTGATGCCGCTCACAGAGTCTGGCCACGAACACCATTCCAGTGAGCCTGCTCAGTCCATAGCGTTTCCCCACCGGGCGTGCTGGAGCGCTCGCCAGTTTCTGAGAGGCAGGTCGTGATGACGATCAACAACAATGCGCCGAAGGTGGGGGGCGGTGGAACCCCTGACCCCGAAGCCTATCTGGCGGCGCAACGCAGCCCAGAGTTCATCGAACTCCGCAAGCGCTACCGCGGCTTCGCCTTCCCCATGACCGTGGCGTTCCTGGTCTGGTACTTCATGTTCGTGTTCGCGTCGGTGTTCGCGTCGGCCTGGATGTCGGTGCCGGTCTGGGGCAACATCAACCGGGGCCTCATCTTCGGGCTCCTGCAGTTCGTCTCCACCGGCCTGATCACGTGGCTCTACGTCCGCCACGCCAACAAGAAGCTCGATCCCCTCGCCACCGAGATCCGTGAAGAGATGGAAGGTACCAGCGCATGAGCGGCACCACTGCGGGCAGCCCCGCTGTCAACATGGCAATCTTCCTGGCCTTCGTCGCCGTCACGATGGTCATCGTCATCCGGGCCTCGCGCCAGAACAAGACGGCGTCGGACTACTACACCGGCGGCCGCTCCTTCAGCGGCGGCCAGAACGGCACCGCAATCGCCGGCGACTACCTCTCGGCGGCGTCGTTCCTCGGCATCACCGGCGCCATCGCGCTCACCGGTTTCGACGGCTTCCTCTACTCCATCGGCTTCCTGGTGGCGTGGCTCGTGGCCCTGCTGCTGGTCGCTGAACTCCTGCGCAACACCGGCAAGTTCACGATGGCTGACGTGTTGGCATTCCGCCTCAAGCAACGCCCGGTGCGTACCGCTGCCGCCATCTCGACCCTCGCGGTCAGCTTCTTCTACCTGCTGGCGCAGATGGCCGGTGCCGGTGGTCTGGTCAGCCTGCTGATGGGTGTGACCGGCAACGTCGGGCAGTCCCTCACGATCGCCGTTGTCGGCATCCTGATGATTATCTATGTGCTCGTCGGCGGCATGAAGGGCACCACGTGGGTGCAGATCATCAAGGCCGTTCTGCTCATCGCAGGCGCCGCATTGATGACTGGCTGGGTGCTGAGCAAGTACGGATTCAACCTGTCCACCCTGCTGGGCGCCGCGGCCGACAACAGCCCGCTGGGTGACAAGCTGCTCGACCCGGGTGCCAAGTACGGCAAGACCACCCTGTCGAAGATCGACTTCATTTCATTGTCGATGGCCCTGGTTCTTGGCACCGCCGGTCTGCCGCACGTGCTGATGCGCTTCTACACGGTTCCGACCGCCAAGGAAGCCCGCAAGTCCGTGGTGTACGCCATCACCCTGATCGGTGTGTTCTACCTGTTCAGCCTGGTGCTGGGCTTCGGTGCCGCCGCCCTGGTCGGTGCCGATGTCATCGCGAAGGCGCCAGGCGGAGCGAACTCCGCGGCACCGCTGCTCGCCTATGAGTTGGGCGGCACGCTGTTGCTGGGCTTCATCTCCGCGGTTGCCTTCGCCACGATCCTGGCGGTGGTCGCCGGCTTGACCATCACTGCCAGCGCCTCCTTCGCCCATGACGTGTACGCCAACGTCATCAAGAAGAACGAGGTATCGGCCGACGCTGAGGTGCGGGTCGCTCGCATCGCCGCAGTGGTGATCGGCGTGTTCGCAATCCTGGGTGGCATCCTCGCCAAGGACCAGAACATCGCCTTCCTGGTGGCCCTGGCCTTCGCGGTCGCGGCCAGCGCGAACCTGCCGACGATCCTCTACTCGCTGTTCTGGAAGGGCTTCACCACCCGGGGCGCCCTGTGGAGCATCTACGGCGGTCTGATCTCGTCGATCGGGCTGATCCTGTTCTCGCCGGTGGTGTCGGGTAAGCCGATCCCCGAAGGTGCGACCAAGAGCCCGTCGATGTTGCAGGGAGTCGACTTCCACTGGTTCCCGCTGGACAACCCGGGTCTGGTCTCGATCCCGCTGGCCTTCTTCCTGGGCTGGCTGGGCAGCGTCACCGACCCGACGAAGTCCGACCTGACGAAGTACGCCGAGATGGAGGTCCGGTCGCTGACCGGCGCCGGTGCCGAGAAGGCAGCCGTCTCGCACTAACCCTGCAGACACCGGCCGGGTGGTGCGAGTTGGCCCCGCCACCCGGCCGGTCACCAATCTCTTCCTCTTCAACCGACGCCCAGGAGCTCACCCAATGACCCTCGAAAACCTCGCCACCGAAACCCGCCACTTCGGCCCCAGCCCTGAGTTCGCCGCCCAGGCGAACGCCACCGCAGACACCTACGAGCAGGCGGCCGCGGACCGGCTCGGATTCTGGGCCAAGCAGGCCGCCCGCCTCGACTGGGCCGACCCATGGACAGAGGTGCTCGACTGGTCGCAGGCGCCGTTCGCCAAGTGGTTCGTCGACGCCAAACTCAACGTCGCCTACAACTGCGTGGACCGGCATGTGGCCAACGGCCTCGGGGACCGCGCCGCCATCATCTTCGAGCCCGAGAGCGGCGAGTCGTCAACCATGACGTACGTGCAGTTGCACAAGCAGGTCAGTCAGGCCGCCAACGCCCTGACCGATCTCGGTGTGACGGCCGGCGACCGCGTGGCGATCTACATGCCGATGATCCCGCAGGCAGTGGTGGCGATGCTCGCGTGCGCCCGCATCGGCGCCCCGCACTCGGTGGTCTTCGGCGGCTTCAGCGCCGAAGCGCTGCGCAGCCGGATCGACGATGCCGAGGCGAAGGTCGTCATCACCACCGATGGACAGTTCCGCCGGGGTGGCTCGATGCCGTTGAAGCCGGCCGTGGACGAGGCGGTGGAGCATTGCCCGAGTGTCGAGAAGGTGCTGGTCGTCAAGCGCACCGGGGAAGAGGTGGCCTGGAACGAGGGGCGTGACGTGTGGTGGCACGACGTGGTTGCCACCGCCTCCGATGTGCACGAGCCGCAGGCGTTCGACGCCGAGCACCCCCTGTTCATCCTCTACACCTCGGGGACCACGGGGAAGCCGAAAGGCATCCTGCACACCTCCGGCGGGTACCTCACGCAGGCCGCCTACACCCACTACAACGTGTTCGACCTCAAGCCGGAGCGCGACGTCTACTGGTGCACCGCCGACATCGGCTGGGTCACCGGGCACTCCTACATCGTGTACGGCCCGCTGGCCAACGGCGCGACGCAGGTCATCTACGAGGGCACGCCGGACACCCCGCACAAGGGCCGCTGGTGGGAGATCATCCAGAAGCACGGGGTGACGCTGCTCTACACCGCGCCGACTGCGATCCGGACGTTCATGAAGTGGGGCCGGGAGATCCCCGACGGCTACGATCTGTCCTCGCTGCGACTGCTGGGGTCGGTCGGTGAGCCGATCAACCCGGAGGCCTGGATGTGGTACCGCGATGTGATCGGCGGCGGGCGTTGCCCGATTGTCGACACCTGGTGGCAGACCGAGACCGGCGCCATGATGATCAGCCCGCTGCCGGGTGTGACGGAGTGTAAGCCCGGTTCGGCGATGGGCCCGCTGCCCGGGATCGGCGCTGTGGTGGTCGATGACATGGGTGAGCCCGTCGGCAAGGGCGGCGGTGGGTACCTGGTGCTCAGCGAGCCGTGGCCGTCGATGCTGCGCGGCATCTGGGGCGACAACCAGCGCTACGTCGACACCTACTGGAGCCGGTGGCCGCAGTACTACTTCGCCGGCGACGGCGCGAAGTACGACGACGACGGCGCGGTGTGGCTGCTGGGACGCGTCGACGATGTGATGAACGTGTCGGGGCACCGGATCTCGACCACCGAGGTGGAGTCGGCGCTGGTGTCACACCCCGCTGTGGCGGAGGCCGCTGTGGTCGGAGCGACCGATGAGACCACCGGCCAGGGCATCGTGGCCTTTGTGATCCTCACCGGCGACGCCGTCGATGGCCCGGAGTTGGTCGGGGAGCTGCGCAAGCACGTCGGGCACGAGATCGGCCCGATCGCCAAGCCTCGCCAGATCATGATCGTGCCGGAACTGCCAAAGACGCGGTCCGGCAAGATCATGCGGCGCCTGCTGCGCGATGTGGCCGAGAACCGGTCCCTCGGTGACGTCACCACGCTGGCGGATCCCACGATCATGAACCTGATTCAGGGCGGTCTGCAATCCGGTGGCTGAGGTTGCGGGCCAAACGCGTCGGTGAGTGACGCGTTTGGCCCGGGACTTCGCGGGGGGCGTGTCGATACTGGCGGCAATTCGGGCGGTTCCCAGTCCGGCCCTTGAGACCTCGCGCCAAACGCGACAGTCAGTGACGGCTTTGGCGCGCAGTCTCGCGGTCAGGCCGAGAGAGTCCGCGTCCAGTCGTCCAGCGCGATCATTTCGCGGCCCCGCAACCAGCCAAGTGCGCCGACAAAGAGCCCGGATTCCAGCAGGTGTTGGAACCTTTCGAGGAACTCCAGCTGGTACTCGGCCGCAGACACGCTCATGACTGCCAGTTGCCCTTGCCCATCACCGCGTGCCGGATCCCGCCCCGGGGGTCAGGCACATCGCCGGCGTACCGCGGGATCACATGGACATGCAGATGGAAGACGGTCTGTCCGGCGGCCGCGCCCTCATTGATGCCGAGGTTGAAGCCGTCCGGGGCATGCGACAGTCGCAGCGACCGCTTGACCTGTCCGACCAACTCGAGGATCGCCGCCTGCTCGTCGGGCGTCGCTGCGTCCCAGTCCGGGAGCAACCGCCGTGGCACGACCAGGGTGTGGCCGGGCGACACGGGGTACCCGTCCCTGATCGCGAATGCCGAGTCATTGGCACCGACCCACTGATCGGCAGGTATCTCCAAGAAGGGACTCGACCTCATCGCAGACACATCCCGATTCTGTCAGTAACCGCGCCCCTGGCAGATCGGGCAGACTGCGCAGTCCGGGCAGCAGCCATCGCCGAAGAAGGTGGCCGCCTGGGAGTTGAACCCATCGTCGAACGGCTCCCCCCACCAGTCGTCACCGGTGCCGCGCATCTGCCCCAGCACCAAGGAGGTGTCCTGGCAGTATGGGCTGCAATCCGGGCAGCATCGACGGGCCACGCAGCCTCATTCGGCTGTCATCCGCGGCCGTCTTGAGAGCGATCACCCCCTTGCAGCTGTCGAGGGCACCGACCTTCACACATCTGGTTGGACCGCGCGCCCAAATCGCCATTTCCAACCAGCGACACGTTTCTGATGTCCCATGTGACCGTTTTGCACCGCGTGGCATCTACACATTTGGTTCAGAGCCGGGGCGGCTCAAGCGGATGTGTATTCGGGCTGGCCAAGAGCACCCCCAGCGCACCTCCTGCACGCTAGTTTCACCTCATGGATGCCTGGGTGCTGGCGCTGGTGGCCATCGCCGGGGCCATCGTGCTCGGGATGGCGGTGGCGCGTTGGGTGCGCGGACCAGGCCGGATGGGCACCGAGGCGCAGATGGCGACCTATCGCACTCTTCACATCGCGAGCCAGGCGGCGCCGTCGCTGCGCGCGGGCCTGACCCGGGCCGGCGCCCAGCGCAGCCTCAAACACCTGCACAACCTGCTCGGTGTGCCCGCTGTGGGGATTACCGACCGGGTGGAGACACTCGCCCTCGACGGCATCGGGGACAAGCACCGTGAACGCGTAGTGGCCCATGCCCAGGCCGCCCTGGACACCGGTGTGGCGACTGTCATCGGTGAGACGCAGGCGCGCGAGGTGTCGGCAATGTTCCGGTCCGGCGTCGCCGCTCCGCTGACCAGTGACGAGGTGGTGATCGGGGCATTGGTGGCCTACACCAGCGCCCCGGCCGGTCCGGCGATGATGCGCGCTGTGGAAGAGGTCGCGGGCTTTGTCTCCGGCCAACTCGACCTCGCCGAACTTGACCGTACCCGCGCGCGATCGGCTGAGGCGGAGGTCAAGGTCCTACGGGCGCAGATCTCGCCGCACTTCATCTTCAACTCCTTGACCGCGATCGCCTCGTTCGTGCGCACCGACCCGGATCGGGCCCGGGAACTGCTGCTGGACTTCGCCGACTTCACCCGGTACTCCTTCCGCTCCCACGGCCGGTACACCGCACTTGCCGAGGAGCTGCGCAGCGTCGAGCAGTACCTGCTGCTCGAACAGGCCCGCTTCGGCGACCGCCTGCAGGTGAAACTGCGCGTCGATCCGGAGGTGCTCAGCGTGCGGATCCCGTTCCTGTGCATCCAGCCGCTGGTGGAGAACGCCGTGCGCCACGGCCTGGAGAACCGCGACTCGCCGGGGACGGTGAGCATCACCGCTGTGGAGCGCGGCGGCGACTGCTGGATCAGTGTGGAGGACGACGGGGTGGGTAACGACCCTGACGTGATCCGGCGCAGCCTGTCCGGGGAACCCGGCGACCACGTCGGTATGGCCAACGTGGACGAGCGCCTGCGCCGGGCCTTCGGCGACGATCACGGGCTGGTCGTGGAGACCGCCCCGATGGCCGGAACCAAGGTCACCATGCGGGTTCCCAAGTACGCCGAAGGAGTGGTCGATGAGTGACGACGGCCTGATCGTAGTGGCGGTGGATGACGAAGCTCCGGCGCTGGCCGAGCTGGCCTACCTGCTGAGCAACACGAACGGCATCGCGCAGGTCCGCACCGCAGGCACGGCCACCGACGCCCTCGAGCTGCTGCAGGCCGACGACGTGGACGCGGTGTTCCTCGACATCCGGATGCCTGGCATGGACGGCCTGGCCTTGGCGCGGATCATCGCCCGCTTCGCCGCGCCGCCGCCGGTGGTGTTCGTGACCGCCTACGACTCCCACGCTGTGGACGCATTCGACATCGCCGCCGTGGATTACCTGCTCAAGCCGATCCGGGCCGAGCGCCTGGCCCAAGCCGTCGGCCGCGTCCAGCGGCAACTGGACGCGGAGGTGGAACCCAGCGGTCCGCCCCCGGCGGCCACCGACGAGACCATCGCGGTCGAACTCGGCGGCATGACCCGCTACGTGAAGCGCTCGGACATCGTGTTCGTGGAGGCGCAGCGCGACTATGTGCGTCTGTACACCCGGGAGGCCTCGCACCTGGTCCGCATCCCGCTGGCCGCCCTGGAGGAGAAGTGGGAGGCGGCGGGCTTCCTGCGCGTGCACCGACGGTATCTGGTGAACGCGGCGTACGTGGTCGGCCTGCGCTCGGTCGGAGGGCGGACCACTGTCGACCTCGGGCACGAACAGTCGGTGCCCGTCAGCCGCCGCCACACTCCGGTGGTCAAGGAGGCGCTGGTGGCCGGGCGGAAGTTGGAACGGTGAACACCCCCCGGCCTCGCCGGGTCGTCATCACCGGCCCGCGCCGCGATGTCCGCCGCCGCCGGCCACGGCCCATCACCGATGAGATCGACGACCAGACCCGCGTCGGCAAGGTGTACCTGCGCTCACTCATCCGCACCCAACTACTGCTCGGGCTGGCCACCGTCGCACTGGTCGTGGTCCCTCTGGCCGCGATGCCTCTGGTCTTCGGCGCCTGGCCCAGTGTGCGCGAACTGCAGGTGGGCCCCATGCCGCTGTGGTGGCTGCTGCTCGGGGTGCTGGTGTACCCGGCCATCCTGGCCGTGGGCTGGTGGTACGTGCGGCAGGCGGACCGCAATGAGGCACAGTTCACCGACCTCGTGGAGGGCCGGTGAACCCGATGCTCGCCGCGATCGGCATGGGGCTCACGGTCCTGGTGACCATCGGGTTGGCGGCCTACTCCTCGCGACTGGCCCGCACCACGGGCGATTTCTACGTCGCTTCCCGCTCCGTGCCGGCCTGGTGGAATGCGTCGGCGATCGCTGGCGAGTACCTTTCCGCGGCCTCGTTCCTGGGAGTTGCGGGGCTCATCATGGTGGGGGGCGCGGATGCCGTCTGGTTCCCCGTCGGGTATGCGGTCGGATATGTGCTGCTGCTGGCCCTGGTCGCCGCGCCGCTGCGCCGCTCCGGGGCCTACACACTGCCCGACTTCGCCGAGGCCCGGCTGCGCTCACGCACGGTCCGAGTGATCGCCAGCGCGCTGGTGGTGCTGATCGGCTGGCTCTACGTCCTGCCGCAGTTGCAGGGGGCGGGAATCTCCTTGCAGATCCTGCTGGACACCCCGGTATGGCTCGGGGGGCTGCTGGTCAGCGTCACGGTGCTGGTCGTGATCGTCGGTGGGGGTATGCGCAGCGTGACCCTCGTGCAGGGCTTCCAGTACTGGCTCAAGGTCGTCGCCATCATGGTGCCGGTGCTGTTCCTGCTGGCCGCCTGGCGCGCAGACAGCAATCCCAGTCCGCTCACCCAGGCGCCACCGACCTTCCAGGAACAGACCACGGTCAGCATGCGGGTGGACACCGAGGTGACGGTGCCGCAGGCGGTGGATGTCAGTGTGAACGGCGGGCAGCAGCGGTGGGAGGTCGGCGTGCGGGTAGTACCTGCCGATACCGTCGTGACCTTTCCCGCCGGATCCCAGGTGCCACACCTGTCCACGACCACGATCCTCACTGGCAGCAGCTGGGCGCAGGCCTTGCAGGGCGGGCAGGAACACGCGCTGTACCGCACGTATGCCCTGATGTTCGCGCTGTTCCTGGGCACCATGGGACTGCCGCACGTCCTCGTGCGCTTCTACACCAACCCGGACGGCAGGCAGGCCCGCCGAACGGCGCTCGTGGTGATCGGGCTCGTCGGGCTGTTCTACCTCGCCCCCAGTGTCTACGGCATGCTCGGCCGGCTCTATGCCCCGGAACTGCTCATGACGGGGCGCACCGATGCGGTCGTGTTGCTGCTGCCGCAGGCGATGCTGTCCGGTGCCGTGGGGGAGTGGCTCACCGCGCTGGTCAGCGCCGGCGCCGCTGCGGCCTTCCTGGCCACAGCCACTGGCCTCACGGTCACGGTTGCCGGGGTTCTGAGCCAGGATCTTGTGAGCCGGTGGGTGCAGGACCCGATCGTTGCCTTCCGCGTCGCGGCCGCAGTGGCTGTGGTTGTCCCCTTCCTGCTCGGGCTGTTCGCCGAATCCCTGCCGTTGGCGCAAGCGGTCTCCTTGGCGTTCGCCGTCGCGGCGGCCACGTTCTCCCCCCTGTTGCTGTTGGGCATCTGGTGGCGCCGGCTCACCGATGTCGGGGCGGCTGTCGGGTTGATCGTGGGTGGTACTGCCGCGACCACGGCGATCGCCGTGTCGACCCTGGTGGAACTCACGGGCTGGCCGGCAGCTCTGCTCTCGCAACCCGCCGCGTGGGCGATGCCGATGTCATTGGCGACAATGGTGATCGTGTCCCGCCGCACCCAGCACCGCCTGCCTGCCGGTGTCGACCGGATCATGATCCGGCTGCATACCCCGGAGTCCGTGGGCGTGCGGCGCACCTGGACGGCGAGGGGATAGTCGATGACGACACTCGTGGAGGTCGCCCGGGCTGGTCGGTCGCTGTCGGACGCCGCCGACGCCCAGACCCGGCTGCTGATCGACGGTTTCCTGCACACGGCCGGACCACCGCCGGCCCGCTTCTCCTGGGTGGTGCTCGGTAGCCATGCCCGTCGGGAGTTGCATTGTGCCTCCGACCAGGACTCCGCGCTGTTCTGGCAGACCCCCGCGGCTGCCGCCAGTAGCTACGCTGCCGATCTCGCGGCCACCGTCATCGACGGGCTGGTGGAGTTCGGGATGCGTCGCTGCGATGGCGGTTACATGGCCGACGCCTGGTCGCACAGCGTCGAGCAGTGGGCGGACATCTTCCGAGACCGGGTGAACGCGCCCACGGCCGAGGCTGTCATTGATGCTGATGTCTTTCTCGATGTGCGGCCGCTGACGTCCGGGGTGGATGTTGGCCCCGCCTTGGCGGAGCTGGCCCTCGGGGCGCAGTCCGCGCGGCTCATGCACGGTCTGGCCGTGGCTGCCAACGGTTTCCCCACTGCGCTCGGGCCGTTCGGGCGGCTGCCGCGCGCAAAGCTCGACCTGAAGAAGTCGGGGCTGGCTCCCATCGTGCTCCTTGCCCGGCTCTACGGCCTGCGAGCAGGCTCGGCAGCGGTCAGCACCGGCGACCGGCTGGTGGCAGCCGGCGAGGCCAATGTGCTGAGTGCGGAACTGACCACACGTCTGCGCGAAGGGTACGACCTATTGTCCCGGCTGCGGCTGACCAATCAGCTGAACCAGATGGTGGCCCGGGAGTATATCACCGACACCATCGATCCCCATGAGCTGACAGGCGACCAGCACGACGCTGTACGGGAGGCTCTACGCGCGATCAAAAGCGCACAATCGGTGACGTCCGTTGCATTCCGGACGGATCTCTGACGAGATCTTGATCGACGTGGCACTTTTGCTTCCGGTTTTCGAGCGCTACGGTGGAATTGTCAACGGATTCCGTAGCAGGGGGCGGACGTGGCAAACGAAACGTTTTCCGGTGAAGCGGCGGATGCTCAGCGCCTGGCGGAACTGGCCATCGCCCTGCCTGACGTTGAGTACATCGTCCGGCTTGCCCCCGACCGCGGCTTCGAGTACGTCAGCGATTCGGTGATCCACCTCGTCGGTTATACGCCGCAGGAGCACTACGACGACCCCAACTTGGGAAACCGGTTGGTCGACCCACGCGACCTGCAGGTGCTTGTCGCTGCCGCGCAAGTACCGCCCGGTGAGATCATGGAGTACACGCTGCGTTGGATCGCTCGTGACGGCCGTCGCGTGTGGACGCACCATCGCTGCCGGATTCACTGTCGCGGGGATGGCGCGCAGGTCCTCTACGGTGTCGCGCGCGACGTGACACCGTTCAAGGAGGCAGAGGCCCGCTACCGTCTGCTGGCGGAGCACGCCACTGACGTGGTGGTCACCGGTGACCAGGACGGGGTCCTGCAGTGGGTGTCGGAGTCGATCACCTCCCTGCTGGGCTGGCAGCCCGCGCAGTGGGTGGGCCGTCCCTTCCTGGAGATGGTGCATCCTGACGACCGGCAACTGATTCCCCCTGTGGAGCATCAGTTGCTGACGGGAGAATCGGAGGCCTTCGAGGTGAGGCTGGCGCAGGCCGATGGCGGGTACAAGTACGTCGACGTCAGAGCCACGCCCATGTTCGACGACGACGGTGTCGTGATCGGTCTTGTCGCTGGTTGGGGCGATATCACCGCACAGCGCGCCGCTCAGGACGAACTGGCCGAGAGTGAGGCGCGACTTCGCCTGCTCGCCGAGAATGCCGCGGACGTTGTCTTTCTGCTCACCGCTCACAACACCGTCGAATGGGTGTCACCGTCCTTCTACCGGCAGTTCGGATACGACATCGCCGATCTGCGGGCCCTTACTCCTAAACGTTTCGTCCATCCCGACGACCTCGAGCGGGCGGATCAGATGATGTCGGATGCCCAGTCAGGTGTCACGGACACCTTCACGGGCGAGGTGCGGTTGTGTGGCAAGGATGGCCGCTTCCGGTGGTGGGCGGTGACTGTCCGCCGGAGTTCATCGACCCACTTTGTCGTCGCCTTCCGTGACGTGGATGACGAAGTGCAAGGGCGACTGCGCATCCACGCAGAGCAACAACGGCGCACGACCGCGTTGGAGACCATGCTCGACCCGTTCGTCGTGTTCGAGGCGGTGCGTGATGAGTCCGGCGACATCGTCGACCTGGTCTACAGCGAGGCCAATCAGGCGGCGTGTACGTACCTCGGGCTGGACCGGGGGGAACTCGTCGGCTCGCGGTTGCTGGTTCGTTACCCTGAACAAGGCACCTCCGGACGTTTCGACCGTTACGTCGCCGCGTTGAATACCCAGACCCCACTTGTTATCGACGCCGTCGCCATAGACGGCGAGGCGGGCCACGAACCGCGCTACCTCGACATCAGGATGGTTCCGGTGGATTCGGACACGCTGTCCTTCACCTGGCGTGACATCACCGAGCGGTACGATGCTGCCCGGCGGATTGCGGCGTCGGAGGAGCAGTTCCGGCTACTCGCTGAGAACGCGTCGGACGTGGTGATGCGCTCCATCGATGGCCGGCTTGACTGGGTGGCGCCATCGCTGACGCGAATGCTCGGCTGGTCGCCTGGCGAGTGGGTAGGGCAGTCCCTGACGGAATTCGCGCACCCGGCTGACCTCGAACTCGCCCGACTCGGAGATGTCGAGCACGCCGGGGGTCGAACGACCACGAGGCTGCGGATGCGCGCCAAGGACGGCGCGTACCACTGGGTCGAGGTGCATGCAAACAAGGTGCCGGTCACCTCCGGGGGTCAGCGCGGGATTGTCGCCAGCCTGCGGACGATCGACGAGGTCGTCGCCTACGAGGCGGAGCTCCAGCGGCGCGCCACGTTCGACGATCTGACCGGTGCCCTCAAACGTGAAGAGGCCATGCGGCTACTGACCAGCATGGCGTCCTACTGGCGAGACCCGGGACGAGAATCGGCGGTGCTGTTCTGCGACCTCGACACTTTCAAGCAGATCAACGACACCTATGGACACGTGTCGGGAGACGACGTTCTACGAACCGTGGTCGATCGCATCCGCGGTGCGGTGCGGGCCAGCGATGTGGTGGCCCGGATGGGCGGTGACGAGTTCCTGGTGGTGCTCGACGGCATTCACGGCATGGCCGAGGCCTTGCAGATCGCTGAGCAGATCCGGCTCGCGGTGGGCGCGCCCATCGTGGTCGCGGACACGACGGTGACCGCCACCCTGAGTATCGGCGTGATCCTGCGCAAGCCGGGCGAGCACCCGGACGTGCTGATCTCGCGGGCGGACACCGCCATGTACGCGGCCAAGGGTGCAGGTCGCAACCAGGTGGTGGCCGTCGAGTAGTCGTCTACCTGCGGCGCTCGGGTGTCGGTGGCTAGCATCGATGAATGCGTCGTTGGGAGCGCCCATGAACAAGTGGAAAGTGGTTGCGCTCATCGCGGTGGCCACGCTGGTACCCGCGCTGACGGTGGGTGTGGTGCTCGCCGATCTGCCCCAGGCCGACCGCACGGCTCTGCTCGACAGTTTGCGCGGGTCAGTCGTGGTGCTGGTGTTCGGGTTGCTGCTGCTGATCGGGCTGATCGGCTGGATCGCGTGGAGCACGTGGCGCTCCGAGCAACGCCAGGATGCGCGCACGGCAGGTGCGGTGCAGATGATCGCCGACGTCAATCCGGATCACCGGCTGCCGGGCGACACCGCAACCGAGCAGGCCATCAATAATCTGGCGCAGCGGCATGCCTCGGCCGAGTCCCGGCTGCAGGAGCAGTTGGACGCTGCCCACACCGAACTGCGCCTGGAACGCGACAGCCTGGTGAGTGTGTTGTCCGGCCTGGATGTGCCGGTGGGTGTGGTTGATGACCGCGGCCGGATCTTGCTCGTCAACCCGGCAGCGCGGCACACCTTGGCATCGCGCAGTCGCAGCCGGGTGGCTGCCGGCCGCTCGATCCTCGGGGTGTTCGACGCTGAGGACTTCCTGCCGCTGCTCACTCGCGCACTGCAAGGGGACCGGCTTAAGGCGGTGGTCGGGGACCAGCAGTTGCGCTTGGTGCGGATCACCGGGCCCGACGAGCCGGCGATGGTTCTGATTGTCGGTAAGGAGGCCCCGGATGCCGCCGGGCCGGTGGTCGGGCTGTCGGTGGACCTGTCGCGGCCCTCACGGGCCATGGTGTCCCGCGAGGAGTGGCTGCAGACGCCGCTGTCGGACATCGTCTTCACCGTGGTGGACTGCGAGACGACGGGGCTGCACGTGGAGAACGGGGATCGCCTCGTCGCCATCGGCGCGGTGCGCGTCGACGGCGCTGTGGTGCGCGCCGACGACACCTTTGACACTCTCATCAACCCGGGCATTCGGATCCCGGAGATCTCCACGACGTTCCACGGCATCACCGACGACATGGTCGGCGATGCGCCCGGACCCGCCGATGCGGTGGCGGACTTCGCCTCCTATGCCTCGGAGTCGGTGCTGGTGGCCCATCACGCGGGGTTCGATCTGGGGTTCTTGCGCCCGGCGGCGGCTGCCGCTGAGGTGGCCCTCGAGCCGCTGTTCCTGGACACCATGTTGCTCTCGGCCGCCCTGGACACCCACCCCGACGCTCGCCACGGCCTCGACTATGTGTGCCAGCGTTACGGCGTGGAGGTCTTCGGCCGGCACACCGCGCTCGGCGACGCGCTGGCCACGGCTGAGGTGCTGGTGCGGATGATCCCGCAACTGGCGGAGAAGGGCATCGTCACGCTGGGACAGGCTCGGGAGGCGATGGCCCGCACCGATCTTGCCAAGCGGGTGGACGCCTGAGGCGGGGCCCGGTGAGTGCGAGCTCCGGCGAAAAACGACATTTGGTTCAGTTCCCGCTATGAGGGAACTGAACCAAATGTCGTAAACGCTGCGTTGCGTCAGAAGATTCGGCTCGGGTCGTCAGCCATAAGGAGGATGTTGCGGGGTTAGGGCAGCAACAACGTGACACTGGGCGAGCGGGGTCTCCGACGCACGCGCAGGCAGCCGTTCGTCTGCGGTACAGCGGTTCGTCAATTCCGGCCGCGACTCGCCGAACGGCTGGGCACCTGACGAACGCCTGGCATCGCCAGCGGCACCCCAACCCCTCAGTCGGAGGTTTCCGGGCGCCGGTTGGGCTGGCGTTCGGGGAAGATCACCTCATCGTCGAGCCTGCGCGGCCCAGACCACGGCGCCGGCACAGCGTCGATGTCCGCGGCCAGGGCATAGGCCAGGTCCTCGTAGTTCGCGCGCCACCCGCGAAAGTGGGGGTACGCCCGCACCGGATCGCGCTGCCAGGTGTACCCCGCATCGCCGATCAGCTGGCACGCCGCCAGGAAGTCAGCCTCGGTGACGGCACTCGGCTTGTCCGGCAACGGGTCGGGGTCGAACGGAATCCGTAGCACCTTGCCCAACTCCTGTAGGCAGACGATCCCCTGGCGCAGAGTCACGCGTGCCGCACCCTGCGGCTCCTGCGGGTTCAGAGCCAGGTGCATCGACGCGGTGTCCATGACGCACAACAACGAGATCAGCCAGTTGCGGTGCGGCCGGGCGGATCGCATCTGGATCAGCACCGGGAAGTTCGTGTGGCTCTCCGACACCTCAGCCGCCCACCGCTCCCATGCGGGCCACAGCGCATCCAACCGGTCGGTGTTGCCCACCGAGGCATGCCGTCGCAGCAACTCCGGCGCCCAGTTCGGCTCCCCGCCCCGGCCGAGTAGCAGCGTGGCCTCCGCCTCCCGGCGCTGGTAGGCGGCGTAGAACGTCGGCAAGTACCCGATCAGCAGACCGATGACGATGGGTCCGGTCGCGGCCGCCATGAAGTCCAGGGCCGTCAGCGTGGCCCGGTCCGTACTTCTGCGTAACCCAGGGTGAACAGACTCGATCCGGCCTCCCGCAACTGTGTGGTGAAGGGCAACGTGGTGGTGCCGAACATCAGCAGTCCGTAGGCCAGCAGAAACATGAGCAGCCATACCATCAGCGATGTCACGATGGCCAGAGGAGCGAACCACGCCAGGCTGGCATCACGGCGCTCGTAGGAGCCACGGCTGACCAGCCGAAAGCCACCGAGCAACAGCCGGTTCTTGAGCCGGTTCAACCCGGAGCTGCCACGGGAGTACACCAGCGTCCGCATCACTGAGGAGAAGGTGCCGGCCCACAGCAGCAGGCCCGCGATGATCGCCAGAATGCGCACGGGCATCACCTTATGGGTGCGGCTGGTCTGGAATCCGATCAACTGGGCAGTTTTCCCCGATGGATCCGCACGGGGTCCGCCTATGGGAGGTACAACATGGAAGGCAACATCATCTCGGTGATTCTGCTGGGACTGGTCTGCGGCGCTGTCGCCCGCATGCTGATCCCCGGGGACGCGTTCGAGCACATGTCCGGGCCGGTCTCATGGCTGCTGTCGATCGTGCTCGGCCTGATCGGTGCCCTGCTGGGGTACTGGGTGTTCACCGCTCTACTGGGCATCGGGGACACCCAGAAGTTCGACTGGGGCGGTATCATCGGCGCGCTGATCGGTTCCCTGATCGTGGTGGGCATCGCCTCGGCGATCCTGAATCGTGGGCGCCGCCGCACCACCGTCTGACACCACATGTCCACCTCCCCTAGCCTGGCTGGGGGAGGTGGACATGACGAGCAAGGACCCCCGGCGCTGGTGGGCACTGACCGCGATGAGCCTGGCGGTGTTCCTGGTTGCCGTCGATGGCACCGTTCTGAGTCTGGCCACTCCCAGCATCGTCAAGGATCTGCAGCCCACCGCCAGTCAAGTGCTGTGGATCGGTGACATCTACTCCTTCGTCCTCGCGGGCCTGCTCATCACGATGGGCAATGTCGGGGACCGGGTAGGCCGCAAACGTTTGCTGCTGATCGGGGGCACCGCCTTCGCGCTGATCTCGATCCCCGCCGCCTACAGCAACACCGCCGAACAGCTCATCTTCTTCCGCGCCCTGATGGGGGTCGCCGGAGCCACGTTGATGCCCTCGACACTGGCCCTGATGCGGTCGACCTTCAGTGATCCCGCGGAACGGTCATTCGCGATCGGGGTGTGGAGTGCCATGGGCGCGGCCGGTGCTGCGGCGGGCACCCCTTTTCGGCGGCATCCTGCTGCAGAATTTCTGGTGGGGTTCGGTGTTCCTGGTGAATGTGCCGATCATGGCGCTGGTCTTCGTGATCGGCATGCCGTCGCTTGCGGGAGTCCCGCGACCCGAATCCCGGCACGCTCGACGTGCTGTCGGTCGGACTGTCCCTGGTCGGCATCATCGGCGTGGTCTATGCCGTCAAGGAGTTGGCCATCGAGGGCATGGCCACGCAGTACGTCGTGGTGGGTGTGATCGGTGTGATCGCCGTGACCTGGTTCGTGCGCCGGCAGTTGGTGCTGGACCATCCGCTGGTCGACGTCCGGCTGTTCAGGTCCGGGCCCTTCACCGGGGCGGTGCTCGGGACGATGCTGGCGGTGTTCGGCCTGGCCGGGTCGGTGTTCTTCTTCTCCCAGTACCTGCAGTTCATCAAGGGTCTCGAGCCGTTGCAGGCGGGCCTGTTCCAACTCCCGGCCACCGTCGCCGCTCTTGTCGCGGCGCTGGTCGCCGGCAATGTGATGCGCCGCCTTGGCCGCGGCCCGGTGGTCGCCGGGGGTCTGTTGGCGATCGGGGTGGGGATGGCCGGCATCGCCTTTGTCCTGGACTCCAGTGTCTACCTGGCCTTCGCGATCCCGCTGTTCCTCATCGGCGCCGGGGATGGCTTGGCGCTGACCATCGCCTCGGACACGGTGCTGGCCGTCGCACCGAGGGACCGGGCCGGGGCGGCCTCGGCGGTGTCCGAAACCGGCTACGAACTCGGCACCGCCCTGGGCATCGCGCTGCTCGGCAGCATCCTCACGGCGGTGTACCAAGCGACGCTGCGCCTGCCCGACGGTCTTCCTGCGGAGGTGGCCCGAGCGGCGCAGCAGTCGCCGGGGGAGGCGTTCGAGGCGATGGCCGCCCTGCCACCCGCCTTGGTGACCTCGCTGACCGATGCCGTGCACGTGGCCTTCACCGATGCGTTGCAGGTGACGACCTGGGTGGGTGCGGCCGTGCTGGTACTGGGGGCGGGGGCGGCCTGGCGGCTGCTGCCGGGCAAGAACGCGGCCGTCAACGAGATGGTCGGGCACTGAGCGCGCGTCGCACGCCAAGATAGATCCGTGATCGAGATCGTCTACCAGTACGACCCGGGCAACGAGCCGTCCGCCGAACAGCCGGCCACCGCCGAGGAGGCGATCTTCACGCTGCAGCGGGGGAACCGGGCCTTCGCCGATCTGGCCCGGGAAGGCAGTCAGCGGTACGTGATCCCGGTGTCGGCGGCCGAGATCGGGATCGGCGTCCACGCCCAGACCCCGATCGCCGCCGTGCTCGGCTGCGCGGACGCCCGCGTGCCGCTGGAGTTGGTGTTCTCCCAGCCCGCCAACGACATGTTCGTCGTGCGGGTCGCCGGCAACGTGCTGGGCGGCTCGACGGTGGGCAGTCTGGACTTCGCCATTAACAACCTGCCGACCATCCGGGCGGTGGCCATCGTGGGCCATCTGGGGTGTGGCGCCGTGCGGGCCGCGGTGGAGGCGTACCTGGACCCCACGGACTACCTTGGCCTGAGCGCCAATCTTCCTCTGCGATCGGTCGTGGATTCGATCATGGCTGCGGTGCGTGGTGCGGACATGGTCCTACGCACCAAGTACGGTCACGACCGCGCCGACTGGCCCGGATACCCCGACGCGCTGCTGACCACGTCGGTGGTGCTCAACGCGGCGCTGGGTGCCGACGCGCTGCGCAGGATCTATGCAGATCATCTGGGTACGGAGTTACAGGTCGTCTTCGGTGTCTACGACCTCGGGTCGCGACTCGTCGGCCTGCCTGGGCGCGACAGCACCTGGCGGCAGGGCCTGGCCGTGCCACCGGCGAAGGCGGAGATGACGTCCTTCGTGGAGTCCGTCGTGGACTCGGTCTACGTCCGCGAACTGCTCAACCGAACGTGAGTCCCTTGACCGATGTTGGGTACAAGGGGACAGTGGCCTAATGGGCAATATCGCCGCGATCGCCTCGCTGTCCACGTTTGGCGTGCTTCTCGGTGGTGCGGTCGTGCCCGCCCAGGCCGCAGATGACGTGTTCTACGCGTGCCTGCGCAAGGGGGAATTGAGCCAGGTCGGCACCGATGTCCCCACCTGCCGCAAGGGCAAGGTCGTGCGATGGAACGTTCGGGGGGAGCCAGGGGTGCAAGGCCCCACCGGTGCCACAGGAGCAGTCGGTCCGGCCGGGCCCGCTGGAGCCGATGGTGCGCCCGGTACTCAAGGTGCCACGGGGGCCGTAGGGCCGGTGGGTCCGCGGGGGCCGGAGGGCGCCGTTGGTGCGCAAGGCCCGGAGGGGCCCATCGGGCCCGAGGGTCCGGAAGGTCCGCGGGGTCCAGCCGGTGCGGTCGGTGCGCAGGGTCCGCAAGGTCCAGTGGGCCCCGCAGGTCCAGTGGGTCCGACAGGCCCACCTGGTCCTCCTGGCACGAGCCCGATCGACCTCGCATGTGACACCCTCGCGAACAAGCAGGCCACGAACCACAGCGACGTCGACATCTTTCTGAAGATCGCAACTATCCCGGGCGAGTCTGTCGATGACAAGCACGCGCGGGAGATCGACCTGCGGTCGTTCTGCATGGGTGGGCTCAGTGACGCCGACGCTGGCGTGTTCACGGTGGAGAAACGCGTGGATGTGGCCACACCGAAACTCATCGAGGCGCTGGCCACGCAAGGGGCGATCGACAAGGCAGTGGTCAGCATCGAAAGCATTCGAAGTGACTTGCGGGCGACGTACACGTTCACCGGACTGAAGGTCGACGGCTACCGCTTCGGTGGGCACGGTGATTCCGATGAGGATGTGTCGTTCACGTGGTCGAAGGTGGGTGTGACGACGGGCAGTGCGGCGCTGCAGGAGTTGACGGCGCCACCGGTCAAAGCTCGCACGCAACCCCGTTGTGACCAGCTCACCACCACCGAACCGGCAGCCGCGGCGACCAGTTACCAGGGCTTCTTGAAGATCGCGAGCATCCCCGGGAGTTCCGTCGATGACAAGCACGCCAACGAGATCGATGTGCGCAGCCTCTGTTTCGGTGCGTCGACGCAGACGACTCCACGGTACTTGTCATTCACGATGACAAAGCCCGCCGACCGGGCCACTGGCCCGCTGCTGAACGCCTTCACCACGGGCGCCGATGTGGGGACGACGAGCATCGTGCTGCGCAGGGTCGGTGGAGTCAGTAACGACTTGCTGAGGATCACCATGGAACGCCCGGTCATCGACGCTATGCGCACCGGAGGTCGTGGCGGCAACCTGCACGACGACGTGTCCGTCGGCTTTGCCAGTGCGACGATCACCTATCTTCAGCAGACCGCATCCGGCACCACGCCCGTCAGTGTCACCATCGAGCGGTGACGGTCAACTACCCGAGCCACCCCCTGACGCAATTGCAGCCTGATCGCTTCGCTGTGCAAGCCGCGCTGCGTGGGCTCGCGCCGACCCCGCCGAGCCGGGCGCGGGTGCTGGAGATCGGCTGCTCGGATGCCGAGAACCTCTTCGCGCTGGCTGCCTATGCCCCCGGGGCGACCTTCCTCGGGGTGGACATCGACGCCGACGCGGTGGCCGCCGCCCAGCGGCACGCCCTGCCGAACCTGCGGGTCGAGCAGGCTGATCTGGCCGCGTTGGACGTCGGCCGCTTTGACTACGTGATCGCTCACGGCGTCCTGTCCTGGGTGCCGGATCCTGGCGCGGTATTCGCGTGCGTGGCTCGTCATCTGGCGCCGGATGGGATTGGCTACCTGTCCTACGACACGTTGCCCGGCTCACACATCCGGGCGATGGCCAGTGCGGTACTGCGCCGGGAGAGTGCCGGCGACCTCGACCGTGCCCGCGAGGTCATGCGCTCGGTGATCGATGCCGAGGTGGATTCCGACAATGCTCGTGTCATGCAGTTGGCCATGGGCCGGGTCGCCGCCAAGCCGGACCACGTCGTACGCAATGACGAACTGCAGGCGGTGCACACGCCGCTGTTCTTCGATGAGTTTGTGTCTGCGGCCGCGCGGCACGGTCTGCGCTACTTGGGCGAGGCGCACCTGGCTGATGCGGCCGATCAGCCGGGGCTGCCCGGGGATGTGGTGCGCGCCGAGCAGTGGTCGGATTACCTGACGAATCGGCAGTACCGACAGAGTCTGCTCACATGGCACGAGCCAGGGCCTGTGTCGCTGCCAGACCTGTGGGTGTCGGCCCCGGGGCAGCGCACCGTTCGCGGTGTCCGCCGGCTGCTCAACGGGATTGAGGTGCAGGCGGATGACCCGGACGTGTTGGCTGATCTGGATCTGCTGGGGCGCACGTGGCCCGCGGCCGTGCGGGTAACCGACCTGCGGGGTGACCCCCGGGCGATCCTGCGGTTGTACCGTGCCCGGGCGATCGACCTGCGGTCCGAGCCGGTTGCAGCACGTACACCCGGGGCACGCCCCAGGGTGGTAGCGGCGATGCGGAATCGGGAGTATTTGACGACCTGCCGGCACGAGCCGCTGCGGCTCGAGGACGACGCCAGCCGGCAGGCGGTGGCGATGATGGACGGCAGCCGGACCCGCGATGAGATCGCCGCGGCGTTGGGCGCCTCCCGGGTCGATCTCGACGGCCTCATCGAGGCCTTGGGCCGCGCCGGGCTGTTCGTCGGGTGAGGGTGGGTCAGCCCACCTGCAGTGAGCGCCGGCTCATGCCCCACCAGTAGCCATCGATGGTGGTGCTGACGTCGGAGCCGCCGGCGCCCAGCGTGACGAACAGGGGAGTGAAATGCTCGACCGTCGGGTGGGCGTACGGCAGGCCCGGCGCGCGGTCGCGGTATGCGGCGAGTTCGTCGAGGTCACCGCCCTGCAGAGCTGTCAGCGCCCACTCGTCGAAATCGCGTGACCAGCTCGGGACCGCACCGTTGACCATGTCAGCGGTGATGAAGGGCAGGCCGTGGGTCATGAAACCTGACCCGATCACGAGGATGCCCCGCTCGCGCAGACTGCTCAGGTGGTTACCCAACCGCAGCAGGGTCGCGGGGTCATCGGTGGGTAGGCTCAACTGGAGCACGGGGATGTCGGCATTGGGATACATCACCTTCAGGGGTACCCAGGCGCCGTGATCCAGACCGCGGCTGGCGTGCTGGTGGACGTGCTGACCGGCGGGCAGTGCCCCGAGGACCTCCGCCGCCAGCGCACTTGCCTCGGGGGTGTCGTAGCGCATGCGGTAATACCGCGGATGGAATCCCCCGAAGTCGTAGACCACGTTGCTGGGGTCCACGGCGCTGAGGCTTAGCGGGGCGGCCTCCCAGTGCGCGGAGACGATCAGGATGCCACGTGGGGTAGGTAGTCGGTCCGCCCATCCGAGCAGGGAGCGCATCCACTGCTCATGCTCGAACAGCGGCGGTGCCCCGTGGCTGATGTAGAGCGCGGGCAGGGCGGCGTCGCCTTCTTGCCATGCCGGCCGCTGGCTGGCGCGTTGCTGGGCTTCGGGCAGCAGGGTGTCGAAGGCGATCATGATGAGTTCAACATAGTTGAAGGTTGGACTATTCCGCTAGACCGGGTGTGAGAGCATCTGGCGGTTGCTGCTGCGACACGCGGGCAATGGCAGCCAACGCCCATTTGGTCGGTCGGGAGTCGGTCGCCACACGCCCGAGGGGACCCATTTCCCGGACGTATAAGACGGTCCGCGTCCACATCTGGTTGGGGTCTGCGCTGCGAGACCGATTCTCAACCAGCGACGCGCCCCCTGATTCCCGAATTACCCGGTTTTGCACCGCGTGGCGTATCCACATCTGGTTGATCTTGGTCGCTCGCCAACCAGATGTGGACGCCCTACGGCCGCAGCTTGTACCGGATCACGCGCTTCCACGGTTTGTAGGTCTCGTTGCCGCGGGCGCGCTGGATGATGGTGACCTGCACTGGCTTGCTGCCGACCACCTTGATCCGGATCGTGCCGTTGCGCGAGCGCTTCACCTGGCAATAGTTGACCTCACCTGCCGCCGACGGTTTCTTCGGCGTGCAACGCACCCGGGTGCGGATCTTCTGGCCCTGTTCGGTCGTTCGGGCACGGAGCACGGTGGGCTTCGGTGGCAGCTTGTTCGCAGTCTGCTCTGCTCGCCTCACCCCAACCTGGTCGGTGGTGCGATTGTTGTCGGGATTGGTATCCGGAACCGGCGAACTCACCTCGGCCGGATTGACGACCTCGGGGAAGGCACCCTGCACCACGTCGACCCGCAGGCTGACCTCCGCGGACTGCCCAACCTGCAGGCCGGCGGCGAGCACGCAGGTGACCGTCTGTCCGGAGGCACTGCACGCCCAGCCCTCACCGGTACCCGACACGAACGTGTTCCCGCTCGGCAGTGTGTCCACGATCGTGATGGGACCGGGGTTGTCCGAGGGGCCGTTGTTGGTGACGCGCAACTTCCACACCCCCTGCTGTCCGATCGTCCATGGCCCGCCCTCGTGGGTCTTCACCACTGCCAGGTCCGACTTGGCGATCACGTCGACAGTAGACACCGCCGGGTCGGGATCACCACCTGGCTGCGGGGAGGTGGTGGTCACCGTCGCGGTGTTCTTCAACGTCGTCCCACCTGGAATGGACTTGTCAACATCCGCGCTGATCACGATGTCCGAGGGCGAGTCCTTCACAGCGAAATTCGGACGGGTGCAGGTCACGATCGACCCGCCCCCGACGTCACAGGTCCACCCGGTGCCGCTGGCCGCAGTGGCGCGAAGACCCGCCTGCAAGGTGTCCACCACCGTGACGTTCTTGGCCTTCGCCGGACCTTGGTTGGTGACGGTGATCGTGAACTCGGTCTTCTCGCCGGCCACCACAGGATTCGCGCCGGTCGTCTTCTTGGCGATCCCCAGTTTCACCTCGGCCACCACCGGATCCTTGACCGACGAGGTGTTGTTGGTCAGGTCGTAGTCCTCGGTGGTCGGGGTCACCGTCGCGGTGTTGACGGCCTCCGCACTTCCCGGTGCCTCCTCGACATCCACGGTGACCTTGATCAGCGGAGCCTGCTGGTTGGCAGCGAGATCCTGGCTGAGCACACAGGTGAGCTTCTCCGTGGGACCTGTCGCGGGCACACACTGCCAGGCGCCGGCATCGATGCTGGCGATCGACAGGCCATTGGGCAACGTGTCGACCACGGTGATGTCCTTGACCGACACCGACGGGCCGAGGTTGGTCACCGCCAGCGTGTAGGTCACCTGGCCCCCGACCACGTATGGCTGGGTGCGGGTCTTCACGATCGCGACGTCAGCCAGCGGACGGGCGCTCACCTTGTCCTCGGCGTTGTTGTTGGTGAGGTCGGGATCATAGGTGCGACCAGTCACTGTGGCGGTGTTCAGCAGGTCGCCAGTGACGCCCTCCTCGACCGCGACGGTCAGGACCAAATCCTCCAGACTGCCGTCCTTGGCCAGGCCCTTGTCCGGCCCGGGGTTCGTGCAGGTGACGGTCTGACCCGCCGCGTCGCAGGTCCACGCCGAGTCGGGCGCCGAGTCCCGGTACTCCACTCCCGCAGGCAGCGTGTCCACGATCGTGAACGGTCCGAAACTCGGGTCGGGTCCGTTGTTGGTGGTCTGAAGTACCCACTCGAACTCGGTGCCGGGCACGACCTCGTCCGGGCCCACGTTCCACTCGTCCGGGTAAGCGGTCTGGTGGGTCTTGACCAGAGCCAGATCCGCCGAAGCGATCTCGGTGTAGGCGCTGTCCGGCTGCGACATCTGCGTGCCCCAGCCCTGCCCTGCCGGACCGAGGGTCCATGAGGTCCTCGCGGAGTTCTCATGTTCGGTCCCCAGCCCCACTCCGGGGTCATCGACCACGTCGGGCCCCGGGACGGCCTGGAATGTGATCGTCAAGGTCTTACCGGTCGGCAGATCGGCGATGTCGTTCCACGCAATGTTCGGCGCAGTGCCGGTGGGCTCCAACGGGGCCGGGGTTCCGCCGGTGATGACCCACTCGGCCGAGTTCGGTTCGTAGGTCCAGTTGGCCGGGAGGCTGTCCTGGACGTCGACGCCATAGGCCGTCACCCCGGATGCGTTGCTCACGGCGATGGTCCACGTGTAGGGGTCATCGATGTAGGCCAGCGGCGCGGAAGCATCCTTTGAGATCGTCAGCACCGGCAACACCGGGTTCACCTTGGCGGTGTCCGACGGCCCGGTGTACTGGCGACCCTGCTTCGACGGCAGGCTGTAGTACTCGCCGATCGTCGCGGTGTTGGTCTGCACAGCGTCGGCAGGTGGCTTGAGCCGGGCGACGAACGACACGGTCTTGTCCGCGCCAGGGGCCAGCGAACTGATCGTCCACGTGATGGTGCTACCGCTGACCTGGCCGCCGTCGGAGGGGCTGCCGACGACCTCGATGCTGGCCGGGATGTCGTCAGTGACGGTGATGTTGTTCGCATCGCTGACGTTGGCGCCGCTGGCGTTGGTGACCTTCAGCGTGTAGGTGAACGTGTTCCCGGGAGCGATGAAGATCTCGTCCAGGTCATTGACCTTCTTGACGATGGACAAGGACGGCTCGGTGATCGAGAAGGAGTCCGATTTCGAGCCGATCAGGGTGGAAGGGTTCTGTGTCGCTTCCGCAACGGTGGTCGGCTGCTGGGTGTAGCCGTACCGGGCCAATGCCGTGTTCTCCCGAGTCACGCCCGCCTGGTTCTGCGCCAGGTCGGTCACACGCGAGGTGTAGGTGATGCGGATGACGCGGTGCTTGTCGGAGTTGGGCAATACGTTCAGCGCCCAACCCACCTGCTGGCCGGTGGCACCAGGGGTGGCCGGCACCGGCGACAGGAAGGTGTAACCGATGTCGGGGGTGGAGCACGCCACCGGATTGGCGTAATTCGCATCCGTGGTGAAGCACTTCACCGAGACGGTCGTGAAGTCCGCGTTCGCCGCGATGTACGGCGGCATGGTGTCCAGCACCGTGAGGTTGCTGTAGGTCGCGTCCGGGATCTGGACATCGATCGTGGAGGTCACGGTCTGGCCGATGGTCGCCACTGCCGGGCTGACATCTTTGAGGACCTGACCGCCGGTGATCAGGACGTCGGCGTTCGCACCGGTCGCGTACTCCCGTTCGCCTGCTACCACTCCAGGCATGCTGCTGCCCGTCATCGCTACGGTGTTGCGGAACTGGACGTTGCCAGCCGAGCCCGCCTTGATAGTGGCGGTGTACGTCAGAGGAGTGGAGGTGTTGGGATTCAGTCGCGCCACCTGCCAGGTGATCGAAACCTTGTTGGTTGTGCTGCATGCTGCAGTGCTGCCGAGGGTGCCCGTACCCGCATTCTGGACGGCGACCTGATCAGGGACGCAGTCCACGATGGTCACGTCGTACATGGGGGAGCGGCCGGTCGGGTTGGAGGCGGTCAGGGTGTAGGTGATCACCTCTGAACTGCTGGTCACGGTCCCGGGAGAAGCCGACTTGGTGATCTTCGGGTTGGGCTGCATGATTCTGACGGTCTTGGTGCCCGTGCGCTCGGGCAGCGGATCCCCGTCAAGGGTCTTCTTGCTGTTGAACCGGGCGGTGTTCGTCTTGGCCACGTTGTTGCCAGGCGCCTGGGTGTCGTCGACCACACAGGGCACCGTGAGTGTTTCACCGGCGCAGGCCGACGCGGCTTTCGTCACCTTGGCCGTCACCTCGACGAAGAAGACCTGTGCCTGGTCGGTCGTGTTCGTGTAAGTCGTCGGGAACGTCAGCTTTCCAGTCGCGTTGTCGATGGCGAAGCCAACCGGCTGGGTGTCGGGTGTACCCGCCAGTCCCCAGTTCGTCACCGACACCAACTCGATCCCGGTGGGCAGCGAGTCAGTGAGCACACCGTTGTACTCGGTGCTCTTGGCGGGGACCGTCACCGAATACCGGTAGTAGATCTCTTCGCCAATGGTGGCTTGGCTGGCTTTGTTGTTGTTGTTGTCGGCATCGTCGATCTGCGTCGAACCGGTCTTGGACACAGTCGCGTCAGCCGTCTTGACGTTCGACGGGTCTTTCATCTCCGGTGCGTTGTAGTCCTCTGTGGGGATGGCGACATCGATGTTCTTGTCCGGGAAGTAGCTGGCCGTCTGCCCAGTCTCGTCGGTGAACGCGGTGAAACTGCGGACGTGGGCGGTATTGGTGAACGTGGTGCTCACACTCACCGGGTTTGGAATGGTCATGTCGTACAGCAGGGACAGGGTCTTGTCAGGATCCACCGAGAAGAGGTTGGTCAGGTCCGGGTTAGGCAGGGTCCACTTTATGTAGCTCTTCGTGTTCTGGCCGTTCACCGGCGGATCCTGGCAGACCACATAGGAGGCCAGAGCCTGCGGTGCACCTCCGCTGGTGCTGATGTATTGGTAGTTGCCGATCGCCGCGCACCCGATGCCGTCGGGCAGGACATCCCACACCTCGATGCCGCGCGCCGAGTAGTTCGCGGGAGGAGTGTCGGGGCGCTCGGTGTTCTTCACGTCGATCTGGAACGTCGCGACCGAGCCCTGTTGCACGATCCGGCCGTCCTGCGGCGGGTTCAGCGGCCCGGCGGCCGGGGCGGTCGTCTGGCGGACCCCCTTCGCAATGCTCAGGTTGGGCGGCGGTAGCAGGGTGAAGTCCTGCTGGGTGCGGTAGGACTGCGCCTGGCCGGCTGTGTTGACAGTCCGCATCTTCATCAGGTTGCCGGTCAGATCTGGAGCCTGCGTCGTGGCCGGACGGAGCACCCGGGCGGCGAACCGCACCTCGAAGAAGGCCCCAGGTGCCACGACAAAGATGGTCTTAGTGGGCATATTGATGCTGGTGACCTCTGTCCCGAGCTGCCACTTGAGCGGCTCCTCATCCAGCAGCGCACTCGTTGTGGAGCCAGGCGTCACGACGGCCGAACCGGGAATGTAGGCGGTCTCGGGGGGCAGAAAGTCGGTCACTAGGACGCTGCCCGTGGAGATGTCCTTGAAATCCACCCGCAGCCGGAAGCAGAGCAGGTCGCCGTTGCGGAAGCTGGCCTGCGAGTCAGTGAAGATGGCTGAGTCTGCGTACGGATCGCCGACTCCGGGCGCGCAGTCCATTCCTTGAACTGCCGGGTTGGCTGGCCGTGGCTTCATCTGCTTGGTGATGGTGGGCAGCACTGTGGCAAGCCGCTCATCGGAGTCGTCGGTCACGTCCGTCACGCTGCCCTGCTCGGTGGGTGCAACCTGCGGGATGGACGTCGTCGTGCCGACCAGGTTCGCCGTGTTGCGGAACGCGTCGCCGGCCAGGGTCGGCAGGCCGCTGGCTCGATACTGCGGGAGCATCCGCGCCGGGAAGGTGACGGTGGTCTGGTTGGTGCCGGAAAGGATGTTGGGAACAGTCACCGCGTCGAACGGGATGGTGTAGTCGCCACCCGTCCAGCCGGCCGTGCCCGCGTAGGGCGTGCTCGGGCCCGCGCTCGGGGCACATGCATTGCCCGGGGCCGCTGGCCAGAAGTTCCGCGTCTGATCGAGCGGGCAGAAGCCGTCGGGCAGCGTGTCTGTGATCACGACATTGGAGGCTGAAACGTACTCACTGGTCTCCACTTGGAACGTGAAGTTCACGATCCCGCCGGGTTCAAAAGTGCTCGTGTCAGCGGTCTTGCGCATGCGCAGGTCCTCGATGGTCACGCTGTGTTTGCTGGTGACCGTGCGGGTCACGTCCCGCGGCGGGTCAGTACCCTCGGTGAAGGACCCGGTCGCTTCCACGAAGTTGACCAGCGACTGCTCGGTAGCGCCTTCCCGGGTGGTCGGCACGCCGTTGTTGTTGTCGAGGTTGGAGCCCTGCTGCAGGCTGTCGGGGGAGGGCTCGCCCGGGCCATCCCAGGTCATCGTGTTCGGCGACATCGGGATCCCGGCGACGTACCTGATGACGTAATCCTGATCAGGGTCAAGATCCGGCACCGAGTTCCAGGTGACCTTCGTGTAGACCCCGGCGGGGTAACCGGGGGGATCTTCGACCGTTTCCACCGTTGATGGGAGGTCACAGTTGGATGGGCCGATCGCTGGCACTCCTAGACGTGGTGCGTCGGTGTACTCGACGTAGCCGGGCCGGGAGTTGTCCAGCGTCCCGCAGCCGAGGAATTCCATGCCGGCCGGGATGTAGTCCACAACGCTGATGTCGCGGGTCTGCAAGACCTTGTTGTTGCGGATCGTCAGTTTGTACACCGTGCGGTTCTTGTGCACGCCGCGCAGCAGCTCGCCCTCGGGGCTGTTGTCGTCCTCCTTCTCGATGACGAAGGGGTCGCGCTTGGTGGTGGTGGCATCATCATCGGACGTCAGCCCGGTGGCTGGGATCGGCACGCCGTTCGGGGTGAACTTGGGGATCTTACGCTCGTCCTGCTGCCCGGCCACCCAGGCGGTGTTCGTGTCCTCGGGGTCAAGGATGGTGGACAACGGTTTGGGGCGTGCTTGGAACGCGAGCGTGAAGGTAGAGGCGGGTTGCAGGTCGGTGACGTTGCTCCAGACCAAGGTGCCGGTGGTCTTGTCGATCTGGGGGTTGCCGGCCATGGCCGGCGTCGTTGAGTTGGGAACATACTCGAAACCTGCGGGCAGGACGTCAGAGAAGCTGACGTTGTACAGGGGATCGTTGCCAGCCGGGTTGGACGCGACGAGCTTGTAGGGAATCGGATCCCCCAGCAGAACGCTGGCTGGCGCCTGTTTGTCCAACGTTATCGAAGAGGCCGCCTCGGCGGGTGCCGTGCCAGTGGCCCCCAGGCCAGCCACGAGAAGTGCCCCGGTGACCAATGATGTGAGCCAGCGCATGTCCAGCCATCCCCAATTCAGAGCGAATAGAACACAATGAATCTACGGGGCGCGCATAGGTGGAAGCAGAACTATGTCGCGGGCGACTACCCAGGGATCATTCGCCCATACCTACCCGAAACGCGCCAATCCTCATGACCGGCGGGTAAACCGGGGATGAATGCAGCATGATTGGCGTTTGTGCGGGTGCCGATCGTGTCGTGGATCAGGACATATCCGCTGCGCTACCTTGGGGCCGACATCCTCGCCGGTGTGGTGGTGGCTGCCCTGGCCATGCCGCAGGCACTCGGTTACGCGGGCATCGCCGGGGTCCCGGTGCTCGTCGGCCTGTACTCCATCCCGCTGGCCCTGCTTGGCTACGCGATCTTCGGATCCTCGCCGCGGTTGGTTGTGGGGCCGGTCTCTACGGTCTCGGTACTGTCCGGGTCGCTGATCGCCGATCTGGCCAAGGGCGATCCGGCAAAGGCCGTCGCCTTCACCTCCGCGCTGGCGCTGTCTGCCGGACTGGTGCTGATCATCGGCGGCCTGTTCAAACTGGGCTGGGCGGCGGAGTTCATGTCGCGACCGATCGTGACGGGCTTCGTCTTCGGCCTGGTGCTGCTGATCATTCTGGGCGAGATCCCCAGCCTGCTGGGCATGCCACCCGTCTCTGGTGACGTCTTCACCCGCGTGTGGCAGATCCTTACCCAGGTCGACGACATCAAACCGCTGACCGCGGTGATCGGCATTGCGGCGTTGACGATCCTGTTCCTCGGCGCGCGGTTCGCCCCCCGAATTCCGTGGGGACTGCTGGTCCTGATCGTCGCGATCTTGGCCTCGAGTGCCTTTGACCTGGCTGGTAAGGGTGTCGTGACCGTGGGGACAGTGCCCACGGGGCTACCCGCCATCGGGCTGCCCGGGGTGGGCGTCGGGGACATGGCGGGGATCATTACCGGAGGACTCGCGCTGGCCATGGTCGGCCTGGCAGAAGGGGTCTCGGCCGCCCGGTTGCTCGCCGCGCGCGGCGGTTACACCGTCGACACCGATCAGGAACTCATCGCCACCGGCGCCGCCAACATGGGCTCGGGCATCTTCGGCGGGATGGGGGTGGCCGGTTCGCTGTCCAAGACGGCCGCAGCCGAGCGCGCCGGCTCCAAGACGCAGGTCACCGGACTCGCCGCGGCAGCCATCGTCATCCTGGCCCTGATCGCTCTTGCTGGTGCCCTCTCGCCGTTGCCGAGGGCCGTGCTGTCCGCGATCGTCATCCAGGCCGTCTGGGGGCTGATGGACGTCTCGGCGCTCAAGCACTACCGGCTGGTGCGCCGCAACGACTTCACGTCGTCGCTGGCAGCTTTGGTCGGCGTGCTCATGTTCGGCCCCCTGTACGGCCTGCTGGCGGCCGTCGGCCTCGCGGTGCTCGGCCTGGTCTACCGGTCAAGCCGCATCGACATGGAGATCATGGGCAAGGTGCCCGACGAGAAGGCGGCCTGGGGCAGCATCCGCGGCCACCCCGAGCGCAAGACGTACGACGGACTGCTGGTGATCCGCCTGGATGCACCGCTGTTCTGGGCCAATGCCACGCAGATCGCCGACGGTGTGCTGGCCGAGGCGGCCGCCACCCCAGACCTGAGCGCTGTCCTGCTCGATATGGAAGCCACTAGTCAGCTCGATACCACCAGCGTTGATGCGCTGGAGCTGATCCTGACCCGTCTCGAGCAGCAGGGTGTGGCCTTGTATCTGGTGCGGGTGTTCTACCAGGCTCGGCAGGTGCTCAAGCGGTCAGGCTTCCTCGATCAACTGGGTGAGGGCCGGATGTGGCACAGCATCTCCGCTGGGTCGCGGGCGGCGCGTAAGGAGTTCGGCATCGAGGGCAAGTCCCATGCCCAGGTCGATGAGGAAGAGAACGGCGACGACGATCGAATCGCAGCCGACGACGACGGTGAGGATCCCGCAGGCTATACGGATCCGGACCTGCGTCCGCGGAAGTGGTGGCAGCACTAAGCTGCGTCGCAGTCGACCGGGGGAGTTCGCCGGTTGCAGGGTGCCTCGGGTATGGGTCTACCCGGGTGTCGTCTCCACATCTGGTTGGGAAACCATTGCACAAGATCGTCTCCAACCAGTGACACGCCGTGGACAGGACAATTCGGACAGAGAATGCGGCGTGTCTCTCCACATCTGGTTGATCTTGGTGGGACGCCAACCACATGTGGTCGACGGGTCTGTTGGCGAGAAGCTGCGCGGTTCGTTCAGCGCTCGTGCCGGATGACAACGGGCGGGGGTCATGGATCGGAGCACTTGGCGCGTTTGAGAGCCCCGGCACACCGGTCGCAGGCTCTGGAATGTAACCAAGGCTCTGTTCTGCCCAGTCCCGGCCGGCGGAGGGCCATGTTGTTTGCCCTGGTCCTCGTCGAGTGCGGGGTTGTTGTCGGGTTCGGCATCAACAACGTCGCACTCGGCGAGAGACCCCAAACGAAAGCGGCACCCGTCGCCCGAACGGGAGACAGGTGCCGCTTTCGCACGTGCTGCGGTTAGTGCACCGGCGGAGTGCCCTTGAGGTGCGGTGTCGGGTCCTCGTCGAACTCGGCGAGCTC
Source organism: Candidatus Nanopelagicales bacterium (assembly GCA_037046735.1). GTDB lineage: Bacteria > Actinomycetota > Actinomycetes > S36-B12 > UBA10799 > JADKAV01. Next base: position 108,292 of record JBAOHC010000024.1, on the reverse strand, counting down.
CTCCTCCGTGGGAATCTCAGCGATGATGTCCTCTGCGTGGACGGTGTTGCGCATCGCCCAGACCACCCAGACGGTGAATGCTCCGGTGACGCCACCGACCAGGATCCAAGCCAGGACCAAGGGGAGCTGCGTCAGCCAATACATCCCGAACGAGATGGCCGCGGCGAAGGGGATGGTGGCGACCCAGGCCAGCACCATCTCTCCGACGACCTTCCAGTTCGCACCCTTGCCCGAGGCCACACCGCCACCGACGACCGAGGAGGCCGCGGCTTGCGTGGTGGAGATCGGGGCACCCATGGCAGTGGCGCCGAAGATGGCCGTCGAGGCGCCGATGTTGGCGGCTGCGCCGGAGTTGGCGTGCAGGGTGGTGATGCGAAGCCCCATCGTCTCGATGATCTTCCAGCCACCCCACAAGGTGCCGAGCGCGATCGCGGAGTACGCGGCGAGCTCGACCCACAGCGGCAGCGCCATGGTCTTGCCGTCGGCACCCATCTGGATGTAGCCGGCGCCGAGCAGCAGGGCGCCGATGACACCCATCGTCTTCTGCGCGTCGTTGGCGCCATGTCCGAAGGACAGCGCCGCTGCAGACACCAACTGAACGCCCTTGAAGGCGACGTGGTCATCGTGCATTTTGAAGATCTTCTGGATCACGAAGATGATGTACATCAAGACGAAGGCGATCGTGAACGCCACCAGGGGGCTGGCGATGATGCCGATGGCCGCCTTCTGCACACTGCCCCACGAGATCGCCCCGAGGCCACCTGCGGCAAGGCCCGCGCCGACCAGGCCGCCGATGATGGCGTGGCTGGAGGATGAGGGCATTCCGATGAACCACGTGATGTAGTTCCAGGCGATTGCGGCAAACAAGGCCGCAAAGATCACCGCCACGCTCGCGAACTCCGGTTTTACTGTCTTCCCAACGGTGCTGGCCACGGCGGTGCCAACGACGAAAAGCGCCAGGAAATTGAAGAAGGCCGAGAAGGCCGGGGCCCACTTGGCTGGTAGAGCGCGGGTCGCCACGACGGTGCCAACAGAGTTGGCCGCATCGTGGAATCCGTTGGTGAAGTCGAAGATCAATGCTGCCCCTACCAGCAGAATGATCGTAATCAGAGTCCAGTCCACGCCTTGTTGTCCCTCCACACAAAATGGTTGCCATCTTTATGGTCAACCTCAGGTCAAGGAAAGGTAAACTGGAGGGGACTTGTTCACCGCTTGTTCATGTATAAGTCCCGAGCGTGTCGTTTATCGGGCGTCTGCTCGTCACCGCAGAGCTCTCCAGCCGCCGCACAGCAACATATTTGACGCGGGGCTAGCCTGAAGGCAACCCCCTTAGTCAAGGAGAAGTTGATGCAGAAGTCGCAGCTGGCGGTCCTCACGGACGAGGAGCGCATGACCATCCTGGAGACCTTCCCCGATGCGTTGGCTGAGCTTGATGAGGACGCGGTGTCCGACCTGCATCGACGCATCCGCAAGGCGCGGAACAAGTACTCGGGCCTCTACCGGCGCGGCGGCGCGAAGAAGGTCAAGGGCACTGGAGGACGAGGCAAGGCGTACGGAAGGAACCAGCGTGCGCGGGACAAGGCCGAGGTCTTTGAGGATGCGTTGGCACGGGTGAGCGAGCGGCTCGCCGTGCTGGCCCGGCAGGCGGCCGACGACCTCAAGCAAGAGCGATTGGCGGCGGCCCGTGCGGCCAAGTCCGGTCAGAAGCCGAATCCGGGCTACGACGGTCCAGCCGGTGGTGTGCCCTGGCACGGCAAGGCGCCGCGGACAGACACCCGCACCAAGAAGCGCCGGGCGGACACCAGTTCCCAAGGTGCCCGTCGGCAGGCCAAGCGCGACGCGAAGGGGTGACCGTGGCCAGGAAATCGTGGGCGGAGATGTCGAACGCCCAGAAGACAGCGGTTCTGACGTTGGCCAGCATCGAGGTCTCGCTGACTGCAACCGCCCTCGTGGATCTGATCCGCCGGCCGACAGCGGACATCCACGGTCGCAAGGCGCTGTGGGCGGTGGCCCTGTTCGTACAGCCCGTCGGTCCCGTGGCATACCTGTGGACACACCGTAAGTGACGTGGTCGCGTCTGCTGCCCGGGGCAGCTCTGCTGCTGGCGGTGCTCGGGGCCCTGAACAAGTCCGGGGGTGCGCTGCTGCACGGGCACTGGTCGTACCCGGTGCTGCTGGCAGCGGCGGCCATCCTCGGCGCGGTGCTGATCGCCTGGGGCCTGCGCGGCGCGAAGCCGCAGCCGGGTCGGGGGCGGATGCTGGGGCGCTGGGCCGCCGCGTTGGCCGGGGTGGGGCTGGCGGCGCTGTGCACGTGGCTGGCGCCCTACCCGGCGATCGCCCAGCCGGCCATTGCCACTCAGCAGAGCGGTTCGGGTATCTGGATGGGACCACAGGAGGCACCGGTGGGCATCGCCTTCATCCCGGGTGCACTGGTCGACCCGCGGGCTTACGAGAACATCTTCGCCCCGCTGGCTGAGGCCGGCTATCCCGTATACATCGCCAAGCCGCCACTGAGCCTCGCCTTCGGTGTGCCGGACGTCATCGGCCAGGCCCGCCAGGCCGTCCCGGGTGTGCAGGAATGGGTTGTCGCTGGACACTCGTTGGGTGGCGCTGTCGCCTCAGGGCAGACCGAGGGTGCGGCCGGACTGATCCTGCTGGCGGCCTTCCCGATCGAGGACATCAGCGGGCAGTCAGTGCCGGTGTTGTCGATCTCGGCGACCAATGACCTCCTGGCCACGCCAGAGGACATTGCGGACAGCCGGACGACGCTGCCGCCGGACACCGAGTTCGTGGCCGTTGACGGCGGCATCCACGCCTACTTCGGTGACTACGGTCCGCAGCAGGGCGACGGGGAGGCGACGATCAGCCGCGAGCAGCAGCAAGAGCAGACGCTATTGGCGATCGAGGAGTTCCTTGCACAAGTGGCTCCCCCAGGGCCGTAGCCACCGACTCCCGCAGGCGCTGCTGGCTGTCCACGAGTTGCTCCAGTGGTTGCCCCTTCGCCCGCCGGTATGCCCGGGAGAGCCGCCACATCAGTTGCCCCTGCTCGGCGACCGCGACGGTGGCACCGAGACTCATCGGACCGGTCGACGCCATCGCCAGTGCGCCCAGCACGCCGGCCCGGCGGTATCCCCACCAGCCCAGCAGGGACCAGACCGCGGGGAACGCGATCAGTGCGAAAGCGGGCTTGAGCGTCGCCGCCGTCGCGGGAGCGACGCCGGTCAAGCTGATCAGGCGCAGGCCCGCCATCGGTACGCCGTTGACAACTGTGCCGTAGGCCGCGAACGGCAGCAGTGAGAGCATGCCCGCGGCCCGCCCGGCCACCTTGACCCCGGTCATGGCGACGTCCGGGATCTCATGGTCGCTCAGGCCGAGCAGTTCGATGGCCGCACTGTAGGCCTTCAGGTCGGTGATGACCTGCTCCTGCGCCGCTGTCGGTGTCTGGCCGATGCGGTCGGCGGTCGTGGCCATGTCGCTGTAGGAGACGGACTCGGCGCCCGGCCTGCCCATCAGGTAGATCGCAGCGGCGGATTCCAGATCCCGGCGGGTCTGCCAGTCGGAGTACTCGGCCACCACCGCGCTCAAGTGGCTGGCCAGGATGTCGGTGAGGGCGTGGACCGCCGGCTGGTTGTGCTCGGTCAGCGGCTGGCCGGCGGGCAGGTCGGCGACGACGTCACTCATCCGCAAGGGTCTCGCCCACCTCCACCAGGCAGCGCCCGCGCAGCACGGAGATGTCGTAGTAGTGCAGGCCCATCGGAAGGATCGTGGTGTCGATGCCCTGCGCCCACGCGCCCAGCAGGATCCGGGCCGCCCCGGTGCGCAGCGGTGCCAGCCGTGGCTCGGCCACGCTCTCGCCCTCGGGGTAGATCGCCAGCAGGTCCCCGTCGGCCAGGCCCTGGTAGGCCGCCGCGAACATACTCGTGTTGTCGGCGCGGTCGCCGTGATCCTGGCGGCGGGACACCGGGATCGCCGCGACCGCGTTCACGATCTGCCGGGCGATCGGGAACTTCCAGATGATGTCGCGGGCCAGGAACCGGGGGAACCGCCGGCACCCGGCGATGACGGTGAGGATGTCGCCGAGGCCGCCGCCGTGATTTGCGATCACCAGCACCGGCCCGCCTGGCTCCGGGCGCTGGCCGGCGGACCTCCACCGAGCGAAATGCAGTGTCCGTGGCGGCAGTGACGAGTCCCTCGATCAGACGGTTCACGAGCGCTCCCTTCCTTGCTGGACATTGTCTGGCAGGGCTGTGACGATCCACAATCCGAGCGCGGTCGCCGTGAGGGCGTGCCAGACAGCGTGGCCCTGGAAGGGTGACTCCGGGTCGCACAGCGGCCCCCCGGTGCGGCTCACCGCGAAGATGGCTGCGCCGACCAGCAACGCGCCGATGCCGATCAGCAGGGGCGTGCCGATCACGCGGATCCCGCGCCGGTACACCGCGAGTTCGGTGGTGATCAGCCCGATCGCGGCGACCCCGGCCAGAGCCGGGCTGATCGTCGGGAAGAGCGCGATCACCGCGACAGCCGCGATGGTCAATCCCCAGCAGGCCCCACGACCGGGCTGGCCGCCACACGTCGAACTGAGTGAGGTCGATGCTGACTGCGGCGACCAGCGCCAACGCGAGACCGGCGTCGTGCAGCAGGGGCTCTGGACCCAGGGCGGGACCGTGGTAATCCATGCTGCCCAGGCCCGCTGCGATCAGGCCGATGACGTACGGCCAGACCTGCGCGCGGGTGATCGGTGCGCGGTTGCTGTTGTGCCGGCTGGCCCACCACAGCACGAAGAGGGCGGCGATGACGTAGGCCGCCGACGAGGCGAACAGAACGGGTTGCCCCCACGATGTGTGCGCCTCGCAGTCGCCGCTACCCGGTAGATCCGCCACGAGGTCAACCTACGCCGCTAGCGTGGCGTCATGACGACATGGCAGCAGGAGCCGATCGACAGTGTCCAGGTCCCGCCGGTCATGGGGCTGAGCCCCGAACTTGCGTTCAACGCGGTGGCGCAGGCCGGTCTGGCGCCGATGTTCCGCACCCAGCCAATCGAGGGCGTTTTGCCCGGCGTGCCCAGCCAGTGGGGGCAGGTCCCGGCCGCGATGACCGGCCAGCCGTCGGCCGGCCCGCCCGCGCTGGTCAACACTCAGACACCCATGCCCGGGGCGTGGGTGCCCCGCGGGTCGGTGGTCTACATGGAATGGGCCGAGGCCGGTGTCGTGCATGAGGAGAAGCGGTCATCGGTCGGATGGATCGTCGCTGCCCTGCTCGCGACGCTGATCGTCGTCGGCGGGCTGGTGTGGTTCTTCGCCGCAGATGACGAGCCCATCCCGCAGCCGTCCCGCACCCCGACCGCGACCGAGACGGTGACCAAGACTCCGCAGCCACGACCGACCCAGACCGTGACGGCCACGCAGACTGCGACCGCGACGGCAACCGCCACCGAGACCGCCACGGCGACGGCGACGACCACGGCCACGCCTGAACCAACGAGTAGCGGCGATCGGTCTACACATCTGGTTGGGAGGCTTCCCCGCTCAACCAGATGTGTAGATGCCACGCGGTGCGAAACTGGCATATCGGACTTTGGCTACCAAGTCGCTGGTTGAGAATGACGTGGCGAGTGGAATCTCCAACCAGATGTGTAGACGCAACGCCGTTCCCGTCCACATCTGCTCGGCACTCGACCATGATCAACCAGATGTGGATATGCCACGCGGTGCAAAAGGGGCAATCCGGAATCTGGTGTGTCGCAGGTTGCGAATCGGGCGGCAGGCCGCGATCCCAACCAGATGTGGACAGCACCGACCCTAGGCTGAGCGCCATGGCCGACGTTTCGCTCAAAGAGGCGACCAAGGTGTGGGCCTACGTCGGTGTCAACAGTTTCGGCGGTCCGGCCGGGCAGATCGCGGTAATGCATCGCGAGATCGTCGACGAGCGGGAGTGGATCGGCGAACGCCGCTTCCTGCACGCCCTGAACTACTGCATGGTCCTACCCGGACCTGAGGCCCAGCAGTTGGCCACGTATGTGGGGTGGCTGCTCAACGGGGTGCGCGGCGGGGTGATCGCCGGGACGCTGTTCATCCTGCCCGGAGCGGTGGTGATGCTGGCCCTGTCGGTGCTGTACGCGGTGTACGGCGATGTCGGCTGGGTGTCGGGCCTGCTGTTCGGGCTGCAGGCCGCAGTGGTGGCAATCGTTGTCCAGGCGCTGATCCGGGTGGCCAGGCGCACCCTGCGCAGCCGGGCCCTGCGCCTGATCGCCGTGGCTGCCTTCGTGGCACTGTTCTTCTTCGCTGTGCCGTTTCCCCTGGTCATCCTGGCCGCGGGCCTGATCGGCTGGTGGGTCGGCCGGCGCGATCACACACCCATCGAGGACGACGAGGCGGATCCGCCGACCCCACCTGGGCGGCGGCGGTGGGCGCTGATCGCGGCGGTGGCCAGCCTGGCGCTATGGCTGGTGCCTGTGGCGTTGCTGGTCATGGTGCTGGGTACCGAACACATCCTGACGCAGGAGGCGCTGCTCTTCTCCAAGACCGCGGTGGTGTCCTTCGGTGGTGCCTACGCGGTGCTGGCCTACATCTCCCAGCAAGCCGTCCAGTACTACAACTGGATCACCACCGAGGACATGACCACCGGGCTCGGCCTTGCCGAGACCACCCCCGGGCCGCTGATCCTGGTCGTGCAGTTCGTGGGCTTCCTCGCCGCCTACAACAACCCCGGCTCGCTGCCACCGCTGCTGGCCGGCCTGCTCGGCGCCCTGGTCACCCTGTGGGTCACCTTCTTGCCCTGCTTCATGTTCATCTTCGCCGGTGCGCCCTACGTCGACGCGCTGCGGCGCAGCCGCGGACTGCACCACGCGCTCAACGGCGTCGGCGCGGCAGTCGTCGGTGTCATCGCCAACCTGGCCCTGTGGTTCGCGCTGCACACGTTCTTCGAGACCCAGACCCGCAGCTTCGGACCCATGACCGTCACGGTGCCGCAGTGGGCGACCCTGGATCTGATCGCAGTACTACTCGCCGGGCTGGCGGTCGTGCTGGTCTTCGTGCTGAAGTGGCCGACGCTGCGCGTGCTGGGGGTCGTGGCCGGCCTCGGGGCCCTCGTCTCGCTGGTGTGAAGCGAAAAGCCCATTCGACCCCTTCCGGCGCCCGTGCCGGACGAGTATTCTGGCGACCCATGATCGAACCCACACAACCTGTGCACTGGGTCGACGCGGGCGGCCAGCAGCAAGGACCCGCGCCGCTGTCGACCGTCGTCGACCAGGTCAAGGCCGGCCAACTCCCGCGCAGCACCCACGTCTGGTGGCAGGGCGCGGAGAACTGGACCGCCATCGACCGGCTCGGCCTGGACCTCGGCCAGCCGGTGGCCGCCACCGCATCCGCGGCGCTGATGAGCGGGATGTCCGACCAGGAACTCGATGACGCGTTCATCGATCTGGTGGGCCGCAGTTGGGAGATGTACAAGGAGACCGAATTCGCGACCAGTATCGATGAGGCGATGCTCGGCGGGGTGATCACGGCGCTGGTCGACTGCGGGTTCGTCCTGATCGACATGGAGACCGCGAGCCTCTGGGCCGGCGCGGCGGGTAGCCACCGGCTGCGCTTCGAGGAGCCGGCCGACCACTCCCGGGTCAACGTGTCACTGCAGCACCTCACACCCGACCCCGCGGTGGCCAAGATGATCGGGCACCGCGCCTCAGCGGTCATCGGCTACGGGCAGCGTGTCCCGGAATTCAGCAAGGTCGGCAACGCGATCAAGCAGGAGATGCAGAGCAGTTTCATCGCCTCCCCGGAGCCGGGCACTGTCACCTTCGACGCCGACATCAGCAGCGGCTACGTGTACGCCCAGATCGACCTGCTGCTCGAGATCGAACGCTACGTCGATGACCACCTCGACGTCGACCACGATCTGCTGCGTCGCCATGTGGCCAGCGTGATCTACACGATGAAGACGTTCATCCAAGCGCGGTTCGGAGGGCAATGATGGGCCTGTTCAATGCGATGACCAACTACGCGCACAAGTCGGAGTTGCGGGAGTCCAAGGACGAGATCGTCTGTGGCCTGATCGTGGCCGGCCTGTCGCATGAGGGGTGGCGGCCGTTCCGGATCACTGCCGACGCCGACAAGCAGACCATGGGGTTCAAGATCCCCGGCGACGACGTGCTGTCCGCGGTGTACCTGATGGTCGACCGCAGATCCGGCTCGGGCTCGATCAGCCAGACGATGGGCAGCCGCACCGTCATCGGCTTCACCGCCGAGATGCGCAACAAGGTCACCGACCCCGACGACCTCGCGATCATGTGGAAGACCGACTTCGCGAACCTCTTCCGGATGCCGGTGGCCGGTGAGGTGCGCATCAACCACCAGCTGAACACGGTCAACGCCCGCACCTATCACCTCGTCAACCTCGACGATTACGTGAAGGGTGCCACGGTCGACACCAGCGCGCTGCTGCCCTGGATCGTCGCGCAGGTCAACTCCTTGAAGGAGCAATTGCGGCCTTTGAAGAAGTGAACCACGGGTACCGTCAGGGTTATGAAGACCCTGATCATCGTGTTGGCGCTCGGTGGCGCGCTGCTTCCGCAGAATGTGGCTAATGCAGCCGGCCCCGGCACGTGCTGGAACGTGCCCTCTGCTGCGACGACGCCCACCGGGCCGAAGGTGGACTGCGACAGCCGGCACACGGCCGAACTGCTGGGCCGGGTCCGGGGCACCCGGCTGACGGCCGCGGGTGCCTGGCAGGAGTGTCAGGCCCGGGCCGCTGCGCTACGTGGGGCAACGACCGGCGGGCAGTTTCGCCCTGCCCCGCTCGGCGCAACTGAGCGTCTATGTCACCCCGAACCGGCGGCAGGCGCTGTGCGTCGGTTTCAACACCAGCGTGCGCGGCGCGGTTGTCGGCCGGGTTGGCTCGGTGCGCGATGCCGGCCTGACGCCCCGAGTGTGCCGGAACAAGAAGTCCTGGAAGCCACAGGCGTGTGGGTTGGCCACGTCGGTGCCGATGACGAACGTCGCGTGGCTGTCGACGTCGGCCAGGCAGCGCTACCCGGGCAACAAGCGGGCGCTAGGCCTGGCTGGTCAGCAGTGTCTGGCAGTGGCGAAGGCGCAGGGCCTGGTGCCGCAGGCCTGGTTCGTCCCCGGCCCCGCCGCCTGGGCGGACGGTAACCGCTATGCCCAGTGCCAGTTCGTGACGGCTGACGAGACGGACACCGGGTGGTTGCCGATCACGTAGCCGGATCCTGGCCGCAATGGATCACCGCCTCCCACCAACGGCTGGTCGGCGAACCGCTGTGTGCGCCGTCTGAGCTTTACGGGCTGCAGGCGGTCGTCCTGTGCCACGACACATCCGTCGACCCGCTGTTCGTCTACGCCAACGCTGCCGCCCAAGCCCAGTGGGAGCGCGGCTGGCACGACTTCATCGGCTGGCCCTCGCGCCTGACAGCACCCGTGCAAGCGCGTGCGCAACGCGCGGCCGCGCTGGCCGGCTCAGGCGTGGTCCGCGGCTATTCGGGAGTGCGGGTGTCGGCCAGCGGCCGGTTGTTCCGCATCCACGACGCGACGGTCTGGGCGGTCAGCGACGAGGCCGGTCAGGTCGTCGGGCAGGCCGCCACCTTCGCGCGGGTGACCCCGGTCGACTAGCCAGTACAGTCACCCCATGGCGGTGATCCTTTGTTTCGGTGATTCGATCACCTACGGCTACGACCCGTCGACCGGTGGCCGCTTTCCAGCCCAGAACCGCTGGCCGGATGTGATGGCCGAACGGCTCGGCCCGGGGCACACCGTCATCACCGAGGCGCTGCCCGGGCGCACCACCGTCTTCGACAGCCCTTACGCCCCGGCCCGCAGTGGCCGCGACCTCCTGGCACCCCTGCTGGAGTCGCACGCCCCGCTCGACCTGGTCATCATCATGCTGGGGACCAACGATCTGCAGGTGCCGCTGGAACTGTCGGCCCGGCATTCGGCCTCCGGGCTGTGGACGCTGCTCGACATCGTCGCGCGCAGCAACGCGGGACCCGCCGCCGCCGCGCCGTTATCCCTGGTCATCGTGCCGCCGGCAATCCGGGAGTCGACTGGGTTCATGGGGGTGTTCTACGCCGGCCGCGATGCCGAGTCGCTGGCATTGCCGGGGCATTACGCCACGATCTGTGACGCAGCGCGGGTCCCGTATCTGGTGGCGGGCGATCACGTTGAACCCTCGGTCAGCGACGGTGTTCACCTCGATGCCGATGCGCAGCGAGTTCTCGGAGTTGCCGTGGCAGACCGCGTGGCCGCACTTCTGGCCTGACCTCAGCGCTCCAGCGCCACGACGCGATTGCGCCCTGCTCGCTTGGCGTCATACATGGCCCGGTCGGCGCGGGCGATCACCGTGTCGACGTCCTCACCCGGATAGCCGAGTGTCACCCCGATACTCACCGTCGATTGGGCGCCATCGCTGTGAATCGCCTCGCGCAGCATGTCGCACACCCGCAGGGCCCGGCTGATGGTGTGGACCCCCGGTAGAACCACGAGGATCTCATCGCCGCCCATGCGGGCCACCAGGTCGCCTTCCCGGGCGCGAGACCGGATGCGGGCGGCCGCCTCCCGCAGCCAGTCGTCACCCACCGCATGGCCGAAGGTGTCGTTGATCGTCTTGAAATCGTCCAGATCGCAGAAGGCCACCGCGGTCGGGTGCGGCCGGTCCTTGACGAGCAGCAGGTTCAGCCGTGAAAGGGCTTCGTCGCGGTTGGGCAGGCCGGTCAGGTTGTCGGTGCGGGCACGCCGGTCGAGTTCGGCCATGGCCTGCATCTCGACGTGCACATCGCGGCACCCGCCGACCAGGACCTTGCCGTCCTCCTCATCGATGGGGTGGATCGTGGCCTCCAGCCAGCGCGACTCCCCGCCGGTCTCGCTGACGCGGAACCGTACCGTCGCCCGGCCGACCAGGAGTGCTTCCTCGACTGCTGCGTCCACGACGTCCTGGTCGGGCAGATGGACGAACTCGTCGACGTCGCGGCCGATGAGGTGCTCGGCGTCGTACCCCAGGACCCGCTCCACGCCGCCGGAAAGCCACTGGATCGTTCCGTCGAGGTGCACGCGATAGACGACGTCGCTGGCATTCTCGGCCAGCAGTCGGTAGTGCGCCTGCGACTCGGCCAGGGCCTCCTCGGCCTCCACCCGGGCGGTGACGTCGCGCACGGTGATGCTCATGTTCTCCCCGACGCGGACCCCGCGCACGTCGAACAGTCGACGTCGACTCGGATCGACCGGGTCGGTCAGCGCCACGGCGTCGAGAATGACCGGCCGGTTGGATTCGAAGGCCTCGGCGTAGAGATGGACGACCGCCTGCTGATCGGGGACCAGTTCCAGCAGCCGGCTGCCGATGAAATCGTCGCGGCTGAAGCCTGCATGGACCAGGGCCGCATCGTTGGCGTCGACGTGCTCGAAGTCGATGATGGCGCCGTCCTCGTCGCGCACCGGGGTGACGAGGAAGTACGGGTCGAGCATCGCGTCCATGATGGCGCGAAGTCGCTGCCGTTCCGCCTGGGCCGCGGCCTGCGTCACGGCCAACTCCTGCTCGGCACGGACCTGCGCATCGATGTCCGCGAAGCTGCTGATCCTGCCTTGCGTCGCGCCGTCCCCGCTGAACTGGGTACGCCCTACTTGCAGCATCCACTTGTAGAGACCATCGGAACACAGCACCCGTCGCCGGCCGCTGACCTGCTGCCCAGCGTCCATGAGCTCGCGGGTGTTGTGAGCGCCTGGATGGTCATCGGGATGCAGGAAGTCCAGCGCGGATCTGCCGATGACGTCGTCGGGGTTCCAGCCCAGCACGCGGGTGATCGACGGCGATACCCAGTCGATGACACCTTCGGTGCCCTTTGTGCGCAGGAGGAAGTCGCTGGACTCCTCCACCAGCAGGCGGTACTGCGCCTCAGAGGATCGCAGGGCCTGCTCAGCTTCCAGTTGTGCGGTGACGTCGACGATCTGGGTGACGAAGTGGCGCACGTCGCCGTGCTCGTCCCGGACGCAGGACACCGACAGGTCACCCCAGACCACCGACCCGTCGGGGCGGATGAAGCGTTTGCGCAGGAAGTAGTTGTCGATTCGCCCGGCCAGTACGTCTGCTACCAGGGCGAGGTCTGCTTCCACATCGTCGGGGTGGGTCAGGGTCTGCCAGGACGTGGCCACCAGGGTCGGCTCATCGCGACCGAGGAACTCGCACAGTGCCGCGTTGACCGTTTCGAATGTCCCGTCAGGTGCGACCAGACACATGGCGATGGCCGAGTGCTGCATGGCGTTGCGGAAGCGCTCTTCCGACTCGCGCAGCGCGCTCTCTGTGAGACGCCGTGGGCTGATGTCGCGGGCGATCCCCTCCACGGTGCGGGACCCGTCCTCACGCACCCCGATGATGAACCAGTGCTCGAGGGTGACGAGTCCAGCTGTCTTGTGCTGCCAGCGCAGTTCCAAATGCCCCACGGTGCCGGGCGGCTGTTCCAAAGCGGCCCGCAGCGCTTGGACGTCGCGGGGGTCGACGGCCGCGAACAGGTCCGCCATGTCGGCCATGGACTCTTCGCTGGAGTATCCCAGCATCCCCGCGATGCTTTCGGAGATGAATTTGACCTGCTGTACGGGGGCCACCTGCAACAGGTAGAAGGCGTCGCCGGTCATGGTCGCCACGTCGCGATACCAATCGCTGTCAGGCACGACTACGGACCTCCTTCCCCGTGGGTGCAGTGTAGAACGATCTAGTGGTCATGGATCGGCTGGAGGGCAGCTGGCTACGCGTTGCTCCCCGGGCCTTCACCAGCAATGGGCAGAAGGTGCGAATTTGCGCGGCGTGTCGCAGCAACAACTGCCGAATTGTTCAGGCGTGGGCCTTCAGCTCAGCGTGATCTCGACGCCCACTCGCTGTTCTTCGCCGCGGCCCACCAGCCGCCGCACGCTGCCCATCAGCCCGAAAACCCGCGCCATCAGCCCGTACTTGCGGCTGATCAACGTGTTCACCCGGTCCGTCCCGAGGTCATCCATCAGGGTCGCCATGGCGTCGACGTACTCTCCGCGAACATTGCCGCGCATGTCGCACGGCGCGATCTGGGCCCGCGAGGAGTTCCGCAAACGTTTCGCCTTGCCCGAGCCGGCATCGGTGATCACGTATAACCTGTCCCCGTCACGAGCCACCCAGACGGGGGTCGCAACCTTGCTACCGTCCTTCTTAAAGGTGGCCAGGCTTATGTATTTCTCTTTCGCGAAATCATCGATGCGCACCCCCGCATCGTCACATGAACCGGGTGGGGATGGCGACCACGACCCGGTAGGTGCCGCGGGTGGGAACGTCGCCGAAGGTCCGGGAGTCAGCGCCGCGCACGTTGTCGGAGAGCACTGTCATGGTCCCGTCGGCGTGCACCGCGGCCACCCGCTTGACCAGCCAGAAGTCGGGCCGCTCGGGATGCGGTAAACAGCGCACCTGCCCGACGCGCACAGGTCCATACCCCGTGGTCAGCAACCCCTGCCCAGCCACCAGCGTGGGCTCCATCGAGGCGTCCGCGACGACAAATCTGCGCACGATTCGATCCAATTGCCCCTTCATGGACGCCACCGCAAGATTGTAGGGTCGCATCAGGACCTATAGAAGGAGTTGCCCATGCTCGGAAGGCTGTTCGCATCCGCGACCGTCGCCCATGCTCACTGCGATCTGTACTGCGGGGTGTACGACCCGGCGCAGGCGAAGATCGAGGCGCTGTCGGTGGTCAAGACCGCCAAGAAGTACCACGAGAGCGACGATGAGGTGTTCCGTCAGCGCGCTGTGATCATCAAGGAGCAGCGGGCCGAGGAGACCAAGCACCATCTGATGGTCCTGTGGGCCGACTTCTTCGCCCCCGATCACTTCGCGGCGTTCCCCAACCTGCACGAGCTGTTCTGGAAGGCCATCCATCAGGCTGGCGAAGCCAAGAAGAGCATGGATCCGGCGGTGGGGGAGCAGCTGGTCGCCTACATCGACGAGATCGCCGACATCTTCTGGCAGACCGACAAGGCCAAGCAGATGGGCGTCTACCCACCCGCGTAAGCACAACGAAGAAAGAGGGGCCGTCGGCGATGTGCCGACGGCCCCTCTTTCATATGCCTTAACGGCGGCGGCGACGACCCGCCGGACGCTGCGTCTGCTGCTGGACCGGACGCGGCAGGTAGGAGCGCTCGGCGACCGGCCCGACCAGATCAACGATCGTCTCATGGCCCGGCGTCACGCTGGCCATCATCGGCTCGATCTGCGCCTGGCGCATCATGCGGGTGATATCGCGGCGTTGAGCGTGAGTGCCCACCGTCACGGCAACACCGTCGGCGCCGGCTCGGGCAGTGCGCCCGCACCGGTGCATGTAGGTCTTGTGCTCGGCGGGCGGATCCATGTGCACGACCAGCTTGATGCCGTCGACGTGGATACCGCGGGCGGCGATGTCGGTGGCGACCAACACCCGGGCCTTGCCCGAGCTGAAGGTCTCCAGGTTGGCCTGCCGGCGGTTCTGGGACAGGTTGCCGTGCAGATCCACAGCTGGAATGCCGGCCGCGGACAGCCGCTTGGCCAACTTCTGCGCCCCGTGCTTCGTGCGGGTGAACACCAGCGTGCGCTTATGCCCGGCGACGAGCTCCTGGATCACGGCGGCCTTGTCGGCCTCCGACACCGTGAGCATGTGGTGGGTCATCGTGGGCACCTGGTCGGTGTCGACGTGATGCGTCACGGGGTTGACGAGGTATTTGCGCACCAGCACCTCGACAGCGGAGTCGAGGGTGGCCGAGAACAGCAGTCGCTGCCCACCGCGCGGCGTCTGGTTGAGCAGGCGTTTCGACACGGGCAGGAAGCCGAGGTCGGCGAGGTGATCGGCCTCATCCAGCACGCTGATCTGCACCTCGTCGAGGCGGCACTCCCGCTGCTGGATCAGGTCTTCCAGGCGACCGGGGGTGGCCACCACGATGTCGGTGCCGCTGCGCAGCGCTTTCACCTGGGGATGCTGACTCACACCACCCACGATGGTGGTGACCGTCAAGCCGGACACCCGGGCCAGTGGCCGCAGGGTAGCGCTGACCTGGTTGGCAAGCTCCCGAGTCGGGACGATGATCATGGCGCGGGGGGCACCGGCGGCACTGCGGGCGCCGCGCAGGCGGATGGCCACCGGCAGGCTGAAGGCGAGCGTCTTGCCGCTGCCCGTACGGCCGCGGCCGAGGATGTCCTTGCCGGCGATCGCGTCGGGCAGGGTCTGGATCTGGATGGGGAAGGGTTCAGTGATGCCCTGGCTGCGCATCGCATCGTTGTAGGCACTGGGCACGCCAAGGTCGGCAAAGCTGGTCAAAAGAGATTCCAATCGGATTCGGTGTGGCCGTGAACTTCGACGCCGATATCGCAACCGGAAAAAGAATCACCCATGAGGTGAGTGCACGACCCGTGGTCAGGCTCTTGTCGCCCGACCGGTCTGATCCCACCATACGCGACGCGATGCCCCGCCCGGCTGTGACGTCGCTCACCCGGCGTTGATGGCGTCCTGGAGTTCCTTCTCGCAGGCGGTCAGGGCCTCGGCGGCGTACATGTCGTCACGGGTGCCGATCCCGAGGTCCTGAGCCATCTCCTGCAGTTCGGTGAGGCGCTCCGTTTGATCCTCCGCATCGGTCGCGTCCTTGGAGGTGATGGCGTCGCGCACGTCGTCGCAGAAGTCGTTCACGTCCTGCTGCAGGACGGTGCTGGCGCTGATCTGCGGCTCGGGGGTTTCGGTGGTGCCGCTACAGGCCGTGAGGGCGAGGGCGGCAACAAGGGCAGCGGCGAGCATTCGCATGATTGCAGCGTAGGGCTTCGACAGCCGCTGACGCGGAGGTGCGGCTGACCCCCTCGCGAATTGTCAGCCGCACGTCACGCCATTCCTAGATGAAGAGCAGCTGGGCGCCGTCAGTCATCTCGATGAAGTCGCTGGCGTTGATGATCGCCTCGACGTCGTCGCGCAGGTCCGTCTCGTCGAGGTTGTTCATGTCGGCACTCATCCGGCAGGCCCAGAGGTGTCCGCCGGCTGCGACGATCTGATCGAGGAAGTCCGGGACCTCGGGGATGCCCAGATCCGCGATCTGCTTCTTCATCATCTTCGTCGCCATTTGTGTCATGCCAGGCATTGGTGACAACGACTGCGGCATCTTGGTGTCGCGGCCAGGCAGATGCATGGCGGTGTTGCCCACCGGCGAGAACTGCAGGTCGTACATCCGGGATTTGGTGATCATGTCGAAACCCCAGAACGTGAAGAACAGATGGGTCTCGATGCCCTCGCCGAGGGCGGCGTTGCCCAGGACCAGTGCCGGGTAGGCCATGTCGAGGTTGCCCTTGGAGCAGATGATCGCGAGCTTGCGGTCGGTCTCGTCGTCGTCGCCGAAGTTCGGGATGATGTTGTCAGCCATGATCGCTCCTCACACGCAGCCGTGGGGCTTGGGCAGGCCGGCGACGTAGGCCATCTTCTTCGCCGGCTTCTTCGGGAACAGTTGGAACTGCTCTTTGGTGGGGAAGCCACCGGCGGTCTGCACACGGCGGGTCGTGGCGGTCTCGCCCTTCTCCTTGTAGTCCTCGCGCAGCCAACGGATGAGTTCCCAGTGGCGGTCGGTCATGTCGACGCCGATGTTCTTGGCCAGTTCTGTGCCGATGTCCTCGGACCATTCGTCGTACTCGGTCAGGAAGCCCTCGTCGTTGATCTGGACCTCGGCGCCGGCGATGGTGGCGGTTGGCATTTCCTATTTCCTCTCTTCGGGTTGTTGTTCGCCGACGGTGTGGAGCATGGCCATCACTCGGGCCAGACCGCGGCGGGTTTGGGGGTCTCGCATGGACTTCAGCAGGGCGAACATCGAGGGTGGTTCCATCGGTTCCTGGACCTGGACGACGCTGCGCTGCACCAGGCCCATCACCTCGGGCTGGGTCATCTCCTTGACCGCGTTGAGGATCGTCACGACGTTGTCGCCCAGCGCCCGGACGTCCTCCTCGGTGTACTCGGTGACGACGCGGTCGGCGATCTTCGACCCCTCCCGCGCGAACGCGAAGTAACCCTTCTCGTCGGCGGCCTGCAGGGTGTCGGTGAGCTTGGCCACGCCGGCCCCGCTCAGCGAGGTGACTGTCTCGGTGAGTTCACTGAGACTGTCGAGTTGTGCGATCAGGGCCTCGATCTGCGGCAGGCTGCGCGCCAGGGTCCGCGCGAACCGCGTCACGTCGTCGATCGTGACGTCCTGACTGAGTTCCTGCATCTCCCTGGTGGCCACATCCATGGCGCCGCGGGTGACTGGGACCAGAGTCTCGACCAACTCCGACCAGCGCTCCCGTGCCTCCCGCTGCGCCAGCAGTTCGGCGGTGATGAAATCCATCTGGGCGGACAGCCGATCGACCTGCGAGGCGAGGTCCGTGCCGTCGAGTTGTGCTGTCATCCCACAGCCTCCGTGTCCTTGCCCGCCATCGACATCAACGCAGGTAGCGGCAGCTCCTTGCCGGGCAGCAGGATGTTCCAGTACATCCACCGGAACATGACCTTGCCCCAGTGGTTGATCTCGGTCTCCTTGAGCAACGAGAACGGCCCGACGCCGGGCAGTGGATACTTCCCGGGCAGGGGTTCGGTGTCGTAGTTGAAGTCGATCAGCAGGCCCTTGCCATGTCCGGTCTCGATGAAACAGTTGGCGTGGCCGTCGAAGAACTCGGTCATCTTCAGCCCCTGGATGTGGCGCATGAAGTTCGCGGGGAACAGATCCATCGCGAAGTGCGCCACCGAGCCCGCCTTGGAGGCTGGGATGTCGGAGGCGTCTCCCACCGCGAAGATGTTTTCGTGGGCCTTGGACAGCAGGGTGAACTGGTCGACGGGCACGTAGTTGAGGTCGTCGCCGAGGCCGCTGCGGGCGATGTAATCGGCACCCATGTTGACCGGCACCGTGACGAGCAGGTCGTAGGGGATCTCGCGCTCGTCGAAGGAGACGAGGTTCTTGGCCTGCGTGTCGATGGACTCGACCATGAAGTCCGGCTCGAGATGCACCTTGCGCTTGTCCAACATGTCGCCGAGCAACCGCGATGAGACAGGTTTCGTGAACGCGCCCTCCAGCGGGGTCACGTAGGTGATGTCGACCTTGTCCCGCAGGCCTTGCTCATCGAAGAAGGCGTCGGCCAGGAAGGTAAACTCCAGCGGCGCGACCGGGCACTTGATGGGCATCTCGCTGACATGCACAACGAGGCGCCCGCCCTCCCACGTGCGCAGCTTCTCGGCGAGCGCGGTGGCTCCTTCGAAGGTGTAGAACTCGTGGACCGACCCGCCGAGGTCGTCGGCCATGCCCGGCGTTTCGTCGGGGCGGGGGGTGGTGCCGGTGGCGATGATCAGGTAGTCGTATAAGAACTCTTGGCCATCCTCGAGGAGGACCTTGTTCTCCTCAGCGACCACTTTGTGGATCGCGCCGGTGACCAGGTCGACGCCGGTGGGGATGAAGCGCTTCGTCGGCTTCGTGACCTCGTCAGGGCGGTAGATGCCGAAGGGGATGAAGAGGTAGCCCGGCTGGTAGTAGTGCGTCTGATGCTGGTCGATGATGGTTATGGACCATTCATCCTTGGGCAACTGCGGACGCAGCTTGTTGGCGGCCATGGTCCCGGCGGTACCAGCGCCCAGGATCACCAGCTTTTTCATCGTGTCTCCTCATGTGTTGCGGTCTTGGACAGAGCAGCGGCGACGCGGGGCAGCGCAGCGAGCACCCGCTCGCGGGCCTTGGCGTCGAGGTCGTAGAAGCCGGGTTCGTGGGTGGGGGTGATGCCGCCGACCAGGACCATGGCGACCAGTTCGCGCCCCGACCGCACGAATGCGCGGGCGCACTGGAAACCGAACTGGCCGGTGTGGAAGTTGGGCTGGAAGCTGTGGTCGTCGGCCATGCCCTGCCATTCGGAGATGCAGGTGTTGAGCACCGTCGGATCTTCGAGGTGTTCGGTCATCCAGCTGCACGGATTCGCGATCGGGGTGATCGGGTGGCCGTCCATGTCAGTCACGACGACCATCACCCCGAGCAGGTCGCCGGCGAGGTCGGCGATGGCGCTGGCGACGGTTGGGTCGAGCGGGCTGGTGTTGAGGACCGGTGGCTGCGCACTGACGACCCGGTAGATGTCGTCGGCGGGGAACCGCCATTGCTTGCCCACGCGGATCGCGGGGAGCCGACCGTCCTCGGCCATGCGGTACACGGTCGAACGATCGATGTGCAGGACCTCCTGCACTTGTCGCGCACTCAGCAGGGTCTGCATTGGCTGCTGCTCTGTCTGCACACTATGCAGCATACGCCTACAGTGCAGAGAATGTGTAGCGGGGTCGGATCTTTGAACACGAATGGGCGATCCTCGGCGAACTACGATGGAGGTATGGATTTCGGCCCGGAGCAGGGGACGGTCTCAGTACGTACGGGAGTGGCCGGTTCAGCGGCGCGGATGGGGCATCGTCTGGTGCTCAGCGTCAATGAATGGTCCGCCCAAGTGGAGGTTGCGGGGGGAGAGCCGACGAGCCTGATCTTCCGGGCCAGCCTGTCCAGTCTGAAGGTGGCGTCCGGCTCCGGCGGTGTCACTCCGCTGACGATCGTGGACAAGCAGGTGATTCAGCGCAATGCCAGCAAGTCCCTGGATGTCGGCGAGTACCCCGAGGCCGTGTTCGAGTGCCACAACATCGTCATGACCGACGCGACCATCGATGTGGCCGGTGACCTGACCATCCACGGTGTGACCGAGGCGATCGACACCACCCTGACGATCGTTGATGGCCGTGCACAGGGCAGTGTTCCGGTCGTGCAGTCAGATTTCGGCATCAAGCCGTACTCCGCGATGCTGGGGCAGCTGAAAGTCAGCGACGAAGTCACGGTGGAGCTCGATATCGCGCTGCCCTAGCGGGGTTCGTCTACACATCTGGTTGGCGCCGATGGCCGCCCAACCAGATGTGGTCGCTTTTTGCAGGGCCCGAAACCGACCCAAGTCAGACATTTGATCGCCACATCTGGTTGAGAATGTGCTCCGGACTCGAATGCTCAACCAGATGTGGACACGGGCGGGTACTGCCACTGGTTGTCCAGCACCACCTGCTCGGGCTCGTACAGGCGCATCAGCAGCCTGAACGGCCCCTGCTCCGGTGACCGCAGCCAGGCCCCTTCGGTCTTCGTCGGGGACACAGTGATCGGCACGGCCGGCTCGTCGGGCCCACCCGACACCGACAAGCCGTCCACCGCGCCGGGCAGGAAACTGCCCTGGGAGTCGTACACCGACACCGACCAGAACGCACCCACGGGGACGTCGGCAGGCATGTCGATCGTGTAGGTCCGACCTCCCTGCAGATCCGCCCCCGAGGCATCCACAGTGGTGGTGGCATAGACCGCATCCGCCGGCAGGTTCGCACCGAGCCCCTCGCGCGCGACCACCGCCCGTGTCGGGTACTCGTCCGCGTAGTCACCCAGGATCATCGGCGGCACCCGCCAGCCGTTGATCTCGGTGGATCCCTGCCCGGACTCGATGGCTTCGGTCATCCCCTCCTGGACGCGGGCGGGGACGTCGGCCAGTCCCTGGGCCGCAGCGCCCGTGGGCGCGTCGAACGCCCCTGGCGTCACCCCGATCCTGGCCAGTGTCTGGGCCGCCTCTGGATCGATCTGGGTGTTCTCCAGCGCCGCCGCCAACTGCGCGAAGAACTCCTCACCAGACAGCGCATCCACCGCCGCCCGTACGTCCGCGGTCGACCGCGGCTGCTCGAACACCGCCGACTCCGTGGTGGCGCTCGGGTCCGACAGCGGCGCGATCGTGAATCCGTCCTGCAGTCTGGCGACGCCCGGTCCGGCCTGAATCCGCAGGATCGCCCAGGCGATCTCAGTGGGGCTGCGGTAGACCTGTGCCTCCGGTGGTGTCGCGCCCGTCCATCCCGGCCCTGTGATCACGATCGTGTGCGGATCGTTGCCCAGGGTGCGAGTGCCCGGGTCGGCGATCACATTCGTCCACGCATCGAGCACCGGCATCAACCAGAAGCGCTCACCCATGTCGGGCTGCTCGATGATCACCGGGCCGTCGCGCAGATCCAGCCACGCACTGGAGTAGTAGGTGTCCCGGCTCGGCGCCACCACCTGCACGCTGCTCTGGCCGTCCGGCAGGTAGCGGGCGTGGCTGAAGGCGTTGATGGCGGCCGGCGGTTCCACCAGGGCATCCCGTGTGGCCATCATCGTGACCAGCGGGTATCCGATCAGGTACGCGTCGGCCCCACGCTTCAGGGTCAACTTCTCCACGACCAGGCCGCGGCCCAGGAAGGCCACTACCGCCAGCAGCGCGAGACCGATCGCGACCCAGCGCCACCTCATGGCCGCAGCACCGCGATCCCGCTCAGTGTGCCGATGAAGAGGTCGCCCTGCGGACCCAGGTACGCCGCCGCGTAGTGGTTGTTGAAACTGACCCCGGTGCCGGCCAGTTGGGTCCAGACCCGCTCGCCGGTGCGGACATCGACGGCGGTGAAGTACCAGCCGTCGACGCCGTTGTCCGTGGGCGGTTTCGTGTACGTCAGCACCAGGCCCTGCTTGGTGGTCGCCTTCGAGACCAACGACGGCACGTACACGCTGTCGTTGCTCCACGCCGGCGAACACTCGCCGTCCACAGCCCTGATCCCAGCCATCCCGGGTTCGGTGCTGCGACCCGCCATGGTGGAGGTGATCGCCGGCGCGTACCCGTAGTTGTTCTCCACGACCAGGGTGTCGTCGATCGCGATCAGTGAGTTCTCCGTGGCGCTGGCCCCGGAACCGAAGACCGGCACCTCACAGACGATCCGGCCGGTGCGCCGGTCAGCCACCACGACATTCATCTGCGGGTCGGCGTTGTCGGTGATGGCCACACCCCAGTCAGCGAACAGGGTTGGTGTGGTGCCCGACGCCCGGCTGGTCTGGCCCGGTTTACGTTGCTGCCCGCGGTCGTACTCGGTGCGCCAGACCTGGCGGGGAGGACCGTTGCCGACCGCCTCCAGCCGGTACAGCGCGGCCCCCGTCACGACGAACACCCCGTCGCGGGCCACGGCGAACGAGTTCTCGATGTCCTCACCCTGCAGGTTCACGGCCTTCGGTCCGTCATCTCCGACCACCCCGACAGTGCCCAGCGATCCGACGTACCAATAGCGGCCCTGCCAGTCGGGCAGGACCGAGGTGATCTGCTCATCCGCAGCCAGCGTGTCCGACACATCGATGCTGTCCACCTCGCGCAGATCCATCGACGACAACACGCGCAGCACGCCACCGCGGGCGGGGAACACGATGCGGTCCTTGTCGTCGAGGACGAAGTAGCCGCCGCCGGAGAAGTCCGTGAGGCTGGGGGTGCGGGTGCCCACCTGCCGGCTCGTGATCACCTCGAGCGTGGCCGGGTCGATCACATACCCCACGACCTGCGCGAGGGTCGAACACAAGGTGATCAGCCGACCGCGGGAGTCGAACGTGATGGTCGCGCAGTCCCCGCCGGTGAACAGCGTCTCGACCTCGCCGCCCGGGGCTGGCGCCGGCAGGTCGTAGGTGTCTGTGGCCCACGAATCGTTGTGGATGCTGTTGAAGGGGTTGGCCGCCATCGAGGGGTTCTGCGTCGTGTCGGCGGCCGGGAGGTTCTTCGACGTCGGCGCGCTCCCAGTGCCCGCGGCCGCGAACCGGTCCATCGGCTGGATGGGGAAGGACGTCGACCGGCCGTTGGCCACGACCAGAGCTGTCAGCCCGACGGCGTAGATCGCCAGCAGCCACCAGCGCCGGTGCCGGGTGCGCTGCCGGGGGGTGTGGCCGATGAGCGCGATCAGCACGCCGACCGTCGCGACGACCACCAACAGCAGCACCACCGGCGCCACGAGCAGCATGGGCCGCAGGAAGGGGACCACTGCCGGGCCCAGCACGAAGGGCTGCAACACCAGCGCCCCTATGCCGCGGGCGGAGGTGGCTACCCCGATCGCCGCCAGCACCAACAGAACCGCCACGGTGGGCAGGATCAGGTATGACACACCCTGCGCGATGACGTCGGGCACACGCACGTAGAACAGGCCCTTTCCCAGCATGCCGGCCCCGCTGAAGAAGTTGGAAGCCAGCAGCATGGGGTGGATCATCAGCAGCACTTCGGCCACCAGCAGGACCGCGCCGGACAGGCGCAGGATTCGCATCAGGTCACCTTAGCGAATTCCAAGATTGCAGTTTGGTAACCGGCGGTCGCCCGGACGGGTGCATGTCGACTTTCGAACATCTAAACGATCGAGCCAGGAGTACCTTTTGTCCCATGAGACTCCGTTGGCTCTTAGCCCTTCTTATCGCCCCTGCCCTGGTGTTTGGCACCACTCCGGCCAACGCTGCGAACAGCATCCGCAGCACCAAGGAGTTCCGGGCGCTGCAGACCTACGTGTCGCAGCTGGAGGTGAAGAAGGGGCAGCCCCAGACGGCCGCGCAGATCGCGCAGTACCGCAGTGAACTGTCGACGCGCAAGGCGCGGGTCTCCAACAAGGTGCGCGCGCTCTACCAGCAGGATCTGAAGGTCGCGAAGGAGCGCAAGTCGCTGCGGCAGGAGAAGGTGCAGGCGCTGAAGGCCAAGAAGCGCCAGACCCTGTCCACCCTGCGCAAGGCCGAGCAGGGCCGCCTGAATGCGATCGCCGCCAACCGCCGGGCCGAGCTCGCGCGGATCAACACCAACTACACCACCCAGCTCGACAAGTTGACCAAGCAGCGCGCCAAGCTGCAGGCCAAGATCGCCAAGGCCAAGAACCCCGTGCGCAAGCAGAATCTGCAGACCGAACTCAAGGCAGTGCAGGACCAGATCAACACCGTGAGCCAGGAGAAGCGCGACGACATCCAGGTCGCCAACAACAAGTACGACGACCAGGTCGAGCAGACCAAGGAGACCTACGACCAGCGCATCGAGCAGGCCACCCAGCAGGCTGACACCCGCATCCAGAACCTGCAGCAGCGTCTGCGCGAGCTGTACCAGAGCGCCAAGCAGAACGCCCAGACCCGTCGCGCGAACGCGTTCGCCGAGGTCAAGACGGTCTACGACCGGGGCGTGGGATACATCAACGAGATGCAGCCCTCCGGGAACGGCGAGCAAGACCAGTAGTTCGATTGAGCGGTTGCTGCGATCGGCAGCAACCGCTCAGTTGTGTTCGCGCCAGGCGCGGCTGAAGACCTCCAGCAGTTCCGGCGAGAACAATGCGAAGGTCACCTCCAGGTCGGACTCCCGCACCGCCGCCACCGCGACCTTCGCCGCCTGCTCCACGGGGTAGCCGAAGATGCCACAACTGATGGCGGGGAAGGCCACCGTCCGCAGGTCGTGCTCGACGGCCAGGGCCAGCGAACTGCGGTAGGCGCTGGCCAGCAGCTCCTGCTCACGCCGGTCACCGCCGTGCCACACTGGGCCGACCGTGTGGATCACGAAGCGGGCCGGCAGGTCGAAGCCGGGCGTGATCCGGGCTTCGCCCGTGGGGCAGCCACCGATCGCCCGGCAGGCGGCATTCAGCTGCGGTCCGGCAGCGCGGTGGATCGCCCCGTTGACCCCCGCGCCGTCGGACAGCCGCTCGTTGGCGGCGTTGACGATCGCGTCCACAGCCAGTGTCGTGATGTCCGCCTGAATGAACTGCATGTCCTCACCTTCCCACGTACGGTCGGGACATGGATCGCAGTAACAGCGTGGCAGTGATCGGCGCGGGGCCGCACGGGTTGAGTGCGCTGAAGGCGCTGCTGCAACTCGGCATCCCCGCGGATGGTTTCGAGCGGGCCGCCGACCTCGGCGGCAACTGGAACTTCGGCGCGCCGACCTCCCGGGTGTACGAGAGCACCCACCTGATCTCGAGCAAGCCGTTCACGCAGTTCCCGGACTTCCCGATGCCCGACGCCTACCCGGACTACCCCAGTCACCGGCAGGTGAAGCAATACTTCGACCGGTACGCCGAGCACTTCGGGCTACGCGAGCGGATCTCGTTCAACGCCACCGTCACCAGGGTGGCAGCGGTGGGCGACCAGTGGGACGTCACGGTCAACGACACCACGATCCGGTACGGCGCGGTGGTGGTCGCGAACGGCCACAACTGGCATGCCAAGGTGCCGCAGTATCCCGGCGAGTTCGGCGGGGAGGTGCTGCATTCGGCCGACTACAAGAGTGCGGCCCAACTGCGCGGCAAGCGAGTGCTGGTGGTGGGCGCTGGCAACACCGGCTGTGACATCGCCGTGGAGGCGGCGCAGAACGCCCAGGCGACGTTCCACTCCACGCGCCGCGGCTACTACTACAACCCGAAGTTCGTCTTCGGCAAACCGTCGGATCAGATCGCCGACCAACTGTTGGCCATGCGGGTGCCGCTGGCGATGCGCCGGCTGGCCTTCGCCGCGACGTTGCGCACCACGATGGGCAAGTTCGAGTCGTTCGGTCTGCAGAAGCCTGACCACGCCTTCTTCGAGACCCATCCGATCGTCAACCAGCAGCTCGTCTACTACGTCGGGCACGGGGACATCACCCCTAAGCCGGACATCGCGCGCTTCGACACAGATGGTGCGGTGTTCACCGACGGCACCCGGGCCGACGTCGACCTGGTGGTGTTCGCGACCGGATACCTCGCGGTGTTCCCGTTCCTGGCCAACCCGGCCGATCTTGACGCCGCCGACGGCCGGCCGCGGCTGGCGCTGCAGATGGCCTCCCCGACCCACCCCACGCTGTGGCTGTCCGGCCTGATCCAGCCCGACTCCGGGCAGTGGGCGATCGCGCACTGGCAGGCGATGGCGATCGCGGAATTCCTGCGGCTCTACCGCAGCGACCCTGGCCGCGCGCGTGAGCTGCACGCGGAACTGAACGCCCACCGCGATGAACGCTTCACAGGTGGCGCGCACTACAAGGACTCGACGCGGCACTTCTACGAGATCGCGCATCAGGACTACCTGACGGCCGTGTCGCAGTTCCTGCGGCAGGTGGCGTCATGAGCCGCCGCGTCCTGCGCCGGACCGAGTGGGCGTGGCCGACCCGGCCGGTGCACTTGGAGGTTCGCAGCGTCGAGGTGGCCGGTGACAATCCGCCGCTGCTGTTCGTGCATGGTCTCGGGCATGGTGCGTGGTGTTTCGAACCGTGGCAGGAACTTGCTGCGGCACGCGGGTTCAGCAGCCATGCGCTGTCGTTGCGTGGCCACGGCGGGTCCGGCGGTCAGAACGAGTTGGGTCGCACAACCGTGCGCGACTACGAGCACGACGTTCTGCAGGCGATCGCGGGACTGCCGCAGCCACCGGTGCTGGTCGGGCATTCGCTGGGAGGGATGGTCGTCCAGCGGGTGTTGCAGCGATACCCGGCCCGGGCCGGCGTGCTGCTCACCCCGATCCCGGCCGTGGGCGCGCCGGCCACGGTGCTGGGGATGGCCCGTAACCGGCCGACCGAGTTGCTGCGGGGGACGCTGGGTGCCACGATCCGGCTGCGCGCGCAAGACCTGTTCGCGGACTTGCCCCAGGAGCAGGCGCGCGACTACGCCAGCCGGGTGGGCCGGGAGTCGCGGTGGGCGCAGTGGGCGATGTTGCGCCCCGAGCGCGTCGGTCCGGTAGACAGCCCGGTGCTGGTGGTCGGCGCCGAACAGGACGCGTTGGTGGCACCGGCTGATGTGCGCCGTTGCGCGCAGGCGCTGGGTGCGCACCTGGAGTGGGTGCCGGGCGGTCACGACGTGATGCTGGACGGCCCGCGCGCTCACGTGCTGGATGTGGTGCTGGACTGGGTCGCCGGACAGTGCCCGCCGGGGCCTCCGCTGCCGGGAGCCCGCCTTACATTTCCCTTACAATTGAAGTGAATCCAAACCGGACATGAGCGGCGAAGTAATACACGAAAGCCAATTCGCTCCCAGGAGGATTCATGAACGTCAAGATCGTCGCCGCCGGCTTCGCAGTCGCTTCGCTCGCGCTCGTCGGCTGTTCCAGCAGTTCGGACTCCGCGGAGTCCACGCCGAGCCCGGCAGCCACTTCGTCCGCACCGATGGAATCGCCGTCGGCTGCGGAAACCCCGATGGCTGATGAGACCATCGTCGGCGTGGCCGCCGGTAACCCGGACTTCAGCACGCTGGTCGCAGCCGTGCAGGCCGCTGGGTTGGCCGAGACGCTGAGTGGTTCCGGCCCGTACACCGTGTTCGCCCCCACCAATGAGGCCTTCGACGACCTGCCCGCGGGCCTGGTCGACGCCCTGCTGCTGCCGGAGAACAAGGAGGTGCTGACCCAGATCCTGACCTACCACGTTGTGGAGGGTGAGGTCATGAGCGCCGACGTGCAGCCCGGCAAGGTGCCGACTGTCGAGGGTTCCGACCTGACCATCCGGGTCCAGAGCGACGGTGACGTGAAGGTCAACCGGGCCGATGTCGAAGCCGTTGACGTGGTGGCCAGCAACGGCGTGATCCACGTGATCGACGAGGTTCTGGTTCCGCCGAACGTGGACGTGGCCTCGCTGCTGCAGTAGTTGTTCGCAAAAGGGCCCCGAGGTGACTCGGGGCCCTTTTCGCGTGTCGGCTCCTACACATCTGGTTGGAAGCATGACCTGTCCAACCAGATCTGTAGAAGCCACGCGGTGTAAATAGGATGAAACGGATATCTGAAACGTGTCGCTGGTTGAAAATGGGCGATCGCTCGGAATTCTCAACCAGATGTATAGATCGAAGGCCCCCACCGGATCCCGGTGGGGGCCTTCGTGACGATTGGGGTCTCTACTTGCGCGGAGCCTTCGTGTCCGGAATGAGCTTGGACTTGCCCTTTACTGCGGCTTCGATGTGGGCCTTGTAAACGCTGTTGTTGATTCCCAGCTGATTACTCGTGTCGTGGCCTTTATGTCCGTACATGCTCTTCACCTCCTCGCTGTCGATGTCTCAACTATACGTGTATACGCATAGAGAAGTGAAGGGGGGTTGCAGTGATACGCATCACAGAAGTGGTTTGCCTATCTTCCGTGGCCGTGCTGGAACGACATCACGCGGCGCACGACCTCCGTGGTGCGAGGATGTCGGGCGAACGAGGTCAACTTCAGGGGAATCCCGAAGCGCTCGCGGACGGTCGACTTGGCACGCGCGAACTCCTTGAGTCCGTCCGGGCCGTGGATGCGCCCGAACCCGGACTGCCCGACGCCGCCCCAGGGCAGTGAGGAGACACCGGCGTACATCACCCACGAGTTGATGCTCACCATGCCCACCCGCAGCCTGGAGGCGAGGTCCTCACTACGGCGTCGGCTGCCCGAGAAGATGGTGGCGGCCAGGCCGTAGTCTGCGGCATTCGTACGATCCACGGCCTCATCCATGTCGGCGACCGGATTGACGACCAACGTGGGCCCGAAAGTCTCTTCCATCACAGCGAGCGAATCCTCGGGCACATTGGTCAGCACGATCGGTTCGACGACGCCTTCGCCGATGGATTCCGGACCACCGACGACAGCCCGCCCGCCGCGGTCCAGGGCATCCTTCACGTGCCGGCGCACCACCTCGATCTGCGACGGCATCGTCATGGGGCCGTAGGACGAATCGGGACCGTGCCCAGGTGTCAGAGCCCGGGCCTTTTGCGCGACCAGGCCGAGGAACTCGTCGTAGACCTCCCTGTGGACATATACGCGCTCGACGCCCACACACGTCTGGCCGGCGTTGCTGAAGGCTCCGAAGGCGGCGGCGTCGGCGGCCTTGTCGAGGTCGGCGTCCTTGTCCACCAGAACCGCGTCCTTACCGCCGCACTCCAGCAGCACGGGCGTCAGGCTCGCCGCACACGACGCCATCACCTTCTTGCCGGTGGGGGTGGATCCGGTGAACGAGATCTTGTCGACGCCTGCCTCACAAAGGGCCTGGCCGGTGGCACCGAAGCCGGTGATGAGTTGGGCCACGGGCTGCTCGGGGATGACTTCGGCGATCGTGTCGACCAGCCACTGGCCGACCGCCGGGGTGAATTCCGACGGTTTGAAGACCACGGCATTGCCGGCGGCCAAGGCGTAGACGATCGAGCCGATCGGTGTGAACACCGGATAGTTCCAGGGTCCGATGATGCCGACGACTCCCAGCGGTTGGTACTCCACGTGTGCGGCATGGTTCAGGGTGAGCAGACCGGGTCGCACGGAGCGCCGGCTCAGGACCTTCTCGGCGTGCAGCGCCGCCCAGTTCGTGTGCTCGACCGACAGGATGATCTCCAGCAGGGCGTCATCGGTCGGCTTGCCGTTCTCGGCGTGCACCAGTTCGGCCAGTTCGCGGGAGCGCCGGGCCAGCAGGCCCTTGAAGCGGGAGATCCTTCGGCGCCGCTCGTCGAACCCCAGATCTGCCCACCACGTGGCGGCCAGCCGCGCCCGGTCCACCACCTCGCGTACCTCCGAGGCGTCCATCACGGGGAAGGTGGCGATCACCCGGCCATCGGCGGGGGAGTGGCTTTCGAAGGTCTGTGTCGCGATTGGCATGGTCCATTGAACCCCGGATCTGACGCTACGTCCCGGCAAGCGGTCCGCTGCTGCCGCTTACGCTGAATCCGTGGAGTTCACCGGCACCGATGCCTACCTGACCAATCCCGCCCTCGACGCGGCTGTGCGCTGCGCGCTCGTGCTCGAGAAGCCGCTGCTCGTGCGCGGCGAACCGGGCACCGGCAAGACGCTGCTGGCCGAGGCCGTCTCCGAGGCACTACAACTCCCGCTGATCACCTGGCACGTCAAAAGCACGACCCGGGCGCAGGAGGGCCTGTACCACTACGACACCGTGCAGCGCCTGTATGACTCCCGCTTCGGCGACCACGACGTGCGCGACATCCGGGAGTACATCCACATGGGGCCGTTGGGTCAGGCGTTCCAGTCCGACCAGCGGGTCGTCCTGCTCATCGACGAGATCGACAAGGCTGACATCGAGTTCCCCAACGACCTACTGCACGAACTCGACCGGATGCGGTTCGTCGTCACGGAGACCGGCGACGAGATCGCCGCCACCCAGCGACCTGTGGTGATCATCACGAGCAACGCTGAGAAGGAACTGCCCGACGCGTTCCTGCGCCGTTGCATCTTCCACTTCATTGACTTCCCGGACCGGGAGTTGATGTCGCGCATCGTCGATGTGCATCACCCTGATCTGGATTCCGCCCTGATGGAACAGGCTCTGAGTGCCTTCTTCGCGGTGCGCGGGATGGACCGCATCCGCAAACCACCGAGCACCAGCGAACTCGTGGACTGGATCGCCATGCTGCAGGTCGCCGGCATCGAGACTGTCGAACTCACCGAAGCCACTCCGTTCCTGGGCACGCTGCTGAAGAAGGAGCAGGACCTGCAGGCTTTCGTCAATCAGGTCAGCGGCCGGCGCCGGTTCTGATGTTCTACCTGGGGTTGTTGTACCGGCTGCGGGAGGCCGATGTGCCGGTCGGACCGACGGAGGCCCTGAACCTGGCGGCCGCGCTGCGGGCCGGTGCGCACGAGAACTCGGTGCGCGGTTTCTACTACATCGCCCGGGCCACGATGATCCACCACGAGGGGCATCTCGACGCCTTTGATCGGGCGTTCCTGGCTGAATACGGCAATCTCGACTGGGACACCGAGCTGACCGAGGAACTGCGCGAATGGCTCGATGAGCAGGCGGCTCGCCTCGAGGAGATCAGCGAGACCGAGGCGCCGGACGTCCAGGAGTTGCTGGACATGTTCGAGCAGCGCAAGGCCGAACAGACCGAGCGCCACGACGGCGGTCCCTACTGGATCGGGACCGGCGGCAAGTCGCAATTGGGGCAGGCCGGGTCGGCGTCCTCCGGTGTCAGTACTGGCAGCTCCGGGGGTGGCCGGGCCGCCATCCGGATCGCCGACATGCGCTCCTACCGGCCCTACCGCTCGGACGTGACCCTGGACATCCGTCAGCTCGAGGTGGCGCTGCGGCGGTTGCGGGCCTTCGTGCGGGAGGGGTCCCAGACCGAGCTGGACATCGACGCGACCATCGACGAGACCGCCCGCAACGCCGGGGAGATCGAGGTCGTGGTGCGCCCGCCGAGCCGGCCGAACACCCACGTGATCCTGATGTCGGACGTCGGCGGTTCGATGTTCCCCTACACGACCTTGATGTCGCAGGTGTTCAGCGCGACCCAGAAGGCCACCCACTTCAAGGAGTTGCGCACCTACTACTTCCACAACTGCGTGTACGGCAAGGTCTACGGCACTGACCGATTCACCGAACCGGTGTGGGTGCACGACCTGCTGCGCGAGTGCGGACCGCACTACAAGCTCATCATGGTCGGGGACGCGTTCATGGCCCCTTATGAACTCGGGCAGGCCGGACCCTGGTCAGCCAATGACAACTCCCGGGTGCCCGGTATCGAGTGGCTGCGGATCCTGGGCGACCATTTCACCGATTCCTGCTGGTTGAACCCCGAGCCGCTGAGCCGGTGGCACGGGACCACGATCGAGGCCATCGGTGAGGTGATCGAGATGTTCCCACTGACCACCGAGGGGCTGACGGAGGCGATGGCCCACCTGAACCGGGGGACGCCGGGGCGGCGTTAGCGGGGTTGTCCTGGAAAACTCCGCACGAAATTGGTCCAGAGCAAGATCGATGCGGCGAAGTCCAGAAGAAATGCTCGGTATGGGGTGTTTTGTCCGCACGAAGACCTGGAAAACTCCGCATCGCAGGGCATCGCGTGCGGAGTTTTCCAGAAGCAACCCGGGTCAGCCCCGAACCTTGACCGCTGACTGCAGTTCGTCGGCGTTGAACGGCCCCAGGGCCGTGCCCTGCTCGACGTAGTGCAGCATGGCCACGGAGAAGATCGCTTTCATGGCGCTGATCAGGACGGTTGCCACGATGACGACGATCACGCCGATCGCTGAGATCGGCACGCCGACCGCCGGAGTCCCGGACATCGCGATGAAGCCGCCGACGACGGCGACCAGGATGCCGGGAAGTACGGCGATGAGGGCGATGATCCCGCCGATCCGCACACCACCGGCGACCTGCATGCCCCACGTCGCGCGGATGAGCTTGACGGACTCCTTGATCGCCTGCACTGGGCCCTTGCCCCGCAGGATGATCAGCGGCAGAACGAAGAAGCTGATGATCGTCCAGGCGACCTGCATGAGGCCGGCGAGGACCAGCCGGAAGATCGTCACGAGGACGTTGTCATTGGCCCCGTTGCCCTGCACCGCGGAGATCAGCCATCCGACCACCGTCTCGATCAGCGCCCAGCCCATCAGCGCCGGCAGGTGGCTGAAAGAGGCGGACAGGCCGGCCCCGAACGAGCTGTCGCGGCCCTGCAACTCCTCGTCGGCGCATTTGACCAGGCCGCCCATGAAGACAACCGTGATCAGCGTGGCCGCGTAGGCGGCGAGGAACATGAAGATGACCCCGAGCACGACTGAACTCGTGGGGACCTCACCGGTATTCGCTTCCTGGGCCAGGGTGCTCCAACCGAGGGCAGCGACGCCCGCGCCGCCGATGACGAGCGCGGCCACGATGGCAAGAACCGCGCTCACCGCGGGGAACGCCAGCATGTAGGGGTTCTCCTTGATCACACCCCATGCCTGCGAGGTGACCACCTTCGACTGCTTCCATGACCGGGCCATGTGCCAACCTTCCGTTGTTCGTGGTGACTCTACTGAGGCTCTCGGTCGATTGGGGACACCGGTTGAGCAATACGCTGACCCTCGTGGTCTGGGCCGTCATCGCTGTCACCAGCGCCATCCGGCTGTGGGTGATCTGGCGGGCCTTCTTCTGGCAGGACGACTACATCCACATCTGGACCGCGTGGAACGGCGACCTGGTCTGGCAGAACTGGAACGGCCATCGGGAGCCGGGCAGTTTTGCAGTCCAGTGGTTGCTCGCCCGGCTGGCGCCGCACGTCTGGTGGCCGGGCGCCACCGTGCTGAGCCTCATCGCTGTGGCCACGAGCGTCACGTTCTGGCTGATGCTGCGCAGGTGGGGTGGCAGTCCCTTGGCGGCGATGCTGTTCGCGGCATGGCCGGCGACCCTGGTCGCTCAGCAGTGGCTCTCGGCCGGGCTGGAAACGCTCCCGCTCGTGTTCATGTTCGTCGCCGGGATGCTGCTCGCTCGGCCGGGAAAGTGGACACCGCTGTGGGTCGGGCTGCTGTGCACCGGCGCCTGGCTGTTCCACGAACGGGCGGTCTACTTCGGGTTGGTGCTGTTCGCGATCGCCCTGATTTACAGCGGTCGACGGGCCTGGCGCGACAACCGCACGTCGTGGCTGGTCCTCATCGGGATCACTGTCGTGATGCTTGGGCTGCGCGTCGCCGATCAGCGGCCCGGGCTGGATGGCGGCACGAGCATCGCGGGCCCCATGTGGTTCGCGGGGCCGGGTTCTGTGCTGCGGTCGGTCGGTGGCTGGCTGCCCTACGAGGTGCATACGGTGACGCCCAATCCCGTGGGGCTGTGGGGGCTGGCGATCCTCATGCTGTGGGCCGGGCTGTTCATCGCAGGGGTGGCGGTGGCCCCTCGTCGCACCGCTGTCGTCGCGAGCCTCACGCTCGGGTTCTTCGTCGTCGAAGTGCTCTCGTTCGTGGCCCTGCGCGGTGGCTTCGCGGGCGGCCAACTGGCCTCCGATCCGCGGTTCACCCTGATCACGGGGACGGTGCTGCTGGCTGGCCTGGGCTGTTTCACCTGGCCGGCGTGGACTGGGCTGTTCGCGGTGCTGGGCGCGCTGAGTATGGCCACCTTCCCGCAGACCCCGGGGCGCGACTGGTTCCGTCCCCTGCCGGCCGGAGTGGAGTTGGCCGCCACCCCCAGCCCGCCTGAGATGCTGGGGCACTTCTTCTTCACGACCTCGGGGCCGCTGGTTGAGTTGGGGACGACCCGGACCCTGCTGGACGTCGGCGAGAATCCGCCGGCCTTCCCTGAGGTGTCGAGCAATCCGCAGCAGTACGACGGGCGTTTGACGCCGTTGACGTTCACGCCGCTGTTGGTCGATCCGGGGCGGCAGTGCGGGGTGATGACCGTGCCTGAGTTCGATGCTGGCGTGCGGGTGGTTCGGCTGTCCGTGCTGCGGTCCGGCGAGGTCAACGGCGTGCCCGTCGAGCCCGGGCCCGTCTACGTGTTCCCGCCGCCGGGGCCGATCGACATCGAGGCGCCGTGCACCGATGGGGTCGTCGTGGGCATCCCAGGCCGCTGAGCCAGTCGCTGTTCCCCGGCCAGGCGAGCCGGTGAGGCGACCAGCGCGAACCGCAGGACCCGCAGGCCGGCGTCGGCCAGGCCGCGATCCACGGGCACGGTGCGCGGCGTCGAGTCGAGCATGTCCAGCGCCCAGTCCGGCAGGGAGTCCCACGCCGCCCGGGCCAGCACCGCGTAGCCCGGTTTGAGCGTCAACGGCAGCGGGGCCTTGCGGATGAAGTGCTGCGTGCGCCGGGTGTCGGCGTCCACGCGCAGCTGCGGGCGGAAGTCCTGCAGCGCCGCCTCCATCTCGGCCACGGATTCCGGCGGGTCGATCACGCCCATGGCCCGGGCCACCACCGCCATGTTCGCCACGTACCCGTCGGCGTCGATGGTCCCGTCGCGGCCGTAGTCGAGGTAGGCGCGCAGCATCGAGTCGGTCAGAGCCAGGTGCACCCACAGCAACAACCGGGGATCCTGCGCCGAGTAGGGCCGGCCGTCGCTGGCGACACCCTGCACCCGGGTGTGCATTGACTGGATCGCGCGGATCGTCTGCTCGGCCAAGTCGACTGAGCCGTAGGTCGTCGCGGCGATGAACGCGCCGGTGCGCTGCAACCGTCCGAACGGGTCCTCGCGGTAGGTCGAATGCCGATCCACGCCGGCTAGTGCGAGGGGGTGCAGGGCCTGGAACAGCAGCGATCGCACGCCGCCCAGGAACGTCGCGACCGATCCATGCACGGTCCAGATCGGGTCGTCGGGGGTGAACCAGCCGACCGCCCCCGGTGGCTTCGCGATCGCGGCGGCCACCTCACTGGCCCCGTCCGTGCGCCCGGACAGGATCTCCCGGACCTGCCCCGCCAGTGGTGCCAATGTCGCTTCCAACCCCATATGTTCACCGTCGCAGCGAGGACGTGATGCTGCAAACGGACAAACGCGTTCATGCGTACTAAACAGCATCACTCGGCAGCCGGCCTGCGTGCCACACCGGGCGAAGTCAGTCGCTCATGCGCCCCTCCCGGTCGATTCCGATCCTAGGTCCGCAGCATGGTCTCCACGTCGCGGCCGGGACGCCACAGCCGGATCCGCAGGCGGGGCGGGGTCTCGTCGGTCAAGTCCGTGTACACCGCCGAGGTGAGGTCGATCCGGAAGCGCCGGCCCCCCGGCGGGTAGTGGGTCGGCGTTTCGACCTGCACTGCGATGCCCGACATCTTGGCCTCGCCTGGCCAGGAGCCATCGAGGCCCCGGATCGCGGGTGGGGCTGTGAATCGCGACCCGGGGGTCCGCGGCGATATCCACGGTCTTGCGTGCCCCCTCGCCGGTTCCGATGTACACCTCGCCGTCCTCGAACTCCACCTCGGTGCCGCTGATCCTTGGTGCACCGTCAGCGCGCAGGGTCGCGATGGTGCAGTGTTTGCCGACCGCGAATGCGGCCAGGACGTCGGCGTGCAAACCCGGGTCGGCGGCCAGTAGATCGGACAGATTGGGCATGGTGCCAGTCTGCCAAAGAGGCGCTGCCCGCGGGGCTGGTCCAGATGAGGGTTTGTTCGGTCCGCACTGGACCCGCCAGACGCCGGGGAACCGGCACTGTCCGGGCACTTGTTGCTGCGACACGCCGTGCGGAATCGCACCTTCCGCCCATTTGCTGTTGCGCCGGGGTGCGGACAACCGGGCCAGCCACCCGCCATTGATCGGAGCCTTCGTACAGTGTACGCTTTCGTACATCGTACGAAAGGACAACTCCATGCAGGCAGCAGTACGCACCGAATACGGCGGCCCGGTCCATCTGGCCGACGTCCCCACCCCCGAGGTGGGCCCCGACCAGGTGCTCATCGACGTGCACGCCGCCGGTCTCGACCGGGGGGTGCTGCACCTCGCGGAAGGGACACCGTATGCGTTGCGGCTGGTGTTCGGGATGCGGCGGCCGAAGCGGCCGGTGCTCGGCCTCGACCTGGCCGGGACAGTGGCCGCCGTCGGCACGGACGTGACCCGCTGGGCCGTGGGCGACGAGGTGCTCGGGATCGGTATGGGCACCTTCGCGGCGCAATCCGCAGCCCTGGAGCGCAAACTCGTGGCCAAACCCGCAGCCCTGAGCTTCGCCGAGGCCGCGGCACTGCCGATCTCGGGACTGACCGCCCTACAGGCCATCGAGGCCGCGGACATCCAGGGCAACCAGCGGGTCCTGGTGCTCGGAGCGTCCGGCGGCGTGGGGGTCTACGCTGTGCAACTCGCCGCAGCCCGCGGCGCCGAGGTGGTCGCCGTGTGCAGCGCGGGCAAGGCCGAACGGGTCCAAGCACTTGGGGCCAAAGAGGTGCTCGACTACCGGTCCGACGCCCTGCCTGGCGGCTTCGATGTGATCCTGGCCATCGGCGGGAACGCCCATGTGCGCACTTTGCGGGCCGCCCTGCAGCCGAAGGGGCAACTGCTGGCGGTCGGCGGTGAAGGCGGCGGGCAGATCCTGGGCATCGGCCGGCAGATCCGCGCGGTGGCCCTCAACCCGTTCGTCGGGCAGCGCCTGGGGATGTTCATGTCCAAGGAGTCCGGGGAGGATCTGCAACGCCTCGTCGATCTGGTCGAGGACGGGGTCGTGCGGCCGATCGTGGGCGCCCGCTACCCGCTGTCCGATGCCGCCCAAGCGCTGGCCGACATGGCCGCGGGACGGCTGTTCGGCAAGGCCGTCCTGGAGGTCGCCTGATCGCCCGCGCGACTACGCTTCATCCATGGAGATCCTGCGCACGCCCGAGGACCGCTTCGCCGATCTGCCCGACTTTCCGTGGCCCGCGCAGTACGTCGAGGTGCATGGCATGCGGATGGCCTACCTCGATGAGGGGCCGCGCGACGCCGACGTGGTGCTGTGCCTGCACGGCGAGCCGACCTGGGGGTACCTGTACCGCCGGATGATCCCGGTGTTCCTCGCCGCGGGGATGCGGGTGGTCGCCCCGGACTGGCTCGGATTCGGCCGTAGCGACAAGCCCGTCGCGGACGCGGACTACACGTGGGACTTCCACCACTCGGCCATGCGGAAGTTCATCGACACGCTGGAACTGCGCGACGTCACGCTCGTCGTGCAGGACTGGGGTGGCCTGCTCGGCCTCACGCTGCCGGTCAGCCACCCGGATCTGATCCGGCGCCTGCTCATCATGAACACGGGCCTGGGCGTGGGCAGCAAACCCACCCCCGGTTTCCTCGCCTGGCGTGACTACGTGGCCAACACCCCCGACTTCAACGTGGGCGAGCTGATGTCCCGCGCGGAGACCAGCCTCACGCCCGCCGAGGTCGCCGCCTACCAAGCCCCCTTCCCCGACCCCAGCTATCAGGCTGGCGTGCGCCGCTTCCCTGCGCTGGTCCCCACAAGCTCCGACGCCGACGGTGTGGCTGTCTCGCGGGCGGCCGCCGCCTGGTGGGCCACCGAGTTCGCCGGTGAGTCGTTCATGGCGATCGGCGTCGACGACCCGGTGCTCGGCCCACCAGTAATGGAACGGATGCGCGAACTGATCCGCGGCTGCCCCGAGCCCATGCGGGTCGCGGCCGGGCATTTCGTCCCCGAGCATGGCGAGCCGATCGCCCGGGCAGCCCTGGCGTCGTGGGGATTGGCGTGAGGGGCTGGGTCGCCGCCGGTGCGGCGGTCGCGGCAGGTGCGCTGGCCGCCCGCCGCGGGTTGAAACAAATGCCGGAACCGTTTCACATCGAGCAGTCCACGCGGGAGTTCCAGCCGCAGCCCATGCCCGACCTGCCTGAGCCCGTACGCCGCTACCTCCAGGTGGTCGCCCCCGACCTGCCGCTGATGACCAGCGCCGTCCTCACCGGGCGGTTCACGATGGCCATGAAGGGGCTGCAGATTCCGGGCCGCTGGCGCTTCAGCCACGAGGTCGGGGTCGGCTACAAGCACGAGATGGAACTGACGGTGTTCGGCCGCAAGGTCGCCCAAGGCACCGAGACCTACATCGACGGCCAAGCGCGCCTGGACCTGCCGGGCCAGCTCGTCGAGAACGAGCCGAAGATCAACCTGTCGGCGCTGCAGACCATGTGGGCGGAGTACCTGTGGCTGCCCTCGGTGCTGGCCACGGCGCGCTGGGAGGCCAGCGACCCGTTGAGCGCGCTGATGTGGATTCCGCAGTGTGAGCAGCCCTTCACCGCCGTGTTCGATCAGGAGACCGGTCTGCTGCAGCGGTTCGACACGATGCGTTACCGCGACGCCTCCGATCCCGAACCCTTGCCGTGGACCACGGCGAACCTGGCGTGGACCCGGATCAACGGGATCGGCGTGCCGGCGGTCGGTGCGGTGCAGTGGGCCGACATGGCTCAGCCATGGTTGCGGATGAGCCTCGATGACGTGGCCTGGAACGTCGACGTGGAGTTGCCCTAGTCGGCCCCGCGAGAAGCACATACCGTGGTTGAGTGCCTCAACTGCTGGTCTCCAACGCCGACAACGAGTTCGTCGGCAAACTCATCGAATCCCTGGCCGTCACCCACGACGTGCCGATCAGCGCCCTGGTGCCGGAAGGCGCCGAAGTGGTCGCCGAATGGCCGGATGTGGAGGCGGTGCACGGCCCCGGCGATGAGACCCACGTGCTGTTGACGATGCCCACCGACGATCAGGCGGCGACCCGGGCCATCGAGCTCGTGAACACCCTCGAGGGCCGCAAGCACCTGATCTTCATCGCCAACGAGATCGACCCGAGCCATCACGAGGTCATGGACCACATGAAGGAGTCGGGGCTGCCCTGGACCATCGTGCACCCGGTGGCCATGATGGACTTCGCCTTTGCGGCGCTGCCGCCCCAGATCAACCTGGCGGGCGTGGTGTTCGGGATCTCGGGGCGGCAGCCGGTGGGATTTGTGGCCGCCTCCGATGTGATGCGGGTGCTGGCGGCCATCATCAACGGTTCTGGGCATGAGGGCCAGGAGTACGTGTGCAGCGGGCCGGCGGCGATCGACATGCCGACGGTGGTGGCCACGCTCGGCGACGTGCTCGGCCGCGAGCTGGACTACATCGACATGCCCGAGGACGAGCTGCGCACGCTCATGGTGCAGTACGGCAAGCAGGACCCGGACGTCATCGACCGCCTCGTGCTCAGCCACCTGCGCGCCTGGCGCGAGGGGCAGGCCAACGTGGTGACCGACACCGTGGCCGAGCTCACGGGGGTGCCGCCGATGAGTGTGCGGGAGTGGTTCGACGAGCACCGCGACGACTACGGCAAGGGTGCCGGGGCTGGCGCAGAAGGCCGCGGCGAAGTTGGTCAAGGCGCGGTACCGGAGCCGGGTGCTGAAGTAGGCTGTTTCTGTTGCTGGCGGGTGGACTGGCGCACGTTAGTTGCCACTAGTTGCGTGCTGGGCAGCGTCGGAGGACTTGGTCGGGTTTTGTCGGCGCGAGGCAACCGCCCGTTGAGCGATCACGTGCCATCTGACACTCGCGGTGCGGGCTGGGTGGGTTTTGTGGCGCCGGCGCACGTTAAGTCCTTGCCACTGACACTTCCGCGGGGGGGGGGGGGCGGGCCGGCGCCCGCCCCCCGGTGCCGGGCAGCGTCGGAAGACTTCGGGTCGGGTTTGTCAGCCACACGCACGCAATCTGCGCGCCACGGACAAACTCGCGCCGATCACCCCTCGGCCCAGGCTTTCAGGACCTTCTTGCGCTTGCGCGCGCTGAGCCGGTCGATGAACAGCATTCCCTGCAAGTGGTCGTACTCGTGCTGCAGGCACCGCGCCAACAGCCCGTCGCCGGAGACCTCCACCGGCTGCCCCTCATGGTCCACTCCGCGGACCGTGGCGAAATCCGGGCGGGCCAGCGGTGTGAACTGACCCTTCACGCTCAGGCATCCCTCATCGTCATCGTCGAGGTAACGCCGCTCCGGATCCAGCAGCCGCGGATTGATCACCACCCCGCGATGCATCCGGTCCTCAGCGTCCGGGCAGTCGTACACGAACACCTGCAGGCTCACCCCGATCTGATTCGCGGCCAGCCCCACCCCGTCCGCGGCGTACATAGTCGCGAACATGTCAGCGATCAACTGCCACAGCGCCTCGTCGAACTCTTCGACCGGCGCACACGGCGTCGACAGCACCGGGTCGCCTACTTGCACTATGGGACGGACCGTCCCGTCGAGCTCCAGAAAGTCGCTCATACCGGCACCCACACCAGCCGCAGATCGGTGACGCGGATCTGCGTGCGCTTGAGCTCGACCTCTACGGGTTCCACCGAGGCCGCCTTCGCCTGCCAGTCCGCGGTCAAGTCCCCGATCTCTGTCATGAGTTCGGTCTCCAGGTCCTGTCGCTGCATCTGCAAGTCGCCGATCTTGGTCTGGGCGGCCTGCACCCGGTTCGTCGCGGAACTGTGCCGACGGGCGGCTGCGGTGATCGACGACGCGGACTTGCGCCCCCCGAAGAACCCGCCGAGCACCGACGCGGCCGACTCCATCATCCCGGAGTTGCGGGCGGCCTCCGCCTGCTGCGCCTGACTGCTCGCGGTGGCCAGTTTCGTGTCGATCGCCCGCAGTTTCGCCTCATACTTGGTGCGCAACGCCGCGGCCTGCTTGTCGGCCTGCTCGGCGGCGACCTGGCCGCACCGCGTGACGAACTCCTGGTCGCTCTCCCCGACCCGGCTGTACAGCTTCAGGTCCGGGTTGTGCCAGACCTGCAGCGACTCACTGGCCACGAGGTGGTCCGTGAGGTCACGTTGCAAGGTCGTCCAGTAGGTTTTCGTGCCGACCTTCGCCGCCGGGATCACGTAACGCGCAGCGTTCGGCGCGACGCTGAGCAGATCCCGGTCGTCGTAGTCCACCACCAGCGGGCTCAACGTCATGGTCTGCTCGGGCAGCGGGAACAGGACCGCCTCGTACTCCTGGTCGTGGGCCACCCCGGCCCGCGCGAGCTGGTAACGCAGGATCACCCGGGCGACAGCCGCCGCCTCCAGCCGCGGCCCGGTCGGTGCAGGCGGTACCGCGCCCACCTGCGCCGCCCACGCAGCCGCGGGATCCAGGTAGACCACCGGCACCTCGGCAACCGTCGGCGGCACCGGGGTTTCGTCCGACGCATGCTCTGGCTCGGGCACCTGCGCGGGCGTCGCGGGGGCAGTCACCGCGGGCACCTTCGTGACCACCTGGGCGATCTGGTCACGGGTCATCGGCCCGCGCAGATACGACCGCGCCCACTTCGTGCCGAACAGCACCGGCTCGTTCTGGCCCGCTTTGCGAACCAGGAACTGCCGCTTGCCCAGTGCCGAGATCTGATCGGAGATGGCCCTCACATCGACACCGCCGGCGGCACTGGACATACCCTCCAGCAGCCGGGCCTTGTCGTTCTCAGTGGTCAGCCGGCCGATCAGCCAGGTGCCCGCGTTGCTGATCGCCTTGTAGTCCACATCGACCGGATTCTGCGTGCTCAGGACCACCCCGACGCCGAACGCGCGGGCCTGCTTCATGAGCAGCATGATCGGCTTCTTCGTGGAGGGATTGGCGGTCGGTGGCAGGTAGCCGGCGACCTCATCCATGTAGAGCAGCGCGCGCAGATCGGTGGTCCCGCTCTGCCGGCGCATCCACGTGACGAACTTGCTCAGGACCAGACTCGTGGCACTCTGCCGATCCTCGTCCGACAGGTGCGCGGTGGTCACGATCGCGCAGCGCGGGGTGCCGTCCGGTGTCCACAACATCGACTGAAATGTCGATCGGCTCGCCGGTGATCCAGTTCGCGAAACTTGGCGCGGCGAGCACCGCGTTGAGCTTCATCGCGAAGGCGGTGCGCTCCTTGGGCGGGAAGAACTCGTCGATGTCGAACACCCCGAGTTTGCGCATCGGCGGCTGGTTGACGCGGGCCAGCAGCGTCGGCAGGTCGATGTTCTCGCCGGCCGCCCACGCCGACGCGATGATGTTCGAGAGCAGGATGTGCTCGCGGCTGCTCAGCGGATCGGCGTTGATGCCGACCACGCTGAGCAGGCTGGTGACGTAGCCCTCGATCTCGTCGGCCACCACCTCCGGGTCGGTGGTCTGCGGGGATTGCAGCGAGCCGAGGACATTCAGCGGGATGCCGGCGGTGGAGCCCGGGGTGAAGATCGCGACGTCGAATTTGGCCTTGAACGCGGCCAGTTCCGGCTCGGCGATCCCCCACGGCGCCAGCCCCTCCTTCCACAGTTGGGCCTGCTGCGCGGCGAAGGTCGCGGTGTCGACGCCGGCCGCTTTGGCCTGCGCCGGATCGACCCACGGCTCGAACTCCGCGCCGCTCAGTCCGGGGAAGACCAGTGCGAGATTCGTCAAGTCGCCCTTGGGGTCGATGAGCAGGGTCGGCACTCCGGCGTTGAGGCATTCCTCGATCAGGCCCACGCCCAGGCCGGTCTTGCCCGAGCCGGTCATGCCGACGATCACGCCGTGGGTCACGAGGTCGTCGGTGGCGACGGTCACATCGGTTTTCGCGTCGTCGGGAGTGCGTCCCAGGAGCAGATCGGCCATGACACAAAATCTACGCGGGACACCTACGGCGGCGGCGGGTAAGTGGCGAGCAGAATGGGCAGTGCCATGAAGGTCCTGTACGTGTGCACCGCGAACATCTGCCGCTCGCCGCTGGCTGCCGGGCTGTTGCGCCAGGCCGCCGTGCCCGGGGTGGCGTCCGCGTCGGCGGGGACGCGCGCGGTCGTGGGTGCGCCAGGATGTACCGTCCCGAGTCATCGTTCGGCGCCTTTGAGTCCGGAGGCTGTGGAGTGGGCCGACCTGGTGTTGACGGCCGCTCGTGAGCATCAGGCCGGGGTCGTCGAGATCGACCCGCAGGCCCGGCAGCGGACGTTCACCATCAAGCAGGCGGGGCGGCTGTCGCAATGGCTGCTGAGCGCTGGCATGGTCGCGGCGGCGCGGGCCCCGGGGCAGTACCCGGAGGGCGACCCGCGGCGCTTCGTGGCACCGCTGCCGACGGTGGGTCGCACGGAATGGCTGGTGGCTGAGCTTGACGCCGCGCGGGGCATGGCCCCGGTGCCAGTCGAGCCTGGTATGGCCGGCCGCCGGCGTCGGCGCACCGAAACGCCCCACCCTGACGATATCCCCGACCCTCATGTGCTGGGTGATGAGTGGCATCCGGTCGCGCGGGAGCAGATTATGGCTGCGACGGGACCCTTGGTGGCGTTGTTGGGGGAGTTGACGCGGTAACCGCGCGCCAAACGCCTCACGAACCGCCGGATTTGGCGCGCGGTCTCGCACTCCCAGAGGGGCTATCGAAGGCGCAGAAACACCTGGCTTTGCGGGTCGCTGACGGTTGGTTCTCGGTCCAAACGCATCGAAAACCGACGCGTTTGGACCGCGACTCCGTGATTGGGCGGGAAACATGGCTCAGGGCGGCGATACCGACGGCGTCTCCGCGAGAGAAACCCCTTTCGAAACACAATTCACAGGCGTACCATAAGGAGTGAGCCCGCGCACGCGGCTTCTCCCATTTGCGGGTTCTGGCATGGGGGGAGGAACCATGCGTACCTTGATCGGCATCACGGGTGCCCTCGCGCTCGCCGTCCCGCTCTGGCCAGTCGCCCCGGCGACGGCCATATCCAACGACGTGGTGATCAGCCAGGTCTACGGAGGGGGTGGCAGCGCCGGCTCCACGTACCGCAACGACTACATCGAACTGTTCAACCGCGGCGCCAGCGTCGTGTCGCTGACCGGGATGTCGGTGCAGTACACCAGCGCGACCGGCACGGGCCTGTTTCAGAACGGCGTGACCGCTCTGTCCGGGACCCTGCAGCCGGGGCAGTACTACCTCGTGCAGGAATTTGCGGGAGCGAGTGGCGCCACACTGCCCACCCCTGACGCGACCGGAACCATCGCCATGGGTGCCACCGACGGCAAGGTGGCGCTCGTGAATTCGACCACCGGGCTCGGGTGCAACGGCAGTTCCACGCCCTGTTCGTCG
This sequence comes from Candidatus Nanopelagicales bacterium, assembly GCA_037046735.1. GTDB lineage: Bacteria > Actinomycetota > Actinomycetes > S36-B12 > UBA10799 > JADKAV01. Next base: position 64,393 of record JBAOHC010000024.1, on the reverse strand, counting down.
ACGCAGCTCGCCCTCATCAAGGACCTCGTCGGCTACGGCGCCGCGAACTTCTTCGAGGGCACGGCAGCGCCAGCGCTGTCTGCAACCAAGGCCGCGATCCGAAACACCGGGGGCTGCACCGAGACGGACACGAACGGTAGCGACTTCGCCGCGACGACCCCAAATCCGCGCAACACATCCGCCACGACCAACCCGTGCAACATCCCCGACACCGCCCCGACCGTGAGTATGACTGTGCCCGCCGACGGGGCTTCGCACGCGATGGACGCGGATCTCGGCGTCACCTTCAGTGAGGCCGTCAACGTCGCCGATCCGTGGTTCAGCCTGACCTGCGCGGGTCAACCGCTGGCGGCCACAGTCAGCGGTGGTCCGCAGGCATTCGTCCTCAACCCGGCCACGGACCTGCCCACGGGTGGGACCTGCCAGCTCACGGTGTTGGCCGCGAGCGTGACCGACCAGGATGCCAGCGACCCGCCCGATGTGATGGTCAGCGACTACATGATCCAGTTCACGCCCTACGACCCGTGTGTGGCCTCGCCTCCCACGATCGCGCAGATCCAGGGCAGCGGTCCGACCGCAGCCATCACCGGCCCGCTCTCCACGATGGGGGTCGTCACGAGCGACTTCGAGGGCAGCGCTCGACTCGGTGGCTTCTACCTCCAAGACCCCATCAGTGACAGCGACCCAGCCACCTCCGAGGGCATCTTCGTCTACACGGGCAACGCCGACCTCGTCTCCGTGGGCGATCGGGTGCGCGTCACCGGCTACGCCCGCGAGCGCTACGGCGAGACGGTCCTGAACAGTGCCAACAGCGACAATGCGGCGGTCACGTCGGCGGGTATCCGTGCGTGTGGGACGGCGGCAGCGCCGCCCCCGACGCGGGTGATGATGCCGCTGACCGATCCTGAGCGGTATGAAGGGATGCGGGTGACGTTCGGGGAGGCACTGCAGGTCGCGGACTCCTACGACTTCGGCCGGTATGGCGAGTTCACCCTGGCGTTGCCGCTGCCCGGGGAGGCGCGGCTGTTCACGGGGACGGAGGTCGAGTGGCCCGGTGCCGCCGCACTTGCCCGCGAGCAGGCGAACAAGCAGCGTCAGATCATCGTCGACGACGCCTACAGTGCCCAGAACCCGACGACCCTGTTCCACCCGAACGGCAATCCCTTCTCGCTGCTCAACACCTTCCGGCTGGGCGACACGGTCACCGATGAGGTGGGGGTGCTGGGCTACGGCTACGACGCCTACCGGGTCTACCCGACGGGGTTTGCGACCTTCGCGAGCGCCGGTGCACGGCCTACGACTCACTCGATCGACGGCCTGCGGATCGCGACCCTGAATGCTGGCAACTTCTTCCTGACCGGGAACTCCGGTGCAGCGGTGTGTGGGCCGCATCAGGATCAGTTGTGCCGCGGATGGGACACTAGCGAGCCCACCGAATTGACGCGGCAACGCACGAAACTGCTGGCGGCGCTCAGTGGGCTGGATGCCGACATCATCGCTGCCTGAACGAGGTGGAGAACACCCCCGGGGTATCGCCGCTGGCTGACCTGGTGAGCGACCTGCCCGGCTACGCCTTCGTCGACACCGGGCTGCTGGGCACTGATGTGATCCGCAATGGTCTGCTCTACCGGACTGCGGCGGTGACGCCGGTGGGTCCGGCCAAGGGGCTCGATCAGGTCGGCAGCCGGCCGTCGCTGGCACAGACCTTCCGCGACTCCCAGGACGAGGTCTTCACCGTCGTCGTGAATCATTTCCGCTCGAGAGGTCGCGTCGAGGAGCCCGATCTCGGGGATGGGCAGGGCAACTGCAACCTGACCCGCACGGCCGCCGCCGAGGCGCTGGTCGATTGGCTGGCGACCGATCCGACCGGCAGCGGCGATCCGGACATGGTGGTGTTGGGCGACCTGAACGCGTACTCGCAGGAGGACCCGGTGCGGGCGATCAAGGCCGGTGCAGATGGTCAAGCGGGCACTGCCGACGACTTCGTGGCTCTGTCAGGCGGGCAGTGGTCGTACGTGTTCGACGGGCAGGCCGGGTCGCTCGACCACGGCTTTGTGAGCAAGAGCCTGTTGGCCGCGGTGAGCGGGGCGGGCATCTGGCACATCAACGCTGACGAGCCGGGCGTGTTGGGCTACGACCTGAACTTCAAGCCACCGGAGCAGCAGGCGCTGTACGAGCCCGACGCCTTCCGCAGTTCCGACCACGATCCGCTCGTCGTTGGCCTCGTGTGGCCGGTGGTGGAGCCGCCCGTGACGCCGGATCCGCCGGTGACCCCTGCGCCTCCTGTCACGCCGGCGCCGCCGGTCAAGACTGTGCAGAGCGTGCAACCGCTGCCCAAGCGGATCAAGAAGCGCGGCGTGACGGTTTTGGCCCCTGCCGGTCTCCGGACGTCCGCGGGTCAGCCTGTGACCACGGTCGTGACAGGCAAAGCGCGCAAGGGCAAGGTGCGGTATTTCCGCGTGATGAAGGGCAAGGACGGCAAAGTCATCGTGCGGACCTTTGGGCGGGTCGTGCCGCGGCTGGTGGTCGTGCGGACGGCCGCTGGGACCGATCTTGTGCTGCATTACCGGTCAACGACGGTATTCCGGAAGGGTTTGCGAGTCGCTTAGGTTGAGCCTCGGTCCAAACGCCTCACTAATCGCCGGATTTGGCGCGCGGTCTCCGGACTCAGACCCCCAACGCCACCTTCAACCCCTCGATCGACTCCAGGAACAGCTCCAGGATCCGCTCCGGGTCGTCGGTGATCCCGGTGTCGCTGTGCACCGAGAAGTTGAGCTGCCCATCGAGGCTGAAAATGCCGAACGACAGGTTCATGTTGCCGCTGAGCCCGCCCATGCCCCACGATCCGAGCACCCGCGCCCCGGCCACGTATATCGGGAACCGCGGGCCCGGCACATTGGTGGTCACGCCGATCGAATGGGCCTGGTTGACCAGGTGGATCATGCGTTCCACGTCAGCGGTGGTCAGCGCCATCGCCGAGATCAGGCCGAACGAGACGATCGGCATCTGTGACGCTTTGAGCTCATCCACGCGGCGCTTGACCTCCGCGAGTTGCTCCACCGGGTCCTCGATGGACACCGGCAGCAGCACCGGAATCACCCCGAACCGGTTGCCCAACGTGCGCGGCAGGTCCGCATCAGGGCGCCGCAGGCTCACCGGCATCGACGTGAACAGGTCGTCGACGGTCAGCGCATCCTTCTCCAGCAGGTAGCTGCGCAACGTGTTGGTGAGCACGGCGAGCAGGACATCGTTGATGGTGGCGTCGGCAGCCTTGCCGATGTCCTTGATCTGCTGGAGGTCGATCGGGTCGATCCAGTCGACCTTCTTCACCCCGCTCACTTCGCCGTGCAGGATCGTCTTGCCGGGCCGCGGCGCCAGCAGCAGATCCACCGCGTTCTTGGTCGCCTCGGCAGTGTCCTCCGAGGCGCCCTTGACACTGCTCACCGCGCTCGCACCGAACTCCACGAAACGTTTCGGGTACAGGGCGATCGACATCGTCTCGTCGAGGGCATCGCTGGGGTTGCGCACGACGTTGGTCACCGGTTCGATGATCTTGCCGAAGACGTCACGCTTGCGGGTGCGCTTCTTGTCCACGGTCTTCGGGCGCTCCATCTCGCCCTCGTCGTCACACAGCGAGAGCACCAGGCGCACCAGCGCCCAGCCGTCGGCGATGCTGTGCTGGATACGGGAGTGGATCGCGGTCGTGTTGCCCTGGTAGCCCTGGATCACGTCCATCTCCCACAGCGGGCGGCCACGGTCCAGCAGTTGTCCACGCTGCTCGGAGATGATCTCGGCGAGTTGGGCCTTGCTGCCCGGCGCCGGCAGCTGGATCACCCGCACGTGATTGTGGATGTCGAACTCCGGGTCGTTCTCCCAGTGCGGCATCATCAGCGGGTTGCGCGAGGGTCGTAGCCGCTGGCTGAACGTCGGGTACTTGTCGATGAGCCGCTCCTGCACGATGTCGATGAAGACGTCGGGGTCGATCTCGCGATCCAGCCACATCAGTGAGGACACGTTCTGGTTGTTCTTCTCCCATTCGCTGTAGAGCCAGGCGGTGTCAGCGGGGGAGAGTCGTCGTTCAGCCACGCCGTGACCGTAGCGGGTGGGGGGCGCCAAGTGCGCGGTGAAGGATCATGGGTGATGCCGCCGCCCTGAGCAAATGGGCAGACGGTGTGAATTCCCACGGCGTGTCGCAGCAACAACCGCCCAGTTGCTACCGCTTCAGGCTCACCACACCACTGGTCGATCCGCTGTACCCATTCGCCGGCACCACCGCGGCGCGGTACTGACCCTTCTTCAGATCCACCGTCACCGCGCCCTTGTTTGTCGTGTACGTTTTGGGCAGCCGCTTCCACGTCTTGCCCTTGCGCGCGCTGACCGCGACCTGCCACTGCTTGCCGGCACCCAGGTCGGGGGTGACCCTGACCTGCAGCTTGGACTTCCTCGCCACGGCCTTCGCCCGCACGGCAGTAGCGCCCGAGGTGGTCCCCGGCGTCGGTGATGGGGCGGTCCCACCGGGCGATGTGCCACCGGGCGTTGTGCCACCCGGCGTGGTCCCACCGCCGCCAGTCCCGGGCAAGGTGCCTGTGCCAGTCCCCGGATCGGTCCCGGTCCCCGTCCCAGTCCCAGTGCCCGTCCCCGGATCAGTGACCACCGGCGCCGGCCCCACAACCAGCGCCTTGTTCGTGCGGTGAGCCCGAGCCGAGCAACGGGCGCTCGTTGCGATTTCCAACGGCGTGTGTCGCGCAGCAACGACTGCCATTTGCTGCCGCTTCAGGCTTGCCGCGACGTTGGTCGCGACGCTTTGCCAGGGCGCCGATGCCACCCTAACGCGGTGCGGCCGTGCCTTCAGATCAACCGTCCCTGCACCCCTTGTTCGTGGTTAGGTCGTGGGACGAACGTCGGACCGACACCTTCACCCACCACCACGTAGTGTTTGGTGCCGTCGTCGAGCCTCACGCCGATCCGATAGGTGTAACCCGCGGCGACGCCCTTGGTCTTCCAGTTGTAGTGCCACTGGTCGCCGGTCTTCTCGAACTGCGTGCCACTGGTCGCAGGCTCGCTCCAGACGGCCTCGTTGACCGAGGCGCCGGTCGGGCTCCCCCCTTCTCCGGCATCAACCATTCCGGCGCAGTCGCCGGGTTCGACCAGCGTGCCATCGGCCCGCTTCACTTGGAACTTCACGGGAACTGTCGAACCGCTCTTGAAGACGCTGCGTGCGGCGCCCGGAACCAGCACCGGGTCGTTAATCGGCTGCTGGAAGCCGTCGAACCGGTACACCACCCGGTAGGCGACCGAAACGAGGCGAACATTGCCGGCCTTGTCCGTTGCCTTGGCGGCATAGACGAAGTCGCCAACGCCGTTCGCAGTGCCACCCGTCACCGTCCCGTCACATTCGCCATCGACACCGGACAGGTGGTCTGTGGCTTCGCGCAGGAAGCCGTCGGTACCGCCCCCCAGGGTGTAGGTCTTGCCGTCCTCGACGCCCGCGACGTCCACGCTCGGCTTCGTGCGGTCGATCTTGTTCCCGGACACGAAGCCTGTGCTGCAGTTGCCTGCCACATCACACACCGGACCGGACTCGGCGCTGAGATCGCCACCTTCCCCGTTGATGACCGGGTCTGACGGCTGGGCCACAATCCCCGAGCTGGGGTCGGCGTCGGTGACAGTCCACTGCACCGTGACATCGTCGTTGTACCAACCGTTGGCGTTGGGTTGGGATGCCGCATGACCGGTGACCGTCGGCGCGACCGAGTCCAGGTTCCGCACGATGGCGATGCCGCCCGGGTCGGAGATCCGGCCGTTGGCCTCGCCGTCATCATCGCCGATCCCACCGTCGGCTCGAAGGTGATCTCGACCCGGTTATCGAAGATCTGGACGCGATCGTCGGGGAGCAGCGACCACTGCTTGGTGTTCGGGTCGTACTTGGCGTACCCGTGACGTCACTGAGTGATGACGTGTAGATCGAGATGGTCTGATCCGACCCGTCTTCCACGCCCGTGAGGACGAGGTTCGTCAAGCCCTCGGGCAGCGTAACCCCCGGCGGCGGGGGAGTCTCAACCTTGGTCGTATCCGCCGGGTCGATCGTGTACACGTTGGTGAGTTCTGTGCCCGCCGGGGCCGCGACGGTGACGTAGTTCGCCCCCTCGCCAAGGCCGCCGCCGTTCACCGGCAGCGAGGTGACGTTCTGCTGCTCGTAGTCCGGCGTGCCGTCGTTGTTGCCGTCGCCGTTGTTGGGGGCGAGAGCCTCCACCACGTCGGCCACGTTGTCGCCGTCGTTGGTGGCGTCGGTGCCACCGTATCCGATGCCGGCGCCGAAGGTGAAGACGGTGAATTCGAGGCGTTGGGCTGGGATTTCGATGCGGCGGGTGATGTTGGGACCGTCGTCGGGAAGTCGGATGGACCCAGGGCATTGCGCGTCATTAATGATCGTCATGGGGGTGTTGGCGCTCCCAGAGGCGTACTGAGTGCCCGTCCACGGCTGGCCGGTTGCAGCAGCTTCGATTCGAGTATGGATCGCCACTGGTGTTGCGGGAGGACTGCATGCCAGTCGGCGCCGTGCCCGCCGGTCACGGGTTGTCCATCGGCGTCGAGCAGGGTGCACGATCACCGACGCCTTCCGGTCGGTTGGAATCGCAGGTCGCGTCCTGGTTTGCGGTATGCCCCAGCCGTGATGGTAGAAGCGGCTAGCCGCCGTTGTACCGCGCCTGGATGACGTAGTCACCGGGTTCGACCTGCGAGCTGTATCGGCCTTCCGCATCTGTAGTCCGCTGGTATCGATCGACCTTATGTAGGCGTACTGTAGATGGATATGGCCGTAGACGCGTCGGAAATCATCCGGACACTACGCGCCGATGATCAACAGGAGAGTGGCCAAGACGGTGACCATCGAGATCGACGGAGGTGCCAACTCACTGGGATTTCGCGACTGCCGTCGGGTGATGAATGGAACCGGCGCAATCCGCGTCGCCAATGACTGACAGTCCGCAGTGTCCGCAATGCCGTACACAGCCTTGGTGACGGTCCAGGCACTGGCCCGATGCGTCGGTCCCTGGGGGCGGTTGCGAAGATGTATGTCAAGTAATGGCCTCTGGCGTTCCGCGCCAGGAACCATTGGAGGGCCTTTCCCGCCGGCTGACCATCGGCGCCGAGCAGGGTGCACGGGGACCGGTGCCTTGCCGGGAAGTTGCAGATCGAGGGTTGTCGTGTCTGTAACGGTGATGCCCCGCTGTTGGTAGACGCCGTTGAACGGCGCCCGGAGGCCTCGATGATGTAGGTGCCGGGCACGACCTCAGGGAGTAGCGCCCTTGTGAAGTCAGTGGACGCGTAGGTGTTGCCCAGGCTGTGTCGTAGATGTAGACATTGCAACGTATCGCCATTTGCGTCGCCAACCGCCCCGGACAACGTGATCCCGGGATCCGCCGGTGATGTGGCCGAGACGTGCCGAGGTTTACGTTGGGATGTCGAACCGGCGGGTGATGATGGCGGCCGTAGTCGGGGTCGATGGAACCAGCGCAGTGTCAGCCGGATCGGCATCGTTGTGTCGGCCACGCCGTACACGGTGCCGGTCCCGGTGCCGAGTTGAACGGTATTCAAGTAAGCGTCCACTGGAGTTGCTGGAACTGCAGTCCAGCTGGGCCTTGCCCGCCGCTCCGGTTGACCATGGGCGCCGAGCAGGGTACCGGTGACCCGTCGCCGTCAACAACGTGGTTAAGCAGTGAGACGGATTGTTGGGGTCACTGCCGGTTCAGTGTTGAGCCGTCGCCGCCGATGCTCACGCTCTTCTGCAGCCGCACCCCGTTCGACTGCGCTTGCATGGAGTAGGACCCGGGTTGGACCTGCAGGGAGTACCTGCCTTGGGCGTCTGTCGATGTGCTTACGTTGCCCAGCGCTATGTATGCGTACTGCAGAGAGGGCTTCCAGAACCGGTGGTTATCGTGCCCGACAACACAACCGGGTCAGGATCAATAGGACCCAGAACGACATTGACGGTCTTGTCCTGAAGATAGGTCCGCTCTGCGAGATCAGCGCCAAGAAGGGTCCCCGAGTGAGATCGATACCTCAAGTCGTAAGTCCCTGCGGGCAACGTCAGGCTGTAGACGCCGTTCACATTGGCCTCGGTCGAAGCAACGACGGTGGAGGTGCCGGCCATCAGCGCTCGTACGGTAGATCCAGGCAAAACGTTGCCTTCAATGTCCTTGATCGTCCCGGCAACCGTCACGTTTGTCGGCGCGATGACTTCGTACTGGACGGTCTGCATCGACTCGTTGCCCGCCTTGTCACGGGCGACCACGATGAAGTCCTTGAGCCCAAGGGTGGACGTATCAACGGCGGCTCCACTGGCCACGGGTCCATCACAAGACTCGATGCCGGACCCGAGTCCTGGCACAGATAGGTGGCCGTCAGGTTCGCGCCCTTCTTAACCTGCGCGCTGTCTACGGGCGCGGTGATCTGGATGCTCGGAGCAACATCGTCGCGGGGCCCTTCCCCAACCATCTCGAACTGGACGGACGACTCGGCGGGGATTCCAGCGTTGTCTGTGTTCTGTGACTCGCAGGATGTATTGACCTGGTAGCAGGAGGTCGAGCGGCATCGTGTTGCCGACGGTGATCCAGGGATTAGAGCCGTTCACGGGGCCGATAGAGGCATCACATGTCTGGACGGCCACATCGTCGTCGCATGTGTACTGGACCGTGGGCAAGGGTTGCACACCGATCGGCACCTGCTGGTTCTCCACCGGCGAGATGATGGTGACCGTGGGAGGCGTCGTGTCTGGTCCCTCGGCGTGCACGACGGGAGCTTGTCAAGTTGCGGCCGGGGTAGGCCAGGTCGAGGGCGTTGATGGCGGCGGTCCAGTGCTGGGTGACGGCGCCTTCGATGAGCCGGCCGGGTGCCTTGCGGCTGCCCTTGGGGACGCCCTTCTCCTTGGCTCGCTCGGCGGCGCGCTTGTCTTCGATGTTGAGGATGGACAGCCACAGCAGTTTGACGGCGGCCTCGTCGTTGGGGAACTGCCCCCGATTCTTGATGATCTTGCGGAGTTGGTAGTTCAGCGACTCGATGGCGTTGGTGGTGTAGATGACGCGGCGCACGTCGGGGTGGAAGGCCAGGAACGGGATGAACCGGTCCCAGGCCCGTTCCCAGGCGGCGACAGTGGCCGGGTAGCGGCGGCCGAGGTCGGAGGCGGCGAACGCGGCCAGTTCGTCGAAGGCGGCCTCGGCGTTGACGGCGGTGTAGATCGGCCGCAGCGCGGCGGCCACGGCCTTGCGGTCGCCGTAGGACACGTAGCGCATCGAGGCCCGGATCAGGTGCACCACGCAGGTCTGGACCACGGTGTTGGGCCAGGTCGCCTCGATCGCCTCGGGCAGCCCGGGCAGGCCGTCGCAGCAGGCGATGAGCACATCGCGCACGCCGCGGTTGCGCAGCTCGGCCAGCACCCCGGACCAGAACTTGGCGCCCTCGTGGGTCTGCACCCACAGCCCCAGGACGTGCTTGACGCCGTCGGTGTCGATCCCCAGCACCACGTGGCAGGCCTTGTTGCGCACCACGTTTCCCTCGCGGACCTTCACCACCAGCGCGTCGATGAAGATCACCGGGTAGACCGGGTCCAGCGGCCGGGTCTGCCAGGCCCGGACCTCCTCGAGGACCTCGTCGGTGATCCGCGAGATGGTGTCGTGGGACAGCTCGGTGCCGTAGACGCGGGCCAGGTGCTGCTGGATGTCGCGCACCGTCATCCCGCCGGCATACAACGAGATGATCATGTCCGACAGGCCGCCGAGACGGCGGGTGCCCTTGGGCACCAGCCGCGGGGCGAACGTCCCGGCCCGGTCCCGCGGGGTGTCCAGCTCGACCGGCCCGACCTCGGTCAGCAGCGTCTTCGGCGTCGACCCGTTGCGGGAGTTCCCGCTGCCGGCCCCGGCCGGGTCGCCCTTCTCATAGCCCAGATGCTCGGTCAGCTCCGCGGTCAGACCGCGCTCCAGCACCGACTTGATCAACTCGGGGAGGAAGCCGCCGTCGCCGGTCAACCGCAAATCCTGGGCATCGATCCGGGCCAACACATCATCCATCGGCCGGCATCCATCAGATCGCTCACGACCTGCCGGGCCACCGGCACATCCTCAGGATCGCCACCAGCTCCACTGGCCTTGGTTGCTTTCGTCATGGTGTTCATCGTTACTCGATTTCCTCTCAATTGAGGAACCATCACTTACACAGAAAATCTGACACCCCCTGCCATCGACCATGACAATGCTGAACCGGCCCTGGTGCAGATCGGTGTAACAGCGCCCACACAGCAGGCACAAATTGTCCAGATCGGTGCCGCCCCCATGACGCCAATGCACCACATGATGGGCCTGGGTGTAGCGCACCTCCCGCCCACAGCGCACACACCCCTTATCCCGCACGGCCAAGCCACCCACTGCGCCGCCGAAGCCCGCCGCGCTGCCCCCGCCAACTGCAACGGGATGAACCGGGTGCCCCGGGTCACCCCCAGCAACACGTTCACGACCGCGGTACACGTCACCAGATCAAACAGGTGGTTCCCGATCGGGGTGTCCTAACCCAACCGCGCCCCCACCGCGTGCGGCAGCCCCTCCACATCCACGGTCACTGTCAGGCCGGCTGCGCACATCACCAGCCTGGGCGCGGTCCATCGCCCCCACCAACGCCTCCCGCAGCCGCTGCCCGGCCACCGTCTCCAACAACCCCACCAGCCGGAACATCCCGTTGGGCAATTCCGACAACGACACCCCCCGCTTGCGGTGCCGGGCCGCTTCCTGATCATTGAGGTGCTGATGGCGGGACTGCTCGATCAACACATCCACGATCGTCGCCAACTCCCCCGGCGAGGCCAGCACCGCCCGCAGTGCACGGAGGAAGGCTGAACGGTTGGCCGACTCGCCATTCCAAGGGCTCCCCGCCCAGGACTCGAACCTGGAATGACTGGACCAAAACCAGTAGTGTTGCCGATTACACCAACGGGGAATCAATGTCAGATTACCCGTTGCCCTCCGGGACGATCCGGGCCCCATGGGCGGGAGCACCAGCCACCTTTGTGGATCGACACAGCCCGGTAGTCATCAGCAAAACCGCCAGTTCCAGGCCGTGGTCGTAGTCACGAGCCAGATAGACCGTCGTCGGACCACTGCCCGACACCATCGCTGCGAGCGCCCCGAAATCCCGGCCGGCCTCCAGCAGCATGTCCAACTCCGGCATCAGGGAGATCGCCGGCCGCTGCAAGTCATTGTGCAGGGCAGCACCGACCGCCTCCCGGTCCCCCGCGCGCAGGGCGGCCATCATCGCCGCCGGCACCGCAGGCGCGTCCGCCGCATCCCCACCCATCTCATCGAACCGCTTGTACACCGCTGGCGTGGACAACTTCCCGAACGATGTCGCCACCACCCACGTGAAGGAGCCCGTGGTCAGCACCGGCGTCAGGATCTCCCCGCGCGAGGATCCCAAGGCAGTGCCACCATGCAGGCAGAAAGGGACGTCCGACCCCAGTTCAGCTGCGAGCTCCACCAAATCTGCGAGGGTCGCCGGCGCCCCCCACAGGGCATTACACGCGACCAACGCCGCGGCCGCATCCGTCGATCCGCCGGCCATGCCACCGGCGATGGGAATGTTCTTGGTCAACTTCATCGCCGCCCCGGCGGTGATCTCAAATCGCTCCCGCAACAGCAATGCGGCCTTCACCGCAAGATTGTCCGGCCCGTCCGACAGCTCCTCGTCATCCACACTCAGCGACATGTCATCCGCGATGACCGCAGTGAGCCGATCGGTGAGATCCAGCGCTTGGAACACAGTCGCCAGTCCGTGATAGCCGTCCGCACGGGCGGGTCCGACCCCGAGATACAGATTGATCTTGGCGGGCGCGAGCACCGTCACGTGGGTGGGGGCGAACACCTCCCCAGGCTAGGTGCGCAGCATCTCGGACTTCGCGCTGGCCAGCGCTTGAAAGTCCGCAACTGTCAAGGACTCACCACGACTGGCCGGGTCGATACCGGCCGAGTGGAGCACATCGAGGGCGGCCAGCGGGGCCGCCCAAGCACGTAGCGCCGACCGCAGCATCTTGCGACGTTGGGCGAAGGCCGCGTCGATGGCGGCAAACGTCGGTTCGCGCAATCGGGGTTGGTCCACCAGCCGGCGCTCGAATGCGACCAGGCCGGACTGAACGTTCGGGGCCGGCCAGAAGACTTCGGTGCCGACCTTGCCAGCGCTGCGGGCCGACGCCCACCAAGCCATCTTGACGGTGGGCACTCCGTACACACGACTCCCGGGCGCGGCCGTCAACCGCTGCGCCACCTCCTGCTGCACCATCACCACGCCCGAGTGCACGCTGTCGACCGTCTCCAGCACATGCAGCAGGATTGGCACGCCCGTGTTGTAGGGCAGGTTCGCGACGAACTTCGTAGGTGCGCCCACCGCGGGCATTACCATCGCGTCCTCGGTCCGGACCTCGAGCCGGGCCCCTGTGTCCGCAGCGAAATCGGCCACCGTCTGCGGCAGCCGCCGCGCGAGCCTTTCGTCAATCTCGACGGCTTGCACTCGGGCACCGGCATCGAGCAGCGCCAAGGTCAATGACCCGAGCCCAGGACCGACCTCCAGCACCCAGTCGTCGGCCTGCACCCCCGCCAGCGAAACGATTCGCCGGACCGTGTTCGGATCGATGACGAAGTTCTGCCCGAGTCGTTTCGTGGGCCGCAAGTCCAGCTCGGCCGCCAGTTCCCGGATCTGCGCCGGGCCCAGCAGCCCCACCTACAGCCCAAACGCTGCGATGGTGTTGGCCCGGACCTGTCGACACAACTCGTCCAAGTCAACGGCGAGGTGCTCGGACATCAGTCGCATGGTCCATGGGATCAGGTAGCTGGCGTTCGGCTTGCCCCGATACGGCATCGGCGCCAGGTAGGGCGCGTCGGTCTCGACCAGGATGCGATCATGCGGCACCACGTCGAGGGCGGCTCGCAGGTCTGCGGCGTTCTTGAACGTAACGACGCCGGCGAACGAGCAGTACCAGCCTCGCTCACTGACCTCGCGCGCGAAAGCGGCATCTCCGCTGAAGCAGTGCATCACCACTCGACCGGGCGGCCCGGCATCGTCGGCGATCCGCAGAATGTCGCCGTGAGCATCCCGGTCGTGGATGACCAACGCCTTGTCGAGGTCCTTCGCGATCTCGATGTGACGACGGAACGACTCCTCCTGCGCGGCGCGGCCACTGGCGTCGGTGCGGAAGTAGTCCATACCGGTCTCGCCGATGGCCACCACGTGTGGATCGGCAGCCAACTCGGCGATCTCGTGCCAGGCCCCCTCCAGTACTGACGAACCGTGTTCGGCGTGGATCCGGGGTGCCTCGTTGGGATGCAGCGCCACCGCCGCATGGATCTGCGGCCAGGCCTGCGCCAACCTCAAGGACTCCCGACTGCTGGGCACATCGACGCCGACCTGCACGATCTCGTCGATCCCGGCTGCCTCGGCAGCGGACAGGGCCACCTCGATGTCCATGCCTGGCTCCCCGGTCCGGCCCTGCGCGCCGATGTCCAGGTGGCAATGGCTGTCGATGACAGGTGAGGGCAGCGGTTCTGGCAGGGGCGGGTAGCCCTGCGGAAGGCTCACGTGGTCTCCAGGCGCGGGAACAGGGCAGCACCCTTGGTGATCGTCGCGCCTGGCGCGAGTTGCCCCCAGGTCGCTACGGTCGTGACGTTGCGTCCCTCCAGCGTCTCCGCCTGACCGAGGCAGGCCCACATCTCTTCTGTGGCCTTGGGCATCACCGGGTGGTAGAGGACCGCGATCGCCCGCAGCGCCTCACAGATCGTGTACAGCACGGTGTCCAGGCGGGAGGCGTTCGCCTCATCCTTGGCCAACACCCAGGGCTGCTGCTCGGTGACGTACACGTTGACTGCATCGACGAACGTCTTGATGGCCAAGATCCCGCCGCTGAAGTCGAGCTTGAGCATGGCTGCATCCGCCCGTTCGGCGCTGGCCACCAACAGCTCCTGCAGCGCGAGGTCGGCGTTGGTGTAATCACCCGGCGCCGGCAACAGGCCATTGCGGTACTTGATCACCATGGCCGTGCCCCGCGAGGCCAGGTTGCCAAGGCCGTTGGCCAGTTCTGATGTGTAGCGCGCAGCCATGTCCTCCCAGGAGAACGACCCGTCCTGGCCGAACGCGATCGCCCGCAGGAAGTAGTACCGAAAGGCGTCCACGCCGAAATCCTCGGTGATCTGCTCGGGGGCGATCCCGGTGAGCTTGCTCTTGGACATCTTCTCGCCCCCAACCAGCAGCCAGCCGTGCGCGAACACCTTCGCAGGCAGCGGCAATCCCGCTGCCATCAGCATCGCCGGCCAGTACACCGCATGGAATCGCAGGATGTCCTTGCCGACCAGATGCACGTCCGCTGGCCACGTCGCATCGAACGTGGCCTCGTCCTGGCCATATCCGATGGCGGTGATGTAGTTCAGCAGTGCGTCGAACCAGACGTACACCACCTGCTTCTCGTCCCATGGCAAAGGGATGCCCCAGCCGACGCTGGAGCGGCTCATCGAGATGTCCTCGAGACCCTGCTTGATGAAGCTCACGACCTCGTTGTAGGCGCTCTTGGGCTCGACGGCCTCCGGATGCCGCTCGTAATGCTCGAGGAGGGCCTGCTGGAAGGCGGCGAGTTGGAAGAAGTAGTTCGACTCGTGCAGCATCTCCACGGGACGGTCGTGGATCGGGCATTTGCCGTCGACGAGGTCGCCGGGCCGCTTGAACTCTTCGCAGCCGACGCAGTACGGGCCTTCGAAATCGGCCTCGTACACGTAGCCGTTGTCCCGCAGGGTCTCCCAGAACCGCTGCACCCCAATGCGGTGGCGATCGCTGGTGGTACGGATGAAGTCGTCGGTGCGCGCGTTGATGGTCTGCAGCACCGGCTTCCAGTGCTCCTCGACCAGGCGATCGGCCCACTGCTGCGGGCTGACCCCGTGCTCCTCGGCCGTGCGCTCCACCTTCGTCCCGTGCTCGTCGGTGCCCGTCAGGTAGAACACCTGCTCCTGCCGCTGCCGGTGCCAGCGGGTCAGAACATCGCCGGCCACGGTGGTGTACGCGTGGCCGATGTGGGGGGCGTCGTTGACGTAGTAGATGGGCGTCGTGACGTAGAACGCCTTGCTCATGCGGGGGTCTCCTCAGGTCTGCGGCCAAGTTTACCCAGCAACGCAGACCCGGCCGGCGTTCAGTCGGTTTGGATATCGCGGCGCCCGAAGCGCGACACGCCCGCCCAAAGCAGACCCAGCCCGACCAGGGCCAACAGGACGACCGGGGTCCAGGCCATGGGTTCCAACGGCTGGTGCGGGGTGGCGGTGAACGGCATCACATCGAGCACAGCCTGCGGCACATTCAGCGCATCGCCGGAGACCACCAGAATCCACATCGCGGCCAGGATCGCCCATGACCCGGCGATGGTGAAATGCGGCAGCCAGCCGAACAGGAAGACAGCGATCCCGGCCAAGAGCATGACGGCCGGCCAGTAGGTCAGCGCGGCCAGCATGAGCGACCCCGTGAGGTCCGCGCCGCCGCCGGCCGAGGCGTACCCAACACCGATCAAAGCGCCGGAGATCAGCAATAGCACCGCCGATCCCACGGCCGGGATCAGCAGTCGTTGCCCCGCCCATCGGGTGCGCGACACTGCCCCGGCAAGTTGAGCCTCAATGATGCCGCTGGCCTCGTCCTGGCGCATCGTCACCGTGGTCTGGATCGCGAACACCGTCACGATCAGGGATGTCATGGTGACCAGCAGCGACAGCAGCGCCTCCACACCGGTCCCACCAAGAACCTGCGCAAAGCTGCCCGCGGAATCGTCGGCGAGTTCAGTCATCGACGGGGCCACGGACCCGAACATCACAGCGGCCAACACGACGGTGACCGTCCAGCCGATGACGACGTTGCGTTGCAGGTGCAGGGCCAGGCCCAGGGGCGAGGCGAAGCGGGCGGGTGCCCCGGCCGGACCGGACCGGGCGACCAGCAGGCCCGCGCCCACGTCGCGGCGCGCCTCGATCGCCAGGGCCACGCCTAGCAAGACCACTGTGAGCACCAGCGACAACGCCAGTGGCCACCAGCGGTTGGCCCCCCATGGCTGCATCTCCTGCCCCCAGCCGACCGGCGAGGCCCACGTCAGAGTGCCGGAGCCGAGGTCGCCGATCATGCGCAGGACGTACATGATGCCCACCACCGCCGAGGCCGTGGCATTGGCCGCGCGGGGGGTGGCAGCGATCTGTCCGGTGACGGCGGCCACCCCGATGGCGACCAGGCCCACCCCGGTGACCGAAGCCCCCAGAACCAAGGAGCCCATGACCCCGGATCCCACCGGGTCCAAACCGCTGACGATCGAGGCCACCGCCACCCCCACACCGGTCACCACGCACATGCCGGCGATGACCGCCCAGGCAGCCACAGAGCAGGCGTGCAGGCCCAGCACTCGTGAACGCAGCAACTCAGTTCGCCCGGCTTCCTCATCGGCGCGGCCGGTGCGGGTCACAAGGAACACGACGGCGAAGGCCAGCATCAACGCCGACGTCATCCAGATCTTGGTCCAGACCGCCCCACCCAGTGTGGCGGGTTCGGCTGCCAGCCCCGTGAGCGCCTTGATGGATGCCGTGTTGCTGATCGAGGCGAAGTCATCCAGAGCCTGCTGGGTGTCGAGCAAATCGTGGTAGTAGACGCTCACATAGGCGAACAGACCCACGATCACCACCGGCCAGGTGATGAGCAACAGGCGGTTACGGCGGGCGACGAAGCGCATCATGGTGCCGGTCGCCGCCAGGGAATCCTGGGCCCCCTGTTGGGCCGCCTCGGAGGTGAGAGGTATCTGCGTTTGGGTGGCGTTCACGACCCCGCCCCGTTCATTGCCGCCAACTCCTGACCGTAGTGCCGCAGGAACAACTCCTCCAGCGAGGGCGGGTTGGCCACCAGCGAACGCGGGCGCATGGTGGCCACGACCGCCAGCACATCGGCCAACATGGCGTCATCCACGGCGAAGCTGACGTGCTCGCCGGTCTGCTGCAGGTCGTGCACTCCCGGCAGGGCGGCCAGTGCTTGGACACCGCCGTCGATCGTGACAGTCACCGTCGAGCGGGTGAGGTGGCGCAGTTCCGCGATGGTTCCGGCCTCGACGGTCACACCCTCACGAATGATGGTCACACGGTCTGCGAGCCGCTCCACCTCGGCGAAGATATGACTGGACAGCAGCACCGACCTGCCTTCGGTGCGCATCTCCCGGATGGTCTCGGTGAACGCGGCCTCCATGATCGGATCCAGACCTGACGTGGGTTCGTCGAGGATCAACAGGTGGGCACGGGATGCCAGCGCCGCGACCAGCGCGACCTTCTGCCGGTTGCCCTTCGAATAGGTCCGCGCCTTTTTCGTGGGGTCGAGGTCGAACCGCTGGATCATCGTCGCCTTGCGGGCAGGATCCAGCGGACCCGACAACCGGCACAGGATATCGATGCACTGGCCCCCGGTGAGATTCGGCCACAGGTTGACCTCGCCTGGGACATAGGCGATGTCCTTGTGCAGGCGCACCGCATCCGACCATGGGTCGCCACCGAGAACCACCGCCTGTCCGGCATCGGCGCGCAGCAGGCCCAGCAGGATCCGGATGGTCGTGGACTTCCCGGAGCCGTTGGGCCCGAGGAACCCGGTGACCTCACCGGCCGGCACTGTCAGGTCGAGGCCGTTGAGGGCGACGGTCGGGCCGAAGGTCTTGGTCAGGCCGCGCACCTCGATGGCGTTGGTCGATGTCATGTCAGACTCCCCTCGCGGTAGGTGAGGTATTCCTCCAGCAGGTCAGCGCTGCCCAGCACGCCTTCAGTGAAGATCTCGAGCAGGGGCAGGATGTCGTCGCGTGCCGGGTCCTGCAGGGAGGCCACGAAACTTTCCGGGCTGCTCATTGGATTGAGCAGGAAGCGCACGAGCATGCCGCCCAGCGATAGGTGAGTGAGCGCGCGCAGCCGGGCTTCCTCATCACGCGACGGGCGGGCCAGACCCGTTTCGACGGCGTGGGCCATGACCGGCCGGAGATCGTCGATGAGTCGGCTGAGGAAGTCGCGGGCAGGATCCCCGCCGGCCAGCACTGCCCGCAGTATGTAGACCAGCAAGGTGGCCGATACCCCAGGGTCGGACAGCACCCCGATCAACTGCTGGTTGGGCGCTGCAATCCCTTTCTCCTTTACCTCGTGGTACCGGCGCAGGACTTCCGCATCACACTCGCCGCGCAGGGCGGTCTTGGTGCCGAAGTGGTGCGTGATGAGCCCTGGTGAGACGTCGGCGCGCAGCGCGATGTCGCGCACGGAGGCGTCGAATCCTTGTTCAGCGAAACAGTCGATGGCCGCGTCTCGGATGCGGGCGCGTGCCGTGAGGTCGGCTGTACGCATGTATAGGAGTCTATACGCGTGTACAGCCTCTCGCCAAGAGCTGTCAACCCCGTTGCATCACGAGGGCGTACAACTCCCGACGCGACACCCCTGCCCGCTGCGCGACTTCGGCCACCGCTTCGCTGCGGCGCATGCCACGTTCCACGAGGTCGGCCACCTGATCCAGGAGATCGGCAGGATCGGGTTCAACATCCGGCGCCCCGGCCACAACCAGCGTGATCTCGCCAAGGATCTCGCCGACCTCCTCGGCAAGGTCGCCGACCGTCCCCCGCAGAACCTCCTCGTACGGCTTGGTCAACTCGCGGCACACCGCCACCTGCCGGTCCTCCCCGAGAAGTTCAGCCATGTCCGCCAGGCAGTCCGAGAGGCGCCGCGGGCTCTCGAAGAAGACCATGGTGCGAGCCTCGCTGACCAGCGTGCGCAATCGCGCGCGCCGCTGACCAGCCTTACGGGGTAGGAATCCCTCGAAACAGAAGCGGTCCACCGGCAGCCCGCTGAGAGCCAATGCTGTGGTCAGCGCACTCGGTCCCGGGAAACAGGTCACCGGCAGATTCGCATCGATGCAGCGGCGCACGGCCGAGAGGCCCGGGTCACTGACCAGCGGCATACCGGCATCACTGACGACGAGCACGGTCAACCCCTGCGCAACGTACGCGGCCAGCGCAGCAGAGCGCTGATCCTCCACCGCGTCGTAGTGAGACACCACCTTGCCGGCGATCCGCACTCCGAGGTCAGCGGCGAGCCGCCGCACACGTCGGGTGTCCTCGGCCGCGATCACATCCGCATGGGCCAACGCATCCCGCAAACGGGTCGAGGCGTCGGCCGGGTTACCCAGGGGAGTTGCCGCCAGGATCAGTACGCCTTCACGCTCGGACATGGTGACCTCCTTATGCTGGCCCGCGTGAGCCTAACAACAGCGCCCGCGCCTGCCCAGGCCCCGGTCGAGCCAACGCGCCCCGGTCCGGCCGGCGGCTGGCGGGGGTGGCTCGGGCCGATCGCCGTCTCTATCCTGGCGGCATTTCTGCGTCTGCCGAACCTCGGCCGGCCGCATGCGCTGGTCTTCGACGAGACCTACTACGCCAAGGATGCGCTGGCCCTGCTGCTGTTCGGCCATGAGATGGAGGCCAAGAAGAAGGCCAACGAACTCCTGCTGGCGATGGACGGCAACCTCGAGCAGGCGCAGGAGATCTTCAAGGACAGCCCTTCTTACGTGGTCCATCCGCCGTTGGGGAAATGGGTGATCGCTGCCGGGGAAGCTGTCTTCGGCGCGAACCCGTTCGGCTGGCGGATCGCCGTCGCCGTGCTCGGGGTGCTCAGTGTGCTGCTCCTGGCTCGGATCGTGCGCCGCATGACCGGTTCCAATCTCCTGGGGACGATCGCCGGCGGGTTGCTGGCCATCGATGGCATGGCCATCACCTTGAGCCGCACCGCCCTGCTGGATGGGATCCTGGCGTTCCTGGTGCTCGTGGCGTTCGGCGCCCTCGTGCTGGACCGCGAGCGCACGCGGCGGCTGTACCCGGGTCGCTCCCTACGGCCGTGGCGATGGACGGCAGCTGTCGCCCTGGGCCTGGCATGCGGGGTGAAGTGGAGTGGCCTGTGGTTCGTCCTGGCTTTCGGGCTGCTCACGGTGTTATGGGACTGGGGCTGGCGACGCGAACTGGGCCAGCACCAGGCGTTCGTGCGCACCCTGCTGCGAGACGCGCTTCCAACGGCGCTCATCTGGGCGCCGATCGTCGTTCTGACCTACCTGGCCACGTGGTACGGATGGTTCACCTCCAGCGGCGGGTACCTGCGGACGTGGGCCATCGACAATGGTGGTCAGACCGGCGTCGAGGGGGCCCTGCGGTCACTGGCGCACTACCACGCAGAGGCGTATCGCTTCCATACCGGACTGACCACGGAGCACTCGTATGAGTCCAACGCATGGGGGTGGCCGGTGTTGGCCCGGCCGACGAGCTTCTACTACGAATCGGAGGGTTTGGACTGTGGGGCGCAGAATTGCTCGGCGGAGGTCATCGCGCTGGGCAACCCGGTCATCTGGTGGGCGGCAGTCCTGGCGCTCTTCCACCAGGTGTGGCGTTGGTTCGCCGTGCGCGACTGGAAGGCCGGCGCGGTGCTGTGCGGCTTCCTGGCCGGGTGGGCTCCGTGGCTGCTCTTTCAGGAGCGCACAGTCTTTTCGTTCTACTCCATCGTGTTCCTGCCGTTCATGATCATGGGTTTGACGTTCTCGCTCGGGAGCATGCTCGGGACTTCTGCAGACACCCGGGAACGGCGCGGCAACGGGGCTGCCGCTGTGATCAGCTTCTTGCTGCTCGCCGTGGCGGTGTCATGGTGGTTCTATCCGATTTGGACCGGTCAGGTCATCCCGTACTCGCAGTGGCAGATGCGGATGTGGCTGTCCACCTGGGTCTAGGCTCGCCTCATGAAACGTGCGGTCCCCCTCCTGGCCGGAGCACTCATCATTGCCACCGCCACCCCGGCCGTGGCTGCGGACATCAGGGCGGTCCCGGGCACAAATGTGGTCGAGGTCCGACAGACATTCAGCATCGCCGTGAAGTCCCGGGTGTCGCGCAAGGTGTGCCTGTTCACCAACACGGATGGCACGTGGCACAAGTTGGCGGCATGCGAGAACGTGCTTGCCGGGCGGACCTTCAAACTGCGCGTGCGGCTGGGCACTGCCGCCGTCGGGCGCCACCCCTATCTGATCGGTTCTGCGAAGGCAAAATCGAAGGCAAAGCCACCCAAGGTGCGGTCCAACAAGTTCATGGTGCGCGTGTTGGCCCCCACGACGGCCGGGGGATAACCCTTTGGAGCCGTCTACGCACAGTTGGTTCACTTTCCGCCATGAGGCTCATAGCGGAAAGTGAACCAACTGTGCGTTTACTCAGCAAAGTGTGATTGCTGGGCGCGGACCGCGAGCAACTGGGCGGAAGGTGCTGCGACACGCCGACGCGAAATCGCAACAACTGCCCAATCCGTGAACTTGCCACGGCAACTGCTGCTCCGGTCGGCAAGCGCGGGCCAAATCGGTCGCTAAGTGACGTGTTTGGCCCGCGGTCTAACTCGCTCATCCTCGAATCCAGTACCACATCGAATCTCCCGGCCCCCCCCCCAAGGGGGACAGGGAGATTCGTGTGGAGCTGAGGGGAACCGTCGGACTACGTCCGAATCCGCCGGTACCCAATATGGGCCCGGCCCCGCAAGCGGGACCGGGAGATTCGTGGTGGAGCTGAGGGGAACCGTCGCGCAAACGTCCTCCTCCTCGAATCCCGTACCAAAGCGAATCTCCCAGCCCCGCAAGCGGGACCGGGAGATTCGTGGTGGAGCTGAGGGGATTCGAACCCCTGACCCCCTCGATGCGAACGAGGTGCGCTACCGGACTGCGCTACAGCCCCTAGACCTCACCAAGAGTAGCAAGGGCTACTCGTTGGCAGCACGGGCGGTTTCGTACTCCGGATAGGCCAACTCGTCCAAGCCGAGCTCGGCGTCGACATCCTGACCCGTGCGCAAGGCAGCTGCCTGCTCAAGCATGCGCTCCGCGGTCCAAGGGCCGTTATCGGTCGAGTCGATCTCGCGGGGCAGGTGCGTCGCTTTGGGCGCCCGCATGTAGGAGGGCTGCGGTGACTCCCGCGGCTCCCAGGTCGGGTGGCGCCGCAGCCTCTTCGACCGGCGCATCCTGCGTCCTCGGTGCCGGTTGCGTCACGAGACGAGACGGGTTCTTCAACAGGAAGACGTAGCCGCCCAGCACGGCCCCGAGCAGCACCGGCCACATGAGAGGCACCACTCCGAGCACTGCGCCCACCAGAGAAATCGCGCTCAGGCCACCCAGAACAGCCAGGATCCGCCGGCGTCGCACTACAGCCGCGACAGTCGCCTGCTTGCGCACCTGTTGCTGACGGGCGCGTTGCCGATGACCATCCTCAGCAGTCCCCACGAACGGGTCGATCCCCAAGTCAAGGTGTTTGTCGATGGCCGAGTCCGCAGGAGCGGTGTCGACCCGACTGGCCGAGCGTCCGGGCATGGCCGCCACATCGTGAGACCGATGTTTGCGCGAGGTCACCGCGTGCAAGGAGCGCCGGAAACGTTTGGAAGTCCGCGTGTCGCGGTATCGGTCGGACGTTCCCAGCCATCGAGGAAGGAGAACGACCGCCCACATCGCGATGACTGCTGCATACAGGAGGCCGGTGAGCACGGGCCCAGCCTACGGGCGCTCCGGCGCCTCACCGGGGATTTGCTGGGGCGTGTTCCTGGCCAGACTGGCCAAGAAGGCGTCTGCCAGCGGGACATCGACCTCTTCGGTGGTGAGGGCATAGGACAGGTGATCCTGCCAGTCCCCGTTGATATGCAGGTACCGCTCCCGCAGCCCTTCGTAGCGAAAACCCAGTTTCTCCACGACGCGGATACTGGGGGCGTTGTCCGGCCGGATGTTGATCTCGATGCGATGCAGGCCGGCCGCAAAACAATGATCAGTGGCCATGGCGACGGCCAACGGCATGAAACCGCGACCGGCCGCCTGCTCGTCGATCCAGTACCCGATGTGACCACCGCGCAGAGACCCCAGGTGCACACCGCCGACCGTGACCTGACCTCGGAAGCGGCCGTCGACCACCAACGCGAAGGGCAGGGTCGAACCCGCCCGAGCCGCGGAGTTCAGCGCGCGCACCATGCCACGAAAGGTCGTGGGGGCATCATTGGCACCAGGCGGCAAGGTCGCATCCCACGGACGCAACCAGGTGCTGTTGCGCGAGCGCACCTGCTCCCACTCCCGCTTGTCTCGCACGCTGAGCGGGCGCAGGACCAGCGGGCCCCGGCGCAGCTCGACAGGCCACAGCCTGGTCATTGGGTTTCCAGATGCACCACGGTGACCATTTCCCCCACAGTCACCTCATCGGTGTCCGGAGGCAACATGATCATGCAGTTCGAGTCGGCCAAAGCCTCGACGCCCGCTCCGAGCGGCTTGACCGAACCATCGGTGCAGACACCTGGAATCATGCGGGTCTCACCACGGGTGCCCGTCACCGACTCGGTGAGGGCCAGCTGCTCGCGCGCACCGAACACCTCCGAGTGCCCCATCAGCCGCCGGACCACCGGGCGCACGAACAACTCGAAGGAGACGAAGGCCTCGGTTGGATCCCCTGGCAGAGCCAGCAGGGGCACGTTGCTGGAACCCAACGATCCCATCCCCTGCACCCGGCCGGGGTCAAGCGCCACCCAGGCAAAGTCCACCGTCCCCATGGTTGCCAGCACCGGCCGCACCACGTCATCCGGTTCACTTCCGATGCCGCCGGTCGTGACGACCATGTCGGCGCGGCCGAGCTGGTCATCGAGGATCTTGCGCAACAACACCGGATCGTCATCGATCGGCCCGACGCGATAGCTCAAGGCGCCCGCCTCCACGATGGCGCAGGCCATGGACACCCCGTTGATGTCCGGCTTGCTGGCTCCGGCCCCAGTCGTGCGCACACGGCTGGTGTCATACAGCTCTGTGCCGGTCGTGATCACCGCGACTCGCGGCCGGGGGTACGCCGGGACCTTGCCCACGCCGATGGCAGCGAGCACTGCAATCTCCCGCGAACCCAGCACCTGGCCGACCGTGAGCAGGGTGTCCCCCGCGCTCACCTCACTGCCAGCCATGGCGATGTTTTCGCCGCGGGCCACTGCCTTGCCGACCCGCACGATCGGGGCGCCCCGATCGGTGTTCTCCAGCGGGAGCACACAATCGGCCCCGTAGGGAATCGGGGCACCGACCGCGACCGGAACCAGGCAACCGGGTGCCAGGCCTGATCCGAAGGGCAACTCCCGCATCTGCAGCACGGATGTGGGCGATGCCACCGCGATGTCACCGGCGCGGGCCGCGTATCCCGCCACAGCACTGCAATGAAAGGCCGGGATGTTGGCAGGCGCCGTCACATCCACCGACAGTACGCAGCCGTTGGCGTCGAGCAAGGGCAAAGCCAGTGGTTCCAATGGCCGGACCCGGCTCATCACCAGCTGCAAATGCTCGGCAAGGCTGCGCATCAGTCGTTCTCGAACTCCCCGGAAGCCACGAAGTCGCGCAACCACGCCCGGAACTCCGGTCCGAGGTCCTCGCGGCCGCTGGCCAGCCGCACCGTCGCCTGCAGATAGGACTGCTTGTCACCGGTGTCGTAGCGCCGCCCGTTGAAGACCACGCCGTACACCTGCCCGCCCTCTTCGGCGGGGGTCTCGGCCAGGGTCTTCAAAGCATCGGTCAACTGGATCTCATCGCCGCGGCCCGGCGCGGTATTGCGCAGGACTTCGAAGACGGCGGGATCCAGCACATATCGGCCGATGACGGCCAGGTTGGAGGGCGCGGACTCGGCATCGGGCTTCTCCACCAGATCAGTGACCCGCACGGCGTCACTGCCCTCGACGGCTTCCACAGCCGCACAGCCGTAGAGGTGGATCTGGGAGTGGGGCACCTCCATCAGACACAGCACGCTGCCACCAAGTTCCGCGCGAACCCTCAGCATTTGATCAAGAACCGGATTCCGCGCATCAATGATGTCGTCGCCGAGGAGCACCGCGAACGGCTCATCTCCGACGTGCATGTCCGCACACAACACCGCGTGGCCCAGGCCGCGCGCCTCCCCCTGGCGCACGTAGTGCACTTGTGCCAGTTCGGCGGCCTCCATCACAGCAGCCAGACGGTCCTTGTCGTTCTTCTTAGACAGGGTGCGCTCCAGGACCGGCGCCCGGTCGAAGTGGTCCTCCAGCGAGGCCTTATTGCGGCCGGTGATGATCAGAACGTCATCCAGTCCCGCCTCCACCGCCTCTTCCACCACGTACTGAATCGCAGGACGATCCACGACCGGCAGCATCTCCTTGGGGGTGGCCTTGGTGGCGGGTAAGAACCGGGTGCCTAGACCCGCCGCAGGGATGACTGCCTTCGTAACGCGATGTCTGGACATACCCCGACTCTATTGCGTTCGAGGACCCACTTTCGACCAGCGGGCTCACGCATCCCGGCGCAGCAGCAGCACAAAACCCAGCGCCAGCAGACCGACCATCCAAGCGACCCAAACCCCGGCACCCCACAGTGCGTCAGCCCCGCCGGCAAACCAGTTGGTCATGGCCGTCAGCGGGAAGAATTTCGGCAGCCACTCGGCACGCTCGGCGATCAGGGGAAGCAGCAGCATCTCCATCAAGAAGATGAGCAGCGGCCCGATGATGCCCAGCGGATGGTTGCGCGTGATCACAGTCAACGAGAACGCCAGAATGCTGAACGTCAGACCGAATACCGCCACATGCCAGGCGGTGGCGGCCCACGACTGCGTGCCGCTCGCCGCCATCGGTGAGGAGGCCAGCACGCCATAGCCCACTGCGGCGCTGACGGCAAGAACGAGGAACACCAACAGCAGGGTGATGACCAACTTGGCGAAGAAGACGGGCCCCCGGCGCGGGAAGGCGGTCAGCGTCAGCCGAATCGTGCCATATCGATACTCATGCCCGAAGGCCATGGCCGCCAGGGACGAAACCAGGACCATGGTGAACGGGTTCGTGACGACGACCGACTCGAGGGCCTCCTGCAGCGGCAGCGATTCCCCGCCATCTGCCCCACTGACGCCGGCGAACAGCACGGCGAGCAGGGCCACCCCGAGCACCGTCAACACTGAGGTGATCCAGGTGGTGCGAATACTCCTGGCGCGTCGCCATTCGAAGGTGAGCAACTCGCTCACAGCACACCCCCCAGGGCGTAGTCCTGGCCTTCCCTGGTGAGTTCCAGGAAAGCTTGTTCGAGGCTGGCGGTGCGCAACGTGAGTTCCTGCACGGCCGCGTTGGCCCGGAAAGCGATTTCGCCGACCTGATCGGTACTGACCCCCTTGATGGCAAAGCCGCCCGGTGCCTCGCAGACGGCATCGGCCCCGAGTTGCGCGACCAGCGCGGTGCGCAACCGATCCAGATCCGGTGTCCGCACGAGCACGTCCGTCGTCGTGGCGCGCGTCTTGAACTCGGC
This sequence comes from Candidatus Nanopelagicales bacterium, assembly GCA_037046735.1. Taxonomy (GTDB): domain Bacteria; phylum Actinomycetota; class Actinomycetes; order S36-B12; family UBA10799; genus JADKAV01. The sequence continues at coordinate 38,017 of JBAOHC010000024.1, read as the reverse complement.
CATGGACTCATCGGCGAGCAGTCTGCCGCGGGCGATGACGATGACCTGATCGGCCATGATCTCCATCTCGCTGAGCAGATGGCTCGAGACCAGAACAGAGCGACCCTCCGCGGCGTAGTGCTTGAGGTAGTCGCGCAGCCATTGGATCGACTGCGGGTCCAGACCGTTGGCCGGTTCGTCCAAGAGCAGCACGGCTGGCTCGGCGAGAATCGCAGTGGCCAGGCCCAGGCGCTGCCCCATCCCCAGAGAAAAGCCCTTGGGCTTCTTCTTGGCCACTGATTCCAGGCCCATCAGCGAGATGACCTCGTCCACCCGTCTCCGGCTCGTCTTGCTGGCCGCGGCGAGCATGCGCAGATGGTTGCGTGCACTGCGGTTGGGGTGGAAGAACTTGGCGTCCAGGTGGGCACCCACCACGCTCGGCGCGTGGGGGTAGAGGTCCAACGGTTTGCCGTCCCACAACGTCACCCCCCGACCGCGGTCGAGGCCGAGCATCAGGCGCATGGAGGTGGACTTGCCCGATCCGTTGGGGCCCAGGAAACCGGTTACCTGCCCGGGCTTGACCTGGAACGACAGATCGTCCACGGCCACGGTCTTGCCATAGGCCTTGTGCAGATTGGATGCGGTCACGATCACCACCCGAACCTAACTCAGGGGTCTGACCGACCACAATCAGCCATGCCCTGCACAATGGGTCTAACAGATTTTGGAGCGTCCATTGCCTACCTACATGTACAAGTGCGCCGACTGCGGGCACCGGTTCGAGGATGTGCAGGGATTCCACGACGACCCCCACGACACCTGTCCCGACTGTGGCGGTCAGGTCCGGAGAGTGATCGGCAACGTCGGAGTCACCTTCAAGGGTTCTGGTTTCTACCGCACTGACTCCCGCAGCGACAAGAAGAAGACTGGCACCGCACCCGCAGCGAAGACCGAAGCCAAGACCGAAGACCAAGAGCGACACCGCGAAGCCCGCGGCGAAAGACACGAGCACGCCCAAGTCGACGCCGAGCACAGGCAAAGGGACCTCCTGACCTTCCTGTGGACAGCCACCGACGGATGTCGGTACCGCGGCATACCTTCGGCGCATGGTCATCACCACTTGGGCGCTGCAACGAAGATGGCAGCGCGTGCAACGCCCGATCGCGGTTCTGCTGCTTAGCCTGGGCGCCTTTCTGATGTGGTCTCAGGACAGTGCGACACCGCCTGCCGAAGCCACTGCGGTCGCTGTCGCGGACGTGGCGGCGGGCGAGATCGTGCAGCCCGGCGACGTGCAAGTGGTGCAGTGGCCAGTGGCCAGCCGACCCCAGGCGGCAGCCCGCTCGCCGGATGAGTTCGTGGGCCGCACCGCAACTGCGGCCATCGCGGCCGGCGAACCGCTCACCGCCGCTCGAGTGGCAGGCCCCGGTGCCCTCAGCGCCATCGGGGCAGATGTCGTCGCCGTCCGCCTTCCCGACGATGCGCTGACCCGATCCGGGCTCATCCGCGCCGGTGACCGCGTCAATGTCGTCGGACAGACCCAGACGGGTGTGCGCACCTTGGTGTCGGGCGCCATCGTGCTGACGGTGACGCAGGATCAGGGCATCATCGTGGCGGTTCCAGCGACCAACGCCGCGCAGGTCGTCCAGGCGGCTTCCTCGGACTCTTCGGCCGTGGTTCTCCTGGCTGGGTAACCCGTCAGGCTTGTTCCGCGGGGATCAACTGTGGCGCATACCCTTGGTCTCATGACCGCCACCAACACCCTGCTCGTGGAGCAGATCGGCCATGAGTTCACGGCATCCCAACAGTACGCCGCGTTCGCGGTGTGGTTCGACCAGCAAGCTCTGCCACAACTTGCCGGCCGGTTCTATGCGCAGTCACTTGAGGAACGCAACCACGCCATGATGATCGTCAACTACCTCATGGACCGCGGCAAGGACGTGACCATCCCGACGATCCCGTCCTTGGCAGCCATTCCGGACTCGGTGACCGGGGTGCTGGAGTTCTCGATAGCGCAGGAGGAGCAGGTCACCGGCCAATTCGAGCGGATCATCGCGGCGGCACGGGTTGACGGTGACTACCTCGCCGAACAGTTCACCCACTGGTTCCTCAAGGAGCAGGTGGAGGAGGTTTCGAGCATGTCGACGCTGCTGCAGGTTGCCCAACGGGTCGGCGACAACCTCATGTTGCTCGAGGACTACCTGGCCCGGGAGGGAACCGAAGCCGGGGTCGATCCCACTGCGCCGCATGCGGCCGGGGGCGCGGCCAGGATCACTGTCTAGGCCTGGTCGTGGTGCGGGGGCCGCTCATTGAGTAGGTCCGCATCAGTGCTCTCATGACCACCGGTCTCGTCAGTCGTGATCTGCGGATCGAGGTCGACGTCGAGGCGCAGCTTTCCAGGCACGTGTCCAGGGTACGCCTGCCGGCCAGTTACCCTCGAGTGTGCGTGGAACTGCTGTATGTGCTCTTGCCGTGACGATGCTGGTGCCTTCTACGGCCTGGGCCCAGACCGAAGAACCCCTGCCGCAACGGCTGGAGATCGGGCAGTCGCGCAACGGCACTCCCATCATCGCCAAGCGCCAGGGCCCTGCGGACGCCAAACGTGTTCTGCTGGTCCTGGGACAGATGCACGGTGATGAGCCGTACGGCAGGTACGTCGTGGACCAACTGCGGACGATGTCCCCGAAGAAGGACACCGCCATCTGGACGGTGCGCACTATGAATCCCGACGGTGCCCGGCTGCGGACCCGCCGCAACGCCGCGCGAGTCGACCTCAACCGCAACTTCCCGGACAACTGGCTGCCCGGTGATCCCTCGTCCCTCTACTACTCAGGGCCGCGCCCTGCCAGCGAGCCGGAGACGCGCGGATTCGTTGGTGGAATGGAGTCCATCCGCCCCGACGCGATCGTGTCATTCCACCAGCACGCGAACCTCGTGGATCGCGGGCAGTCGCGCAAGGTCCGGCCATGGGTGAAGCGCCTGAGCCGCGACCTGAACCTGCCCATCAGCCGGATCTCCTGTGTGACCAAGTGCGCCGGCACCATGACGGGTTGGTTCAACGCGAATCAGCCGGGCTGGGCCGTGACCGTTGAACTGCCGCGCTCGATCAGCGTGTCGCGCCAGCGATCGATGGCCCGGGCGATGGTGCGCCTGGCTCCGGATCTGAAGCCGACCGCCGATCGCACGATCCCGGAGCCCACGCCGAGCCCGACACCCACCGTGACGCCAACCCCCACGGCGACTCCCACGCCCACGGTCGAGGTCACACCTACCCCGGCAGCGGGGTGACGGACACGACGAACCCCCCGGTGCACGCAGCATCCGGGGGGTCGTGACGTCCGATCAGGCCTCGGACTTCACCGCAGTCGGGTCGTAGCCGTAGTAGGCGGTCCGGGCGTCGCGGCGCTCGTGAGCCTCCAACTCCGCTTCCTTGGCGAACTCCTCGTCGAGGTCGATGTCATTGACGTGGAAGCGGGGGTTGTTCTCCCACATCCACTTCTCCAGCTCGGGGCCGGACTCGTACGACGTGATGAGGCAGTAACGGGGCTCGTCGCCGCCGTGCCACACGGAGTGCCACAGGCGCTCGGAGTCCACGACCAACTGGGCACCGGCGGGGAGCTTGATGCGCACCTCGCTGCTCGGATCGTTGATGTCCTCGCGCAGCACCATGTAGGTGTCGGTGTCATCGGTGAGGTTCATGAAACAACGAACGACCCACCCTTCGCCATCAGGGTTCAGACGGTTGTTGTCGTCCTGGTGGGAGTTGTACACCGCATCCGCGTAGGAGTTCGGCTGCAGCTCGATGATGCGGCAGCGTCCCACGTTCGCGCCCGACTCGAGTGCGCGCTTCACCAGCGTGGGGGCCTTCTCCACCTGGCTGTCGATCCAGACGCCGTTCTTGTCCGCCTTGGGCGGGTCAAAGTGCCAGAACCCGTTGCACTCGATCTCGCCGTAGGCACTGGCCAACGGCGCGAAGCGGGTGTCACCACCGGACTTCCAGTCCACGTACTCCAGTGACATCCATTCCTGCGGGTCGACCGGGTCACCGTACGCGTCGAGAACGGCGTAACCGGTTTCCTCAAGCATCGAGAGTTTGTAGTGGGCCATGGAACCTCCAGACTTCTGTGCGCCACGGGAAGGGGTATGTGTGGCTCACTACCATCATTCCAGAGGTCGGGCCACCGCAATCGTGTTCTTGCTCACATGTCGCGAACTCCGATACCGAACGTATTCTTCCATTTTGGGTGCGCGCCCCCGTTTTCGAACGGCATAGTGGCGGCATGCCCCTATCCGTGGTCCCCGAGGTGCATAACGTCACGATCCACGGGCACAGGCGCGCTTTCGTGCGAATGGGGCAGGGCCCGGCGGTGGTCCTGCTGCACGGTGTCGGGCACAACCACAAGACCTGGCTGCCCGTGCTGCGACCACTCAGTAGGCACTTCACGATCATCGCGCCGGACTTGCTGGGACATGGCCAGTCCGAGGCGCCGCGGGCGGACTACAGCATCGGCGGCTATGCGAATGGCCTGCGCGATCTGCTGGCTCTCAACGGCATACGGTCAGCAACGATCGTAGGCAACAGTCTCGGCGGCGGCATCGCGATGCAGTTCGCCTACCAGTTTCCTCAGTCCACTGAGCGACTTGTGCTCGTCGGATCAGGGGGCTTGGGACGCAGTGTGAACCCGTTGCTACGTGGCCTCACCATGCCTGGCGGGGACATCGCGCTCAAGGCCGCCACCCTGCCACCGGTGCGCATCCCAGCGGCCGCCGTGATGCGAAAACTGCATGCCACGGGACTGCCCGGGACTGTCGACCTTCAGGGCCTGGCCGAGGTCTATTCGGCATTGGGCCGCACGGACCGCCGGCGGGCGTTCCACCATGTCCTACAGGCCGCCGTGGATTGGCGCGGGCAGGTCATCACCATGCTGGACCGCGCCTACCTCGCTGAGTCACTGCCCTGCCTGGTCATCTGGGGTGAGCAGGACAGCGTGATTCCGGTCAAGCATGCTTACGCCGCGCACGCCGTGCTGCCCGGCTCGCAACTCGAGATCATCGCTCATGCCGGGCATTTCCCACAGGAGGATGCTCCCGAGGAGTTCGCCAGTGCACTGATCGACTTCATACTGGACACCAAGCCCGCGAAATACGAATCTCGCAAATGGGTGAAGGCCCTGGCGGAGGGTCCGCGGCCTCGGAAGTTCTGGGCCAAGCAGCGGCCACCGGTTGCCAGCCAGTCGGGATGATCCGACGTCGTATGTGTGCAAGTAGCGCCGGGCGCCGGTCGTAGACTGATCGGGTGCCGCCCCCGTAGCTCAGGGGATAGAGCAGTGGTTTCCTAAACCATTTGTCGGAGGTTCGAATCCTCTCGGGGGCACAACGCAGTTGTGCCCGTCAGAGGATTCGGGGAGGAGCGCCGCCAGGCGCGACGGGTCCTCTCGGGGGCACAACGCAGTTGTGCCCGTCAGAGGATTCGGGGAGCAGCGCCGCCAAGCGCGACGGGTCCTCTCGGGGGCACAACGCAGTTGTGCTGCCGCCGGCCAAACTGCATCAGGTGGGCGTTAAGGACGCTGATCGACCGGGAGGTCGGCCCGTCATCACGAAAGCGAACTCGGCAAGCGATCGTTCATGGAAACCTGACCCAGATCAGAGCCCTCGGCACGTTCAAGAGCCTTAGCACCGCCGCCGACCGCTCCCAAACACACCCAAGGCTCAAATCCGTCCCACAGCGGACCCCAGCCGGGGCCCTGATCAGAGCCGGCGGCGCGCCGACGGCCTTCCCACCACAGGTCCAGGCAGTCCGACGCCTGCCACAGCTGCAGAACGTTCGAACCTCAATCGCGCTCGGACCGGCGTAAAGTCCGAGGCGGGGAAGAGGTGGACGACATGAGGAAGCAACTTGTGTCCGCGGGGCTGGCAGTGGCGGTGGTATTGGGGACAGCAGGGACGTCCCCGGCCGACAGCGACCCCCGCCAGGGCACCTTCATAGCCGACCTGACCAGTGCGGGGTTCGAGGTCCGCAGCGGAGCACAACGCCGGATCGACGCGGCCTACTTCGTGGACAACCACGTCATCGATTCGGCGGCCGGCAACAACGCCGGACAGGCTTACAAGGCCCTGCAGGTGCCGGCAGTGCCACCGGGCAGCGCCGATGCCTCCGAACGCAGTTCGGGTGTCTTCCGGCTTCGTGAGGACGAGGCCGTGGTGTATGTCGGCCCGACTCCACCGGCGGGCGACTACTTCAGCTTCACTCCGTTCCTCTTCGAGCGCCGCAAGGACAGCATCGAGCCCAAGGGCGACTGGATGTTCGCCGCTCTGGGGAACCCGCTCAACAACATGGGTATCAAGACTGAAGGCCCCTCCCCCTTCGCCTCCAACACCATGATCGTGTTCACGGCCGACGCAGGAGTGTTCGATCGGATCAAGACGCAGGCCGTTGCCGCCGGCTTCCCTGCCGAGACGGTGAACCGTTACGCACTTCCGTCGGAGCTGCTCAACATGGGAGTGCGACCCCGCTCCGACTCGCTGCTCATCCTGGTGCGAACAGCGAACGTCCGAGACGCCCAACAGAACAAGGCCTTCCTGAACGACGCGCAGTACGCGACCGTCCTGCGCGTCACGCCGACGTCGGCGGTCACCCCGCAGCCGTACGCGACGATCCCGATGGCCAAGCGGGCGTGGAAGAGCGAGCAGGACCTGTACCCCGGGCTCGCCGCCAGCCTCGACCGGCTGAAGGCGGCCATCCTCGCGGACACCCCCCATCTGAAGGCCCGCGCCTACTCCTCGAAACGTTGGTGGCCTGAGTCTCGCACCGTCCTGCAGGCTACGAAGGGCGACCCCGATTTCCACATGTTCGTCGCGGGCGAGGCCGCAGACACCCCTTACCGGCGCACCACACGCAACGGCGAACCCATGACCATGCCGCTGGGGAAGAAGGACATGGTCGTGGTCTACGGCGTGAACCATGCCGCGACCGGGCTGGCCACATACTCCAACTTCAGCGTGTACAGCGACCAGGTGCTCAATCCCTGCGGGTCGCGGATGTACCCCACCCGGTTCGGCTGCGGCAACCCGGTATGGAGCGGCGTGACGGGCATGGCCAATGACGGTTTCACGGGCAGCGCCAAGAAGTATCTGCCGAATGACCCCTTGGCCAAGTACCTCTATGCGGTGAAGGTGTCGCGCAAGGAATTGGCCAGCAAGTACGCCGTCACCGTGCCTTCGCCGACGAAGAAGAAGCCCGCTGAGGGGATACCTGCCAAGCAGAACGTGCTGATCGGCTATCGCGCGTACCTGAATCCCCAGACTGGCCGCGGTCCGGCATACTCCGATGTGGTGAAGGACCGGGCGATCTGGCTGCGCCGGCGCTGACCCTTAGTGGATCAGCACCACCTTGCCCGTGGTGGCCCGCGACTCCAGGGCTTCGAAGGCATCTCGCACGTGAGCGATTGGGAACTGGGTCGGCGGTGCCACACGAATCTGACGCGAACGCGCCCACCCGAACAACTCCTCGGTGCGCCGCAACAACTCACCGGGCTCAGCGATGTAGTTAACGACAGTGGGCCTGGTCACGTACAACGAGCCACCCCCGGCGAGCCGCAGAATGTCGAACGGGGGCACCGGACCGCTGGCGTTGCCGAAGCTCACCAGCGTCCCTCGGGGCCGCAGGCAGGCCAGGCTGCCGTCGAACGTCGCGGCTCCCACCCCATCAAACACAGCGGCCACCCCCACACCGCCGGTGAGGTCGACCACAGCCTGCGAAAAACCGTCGTAGCCGAGCACATCATCGGCGCCCGCCTCCCGAACGGCCTGCGCCTTGGCCTGCGTCGAACACGTGCCGATCACCGTGGCTCCGCGCACCTTCGCGATCTGTGTGAGCAGCAACCCCACTCCTCCCGCGGCGGCGTGGACGAGAACCGTGTCGCCGTGCTGCACCGGATACGTGCTGGTGGCCAGGTAGTGGGCAGTGACTCCCTGCATGAGCAGTGCCACGGACGTGACGTCATCAACGTCGTCCGGCAGTGGCACGAGCATCGGGGCCGCGACGACCGCCAGTTCTGAGAACGAACCCAACCCACCGGCGAGCCAGCCCACGCGCTGGCCCGCCACGAAACCAGCCCCGTCGGCCTCTACGACGCCCACCCCTTCGACTCCGGAGCGGAACGGCAACGGCATGGGGTACAGGCCGCTGCGATGGTAGACATCAATGAAGTTGATCCCCGAGACCGTCAGCCGCACGAGCACCTGCTCGGGGCCCGGAACCGGGTCGGCGGCTTCCTCGAACTCGAAAGCTTCCGGACCGCCGACCTGATTCACCACGACTGCACGCATGTGCCCACGCTAGTCGCCGCGCGCCTTCACGCCCCCAGCTGATCCACGAGGCGAGCGTTGATGATGCGCTCAATGGGCACGCCGACCTCAGCGGCTCGTGCAGCACCGAACGGCAGCCACGCCAACTGACCCGGAGCATGTGCGTCGGTGTCGATGCTGAAGTCGCAGCCGATCTCGAGGGCTAGGGCCATCAGTGCCTGCGGCGGGTCACGCCGCTCGGGCCGGCAGTTGATTTCCACCGCGACGCCGAACTGCCGGCACGCCTCGAACACGACATCGGCTTCGAACTCTGAGGGTGGCCGTATACGGCGACGGTCGCCGCGCCCGCTGGTCATCCGGCCGGTGCAATGCCCCAATATTGTCGTGGCCGGGTTGGCGATCGCTGCGACCATCCTCGGCGTCATCTCGCCGCTGGGCATGCGCAGTTTGGAATGGACCGAAGCCACCACGATGTCCAGCGACTCGAGCAGATCCTGATCCTGGTCAAGTGCGCCGTCATCGAGGATGTCCACCTCGATGCCGGTCAGGATCCGGAAATCATCCCAGCGGCCGTTCAACTCCTCGACCACAGCCAGCTGCCGTTCGAGCCGTTCGCGCGTCAACCCATGAGCCACAGTGAGCCGGGGCGAATGGTCGGTCAGCGCCAGGTAGTCGTGGCCCAGGGCGCGAGCGGTCTGAGCCATCTCGGCAATCGGCGACCCACCATCGCTCCAGTCCGAGTGGGCGTGCAGGTCACCGCGCAGCGCCGCCACGATGGCCTCCCCCGCGCCAGCGTCGGGCCCCGCCGCAGCCCGGGCATTGACCAGGTACTCCGGCTGCTCACCCCGTCCAGCAGCACGGATCAGCTCTCCGGTGGTCTTGCCGATACCGGGCAACTCCTGCAGTGTCCCCGCTGCCAGGCGAGCCGCGAATTCAGCTGGCGGCAATGCCGCGATCACCCCCTGGGCGCGGCGGAACGCCTGCGTCCGCTGCGATTCGGCATGAGCGCGCTCCAGCAGGAATGCGGTCTCCCCCAAAGCCGCAATGGCCCGTGCCCTGGCCGCCGAGTCAGTGGTCTCCATCACCACATTGTGAGGCCGAACCGCTCACACAGGACAGGCCGAGAACTCCAACCGGGCGGCGCCTTCGACCAACTCCGGCGTTCCATCCGCCCATACCACCAACGCCTTACGGCCCGGCCGGCCGCGCAGCCATTGGGCAGCGCGCTGGCCCAGCGCATACGCACATGTCGCATCGATGTCAGCCCAGGTCAGAGTCGGTGCGATGACCGTCACCGAGGCGACGCCCTCCGGCACACCATCGACGCCTGACCACAGGTGGTCGCCGCGGTGCGCGGTCCCCGACGTGGCCACCGCGCCCACGCGCACCGGGACCGTGGCGATCACGCGCGACGGGTCGCGCGGGTCCTCGATACCGATCTGCCATGGCTCGCCGGATGACTGACACACCATGTCACCGCCCGCGGACAGGCAGAAATCCAGGTCCGGCACCGCCCGCAGGAAGCGCGCCGCCCGTTCGACTGCCCAGCCTTTGACGACTCCAGAGGGATCGAACGAGTCACCCCACACGGTGAATGCTCCATCCGAGGCGATGTGTGCGGCCTGCGCAAGAGCCAACACCTCACCCAACTCGGCAGGGCAGTCCGCCAGCGCGACCTCGCCACGGCCGAACCGGGAGACGAAGGAGTCCGGCCGGTACGTACTGAACACTTCGTCCACCCACCGCAGGTCAGCCATCACCTCCTCGAACTGCTGCGCGCAGGGTGCGGACGCCGCCAATGACACCGGCATACCCATCACGTGCTCGACGTACCGATTCACAGGCCGGCCTCGTCCAAAGCAGCCTGCAGCGACCAGATGTACCCGGTGCTGGTCACCGTCGCGCCGCTGACCATCTGAATATCGGCGCTCTGCGCTGACAAGGTCTCATCCACCAGGACAGGCAGTGCGTAGTTGTTGATCTCCACGTCTTTGGGGTTCTCGTTGGGGTACTGCAGGACCTGCACGTCCGAGATCTGCGATCCGGATACGGTGATCGCCACCTGCACCGGCCCCCATTGGGTCTGCGCCACTGCTCCAGTGACTGTCTGCGACTCCGCCGTCGCGGGTGCATCTGCGGAGACCACTGACTCGCTGGCCGTCATCGGCCCCATCAACGAGGTGCGGTAGCCGAACAGCAGGACGAGGATCGTCACGGTGGACAGCAAGAAATAGAGGATGCGCTTCATCTCTTCACCACCCGAAACTCTCGACATGAATCTGCGTGTCCGGCACCCCACAACTACTGGCGGCGCGGTGCACCGCCTCGGCCCATGCCTGCGGACCGCAAACGAAAACGTCGCGGTCGGCGATGTCGGGGATCACAGTGTGCAGGGCGGCACCGTCATCCAGAGATCCTGCGCCGTGACCGAGCCACGAGTCGTCGCTGCGTCGCGATCCCGGCAGGTACACCACTCGCAGCCCACGCTCCTGGGCCAGAACCGCGAACTCCCGGTCGAACAACGGATCGGTCGAGAAGCGGTAGAGCAGCACGGCCTCATCGGGGCGGTAGTCTAGGCCCTCGACCAGAGCGCGCAATGGCGCGATGCCCACGCCGGCACCGACGAAGGCAACCTTGTGGCGGGTGCGTGCCCGCGGCGACAGCCGCCCGTACGGACCTTCAACCAAGACCCTCGTACCGGGCTGCAACTTCGCGACGCTGGCACTGTTGTCGCCAAGCGTTTTGACCGAGATGCGTAGCGAGCGGCCATCGGGAGCTGCGGACAGGGAGTACGGGTTACCTCGGGTCCACCCCGCGCGACCCAGGAACCGCCACACGAAGAACTGTCCGGGCGCCACCGGCAAGCGGTCGAGTCGGCGGCCGACGACGTACACACTGCGGACTCCGTCCCCCTCATCCACGACCGACGTCACGCGCAGGGCGTGTCGACGGCTACGCACCAGCGGCAGACCGACCCGGAAGACCAGGACGCTGGCAGCCGCGACCGCCCAGAAGCTCCACCAGTAGACGGTGGCGAAGCGGGACTGCAGGAACTGCTGTCCCGTCCACAGCTGATGCGGCAGGGCCAGGCCCACCCCGAGGTAGGCGTAAAGGTGCAGCAGATGCCAGGACTCGTACCGAAGCCGACGCCGGGCGGCTTTCACGCTGGTCACCACGACCATGACCAGGCTGAGCGTTCCAGCCAGTGCCAGCAGCATGCCCGGGTACGTCGTCGTCAGGTTCCAGAACGTACCGGGGATCGCCGTCAGGCTGGCCCCGGCGTACCCCCAGGTGTTCGCCACGATATGGGCCAGCATCAGGGTGAAGGAGGTGAATCCGATGACTCGGTGCAGGCGGACGACCCGATCCTGACCGAAGGCGCGCTCGACGAGCGGGATCCGCGCGATCAACAACACCTGGATGAGCAGCAGATCAGAGGCAACCAGGCCCGCAATACGGCCGATGGAGTTCAGCGCCGACTCGCCGCCGCCCAGCAGGTCCTGGATGCCACCGTCGGCAGCCCACCAGTACCCGACGAGCACCAGGCTGCCCCACAGGAAGGCCGTACCCAGCGCCCGCACACCGGCGTCGAACCGTGCCGCCGGGTACACCTGTGTCCTCACCAGTCGCGCCTGCCCCGGTTGCGCGACGGCGGTCATCGGTGACCCCCGGGTCCGTGGTGTCCGAACTGCCCGCCCGGTCCGTACCCATCACCGTCGCGGTCGACTCCAAAGCCATCGGCCGGGCCGCCGTCGGGTGCCATCCCGTCCTGCGTCGCGCCGTTGCCCGAACCTGCGGTGGACTCGGTCACGGTCGTGTCGCTGGCGTCGCGCGTACTGTTGCCCGCGACGGCTAGACCCACCGCACCTCCTGCGATCGTCGCTGCGGCCACGACAGCCACGGCGGCCACGATCTTGGGAATGCGACGTCTCGGGGCGGGGGCCGCAGTCTGCTCCTCGCCCAGCCCCGGGATCAACTGCGTCTCGGGCTCCACGGGGCCCGCCAGCCGCTGTGTGTGTTGTTCGTCGGGATCCGGCTCCCAACGCGAGCCGCTGTGGTCGTTCCGTGTGTCTGCCATGGATTCATCGTGACCTCGCCAGCTGAGAGGGCCCCGTGATCCAGGTGTGAGGAGGGTAAGAAAACGCCGCCGCTTCTTGACCCCTTCACCGCAGTCCCACGATCGGCCAGACTGGGCCTCATGAAGACGGTGCTCGCGCTGTTCGTGGGCTTCTGGGCGTTGATCTTCATCACGGGTGCTGCCAATCCGGGATACGTGCACTATCGCGAGCATGTGAGTCTGCTCGCCGCGGACGGCAACCGCCTGGTCTGGCTGACCACCGTGGCCATTCTGCTCACCGCCCTCGCCCAGTGGGTGGCAGCGAGGATGTTCTGGCCGGTCAACCGTCCTGCCGCCATCCTCCTCGTCATGGCTGGCTGCTCGCTGGTCGTGGTGGCGGCTTTCCGGGTTCCCTGCCCGCCCCGTGCGCGGCATTGCCCGTTCCTCGTGGAAGACACCCCGAGCGAAGCGATCCACAACGCCGCCGTAATCGGATACGCCGTGCTGACCATGACCACGATGGCGATTCTGGGCGTGGTGGCCGTCACCCAGGGCCGGCACAGCCTGGTCGGCATTCCTGGTCTGGTCGCCTGTGCGATCTTCGGCCTGACGTTCAGTGGGCTACTGGTGTTCCCGGAAGGGCTCGCCCAGCGCACCTGGATCGCGATCGGGCAGATCTGGTTGGTCGCGGCCGTCTTCGAGGCCCAGGAACATCGCGAGCGAGTTGCCCCGTGACTGACGTCGTCCTACTGCCGCAGTGGCTGCAACCCGAGGTCCAAGGGTTGCAATACATCTACTGGGATCACGGCCAGCCACTGCCCGACGTCAGCGAGGTGACGGTGTTCATTCCGCCGTACATGCCCTCGGCGGGAGACCTGACGATCTCCGCACACATGCCGAGGCTGCGGGTGGTCCAGGCGTTGATGGCCGGGGTGGACGGAATGCTGGCGCATCTACCGGACGTCGAGGTGCGACCGGCCATCGGCGTACACGACACCAGCACGGCCGAACTCGCCATCGGGCTGATGTTGGCCTCGCTGCGGGGTATCGATAGGGCCGCCCGGGCGATGGTGACCGGACAATGGCTGCACGAGCGGATGCCAGCTCTGGCAGATCGCCGCGTGGGAATTGTCGGTTGGGGCGGTGTCGGCCAGGCGATCGCACGCCGGTTGGAAGCGTTCGACGTGGAGGTGCTCGGCTTCTCCCGGTCGGGGCTGGGCTGCCAGCCGGCCAGCGAATTCGACGCACTCCTGCCGCAGTTGGACGTGGTGGTGCTGGCCCTGCCGCTGACGCCGCGGCCGTTCATGGACTCTGAGCGGCTGCAGCGGATGCATGCCGGCGCCCTGCTGGTCAACGTCGGTCGCGGAGGTCTGGTCGACTCCGAAGCCCTGCTGGCCGAACTGCCGCGGATCAGTGCGGCCCTCGATGTGACGGACCCGGAACCCCTGCCCGCGGATCATCCACTGTGGCAGGCACCGGGAGTTCTCATCACTGCACATCTCGGCGGCGACTCCGAAGCATTCGTCCCGCGCGCCAGGGCGATGGTGGCACAATTCCTCGCCAGCCTGGTCGACGCGCCCGAACCAATCTGAAACTTTATGCAGGAAACCTATTGCATCCTTTAGGGATGTCAGATAAGAATGGAAGCAGAAGAGGGGAGTACCCCACCACTTCGCAGATCGTCACTACGGTGGCTGTGTCGGCCACCCGGTCGCGAGGGGCCTTCGGGCTGGGAGAGACCTCTGGCACACCACCAGGAGTCACCTGTGACCGCAACATTCCCCGAAGCCCGACCGATGGTCACCAGACCGTCCCGCGCCGACCTCGACGTGCTGATGCGCGAGCAGGGTCTGTGTGTCTCAATCCTGATCAACACCACTGCTGGTGCAGTCATGTCGCAGGAGGATCAGGCGCGCCTGCAGGCACATGCCCGCGATGTGGTCCGACGACTGGAGATGGAACCGGATCAGGGCCTGGTGCACGTGTTGCATGCGCGTCTGCTGGTCGGCATCGACAAGGCACTGCGAGAACCGACTGACGTCGCCATGGCACTGTTCCTCAGCGAGTCCACCATCCGGGTCTTCCACCTCGCCGTCCCGGTCGAGGATCGTGTGGTCATCGACCCGACGTTTGCCACCCGCGACATCGTGATGGCGGTCCAGCACAATCCACGCTTCCTGCTGCTGCATATGGACAGCCGGTCGGCGAACCTCTACAGGTACAACCAGAAGTACCTGGAGCCGGTGCTGTCCGGTGACTTCCCCGCCCTGCGAGAAGGCCGAGTACGGGCTGACCGCGACCGGGAACGCACCCGCTCCTTCCTGCGCGCTGTGGACGCTGGGCTCTCGCGCCACCTTGCCGAGAGCGATCTGCCCGTTGTTCTGGTGGGCGGGGAGCGCACCCTGGGCGAGTTCCTGCGGGTCAGCCGCAACGGGGCCAAGATCTCCGGCATGGCGCGCGGGATCCACTCCCGGCCCGCGCTTCGCGAACTCGAAGACATGGGCCGGGCCGTGATGGCCGACCACGTGGCCGACCTGAGTGCCGCTGCCCATGACACCTTGTCGGCCCGGCTACGAGCCAAGCGCGCCGTGACCGGACTGTTGGGATGCTGGCACGCGGCATCGACTGACACCCCTGAACTGCTCGTCGTCGAGCGCGACTTCGCGATGCCGGCTCGGTTGGTTGCCGAGGGCCGGTACGTCGAACCCAGCGACGACGACGAGCACCCCGAGGTCATTGACGACGCTGTCGACGACCTCATCGAAATGGTTCTGCGAGCTGGAGGGTACGTGTGCGTAGTGCCCACCGGCACTCTGCGTGAACACGGCCGTGTGGCCATGACTCTCGCCCGCTAGAACCGCCACGCCCGCAGACCCCGGCGCCCACCTCCACCGGGCCGCCACCAAAGCGTCGGGGTCTGCGGGTTCGGTGGTGTTTGATGGACTGCATGGACCTACTCGCCCAACCCGACCCCACCTTTCTGCCCGACGACCCGGCCGCCAGTTCGCAAGGCACCGCCGAGGAGATCGTCGTCGCCTACCCCGCGTCCAGCCTGGCCTGGGCGCGGATGGCCGAGATCGCCCGGGACGAGGGCCGCACGATCGAGGCGTACGCCTTCGCGCGGGTCGGCTACCACCGGGGCTTGGATCTGCTGCGGCGCAGCGGATGGAAGGGCCACGGACCGATCCCCTGGTCCCACCCGGCCAACCGAGGTTTCCTGGTGTGTCTGTACGAACTGTCGCTGGCTTCCATCTCGATGGGTGAGACCGAAGAGGCGCTGCGGACGGCGCAGTTCCTGCGGGACTCGTCGCCGGAGGCCGCCGACGTTCTTGGGCTGGATTGACGCCGAGGATTTCCCGCTTTGTTGGGCTGACTGACGCACGTTCTCCCCAACAACCCGCGAAAAGGTCGCCCCGCCGCCCTCACACGGACGCGACGCGAGGTTTTCCCACGTTGTTGGGCAGGCCGACCCCCGATCCCCCCAACAAGCCGGGAAAAGTCCGATCCGCCATCCACAGATCCCGCCATCGAGTTCCACCGGCTCGGGTTTCCTGACCTGATGGAAGCGTGGCTTTCCGCGTCACCCGCGACGGAGCGGGACCCCTGTCATACGAGCAAACGCGTCGATATCCCGCCCCCACGCGCGGAGTCCGCCTCCAGGGGGACGACTGGTGGGAGTTGGTGCGTGCATACGCACTGGTCCTAAACCCTCTCACGGCGTTCTCCCACGTCACCGCCGCGAGCATTCTGAACCTGTCATTGCCACAGGAGCACCAGCAGGCCCGCACGCTGCACGTCACCACGGATATCAACGGCCGCGGCGGACACCGCGAGGGGCTCAAGTGGCACCACCGCCGCCTCGATCCGTCGCAGGTGATCCCGTGGTCAGGCACCTTTGTCACCAGCCCGTTGCGGACATGGCGCGACCTCGCAGACATGTTGACCATCGACGACTTGGTGATCGTCGCCGATGAACTGTTGCAACGCAGGTTGTGCGCCGAAGAAGAGCTACAGCAGACGTCCGGCCTGCGTCATGCTCGCACGCTGACCAAGGCTGCCGCACACGCCCGCTTGGGCAGCCTCTCCCCGCGGGAGACACGACTGCGGCTCAACGTGATTCGGCGAGGGCTGCCGGAACCGTCGCTCAACGAAGACATCATCGAGGACGGGATCTGGATCGGGTGCGGCGATCTGGTGTGGCGTCCGTGGCGCGTCATCGCCGACTACGACGGTCTTCACCACGATGACCCCCAGCAGCGCCACCAGGATGCCCAAACCCGCGACGACTACACCGCGGCAGGTTGGCGCCACGTCGCGGTGACGAAGAAGATGACAGACGACAACGCGGTCGACCGGATCGAGCGGGCGCTACGCGAAAAGGAATGGCGGCCATGAGCTTTTCCCCCGTTGTTGGTCCCCAATCAAGCGATCAAGCCCAACAACCCACGAAAAGCTCAGCGCGTAGGGCTGTTCCAGGCCGCGCGCATCATCGGGACCTGTAGTGGCATCCGCGCCCACACCACCGCCTTGAACCACACCGGGCGGCGACTGCGCTGAACATCGACGGCCATCTTCAGGTTGCCGACCCACACTCCTGCCAGCACAGCGGTCGTCACGGCCGGCGCCCAACGCTGTCCGGTCAGCAACCCCGCCGCGCAGGCGAGTTCGGCCACCCCCGACCCGTACACCCAGGCGCGGGGATTGCCCAGCTGCGTCGGGATCAGCGGTTCGAAGACCTGCGGACGGACCATGTGCACGACGCCACTGGTGGCGAAGGCCCCAGCCACGGCTTTGGTGCCAAGGGGTAGCTCCATGGACCCAGCCTAGACATCAGACCAGGAAGGCGTGGCTCACCGTGTAGATCGCCACACCTGCCAGCGCACCGACCAGAGTGCCGTTGAGGCGGATGAACTGCAGGTCACGCCCCACCTGGATCTCGATCTTGCGCGACGTTTCATCCGCGTCCCACTTGTCCACGGTCTCGGTGATCAGCGCGGTGATCTCGTCGCGGTTGTTACGCACGACGTGGATGGCCGCGTCCTCGATCCAGCCGTTCACCTTGTCGCGCATCTCCGGCTTTTCCGTCAGGTTGCCCCCGATGCTCACCAGCGCATCCACCAGGCGAACGCGCAAGTCGCTGGTGGGGTCATCCAGGGCACCCAAGAGCATCTCCTTGGCCACAGTCCCGGTCGTCTGCAAGGTGCGGTTGACTTCTGGGTGATCCAGGACGCGCATCTTCGCCTGCTCGGCCTTGTACTGCATGTCGGGGTCGAAGCGCAGATCGTTGGACAGTTGCAGCAGAGCCTCGTCGATCGACTTTCGCAGCGGGTGATGCGGGTCGTTGCGTACGTCCTCGGCGAACTTGACCGCCTCCCGGTAGACCTTGTTGGCCACCATGTCATCAGCCCACCGCGGGCTCCAGCCAGGTGCCTGCCGCTCCACGACGTCCACCACCCGGTCCCGGTTCTCGGCCAGCCATTCATACAGCGATCCCGCCACCAGGTCGATCAGGGGGACATGCGCCCGGTCGGTGACCACTTCGCCCAACAGGTTGCCGGCGGGCTCGGCGATGGGGAACTCCTCAGCACGTTTGCGTAGGAACTCCGAGACGGCCGAGCGAACCTGCTCGTCATCGAGCAGGCCGATTGCCGACTTCAGGCCTACGGCAAGTTCGGCCGACACCCGCCGAGCGTTGCTGTAGTCGGACAGCCAGGTCCCGAGCCGGGTGCTGATGTCCAGGGCCCGCAGCCGTTGCCGCACGACATCCTCGGCCAAGAAGTTCGTCCCCACGAAGTCCCCGAGGTTCCGTCCGATGGCGTCCTTGCGGGTCGGGATGATCGCGGTGTGCGGGATGGGCAGGCCCAGCGGGCGACGGAACAGCGCCGTGACGGCGAACCAGTCGGCAAGCGCGCCGACCATGGCTGCCTCGCCGGCGGCCCGGAAGTAGCCCGCCCAGGTCACACCGTCGCGTTCGGCGATGAAGGCCACGATGTAAACCAGCGCCGCCACCCCGAGGGCTGCGAGCGCGACGACTTTCATCCGCCGCAGCCCGCGCAACTTCTCCTCGTCGGCCGGCGTCAGGGCCAGAGCACTCATACCCGCATCTTGCCCCACGGGCTAAGGATCAGCCGTCAGCCATTCCCCGGTTCAGGTGCCACACCATGGCCACCAAGATGCTGGCCACTCCAGCGGCCACCACCGTGGCCACAGCGACCTGCACGACCACCTGCAGGGCTGGGGATCCGGCCATCGCGCTCGCTGTCACCAGCAGGGCCAGCGTCGCACCGCCCATCACGGTAGCGCGGGCAGCGATCTTGCCCAGGCGCGACGGCTCGCGTTGCAGAGTGACGGTCGGCGCGGTGCGGTACCAGCGCACCGCCCACAGTGCCATCAGCAGCAGGCCCACGACCGACAGTGCAACCTGTGCGACGTCGGGCACCGGAACTCCGGCGATATCGGCTCGGAAGAACGCCACGTTGGCTGTCACCAACGTGCCGGTATGGGTGAACTGGTCCAGGAGCAGATGTGTGGCCTGCCCGACGATGAGGCTGAGCAGAACAAGGGCAATGCGGGCCGGCGAGGCCAAGCGGCGCCGCAGCCCTGGTTGCTGGGCAGGCGTCAGGCGGCTGCGGATCGCCGACGGTGCGAACCAGTCTGCGGGACGGGCGAAGAAGCCGTGCCAGATGACGAAGAGCACAAAACCCGCCATCAGGTTCACCGTGAGAGCGCCCAGCACCGTGTGACTCAACGCCAGCCCGAACGGAGTCGGCAGGTACAGCGGGGTATCGGGCAGCATCGCGCCAATCACCAACGCCGAGGCCGACAACCAGCGGCCCATGGGCAGCACGGCGGCGGCATGGGACACGGTGAACGGCATAGCCTCAGTATCCCCGCTGAAGGCAACCGCGGGAACCCTCCCGAGAGCAAGGTCACGTCAACGTTGCCGCCGGGGGCGTCGGTATCGTGGGCGTATCGCCCCGTTAGCTCAGTGGTAGAGCACTCGCCTTGTAAGCGAGCGGTCGTCCGTTCAATCCGGACACGGGGCTCCAGTACCCCTTTTCGGTCACAGGTCCGCAGACAGTCGCCCGAGGTAGGCCGCAGCGTCGGCGCTGGCAGGCGGGTCCGACCACTAGGAATGAGCCATCGCTGGCACGCCCGCCGCGCGACCCTCACAACGAGCGACCAATGGCACAGATCCCCCAGATAACCTGCACTCATGTCAACCCGCGCAATCCTGGAGATCATCGGCTGGATCGGCAGCGCCCTCGTGGTGCTGTCCCTCGCGCAGGCCCGGGTCTGGCGGTTTCGCGTCATGAACTTCGCCGGCGCCATCCTGGCCACGTTCTACAACGCCGTCCTCGGGATCTGGCCGTTCGCAGCCATGAACGGCATCATCGCGGTGATCGACGCCTACTGGATCGCTCGTCTCAAACGCGAGAGCCACATCACCAGTGAGGCCTACGAACTGGTGGAGGTGAACCACGACGACGCCTTCGTCGGGCACTTCCTGCGTATCCACGGCGATGACGCCCGGCGGCACTACCCGCAGTTCGACGCTGACGCGCCGAGCGCAACCAACGTGCTGGTCATGCGCGGCGACGAAACGGTCGGCATCGTCGTGGTGGACGACATCCACGACGGACAGGCCCACATCAGCCTGGACTACGTCACAGAACGGTTCCGCGACTTCACCCCCGGGCGGTTCGTCTACACCAACTCCGGACTCTTCGACCGGCTGGGAGTCACCACCATCACCTGCGCACACGGCGATCCGACGTACCTGCAGAAGATGGGCTTCCACCAGGAGCACGGCGCCTGGATACGTTCCGTCCGGCAAGACGAGGCACCTACCCACTAGCCTGCCGTTGCATGAGCACCGCTGAGGCCCCCGCGACAACGCGCACGTTCTTCGGCCATCCGGCGGGGCTTTCCACGCTGTTCTTCACCGAGTTCTGGGAGCGCTTCTCCTACTACGGCATGCGTGCCCTGCTGGTGCTGTACCTGGTGGCCCCACCCGACGGGGCTACCCCACCCGGAGCCGGGCTGGGAATGTCGACCGCCACCGCCTCGGCGATCTACGGCACCTACGTCGCCCTCGTCTACCTGTTCCCCCTGCTCGGCGGCTGGATCGCCGACCGGCTCTGGGGATTCCGACGGGCGGTGCTCGTCGGCGGCATCGTCATCGCCTGCGGCCACTACTCCATGGCGGTACCCAATGAACTGACGTTCTGGCTGGGCCTGCTGCTCATCGCCTTGGGCACCGGCTTACTCAAACCCAACATCTCCGCGATGGTCGGCGAGCTCTACCACGACAACGACACCAAACGTGACGCTGGCTTCTCGATCTTCTACATGGGCATCAACCTGGGCGCGTTCGTGGCGCCGCTGGTCACCGGATACCTGATGGATGCCCGCGGCTGGCACTGGGCATTCGGCGCCGCAGCCCTGGGCATGACGTTCGGCGTCATCCAATACGTCATCGGCGGCCGCACCACCCTCGGCACCATCGGCACCCACGTCCCCAACCCGGCCAACAGCGCGCAGAAGCGCGGCTTCTACCTCGTCGTGTTCGGATCGATCGCAGCGATCGTCGCGGTCACTGCGATCCGCGCGGCCATCTGGGGTTTCGACATCACCGACGTCGTGGACACCCTGGCGATCTTCATTCTCATCGTGCCCATCGTGTATTTCGTACGCATGTTCCGGATCCCCAATCTGACCGGCGAGCAGAAGGGGCGCCTGCACGCGTTCCTCGGGCTGTTCCTCGGCGCTGCCGTCTTCTGGATGATCTACGACCAGGCGGGTTCGACGCTCAGCGTGTTCGCGGAGGAGAAGACCGATCTCAACGT
Source organism: Candidatus Nanopelagicales bacterium (assembly GCA_037046735.1). Classification (GTDB taxonomy): domain Bacteria; phylum Actinomycetota; class Actinomycetes; order S36-B12; family UBA10799; genus JADKAV01. Next base: position 16,828 of record JBAOHC010000024.1, on the reverse strand, counting down.
CGGCGACTTCACGATCCCGGTTCCCTGGCTACAGTCCATCAACCCGATCTTCATCATCATCTTCGCGCCGATCTTCGCCGCGATCTGGTCCAAACTCGGCGACCGCGCGCCCTCCACTCCGCTCAAGTTCGCCTGGGCGCTGTTAGGCATATCCCTGTCGTTCCTGATCATGATCATCCCGGCCCTGCAAGCGGACACCGGTGCCGAGGTCGCGGTGTGGTGGTTGGTGGGTGTGTACCTGATCCAGACCTGGGCGGAGTTGCTGTTGTCCCCTATCGGGCTGTCGGCCTCCACGCGACTGGCCCCGCCCGGAATGGAGGGTCAGATGCTCGCACTCTGGTTCTTGGCCGTGTCGGTCGGCGACACCATCGGCGCCCAGATCCTGTCGCGCATCGGCGACAACTACGTGCGCGTGTTCACGGTCTTCGGGATCATGGCGCTGGCCGCAGGCGTCATCGCACTGCTGTTCGTGCCCAAGTTGAAGAAACTGATGGGCGGCGTGCACTGACCTTCAGGTTCGCCGGCGCCCGATGAGTCCCTGCACCAGGCCCGCGCCGATCAGCACGACAACGGCGCCGACGGGCTGATTCCAACTCACGGCCTCGCCGAGCAGCACGATGCCCAGCGCGGTGCTGACCAGCGGCGTCGCATAGGTGACCGATGCACTGATCACCGAGCCGGCGACGGCGATCACGCGGAAGTTCCAGATGAAGGCCAGACCGGTGGCCAGTATCCCGAGCACGACTACCGCGGCCACCGCCCCCGGGGTCACGGCGGCGACGTCGCGGGAGAACAGCAGCACGAGCGCGGCCATCATCGCGGTGGAGCACAGCAGTTGTGCACTCACGATGGAAGGGCCGCCCTCGGGGCGCACAGCCAGGAACCGGCGCGTCCAGGGCACGCCGATGCCGTAACACATCGTGGCCCCGAGGCAGGCCAGCGAACCCGCGAAATCGCCGGTCAGTCCTCGCCACACTCCCATCACCAGCATCACTCCGGTGAAGCCGATCAGTAGCCCCCACATCCGCTGCCGGCTCAGCCGTTCCGACGGCACGATGAACAACGCGAAGAACGCTGTGAACAGTGGCGTGGCAGCGTTGAACAGCCCGGCCAGCACGCTGGATACGCGCAGTTCCGCCCATCCGAACAGGGAGAAGGGGATGACGTTGGTCATCAGCCCGACGAAGGCCGCATGACCCCACACCACCCCGAATGCCGGGAGCCGACCGCGGCGGAAGGCCAGCACGGCCAGCACCGCCACCGCACCGAAGAAGACGCGGCCCAGCGTGATCTGCAGCGGCGTGAACGTGTGCAAGCCGATCTTGATGAGGAAGAAGCTGGAGCCCCAGATGACGGCCAGCGCCCACCAGTACGGCAGCCAGGCGGACAGGCGTGACTGGGACACCGTGCCAGTATGGCCGTGTCCTTGCCCGCTCTCCGCGCGCGCCCAGACCATCCTTGGACTATGCGCAGCGAGGCCGTCTACCAGAAGTATCGGCGGCTGGCCCGCTACCCGCTGTTCCTGGCAGGCATCATGTTCATCGTCGGTCTGCTGCTGACGTTCGACCCGAACATCGACTCCCTCGAGCAGCACCACATCACCGGACGCACACTCACCTTGGCTTCGTGGGCGGTGTTCCTCATCGATTACGTGGTCTCGGTCCTGCTCGCTCCGGACCGCGGCGACTACATGCGCAAACACGTGCTGCAGGCCGTCGGCGTCCTCTTCCCGCCGTTGCGCATCCTGCTGATCTTCCACGTCACCTATGAGGTTGTGCGCAACACGCGCCGCGCGTTCGGTGCACAGGTGCGGCTGTACATGGTCTATGCCTCAACGCTCATCCTGCTGGTGTCGTCGTTCGTGGTCATGCTCGTCGAGCGAAACGCCCCCGGCGCGACCATCGTCAACTACGGAGATGCGTTGTGGTGGGCCGCAGAGACCATCTCGACCGTGGGTTACGGGGACATGTACCCGGTCACGTTCACGGGTCGCATCATGGCCGTTTCGCTGATGATCAACGGCTTTCTCATTTTGTCAGTACTCACTGCGACAGTGGCCCAGAAGTTCGTGACGACAACGTTGGGGGTCACACCACCGAAAGATCCTGACCCCCAACCTGAGCCGGAGGTGTGATCATGGCGACACTCAGTGAGCAGGACAGCGCGATCCTGGAGATGGAGAAGCACTGGTGGCGTTATGCCGGGGCGAAGCAGCAGGTGATCCGCGATCAGTTGGGACTCACCCCCACGCGCTACTACCAGATTCTCAACGCCCTGCTGGACGACCCCGCAGCGCTGCTGGCCGAACCCGTGGTCATCCGCCGCCTGCAGCGACAACGGCAGGCCCACCGCGCCGAGCACCTAAGCGCCTGACCGGGCGCTGGACGTAACCCCCGGCAGCCAGCCCTGCCCGGCGTTCGAACACGTTGTGCGACCACCAGTCGCCCGTGCGCAGCCAGGACCAGCCCGCGGCGAGGCCATACAGCGGCACGAACATCGGTCCACACCAGGCGTACTGCCGGATGTGCCCCACCTCGTGACCCCACACGGCCGCGTTCAACGGGCGGCGGGTGATGACCACACTGCCGATCGTGAAGGCACCTGCCAGCGGGAACCGCCTCTTGTACCCCACCGCCTCGTAGAAGGGACCGCGCCGATGGACGGCACACCCACTGGTTCGGGCAACCACCAGCCCGGACACGGTGGTGAGGTTGAGCCAGTTCACCGCGGCCACTAGCGAGCCCATCGCGCCACCGGAGCCGTGGCCAGCGCTGGGCGTTCGACATCCATGATCGGGTGCCACGTACCGGTGAACGATGTCCCGGCCCGCCCGAACTGCGCCAGCGCCTGCCCGGTCTGGCGGGCTGCGTGCAGGGCCGGATCGAGCCGGCGCAGCGCTGTCTGCAGGATTTGAGCAGCCATCAGCCCCAACTTGCGTTCGTCATGGTGGCGGTGCAGGCGCACCCCGAGATCGACCTGCGCGATCGCATCCACACCGAGCAGTTCGGCGGTGTCGACCAGCATCGCGAACTCCACGCCGTACCCGACCGGGAACGGCAGCCGTTCCAGCAGACTGCGCCGCGCTGCGTACTCCCCGGCCAGCGGCTGGATCACGCCAGCCAACTGTGGCCAATACAGATTGAGCAGCGGTCGTGCCACCAACTCGGTGACGCGGCCGCCGCCAGCGGGTATCACCTGGTCGCCCTGCACGAAGGGCCGCTCGTAGACGGCCTTCACCAGGCTCACCGTCGGATCAGTCAGCAGCGGCCCCAGCAGACCGCGGACGTAGGACGCCGAGAACGAGCGCAGGTCCGCATCGATGAACACCACGATGTCGGAGTCGGTGGCCGCGAGCGCGCGCCACATGGCCTCTCCTTTGCCGCGCAGCGGCGGCAGGCCAGGAAAGACCTCATCGAGGGCGACGACCCGCGCGCCGTGCGACTTCGCGATGGCTGCGGTCGCATCGGTGGAACCCGAGTCCAGGACCACGAGGTCGTCCACCAGGTCCCCCAGCAACTCATCGTGAATGACCGACACGATCTGGCCGACGGTCTGCGCCTCATTGAGCGCCGGGAGGATGACGGCGACGCTGTGGTGCTTGGCCTCGCGCACCACCTGCTCGGGCCAGTCAGCCGCCGTAGATGTGCGGCGGTCCAGCCAGCTCTGGACTCCCTCGGTCACACACTCTCCCGGACTCGGTTGCGCAAGGCCTCGACCAGCGTGTCACAATTTCGGTCATACCTCATCCAGAGGGGCAGAGGGACCGGCCCTTTGAAGCCCCGGCAACCCAGCGCCACCGTGCGCCGAAGGTGCCAACTCCGGCCGTACTGAACGGATAGATGGGAAGGGACCCATGATTGACCTTGGAAGTGCCGTAGGACTGACCTGCCGCGAGTGTGGAGCGACCTACGAACTGGGCGCTGCGTACGCCTGCATGGAGTGTTTCGGCCCGCTGGAAGTCGCATACGACTTCCCGGCACTGACCCGAGCCGACATCGAGGCCGGGCCGACGTCGCTGTGGCGCTACCGGGCCCTGCTGCCCGTGCGGCCCACCGCCGCTGAGGAGGCGAATCTGGCTCCCGGCTGGACGCGCCTGCACCGCGCCGACAACCTCGCAGCCGAACTCGGGATGCGCTCCTTGTGGGTCAAGGATGATTCCGGGAACCCGACTCACTCCTTCAAGGATCGGGTGGTCGCAGTCGCCCAGTCGGCGGCACGAGCGCTGGGCCTGACCACGCTGGCGTGCGCTTCGACCGGCAACTTGGCGCATGCGGTGGCAGCCGCCGCCGCCTGCGGTGGGCAGGAGTCGGTGGTGGTCATCCCCCATGATCTGGAGGCCGGCAAGACCATTACGACGGCAACCTACGGCGGCACGCTCATCGCGGTCGAGGGCAACTACGACGACGTCAACCGTCTCTGCTCGGAGATCATCGGCGAGGACTTCTCCGCCTCCTGGGGCTTCGTGAACGTCAACATCAGGCCGTACTACGCCGAGGGCTCGAAGTCGATGGGATATGAGATCGCTGAGCAACTCGGGTGGCGGACACCCGCGCAGGTCGTGGCACCGATCGCTTCCGGGTCACTGCTCACGAAGGTGGACAAGGCCTGGCGGGAGTTGGCCGCACTCGGGCTGATCGAGGAGTCGCCCTACGCGGTGTTCGGTGCTCAGGCGCAGGGTTGCTCCCCGGTGTCGCAGGCCTTCGATGCGGGCTGGGACATCGTCAAACCCGTCAAGCCCGCCACGATCGCGAAGTCGTTGGCCATCGGTAATCCCGCGGATGGGCCTTATGCCCTCGACGTCGTCCGGCGCACCGGCGGTTCCATCGCGGCGGTGTCGGACGAGGATGTCGTCGACGGCATCCGACTGCTGGCCCGCACCGAGGGGATCTTCGCCGAGACCGCCGGGGGTGTTGTCGTGGCCACGCTGCGGCACCTGCTCAAGGAGGGCAGCCTCGACCCGGACGCGGAGACGGTCATCCTGAACACCGGCGAGGGTTTGAAGACTTTGGACGCGGTCATGGACTTCGCCCGACCCACCGCAACCATCAAACCCGATGTGGACGCGGTGCGGGCACTGGTCGTCTGACCGCTAGGACCGCGAGGGGAATACACCTTCGGTTGCGATGATGAAGTTGATCACGAGGAACGGCCCCATGTTCTCGTGCGCCTGACCGCCGCCGACCGAAGCCTCCGGATAGGTCCCGAAGGCGACGAGCTTCTTGAGTATTCAGTCGTCTTTGACCGTGTCTGCGGAGGGCGCAGCGGCGCTGGCCGGCGGGCTCAGCACCAATACCCCGATAACAAAGCAGTGGGACGCCTACCGGCCCTCACCGGCACGAGATCGACCTCTGGGGCCCCCAAATGAACTACGTGGTTGGTCGTCTGCCGAGTCCTCCTTTTCAGGCGAGACCAGCAGCGAACCGGGTCGGTGCTGGTCGTTCCGTGCTCAACGTGATTAACTAGAGTTGACCACGTCGTGGTCCCGCGACCCGTTTCAGGCCGCGGCCAAAGAAACACAGCAAGGACAGCAACTACATGAGCAGTGTCAGCGGAACCGTGAAGTGGTTCAACGCCGAGAAGGGCTACGGCTTCCTCTCCCTGGACGGCCAAGAGGGCGACGTGTTCGTCCACTGGAGCGCCATCCAGACGGACGGCTACAAGTCGCTCCAGGAAGGCCAGCGAGTCGAGTTCAACATCGTGCAGGGACCGAAGGGCGCTCAGGCGGACACCGTCGTGCCGCTGTCCTAGAACTCACGAGCCTTTAGCAGGAGGGGTTGGAGAAATCCAGCCCCTCCTTTTTCTTGCGCGAATCGGCACTTGTTGCGATTTCGCCCGGCGTGTCGCAGCACCTTCCGCCCAATTCACTCATAACTGCGGGACTGCGATGGCGAATCCGACGGCGTAGTCCCGGGTGTGACTGATGCTGACATCAACGCGGAATCCCGGCACGACCACAGTGGGGCGTCCCTCGTCGTGGGTGATCTCCACCTGGCGCACCGACAGCAGGTGCCACTTGCTGACCGCTTTGACGACCGCCTCCTTCGCGCACCAGATGCCCGCCCGGGACTCGGCCCTGTCCCCTGCATGCTGCAGTTCGGAGTCGGTGAACAGCCCGGGCCGCACATCCGTAAATCGTGACACCGCTTCGATGTCGACGCCCACGCCAGGTAATTCCATGCCCGTCATCGTGGCACGACCCCATGCCTACCCTGCACATCCGCAGTTCCCACGTACCCTGGGAATGTGATTGAACTCGTGACGTGGGTGCTGAACATCACCCTCTTGGCGATCGCCCTGTTCGCGCTGGTCGATGTGCTGCGACGGCCCACCGCCGCCTTTCCCGCCGTGGAACGCCAGACGAAGGTCGCTTGGGCCATCTTCTTGGTGCTGTCCGCAGGTTTGATCTTCATCTTCGGAGCTGTGAACTTCCTCGGCATCATCGGTGTCATCGCCACCATGTTCTACCTCGTGGACGTGCGCCCCAAGGTCCGCGAGATCACCCGGAGTCGATGAACCCAGTCGGGTACGTCACGCGCGGCACGACCGGAGCCAACCGACTGCGTCGCTTCGATCGGTGGATCGCGCACCTCGCCGGCAGGCAGTTGCGCACGGGACGCCCGCTGGTCGTCGACCTCGGCTTCGGGGCCAACCCCACGACCACACTGGAATGGCAGCGCGGGCTGCATGTCCTCAATCCGGCGATCCAGGTCGTTGGCATCGAGATCGACCGCCAGCGCGTCGCGGCGGCAACACCGATGATTTCGGCGGTGCACGGTGGCTTCGAGATCCCCACGGCGACTGCCCCCTCGGTCATCAGGGCGGCCAATGTACTGCGGCAGTACGACCAGAACCAGGTGGCCGCGGCGTGGTCCTTGATGGGTTCGCGACTGTCGCCCGGAGGGTGGTTGATCGACGGGACCTGCGACGAGCAGGGCCGGCTCACCTGCATGCTCAGCATCGACCCGACCGGACCCAAGTGGCTAACGATCTCCGTTCGCCTGGCCGGCCTGGAACGGCCGAGCCAGGTGGCGGCTCGTCTGCCCAAGGCACTGATCCACGACAATTCGCCAGGGTCTGCCGTTCACGAGCTGCTGCAGGACCTGGACCGGGCGTGGGACCGCGCTGCTCGCTGGGGCGCCCGGCAGCGCTGGATGGAGATGGCCGCCGCGGTTGCGCAGCGCTGGGAGGTGCGTGACGGCCCGGGGCGCTGGCGACTCGGGGAGTTGACGGTGCCGGCCGGACTCGTGCTGCGCGACGGTCACCTGGGGTAGCGGTTCGTCCGCGGTACAGCCGTTCGTCGCTTCCGGCCGCTCCAAACTGCTGTCGTCCGGCCAGCTTCCTCAACAGGCCGGTTGATCTCCACATCTGGTTGGGCTTTGCCCTGGTAGGGAGAAACTCAACCTACGAAACGTCTCAGACGTCCGTACACACCAATTGCACCGCGTGGCATATCCACATCTGGTTGATCATGCTCGGCCGCCAATCAGATGTGGACGTGAGACAACGCGCCGCACCCCAGACGAACGGCTAGGGTCCCGCCCGACGGCCGAGTCGGCGGTCAAACGGACCCCCGCAAAGCACAAGGCCCCCGGGATGTCCCAGGGGCCTTGCAGAAACTGCTAGTTACCGGCTGATGGTGGCGCGCACCTTGTCGACGGCATCCTCAGCGCGCTTGCGCAGGTCGGCACCGGACTCGGTGGCCTTGTCGCGCAGGTCGGCGACGATGGTCTCGAAGCGGTCCTGCACGTCGTCGAACTTCGGCATCTCGAACTTGGGCAGCTCAAACGGAAGCTCGAACTTGGGCAGCTCGAAGGGCAGCAGCTCGATCAGGCTGTTCTTGGCCTCAGTCGCCTTCTCGACGACCGGCGCTGCGGCTTCCTGCGCCTTGTCCACGGCATCCTTGGCCTGCGCCACGACGGGCTCGACGGCGTCATTCACCTGGGCGACGAACGGGGCGGCGGCCTCGCTCACCTTGGTCACGGCCTCGGCAACCGCGCTCTTCGGCTCGACGACCGGGGCGGGCGCAGCGGCCTTGGCCTGCGTCGCGACCTTCTTGGCCGCGGTGGCGGCGGTCGTCGTGGTCTTCTTGGCCGCCGGCGCCTTCTTGGCAGGAGCCTTCTTGGCGGCAGTCGCGGTCTTGGCCGGGGCCTTCTTCGCGGGTGCCTTCTTGGCGGCGGTGGTCTCGTTGGCTGTGGTCTCAGTCATTGTCTGTCCTTTCGTCATCCCGTGGTGCGGGCGTCTGGTCGCGGCGAGCGGCGTTCTCGGTTTGGAATGCCGCATAGATCTCCAGAAGAGATTTCCGCTGACGGTCAGTCAGCGTTTCGTCGTTCTGCAAGGCCTGCGTCACTGTCACGTCCCCGTGCTGGGGCTCAAGAATGCCTGCCCTGATGTACAGCGACTCGGCGGAGATCTCCAACGCCTTCGCAATCTGAGCCAAAATCTCGGCGCTCGGCTTGCGAAGGCCCCGTTCGACCTGGCTGAGGTAAGGGTTGGAGACGTCCGAAGCCTTGGCCAGTTGTCGCAACGAAAGTTGCGCAGCTGCCCTTTGCTCGCGGATGTATTCACCCACGCTCGCCATGTCGATCCGAGCCATATCTCTATGGTGACCCTAAGTGTTTGCAATTGCAAGCACTTAGCAAGCACATGTCGTGCATGTCACATTCGGGGCGGGAGAGCTCCGGGTGCCATGCGCAGGGCCCCGACGGGGCGCCCACCCCCGAGGACCGGCCGTTCGAGGAGATCGACCACGGCTGGTGTGCTCACTCCGAGCCACTGCAACGCAGCGGCCGCTACGACTGCCCGCGCCCGGTCGGTTCCATCGGCGATCTTGACGGCCACACCGAAGAGCCGGCCAGCAACCTTCACGGACATCGCCTGCACTCCTTCAGCGCCGTCCTTGGCGGCCAGGGTCGGCACAGCGCGCATCAGGTGCGACACGTCGCGGGTGGTTCCGCCGACGTACTCGGGAAACTCCTGCATGGCGTGGACAACCAGCGGGGCGGCAGCGGGTAAGCGGGCGAAACTGCGGGCCAAATCGACCAGCGAAAGCCCCCACAACGGCGCCCCGCACCCGTCCGTGCTCGCCATTTCGATCGGTCCGGCCAGTTCTTCGATCGTGGCCCGCAGGCTGACCTGCAGCGGGTGGTCCGGGACAAGGTAGTCGGCCACTGGCCAGTCGCGGTGCACGCAGGTCATGAGCATGGCAGCGTGCTTGCCGGAGCAGTTCATGGCCACTCGCGAGGCAGTGTGACCCGCAGCGACGTACTCCCGCTCGGCAGCGACATCGTAGGGCCAGTCGGCGGGGCACTGCAGGTCGTCCGCAGACAGCCCCACGGCGGCCAGCATCTGCGCCACTCCAGCCCGGTGGAACGATTCCCCGGAGTGCGACGCCGATGCCAGAGCAAGCCATGATCCCGAGAGCTCCAAACCTGCAGACAGCATCCCGGCTGCTTGCAAAGGTTTCAGAGCAGAGCGCGGGTAGATCGCCGTTTCGGGCTCACCAACGGCCAGCACAACGTCGCCTGCCTCGTCGACGATGACGACCAAGCCTCGATGCACAGACTCGACGACCCCCGACCGCTCGACCTCCACGAGCACGGGTGGGGCCGTCACGAGTCGGCCTTGAGCACGCCTTCCGGCTTGGCCTCCCCATCTCGATAGCGCCGAGCCAGTTCTCCGGTCAGGGCGTCCTGAACACGGTGCACGGAGGCACGGGCCTGCGACACCTCCCGCTCCATGTCCCGCAACTGTTCCAATCGCTGCGCCACCTGCTGATCAGTGAGTTCGGCGGGGTCGTCCAACCCGGTCCGGGCGATAAGCCGTTCGACCGCACGCCGACCGCCGCCGGGAGACTCCACAACGTCCAGGCTGGCGAGGTGACTGCCCGCCCCCATCTGCCCGGACAGCGAGGCGACCAGGGCATCGAGATCGAGTTCACCGTCGGAGCCGATCACACCGCTGTTGTCGAGGATGTCGATCCGACCGTGGAGCATGCGTCGGATGTAGGACAGCCAGGCTTCCTCCCGCTCGACTTCCTCGCGGCGGGCACGCAGGTCCGCCATCGGCACCGAGGCCAGATCAGCCACGTACGAGTCGTCGAGGATGCGGTCGAGCGCCCGCTTTCCCTTGGGGCTTCATGAGCGACATTTCTCCACTGTAGACGTGGCTGGCAAATGGGTGCAGATGCTCAAACCAAGATCTCTGCAGCCGATCACCAGAGTATGGACATGGCCACCCAACTACGCGATGCGGCATCGCGGGGGATGTCGGGGCATCTGGACGCAGTGAGCGTTCGCCTCTCGGGTCAGATCTGGCTGCGCGAGGGGCGCGTGTGCACAGTGTCGTTGTCATCGGCCACGCCGGCCCTGGGCATGCGCCTGGTCAGCGGTGGCAAGTTGAGTCTGAACAGTCTGGGAACGGCGTTGGCCACCCAGAAGCAGAATCCGGCGATGCGTCTCGGCGATGTGCTGGTTCGCCTGGGACTGGTCACTCGCAACGACGTTGAGGCGATCGCCTGGGAGCAGATGAGCGATGGCATGGCCACTCTCCTGGAGTTGCGCGACGCCGCCTGCACGTTCACCCCGGTCCCCGCGGCATCCTGCCCGCCCGCCGGACCGACGGTGGAAGAGGTCATCACAGCCGCACAGTCACGCGCAGCACGCTGGCAGGAAGTCGTGCGCATGGTGGGTGGTTCGGACACGGTCGCCGAGCTCACCGATGACGTGATGGGTGGTCATGACATGACCCTGCGACCCGAGGAGTGGGCGCTGCTGTGCCGCGTCGACGGCCGTCGCACGCTGGCCAACATCGCGGATCAGGCCGGTTTCACCATCCTCGAAGGGGCTTCGATCCTGCAGGGACTGCTGGCCGCTGGTCTGGTGACTGTTCCGCAAGTGCCACTCATGCCGGCACCGACGCCGGTCTCGGCGCAGATGCCGACTCCTGCCCCGACACCCACGGGATGGACCAGCAAGACCGACCTCTTTGACGATCCCTCAGACCTGCTGCGCGAACTCTCGGAGTTGGGCGGCGCGGAATTCGCCGGGCGGCGCCACGTATAAAGCGGCGCGGCGGCGGATACCCTGCTGACTATGCCATTGGGGTCCTTGACGATCAACGCTGAACCCGGGGCGATCGCAGACGCCCTGCTGGCCCGGCTGCCGCTGACCCCGGACACCGGTGACACCGCAGACATCATCGTCACCACGACCGCGCCGGCTGTCAGCGCGCACCACGTCATCCTGCACGGCCCGGTCACCGACGCGGTGGACACCTGGGACATCGATGTCCCTCCCCAGACCGTTGCCGGCGCTCTCTGGTTGAGCCCGGACCAGCCTGACGCCGCGGATGCGGCCGTGGCGTGGCTCACCCTGCGGCTGCAGACCCCCACCACACCCCTGAGCGACCTCACCGACAACAACGGCCGGGCACTGCGCTGGTCGGTGGTCTCGGCGACGACTGTGCCCTTCACGACCTCGCAGCCCGCGGCGGTGGACCCAGCAGAGGTCAAGGCCTGGGTCGATGCCCAGCCCGCCGTACTGGAACTCGGCGACGCTGTACAGCGCGTCGGTGGGGACACCGCGGAGGCGGTGATGGCCTCCGCGCGGCGGTTCCGGACGGCGGTGGCCGGCCTGCAAGAGCTCGGGGCATCCCCGGCCGTGCCCGATGAGGTGGATGTCGCGGTGGCTGAACACCTGCGCCAGGTGCAACGGACCGGGTTCGCCCGGTGGCGCGGGAGTAAGGCACGGGCTGCGAGCCAGGCCGCCCTGCAGGAGGTGGTGCGGGCCCAGGCGAAGTCCAGCCTGCAGGAGGTGCTCGCCGCGCGCGAGGCCGAGGCCGCCGAACAATCGCGCCTGGAACTGGACGCGCGGGCGCGACAGGAATTGGTGGCGAACGTGCAGTCAGACGCCTTAGCGCTCGTGCTGCCGATGGAACCTGATTTTGACCACGTTCCCCGCTCGTGGGGCACCGGCACCCCGCAACCCCGGCGCTACGTCTTCGTGCATGAGGACCACCTGGACCTCTTCGAGGACTCTGCAGTCATCGTCCGGGCTGCCGACATGGCGCCGGGGCAGGCGGTGTGCGCATTGGTCGCCTCCGGGTTCAGCCTGCCCGCGCTGCGCACAGGGGCGTAGCGCGTCAGCCGCGGGCGTCGATCGCCGCCTGGTAGACCTCCACCGTCCGGGCAGCGATGGCATCCCAGCCGAACTGCGAAACGGCCCGCTCCCGGCCAGCGCGGCCCATGTCGCGTGCGCGCTGCGGATCAGCGATCACCGCGTTGATGGCCCGAGCGAAGTCGGCCTCGAAGCGCGCTGTGTCCGCCGCGTCGTAATGCACGAGCAGACCCGTCTGCCCGTCCACGACGACCTCGGGAATGCCGCCGACGTCGCTGGCCACGACCGGCGCCTCGCACCCCATCGCCTCCAGATTCACGATGCCCAGCGGTTCGTACACACTCGGGCACGCGAAGACCAGCGCGTGACTGAGCAGTTGCCGCACATCGGAGCGGTCGAGGTGGCCGTTGAGCCAGTACACGTCGTCGCGGCGCTCCCGCAGGGTGTCGATCGCGTCGGACACCTCCTGGCCGAGTTCGGGTGTATCCGGGGATGAGGCGCACAGCACGATCGGGACGGAGTCGTCGAACTCGAGAGCGGCTCGTAGCAGGTGGTTGATGCCCTTCTGCCGGGTGATCCGGCCCACGAACAGCACGAACGGCTTGGCCGGGTCGATCCCGTACCGTTCAAGGGCGTCGACCTCCGCCACCCGGCGATAGGTCGCCGTATCGATGCCGTTGTGCACGACGTGGACTTTCCCCGGGTCGACGAACGGGTAGCAGTCCAGCACATCGGCGCGCATGCCGGCACTCACGGCGATGATGGCATCAGCGTGCGCGTAAGCGGTGCTTTCCACCCAGGAGCTGATGGCATAGCCGCCGCCGAGCTGCTCGCGCTTCCACGGGCGCCGAGGTTCCAGGGAGTGGGCCGTGATGACGTGCGGAATGTCATGCAGCAGGCCCGCGAGGTGACCGCCCAGATTCGCGTACCAGGTATGCGAGTGGGCGACATCGCAGCCAACCACCGCATCTGCGATCCCCAGATCCACCCCGAGCGTCTGCAACGCGGCATTGGCCTGCGCGAGGTAGTCCGGGACGGCGTGCGCCGTCGCATCGGCGCGAGGCTGCCCGAAACAGTGCACATCGACATCGATCAATGTGCGCAATTCGGGCACGAGGTGTTCGACGTGGACGCCAGCACCACCGTAGATGTCAGGGGGCCATTCTCGGGTCAGAATCGCTGTTCGCACGGTCAAAGGCTATGTCCATTGCGTAACGTGATGCATGTGAGAGAAGGCCCAAGTGTTCTGGGAATCGTCCTCGCGGGCGGCGAAGGTAAGCGGCTGATGCCGCTCACAGCGGACCGCGCCAAACCTGCCGTGCCGTTCGGTGGGGCCTACCGGTTGATCGACTTCGTTCTGTCGAACATGGTCAACGGCGGCATCTCGAAGGTATGCGTGCTGACCCAGTACAAGTCCCACTCCTTGGACCGCCACATCACCACGACGTGGCGGATGTCGAACCTCATGGGCGATTACGTCACTCCTGTCCCCGCGCAGCAGCGCCTGGGACCGCGGTGGTACATGGGGTCTGCCGACGCGATCTACCAGAGCCTGAACCTCGTCTACGACGAGCGCCCCGACTACGTGGCCGTCTTCGGTGCTGACCACATCTACCGGATGGATCCCTGGCAGATGCTGGATCAGCACATGGATTCGGGAGCGGGGGTCACCGTGGCCGGCATTCGCATGCCGCGCGCCGAGGCCTCGCCGTTCGGCGTGATCGAGACCGACGCCGGCGGGCAGCGCATCAGCGCGTTCCATGAGAAGCCTGCCGACCCGCCGGCCATCCCCGACAGTCCCGAACAGTCCTACGTATCCATGGGCAACTACATCTTCACCACGGATGTGCTGGTGGAGGCGCTGCGCATCGATGCCGGGGATGAGGGTTCCGTACACGACATGGGCGGCAACATCATCCCCATGCTCACCGACCAGGGTCTGGCGCACGTGTACGACTTCTCTGACAACGAGGTCCCCGGTGTGACGGAGCGCGACCGCGGCTACTGGCGCGACGTGGGGAGCCTCGATGCCTACCACGATGCCCACATGGATCTGATCAGCGTCCACCCAGTGTTCAACCTGTACAACCGCAAGTGGCCGATTCTGACCTCGCTGCCGCCGCTGCCGCCAGCCAAGTTCGCCCTTGGCGGTAACGCGCACGAGTCGATGGTGGGCGCGGGGTCGATCATCTCCGGTGGCCACGTGCGACAGTCGGTGTTGTCCTTCGACGTGCGGGTTGCCGAGGGCGCGTTCGTGGAGGGGTCTGTGCTGTCCCCCGGCACGCGCGTGGGCAAGAACGCCGTGGTCCGCCGGGCCATCATCGACAAGTACGTCACCATCCCGGATGGCGCTCAGATCGGCGTCGACCTCGAGCGTGACCGGGACCGTTTCACGGTCTCCGAGGCAGGCATTGTCGTCATCGGCAAGGGCGCGCGCGTCGAGATCTAGGCGGATTGTCGCAGCGGTTCGGCGACGATTGGGCAGTTGTTGCGCGACTCGCCGTGGCAATTCGCACCTTCTGCCGAATTGCTCGCCGCCCGGGTGGTCCGTCGAACACCTCCACCGGCGGACCGCAGCCGCCACCCGGGCCTTCGCAGACACCGCCTCACCCCTTCAGACCGGCGGGAACGGACCCGCCTTCGCCACCAGCCCCGGGGTAGGCCGACCCAGTTGCCCGCCGAGCCACTCACTGGCCGCACACAACATGTCCAGGTCCAGACCGGTCTCGTAACCTGACCGTTCGAGGGCAAAGACCAAGTCCTCCGTAGCGATGTTGCCGGTTGCCCGAGGCGCGAACGGGCACCCGCCGATTCCGCCCAACGATGCATCGAGCACGGTGACACCGGCATCGGCAGCCGCCAGGGCGCTGGCATAACCGGTGTTGCGGGTGTTGTGCACATGGACGCGCAAGCGGGCGTCGGTCACAGCCCGCACGGCATCCACCCGGCGGTACACGTCGGCCGGCACAGCGACCCCGATCGTGTCGGCGATGGCCAGTTCGTCAATCCCGTCGCTGACCGCCGCGGCCACATCGACCAAGCGGGAGACCTCGACCTCACCTTCGTAGGGGCAACCGAACGACGCACTCATCGTCACGCTCACCGGTAGGCCTACAGCCTGGGCGCGGGGAACGATGGCCTGCACAGCACCGATCGCCTCTGCTGTCGTCATCCCCTGATTCTTCAGGCTGAAGGTGTCGCTGACCATGACCACGAGATTGACCTCGGTCACCTGCGTGGTCAGCGCCCGGCGAAATCCGCGCTCGTTGAGGACCAACCCGATGTAGCTGGCCGCTGCGGGTACGAGCCGCTCCAGCACCGCTTCCCCATCGGCCATCTGGGGCACACGTTTGGGGTTGACGAAACTCGCCGCTTCGATGCGCGTGATACCCGCCGCCACACACCGGTTGATGAACTCAACCTTGGTGTCGGTGGACAGGGTCACGGCCTCGTTCTGCAGGCCATCGCGCGGGCCGACCTCAACGATCTGGATCGCACTCATGAGACGGCGTCAATCACCGCCCGGCGCGCCAGCCGGGGTCGCAGCCAGGCCAGCAGTGCCTGATGTTCGGGGTGTTCCAGATAGCCGACCAAACCGGCTCGTCGGCGTGCGTACTGCGCAGCACCAGATCGAAGGCTCCGTCGCGGTGCAACGCGTCTGCGAGCACCTCGATACTGAGCAGATCGGGAATCTTGCCGTCCATGTACTGCAGGCGTTCCACCGCCTCGATCGTGTCGGCCGGGTCGGTGAGTTTCATCATGACGACATGAGTGATCACAGGCTCCACATTAACGCTGCCGGACAGCGACACCGACTCCCGTCGCCTCACCTGCCGACGGGAGCCCCCGCCACGGCCAGGTGCATTAACGCTTCCGATCCCACGGGCTCCTCAGCAAGTAGCGGTACGGCGGCTACGCGCGCACACAAGCCCGTGATTCTGGTGTACTGCTCACCCTCCGCCTGCGCCCGCTGACGCAGCAGCTGAGACGTCGGATGCGCAGCCGCCAGGGACGTGTTGACCACCCAGGCCCACGGCTCGATCCCGGCTCGGCGCAGGTCCTCCTGCAGCGCTGCCGCTTCACTGACCGGGTGGGCTCGGGTGTGGTCACCAGGACGACCTTCGTCAGGTCCTGGTCCTGCAGCAGCATCAGGGGGGTGTGGATACCGAGGGTGTCCCCGGACTGCCTGACCATGTCGCGGTGATACGCCCCGGCCGTGTCGAGCAGCAGCAGGGTGTGCCCGGTCGGAGCGGTGTCCACCACCACAAAACGGCGGCGGCCTTCGATCACGACGCGGGAGAACTGCTGGAACACCGCGATCTCCTCGGTGCACGGCGACATCAGGTCCTCGGCGAGGTGCGCCCGGCCCTGTTCGTCCAGGTTCTTGCCCTTGGTGGCCATCACCCGTTCGCGGTACTGCTGCGTGGCGGCCACCGGATCGATGCGGGTGACCTGTAAACCGGCGACCTCGTGCGGCAGGACATCGTGCAGGTGCGACGCCGGGTCCGTGGTGGTCAGGTGCACGTCGTGTCCACGTTCGGCCAGTGCCACCGCGATGGCCGCGGCGATTGTCGTCTTGCCCACGCCGCCCTTGCCCATGCAGAGCACCAACCCCTTGCCCGCCAATTCGATGTCGGCGATGAGCTCGGACAGTGATCCCACCGGTAGGCTCACCGCGTCGACCGGCTCACCCGCTGCCGAGACCTCGCCACCGA
>JBAOHC010000006.1:0-32553 GCA_037046735.1 Candidatus Nanopelagicales bacterium | reverse complement strand
TATGATCCCAGCAGAAGGCGACCAAGTGATGTGGGAATCAGCGAGGGGAAGCGGCACCTTGGTGCTCGGATCTCTGCTGGGCGAGGGTGGCGAAGGCGCGGTATACGCGGGCGCTAGCAACTCGGTCGTCAAGATCTTCGACGATGAGCACATCACCCGGCATCGCAAGGAGAAGATTGAACTTCTGGTCAGCCACGGACTTGAGGCGAAGGGCCTATGCGTTCCCTCTGCATCGGTCAAGAACCACCTGGGGGAGTTTGTCGGCTACGTCATGCCCAAGGCGAGTGGCCGCGAGTTTCAGCGGACCATCTTCAACAAGCGTAAGTTCGAGAAGGAGTACCCGGACTGGAAGAAGACCGACCTGGTCGACATCTGCATCTCGTTCCTTGAGAAGGTTCAGTACCTGCATTCCATGAACGTCATTCTCGGCGACATCAACCCGAAGAACCTGATGATCGACGACAAGAAGAACGTCTTCATCATCGACGCAGACTCGTGGCAGGTGGAGGGATACCCCTGCCCCGTCGGAACGCCGATGTTCACCTCCCCAGCAATGCTCGGCAAGACCTACTCGGACGACCTGCGCACGATGGAAGACGAGCTTTTCGCTGTCGCGACGATGCTGTTCATGATTGTCATGACAGGTCAGTTCCCGTACATCCGAACCGGAACTGACGGCGACATGGTTCATTTGATCAAAGAGGGCAACTTCGCCTTCCAGTACGAGAACCGAAACAACAGGGACCAGCCGGATGGCGACTGGAAGTACATGTGGAGCCACATTCACAAGCCGGTCAAGGACCTCTTTTGGCACACCTTCCACAAGGAGGGCAAGCGTTACAACAGGCGCCCACCAGCGACCGAATGGCTCAAAGCGTTCATGGCGTACAAGGCCTACCTGGCCGACAACCGGATGAGTTTTGATCCCATGTCCAACGATGTCTATCCCATCCGCCCCAAGGCCTTCAGGCCTGACACCCCACTCCAGGACTGCCCCAACTGCGATCGCGAAAACGCGATCGCCGGCATTTGGAACGACAAGACCCAGGACTACTACATACCCAGACGGTGCAACAAGTGCGAGGGACACAGAGCAAACCCACAAACCCAGCGACGCCATCGGCCGAAACCTGCGAAAGGAGTGACTCCAGGCAGCTGGCCACCGCCAAGCCCCTGAAAAGGAAGCAACCGCATCAATACTCGATCTCGGAGCCGGCCACCTCATCGACAAACTCGCACCGCGCCTGCCTGTGTCACTGTGCCAGGACACCAGTTCGTCGATGACCAGCGCGCCTATCGAGGAACTCGTCCGCGGGTCACCTTCTTTCTACGACGCGCTCGATGAAGACGAGGACGCTGACTGAGCCGAGATCGAACATCGTGGGGTTCAACTCCCGCCGCAAATTTGGGTCCACGACTTCGCGAGCATCGAACGACTTCAGCGGATTTCGTCCTGACTAAGCGCAGGGAAACCACAGCGATGGGTGCCCAGTACGGTGTCGATCCAACTGGCGATAACAGTCGCAGTGATCGCTTCGGCCAACAAGTGTCATCGCTTCGGCCCTAGCAGTGAAAAGGTGTGCGCCGGAGGTAGAACCCCGGTTGGTGGACGGGGCCGGCGCCCGTGCCGATCACCCTCTCTGCGTACCAGTTTCGCACTTGAGCATCAGGGTCGTCCTTACACTTACTGCAGTTGTGCTACGCTTATTGCAGATAGCGGCATATATTTCAGTTGGAGGTCTGAGTGTCAGGGGTTCTGCCAGACGACGTTCAGGCGTTACGCGACGCTCTGGAAGCCTCCCCCGCATCTGTGACGGTCACACTCAAACTGACCCGTAAGAGCGCAGAGAAGGTACTCGAACTGCTGGAGGCGGAGCACTCCACGGGCGCACTGGTCGTTCCAATCGGGCTGCTAACCAGCACCGAGGCGGCAGCGATGCTCGGCATGTCCCGCCCCACGCTGATGAAGCTCGTCGAGGCCGACGCCATTGAGCACGTCCGCGTGGGAACCCACCGCCGAATCCCCCTCCGATCGATAGTCAAGTATCAGCGCGAGCGCCAGTCGGAACGTGAGGGGACAGCCGCTGCGGCGGAAGAGTTCCGCAGCAACATCTCATTTGGAGGAAAGCAGTGAAGGCTGGTGCCGAGAGGCTTCTCGATCCTGTCCAGTTCGTTGGGTCGAACTGTAGGGTCTTTGTTGACACTAACGTCTTCATGGAGACGCGACCCAGGTACACAGGCGGCCTGAAGGCGCTGTTCGAACGCTGCAGTGAAGCAATTCAACGGAACAACAACCCCGTCGTGGTGCCGACCAAAGTCCAGGACGAGCTCAGAGTCAACAAAAGGAAGCTGCGCACGTCGAGGCCGGAGAGTGCTGCGAAGGCAGCCAACGCCTTGGTCTTCCTTCGGAGCGCATCTGAAGCTGGGCTGGTCCGCACAAGCCTGGGTGATGATTCCAACCCGTACGCGGACGATCTCTTCTTGGATCTGTTCGAGAGGTTCGCCACAACGTATGACATGTGCTTACTGACGTTCGACATCACGCCGAAACTCAGGGTGCGGCTACTGGCTCGACGGACCGGTGGCCACCTGGTAGCTGGACACCCCACTAAGACCGGCGACGTGGCAGTCGAAAGCGATGAACTCCTGTTTCGCAAGGGGCAACAGAAACTCGCGGGACTGATCGCGGAAAGGCGGCGACCCTCGCGACGTCCAGGAACTCGAGAAGGTTCTAGCGCAGTTTGAGCAGGAGTTCGGTCTCGGCCGTCGAAGCGATCGATCGACTGGGGCGAGGCCGGATGGGCCTGACCGAGGGACACCGATCCGCGGGCCTCGCCCGTTCTCGGCAATAGCCAGTATCCAGCCACACGACTCCGCGCTTGCCTTCACCTTGATCCCCGCAGAAGGCGACCAAGTGATGTGGGAATCAGCGAGGGGAAGCGGCACCTTGGTGCTCGGATCTCTGCTGGGCGAGGGTGGCGAAGGCGCGGTATACGCGGGCGCTAGCAACTCGGTCGTCAAGATCTTCGACGATGAGCACATCACCCGGCATCGCAAGGAGAAGATTGAACTTCTGGTCAGCCACGGACTTGAGGCGAAGGGCCTATGCGTTCCCTCTGCATCGGTCAAGAACCACCTGGGGGAGTTTGTCGGCTACGTCATGCCCAAGGCGAGTGGCCGCGAGTTTCAGCGGACCATCTTCAACAAGCGTAAGTTCGAGAAGGAGTACCCGGACTGGAAGAAGACCGACCTGGTCGACATCTGCATCTCGTTCCTTGAGAAGGTTCAGTACCTGCATTCCATGAACGTCATTCTCGGCGACATCAACCCGAAGAACCTGATGATCGACGACAAGAAGAACGTCTTCATCATCGACGCAGACTCGTGGCAGGTGGAGGGATACCCCTGCCCCGTCGGAACGCCGATGTTCACCTCCCCAGCAATGCTCGGCAAGACCTACTCGGACGACCTGCGCACGATGGAAGACGAGCTTTTCGCTGTCGCGACGATGCTGTTCATGATTGTCATGACAGGTCAGTTCCCGTACATCCGAACCGGAACTGACGGCGACATGGTTCATTTGATCAAAGAGGGCAACTTCGCCTTCCAGTACGAGAACCGAAACAACAGGGACCAGCCGGATGGCGACTGGAAGTACATGTGGAGCCACATTCACAAGCCGGTCAAGGACCTCTTTTGGCACACCTTCCACAAGGAGGGCAAGCGTTACAACAGGCGCCCACCAGCGACCGAATGGCTCAAAGCGTTCATGGCGTACAAGGCCTACCTGGCCGACAACCGGATGAGTTTTGATCCCATGTCCAACGATGTCTATCCCATCCGCCCCAAGGCCTTCAGGCCTGACACCCCACTCCAGGACTGCCCCAACTGCGATCGCGAAAACGCGATCGCCGGCATTTGGAACGACGAAAGCGAAGACTATTTCGTCCCTAAGCTCTGCAACAAGTGCAAGGATGCTCATCCACCCAGAAAGACCCCCTACTCGCGCCCAACGCCCGCTACTTCCGACTGCAAGGATTGCGCCCGGAAGTCCCAAGAGAACAACTCGCCTACGGTCGCTGCCCGGCATGCGCCGCCCAAGCGAACAGCTTGGATGCGAAACGACTGTGCATCGACTGCCACCAGCCGTTCATTACCCACAACCACATCGGCTGGTTCGCGAGCCGCGGCTTGGAAGTACCCAAATCGCACACGGCGATCAAGCAAACCTGCCCGGCCACAGGAGCAGCCTCGCCATCTCCCTCAACCAAGCCCGGTTCACAGGCCCAGATCGGCTTCTGGGCACGGCTCAAGAAGTGGTTCCAGAGCAGCTAGATGCCGCAAGCCCAACGAAAGGAAGCAACTATGCCAACACTCAACATCGGCGCTGACGATCTTGTAGACAATCCAACCCCGCGCGTTCCTGTTTCGCTCTGTCTGGACTCCAGCGGGTCGATCAGCGGGTCCCCGATCCAGGAACTCGTCCGAGGAGTCAACCTCTTCTACGACGCCATCGACGAAGACGAGGATGCGCACGACTCGGCCGAGATCAACATCGTGGAGTTCAACTCCTCCGCAGGTCTGGTGCACGACTTCGCGAGCATCGAACGCCTGCAACGCATCTCATCACTGACCGCGAGCGGCTCCACAGCGATGGGTGCCGGCGTGAACCTGGCACTTGACACCCTGGAGGCCAGGAAGGCGACCTACTCGGGGAGCGGCGTTCTCTACTACCAGCCCTGGCTGGTTCTTATGACAGACGGCGCACCGACAGACAACATCGAACTTGCGGTACGGCGCGTCGTCGATATGGTCGAGGGGAAGAAGCTGACCGTGTTCCCGATCGGCATCGGAAGTGGCGCTGACATGGGCACGCTGGCTCGCTTCAGCCCCAGCCGTCCGCCGCTTCGTCTGGAGGGACTGAAGTTCAAGGAGTTCTTCGAGTGGTTGTCCAGATCTGTTGCGCGCGTCTCGCGCTCGACACCCGGTGACACTGTGAAGCTCGACCTCAAAGGCCTCGCAGGCTGGGCGGAGCTCTAGGTGTTCAAGGAATTCCACTACCAAGTCAGGGGCCACGGGCATCTGCGAGACGGAACACCGGTCCAAGACCGGACCAAGTACCTCTCGCGTGGAGGGGTCCAAGCTCTCTGCCTTGCCGACGGTGCCGGCTCCGCCGCACGTTCCGAGCTCGGAACCCAAGCCGTCGTGGATGAAGGCTGCGCGGCACTGGTCGAGCGGTTCAACGAGTTTGAGGTAAGCAGCGACGGCGCCCGGGTCAAGGTGGAACTCCACGAACGCCTGCTGACCAGAGTCGGCAACCTCGCCGATCGTCATCGCCTTGAACTCCGGGACTTGGCATCCACGTTCATCGGCCTTGCGATGTCTGGGGACAGATTCCTCGGTGCGCATATCGGCGATGGCGTCGTCGGCTACCTGAAGAACGGGCAGCTTCAGTCATCTCAGCGCCAGATAACAGCGAATTCGCCAACCAAACGACCTTCGTCACGTCAGGGGATGCGGCCAAGTCGATGCGACTCTTCCGGGGCCACTTGGAAGGGGTCTCTGGTTTCATCCTCATGAGCGATGGTACGGGAGAGAGCCTGTTCGACTACAGGACAGGGCGGCTGGCAGGGGCATGCTCGAAACTCATTACCGCAGTAGGTAACGCCCCCGCCCAACAGGGGAAGCACTCCGATTACAAGAAGCGGATGCGTAGGCTCATCGACAATCAGGTCCGCAATGCAACCAAGGACGACTGCTCAATAGGAGTCTTGGCACGTCCCGGGGCGGCCTCATGACGGTGGTAAACCCACACCTCGAAACGCTCGCCGTACTCGCACACCCGAGTCAGCAGAATCTCCAGCGCTGCCTTCTCCGTCACCCCGAGATAGTCGGTCGTCAGCAGTCGGACCCCCACGATTGCCTCGCGGGCCAACCATTGGAACAACTGTAGGGTCGGAGGATTCCTCTTCCATGATCTGTCCGCGCTGCTAGGCCTAGTCGCGCCGTGGCCACGGCAGACCTGTTCCCGTTGTCGAGTGCCAATCTGGGCCACACCCCAACCTGACATCAGGGCGTGGCAGCCATGAGCACCGACCTCGGCGAATGTGAGAATCCACACCCACCGTCACCCCGCCGGCGGTGGTGCCGCCAGCGGTGGTCGTCCTCGCCGCCCGCTGGTGGGAATCACCCGAAGCGATCTTCCGCCTCGAAGCGATGTGGCGCTCCTGGGAAGCCCTCCGCCTTAACCCGGCCACGGTCATCTCCGACTGGCTACGCGACCACGCCGACCACCACCTGACCAATCCCTGGCCCACCTCACCGGACTATCCGAACGCTCCAACGACACCGCCAGAACCACCGAACCCCCCGGGAACGAAACCCCCGAAGGCATTTTAACGGCTGGCTAGCGGCGTGTCTGCGTTCCGTGCCTCCATCGTTGCCTGGTTGGGCATGGTCCGTGCCGCCTAATCCCCCACCGTCCTTCATAGAACGTTCATGGTTCCTCTGGGGTTTCTTCGCGATGTGCCGCTACGTTGAGGCGCGAGCGCCGGATGTACCGGTAACAGGAGGAAACCGTGACGATCACCAGTAAGGGTCAAGACACCGCCCTCGAGACGCAGCAAGTGCCGGTCAACCGCCGCGGGCTCGCCATCGCCGCTGGCGTCGGCGTCCTCGCTGTCGGGATCGCCTGGTCACTGCCGAACGTGGCCGGCGGTGACGTCGGCTCGATGACGCACTACATGGGACTGCTCGCGGCGAACCAGCCGTGGAACCTGCTGATCTTTATGGCGATACCGGTGATCCTGGCGGAGACTCTGGCGATCACGGAGCTGGCGGTGCTGTTCACCCAGGGCGCCGTCAAGCCATGGGTGCATGCCCTGAACCGGTGGGCCGGGTTGATCGCCGGGCCGTGGTTCCTGGGGATCACCGCCTACCTGTTGAAGAACGCGGTCGTGCCCCTGACGAGCGGCTCGGGCTGGCACGGGCCCGCTGACCTGATCGCGGTGTTCGCCTACCTAGCCGGTGTGGTGCCGCTGGTGGGTATCACGCTGATCGAACTGGGCGTACTGGGTCGCGAGGGTGGCCGGGCGCGGATGAAGTTGCACGCGATCTTCGTCGGGGTGTTCCTGGTCGCGGCGCACGTCGCGATGATCTTCGGGATGCTGGATCCGACCCTGCTGGGCTGGTTCCCAGAGCACACGATGCCGGGCGGGGACACGATGCCCGGCATGCGCATGTAGCCACTGGTCCAGTCGAGGCCTCTTACGAGAAGGCGGGAACGCCGGCACTGTTGCCAGCGTTCCCGTCGGTGTTCGTGGTCACCAACACAGCCTGCGGCCGCGCCGCGATGTGGCCACACCCACCTCCCTGCGGGAGGTGGGTGTGGCGGGTACGCGACTGATGTCGAGGTGGACTTTCACGAAGGCTTCACGCGACGACTGCGGCGGATTTCCGCGGAGGGGCGAGAGGTGCGGGCCCGGGCGACGCCGGGCAGGTATTCACCACACCGGCGCAAGGACATTTACGCCCACCTCGACTGTGCGGACATCTGTCTGAGAACCGAAGCGCAGGGAAGGCGGCCACAGACGATATCCGCCACGGGCGCCGGAGCGCGGGCCTCGGCAGCGCCTGTGGTCGCGGGGGTCTCGGCCCAGGGCGCGGTCTGGCTGGTGGCGGGCACCTTCCAGGTGAACACGACCGGTTCGGGAAGCCCGGACACGGCGAGTTCGACGTCGTCGCCGGGACCGGCGCTGGTACCGGGGAATGTCAGTTGTCCGCTGCGGTGGTGGCTTCCTGGCGGGTCGCCCGACCAGGTGGCCTGGCCGATACGGGCGCCGGCGACTGTGAGAGTGCTCGCGGACAGGTCGCCGTCCAGGGAGCCCGCGTGGGTGTCCAGGGTGACCAGTGCGCGGGCTTCTGTGGTGTCGACGGTGACGCCAGTGACGTCACCTCGACGCTGTCGACAGTAGTGCTTGGTCGGGCAGCGTCACACCGCCCTCGGCGGCTGGGTTCGTGGGCGTGGCAGCGCCCGTCGTCGCTGTCGCGTCGGTAGATGTAGCCACCGCGGCGGTGCCGGCGGCGCAACCACTCAGGTTAACGCCGCCGCCACGGCCACGACGGCAGGGGTGAGTGCATTCATACGGCATCGGCCCACTCGTCTTCGGTCGATGGGGGGTGGGTCGGTGCGCGCCGGCGTTAGTGGCCCTGCGCACCGATTAGGTTCAGGCGGGGTGCGAATGTGGCCCCACCGTCGGTGGACTGCGTGACAACACTGCCGGTGAGCGCGACGACGGTGTCCCCGTCGGCGGCCAGCGCCCCGGGTTGGCCGCTGCCGGCGTTCCCGCGCGCTTCCCAGGTGGTCCCGCCATCGGTCGAGGCCTGCAGGGTCCCATCGGGGGCCAGCCCGTACAGGGTGCGGTTGGTCCAGGCCAGGAACGCAACTAGTGGGGCGTCGGGAATGGGGGTGAACGTGGTGCCGCCGTCAGTGGAGCGCACCGGGCCCTTCCTGCGTGGTCGCGACCACGGTCCTCGGCTGGGCTGGGTCCACGGCCAGGTCGAACAGAGCCGGGGTGCCGAGGTCGTCCCAGGTGGTGCCGCCGTCAGTGGAGCGCAGCAACTTTCCGTCGTGGGCGGACATACCCATGACCGTGTCGGCCGCAGCAACGAGGCGGTGGAAGTCGACCTCACCCTGCAGGCTCACCGGCGCCCAGGTGACACCTGCGTCGGTGGAGGCCTGCAGCCCGAGGTCGTCGGGGGCGTCCTGCCCGGCCGCGGGATGCCCCGATGCCAGCCACCGGTCCCCGTCCAACGCAAGGCCCATCACGTCGAACGCGGTGTCGCTGACCTGCACCGGGTCCTGGCCCGGGTCCTGGCCCCACAGTCTCCTGATGGGTGCCAACCACCAGACGCTGGCCATCGAGGGCCAGGCCGTGCACGTGCTCCCACGCCGTACCGTCCACCTGCACTGCGGTTCCCGTCGGTGTAGCGCCGGTCGACGTGGCGGCAGGGGTCGATGGGGGTTCGGCGGCCGGGCCTGTGCCGGTGGCGGAGCATCCGGCGAGCACAAGTGCCGCGGCCATCGTGGTGGCCGCCAGTGCGCGGCGTCTCATAAGGTGAGCCTACCCTTCATCTCGTCGGTCTCGGTGGTCTGCCCGTCGAGCATCGCCTGGGCGAAGGGGCCAACCTACTGGGGGAAAGCCGGTCATCTGGGCGAGCTCGGGGTCCTGCGCCGTCTTGATCTGCCTGGCGAGCGCGGTGACCTGAGCGGCCGTGCCAACTGGGGAATGCGATGTGCGCGGCGTTCCCGCCGCGGCTGCCGGTGGGCCTGAGGGAGAACGGGTCCCGTGCCCGCGCCAGGCGGCTTCGGGTCAGTGGCCTGTGCCACTGCGTCCCATCCGCGCCATGACAACCATGCCCACGGCCATCATGCCCAGGCACATCACCGGGAGCAGGACCGAACCCCAGCCCCACACCCCGGTGACGATCAGGATGGCTGTCAGCGCCAGCATGGGCAGACACATGAGCATCATCATGCGCGTGTGTCCCAAGCCGTGGCCGCCAGTTGCCGGAGACTCTGCGGCACGGGCCGTGGTGACCGGTGCCGTGTCGTTCAGGTCCGTCTTGTGGTTCATGATCGTCCTCCTAGGTGTTGGTATCCCGACTGAAATGCCGTTCACCTTCAGGTTCGCAAGCACTCCTGAACGTTTCCCCCGACGAACGGTCAAGGTTTGGTGACGGTTCACCCGGGCACACTTCGCACGGGAATGCAGGATGGGCTCTTCCGCTAAAGGGTCCAGTTGGTCTCGACGCCTCTTTGACCGTTCCCGCCAATCGAGCACCCGCCGTGGAACCTCCTGCTGGTCATGGCGGCCCCGGTGGGCCTTGCCGACACCCTGGCGATCACCGAACTGGTGGCGGTCACGCGGGGGTGCCTGCACCACCTGGGCGGAGCGGCCGACCGGCAGGGCGGGTCTGGTGGCCGGGCCGTGGTTCCTGTCCCTGACCGGTCCGTGCTCCGCCTCACCATTGGAGGAGGCAGTTGGCGCGGCCCTGCGGACCTCATCGCAGTGGGCTTCTACCGGGTCGGCGGCGTCCCCTTGGTGGGCATCGTCTGCTGCGGCAGCCTGATCGTGAACGTGCTGCCAGTCCCAAGCCCGGCACTGTGCGCGGTCACATCCCCGTGCTGGCTCTGGACGAGGGCGCGGGCGATGGTCAGTCCCAGCCCGCTGCCACCGGAGTCCGATTGGCGGGAGGTGTCGAGCCGCTGGAAACGCTGGAACACGCGGTCCACGTCGGCGGGGTCGATGCCTTCGCCCGAGTCGGTCACCGCGATCTCGACGGCCTGCCCGTTCTGGTGGCAACCCACCGACACGGTTCCGCCGGGCGGGGGTGTGCCGCAGGGCGTTGTCCAGCAGGTTTCCGAGGACCTGCTGCATCCGGTCCCGGTCCACGCGAACGACCATCTCGGGTCGTGGCGAGAGCGGTCGTCGAGCAGCACGCCCTTGTCCCGATAGCGCGGTTCGTACAGCGCGCACGCCGAGTGCACGAGGTCGCTGGCCTTCGTCGCTGTCGGGTGCAGGTCGAGCGCGTGTTCCTGCGCCTGCGCCGCCAGGCGGACGTCACTGGCCAGGCGACGCAACCGGTGGACTTGGCCACGCATCACATGGTAGGTCGCCGCGGTCGTGGGGATCACCTCGTCCTCGAGGCCGTCGATATGCGCCTCGAGCGTGGCCAGCGGGGTGCGGATCTCATGCGAGAGGTCGGAGAGCATCTGCGTGCGCGCCTCGTCGGTGGTCGCCAGGCTGTCGGCCATGTCCTGGAACGACTGTGACAACGTGCGCAACTCCGTACCGAAGCCGGTTCGGTCACGACAACGTCGTAATTGCCGTGTGCCACAGCCTCCGCGGACGCCGCCAGCTGCGTGATCGGGCGGCTGACCCTGCGGGCCAGGAACCACGACAACAGGATCGCGGCGACGATGGCTACGGTCGCCGCGGCCATCAGGGCCAGGCCGACGGAGGTCTCGAAGGCCTCCTGTGCGTGCAGCTGCACCACCGGCGAGTCCTCCCCCGTCATGCGAAGGTGGTGCAGGAACAGGCCCGGGGCGATGAGCACGACGGTGACGAGCAAGGCAATGAACGTGGTGGCGATGACGAGCAACTGGGCGGTGAACAGCCGCGCGGCCAGACTGCGCCGCTTCACGACACCATCCCGTACCCGATGCCGCGCACGGTCCTGATGTAGCGCGGGGAGCCGGGGTCGTCATCAAGCTTCTTCCGCAGGTGGCCGACGTGGACATCCACGATGTGTTCGTCCCCGTACCACTCACCGCCCCACACCGCGTCGATGAGCTGCCTGCGCGTGAAGGCGCGCTTGGGTGCGGTCGTGAGGGCGTCGAGCAGGTCGAACTCGGTGCGGGTCAGGTCCAGTTCGACGTGGTCGAGCCAGACCTTGCGGGCGTCGGGGTCCAGCCGCAGCGCGCCGAACATGCGGCCATGCAGCCCCGGGTGTCGCCCGCGAGCGTGCGCGGGCCGCCGCAGCATCGCGCGGATGCGGGCCGTCAGTTCGCGCGGCGAGAAGGGCTTGACCAGGTAGTCGTCGGCCCCCATGGACAGCCCGATCACCTTGTCGATCTCGTCGTCACGCGCGGTCAGCATGATCACGTAACAGTCGGTGAAGGTGCGGATCCGGCGGCACACCTCGAGCCCGTCGAAGCCGGGCAGCATGATGTCCAGCACGATGAGATCGGGGTGCAGGTCCTTGGCCATCGTGACCGCTTGCGGGCCGGTTCCCGCGATGTCGACGTCGAAGGCCTCATCCTGCAGGTAGGCCGCGATCACCGCCGCGAGATCCGGTTCGTCCTCGACCACCAGGACCCGTAGTTGTGCCGACATCCACTCCTCCTTCCGCCGCGTGACGATCACCGCACGGGTCGCGCGACTGCTGTCATTGTCCAGGATCGCGGCCGCATCCAGGTACTCCTGTTGGCTGATCTGGCCGCTGGCGAACCTTCGCCTGAGGACGTCCGAGGTCGTCTCCTCGCGCCGCGTGAAAGGCGCCGCGCGGCGGTCCCTGGTTAATCGCCACAAGGGCCCAGATGGAGGCAGCAACCGCGAGCGGCCACACCCACATCGCGATCAGCATCCAACTGTGCCAGCCGTAGGAGCCGTAGTGGTTCATCATCGTCATCCACCTCCGGTCTCGACGACACCTCCAGCCTCCGGGCCGCCGATGGAGATCGGCTTGGGGTTTCCATGAAGACTCCGTGAAGACCCCTTCATCGAAACTTCATCGAATCCTGGGCAGCACCTCCAGAGCGGATCTCTGTCAGGGTCAAGTGGTGAGTTATTCGATGTCGCGTCGCCGATTCCTCGTGCCATGTCGCTTGGCACCGCCGCCGCAGCGACTCTCGCCGCCTGTTCCTCGCCGAGAGGCACAGCCACGGCTGCGTCCGCGCCCGCCCCGCCGGCCGGCCCCGTCGCGCAGGAGATCAGGTTGCGCGCCCGGGGACAGATGGACCTCGGAGGCCGTGCGGCGACTGCGTGGACGTTCGGCGACCGTGTGCCGGGTGCGGCGATCCGCGCGAAGGCCGGGGAGCGGGTGCGCATCACCGTCACGCAACGACCTTCCCGAGGAGACCAGCGTGCACTGGCACGGCCTGGCGGTTCCCAATCCGATGGACGGGGTCCCCGGCGTGACGACACCGGCGATCGCGTCCGGCACCTCCTTCACCTACGACTTCGTCGTGCCCGGCCCGGGAACCCACTGGTTCCACCCCCACACGGGTCTGCAACTCGACACCGGTCTGTACGCCCCGTTCATCGTGGAGGACCCCGGCGAGACCGCGCGCTACGACCACGACTGGGTGCTCATGCTGGACGACTGGACGCAAGGGCGTGGGCCAGGACCCGCAGCAGATCTTCGACGGCCTGGTCGCCGCAGGTCAGCGCAGTGATCAGGGCGGCATGATGGACATGGGCGGCATGGACGGATGGGCTCCGAGGCGGCGACGTCACCTACCCGATGTTCCTCATCAACGGTAGGCCTGCCAGCGACCCAGACGTCCTGCGAGTCAAGCCCGGCGACAGGATCCGGGTTCGCATCATCAACGCGGCCGCGGACACGATCTTCACCGTCGCGGTGGGCGGGCACCGCATGACGATCACCCACACGGACGGCTATCCGGTGCAGCCGGTCGATGCGCAGTCGCTGCGGATCGGGATGGGTGAACGGTACGACGTGCTCGTGGAGGTCGGCGACGGGCGTCTTCCCGGTGGTCGCCCAACCTGCGGGTAAGAGCGGAGACGCGATGGCGTTGCTTCGAAGCGCCGACGGGCCGGTGCCGCAACTGCGCCATTCCGGCAGGCCTGGACGCCTACCCCGTCGGCGCCGACGTGTTGCAGGCCGCGGAGCGGCGCCGAATTGCCGCGCATCGCCGCCTGAGGTGGTGCACGACCTCGTTCTGTCCGGTTCGATGGCGCCCTACGTCTGGACCATCAATGGTGACACGTACGACCGGGCTGAACCGCTCATGGTTCAGGCTGGGCCAAACGGTGCGGCTGCGGTTGTCGAACATGTCGATGATGACGCACCCTGTCCACCTGCACGGGCACACGTTCCAGGTGGGGCCGGCCGGTGCCGGACCGGTCCCCGCAAGGACACCGTGCTGCTGGCGCCGATGACCCGCGCCGAGGTCGATCTGGTCGCGGACAACCCCGGGTCCTGGATGCTGCACTGTCACAACGCCTACCACGCCGAGGCGGGGATGATGACCCGCCTCGACTACACCACCTGAAGAGGAGAACCACACCGTGCAAATCGATCGCATCATCGCGATGTCCGCCGCCGTCCTTGCTTGGGCGTGCTCGCCGGACTGCGTGCTCCAGCAGCCGACACCAGCGCGCCTTCGCCGACGGAGCTCGGTGGCGACCGCCTCTTCAGGGCTCTCCGACAGACATCGCATTCGCGCAGTCGATGATCCCGCACCACCAACAGGCGATCGAGATGGCCGACCTTGCGCTCGATCCGGCGGACTCAGGTGCCTCCGAGCAGGTGAAGCAACTGGCCGAGCAGATCAAGGGTGCCCAGGATCCGGAGATCCAGCAGATGACCCAGTGGCTGCAGGCGTGGGGCGCGCCGACCGCGATGCCAGGCGCCACCGACGGCGGCGGCACGGCAGGCATGGATCACAGCGGCCACGACATGGGCGGTATGACGATGTCTGGGATGATGACCGCCGAGCAGATGCAACAACTGGAGCAGGCGCGGGGCGCCGACTTCGACCAGATGTGGCTGACCATGATGATCGCGCACCATCAGGGCGCCATCTCGATGGCTCAGCAGGCGCAGGCGTCGAACAGCAGTCAGGTGACGACCCTCACCGACGCCATCATCACCGGACAGCAGCAGGAGATCGCGACGATGCAGCAGCTGCTGGCGAAGTGAGTGCGACGTGCCTGCACCCGCATCCCGTGAGGAGACGCAGCATCACCCAACGGCAACCGGGTATCTAGATCGAACACGTCTGAGGAGGTCACGTGGTGGACCACACTGATACAGCTTCTCGCTACATCTGCCCCATGCACCCCGAGGTCGTCGACGACCACCCGTCGGAATGCCCGATCTGCGGCATGACACTGGTTCTTGAGGGACAGGCCGACGTGCACACACACCATCACGAGGAACCGCGGCCCTCACACCCGTCGGCCACAAAGGTCCTGTACACCTGCCCCATGCATCCCGAGATCGTTCAGGATCACCCGGGGCGCTGCCCCATCTGCGGTATGCATCTGGAGCCGATGACGCCGCAGGTCGATGACGATTCCGATCGTGCGGAGTACCGGAACATGCTGCGGCGGTTCTGGGTGTCGGTCCCGTTGTCGCTGGCCGTGCTGTCCATCGCGATGCTCGGATTCGCGCCCCTGCCGAAGGACGTCATGCCGTGGGCGCAACTGGTGCTGGCCAGCCCCGTAGTGCTGTGGGCGGCGGGTCCGTTCTTCGTGTGGGCCGTGCAATCGGTGCGCCATCGCAGTCCCAACATGTGGACGCTGATCGGCCTGGGTGTCGCCGCGGCGTACAGCTACTCCGTGCTCGCTGTGGTCGCTCCCGGCATCTTCCCCGACGCGTTGAAGGAGGACGGGAAGGTCCCGGTGTACTTCGAGGCGGCCGCCATCATCTGCACCCTCACCCTGCTCGGACAGGTGCTGGAACTGCGAGCACGTGCCTCCACCGGGGATGCGATCAAGGGCCTGCTGCAGCTCGCGCCGTCCACGGCCCGCCGCATCGACGCCGATGGCACCGAGGAAGACGTCGATCTGGCAGCGATCGAGGTCGGCGACCGGGTGCGTGTGCGCCCCGGGGAGAAGGTGCCGGTCGACGGTGTCGTGGTGTCCGGTCGGTCGGCCGTGGACGAGTCGATGCTGACCGGCGAGC
Organism: Candidatus Nanopelagicales bacterium; assembly: GCA_037046735.1. GTDB lineage: Bacteria > Actinomycetota > Actinomycetes > S36-B12 > UBA10799 > JADKAV01. Next base: position 17,118 of record JBAOHC010000006.1, on the reverse strand, counting down.
CGGTGCCAGCCGAGAAGGCAGCCGGCGACACGGTCATCGGGGGCACTGTGAACACCACCGGCAGCCTCATCGTTGAGGCCTACCAAGTGGGCTCGGACACGGTCCTGTCGCGAGTGGTGGAGATGGTGGCCGTGGCCCAGCGCTCCAGAGCGCCCATGCAACGTCTGGCCGACAAGGTCGCAGGGGTGTTCGTCCTGGCCGTGATCGGCATCGCGGTCGGGACGTTCCTGGTCTGGGGTGTGTTCGGCCCGGCACCCAGCTGGGGGCACGCCCTGGTGAACGCGGTGTCCGTGCTGATCATCGCCTGCCCGTGTGCCCTGGGCCTGGCCACGCCGATGTCGGTCATGGTGGGCAGTGGATTGGGCGCCCGGCATGGCGTGCTGTTCAAGGACGCCGCCGCTATGGAGAGACTGCGCGAGGTCGACACCCTCATAGTGGACAAGACGGGCACCCTGACGGTGGGCCGTCCGACGGTGAGCAGTGTTGTCCCGGCTGACGGATTCACCCACGACGAGGTCCTGAGCGCGGCCGCCAGCGCCAACAAGGGCAGTGAGCACCCGCTGGCCCGAGCCGTCACCGAGGCAGCCGCTGGTCTACCTCTCACCCCGGTGCAGGAGTTCCAGGCCAAGCCAGGCTTCGGCGTGAGCGGGATGGTGGGCGGTCGCCTCGTCCTGGTCGGCAACGCCGATCTCATGGGGGATCAGGGCGTGAAGATGTCGCTGGAGCTGGAAGACCGCGCACCGGCCGGCCAGACAACCATCCGAGTTGCCATCGACGGCCGAGAGGCGGGACTCGTCACACTGCGCGATGAGGTCAAGCCCAGTACGCCGAAGGCCGTCGAACAACTGCACCACGAGGGCCTGACCATCGTCATGGCCACCGGCGACGCCGCTGGCCCGGCTCGCCACGTGGCAGAGTCACTCGGCATCGACGACTACCGGTCGGGAGTGAAGCCGGACGACAAGCTCGCCCTGGTAGCGGAACTGCAGCGGCAGGGACACGTCGTGGCGATGGCCGGCGATGGGATCAACGACGCCCCCGCGCTCGCGCAGGCCGACATCGGGATCGCCATGGGCACAGGCAGCGACATCGCCATCGACTCCGCCGAGATCACCCTGGTGAAGGGGGATCTGCGGGGCATCAGCGCCGCCCGCAGGGTTTCCTGCGCGACTGTGCGCAACATGAAACAGAACCTCGGTTTCGCGTTCCTGTACAACTCTCTCGGGATCCCGATCGCCGCGGGAGTGCTCTACCCGTTCACGGGCCTGCTGCTGTCCCCGATCATCGCCGCTGCCGCGATGAGCCTGTCCAGCGTTTCGGTCATAGTGAATGCCCTTCGACTGCGCCGCGCACGAGTCTGATGGTCACGAGACACCTCGACGCTGGCACCGTGGTCGACTATCCGCCGGACCCGGGCTCAGACGGCAACTTCCTCTGCCGACCACGGTCTGAGCGAGTTGCTGGGACGCTCAGCGGAATCGGCAACTTCTTCGTCCGGCTGCGGGGATGACGGGGTTGACCACCGCGATGATCGTGCCGCTGTCCAGGAACAACGCCCGTGCGCAAACTGACGACTTTCTTCATCGTTTCTTCAGGGACATCACCGGCTGTTGAACATGTCCGAAGCCGAGACAGTATTCATGGAACAAGAAACCACCATAACGATCGTGCAGGCACCCGCCTGCCACTTCTGCGCCGACGCTGACCAGATCCTGTCTGACTTGGCCGACCGCTACCCAGTCCAACTGATCCGGCTGGACATGCGCACATCCGAAGGGCTCTTGCTCACCCAGCAGCATCGAGCAGCGATGAGCCCGCTTGTTCTCGTGGACGGACAGTTCTTCAGCCAAGGTCGCCTCCCACGTGGCAAAGTGCGCCAGCTCACAAGCGCACTCGACCGCGCAGCAACCGCCACGAGGGGTGCGCTGTGAACGGCGACCTGTTCGCGACCGGATCGATCATTGCGGCGTTCTTCGCAGGTGGTGTGGCCCTGTTCGCCCCGTGCTGCATCGTGTTCCTGGCCCCCAGCTACCTGGCGGTCGCGGTGAAGAACCGGCGCTGGCGGCTGCTGCCATTAACGTTCGTCTTCGCCGCCGGTCTGGCAACCGTGCTTGTGCCCATCACGCTGGGGATGAGTCTACTGTCAGCGGCAATCACCCACTACCACCAAATCCTCTACCTCGCCGGGGGCATCCTCATGCTGCTGCTGGCGGCCTGGTCACTGTCCGGGCGGATGTGGAGCATGCCCTCATTCCTGCGTGCCCCAGATACCCGCCGGGGCGACTCCGCCAGCTTCTTCGCCCTCGGCGTGTTTTCCGGCATCGCCTCGTCCTGCTGCGCTCCGGTCCTCGCTGGCATCATGACCTTGTCGGCCCTGTCCGGGAACCCGGCCGGGGGCATCGTTCTCGGGTTGATGTACGTGTTCGGCATGACGTTCCCGCTGTTCGTTATGGCGCTGCTCTGGGACCGGTTCCGCCTTGGCGAGCGCCGGTTCCTGCAAGCCAAGCCCGTCGCCCTCACAGTGGCCGGACGCAAACTCCACACGAACACGATCAACGTGGCTGTGGCGATCGGGTTCGCCGTGATGGGCGTGTTCGTCCTCTACCTGGCCAACACGGGCACCATGACCAGCGGACCCGGCTTCCAGGTCGCCGTCGGCGACTTCCTAACCAAGATATTTGCCACCATCGAGTCCTGGCCCATCCCCGAACCCGTCCTCGGCGCGGCTCTTCTGGCTCTTGTCGTGGTCATCGTCGTGACGATGCTGCGCGACCGATCAGCCCAAACCCTGACTGACGCCGCCGACCTGGACCTCGGTCAGCCCCACGGCTGCCACGAAACGGCTTTGAGCGCCGCAGAGGCACACGACCCCCATCCCTGCCCCGACACCGAGGCTACGAGTACGCAGTCCCGCACAGAAAGGCCAGTACCGTGACGATCCAGCACGAACACCGTCCCACCCGCGCCGAACAGCGCCAAGCCAAGGCTGACGCCGCTCACGGCGAAGCCGAGCGCACGCGACGTCGCCGCCGCACCGTCATGATCGCCTGGATCATCGGCGCGGGGATTGTGGCCGCCCTCATCGCCGCCGCGCTCGTCACCAGTCGCCCCCAGCAGAACGGCATCGCCACCCCAGCTGCGCCGTTCACGATGACCAACACCGACGGCCAGCAGGTCAGCTTGGCTGACTACGCCGGGAAGAAGAATGTCCTGCTGTACTTCAGCGAGGGGGCCGGGTGCCAAGCATGCTTGGCACAGATGGGCGCGATAGAGAAGAAACAGGCCGCCTTCGACAAGTTGGACACCGTCGTGCTACCCGTGGTCATGAACACCAAGGAGCAGATCATGCACGACATGACGGTGAACGGCGTCAAGACGCCGTTCCTCCTCGACGACGGCCGGTTGTCCACTGCCTACGGAACGATCGGGAAGGGTATGCACGGTGGACTGCCGGGCCACAGTTTCGTTCTGATCGACAAGACCGGCACCCAACGCTGGTACGGCGAATACCCGTCCATGTGGCTGGCCCCCGACCAGTTGGCAACCGAGGTCAGCAACCACTTGCCCTCGTCCTGACCAACAACGCCGTGGCTGCCCTATCGGGGCCCATGGGGTGGCCACGGCGCCGCTGAACCCCACACTCGGCAACGAAGGAGCCCTAAGTTAAGACGCCGGACCCAGGCCCCCTCTTGTCTTCGAGCATCGCCGCCGCGACGAGCCTGTTCCGCCTCTCCGCCATCACCAACGCTCCGCCTGCCGACCACGCTGGTCCATCAAGGCGTTTGATTGTGGCTCCAGACCAGCCGGAGTGGGCACCCCTTCCACTGCAGGCGGACATAGGCAATACCGACTTCCCACGAACCACGAGGGATTCGCCCGACGTGTCTCCCCGATGCGACTTCATATCTTGAATCGGTTGTGTCGTAACCCGGGCGGAAGCCCATTGCTTCCGGCATTGATGTAGGAGCATGTACACCCCAACCTGACGTCAGGCACCCCCGACAAAGCCCGTCCGGATAGGGTCCGAAACGCCGATTCCTGACACCTCCGGGCGATGTCGCACCCAGGTCATAGAGTCCAACCTGACACATCCACGTCAATGGAAGGACAGGGCTCATGGCTCGCGTCGGCTACACCCGCGTCAGCACCATCGACCAGAACCTCGACCGCCAACTCGACGGCATCCCCGTCGACAGGGTCTTCGCCGACAAGATCTCCGGCAAGAACACCCACCGCCCCGCACTCGACGAGCTGCTGGAGTACGTGCGCGCCGGCGACACCGTCGTGGTGCACTCCATGGACCGGCTGGCCCGCAACCTCGACGACCTGCGCCAGCTCGTGCGCACCCTGACCGGCCGCGGGGTGCGGGTCGAGTTCGTCAAGGAGAGCCTGACCTTCACCGGCGACGACTCCCCCATGGCCACCCTGCTGCTATCCATCATGGGATCCTTCGCCGAGTTCGAACGGGCGCTGATCCGGGAACGGCAGATGGAAGGCATCGCCGCGGCCAAGAAGCGCGGCGTCTACACCGGCCGCAAGAAGGCCCTCACCGACCAGCAGGTCGCCGAGATCCGGGAACGGCTGGCCGCCGGGGAGACGAAGGCCGCGCTGGCCCGAGAGTACGGGGTGAGCCGGGAGACGCTTTACCAACATCTGCGCAGCTCTCCGTGAAGTGAGTTTCGCTCGTGGCACCGGACTTCCCAAGTGCCGACGCCGGTCCTACCAGTACCCGTCTTCGCACGCACCCACGATTGTCGACGTCCAAGACCGGTTCGAGGACTTCTTCAACCATCCACCTTGGCTGCCCCAGAAGTACTTGCTGGTCTGGATCCGAAGCCAGCCCGGGAAGTCGGGGTTGCGGGACAAGTGCAGGCGCATCTTGTACCGGCTTCCGGTGGTTGAGCCCTCGCCCGGCAGGGTCTGCGTCACGCCGGAGTACCGTCCTTGACTAATGGGTCGGCCGGTGAAACACCAAGGAGCGCCGTCGGTTGCATACGTGAACCCGCCAGCTTTCATGACGCCGGTGCTCGGGTCGTAGGACACGTAGACGATCTCGCGTGGAGAGCCCTGATCGCGTTCAACCCACAGGTCTCCTGCCATCGCCGCGCTGGCACCTGTAGCGAGGAAGGTGCCGGCCAGCAAGGGTGCCGACAGCAGACGTCCCGCGTGATTCACCGTGCGGCCCCCTCCCTATTGGATAGTCAGAATCTACCCGCCACAACCGCGGCCCCGCAGGTGACCAGCGGTAGGCTTGCAGGACGCCCAGGTAGCAAGAGGGGGATCGGATCCATGAGCGATGCTCGGCGCGGTGGGAAGTGTCAAGGTCGCTTGGCTGGATCGACGCGGGGCCCCCAGCGTGCTCGTGATCTCCGGGTAGTTCGCGTCGTGTCAGCATGAGCCAGCGGTTCTGCACGAACTGCGGAAGTACGCGGGAAGCTGACCACAAGTTCTGTACGAACTGCGGCTCCCCGTTCCCTGACGTGTCCGATCTGGACGTCTCGGCCGGCGCTCCCGCTGCTGAAACCCCTGAGCTGCCGGCGGGGCAAGAGGGTGAACTGCCAACCGCAATAGTGCCTGCCCCGTTGGACCAGACGCCAGGGACGGAGCCGGAAGTCCTTGCGCCGATCGTCCCGAGCGTTGCGACCGCGAACGAGGCCCCCCTGGCCGGCGGACACGATCTCGCCGCCTCAACGCCCCCGAAATCGCGCACGGGCATGTGGGTCGCGGTGGCGGTAGCAGCTGCTCTCATGCTCGTCGGGGTTGTCGTCTTGGCCACGTCGAGGGGAACTGATCAGCCGACTGTGTCGGCGAGCCCGTCATCGAGTGAGTTCGGACAAGGCGCCATCGTGACCCCACCGGCATCGACCACCCCCAGCGCCCAGACGACGCCACCAAGTGATGCTGCAGGTGTGAGTGAGTACGCAGATGTCACGTCAGAGAAGCCCCCCGTCGCCAGTGTGGTGTCGTTCGACCCCTGCGACGGGGAGCCATTCCCCTTCAATGACGCGCTCAGCGTCTCCTCACAGCCCCCGGCCCCCGGCTCCGACGTCGAGACCGCGGTCAGCAACGTGCAGCGCATCCTCAACTCACTTGGATACACAGGCAAGAGCAACACCAACACCATCAAGGTGGATGGGTGGTACGGCACGCACACCGAATACGCCGTTCGCAACTTCCAGCGGGACATGGGCATCGACCCCGTCGGCACCGTCTACACGCAGACGTGGGCAGAACTCGGTCAACAGTGCTGAGCGTGAGAGGCCCAGGGCGTGGGTCAGGCACCCAGTCCAAATTGGCTCAGCTCAGGAGCCCCGCTCCTACGTGACGGCAGTCACGTCAATAACGCTGCACTGCGCGTAGGCGTAGTCCCCGCTGACCGCGACTCCCTTGACCCTGACTGTCTTGCCAGGGTAGGCGATCACGTTGAATCCTGATGTTTCGCTGGCGCCGCCTCCGGCATGGACATATTCGACGGTCCCGCCGACAAACAGTTTCTGGTCTGAGTTGTTCGTCACCAGCAGGGTGGGCGCGGGGGCAGAGAGATAGGTTACGCAACTCTCGACTTCGACATCGATCAGGCTGGCATAGTCAGATCCCTCACCAACGGAAGACTGCTCCTCCCCGGTTCCGGCCCTCCCGCTTGTGCCTGAGTTCCCTGCGATGAGTGCCCCGATCACCAGGACAAGCGCGCCGATGAAAGTGAGGATCGCGACCCGGGCCCAATCCGGTTGATCCGATCCTGTGGACGACTCACCCGGCGGTATGACCCTCCCGTCGGTGGGGCCATCTGCCTGTACCTGGAGACGGGCAGCCGCCAAGGGAAGGGATGGATTCTGCGCGATGGGGTTCCCGCAATGCCCGCAGAATCGAGGTTGCTGATCCCCCAGCGGCGACCCGCAATTAGAGCAGAAGGCAGGTGCGCTCGTGCTCGGCGATGCCAGCTCGGGCAGGGACGGACTCGAAGACCCTATGGTTGGCTGGCCCGGCGCCCCGGCCACTGCGCCAGCGGGCCGGGTGCTGTTGGTCCACTGGGACCCGTTCCAGAACCGTTCCGTCGACGTATCTCGCAAGTCCGGATACCACCCCGCGGACCTCCCCGTGGTCTCATCCGATTCGCCTGCCCCCACGCATCTATTCTACTGAATCAGGCCAGCCCACTTCGTCCCTGTGGAGGTTTGCTCGCCCGGGTCCGTGGATCACACAAACGACCGATTACGTGACACCCGTAACGGGCCACTCAAACACCACACATCCTGTCACGTAACGCGTCACCTATTCTCTGTCCCGCGAACGCTGCCAGCGCTCAAGAATGTGACACTCGTTCCGACACTGCTGGGGCCTGGACAAGGAAGTCTTCGTGCACACCGGTCCCGGACACACCGCAAGCTCGAATCCTGAAGATGAGGCCTCGTCCGCTCCTCGCGGAACCGCTCATTGCCAGGAAGGCGCCCTCGGCAGGGGAATGTCATCGCCCCTCTCACTCCTCGCAGCCCACACCGTCCCCGTCACGGTCCAGGTGCCGGCCGTACCCGGGCTGACCGGCGTAGATGGGTGCCGCGCCGGCCGCGCGCACAGCATCGCAGTTGGCGTAGTAGACGGTCACCGGTGGAGTCACTGGCGGAGTCACTGGTGGAACGACCGGGGCAACGACAGTCGGTGTGGGGTCAGGCGTTGGTTCCGGGGCCGGTTCAGGACAGACGATCTCCCCGTTGGCGGCATCCAACGACCGGTACAAGTCCTGCTTGGGGTGCCGCGGGTAGCCATCGAGACTGTCGTAGGAGCTTGTCAAGTTTTCTGTGTAAATCGGTTCCGTTTTGTTTAGTTGATGTAGGGGGCGATGCGGTCGGGGTAGGCCATGGCCAGGGAGCCGAGGGCGGCTTTCCAGCCTTGGACGGTGGCGCCTTCGACGAGGTGTCCGGGGGCTTTGCGTTTGTTCTTGTCCACGCCTTTCTCCTTGGCCCGTTCGCGGGCGCGTTTGTCCTCGATGTCACGGATCGCCAGCCACAGCAGTTTGACTACCGCGTCGTCGTTGGGGAAGTGCCCACGATTCTTGATGATTTTGCGTAGTTGGTAGTTCAGCGACTCGATCGCGTTGGTGGTGTAGATGATCTTGCGCACGGCCGGGGGGAAGGCCAGGAACGGGATGAACCGCTCCCAGGCGTTCGTCCACGTCGCCACGGTGGCCGGATACTTGCTGCCCATCTCGGAGTCGGCGAATTCCAGCAGCGCGGCTTCGGCCTGCTCGACGGTCGCGGCGGTGTAGATCGGGCGCAGCGCGGCGGCGACCTTCTTGCGGTCGGTGTAGGACACGAACCGCATCGAGGCCCGGATCAGGTGCACGGTGCAGGTCTGCACGGTGGCCAGCGGCCAGGTCGCCTCGATCGCCTCGGGGAACCCGCTCAGCCCGTCGCAGCACACGATCAGCACGTCCCTGACACCGCGGTTGGCCAGCTCGGCGCAGACCCCGGCCCAGAACTTCGCGCCTTCGCTGGCCTGCACCCAGATCCCCAAAACGTGCTTGATGCCGTCCATGTCCACCCCGACGGCGATGTGCGCCGAGCGGTTGGCCACGTGGTGGCCGTCGCGGACCTTCACCACCAACGCGTCCAGGTAGATGATCGGGTACAGCGCTTCCAGCGGGCGGGTCTGCCAGGCCCGGACCTCCTCGAGCACCGCATCGGTGATCTTGGAAATGGTCTCGTGGGACAGGTCGGTGCCGACCGTGCGCGCGAGGTGGTGCTGAATGTCGCGGATCGTCATCCCGCCGGCATACAGACTGATGATCATCTCGTCCAGGCCGCCACCGACCCGCCGGGCCCCCTTGGGGACCAGCCGCGGTTCGAAGCTGCCGGCCCGGTCGCGGGGGGTGTCAATCCCGACCTGCCCCACCTCGGTGGACAGCGTCTTGGGCGTGGAGCCGTTACGGGAGTTCGGCGAACCCCGCCCGCCCCGGTCATGTTTCTCGTAGCCCAGATGCTCGGTCATCTCGACCTGCAGACCCCGCTCCAACACCGCCCTGATCATCTCCGGCAGGAACCCGCCCTCACCAGTCAGGCGCAGATCCTGGGCATCGATACGGGCCAACACATCATCCATCAGCCCGGCATCCATCAGATCGTTGACCACCTGGCGGGCCACCGGCCCACCCTGGGGATCACCAGCAGATCCACTGGCCTTCGTTGCTTTGGTCATGGTGTTCATCGTTACTCGCTTTCCTCTCAGATGAGGAACCATCACTTACACAGAACATCTGACACCCCCTGTCGTAGCGGGCCACAGCCAGTCCTCGACGCAACATCACCGCTCCGATGTCACGACCGTTGCGGGTCTTGACGTAGGACAGGATGCGCCCATATTTATCTGTACCGCTGCGGTTGACCAACTTCACCGGACGTCCTACCAGGGTTTCCATCCGCGCCAGCGCCTCGTCGTAGCCGCACTGCCCCACCTCCGGGGTGTCGTACCCCAGCAACCGCACCGAACGGCCACTCGGCAGGTTGATGGTGTCGCCGTCGACCGCCGACGCCCAGCGATACCCGTCCGCAGCAACGGTCGGCGAAACCGGAGCAGCCACCAGCACAGACGAGATGGCCGCTGCGACCGTCACGATGGCACGGGATGCGGTGTGCATGTGAAACCCCCAAGTGTCCGACAGGCCCCGAGTCCACGGGAACCCACACCGGGTTATCGACCGCACCGGGGTCAGACCTGAGCCCCCAACGCGTCGGCACGGGCAGATCCGCCTCAGAGTCCGGCGTCACAAGCGCCGCTGGTCGGGGCTCTCTGGGCAGATATGCTGCCGGGCATCCGACACCAGCCCACCTTTGCGGGCTGGTGCCCAACCGCGACGGGGAGCAAACGGTGATACCTGACTTCCAGACCCTCATGCGACCGGCCCTGAACTGCCTGGCCGACGGCGACGTGCACACCACCCGGTCGGTGCGCGAAACGCTGGCCGATCAGTACGGACTCACCGATGCCGAGCGGGCGCACCTGCTGCCCAGCGGGCGGGCCCGCACCTTCGACAACCGGGTCAGCTGGGCGCTGACCTACCTCGCCCAGGCCGGGCTCACCGAACGCCCCCGCCGCGGCCACGTGCAAATCACCGACACCGGCCGGCACGCCCTGGCCGCCTACCCGCAGCGCATCGACATGGGAACCCTTGAGCAGTACCCGTCCTACCGGGACTTCCGGGAACGCCGCAGCCGCCGCTCCCCCACCACAGACCATCACACCGACGTCGAGCAGCCCGAGCAGGCGTTGGCCGCGACCCCGGCCGACCTGGTCGCCCAAGCCGTGGCCGAGAACCGGGCCGCCGTCGAAGGCGACGTCCTGCGCGAAGCGCTGGGACTGTCCGCGACCGGGTTCGAGGACCTCGTCATCCGGCTACTGGAAACCATGGGCTACGGCCGGGCCGGCTCGGTGGAACGCACCAGCACCTCCGGCGACGCCGGCGTCGACGGCATCATCAGCCAAGACCCCCTCGGCCTGGACCGCATCTACGTGCAGGCCAAACGCTACGCCGAGGACCGACCCATCGACCGCCCCAAGATCCACGAATTCGCCGGGGCCCTGCTCGGCAAACAAGGCGACCGCGGCGTGTACATCACCACCAGCCGCTTCACCAACGGCGCCCGCCAAGAAGCCGAACGCATCAACGCCCGCATCGAACTCATCGACGGCACCCGCCTGGCCGAACTCCTCGTCGCCCACGAAGTCGGCGTCCAAGCCGAGACCACCGCCACCCTCTACCGCCTCGACGAGGACTACTTCGAAACCCTCTGAGAGAACCCGTCGAAGTAGTTGGTGTCAATCAGTCAGTGACGAGACTGACCGCCCCATCGTCCTCGACCACATACAGTTCAACGCCCACGCGTGCACGAACACCTTTGCGTACCCGGGTCACGTGATAGCGCATGCTGGCAGGGACGACCAAGGCATACCGCACGCCGGATACCTGCGGATCGATCCTGCGCAACAACTGGCCGTAGCCGGTATCGACGTCCAAGCCGGGGCTCGACGTGTGGCCCTTCAATTCCGCCACGATCACCTCGGCGCCGCGCTTAGCCAGGAGATCGACGTAATCACGGTTCTTAGTGCTGACATCCCAACCATCCCCGCGCAGATAGGCCGCAAAGGCCTTCTCCACCTGCTTCTCCGTCATGTGCATGTCTGTCTCGTCCCCTCACTCTTCAAACTGCCATCGTGCCTTTGGCGTCTGCGGCAGTGAAACCCACCACCGGGCCGGGGATCTCTGGACAGCCCCGCGACTCACCCCGGCCGCCCGTTTCTGGAGCAAGATCCGAACCACCTGACGAAGGACCGTCACGGCGACCTTGAGTGCCTCAAATTGCCGGGGTGACTTACTTGAAACGGAGCATTGCTCCGTTTGCGTTTGCCGAAACCAAGGGGCTGTCGCGAAACCCGTGACCACCCCTTGGTTTCGAGACATTGATTGTGGCACTGAGTTCTGCGACTCCGGCCCACGAGAAGACCGCCCGGCGCCGGCCGCTGCCATCGTGGTGTGTCAGAAACCCTCGTTTGTGGGACACCGTCCATAGCGACCCGAGAAACTTGGCCACAACACTTGGGACGAGCCCCGAGCTGGAGCGTGAAGCACGCGACCGGTCGGACGCCCAGGGGCGCGCTAGCGTCAGCCAGGCACTACTCCGCAGACATCCTGAGAGCTCACGAGCACTGCGACTTGCTTGACGATACCCGGTCGTTCTGCGAAGACGGCAGATTGACCGACGTGCCCTCGTAAGCGGTTCCGGTGTAACGCCACACGCCGCCCGTCGTGTTGTAGTTGGCGTTGTTGTAGAGCGTACGGACGACGATGCATCCGCCCCCATTGTTCTCGATGTCCAGCGAGGTCATTTTGTCACCGTGGCCATAGTCGCCGTATCGCGCGATGGCGTCCGTCGGGAAGGAAGCCAGATAAGCTCCACCGCAATTGGCGTCGTCATAGTCCCGACTTCCGTACGTGAGCGCCGGGCAGCCAGGGATCATCGCGTACGCTTCGAGGCTAGTCGTCCCACCGATGCCAGTGACAGATGCCACGAGGCCGACGTCCTCACCTGAGGCTGTAAGCCGGGCTGCCCATAGCGGATCAAAGCGGCGGGCACGTCCACAACGAGGTTGCCTCCTGCAGACTGGCTGACTGCGGCCCTATTGATCGAATCCGGGTTGGATGCTGCCGCTGCGCTCGTCGTCGGAAACGTGGTCCCGAGGCCGACTACGGCGAGTACGGAAGCGGTCATCATGTGCTGTCGCATGGCGTTTCCTTGTCTTTCCCCCGAAACCCCCGTCGAACAGACTTCGCCGCACCCGTTCGGCTAGTTCCTACGGTATGTGACGGTCCATGTTTCGGCGACGTCTGAGGCCCTCGAACGTCTGCCATCCGGGTGAACGCGTGGAGCGGGGACCGGCGTGGCGCCCGAGAGAGTCATTGACGCTCAACGTCAAGGTAGAGCTGAAGGATCAGGCGCGATCCGAGCGGGCTGGCGACGGGGTAGGCGTCTACCTGATCTGGAGGAGGGGGAAATGTCACAGAACACGAGCAAAGCAGTGGTCTGCACAGTGACTCAACGCCGTCGGCGCAGGACGGTTATGGCAGGCGTAACCTCGCTTGTTGGCATAGCGGCAGTGCTCGGCTTGGGCGCAGTCGGAAGCGCCGACGGCCAGGGCGTTTGGCGCAGCGAGGGAATGGTGCACATCGAACCGCAAAGCCTCGATGTGATTTATCGGGGTCAGAGGATCAGTCCAGATTCCCTTCAGTCTCTGAACGACCGGGGCGAGGGCCTGTTCACTGCCACCGACATCGACACCGCCACTGACTTGCACGCCACTCGAGCCTTCGACACCGAGGCGGAACTCGACGCATACGGCGCGGCATACGAGGCGTGGCTTCGACAGAAGCGTGAGCACCACGACGTCGCACCATGGGGGATCGTAGCTCCCCAGGCGTGGTCGCCCGCACAGAAGAGGAGTGGTTAGCTCCGGGAGTGTCGGCGACCACGGGTTCGGTCCAGGCGCGCACTTGCAAGTAGTCCGCGGGCGGACGCTCCCATACGAGTCGATGAACTCGACCGATCTGAACGAAGAGCTCAGTGCTGGTGTTGGTGATGCGTCTTGAACCAGATTCTTTTGCATCGGACTCGAACGTGAGCTTTGTTGCTGTCCGGAGCGACACCCACGGCATCCGCAGGGCCCCGACGTCCAGCCTTGGAATTCGTCCGATCCTTATGTAGATCAACTCCAAGGACCGCCCCACGTATAGAGGCGATCGGTGGATCGGCGGGCTAAGGTCTCGTCCAAATGGACGCCAGGGCCGTCTGGTACCTGGCCGTGTTCGTGCGTGTGGCTTCTGCCACGACGAGCACGTGTGCCTGGGGTCTCCAGTCCCAGTAATCCCGACTCAAAGGAAGCACCAGCACCCGCTCGAGGCCGCATTCGACGGCTCGAGAGACGGCTGATTCCGCCAGGTGTTCCGGCACTACCTTCGGGTTTGTGAACTGTTGGTCCATCACACGGTGCAGCAGGGGGTCGAACTGCTCGGCCATCCATCGGCCGACGACATGGTCTGAATCCAATCGCACTTTGAATAGCTGAACTCGTCGCCATTCCTCATCGTGGCCGGGCGACTGCGTCCCGCTCGTCAGCGGCCAGCTAGCCCACAGTTGCTCAACGAGAGCCGCGAGACTCTCACGCTCCTCATCACTCGCAGACAGGGAACCGGTAAGCCATGTGTTGTTGGCAAGGGGCGGCACGGACGTCAGAGCGGTGAGACGCAAGCCGTCCCGCAAGCAGAGCAACTGTGTGAGGACGTCACTTGGCTGCACTTCGGGCAATCGCCGCTGCCAGCCGTCCCGCCAAAGGAGTCTCGACATACCTTTCAGTAGATCGCTTCCTCGGTCACTGGGCCCCCGGATGAGCAGACGAAGCCATTGGAAAGCACTGCGGTTCCGGTGGCCTTCGCGACATACCAACCTCCGGTGTTAACGACGTTCGTCACTTGGCCCTGCCAAGTTGTCCGAAGAGCAAGGCCCCCGCTCCAGCGATGCGTCTTGTCCCACTTGGGTCCTGTGACCCGCACCGACCAGGTGTAGGACACCGCGGCAGGAGCCACCCCGAAGCCGGTTACAACCGTGTATTTCTTCGAACCCACATCGCGCAGGCTCACGGACGAGTATCCGCAATTCCCAGTGACTACGTCCGTGCTGAAGGCCGAGACAGGCGGCACCGCGGGGTAGCCGTTGGCGGCCGCAACCTCAGGGTCAAACCCGACCACAGTCATGGGTATTCGAATAGTTGCCGGATCATTCGGTGCCGCAGCCATGACGGGGTTCACCCCGGCAAAGGCAGACGTAAGCACAAGCGCGATGACTGATCAGCGATGTTTCATGATCTTTCCCCCGGTTCTTACCCTTTCGCGCAAGGTACCACGATCCGGTCACTTGCACAGCGAAAACGTTGTTGGACGGGGTCGCGTGACCACACCCCCCACCGACGGGGAGCGAACGCGGTGCCGCATGTCTCAGAAACCTTCATTTATGGCACAACACTCAACGGAAGTCGACTTGCCCGCACGCAAAACTGTTAACTACAGTTAACACGTGACGGAGGTCATCCAGAGTGCGACGTTCAGTTACTGGCTGCGACGTCTAAAGGATCGTCGGGCGGCCGCCAGGGTCCAGGTCCGCATCGACAGACTCACGGCCGGAAATCCCGGCGATGTCCCACCCGTTGGAGCGGGAGTGTCGGAGATGAGGATTCCCTACGGTCCTGGGTACCGCGTGTATTACCTGCAACACGGGCGACACCTGATCCTGCTGCTCTGCGGAGGAGACAAGTCCACCCAAGCCGCCGACATTGAGACCGCCCACGAACTCGCCGAGACATGGAAGAAGGAGAACGCCGATGAGTGACAAGAGCGAGGTCTTCACCCCCTACGACACGGCCGACTACCTCAACAACCGCCAGGAGGCCGCCGCGTACCTCGAAGCCGCGATCGAAGAGGCCGGCGACGACCCAGCCTTCATCGCGCAGGCCCTGGGGACAATCGCGCGGTCTGGCAATCTTAGCGAACTCGCACGGACCACCGGCATGAGTAGAGAGGGCCTGTACAAGGCGCTGTCCAGCGACGGCAACCCGAGCTTCGCGACGATCAGCAAGGTCGCGCGTGCCCTTGGACTAAGGATCCATTTCGAGGCCGTCGCCTGACATAGCCGAGGCATCCAGGTCAAACCGTCTCACAAACACTCGCTTCTTGGGACGGTGTCGGGTGACTGCGATTGAACCCGGCACAAGGACCAGGCTCAGGCTCACGGCCACAGACAGCCCAGCGCTCCCATGTCGAAACCGTTCCCACCACCGACGCATCTCGCATCCAACGAGAGGTGAGCGGCTCATGGTTACGACACTCCAGTCAGCGCTCGCAGCCTGAACTCCGCTGGTTGCACTAACGCCGCGCGGCGCGCAACCGTGCCGGCCTGCTCTGTTGAGCGCATGGTCCCGATCCTTGGTGCGAGAGGGAGGCCAGCTCCATTGAAGCGGCAGTCAAGGTTCTTGGCTTCGGTAGCCTCCATTGCATGAAACGAGTCCACGTCAGTGGATGGACCACCAGCCTCGAACTGACCTGAGTCTGGTCCCGAGGGCTTGTCTGCTCAGTTCTGGGCGTGCCAGAGGCCAACCATCGCGGCTCTTGAACACCTCGGACATCCGGACGCCCCAGCGGGAGTACACTGGAAGTGGTGGCACGCCGGGGGGAGCCGCCAAAGGACCGCCCTTCGGCGACGCTCACAGCAGCGCGCAGTGAAGGGGTGGACCATGAACGTTCCTGGTGTGATCACCGCAGCATTCCTGACCGCCGCCCTGGCCATGACCGCGGGCCCCGTAGCCGCCGGCCCCATAGGAAATACAGTCAGCGCCAGAACACAGGTGTACAGCTGGCAATGGGTCGATGGATCGACGCAGACGCAGCGCTCGTTCCCCAGCAGCGAATACGCCAACAAGACCCGGCGCATCGCCATCCTCGTGGGGGTCAGGCCGTCCACCCCGCGGCACAAGGTGCGCCTTGAGGTCTATCAGCAGGGCAAATGGCTGGTCCACAGCCGCGCGCGGACCAGCGTTCGCAGAGGTCGCGCCCGCCTGCCCATCAATCCGATCTGCACCAGCGGGGCGTGGTGCAAGGGCACGTTCAGCATGCGACTGCGGGTTCTGCGCCATGGAGCCGCCAAGCCGGCGACGCTGCCGCTGACCGTCACCTTCGACCCGGGGACCCCGTCGACCCCGGTCACACCTCCCCCCAGCAAACCCCGCACCTCCGGATCCCTCGCTGGACCGATGCTCTTCCAGGTCGGCAGCAACCAGACCCTGGGGCCGCCGGCGATCACCTCGACAGTTGCTCTGCAGAATCCGGGCAAGCTCAGTGAAATCGTCCTGGACATGACCTGGGATGCACCCGTTTCCTACAGCGACAATCCCGTCGCGGGCTACTACGTCCTGGTGACCGACGACTTCAGCATCCAGACATGGGAATCGGCGTGGTACGTGGAGTACGGCGCCGATCAGCGCGACGTGCGGATCAGTGGACCGATGATCTATGCGAACAACCCGCCCAAGAGCATCGACGTCACGGTCGTCGCCGTCGACTCCCGCGGCGCCTTCGGTACCCCAGCACCCACTGTTCACCTGCAGATCGGATGCGATGCCTACGGCCCGGCCACGGGCGCGCAGAATCCCTATCGGACATTGTGCGAGCACGGCATGTGAAATACCCCGCATGGGTATAGTGGATGAAACCCGACCGTCAGGAGAATCGCTCGTGTGCCATCAGACGACCTGCAAGCTGTGCAAGAAGACGACGTGGGCCGGATGCGGACAGCACAAGAACGAGGTGCTGCGAGGCGTGCCGAAGGATCAGCGATGCCGCTGTACCGCTGCCCAGCGCGAGGCCGCCCGCAAGAACACGTTCCTGGGCCGGTTGTTCGGCTGACCCACATGCTGCTCACCCGGGACGGTTGACGACCAAACGCCGCGCAGATCCCGCCGGCAGAGGACGGCGGCGCCCCCTCTCGACCGGGTCGAGAGGTGCTCCTGGGCCGAAATACGCCAAGG
>JBAOHC010000027.1:402500-1117381 GCA_037046735.1 Candidatus Nanopelagicales bacterium | reverse complement strand
CATCGCCACGCAACTGCGGGATGTGCCCGAGGTCGAATACGTGATCAGCCAGAGCCAGGGGCCGGCACGCGTCGATGGCGAAGACCAGTTCATCACCGCGATGGGGGGCGGGCCGATCACCAGCGTTTTCGACGTCGAGGTGACATCCGGCACGGTGGGCGAACTCGTCCAGGGAACCGCCGTGGCCGATGCCGAGTGGGCCGCCGCCAACGACGCGCAAGTGGGCGATCGCGTCACTGTCCTGTTTCCCTCGGGTCAGGAGCGGGGCTTCACCGTGGGGGGCATCTTCGAGCCGACCGAAGCGGGTCTGCTCAGCGGTCTGATCATCCCCAAAGAGGACTATCGCGCCGTCGGTGGCGCCGGCCAGGACACGTTGCTGTACGTGGCGCTGGCACCGGACGTCGACACGACCGCAGCCCTGCGCGCGGTGGAAGCGGTGACAGCCGAGAACCCCCTGCTGCAGGTCCTCGATCAGACCGAGATCAAGGAGCAGAACAGCCGGCAGATCAACCAGTTGTTGTATCTGATCTACGGGATGCTCGGGTTGTCGATCATCATCGCCGCCCTCGGTGTCGTGAACACCATGGCGCTCAGCGTGCTGGAGCGCACCCGCGAGATCGGTCTGTTGCGTGCAGTGGGAGCGTCGCGCCGGCAGGTGCGCCGGATGATCCGGTGGGAGGCCGTGCTCGTCGCCTTCGCGGGTGCACTGGCCGGGGTGCTCGTGGGTCTGCTGGCTGGCATCAGCCTGCGCCAGGCGCTCTCCGGCGATGGCATCGAAGTTCTCGTCATCCCGATGGCAACGGTGGTCATCATCTTGGTGCTGGCGGTGGTCCTCGGTGTGCTAGCGGCTGCCCTGCCTGCCCGACGGGCGGCGAAACTGGACATCCTCGGGGCGATCGCTACGGAGTAGCTGCGCGCCGCCGCCCCCCCTCGACCATGACCAGGCACACGGTCACACTGACGGCCACCACGTTGGTCAACAGGATCGGCACGTCCGGACGGAAGATCCCGATACGACAGCCATAGGCACTGTCCGGCCAGCAGCAGGATCAGCGTGCCCAGGGCGACCTCCGACGGCAGGTCTGCCCGGCGCCGGCGCAAGGACTCCAGCAATTGTGGAACGGTCGTCAGCAGCCCGCACGCCACTCCGATCCCACCCGAGACTCCGGCGGGCAACTGCAGCAGAACCAGCACGGCGACAGCCACCCCGAGCACGGGCACGACCGCCGCCAGCGGCCACGACCAGTTGCGTTGGCGCCGCAGGAGCAACATCACCACCGGCGCCGTGGTGAGGATGAAGGGGACGTTGCCCACGATGATGCCCGGAGCTGCCAGCAGCAGTCCGTAGGCGAACCAACTCGCTCCGGACAGGGCGAAGATGACCCACGTCAGCAGACTCACACCGTCGGCGCTGCGGTCGCGGATGATGCGTGCGATCTGCGGCAGCGACATCGACGTCATCAGCACCGACCCGGCGTACGCCAACCACTCCACGTTCACCGCACCCACGCTAGCGGTACGGTGGAGCTACCAAAGGGGAGCTCGGGGCAGCCGGGCTGAGAGGGTCACCATCCGCGTGGCCGACCCACCGAACCTGATCTGGGTAATGCCAGCGGAGGAACCGTGAAACGTCTACTCATCGCAGGTGTCCTCCTGCTCGCCGCGTGTGGCAGCGATCCGGGCACCGAGGCCGCGCCCACCGAAGTCATCCTGCTCACTCATGACTCGTTCGCGATGGATTCAGCGGTCATCGAGGAGTTCGAGCAGCAGGCGGGCCTGACGGTGAAGATCGTGCAGAACGGCGACGCGGGCCAACTCGTGAACTCAGCGATCCTCGCTGCCGGTAACCCGCAGGGTGATGTCCTGTTCGGGGTGGACAACACGTTCCTGTCGCGCGCCCAGCAGGCGGGGGTGTTCAGCGACTACCAGGCCGCCTGGCAGCCCGGCGGAATACGCCCAGCCCGGCGTGACCCCGATCGACACCGGCGACGTCTGCCTGAACTACGACACGGACTACTTCGAGGGCAAGACCGCGCCGGGCGGTCCGGCTGATCTGGTGAAGCCGGAATTCCAGGACCTGACGGTCGTGCCGAACCCGGCGACGTCTTCGCCTGGCCTGGCCTTCTTGATGGCCACCACCCAGACCGAGGCCGACTGGCAGCGGTACTGGGCCGACCTGAAAGCCAACGGGGTCAAGGTCGTGGACGGGTGGGAGAACGCGTACTACCAGCAGTTCTCCGGAGGGTCGGGGCAGGGGACTCGCCCCATCGTGGTGTCGTATGCAACCAGCCCTGCGGCCGAGGTGATGTTCGCCAAAGACCCCGAAGCGCCGGCACCCACCGCGAGTGTCGACACTGGATGCTTCCAGCAGGTCGAGTATGCGGGGGTGCTGGCCGGAGCGCGCAACGAAGCGGGGGCCCAGAAGTTGGTCGACTTCATGCTCGGCCGCTCGTTCCAGGACGCCGTCGGAGAGCAGATGTTCGTGTATCCCGTGATGCCGGAGGCGACCGTACCCAAGGAGTTCGGATCCCCGCCTGCCGATCCGGTGATCCTGAGCCCGGGCGAGATCGCCGCAGGTCGCGATGAGTGGATCGAGCAGTGGTCCGAGATCATGGGCCAGTAGGCCGGGCCGCGCTGCTGGCACTGCCGGTCGCGTTCGTCCTCACGCTGTTCGCGGTGCCGGTCGGCGCGGTGCTGGTGGCCGGCGCCCGCGGCGACATGCTCGCCACGTTGACCGCAGCTCGCACATGGCAGGTGATGGCCTTCACGGTCATGCAGGCGGCAGCTTCGACCGTGGCCACCTTGGTGGTGGCGATGCCCGCCGCCGTGGTGCTCGCCCGCTTCCGGTTTCGTGGCCGGGGGGTGCTGCGGGCGCTGGTCCTCGTGCCCTTCGTGATGCCGACCGTGGTTGTGGGGGCGGCGTTCCTGGCCCTGATCGGGCCGACGGGCGTGCTGGGAGTGGACCTGTCGGGGACGCTCATCGGTCTGGTCGCGGCCCACCTGTTCCTCAACCTGGCCGTCGTGGTGCGGGTGGTAGGAGCCGCGCTGGCCACGATCGACCCGCGCGCCGAGGACGCCGCCCGACTGCTCGGCTGCTCCCGCTGGCAGGCATTCCGGCGGGTCACGTGGCCGCTGCTGGTGCCGTCCTTGAAGGCGGCGACCACGATCGTCTTCCTCTTCTGCTTCACCTCGTTCGGTGTGGTGCAGGTGCTGGGCGCCGGGCAGGTGTCCACCCTGGAGGTGGAGATCTACCGGCGGACCACGTACCTGCTCGACATCCCGGCAGCCGCCGCCTTGTCCGTGCTGCAACTGCTGGCCGTGGTGGCCATGCTCGTCGTCGTCGGGGGTGCCCGCAGTGCCCGCACGGCCGTGGGGGTGGACGTCGCCCGCACCCCCCGCGGGGCGGCCCGCTGGCTGGTGGCCGGCGTGTTCGTGGCGACGGCGGCGCTGGTGCTGGCGCCGCTGGTCATCGTGGTCGTGAGGTCACTACGGATCGACGGGCAGTGGACGCTACTGGGTTGGCAGACCCTGTTCACGCCCGGGCAGAGCACCAACTCCGTTGACCCGTGGGCCGCGCTGGTCGCCAGCCTGCGCACGGCGGTGAGTGCGACTGTGATCGCCGTCCTGCTGGGGACCACGGCCAGTCTCGGGCTGGCGATGGGTCGCCGGACACGCTGGCTGCGCTCGATCGATGTGATGCTGCTGCTGCCGCTGGGGACCTCGGCCGTGACCGTCGGGCTCGGGATGCTGCTGGCCTTCGGCCGGCCACCGTTCGACCTGCGCAACACCGGCCTGCTGATCGTCCTCGCGCAGACCCTGGTCGCCCTGCCGTTCGTCGTGCGGGTGCTGGCCCCGACATTTGCCGGCTTCGACCGGCGCTACCTGGATGTGGCCGCGATGCTGGGAAAGTCGCCGGCCACCGCCGTCTGGCGGGTGGGGCTGCCGATGGTGCTGCCGGCGGTGGCGGTCGCCGTGGGGTTCTCCTTCGCCGTCACGGTGGGTGAATTCGGGGCCACCGTCTTCCTGGCCAGCCCGGCCGAGCCGACCCTGCCCGTGGCGATCGCTCGCCTGCTGGCCCGGCCCGGTGCGGTCACCGTGGCGGCCGCCTACGCGGCCAGCGCCTTGCTGATGGCCGTTACCGTGGGCGTTGTGCTGCTCATCGATCGAGTGCGGGTCAGTCGGGCGGTGACGTTCTAGATGCTGGCAGTGAGCGAGTTGCGCGTGGCCTACGACGAGCCGGTCCTGCACGGGGTCGACCTCGACGTGGCGGCGGGAGAGATCGTGTGCATCCTGGGGCCCAGCGGGGGCGGCAAATCGACGTTGCTGCGCGCCGTCGCCGGGCTGGTCGACTACACCGGCACCGTCGCCATCGCCGGTGCCAGCGTCGATGAGGTGCCCGCCCATCGGCGCACAGTCGGCATGATGTTCCAGGACGACCTGCTGTTCGGCCACCTCGACGTGGCCGGCAACGTCGGCTTCGGCACCGGCGGTCGCAGAGTGGCCGAGATGCTGGAGCTGGTAGGTCTGGCCGGGTACGAAACCCGCCGGGTGGAGACGCTCTCAGGTGGCCAGGCACAGCGGGTCGCGCTGGCCCGGGCGCTCGCTCCGGCACCTCGGGTGCTGCTGCTCGACGAGCCGTTCGGGGCCCTCGACGTGGTCCTGAAGGCGTCCTTGGTGCTCGAGGTTCAGCGGGTGTTGCGTTCGCAGTCCATGACCGTTCTGGCCGTGACCCACGATCGTAATGAGGCCTTCACACTGGCCGACCGGGTGGCGATCCTGCGCGACGGACGGTTGGTGCAGGTGGGGTCACCGGATGAGTTGTGGCGCGATCCCGGTGGACGACTACGTGGCGCGTCTGGTGGGACTCAGCGTGCTCGACGGCACCCCTTACGCGCCCGCTGATCTGATGCCGAGCAGCGATGGGCCGTGGGCATTGACGGTCACCGGGCGCACGTTCACCGCCGGTCGCTACCTGGTCGCCGGGGATGTGGCGGGGGCGGCAGTCATGTACGTCAGCGACACTGCGCCGGCGGTTGGTGAGGTCATCCGGATCGACGTCCGGTCGGCGGCATGAGGACGCTGCCGGACTTCGTGCTCACCTACGTCGGCGTCGGCCATGGCCCTGAGTCTGGTCTGGTTCGCCGTGCGCGACCATCCGGACTCGGCCGCCTACCGCTGGGCGGCGCCACGGGTCGCCGCGCTGCGGGTGTGGGTGTCGCGGGCACCGGCCACCTTCGTGTACATGGCGATCTGGACGGCGACGTCCATCCTGGCCCAGGGGCAGCCCCTGACCGTCTCCGAACTCGTCGCCCGCTACGCCTCCACAAACCTGTACAACTTCCACAGCGAGCCGTTTCGGACGTTGGTCGCGAGCTCGTTCCTGGTGGCCGAGAACGGCCTGTTCTACCCGTTCTATGTCGTCGCCTTCGTCCTGGTCGCCGCCCGCCTGGAGCACCGCGTCGGCGCGGCACGCTGGCTGGCGGTCGCGGCCGTGGCGCATGTCGGCGGATCGCTGATCATCCTGGCCCTGGAGCGGATCGGGATCTGGCGCGACCTGCTACCGCACACGGTCGCGCTCACCGAGGACATCGGGGTGTCCTATGTGCTCGCAGGCGCGATGGGCGCTTATGTGTGGTTGGTCCGACACCGCTGGGCATACGCCGGTCTGCTGGTGCTCGGGTTCGTGGTGCCCCTGCTCATCTGGCCGGGTCTGGGCAGTGCCGGGCATTTCATCGCCGCGGGTCTCGGGCTGCTGGCCGGTCGCTTCGTCGTGCGCTGGCCACTGCGGCCGCTGGTGTGGCGGGCGCTTACGTCTGCGGCTGCCGGCGGGTCAGGACCGTCCGGACCCCCCGCCACCCCAGCATCGTGACGGCGAGGAAAGACGCGGCCACCAGGATGAACGTCGCGGCGGTACCATCGCCCATGACGCGGCGCAGGAGCATGCCGCCGACCAGGGTCACCAGCCAGATCACCGCGCCTGCCTTCAGCGTCTCGGGTGCGCGCAGGGGAGCGGCGACCAGCCAGGCCACCGCCAGAGCGGCGATGAACGGTGCGGCGACCTGCAGGAAGGAGTCGGCCTCGGCATGGCTCTGTATTCCGAGGGCGACGAAGGCGAGGACACTGACGAGGTCCAGCAGCGCGGCGATCCAAGGCTTCACGAGTGTCACTGTAGTTGCGCGTCCGCTCGACCCGTCGGACGCTGAGGACATGATCAGGGAGTACATCGGGGTCTACCACGCCGATGGCGGGCTGGTCGGTGAGGCCAAGTATGTGATCGGCCACCTGCTGGGGCGCACGCACTGCTCCTTATGCGACATCACGCACTCGCCGCTGCGCCGCAAGCGGCAGTGGGACGCGTTCGTCGGGGGTCTCACCGTGCCGTTCCGGCTCTACCACCTCAATGAGATGCCCTCCGACGTGGCCGACGTGGTGGCCACCGTCGGCAGCCCCGTGGTCTTGAGCCGGGATACGGCCGGTGTGCTGCAGCTCGTCCTGACGCCGAGCCAGTTGGACCAGCTGGACGGGTCAGTGGGTAGCTTCGCGGCGGCGCTCGAGGCCGTCTGACGAGAATCGTCTACACATCTGGTTGGCGGCAGACCATGATCAACCAGATGTGTAGACGCCACGCGGTGCGAAACGGGTTAATCGGACATTGGAAGCGTGTCGCAAGTTGAGATTTGCCTCGGGCGGCTCGTCCCCAACCAGATCTGTAGACCGTCGTCACCATCCACAGATCTCGTTGCCCGTGATTCGGCCTGACGCAGAGCGTTCAGGGTGGAGGCATGAACCTCACGGAGATAATTTCCTGCGGGCGTGGGTGCCGGATGTGTACGAAGATCCGGCGGCTGAGATGGTCAGACTCGCCCGCAGGAGCGAGGAGATCGAGTGGATGGGTCGGCGCAGCGCCTAGTCTGTGTCGGTGGACCGCACACGGCGCACCGAGACCTGGTTCTCCCGCAACGGGCTGCCCCACTTCGTGGCCGACTACAACTCCGGTGAACACATCTGGACCCGGGCGCTGCCGATCCTGCTGATGATCATGGCCGTGCAGCTCGTGTCAGCGGTCGGATATGCGGTCAGCAGTGGCAGCCGGGTCCTGCCCGTGGTGCTGCTCGCGGTAGCGGGGCTGGTCCTGCTCGGTCAAGGATTGTGGTCCAAAGCCCGCCGCGGGTTCTGGTTCGCCCCGGCCGACCGCGTCGGGTGGCCGCTGATCGCGGGCTTCATCGCGTGCGGGGTCATCTCGGAGGTCATCCAGTACGGTCGGGAGGTCGACGGGGAGACGGTCACCTGGGGGTCAATCGTGGCCGCCCTCGTGCTGCAACTGGTGCTGTTGGGCGCCATCTACGTGACTACCCGCTTCGCCCTGATCTCGATGGCCATCTGGGCGGTCCGGCAGACAGTCCGCAGCGCCGGCGACCTCTACGTGGTGGCGACAAAGGCCCTGCCGCTGCTGCTCATCGTCATGATCGTGCTGTTCATCAACACCGAGATGTGGCAGGTGGCGGGCAGCCTCAACGGCCCCTTGCTGTGGGCCAGCGCAGGGATGCTGCTCGTCCTGGGGGTGTTGGTGACCCTGGAACGCACGCACGACCAGATCCGAACCCTCGATGAGAACGCGCCCATCGAACAACTGCGTTCGTCCTGCACCGGGACGCCGCTGGCTGGCGTGGAGTTCGATGAGGCCCCGGGCCCGGACCTGCACCGGCCGCAGCGACGCAATCTGATGTTCGCGGCGATCTTCACGCAGTTGGTGCAGGCGGCGCTGATCGGGCTGCTGGTGTGGCTCTTCTTCCTCGCCTTCGGCGTCCTGGCCATCACGCTGCCGGTGCAACAGGCATGGCTCGGCGACCTCGGCAGCGCCGATGTGTGGTGGACGCTGACCGACGGCCACGTCCTGTCCCGCGCGCTCGTGCGGGTATCGACCTTCCTGGGGGCTTTCGCCGCCTTCTACACCACCATCTACGCGGCCAGCGATCCTGTGTACCGGGCCTCATTCTCCGAGGACATCGGCGCCTCCCTGCAGCAGGCGGTGGACGTGCGCAGGGTGTATCTGGCGGTGCGCGATGCGTGACCGTGACGAGGCCGGTCGGGCCCGCAATGCGCGGCCCCGCGACGCCCTCGGACGGCCGTTGCCGTACGGATCGATCGGGGTGCCCCCGCTACCCGAACCCATCGACTCGGCGCCGGCGGCGGTGGTCGCCCTGACCAACCAGTTGCTGGACGACGGCCTGCCCTTTCAAGCGCACGAAGCCCTGGAAGCCGGCTGGAAGGCCGCGCCCGAGGATGAACGCCCGGCGTGGCAGGGATTGGCACAACTTGCGGTCGCTATCACCCACGCCCGCCGCGGCAACGTGTCCGGCGCGCAGAAGCTGCGCGAACGCGCGCTGGCCAATCTCGATGCGGGCCGGTTGCCGCCGGTGGCCGAAGCGTTGCGCGACCGCCTGCTCGCCGACGTGAATCAGGCGTTCATCCGCCGGTAGAACCCCTTCAATGAGCCGTAGAGCTTGCGGTACTCGGCGAAGTGGTCGGCGTAGATCTTCCGGTCTCCGGCCTCCGGGGTGAAACGCTGCGCCACCGGCACCAATGCCGCGGCCTGTTGCAGGCTCAGTTCCCCGGCGCAGACCCGCGTCCACAGCGCCACCCCGCGCAGTTGCGCGTTCAAAGGATCGCTCACCTGCTCGATGGGCCGATCGAGTGTCGAGGCGATGATCGAGCACCACAAGTCCGACTGGGCGCCGCCTCCCATGATCCGCAGCATGGGCACCGGCCGCTTCAGGAACTTCTCGTAGTAGCCGAACAGCCAGCGCACGTTCAGCGCCACGCCCTCCATGACCGCGCGCACCAGCATGGAGCGGTCGCTGCGGAAGGACAGGTTCAGGAACGCCGCCCGCAGGTTCTTGTCCTCAACCGGGGACCTCTCCCCGGCCAGCCAGGGTGTGAAGATCAGCCCCTCGCAGCCAGCCGGCGCCTGCGCGGCCAGCGCGGTCAGCGCTGCGTAGGTGGGCTGCTCGGTCACGGGTGCCGCACCATCGGCGCCGATCCCAGAGCCACCGCCGCGCAGCCCGTCGGCCGGTGCGATGATCTGTTCGCGCAGCCACGACAGGGCCGCCCCGCCGGTCTCGATGTTGTTGCCGACCAGATTCATCTGCGGATCCAGCCCCGGCAGGGTCGCGATGGAGTGCAGGATGTCGGTGCGTTTGAACGGCACCCGGGCCGAGAGCCACGCCGTCGTGCTGATCGCCAGGTGCGTCTCGTAGGACCCCACCGCTCCGGATCCGATGATCGCCGCGTGCACGTCCGGGATTCCGCACGCCACCGGGACACCCGCTTTGAGGCCGAGCCGCTCAGCCGGTTCGGGGAGCAACGGACCCTGGATGGAGCCGGTTGGGATCAGTTCAGGCAGTAGTTCTGCGCGCCGGCCGGAGCGTTTCACCAGGCCGTCCACATAGCCCAGCGGTGCGCCGATGTGGTTGTCGGTGAGCCAGGAGGCCGTCATGGATGCCGGTGTCGCCACGGCGCGCCCGGTCAGCAGGAAGGCGAGATAGTCGACCGGTTCCAACAGGACCCGGCACTGCCTGCCCACGTCCGACAACTCGTTCTGCAGCAACAGTGCATGCCCGGTCGGGTCGGCTCCGGACGGGCTCGGCGCGCCACCGGTGATCTTCAGCCAGGGCCACACCTTCTGCGGTGCGTAACCGGCCACGGGGCCACCGATGGTACGCGCGATGTTGGCCCGGGAACGGGTGTCCGACCAGAGGATCACCGGGCCGACCGGGTAGTCGTCGGCGCCGACCGGAACCGTTGAGCCCCACTGCCCGGTGATGCCGATCGCGGCCAGCTCTGCCATGGACACCCCAGCGGTCACCTGCTCGATGGCCACGCCCAGCGCCATCTCCCATTCGATCGCGTCCTGGGTGGCCGTGCCGTCCCGGCCGATCTGCACGCTCACCGGGTGGAACGCGGTGGCCAGGATCTCGCCCTGCGGTGTCACCGCGGCCACCTTCGGCCCGCCATTGCCGAGGTCGATGGCCAGGATCCAGGTCATTCCGGGGCGACCTCGTGCATCGCGTCCAGCACCCCGGACATCAGTGTGTTCAGGGTCTGGTTGCCCTGCGGTGTGTGGCCGAAGCCGTACATGGCCCCACTGGCCGCGGGCTTGCCGGCATTGGCCAGGGCGTAGTCAACGCTGGCCTGCAGGTCCGTGAGGAAGGCCTCGATGACGCCGGGTTTGGTGTTGGGTCGGGTGACGCAGAAGTGCAGGGCGGCGGGCAGCTGCAGGGCGTTCATGCGCCACCCACGCTCCTTCAGAGCGTCGTTGACGAGGTAGATGTCGAGGTCGTCCCGGTCAGCCATGAACGCGATGAGGAAGGTCGGGTCCCCGATGACCTGCAATCCGTCGATGGCCGCCACCCCGTCGCGCAGCGTCGCAGCGGTCTGCAGGATCGCCGATGCGGCGGCCAGGTATCCGCTGCGACCGGTGGTGACCATGGCCGCCCATGTGGCGGCGATCAGACCGCCCGAGCGCGAACCGGCCAGGCCGGGCGACAGGTACAGGCCACCGGGCCAGTCCGGGTAGGTGAAGTACTGATGACGGCGCAGATCGCGGTCGCGGTAGAGCAGGGTCGAGGTGCCCTTCAAGGCGTACCCGTACTTGTGGGTGTCCGCGGAGATGCTGGTCACCCCCGGCACCCGGAAGTCCCAAGGGACGATGTCGTATCCGAGTTCCTGCGCCCAGGGCCACAGGAATCCGCCGAGACAGCCGTCCACGTGCATACCGATCCCATGCCCCTGGGCCAGGGCTGCGATCTGCGGGATCGGATCGATCAGGCCGTGCCCGTAGTCGCCGGCCGAGCCGACCAGCGCGATGGTTTGGTCGTCGATCAGCTCGGACATCGCCGCCACATCGGCGGTGTAGGCATCGGTGAGCGGCGCGTGGCGGACCTCGATGTCCATCCAGTAGGCGCCCTTGTCCAAGGCCACGTGGGCAGTGATCGGCATCACGACGTTCGGCCGGGTGACACCACGCTCACGGGCGATCTCCCGGTAGGTGTAGAGCGCGGTGATCAGGCTTTCGGAGCCGCCACTGGTGATGACACCGCAGGCGCCGGCGTCACCGTGCACCATGTCCAGCACCATGGCGATGATCTCTGCCTCGAACTTCGTGGCCGACGGGTACATATCCCGTTGCAGGACGTTCGCGTGCGAGAACTGGCTGAAGACCTCGCCGAGGTATCCGTAGTGCTCATGGTCACCGGAGTACAGACTGCCTGACACCCGGCCCTGGTCGCCGGTGGCGTCCTCACGGTGGGCCATCGCGGTGATCTCGGCCAGCACCTGTGTGCGGTCGCGGGGTTCCTCGGGTATCCGACGGTAGGTCGTCGTCTCCTTGCGGTAGGGATAGAAACCATCGATGAAGTCGTCGAAGTCGCTCACGAACCCGAGGGTACGCGCGCGCGGCGTGGCAGGCTGCTCCTATGCGCAAGGTCATTCCCCTTCTGGTGGCCCTTCTCGGGATCGTGCTGTTCGCCGTCGGTGTCGGAAACGCCGTGGGGGGCGTGGCACAGACGATCAACAGCGTTGGCGCGCCGTGGGTGGCTGACGGCCCGCACACGCAGCGTCTGGACGAGGGCGGATATGTGCTCTACGAGCAGGCGACGACCCGCACGCTGGACCCGCAGGACGTCACCATCACCGGCCCCGATGGCGCCGTGCCGATCGGGGGTACGGCCACCACCACGGTGACGTTGGGCAACACCACCTGGGTCGGGGTGGCAGGTTTCACAGCCACCGTCGCCGGTGAGTACACCATCACGGTGGACCGTGAGGGCCGTGAGTTGGCCGTCGGGCCCTCCCTGGCCGGCACATTGGGCAACGCCTTCGGTTGGGTGGGGGCTGCGGTCCTCGGGGGGTTCATCGCACTGGCGGGCCTGGGGTGGTTCGTGGCCGTGCTGTTCATCGGCGGCAAGAAGACGCCGGCAGTCGGCGCGGCGGGAGCCGCAGGCGGCTGGTACCCCGACCCCCAGGACCCCTCCCAGTTGCGGTGGTGGGACGGTCGGTCGTGGACCGAGCAACGCACTCCGCGGCAGTAGCGCCTCGCCAGGTGCTAGTCGATCATCGCTTTTTGGCGTAGAGTCCGCTCACACCTTTGGAGGAGGGCATATGAAGAAACTTGTCGGACTGGCCATCACGGTCCCGTTGTTGTTCGGTGGGCTGGCAGCCTGTGGGGGCGGCGACAGTACTACCAGCAGTACACCGGCCGCCACGGCCGAAGCCAGTGTCGCGGCGACCCCAGAAGACACGATGGAGGCCACGACCGAGGCCACCGATGAGGCCACTGAGGCATCCGGTTCGGCAGTCGACCAGTACTGCGCTCAGGTCGACGAGTACGCCACGAAGGTGGCGGAGTTGCAGGCCAACCCGAACACGGACACCGCTGCGGAGTTGCAGGCCACGGCGCAGAAGCTGCAGGACACCGCGGCCAACCTCACCCAGGAACTGATCGACGACCCGTCGAAGGCCACCCAGGTGCAGGAGTGCACGGCGAAGTTGCAGGAGTCGCTGGGTCAGTAACCCCAGTGCCGTCGAAGGGGGTGCGCGTGGGCGAGCGCACCCCCTTCGGCTATGTCAGGCCCCCGCCTTACGCTGGCGGTACAGCCTGTACATAAGGAGTGCAATGCCAAGTAACGCGGCCAACGAGGCGTACATCTACGAGGCGATCCGAACCCCGCGGGGCAAGGGCAAAGCCAACGGTTCCCTGCACACGGTCAAACCTGTGACCCTGGTGACCGGTCTGATCGACGAACTACGCACCCGCCACCCGGGTCTGGACACCAATGTGGTGGATGATCTGGTGCTCGGATGTGTGACACCCGTGGGGGATCAGGGTGCCGATATTGCCAAGACCGCGGCGATCTTCGCCGGGCTGCCGGACACCGTCGGCGGCACCCAGGTCAACCGGTTCTGCGCGTCCGCGCTCGAAGCGGTCAACATCGCGGCGCAGAAGGTGCGCTCGGGTTGGGACACGCTGGTGATCGCCGGTGGCGTCGAATGTATGAGCCGCGTGCCGATGGGCTCCGACGGCGGCGCCTGGGCGATGGACCCCGAAACCGCCTATGAGACCTACTTCGTTCCGCAGGGCATCAGCGCGGACCTCATTGCGACGACCGAGGGTTTCACCCGCGAGGACGTCGACGCCTACGCCGTGCAGTCCCAGCAGCGCTCGGCGGCGGCGTGGAGTGCCGGGAACTTCGCCAAGTCCGTGGTGCCGGTCAAGGACCGCAACGGCGTCATCCTGCTCGATCACGACGAGCACATGCGTCCGGACACCACGCTGGAGTCGTTGGGATCGCTGAAGCCCTCGTTCGCTGGCATCGGCGAGATGGGCGGCTTCGACGCCGTGGCTCTGCAGAAGTACCACTGGGTCGAGAAGATCAACCACGTCCACACACCCGGCAACTCCTCGGGCATCGTCGACGGCGCGGCCCTGGTCGTGGTCGGCAATGAGCAGGTCGGCAAGGACTTCGGGATGGCCCCGCGGGCGCGCATCGTCGCCACTGCGGTATCCGGCGCCGACCCGACGATCATGCTGACCGGCCCCACCCCCGCGACACTCAAGGCGTTGAAGACAGCCGGCCTGACCCCGGACGACATCGACGTCTGGGAGTTGAATGAAGCCTTCGCCGCAGTCGTGCTGAAGTGGGTCAAGGACCTGGATCTGGACATGGCCAAGGTCAACATCAACGGCGGTGCCATCGCGATGGGACACCCGCTCGGTGCCACCGGCGCGATCATCCTCGGCACGGTGGTCGATGAGTTGGAGCGCTCCGGCGGCCGGTACGGCCTGGTGACGTTGTGCATCGGTGGCGGCATGGGCCTGGCCACGATTGTGGAGAGGATCTGAGATGACGAACATGATCGCGTGGGAGACCGACGCCGACGGCATCGTCACACTGACGATGGACGACCCCGACCAGGGTGCCAACACCATGAACGAGACGTTCCAGACCTCGTTCGCCCAGACGGTCGAGCGCCTGCTGGCCGAGAAGGACACGATCACCGGTGTGGTGCTGACCAGCGGGAAGAAGACCTTCTTCGCCGGCGGTGACCTGGGGCTGCTGAGTCAGGCCACGCCCGCCGACGCGCCTGCCCTGACCGCCCAGTTGCAGGACTTCAAGAAGCTCACCCGCCAGCTCGAGACGCTGGGCCGGCCGGTGGTGGCCGCGATCAACGGTGCCGCCCTCGGTGGTGGGCTGGAGATCGCCCTGGCCTGTCACCATCGCGTGGCGCTGGACGTCCGCGGCAGTGAGATCGGGCTGCCCGAGGTCAGTCTGGGTCTGCTGCCCGGCGGTGGTGGCGTGGCTCGTACGGTGCGGATGTTCGGTCTGCAGAAGGCACTCATGGAGGTCCTGCTGCAAGGCCAGCGGCGCAAGCCGGCAGCTGCTCTGCAGGTCGGGCTGGTGGACGAGGTCGTCACCGACCCGGCCGAGCTGATCCCGGCGGCGAAGGCGTGGATCACGGCGAACCCCGAGGCTGTGCAGCCGTGGGACGTCAAGGGTTACAAGCTGCCCGGCGGCACGCCCAGCAATCCCAAGTTCGCGGCGATGCTGCCGGCCTTCCCGGCCAACCTGCGCAAGCAGCTCAAGGGTGCTCCGATGCCCGCCCCGGAGCACATCATGGCCGCGGCCGTCGAGGGGGCGCAGGTCGACATCGACAACGCCCTGCTCATCGAGTCGCAGTACTTCGTGGATCTGGCCACAGGTCAGGTCAGCAAGAACATGATCAAGGCGTTCTTCTTCGACCTGCAGGGCATCATGAAGGGCGGCAGCCGTCCGCAGGGCTACCCGAAGTACACGGCCAGCAAGGTCGTGGTGCTCGGCGCCGGGATGATGGGCGCCGGCATCGCCTACGTCTGCGCCCGCGCCGGCATGGAGGTCATCCTCAAGGATGTGGCGCTGGAGTCCGCCCAGAAGGGCAAGGCGTACAGCGAGAACCTGCTGGACAAGGCGGTGAGCCGGGGCAAGATGTCCCAGGTCGCTGCCGACGAGGTGCTGGCCCGGATCACGCCGACGGATAACCCGGCCGATGCCAAGGGGGCGGACCTGCTGATCGAGGCGGTGTTCGAGGATCCGGCGCTGAAGGCGAAGGTGTACGCCGAGATCGAGCCGTTCATGGCCGAGGATGCGCTGCTGGCTTCGAACACGTCGACGCTGCCCGTGACCGGCTTGGCCACCGGGGTGTCCCGGCCTGCGGACTTCATCGGGATGCACTTCTTCTCGCCGGTCGACAAGATGCCGCTGCTGGAGATCGTGGTGGGCGAGTCGACCTCGGATGAGGCCATCGCCAAGGCCGTGGATGTGGCACTGCAGATCAAGAAGACGCCGATCGTGGTCAACGACAGTCGAGGGTTCTTCACCAGTCGCGTGATCGGCACCTTCATGGGGGAGGCCGCTGCGATGCTGGCCGAGGGTATCCCGGCGCAGTCCATCGAGCAGGCCGCCCTGCAGGCCGGATATCCGACCGGGCCGCTGGCGCTGTTCGACGAGGTGTCGCTGACCCTGGCGCGGCGCATCCGGGAGGCCAGTCGAGAGGCGGCGGTCGCCGAGGGCTGGGACTTCCCCGAGCATCCGTCGTACCCGGTCATCGACGCGATGGTGGTCGAGCATGAGCGGGGCGGACGCGCCGCCGGTGCCGGGTTCTACGACTACGCCGACGGCAAGCGGGTCGGCCTGTGGTCTGGGCTCGACGCAGTGGGAGACCGTTGCCCCGCGCGACGTCGACCTGACCGAACTGCAGGAGCGGATGCTCTTCGTGGAGGCCATCGACTCGGTGCGCTGCTACGACGAGGGTGTGCTGCGGTCGGTGCCGGATGCCAACATCGGCTCGATCTTCGGCATCGGATTCCCGCCGTGGACCGGTGGCGTGCTGCAGTACATCAACTCCTACGGTCTGCCGGCGTTCGTGAGCCGGGCCCAGGGATTCGCTGCGAAGTACGGGCAGCGGTTCGAGCCGCCGGCTTCGCTGGTGGAACGCACCGAGCCGTACGTCTGAGGTACCGGGTGGGGCCGACTCGTCTCGGCCCCACCACGGTCCTAACGCCGCACGGGCCCCGGCAGCAGGAAGTCGTATTCGCGGCGCAAGATCCGCTTGGCGCTGCGATCCAGTCGCCGCACCCGCAGGAACAACTCAAGGGTGGCTGCGTCCTGCTGGTAGTAGTCCGCCACGTCAGTCTCGCGTGACGCCGGCGTAGCCGTGATCCGGAAAGCCACACGTTGGCCATTGCGATGGCTGCGGGCAGTCGATAGGCGACGCCCTCCTTGATGAAATTGCCCAGAAGGTCCACGGCCACGAGTCGGGGGTCGAAGTAGTCGTCCATGTACTCGGCGATGCTGCCCTTGCGCCGGTAGTAGGTGCGCAGCCCCGGTGGTATGGCGCAGAGCAGGATCTCCTGATCGAACAGGTAGCCCGATGCGTCGCGCATGAATGGGGTGCCGATGTCGATGAGCACCGGATCGGTCGTCGCGAAGGACCAGTTCGACAACTGCGCGTCGATCGCCACCTGCGGCTCGGTGGTTCGGGCCTGCAGGACCTCCACCCGGTCGAGCACGGCGGGGATCGCCGTCTGGAGCCAGTCGTCGCCGGCGGTGTGCAGCAGGGCGTTGCCGAGCCGGGTCATGAAGGGCTGGATCAGGTAGACCACGGGGGAGCGCCCGGGGCGCTGGATCGCGACGACCTCGGTGTCGACCACGCGCACCCCGGCGGCTTCCAGGATCTGCACGTACTGGGCAACAAGAGCGCAGTAGGCCTCGGCCATATCGGCATCGGCGAATCCGGACATCCGTTTGGCCACGTAGCCTTCCAGCCCCGGCACCCGCAGCGCGGCCGACACCTCGCCGTAGGCGATCACCTCGACCCCGGCCGGATGCGCCGGATCGAGTTCCGCCTCCAGCCGAGTCAGCAGTTCGCTCACCATGACGCCGCCACCGCGCAGGCCGCGTCAAATGCCGCCAGCACCGAGTCGATCTCATCGAACATCAGCAGCCCCGGCTTGACCTGCAGCACGCTGCGGTCGAAACCCGCGAACATCGCCCACACCCCGGCGTCGAAGAGCAGCTTGGTCATCAGCATGCCGCCGGCTTCGTGGGCGAACTTCACGCCGATGATGAGCCCGGTCTGCCGGACCTCGACGATCCATTCCGGGTACTTGGCGGCCAGCTCGGCGAACCCGTCCGTCCACCGCGCGATGGGCAGGTTTGGCAATGCCGCCACGGTGAGGTCCAGCACTGTGGCCGCCACCCGGCAGCCGAGTTCCGCACCGCCGAAGGTGGACACGTGCCCCCAGCCGTCCTCATGCAGCCAGGCACCCGCGGCGTCGCTGAGCAGAGTGGCGGCGATCGGGTAGATGCCGCCGGACAACCCCTTGCCGGTGACCAGGATGTCGGGGACGACGCCGAACTCCTCGACGGCCCAGAGGTGGCCGCTGCGCCCGAGTCCGGTCTGCACCTCGTCGGCCACGTAGAGCGCACCCGTCTCGTCGCACAGCCGGCGCACCGCCGGCAGGTAATCGTCGGCCGGGCGCGGGAAGCCGGCCGTCGCCGGGACGGTCTCCAGGACGACGGCCGCGGTGGGTACGGCCAGGGCGCGTTCCAGCGCAGGCACGTCGTTGAAGGGGACCCTGACGAAGTCCGGGTCGCTGCTCAAGAAGGCCGCGGCGGCCTGCTCGTCGCCGGCGGCCAGGGCCAGACCGGTGTGACCGTGGTAGGCGTCGGTCACCGACACGACCCGCCGCCGTCCGGTCGCCCGGCGAGCGCTCTTGATGGCCAGGTCGATGGCTTCCCCGCCGCCGCTGGCAAAGACCACGAATTGCATGCCAGGGGTCAGGTCGACCAATTGCTGGGCCAACGCCGCCCGCTCGGTACTGGGGAAGTGATGGTTGCCGATGTCCAGCGTCCCCAGCCCCTCCTGCAGCGCGGCGATCACCTGCGGATTGCGGTGGCCGAGGTTGAACACGCCGCCGTTGAGATGGATGTCGATGAACTCGCGGCCGTCCACGTCGCAGATGCGGTAGCCGCTGCGCTCGCCGATCACCAGGTCGATGCCCGCGGCGGTGAGGAAGTCGACCCGGTTCGGGCACACATACTCCCGGGCCAGGTCGAGGGTCTGCTGCTTGGCCGGCGAGGTCATGGCATTCCCGCCTGCCGGTCCCACTCCTGCCACGCCCGGCTGTACAAACGCGACGGCCGGGACTCGGGCATGGCCTCCACCGTCGCGAGCCACGCCTGCTCGGCGGCGTCGGCCTGCGCGAAACACGCTGCTGTGAAGGCGGCGCGGTCGGCCGCTTGCGTGCTCTCGTGCAGGAACTGCTCCTCCAACGTTTCGCGCTGCTGGGCGTAGGCGGCCATCCGCGGGGGTAGTTGCGCAGGGTCTGTCGGTGCAGACGTTCGTGACGCCACCACATCGTGCTGGGGTCGAAGAGTTGGCCGGGGTGGGTCATCGCGGGCAGACCGCCCTCGAACCACACCGGCTTGAAGACCGAGGTGCATGGCGCCGACGTCCCGGTCAGCCAGACGGTGATGTCGTCCGCCGTGACGTGGGAGACCATCGAGCCGGTGGACTGCGCCACGCGGATCGGTCCCGGCCCGGCGTGGGCGCACACGGTCTGCCCCGTGATCCCGCGGGCCGGCGACCAGTCAGGACCGGCGTCGCCGTGATCACGCAGCAGTCGCATCGCGGAGGCAACGTCCGTGCGCGTCCCGGCCAGGCTGTCGGACGTCCGGCACTGCCGGCGGGCCGAGTCGGAGAAGCGGGTGTAGATGAGGTCCGAACGGTCCTTGACCACCACGTCGCGCAGACCCGCTGACGCCTGTTCGGCTCTCGTGAGGGTCAGCCCGTTGGAGATCGAACCCGACGTCGGGATCCGGCTGGCCGCCCAGTCCCGGCCCACGGTCTCCAGCACAAATGCCTGGGTCCGGTCGGCCACGATGAAGGAGTTGTCATATTCGAGGTGGTGGGTGTGCCCCGCCTCACCGCCTTGACCGTGCTCAAGCAGTAGTGCCGCGATGATGGTCACCGCCTCGTCCGCGGTTTCGCCGCGTTCCAGCCCCAAGCGCAGCAGGTCCATCCCGAGCAGTCCGGGGGCTCGTTCACGCTTGGCCTTGGTGAAGACCGCCTCGTTGCCGATGCTCACCCCGTGCTCGTTCACCCCCATCTCCGCGCCCCAGATCCAGTAGGGCTTGGACAGCAGGACCGCGTGGGTACGGGGGGCCTGCTCGATGGTGATGTACGTGGCCCGGACGTGGTCGCCAGCAGCGGTGGTGGCCGCGACCATCCGCAGGTCGTGGGCCTCGTTGGGCTCGCGGTCGGAGTTCTTGCCCAGGATCACCGAACCATCAGTGGTCGCCAGCGAGACGAAGGTGTCGCACATGGTGCCCATTGTGCTCCCGCCGTGAGGGTGTGTGCTCCGCAGCAGTGTGGTGCTCAGCCGACCATGGGGGACCATCGGCTCAGGTTCGCCGCTTTCGTCCAGACTCGCCCCTCCCGATGCGGCGATTGTGAGCGGAAGCGGCGAACCTGCAGAACCGCCCGTTCCGCGCCCATGCGACGATCGGGACATGGATCGCAGGACCTCCGCAGCGTGGATGGAACGGGCCCAGCAGGTCACCCCCGGGGGCGTGAACTCGCCCGTGCGGGCATTCCGCGCGGTCGGCGGCCATCCGGTCTTCTTCACCAGCGGCAGCGGCGCCTACGTGCGCGACGCCGACGGCAATAAGTACGTCGATCTCGTGGGCCAGTGGGGCCCGGCGCTGCTCGGCCATGCCCATCCGGCCGTGGTGCAGGCCGTGACCGAGGCGGCCGCTCTGGGCATGGGCTTCGGCGCCCCCCACCCCCACGAGGTCGAACTGGCAGAACTGATCACCGAGCGCGTCGACCCGGTCGACCAAGTGCGCCTGGTCAGCAGCGGCACGGAAGCGACGATGAGCGCGATCCGCGTGGCCAGGGGATTCACCAGCCGGGAGACGATCATCAAGTTCGCCGGCTGCTACCACGGCCACTCCGACGCACTGTTGGCCCACGCCGGCTCAGGTGTCGCCACCCTCGGGCTGCCGGACAGCGCCGGCGTTCCGCAGAGTCACACTGCGAACACCGTGGTCCTGCCTTATAACAACCTGGAACTGGTGGCCGAGGCGCTGCAGACCTACAACATCGCCGCCATCATCACCGAGGCGGTGCCCGCGAACATGGGTGTCGTCCCGCCGGCGCCGGGGTTCACCCAGGGGCTCGCGGGTCTGTGCAAGGAGTACGGCGCGCTGCTGATCAGCGACGAGGTGATGACCGGCTTCCGGGTATCGCCGGCCGGGTGGTACGGCCTCGAAGGCGTCCCGGCAGACCTGTTCACGTACGGAAAAGTGATCGGCGGGGGCCTGCCCGTGGCGGCATTCGGCGGCCGGGCCGACGTCATGGCGATGCTGGCCCCGATCGGACCGGTCTACCAGGCGGGCACGCTGAGCGGCAATCCGGTGGCCACCGCTGCGGGTCTGGCGATGTTGCGCAATGCCGACTACGCCCGCGTCGATGCCGCCGCCGAACAGGTCATCGCAAGCACCGAGCAGGCGCTGACCGCAGCCGGGGTCCCACACATCGTGCAGCGGGCCGGCAACCTGTTCAGCATCTTCTTCCGCGACGAGCCCGTCAGCAACTACGAGCAGGCCCAGGCGCAGAACACGCAGGCCTTTGCGGCGTTCCACGCGAGCATGCTTGACAATGGGGTGAGCCTGCCGCCGTCGGCCTTCGAAGCGTGGTTCGTCAGCAGCGCCCACGACGAGCAGGCATTGCAGCGGATCGCCGACGCCCTGCCGGCCGCCGCTCGTGCCGCCGCCGACGCCTAGGAGGAACCGCATGTCCGAGCACACCACCGTGCACCTTCTGCGCCACGGCGAGGTCTACAACCCGGACAAGATCCTCTACGGCCGCTTGCCCGACTTCCACCTGTCCGAACTCGGCCAGCAGATGGCGCAGCTGGCCGCTGACGCGCTGGCCGGCCGCGACATCACCGAGGTGGTCACCTCGCCCCTGGACCGGGCGCAGGAGACGGCCGCGCCGATCGCCGGACGGTTCGGCTACACCCCGACCATCGATGAGCGGATCATCGAGGCGGACAACATCTTCGAGGGGCAGCGCGTCAGCGTCGGAGACGGCATCCTCAAGCAGCCACGCGCCTGGCGCCACCTGTACAACCCGTTCCGGCCGTCGTGGGGTGAGCCGTACGTCGACGTCGCCGCCCGGATGCGCGCCGCCGTCACTGATGCCCGGCGCCGCAACACCGGGCACGAGGCGGTCCTGGTCAGCCACCAGCTGCCCGTGTGGATCGCCCGCCTGGATGCCGAGGGCCGCAACTTCACCCACGACCCGCGCCACCGACAGTGCAACCTGGCGTCACTGACCAGCTTCAACTTCGACGACGGACGCCTGATCAGCATCGTCTACACCGAGCCGGCCAGCAGCCTTTACCCGCAGTCCACGCGGGGTGTGGGGGCGTAAGTGAAGCGGCTGCTGGTGATCCTGCTCGGGGTGCTCGCCGTATCGGCATGCTCGATGCAGGCCGGCGACCCCGGCGAGGGCGACGGGTTTGTGGCCGGGGACGGGTCCAGCGTGATCCTGCCGGTCGCCGAACGGCTGCCCGCGCCTGTCCTGACCGGCACCGACCTGAACGGGCAGCCCGTCGACACGGCCACCTGGCAGGGTAACCCCGGTGTCATCAATGTGTGGGCCTCCTGGTGTGCGCCGTGCCGCGCCGAAGCCCCCGAACTCGTCGCCGTCGCCAAGCAGAACCCGAAGGTCAACTTCCTGGGCCTCGACACCCGAGACAATGACGACGCCGCCCGGCAGTTCGTGAAGAAGTACGGCATCACCTACCCCAACCTGCCCGACCCCAACGGTCAGCTCGTGCTGAAGTTCTCCGACAGCCTGCCGCCGCAGGCGATCCCTTCTACGCTGCTGATCGATTCACAGGGTCGGGTCGCCGGCCGTTTCCTCGGTGCGGTGGATGCCACCGAACTCGATGACGCTCTGCAGCAACTCAAGGCGGAGCAGTGAGCGTCGCGGAGACCGTGACGCAGGGGTCGCTGCTGCTGGCGATCCCGCTGGCGCTGCTCGCGGGTTTCGTCTCCTTCGCCAGCCCGTGTGTACTGCCGCTGGTGCCCGGATACGTGGGCGTCGTCACGGGCGTCACCGGTGCCGAACTGGAGGAGCACACCACCCCCAAGCAGTCCAAGATCTTGGCCGGTGTCGGCCTGTTCATCCTGGGCTTCTCCCTGGTGTTCATCTCCTACGGTGCTTTGCTTGGGTACGCGGGCGAGGTGCTGCTGCAGTATCAGGAGCCGATCCAGCGGGTGCTCGGTGTGATCATCATCGTGTTGGGTATCGGTTTCATGGGGGCGTTCCCGTGGCTGCAGCGCGATGTCCGCTGGCACGTTTCGCCGAACTTGGGCATGTGGACCGCGCCGGTGCTCGGCGTGCTGTTCGGCCTGGGCTGGACACCCTGCATCGGCCCGACGCTGGCCGCTGTACAGGCGCTGGTCTTCAGTGAAGGGTCGGCGCTGCGCGGGGCCCTGCTGTCGGTGGCCTATTGCATCGGTCTCGGGGTGCCGTTCCTGATCATCGCGCTGGCATTCCGGCGGATGGCCGGGGCTGTGACGTGGCTGCGGCGGCATTCGGTCTGGGTGTTGCGCTTCGGCGGGCTCACGCTCATCGCGATCGGGGTGCTGCTCGTGACGGGCATGTGGAACGAGATCTCAGTGTGGATGCGGGTCTGGGCCAGCGAATTCCAGGTGGGGCTATGACGACAACCGTGACCCCGCCGGCGCCGACCTCGGGACCCAGCCTAGGCGTGCGCGGGTGGTTGCGTTGGGGCTGGCGTTCGCTGACGAGCATGCGTACCGCGCTCATCCTGTTGCTTCTGCTGGCGCTGGCCAGCATCCCGGGCTCGGTGTTCCCACAGCGCGGCACAGCGCCGGAGCGGGTCGTCGATTACATCACCGCCAACCCGACCATCGGCCCGTGGCTGGACCGTCTGGGCATGTTCGACGTGTTCGCCGCCCCCTGGTTCGCGGCCGTGTACCTGTTGTTGTGCGTCTCGTTGATCGGCTGCATCGTCCCGCGCACCGCGGAGTTCATCGGGGTGCTGCGCCGGCCGCCGGTGAAAGCACCCTCGCGGCTGTCCCGATGCCGGCCTTTGAGACGACCACGGCCGATGTCGACACCCTCGACCGGGCTGAGGCGTATCTGCGCGCCAACCGCTGGCGGGTACGCCGGGAGGACAACTGGGTCTCGGCGGAGAAGGGCTACCTGCACGAGGTCGGCAATCTGCTGTTCCATCTGTGCTTCATCTTCCTGCTGGTGGCTGTGGCGGTGGGCGGGCTGTTCGGCTGGTCGGCCAAGGTGATCGTGGTCGAGGGCACCGGCTTCACCGGCTCCCTGACCCAGTTCGACTCCTTCCGCAAGGGCCGACTGGTCAACCCGGATCAGATCGCGCCCTTCTCCGTGGTCCTGCAGGACTTCACCGCGACGTTCCAGGAGAGCGGGCAGCAGCGCGGCGCGCCGCGCCAGTTCGAGGCGGACGCACTGGTCACGCAGCGCCCGGGCGCCCCGGAAGTGGCCGAGACCTTCAGCGTCAACGATCCGCTGGTCATCGACGGCAGCAAGGTATTCCTGGTCGGCCACGGGTACGCCCCGGAGATCAAGATCACCGATGCGGACGGTGAGGTCGTGTTCGACGACGCCGTGGTCTTCCTGCCCCGGGACGGCAACCTGACCAGCGCCGGCGTGGTCAAGTTGCCCGATCTCGAGCAGCCGTTCGCACTGACTGGGCTGTTCCTGCCCACCGCGGTCATCGACCCGGTCATGGGCCCGGTCTCGGTGTTCCCCGCCGCCAACGACCCGCAGTTGTTCCTCGGCGCCTTCGACGGGCAGGTGCCCGCGGGCGGCAATGTGTACACCCTGGACACGTCCGGGCTCAACCGGATCGGCACCGAGGCGCTGCGCCCAGGCCAGAGTTGGGACCTGGCCAATGGCATGACGGTGGAATTCGTCGGGTTTCGCGACTTTGCGAATGTGACCGTCGCCCACGACCCGGGCCGGTGGTTCGCGCTCGCCGCATCGGTGCTGGTGATCCTGGGAGTCAGCATGTCCCTGCTGCTGCAACGGCGTCGGGTCTGGGTCAAGGTCACCGGTGACTCGGTTACAGTTGCCGAAGTAGCCGGCCTGAGTAAGTCGGGCGGGGGCAAGGTCCACGACGACGTGCGAGAGATCGCCGTCACGCTCCGCGAACAAGGGAAGTGACAAATGGCCCAGTTGAGCAACTTGATGGTGTACGCCTCGATGCTGGTCTACACCTTGGCGTTGTTCCTGTTCGCCGCATCGCTGGCCGCGCGCCGGGTGCCCCTGGCCGCCAAGCAGAAGGTGCTCGTGGGTGCCGGAGGGCCGCAGACCGTCGAGGCCGATCCGGGCGACGATCCCGGGCGCCGATCGGGGAACATCGCCCTGTCGCTGAGCTGGCTGGGGACGATCCTGCTCACCATC
This sequence comes from Candidatus Nanopelagicales bacterium, assembly GCA_037046735.1. Lineage (GTDB taxonomy): Bacteria > Actinomycetota > Actinomycetes > S36-B12 > UBA10799 > JADKAV01. The sequence continues at coordinate 1,092,808 of JBAOHC010000027.1, read as the reverse complement.
GGCTTCGTGCTCCGCGGCCTGGCTGCAGAGCGCTTCCCGCTGGGCAACATGTACGAGTTCTCGCTGGCCGCCGCGATCTGCGTCGCGCTGGTCTACCTGATCGCGGCATCCCGCACCGACCTGCGCTGGCTCGGCGTGTGGGTGATTGGCGCGGTCCTGCTGACCTTGGGCCTCGCGGTGACGATCCTGTACACCGAGAGCGCCCAGCTGGTGCCGGCTCTGAAGTCCTGGTGGTTGGTCATCCACGTCAGTGCGGCGGCCCTGTCAGGTGGTGCGTTCACGTTGAGCGCCGGGTTCACCGTGGCGTACCTGTTGCGGCAGCGGGCCGAGGATCGCGGGACCACCGACAAGGGCCTCGCTTCCCGGTTGCCGTCCGCCGAGCGCCTCGACGCCCTGGCCTACCGCACGATCGCGTTCGTCTTCCCGGTGTGGACGTTTGCCGTCATCGCCGGAGCCATCTGGGCGGAGAACGCCTGGGGCCGGTACTGGGGCTGGGACCCCAAAGAGACCTGGGCCTTCATCACCTGGGTCGTATACGCGGGCTACCTGCACGCCCGGTCGACTGCAGGCTGGAAGGGGCGCAAAGCCGCGATCATCAGCCTCATCGCCTTCTCCGCGTTCATCATCAACTTCTTCGGCGTGAACTTCTTCGCCAGCGGCCTGCACTCGTACTCGGGGGTATAGACCTCGGGGCGCGTGTCAGTCCTCGGCGATCATCGGTGGCACTGCCCGCGTGAGCGGGTGACATGTGGATCAGGGGTCGTCGGGCCGGCTGGTGTATCGCTTGCCGCGGGGGCTGATCCAGATGGTGGTGCCGTCGGGCTGGCGTTCGACCCGCCATCCGCCATGGGTTTTGATCCGGTGATGGTAACGGCACAACGCCTGCAGATTGTCCGCGTCGGTGGGGCCTGCGGGCCAGGGCACGATGTGGTCGAGGTCGCAGTGGCGGGCTGGTCGGCGGCAGCCGGGGAACCGGCAGCGCCGGTCGCGGGTGCGCACATACCGTCGCATCGTCAACGTCGGCATATACCCGGCGCACAGTTGCGGCAGGGTCAGCCGGATGATCGCCGACGGCACCTCCAGACGGCGCAACAGTTCATCCGCGTGGCCGTCGGCGATCGGGCCGTACCCGTCGATCTCCGCGCCGTCGTCGGTCATGATCACCGCGATGGGGACCTGCTCGGCCGCGGTGATCCCGGTGAGCAGTTCGATGAACATGTCGGCCTGGATGGCATCCCGGTTGCCGTGGATGTTGTTCGACCGGACCCGGATCGACTCCATACACGCGGTCGCCTGCTCCGCGGTCAAATAGGCAGACAGGGTGGCCATGCCGTCCGGCTCCGGGGTCAGGCTCACCTTGCGTGACTTGCGGGCCTTCTTACGGCGGCGTTCCGCGGCGTCGGCGTCGATCCGGTCGACCTGCCGGGTCAGCCACGGCCGCAACTGCCCCCGGGTCCGGGTGGCCGCGTAGTCGATGGCCCGCTCGGCCAGAGCCTGCCGGTCGGCCGGGGCGAGGCCGCAGGTGGCCCGGGCGATCTCACGCACCTTCACCAAATCCAGGCGCCCATCAGCCAGCGCGGTCAGCAGCACGGGCAGGTCCCGCACCACGTCCACGGCCACATCCACCATGGTCGAGGCGAACCCCGGCGTCCACACCATCGCGCACGCGATCTCCGGCGGGGTCGGATCGACCACCACCCCGTCCGGATCGGCCGCCAGCTCCGATTCGACGAACACCTGGTGGAAGGCCTGCAACTGTTGGGCGTGGCAGAACCCGATCACCGCCTCAGCCGCCTTCGCGACCTGCAGCGGATCCTCTCCGGAGAACAACTCCGCAAGCACCGCGACCACCGATTCGTTCATGCCCATACCGTACGAGAGACCTACGACAAAGTATCCGGACCAGGAATTATGCGGTGGACAACCCCGCCTCATCGGCGTGGAACACGGCGAAGGTGGGCGTTTCCGAATCGGAAAACGCCCACCTCATCGATCTGCAGGGGATCAGCCCGCCCGGCGTTGAGCCACCAGCAGGCCCGCCATCCCGAACACACCCAGGCCCACGAGCATCAGCGGTACGACGACCGCGAGGCTCATCGAAGCGGGGACGATCAGGTAGCCGAGGGCGAACAGGGCGAACATGACGCCCGAACCCAGGCTCAGAATGTCGATGGGATGTCTGCTCATGCCTTCTTCTCCTTCTTAGGGGCGATCACGGGGGTGGTGCCGGCGGCGGGCGCACCCGTGTCGATGTATACGCCGCCCGCCAGTGTCGTCGCATTCACGGTCAGCGTGCCCTGCTGGGCGCCCGTGGGTTTGGCGAGAATCACTTTGCCGGCGCCGTCCGGGTCGGGCACTCCGTTCTCACGGAGGCCATCGAGGTAGGTCGTGGTCCCTTGGTCGGTGACCACCCGGACCTCCCAATTGCGGGGCGCCGCGATCCGGATGTCCCCAACGGTCACATCGACATCCACCTCGTCACCATCGGGCTGACCGTCCCAATCATCGAACTTGACGTCCACGACTCCAAGACTCAACGAGTAGCTCTCCTGGTCCGCCGTTGGCTGCCAGGTCACCTGGCCAGTCGTGATGTCTGCCCGCTGCACCTGCGATGAGGCTGACACCAGCACCAGCAAGGGCACCGCGAAGATGAGCAGCCAACGCGCCCGTCCCCGGAAGGCCCCGATCACCATCGTGACAGCGAGCGCCAGCAAGGACGACGCCATGATGGCCGTCGGGTTGTCGGTAATCAGCATCGTCACACCCGCGGCGGCAATCGCCGCACACAGCCCGATCAGGCCCAAGTAGGACCGCGGCCGCGGTGGCACAGGAGGCGCGGCGAGCACCGTCGTCGGCTGCCCGCCGCTGTACGCGTACCCCACCTCGGCAGGCTCAGCCTGCACAACCGGGGCCCGCCGGCTCATCGCGATCCACACCACGATCCCGGCTACCAAAGCGCCGATCAGCACGCCGCCGTTCGCATCGCCGAACAACAATCCGAGCCCGATCCCCGCAGCGATGAACGCGACGATCGCGCCCAGGATCCGCAGGCCCCAGGAGTCGCTGATCCGGGTGCCGGGCGGTGCCGTCTCATCGGGCACCAGCAGCCACAGCGCGAGATAGGCGAACAACCCGAAGCCGCCGAACAGCAACGAGACCCCGAAGGCGACTCGCAGGATCACCGGGTCGACGTTCCAGTATTGGCCCAGACCGCCGGCCACACCTCCGAAGATCCGGTCGGAGTTGCTGCGCCGGAATGGTCGCGGGGCAACTGGTGGCGGTGGACTCATCTGCATCGTTGTTTCACTCATGTCTCCACGGTGGCCGCCGGGACGGGTCCGGCACATCGGGTACGAGCCCTGATTCTGCCCTCAGGGTTTTCTCCTGATGTCCTCAGGACCTCCCCTGCGGGACAATCGGGGCATGACCACCCAGCTCGCCGTGCCGCGCGCCTATCGCGAGAGCCACGGCCGGTGGATCGGTGGCGTCGCCAGTGGCATCGCCACCAACCTGGGCTGGCCCATCTGGACGGTCCGCGCGCTGTTCGTGATCCTCACCGTCTTCGGCGGGATCGGGGTGATCGCCTACGCGGCCTACTGGGCCGTGTTGCCTGCCCGCGAGGACGACGACTCCGACACCGTGCGCCTGCTCGCGTTCGCCGCACTGGTGATCGGCGGCTTCCTACTGGTGCCGCTGACCACGTGGATGCAGGTGGGACTGCCGCTGGCCGTCATGGCGATCGGGGCGACGGTGGTGTGGATGCGGGTGCAGCCAGCGCGCAGACTGCGCCGGGACGGTCTGCAATGGACCGCTCTGCTCCTGGGCCTGCTGCTGGTGGTGGTGGGCCTGGTCGCCCTGACGGCCACCGGCCTGGGGCTGCGATCGGTGCTGAACGTGGTGGCCGTCGCAGTGCTCCTGCTCGTGGGGATCGGGTTGATCACTATGCCGTGGATCGCCGGGATGTACCGCGAGCTGACCGCGGAACGCCAGGAGCGGGTGCGCTCGCAGACCCGCGCCGAACTCGCCACGCAGGTGCACGACTCGGTGCTGCAGACCCTGACCCTGATCCGCAAACACGCCGATGATCCCGATCGTGTCGTGCGGTTGGCCCGTTCTCAGGAGCGGGATCTGCGGGCTTGGCTCTACGAGCCGGTGGGCGATCCGCAGGAGTCTTTGAGTCCGGGACTCGCGCACATCGCGGCGAGAGTGGAGGCCGAATACCCGGTGACTGTGGAGGTGGTGTGCGTCGGAGACGGACCGTTGAACGACGGCGGGCGCGCGCTGGTGGCCGCCGCCGGCGAGGCCGTCCTCAACGCCGCCAAGCACGCCGGCGGGACGATCAGCGTGTATGCAGAAGCCGATCGCGAGGAACTGCGGGTGTACGTCCGTGACCGCGGCCCCGGTTTCGACCCGGACGCGGTGCCCGCTGATCGGCGAGGGATCGCGGAGTCCATGAAAGGACGGATGGAGCGCGCTGGTGGCCAGTGCTCAATCCGCACCGACAGCCGCGGTACCGAGATCACCTTGCGAGTGCCGGCATGATCCGGCTGGTGATCGTGGACGACCATGAGCTGGTGCGGGCCGGGATCCGCGGTGGCTTGCCCGGCGATTTCGAGGTGGTGGGGGAGGCCGCGGACGTGACCCAGGCTGTGGCGGTCATCCGGGCCACACATCCCGATGTGGTGCTGCTCGACGTGCACTTGCCGGGCGGTAACGCCCAAGAGGTGCTGCGGCAGTGCCACGGCGGCTCCAAGTTCCTGGCCCTGTCCGTGTCGGACGCCTCGGAGGACGTGATCGGGGTGGTGCGCCTCGGTGCCCGCGGTTACGTCACGAAGGACATCACCGCGCAGGCGCTCGCGGATGCGATCCGGCAGGTCGACGCCGGCGACGCGGTGTTCAGTCCCCGCCTGGCCGGGTTCGTCCTCGATGCCTTCACCGGCGCGGCAGCGAAGACCGACGACGAACTCGATCGGCTGACCGCGCGCGAGCGCGACGTCATGCGCCTCATCGCACGCGGCTACACGTACCGCGAGGTGGCGGACGAACTGTTCGTCAGCGTCAAGACGGTGGAGACCCACATGTCGGCCGTACTGCGCAAACTGCAGTTGAGCAACCGCCGCGAACTGGCGCGCTGGGCGCGCGGCCGGGGGATCGAATAGCTAGGGCGCGTCTGACAAATCATGTTCTGCCGAGACGGCGCGAACAGCATTGCCAGTCACGACCTAGCCCACGCCCCGCAGAAAGTCGGGGTCGTCATCAGGCGGCAGGAAGCGGCGCGGCGGTCCATCGGCCGGGGCGCGACCCAACCACAGCCACAGGCCGGGCCCGATCACCGGCAGCAGGAGTACCACGACCGCCCAGACGAAGCGACTGCCGCCGCGGACGTCGGAGGCCGGCACGCTGAACAGGTCGATGAGAGCGAAGATGGTCAGGCCGAGAGCGGCGATGACCCCCAGCACCTTGACCATGCTCCTATGGTAGTCGCGATACGACCGAGCGGACAGTTGTCACCGCGATGCCGATCCAGTTCCAGACCCGCAGGTACCCTGGAACGGTGACTTCAGGACGTGCCTTGCTCGTGTATTCCGGATTGCGCCTCGTGCTCCTGCTGGCGGTGGGCGGCCTGCTGTACCTGACCGGTGCCCGGGGGCTGCTGCTGATCATCCTGGCGTTCCTGCTCAGTGGCGCACTGAGCCTGGTGTGGCTGGACAAACCGCGGGGGCAGGCCAGCGCCGGCTTCGGGCGGCTGATGGGCCGCATGAACGACAAGATCGACGCCGCCGCGACCAAGGAAGACGACGCGGACACCTCAGCCGATGACGAAACCGGCTCCGAGGCCGAGACCAGTGAGCAGAAGAGCTAACGAGGTCAGTTGCAGGACGGGGATCAGACCGCGACCGTAGGCGTGCTCCAGGACATCCTGCGCAGCGGCCACTGCCGGAGCCGCCCCCACCATGCCGAGCAACGCCCACCAGGTGCTCGTCAGGGCGATCCACGTGACCAGCACGAAAGCGGCCATGAGTGTGAAGGCGAAGAAGGTGCGCGTCCGCTGATCCCCGAGCCGCACGGCCATCGTGTGTTTGCCGGCCTGCTCGTCCAGGGGCAGATCACGGAGATTGTTCACCACCAGGATGGCCACCGTCAGTAGCCCGATCGCCAGCGACACCAGCACAGACAACGGCCACACATCGCCGCCGGTCACCAACGTCGTTCCGCACACGGCCACCGGGCCGAAGAACACGAAGACGAAGAGTTCGCCGAGGCCGCTGTAGCCGTAGGGCCGCGATCCCCCTGTGTAGCCCCAGGCGGCCAGAATGGCTGCCGCGCCGACCGGCAGCAGCACCCAGGCCCGGCTCAGGATCACCAGGACCAGCCCGATCACCGCGGCCAGGCCGAGGCTGATGATCGCCGCGCGTTTCACATGGCTGGGAGCCGTGAGGCCCTGCCCGACCAGGCGGACCGGCCCCACGCGCACTTCATCGGTTCCCCTCACACCATCGTGGTAGTCGTTGAAGTAGTTGACGCCGACCTGCAGCGCCAGCGACACCAGCAGAGCGAGGCCCGCGTTGAGCAGGGCCGCGCCCAGCCCAAGATCGCTGCCGGTGAAGGCGGAGACGCCGGCCCCGGCCACCACGGGGGCGACCGCAGCCGGAAGGGTGCGGGGGCGGGCGCCCTCGATCCATTCAGCGACTGTCGCCACGTGCCCTCCTGAGCAGTTCCTGTCGATCCGGTTTGCCGGTCGGCAGGCGGGGCAACCGGTGCTGCCCATCCTCGACGAATACCTCCACACGGTAACCGTCGACATCGTCGGGCACCGCGACCGCCACGGCCTCCAGGACCCCGGGTTGTCGCAAGGCTTCGGCTTCGTACTCGTGCAGGTGCCGGTTGACGCCCTTGACTGTCACCAGGTCGTCCATCCGTCCCAGCACCTGCAAGCGGCCGTCGTTCCAACGGCCCAGATCACCGGTCGGCCACGGATGGTCCAACCGGGGGCCTGGGACGTAGGACGCTGCCACGTTCGGTCCGTCGAGCAGGATCTGACCGTCTCGCAGGCTGACCTCGACCCCGGCGAACGGGATGCCGTCGTAGACGCAGCCACCGAGGGTTTCGGTCGCACCGTAGGTACTGATGACCCGGATGCCAAGATCATCGCAACGATCCCGCAGGGCAGGCCGCAGAGGTCCGCCACCCACGAGCACGACGGCCATCGATTGCAGCACGGTCGGGGCTGCTGTGAGCAAGCGGGCGAGTTGGGTGCTGACCAAGGAGATTGCAGTGGCGCCTCCGGGGTACCACGCCGCAATCGCCTCGCCGTCGAAGCGGGCTCCGAGTCCCGGCCAGACCAGAGGCGGCTCCGCACTGCGGGCCAGTGTCATGAAGCCGCCGGCCGACACCGGTGACAGGACAAGCAGCCAGCGCTGGCTGCCGATAAGCGCCAAGCCGGCCTGCGCCGCCCATTCCACCGCGGCGAAAGTGTGACCGACGTTCTTGGCCATTGCGCTGCTACCCGACGACCGCAGTACGACGTCGGCGTGGTCGGTGAGCGGAGCCCCGGGAGCCGCGAAGGGTGTGCGACTCTGCAGCAGACCCCACACTCGTTGCGCCAGGTCGGGCAATGGCTCATCGGGCAGGGCGATCACGGGTTCATTGTCGATGCGAGGTCAACCTTGTGCATGCCTGACCTGTGGTCTCCGGGCTGTGGCCACGTGTATGGGCGCTTGTTGCTATGACACGCCGTGGCAAATCGCACCTTCTGCCCATTCGGAGCGACTCCCGGGTGCCTACGCTGACCCCCATGGAGATCCGCCCTTTCCGGCTGCCTCTTAAGGTCCCCTTCCGGGGTCTGACCGAACGCCGCGGGGCGCTGGTGCAGGGATCGCGCGGCTGGGGGGAGTTCGCGCCGTTCGCCGACTACGACCAGCAGGCCGATGCCCGCTGGCTGAGATGTGCCCAAGAGCAGGCAGACGGTCACTGGCCGCTTCCGGTGCGTACCGAGGTGGCGGTCAACGCCATCATCCCGGCTGTCGCGCCTGCCCTCGCAGCGGCGATGGCCGTGGCCAGCGGATGCACCACCATCAAGATCAAAGTGGGCGATGGACAAGGATTCGACCGGGTGGCGGCGGTGCGCGCAGCGCTGCCCGAAGCCCGCCTGCGGGTGGACGGCAACGGGATCTGGACCCTCGCCGAAGCCGTCGAGCACCTGCGGGCACTCCAGCCACTGGGTCTGGAATATGCCGAGCAGCCGGTGCGGACGTACGACGACATGGCCCGTCTGCGCGCCGCCGTTGACGTGCCGCTGGCCGCTGACGAACTGATCCGCGTGGACCGGCGTTTCGACGACGTGCGCCAGGTCGCCGACGTCGCGGTGCTGAAGGTCCCGACCCTGGGTGGGGTCGCGGCGACGCTGCGGGTCGCGGCCCGGGTCGGGCTTCCGGTGGTGATCTCCAGCGCCCTCGACACATCCCTCGGGCTGGCCGCCGGGCTGGCTGCCGCGTGCGCGCTGCCCGAGGAGCCGCTGGCCTGTGGTCTGGGAACGAGCGCGCTGTTCGCGGCTGACAGCACCGATCCGCTGCTACCGGAGCACGGCCGGATGACTGTGCGCGGCTATCCAGAACCCCACCCCGACCTGGTCGTCGCCACGGCTGACCTGTCCTACTGGCAGCACCGGCTGCGGGCAGCCAACCCCGAAGCGTAACTCCTGTTATCCAATCGTGTCCCGTACCTGCCGCGACCCTGTGTCAGAGATCACGTTTACCCCTGCTCCTGACTGGTAATGTTCCAGACTGGGTCTGAACCGGGGGCGGTACCGCTCCCCGGGATCTGAAAGTGCGGTGATCATCCGGTCGCCGCAGAAGTGCAATACACAGAGGAGCGCCATGCGCAGAGGCATCAAGAGTCTTGCCCTACTCGCAGCGCTACCGCTGGCCCTGACGGCCTGTGGTGGTAGCAGCGATGACAGCGGCGAGGCATCAGCGTCACCCGCTAACCCGTCGGACGTGTCCGGCACCGTGGTTTTCTGGGACACCAGTGACTCCACGAACGAGGCACCCGCTTTCAAAGAGTTGATCTCGAAGTTCGAGGGTGAGTACCCCAACGTCAAGGTCGACTACCAGAACGTGCCGTTCTCCGAGGCACAGAACAAGTTCAAGACGGCGGCGCAGGCGGACAACGCCCCCGACGTATTGCGTGCCGAGGTGGCGTGGACACCCGAGTTCGCCTCCCTCGGGTACCTGCTGCCGCTGACCGGCACCGCGCTGGACACCCCGGACGCGTACCTGTCGACTCCCTGGTCGAGCAACATCTACGAGAACGTGCAGTACGGCGTTCCGCAGGTGACTGACGCCCCGGGCCTGATGTACAACAAGGAACTGCTGGAGAAGGCCGGTGTCGAGGTCCCCACGACGTGGGATGAGATCAAGGCCGCCGCTCCCAAGCTGAAGGACCAGGGCGTTGACACCCTGTACTCGGCAACGGGTGGCTACTTCACCCTCCCGTACATCTACTCCTTCGGTGGCAACACCGTTGACCCCACAGCTCAGAAGATCCTGATCAACGACCCGGAGTCGGTTGCTGGTTTCCAGGAGGCGCTGACGCTGATCGATGAGGGTGCCGCCGTCAAGCCGGACCCGAACGATGCCTACAACCAGCAGATGGCCATGTTCAAAGAGGGCAAGGTCGCGATGATCATCAACGGGCCGTGGTCCGTTGCCGACGTCGAGACCGGCAAGGCCTTCAAGAGCAATCCGGACAACCTCGGGATCGCCACGACCCCGGCCGGCCCGGATGGTTCGCAGGGTTCCCCGGTGGGTGGCCACAACTACGTGGTGTCCGCTGGTACCCAGAACGAGGCTGCCTCCATCGCCTTCGTGCAGTACATGAACTCTCCGGAGTCGCAGGCATTCATCGCCGGCGAGCTGGGCCTGCTGCCCACGCAGACGGCCGCCTACGATCTGCCCGAGGTTGCTGACAACGCGACCGTGTCGGCCTGGAAGCCGATCGTGGAAGCCGCCACACCGCGTGCCTGGATCCCCGAGGGTGGTCAGCTGTTCACCGCCATGGACGAGCAGTGGATCAACATGTACACCGGTAAGGCCAGTGCTCAGGAAGGTGCCGACGCGATCGCCGAGGCCTGGACTGAATTCCTGCCGGATTACACCGACTGAAATAGGCGTGTCAAGTAACGAAAGAGGTTACTGAACCGCTAACGTCGGGTTCGGTCATTGCAAATGCGATGACCGAACCCGACGTTTTCTTGTCTCCAGATACAGGGGAGGGGGCGGTAGCTCGATGAGTGCGATCACAGCCGACGATCCGACGGCACCAGCACCGGCAGAGACTAAACCACCAGGACGGCTCCGACGGTCGTGGGACCGGCACTGGTACGCGTGGGCCTTCATCACACCGGTCGTCATCGTGATGACGGTCATCATTCTCTGGCCACTGATCCAGGGCATCTTCCTGAGCTTCACCGACGCCTCCGAGAAGAACGTCGCCAAGGTGATCGGTGGCAGGGAGATCCCTGCCACCTACGACATCGTGGGCCTGAAGAACTACATCGACGTCCTCACCGGCGGCACCTTCTGGACGATCTTCCTGCGGACCATCATCTGGACCGTCGTCAACGTCTTCTTCCACTTCACGCTGGGCATGATCCTGGCGCTGGTGATCAACCGCCAGCTCAAGGGCCGCGCGCTGTACCGCGCATTGCTGATCGTGCCGTGGGCGGTCCCGGCGTTCGTGTCCACCTACATGTGGCGCCTGCTGCTCACCGACAACGGACTGGTCAATAGTGCCCTGCAGGGCATCGGGCTCTCGCCGATCCCGTGGCTGTCGGACACCAACTGGCTGTTCATCAGTTGCATCCTGGTGAATATCTGGCTCGGCGTGCCGTTCATGATGGTCGCCCTGCTCGGTGGCCTGCAGTCGATTCCCAACGAGCTCTACGAGGCCGCCGAGGTCGACGGGGCCACCCCCTGGCAGCGCTTCCGCCACGTCACGGTCCCCGGGCTGATGTCGGTGGCCAGCACGGTCGTCCTGCTGGGATCCATCTGGACCTTCAACATGTTCGCGATCATCTATCTGATGGCCAGCCAAGGCCAGCGCAACGACATCGCCACACTGCCCGTCTACGCCTATGACAAGGCATTCACGGGCATCCGGCAGTACGCCGTCTCGTCCACCTACGGGGTGCTGATCCTGTCGATCCTGTTGGTGTTCGCCATCTTCTACCGGCGGGCGCTGGCCAAACAAGGGGAGGTGTGGTGAGTCATGTCGACTGAGAACCTCACGCCGGATGTGGCCCAAGAGATCGCTGTCGGAGAGGCATCGACGAAGAAGGTCCGGCGCCGCGATGAGCGGTCGCCATGGATGTCCTTCCTCTTGCACTTCGGCCTGTTCATCGCCCTGGTGTGGTCGCTGGTGCCGCCGATCTGGGCGTTCCTCACCTCGCTGAAGCCCAACGATCAAGCCATCACGACCGAACTGAAGATCATCAGTGACCCGTCGCTGAACAACTACATCCACGTGCTGACCGAGACGGACCTGCCGCGGTGGTTCCTCAACTCGATCATCGTCGCGTTCTTCACGATGCTGATCGGCATCTTCTTGTCCGCCACCGCCGGTTACGCGGTCAGCCGCTTCCGGTTCCCGGGGCACAAGCAGTTGATGTGGTCGTTCCTGATCACCCAGATGTTCCCGATGGCGATCCTGATCGTGCCCATCTACAACATCTTCGCCAGGCTGGGCTTGCTGAACAACCTCGGTGGCCTCGTGCTGGCCTACTGCACCACGGCCGTCCCGTTCTGTGCGTGGATGCTCAAGGGGTACTTCGACACCATCCCCATCGAGATCGACGAGGCGGGCCGGATCGACGGTCTGACCCCGTTCGGCACCTTCTGGCGGCTGGTGCTGCCGCTGGCCCGGCCGGGCCTGGCGGTCACGGCGTTCTACACCTTCCTGACCGCCTGGGGTGAGGTCGCCTACGCGACCGCCTTCCTCACATCGGACTCGAAGAAGACTCTGGCGGTCGGTCTGCAGACCTTCGTGGGTCAGTTCAAAACGGAGTGGGGATACCTGACGGCGGCCGGCATTCTGGTCACCATCCCCGCTGTCATCGTCTTCCTACTCGTTCAGAAGAACCTCGTGGCCGGCCTCACTGCCGGTGGGACCAAGGGCTAAGGAGAGAGCACACAAATGGCTGGAGCTGGAGTTACCTTCGACCGCGCAACCCGCATCTACCCGGGTTCGGAGAAACCTGCCGTGGACGCCCTGGATCTTGAGGTCGCCGACGGCGAGTTCCTGGTGCTGGTGGGGCCGTCGGGCTGTGGCAAGTCAACGAGCCTGCGCATGCTGGCGGGCCTGGAGGACATCGACGGGGGCCGGATCCTGATCGGCAGCCGGGACGTCACCCACCTCGCTCCGAAGGAGCGGGACATCGCCATGGTCTTTCAGAACTACGCCCTGTACCCGCACATGACAGTTGGCGAGAACATGGGCTTCGCGCTGAAGTTGGCGAAGGTGCCCAAGGACGAGATCGAGCGCCGCGTGCAGGAGGCCGCCAAGATCCTGGACCTCGGTGAATACCTCTCCCGCAAGCCCAAGGCACTGTCCGGTGGGCAGCGGCAGCGGGTGGCGATGGGCCGCGCGATCGTGCGCGAACCCCAGGTGTTCCTCATGGACGAGCCGCTGTCCAACCTCGACGCGAAACTGCGCGTGCAGACGCGCACGCAGATCGCGCAACTGCAACACCGGCTGGGCACCACGACGCTGTATGTGACTCACGACCAGACCGAGGCCATGACCATGGGCGACCGGGTCGCCGTGATGAAGGACGGCCTGCTGCAGCAGTGCGACACCCCCCGCGCGCTCTACGACCACCCGACGAACGTGTTCGTCGCCGGCTTCATCGGCTCACCGGCGATGAACCTGCTGGAGGTGCCGCTGAGCAATGAGGGCGTGACGGTCGGGGGCACGCTGGTGCCCGTCGAGCGTGGCATCATCGACGAGGCGCACAAGCAGGGCCTTCGTTCGGTGATCCTCGGATTCCGCCCGGAGGACACCGCCATCGAGACCTCTGAGACCGGCATCCCGGTCGTCGTCGATGTCGTGGAGATCCTTGGTGTCGACGCGTATGTGTATGGCAACGTGACCACCCCCGCAGGTCCGGTGGAGGTCGTGGTGCGCGGGAACGGCCGGGTGCCGCCCAAGGTGGGCGAGACCATCCGGGCCGGGATCAGCCAAGAACACATGCACGTGTTCAACCCGAGCACGGGCAACCGGATCGGCGACTGACCCGACAGCAGCTCACAGGGCCCCGCGGTGGTGACACTGCGGGGCCCTGCGCTGTCAGCGGGGCGGTACATGGCTGCGCGGGCTCCACCAAGTGGCACAGTGGTCTGGTGAATCCGTCAACCGCGGCCGCCATTGTGATCATCGACGAGTTGGTGCGATCAGGGGTCAACGACGTCGTCCTGGCGCCCGGTTCGCGCAGCGCTCCGTTGGCCATCGAGGCCGCCCGTGCCCACGAGCGCGGCGAGTTGCGCCTGCATGTGCGCATCGACGAGCGCAGCGCCGGCTTCCTGGCACTCGGCCTGGCCAAGGCGGGTGGCGAACCGGTGCCGGTGATCACCACCTCAGGAACGGCCGTGGCCAATCTGCTGCCGGCTGTGGAGGAGGCGCACCACAGCAACGTGCCCGTGATCGTGATCAGTGCCGACCGGCCCGGCGAACTGCGGGAGACCGGCGCCAATCAGACCCTCGATCAGGTCCGGATCTTCGACAGTTGCGTGCGCTGGGCGGTCGACATCGAGGCCCCCCACATGGGCAAGGGACAGGTCGGCTACTGGCGCAACACCATCTCGCGGGCCGTGAGCATCGCCCGCCATCCCTGGCAGCGCGGGCCGGTGCACGTGAACATCGCCCTGCGCGACCCGCTGGTCCCCACCGGTGACGCCACCTGGGTCGAGGACCTCGAGGGCCACGACGGGATCCCGTTCACCGATGACGAGGGAGACACGGTGCACGTCGTGCGCACCTGGACCGTGGACCGCCGGATCTCGATGAGTGTGCAGGAGCCCATCGATGAGATCCTCGACGATCTCGCCGCCGGCGAGTTGCCGGAGAAGGGCCTGATCATCGTCGGGGACATCGATGATCCCGAGGATGCCGCTGCGGCCATTGAACTGTCCGAGGCCTGCGGCTGGCCTCTGCACAGCGAACCCAGTGGCATGGCCCGGGCAGGCAAGTACACGCTGGCCCATTTCAGTCTGCTGACGGCTGCCCCCGGCTTCGTCGCCCAACACGTGCCCGACCTGGTGATCACCGTGGGCAAGGTGGGATTGAGCCGCGGGGTGATGGCCACCATCCGGGCTGCCGGCCTTCACCTGCACGCCGAGACGCAGCGCACTGGTAGGTGGCCGGATCCGACCCGCACGGCGGCGGCCGTGCTCGGATCGGTCCCCGCCCCACCCGAGGACAGCGAACTGCCCGGGGCCAGCGAGTGGCTGGACTGGTGGCTGATGGCTGATGCGGCCGCCCAGCGCACGGTGGAGAAGACGCTGGCAGCCGCCCAACCCACCGGTCTGCACGTCGCTCACGCGATCTGGGAGGCCGCCGATCCCGACGATCTGATCTTCGTTGCGTCCTCACGCAGCATCCGTGACCTCGAAGCGGTCGCCGGGGTGCGGCGGGATCCACCCCGGGTGCTGGCCAATCGGGGCGTCAACGGGATCGACGGGCTGGTCTCCACAGCCATCGGGGCCGCCCTGGCCCACCAGTCCGTGGGCGGCGGGACGGCCTACGCGCTGCTGGGCGACCTGGCCTTGCTGCATGATCAGAACGGTCTGATCATCGGCCCGGAAGAGCCGGTGCCCGACCTGATCCTGGTCGTGGTGGACAACAACGGCGGCGGTATCTTCGGCTCCTTGGAGCAGGCGGCGCCGGACTTCGAGGATGTCTACGAGCGGGTCTTCGGCACGCCAGTGGACGTGGACCTGGGCGCGCTGATCGTGGCGCACGGTGTACCCGTGTTCGACAGTCTCACCGATGCCCTCGGCGGTAGTGGCATCCGGGCGATCGTGATCGGGCCGGTGGATCGGTCGGTCGAGGCACAGATTCATCGCGATCTGGGTGAAGCGCTTGCATGAGGCCGTCGCGCCTGCTGAGGTGAAGCATGCTGCGGGTGATGGTGACGACGGGTTTGATCGCGGGGGCGTTGGCAGGGGCTCCGGCCCACGCTGCCGAGACACACATCGATGAGGCGCTGGCGCAGTTGCCAGGCATCGTGGAGAGTGTGCAGGCCAGGACCGGGGTGCCCGGCATCGCGGTCGCCGTCGTGCACGGCGACAAGCTCGTCTACAGCGGCGGTTTCGGTGTACGTAACTCCAAAGGGGGCCAGCCGGTCACGCCGGAGACGGTCTTCCAGCTTGCCTCGGTGTCGAAGTCGTTGGGATCCTCGACGGTCGCCGCGGCAGTGGGCAAGAAGACGCTGAGGTGGCACGATCCGGTGCGCAAGTACCTGCCCGACTTCGCGCTGTCGCAGAAGTTCCCGACCCGAAAGGTCACGGTTGCTGACTTCTACTCCCATCGCAGTGGTCTGCCGGGCTTCACCGGCAACGAGCTGGAGTCCTTCGGGTTCAACCGCAACCAGATCATCGACCGGATGCGTTTTGTGCCGCTCGAGCCCTTCCGGGTGACGTACTCGTACAGCAACTTCGGGATGACCGTCGGGGGCGAGGCCGCGGCCAAGGCCAATGGGACGACGTGGGAGACACTGGCTGATCGGATGATCTTCAAGCCGTTGGGGATGAAGCACACCTCCTACCGGCACAGCGACTTCATCAAGCAGCGCAATCGCGCCGCCCTGCATCAGCTGGTGAATGGCAAGTGGTTGCCTTTGGCCAAGCGCCAACCCGACGCCCAGGCACCCGCCGGCGGCGCAAGCAGCACGGTGCTGGACATGGCACAGTGGTTGCGGATGCAGTTGGCCAATGGCCGCTTCGACGGCGAGCGGGTGGTGGGGGCCGGCGCCCTGCGCGAGGCCCGTTCCCTGCAGATGCGCACCTCACCGGATACCGATGATGCCGGCGCGATCCGCGGGTACGGCTACGGGATCGGCACCTCCGTCGATGGCACCGGTCGCGTGCGCTGGTCCCATTCGGGTGCCTTCACCGCCGGTGCCGCGACCACATACCTGATGATCCCCGGCATGGACCTGGGGATCGTGGTGTTGACCAATGGCTGGCCGATCGGTGTGCCCGAGGCCATCACCGAAACCTTCGCCGAGATCGCCGAGACGGGCACGTCGCGAGACTGGCTGCCGATCATGGAGGCTGCTTTCGCGCCCTTCACGACCCCGGCGGACACGATCGATGGCAAACCCCGCCCGGCCCGGCCCACCCCGGCCGGCCCGCTGGCCAGGTACGAGGGGACCTACCGTAACGAGTATGTGGGTCGGGCCCGGGTGACCAAGGTCGGGTCGCACTTGGTTCTGCGGCTCGGTCCGCAGGGCCAGCGAAAACTGCGGTTGCGGCATTGGACGGGGGAGGTCTTCTACTACAGCGCGATCGACATGCCCAAGGCGTTCATCACGGGGGCCACGTTCGATCTCGCCGCGGGGACGCTGCAGCTCGAAGAGGTGCCGGGGGAGTTGGGCGTCCTGCGTCGCAGTTGACCGTAGCGGTTCGTCTGCGGTACATCGGTTCGTCAGTTTCGGGGGTGGAACGCCTGGGCGTGGGGCTAACGGTTGGGGTGCTGGGCCGCAGCGGTTCGTCTGCGGTACATCGGTTCGTCAGTTTCGGGGGGAATATGACGAACGGATGGGCGCGGGGCGAACGGTTGGGGTGCTGGGCCGCAGCGGTTCGTGTGCGGTACATCGGTTCGTCAGTTTTGGCGGGGATATGACGAACGCCTGGGCGCGGGACGAACGCCTGAAGGCCCAACCCCACTCAGCCCAGCGCCCAGCGCATGGCCGCGAGTTTGGTCTCGGACTCCTCGAACTCGGACTGCGGATCGGAGCCGGCGACGATGCCGCAGCCGGCGAAGAGGTCAATCCGGGAGTCGTCCACGCTGAGTTGACCACAGCGCAGCGCGATGCCGAACTCGCCGTCCCCGTTGGCGTCGAACCACCCCACTGGTCCTGCGTAGCGGCCCCGGTCCAAACCCTCGTGGGCGAGGATGTACTGCATGGCCCGCTCAGTGGGCGTTCCGCACACCGCGGCCGTGGGATGCAGGGCGCCGGCGATCGCCACGACCGAGGTGTCATCGACCAGCATCGCGTGCACGTCAGTGGCCAGGTGCTGCACATTCGCCAGGCGCAAGACGCTCGGTTCGGTGGGTACATCGAGATCCGTGCAGTGGGTGCCGAGCGCCTGGGCGACGGACATGACCGCGTATGCGTGTTCCTCCCGGGCCTTGTCCGAGGCCACCATGGCGCTAGCCAGTTGGCCACTTTCGGCGTCGTCCTTGCTGCGCGGCACGGTTCCGGCCAGTACTCGGGACATGACCTGCTCACCGGTGCGGCGCACCAGCAGTTCCGGTGTCGCACCGATCAGGCCGTGCACGCTGAACGTCCAGCAGTCGCTGTAGCGCGATGTCAGGCGGCGCAGAGTCCGCAAGACGTCGATGTCACCGGAGACGCTGACCGAGCGGGCCAGCACGACCTTGTCCAGCAGGCCGGCTGAGATGTCTTCCACCGCGGCGGCAACCAGATCCCGGTAGTCCGGCCGAGACTGGGGCGTGGGCAGGGGGCCAACAGCCGGCGTCGGAACCGGTTGACTGGGGGAGATGGTGGTGATCCACGCCTTGCCGTCCCGCTGTCCAACGATGGTGCCGGGTACGGTGATCACCGATTCCGCCTCGCCGTCGAACGCGAACGAGGCGAAAGCCACGGGACCGGTCCCGGGGGCCAGGACGGCATCGTCGATGTGGGCGTCGGCGCAGAACCGGGTCCACCACCTCTGCGCGCGAGCAAAACGCTCCGGACCGCGGACCGTCGTGGTCGCTGCCACGTCCCACGCGATGAGCCCGTCCCCCTCGTGCAGCCAGGTCAGTGGTGCCGTGCCGGCGGGCAGCAGATCCAGCAGATCCGTGGGGTCGACGAGCCGCGTGCGGACCTCCACGGGCACATTCGTCACGCCTTCCAGGGTAGGCCGGACGCGGCGTTCGCGCCTGCGCGGGTCACAGCACGGCAGGGCCTGCGTGACACACTGACCCGGTGAGTAGAGCGGATCTGGACAAACAACCGCCTGCGGTCTCTGAGATGTTCGACCGGGTGGCCAAGCGCTACGACCTGACCAATGACGTGCTCGCGATGGGGCAGACCCGCCGTTGGCGGCGTTTGGTCGCCGACGCCCTGGCCGTCCAACCCGGCCAGCGCATCCTTGATCTGGCCGCCGGGACGGGCACGTCCAGCGAGGCGCTACGGGCACGCGGCGCGCAGGTGGTGCCTTGTGACTTCTCGCTGGGCATGCTGCAGGTCGGCCGCGACCGGCTGCCGCATCTGCCTTTCATCGCCGGCGACGGGATGTCGCTGCCTTTCGCCGACGATGCCTTCGACGCGGTGACGATCTCCTTCGGACTGCGCAACATCCACGATCCGCGGGCTGGTCTGCGCGAGATGCTGCGGGTCACCAGGCCCGGCGGGCGGCTGGTGGTGTGCGAATTCTCGACCCCCACGTGGGCGCCGTTCCGGGTGGTCTACCTTGAGTACCTCATGAAGGCACTGCCCGCCGTGGCCAGCAAGGTGTCAAGCAACGCGGCCGCGTACGAGTACCTCGCCGAGTCGATCGCCGCGTGGCCCGACCAGCCGGGACTGGCGGCCCTCATCGGCCAGACGGGTTGGAAAGATGTGGCGTGGCGCGACCTGTCAGGAGGCATTGTGGCCTTGCACAGGGCGATAGCCTGAGCCTCACCGCAGGCAACCAATGGAGGAAATATGCGAAAGACAGCAGTGATCGCTGGCATCGCACTGATCGTCGGGCTGGGAGGCTGTTCATCCAGCTCGGAGAGTGGTGACGGGGGCGAGTCAGCCAGCCCCAGCGCGGCGGCGACCAGCGAAGTCCCGGCCGACGTCACGACCTACACCAGTGACCAGTACGGCTTCTCGTTCCAGTACGCCCCGCCGTTCGAAGAGAAGAGTGACACCACCTGGGAGGCGCAGAGTGAAGCCAGCTCCGCCGACACGGTGGCCGTCTTCGACGTCGACGGAACACAGGTCGGTGGGCAATACCGCGACGCGTTCGTGGTCAACACCTACCAGCTCAACACCGAGATCACCGATGAGAACCTCGAGCAGGTGGCCACCGAGCTTGAGCAGAGTGTGATCCCGCAGCTGGAGCAGTCCACCGACGACATGCAGATCTCGGAGCTGGTCTCCACCGAGGTGAACGGGCTCAAGGGCTTCCAGGCCGATGCGACCTTCACCGTGGAGGGGACGCCGATGACCTCGACGCTGTACTTCCTGTTCGACGGCGATCTGGAGTTCCAGCTCCTGGCGCAATCGGCCACGGACCGCTGGACCGAACTGCAGCCCACGTTCCAGACGATGGTGGACTCCTTCCAAGTCTCCGCCGATGCCGCTGCCAGCGAGTCGCCGGCAGCCTGATCCCCCGCAGGTGGTCCCCCGTCGCCGAACCGGCAGCGGGGGACCACTCATGTCCGGCACCGACTGCCTCGCCGCCGCTCGCGATCAGGGCACGGCATACACTGCTGCGTGGACATTCGTGCATGCGTTCACAAGCGCGGTTTGGGACGGATGCGGCGCATGCCGCACGAGTCGATGGGAAGTCTGTGGACTGTGCCCCATAGGATTGTGGCGACCGGAAGGAGTCGATAGCGATGGGCAATGTGTACCTTCCCATCCTGATCCTCGGACTGCTGGCGTTCCTGTTCGCCGCGTTCAGTGTTGGGGTAGCCAGTCTGACCGGTCCGAAGCGGTACAACCGGGCGAAGATGGACGCCTACGAGTGCGGCATCGAACCGACTCCGCAGCCCATCGGCCGCGGCAAGTTCCCGGTCAAGTACTACCTGACCGCGATGCTGTTCATCATCTTCGACATCGAGATCGTCTTCCTGTATCCGTGGGCGGTCGCCTTCGACAAGTTGGCGCTGTTCGGTGTCATCGAAATGTTGTTGTTCATCGTCACCCTGCTGGTGGTCTACGCCTACGTGTGGCGCCGCCGCGGTTTGGAGTGGGACTGATGGGTCTTGAAGAGAAGCTGCCCAGTGGGATTCTGCTGACTACGGTCGAGGGCCTTGCCGGGTACGCCCGGCGCAACTCGATGTGGCCGGCGACGTTCGGGCTGGCCTGCTGCGCCATCGAGATGATGGCCAGCGGGGCACCGCGCTACGACCTGGCCAGGTTCGGCATGGAGGTCTTCCGGGCATCGCCGCGGCAGGCCGATCTGATGATTGTGGCGGGCCGCGTGAGCCAGAAGATGGCTCCGGTGCTGCGCCAGATCTACGACCAGATGCCCAATCCCAAGTGGGTGCTGGCGATGGGGGTCTGCGCCTCCAGCGGCGGCATGTTCAACAACTACGCGATCGTGCAGGGTGTCGACCACGTGGTGCCCGTCGACATGTACCTGCCCGGCTGCCCGCCGCGCCCAGAGATGCTGATCGACGCGATCCTGAAGATCCACGACCAGGTGCGCCATCAGAAGTTGGGCGCCCATCGCGAGGCCGAGGTGCTGGACCTTGAGCAGGCTGCCATGTCGGCCGTGCCCAGCGAGCAGATGAAGGGGCTGATGAGGTGACCGAGAACCCCGAGGTGGTGCCGGCCGGCACCGAGACCTTGGAGGTGCTGTCGACCGGACGCGGCGCGTTCGGGATCGATGGGACCCCCGACGTCAGCGGCTACGGCGGCCTCGTGCGGCGCACGATCGCCACCCCGGCTGCCACGCGCCCCTACGGTGGCTGGTACGACGAAGCCGTCGACATCCTGGCTGAGGAGCTCGGTGATCGCTTCGGCCCTGCGGTGCAGAAGGTGGTGATCGCCCACGATCAGCTCACCCTCGAGGTGGCGCGTGAGCATCTTCTGGAGGTCATGGCGACGCTGCGTGACCACCCGAGTCTTCGCTTCGAGATGTGTATGGGAGCCAGCGGTGTGCACTGGCCGGAGGATCTCAACCGCGAGCTGCACGTGCACTACCCGATGCTGAGCATGACCCACAACCGCCGGCTGAGTGTCGAGACGACATGCCCCGACGCCGACCCGCACCTGCCCAGCATCGTGGGGATCTACCCGGGCAACAACTGGCACGAGCGCGAGACGTTCGACTTCTTCGGGATCATCTTCGACGGGCACCCGGGGCTGACCCGGATCGAGATGCCGGACGACTGGGCCGGCCACCCGCAACGCAAGGATTACCCCCTCGGCGGCATCCCCGTGGAGTACAAGGGCGCGACCGTGCCGCCGCCGGACAACCGCCGGGAGTACAAGTGAGCGAAGAGGTCATCTACGAGACCGCCGACGAGGCGGGCTCCTACGACACCACCGAGGGCAAGGTCTTCACGGTCTCCGGCGGCGACTGGGATCAGGTCCGCGGCGACGAAGGTGTGGAACAGCGGGTCGTGGTCAACATGGGCCCGCAACACCCCTCCACGCACGGCGTGTTGCGACTGATCCTGGAACTCGACGGGGAGACGGTCACCGAGGCCCGTTCCGGCATCGGCTACCTGCACACCGGCATCGAGAAGAACATGGAGTTCCGCACGTGGACGCAGGGCGTCACCTACGTCACGCGCATGGACTACCTGGCGCCGTTGTTCAACGAGACCGCCTACTGCCTCGGGGTGGAGAAACTGCTGGGCATCACTGAGCAGATCCCCGACCGGGCGACGGTGATCCGGGTCATGCTGATGGAGCTCAACCGGATCTCAAGTCACCTCGTGTGTCTGGCCACCGGCGGCATGGAACTCGGCGCGCTGACCGCCATGACGTTTGGCTTCCGGGAGCGCGAATACGTCCTCGACGTGATGGAGACCATCACCGGCCTGCGGATGAACCACGCCTACGTGCGCCCCGGCGGGGTCGCCCAGGATCTGCCCGACGGCGCCGAGAAGTTCGTCGCGGACACCGTGGCGACGCTGCGCAAACGACTGCCCGACACCGCGAACCTGCTGGTGGACAACTCGATCTGGACGGCACGCACCGAGGGGATCGGCTACCTGGACCTCACCGGATGTATGGCGCTGGGGATGACCGGACCGGTCCTGCGCTCCACGGGCTACCCGTGGGATCTGCGCAAGATGGCCCCGTACTGCGGCTATGAGAACTACGAGTTCGACGTGGTCACCAACACCTCCTGTGACGCCTACGGCCGATTCCTGATCCGGCTCGAGGAGATGAATCAGAGCCTCAACATCGTCGAGCAGTGCCTGGACCGCTTGCGGCCCGGCCCGGTGATGGTCGAGGACAAGAAGATCGCCTGGCCCGCGCAGCTGGCGATCGGCTCCGATGGCCAGGGCAACTCCCTGGAGCACATCCGGCACATCATGGGCCA
This sequence comes from Candidatus Nanopelagicales bacterium, assembly GCA_037046735.1. Lineage (GTDB taxonomy): Bacteria > Actinomycetota > Actinomycetes > S36-B12 > UBA10799 > JADKAV01. The sequence continues at coordinate 1,070,309 of JBAOHC010000027.1, read as the reverse complement.
GTCCATGGAAGCCCTGATCCACCACTTCAAGCTTGTGACGGAAGGTTTCCGGGTTCCCGCCGGCCAGGCCTATGTGGCCATCGAGGCGCCGCGCGGCGAACTGGGCGTACACGTGGTCTCCGATGGCGGTACCCGGCCCTACCGGGTGCACTTCCGGGACCCCAGTTTCAACAATCTGCAGGCTGTCCCCGCGATGAGCGAGGGCGGACAGGTCGCCGACGTCGTGGCGGCCGTGGCAAGTATCGACCCCGTCATGGGTGGAGTGGATCGCTGATGGCACTGACTGAACAGACCCGCGCCGAGATGGCGGAACTCGCAGCGCGCTACCCGCAGGCCCGCAGCGCGCTGCTGCCGATGCTGCATCTGGCGCAGTCCGAAGAGGGTTACGTGACCGAGGACGCCATCATCATGTGCGCCGACGTGCTGGGTCTGACCACCGCTGAGGTGAAGGGTGTGGCGACCTTCTACACGATGTTCAAGCACGAGCCGGTCGGGGAGTACCACGTCGGCGTCTGCATCAACCCCGGCTGCGGCATCCTCGGCGGTGACGCCATCTGGGAGACCCTGTCCGAGGAGCTCGGCGTGGGTCACGACGAGGTCACCGCGGACGGCAAGATCTCGCTGGAGCGCATCGAGTGTCAGGCGGCGTGCACGCACGCGCCGGTGCTCACGGCGAACTGGGAGTTCATGGACGACATGACGCCGCAGAAGGCCCGGCAATTGATCGAGGATCTGCGCGCGGGCCGGGAGGTCACCTCCACCCGCGGGCCGGTCATCCGCGATTTCAAAGCCACTGAACGCACCCTGTCCGGCATCGATGACGACGGGCTGGCGGGGATACCGGCCACCGATGACCTCATGCTGGCCGGGCTGAAGTACGCCCAGGCACACGACATGGCAGCGCCCGAAGGCAAGGTGATCTGATGCCGCTGACCCCCGTAATCACCGCTCACTGGGACCAGGCCGACTCCTTCACGCTGGACGGATACCGGCGCAACGGGGGCTACACCGCCCTGCCCAAGGCCTTCGAGATGGGTCCGGACGCGGTCATCGCCGCCGTCAAGGACTCGGGTCTGCGCGGGCGCGGCGGTGCGGGCTTCCCCACCGGTCTGAAGTGGTCCTTCGTCCCGCAGGGCGACGGCAAGCCGCACTACCTGGTCGTCAACGCCGACGAGTCCGAGCCGGGGGCCTGTAAGGACATCCCGATCATGCTCGCGAACCCGCAGGCGCTGATCGAGGGCATCATCATCACCTCGTACGCGATCCGCGCGAATCACGCGTTCGTGTACATCCGCGGTGAGGTGCCGCATGTCATCCGGCGGATGCACGCAGCCGTGCGTGAGGCGAAGGCCGCTGGTCTGATCGGCACCAACATTCTGGGCAGCGGATTCGACCTCGACGTGGTCATCCACTCCGGTGCCGGCGCCTACATCTGTGGCGAGGAGACGGCGCTGCTCGACTCCCTGGAGGGCCGCCGCGGGCAACCCCGGCTCAAACCGCCCTTCCCGGCCGTCGCCGGGCTGTACGCCAGCCCCACAGTCGTCAACAACGTCGAGACGATCACCAACATCGCCTACATCATCAACAATGGCGTGGATTGGTTCCGTTCCTTCGGCACCGAGAAGTCACCCGGGTTCAAGGTGTTCGCGGTGTCGGGCCATGTCGCCCGGCCGGGCATCTACGAAGCGCCGCTGGGAATCCCGATGGCCGAGCTGCTGGAGTACGCCGGTGGCATCCGGGAGGGCCACGAGCTGAAGTTCTGGTTGCCAGGCGGCTCCAGCGTCCCCATGCTGACGCCGGCCCACCTTGACACCCCGCTCACCTATGAGGCGATCGCGGAGGCCGGTTCCATGCTCGGGACCGGCACGCCGATGCTGTTCGACGAGACCACCTCGGTGGTGCGGGCCGTCACCGGCTGGCAGGACTTCTACAAGCACGAGTCGTGCGGCAAGTGCACCCCCTGCCGAGAGGGCAACTGGTTCATCAAGGACCTGGTGCACCGCTTCAACTCCGGCACGGGCAAGCGCGAACAGCTCGACGTCCTGAACAACGTCTGCGGACAGATCCTGGGGCGGTCCTTCTGCGCCCTCGGCGATGCGGCCGCGACGCCGTTCCCGGCAGCCATGAAGTACTTCGCCGACGAGTTCGAAGCAGGCACCACGACGGCCAGTGACGTCACATTCGATCCCGCCGCCAGTACGGTTTTCAGTGAGGTGAAGGCATGACCGTCACAGATCCCGGCAGCAGCGAGATGACCGTGCCGGAGGGGCACGTCGCGTTCCAGATCGACGGTGTCTCCATGACCGCCGAGAAGGGCACGCTGATCATCCGGGCGGCCGAGCAGCTCGGTATCGAGGTGCCCCGCTTCTGCGACCACCCGTTGCTGGATCCCGTGGCCGCCTGCCGGATGTGTCTGGTCGAGATCGCCGGCCAGCCGAAACCACAGCCGGCCTGCGCGATCCCCGTCGGTGACGGCATGGTCGTGCACACCCAGCGCACCTCGAAGGTCGCCAAGGACGCCCAAGAGGGCGTCATGGAGTTCCTGCTGCTCAATCACCCGCTCGACTGCCCCGTCTGCGACAAGGGCGGCGAGTGCCCGCTGCAGAACCAGGCGATGTCAGCCGGACGCTCCGAGAGCCGGTTCGAGGGCCAGAAGCGGCTGTTCCCCAAGCCCATCAATGTCAGCGCGCAGATCCTGCTGGATCGGGAGCGCTGTGTATCCTGTGCCCGGTGCACCCGGTTCGCCGACGAGATCGCTGGTGACGCCTTCATCGATCTGCTGGAGCGCGGCGCGCAGCAGCAGGTGGGCATCAGTGAGGACACCCCGTTCGACTCCTACTTCTCCGGCAATACGGTGCAGATCTGCCCGGTCGGGGCACTGACGAACTCGCGTTACCGCTTCCGCTCCCGGCCGTTCGACCTGGTCAGCGTGCCCACCATCTGTGAGCACTGCGCATCGGGATGTGCGCTGCGCACCGACGTCCGCCGGGGCGAGGTGCAGCGGCGGCTGGCGGGGTCCGACCCGGCCGTCAACGAGGAGTGGAACTGCGACAAGGGCCGCTTCGGCTTCCCCTATTTGACCGAGGACCGGATCACCCACCCGCTGGTGCGTGACGCTGCCTCCGGGGAACTGCGGGTGGCATCCTGGCCCGAAGCGCTGGGCGTCGCGGCCGATGCCGTGCAGGCCGGTGTGGGCAGTGCTGCCGTGTTGGTCGGCGGCCGGCTCACGGCGGAGGACGCCTTCGCCTACTCGAAGTTCGCCCGCCAGGTGCTCAAGACCGACAATGTCGACTTCCGGGCCCGCCCGAGCAGTGCCGAGGAGGCTGGCTTCCTGGCTGGCTTCGCGGGCACGCAAGGCCCGACCTACGCTGAACTCGACGTCGCGCCAGCCGTGGTGCTGGTGGCCTTCGAGCCCGAGGACGAATCCCCCATCGTGTTCCTGCGCCTGCGCAAGGCCGTCACAAAGGGCGCGACGAAGGTGTACGCCGTCGCGCCATGGTCGTCGCCGGGGCTGTCGAAACTCAACGCGACCGTGTACGCCGCCGGCCCCGGCCGGGAGATCGAGGCCTTGACCAACTCGCCGGAGGTGCTGGAGGCCTTACGGCTGCCCGGTGCGGTGCTGATGGTGGGCGAACGCGCCGCCTGTTCACCGGGGCTGCTGTCGTGGGCCGCCGACACCGCGGCGTCGACCGGCGCGCGGTTGGCGTGGGTGCCGCGGCGGGCAGGTGAGCGGGGGGCCTTGGAGGCACGCCTGCTGCCCGGTGCGGCTCCGGCTGCCTGGGGCGACCTGCCCACGGGCGTCGGCTTCGCTGGTGTGATCGACCGGCTGGTCACGGCGGGCGCCGAACCGGAGCCGGAGCCGGCCGATGCCGGAACCGACCTCGTGGAAGCCGAGGTGGCGGAAGAGCCGGAACCGCCCTACCGCGTGCTCGTGGTGGCCGGCTTCGACCCCGCGGACGTCCCCAACGGGGCCGCGCTGGTCGCCGGCTTCGCGCAGGTGCCGGCGGTCATCGCCCTGGCCACTCATCACAACGCTGCCACCCTGGCGGCCGATGTGGTGTTCCCGGTCGCAGCCGTCACTGAGAAGTCCGGTTCCTTCCTGAACTGGGAAGGCCGGCGGCGCACCTTCCCGCAGGTTTTCCGGGAGTCCCTGATCCTCTCCGACGCGGGTGTGCTCGCAGCGATCGTCGATGAGATGCTCGAGGACTTCGGGCAGGTCGATGCGGCCAGCCTGCGCGCTGAGATCGCCGCGTTGCCGGCGGGCCCGACCACGGCGGCTCGGGTTGCCCCGGAGGCCGCCGCACAGACTGGTCCTGGCGAGGCGATCCTGGCGACCTGGCATCAGCTGCTCGACGACGGTGTCATGCAGGCCGGCGAGCCGTACATGGCCGCGACGGCCCGCCCGCCGGTGCTCCGGATCAGTCCGGCGAACGCCGCCGACCTCGGGATCGCGGACGGCGACGAGGTCACCATCACCGGTGGGCTGGGATCCATGACGTTGCCAGCCCTGCTCACCGACATGCCCGCTGGTGTCGTGTGGGTGCCGGCGAACTCCGGAACCAACGTCCTGGCGCAAGTGGGTGCGACCAGCGGCGATACCGTGCGGGTGAGCGTCGGGAGGATGTCATGAACGTCGCAGGCTTCGGCACCGATCCGTTCTGGCTGATCTGTTTGAAGACCTTGGGCATCTTCGTCCTGCTCGTCGTGATCGTGCTGCTCACGATCTGGGGGGAGCGGCGGGTGGTGTCCTGGATGCAGAGCCGGATCGGCCCGAACCGCGCCGGACCAGCGGGTCTGCTGCAGTCCTTGATGGACGGCATCAAGCTGGCCCTCAAAGAGGAGATCATCCCCCGCAAGGTCGAACTGGGCGTGTACATCCTCGCCCCGATCCTGTCCGCGGTGCCGGCGTTCCTCACCTGGGCGGTCATCCCGCTCGGGCCTGAGGTGTCGATCTTCGGTCAGCGGACCATGCTGCAACTCACCGACTTCCCCGTCAGCGTGCTCTACGTGCTGGCAATCGCTTCCATCGGGATCTATGGCATCGTGCTGGCCGGGTGGTCATCAGGATCGACCTACCCGCTGCTCGGCGGTCTGCGATCGACGGCGCAGATGATCTCCTACGAGATCGCCATGAGCCTGTCGTTCGTGGCGGTGTTCCTGTACGCCGGCAGCATGTCCACCTCCGAGATCGTCAACGCCCAGACGAAGCTGTGGTTCATCCTGCTGCTGCTGCCCTCGTTCATGATCTACACGACGGCCATGGTCGGTGAGGTCAACCGGGCACCGTTCGACCTGCCGGAGGCCGAGGGCGAGTTGGTCGGTGGCTTCCACACCGAGTACTCGTCCCTGAAGTTCGCCATGTTCTTCCTGGCGGAGTACATCAACATGGTGACCGTGTCGGCGCTGGCGACCACGCTGTTCCTCGGCGGCTGGCGCGCGCCGTGGCCGATCTCGATCTGGGAAGGCGCCAATCAGGGCTGGTGGCCCATGCTGTGGTTCCTGGGCAAGGTCGTGACCTTCATCTTCGTCTTCATCTGGCTGCGCGGCACCCTGCCGCGGCTGCGCTACGACCAGTTCATGCGGTTCGGCTGGAAGGTCCTCATCCCGATCTCGCTGGCCTGGATCATCGTGGTGGCCATCGCCCGCTACAACCTCGGCCCCGATGGTTCCGACGTGATGAAGGTTCTGGTCGCAGTGTCCTTCTCGGTCCTGATCCTGATCGTCGCCTCCTACGCGGCCCAGATCCGCCGTGACCGGCGGGCCGAGCTGGCCGAGACCGCGGAGGCCTCCTTCCTGGAGCCGGTCGACCCGTTCGCCGGCGGGCATCCGGTGCCCCCCATGCCCGGTCAGGACCTGCTGGAACCGGCCAGGGTCCCCGCTGTGGAACAGGAGCCGCGCAATGCCTGACGTGCCACCCGTGATCAAGGGTTTCTCGACGACCTTCGCGACGATGTTCCGCAAGAAGGTCACCGAGCAGTACCCCGAGGAGAAGGTGCCGCCGAAGGCGCGTTACCACGGCCGGCATCAGCTCAACCGCCACCCAGATGGCCTTGAGAAGTGCGTCGGCTGCGAGTTGTGCGCCTGGGCGTGCCCGGCCGACGCGATCTTCGTGCAGGGTGCGGACAACACCGCCGAGGGCCGGTTCTCCCCGGGCGAGCGGTACGGCCGGGTGTACCAGATCAACTACTTGCGCTGCATCGGCTGCGGGCTGTGCATCGAGGCTTGCCCCACCCGGGCGCTGACGATGATTCACGAGTTCGAACTCGCCGACAACAGCCGGCAGCGGCTGATCTACGAGAAGGATGACCTGCTGGCACCACTGCAGCCGGGCATGATCGCACCCCCGCACGACATGGTCGATGGTGCGACGGAGAAGGATTACTACGAGGGCCGGGTCACCGGGGCAGGTGAGCCGCTCAAACCCGCGGTCGAAGGGAGCATTACGTGACCGCAACGTTGGCCGCACAGAACACCGGGGAGGCGGCGGTGTTCTGGATCTGTGGGGCGTTGGCCGTCCTGGGCGCACTCGGCATGCTGTTCTCGCGCAAGGCCGTGCACAGCGCTCTGTTCCTGGCCATGACCATGATCAACCTGGCCATCCTCTACGTCAGCCTGTCGGCACCGTTCCTGGGCATGGTGCAGGTGATCGTCTACACCGGCGCGATCATGATGCTGTTCCTGTTCGTCCTGATGGTGGTCGGCGTCGACTCCTCGGACTCGCTGATCGAGACGGTCAAGGGACAGCGGCCGGCGGCCATCCTGTTCGGTCTCGGCTTCGGCGTCCTGCTGGTCGGCCTGCTCGGAAGCGGCACCTCGGACATGCCGGTGGGTTCGCTGGCCGAGGCCAACGCCGCGCGCGGCGGCAACGTGCAGGGCATCGCCGAGCTCATCTTCACCCAGTACGTGTTCGCCTTCGAGGTGACCTCGGCGCTGCTGATCACCGCCGCGCTCGGCGCGATGATCCTCACCCACCGCGAGCACGACGAGCCGATCCCGACCCAGCGCGACCGTGTCCAAGGCTCGCTTCGCGGGTGGGCATCCCAGCCCGCTGCCGCCGCCGGGTGTGTACGCGCGGCACAACGCGGTCGACACCCCGGCGCTGCTGCCGGACGGGTCGGTGGCCGAGATCTCGGTGCCCCGGCCCATGGCGCTGCGGCATTCAGAGGTCGACCGGGTCGATGTCGAGGAGGTCGACGACGTGGCTGCGGGGAGCAACGTCGTCATCGACGAGGTCACGGGAACCATCGAGGAAATTCCTGGGGAGGACGCGTGACGACCGACCACTACATAGCTCTTGCGGCGATTCTGTTCAGCCTGGGCGCCTTCGGCATGCTGTTCCGCCGCAACGCCATCGTCGTGTTCATGTGCGTAGAGTTGATGCTCAACGCCTCCAACCTGGCGTTCGTCGCGTTCGCCCGGATGCACGGCAACCTGGAGGGGCAGGTGTTCGCGTTCTTCACGATGGTGGTGGCGGCCGCGGAAGTCGTCATCGGTCTGGCCATCATCGTCGCCATCTTCCGCACCCGCCGCAGTGCGTCGGTGGACGAACCCAGTCTGCTGAGGTTCTAAATGACAACCATGCTTGCGGCGTCCGCCACGCCGACCATTACGTATGCCCCGGCCGAGGGGATCTTCGCCTACATCTGGCTGCTCATCGCCCTGCCGCTGTTCGGCGCCATCTTCCTGCTGGTCATGGGTAACCGGACCAACTCGTGGGGTCACTACCTGGCCACGGTGCTGCCGATCGGGTCGTTCGTCGCGGCCGTGATGATGTGGCTGGCCATGCTGGGCGAGCCCAGCGAGGAGCGCGGCGTCATCCAGCACATGTGGGACTGGGTGATCGTCGGGGACTTCCGCGCCAATGTGGGCTTCCAGCTCGACCAGTTGTCGATGACCTTCGTGCTGCTGATCACCGGTGTGGGTTCCTTGATCCACATCTACTCGATCGGGTACATGAAGGATGACCCCAAGCGGCGACTGTTCTTCGCCTACCTGAACCTGTTCGTCGCGGCCATGCTCCTGCTCGTCCTGGCCGACAACTACCTGCTGCTGTACGTCGGGTGGGAAGGTGTGGGCCTGGCGTCCTACCTGCTCATCGGCTTCTGGCAGTACAAGAACAGTGCCGCTGTGGCGGCGAAGAAGGCCTTTGTGGTCAACCGGGTCGGTGACTTCGGCCTGTCGATCGCGATCATGCTGATCTTCGTCACCTTCGGTACGACCACCTTCCCCGAGGTCTTCGCGCAGGTCGGCGAGGCGGGGCAGAGCGATCTGACGTGGATCGGTTTGTTGCTGCTGCTGGCCGCGTGTGGCAAGTCGGCCCAGGTGCCGCTGCAATCCTGGCTGCTCGACGCGATGGAAGGCCCCACCCCGGTGTCGGCGCTGATCCACGCCGCGACCATGGTCACCGCCGGTGTCTACCTGATCGTGCGCTCCAACGTGATCTTCGATGCTGCTCCCACCGCGCAGATGGCGGTGATCATCGTCGGTACTGTGACGCTGATCTTCGGAGCCATCATCGGTACCGCGAAGGATGAGATCAAGAAGGTCCTGGCCGGATCGACGATGTCGCAGATCGGGTACATGATGCTCGGTGCCGGCCTCGGGCCGATCGGCTACGTCTTCGCCATCTTCCACCTGGTCAACCACGGCTTCTTCAAAGCCAACATGTTCCTCGGGGCCGGGTCGGTCATGCACTCCTTCAACAATCAGGAGAACATGCGCCGGTTCGGGGCCATCCGGACCGTCATGGTGATCACCTATGTCACGTTCGCGGCCGGCTGGCTGGCGATCATGGGTGTGCCGCCGTTCTCCGGTTTCTACTCCAAGGACAAGATCATCGAGGCTGCCTTCCAGCAGAGTTGGTGGGCAGGCCTGGCCGCGGCGCTGGGTGCCGCGATCACCGCGTTCTACATGACGCGGCTGTTCACGATGACGTTCCTGGGTAAGAAGCGCTGGACGGACGACGTCCACCCGCACGAGTCGCCGTCGGTCATGACGATCCCGCTGATCATTCTTGGTCTGCTATCAGCCGTCAGTGGCTTCGTCCTGGCCTGGGGCGGTGCGATCGAACACTGGCTGGAGCCGGTCACCGGTTTTGAGCACCCCGAGCCCCCGCTGCCGATTTGGGTGATCAGCGGCGGCACCTTGCTGCTGGTCATCATCGGCGCCCTGCTGGCCTACCAGCAGTACCGCCGGGATGTGCCCCTGACCGCACCCGAGTCGGTGTCCCCGCTCACGGTGGCCGCCCGCAAGGATCTCTACGGCGACTCCTTCAACGAGGCGGTATTCATGCGGCCGGGTCAGTACCTGACCCGTGCGCTGGTCTGGTTCGACAACCGCAGCATCGATGGCAGCCTGCTGGCAGTGGGTTCAGCCACCGCAGCGCTGTCGGGCAAGTTGCGAAAATGGCAGACCGGCTTCTCGCGCTCCTACGCGCTGTCGATGCTGGCCGGAGCCTTCGTCCTGTTCGCCCTGATGCTGGTGGTGAGGCTCTAAATGAACTGGTTGATCACCCTCTTGCTGGTCCCGGCCATCGGGGCCGTGGTGGTGGCACTGCTGCCCAAGGACAAACCGGACCTGGCCAAACAGGTGGCGCTGGCGTTCAGCATTGCCACGCTCGTCCTGGTCATCGCGATGGCTCTGCAATTCGACGGCAACAGCACCGAGCCGTTCCAGTTCGTGTTCTCGCAGCCCTGGATCGCCACCTTCGGGATCTCGTTCGCCCTAGGGGTGGATGGCATCGCGCTGGTCCTGATCGCATTGGCCGCCGTCCTGGTGCCGATCGTCATCCTGGCCGGCTGGAACGAGGCCGACCACAGCGAGGCGCCGACCAAGGGCTACTTCGCCTTGATGCTGGCCCTGTTGGTCGCGATGATCGGGGTGTTCGCCTCGATCGATGTCTTCCTCTTCTACGTGTTCTTCGAGGTCATGCTCATCCCGATGTACTTCATGATCGGTCGCTACGGCGGGGTCCGGCGCTCCTATGCGGCGGTCAAGTTCCTGATCGTGAGCCTCTTCGGTGGCCTGTTCATGCTGGCCAGCCTGATCGGTCTCTACGTGGTGAGCCAGCGCGAGTTCGGGGCGGGGACGTTCGACTTCCTGGCCCTGACCCAACTCAACATGGATCCGTCCACGCAACGCATGCTGTTCTTGGGCTTCTTCTTCGCCTTCGCGGTGAAGGCGCCGCTGTGGCCCTTCCACACGTGGCTGCCCGACGCCGCCACGGAGGCCCAGCCCGGCAGCGCTGTCCTGCTGGTCGGAGTGCTCGACAAGGTCGGTACATTCGGGATGCTGCGGTACTGCCTGCCGATCTTCCCGGAGGCCTCGCAGTTCTACACGCCGATCATCATCGCCATCTCGGTGATCGGGATCATCTACGGTGCGTTGGTGGCCATCGGTCAGACCGACATCAAACGCCTGATCGCCTACACGTCGGTGAGCCATTTCGGCTTCATCACGCTGGGCATCTTCGCCCTGACCAGCCAAGGGCAGAGCGGGTCGACGCTCTACATGGTCAACCACGGCCTGTCGACGGCAGCCCTGTTCCTGGTGGCGGGCTTCCTGATCAGCAGACGGGGCTCCAAGCTCATCGAGGACTACGGCGGGGTCGTCAAGGTGGCGCCGCTACTGGCCGGACTATTCCTGATCTCCGGGCTGTCGTCGTTGGCGCTGCCCGGCATGGGCTCGTTCATCAGCGAGTTCCTTGTGCTGGTCGGCACTTTCATCAAGTACCCGATCGTCGCTGTGATCGCCACGAGTGGCATCGTGCTGGCTGCGCTGTACGTGCTGTGGCTGTACCAGCGCACGATGACCGGACCCCTGAAGCCGGGCTGTGAGGGAATCACCGAGGTGCGAGGTCGCGAGGTGGTCGCGATCGCGCCGCTGGTGGCTCTGATCATCGCCCTCGGGGTGTTCCCGGCACCCGCACTCAACGTCATCAACCCCGCTGTCGACCAGACCCTGGCTGCCGTTGGCGTCCAGGATCCAGGGGTGGGGGTCACCGCCGACTGCGACTTCGCCGACGGATGTCTGCCAGGAGGTGAGCAGCAGTGAACACCGTGATCGAGACGTTCACCGCGCCAGAGATCAAGTACGCACTGGTCGCACCGATGCTGATCGTGCTCACGGGCGCGGTGCTGAGCGTGCTGGTCGAGGCGTTCGTGGGCCGTGCCCAACGCCGGGTGGTGCAGTTGGTGCTGGTGGGTGTGGTGCTGTTGCTGGCCCTGGTGCAGACCGTGCGGCTGGCCGGAACCAACGAACTGGCCGCGGCAGGGCACCGTGGCCATCGACGGCCCGGCTCTGTTCATGCAGGGCAGCATCCTGCTGATCGCCATGGTCTCGGCGCTGCTGATGGCCGAGCGCAAGGCGGACCCCGCCGGAGACGCTTTCGCCCCCCAGGCATCGGCCCTGCCGGGCAGCGCCGATGAGAAGGCCTTCACCGAGCGGGGCTGGCTGCAGACCGAGATCTGGCCGCTGTTCCTGTTCTGCGTCGGCGGGATGATGCTCTTCGTCGCCGCGAACGATCTGCTGACCATGTTCGTGGCCCTGGAGGTCATGTCCTTGCCGCTGTACCTGATGGCTGGGATGGCCCGTCGCCGCCGGCTGCTCAGCCAGGAAGCGGCAATGAAGTACTTCCTGCTCGGCGCCTACTCCTCCGGCTTCTTCGTGTTCGGCGCGGCCATGCTCTACGGCTTCTCGGGCAGCATCAACTTCAGCCAGATTGTGGACAGCATGGCTGCCGACCCCGGCAACAACGGCCTGCTCATCGCCGCGACCGGCCTGCTGTTCGTCGGCCTACTGTTCAAGATCGGGGCGGTGCCGTTCCATCAATGGACTCCGGATGTCTACCAAGGCGCTCCGACGCCCGCCACCGCCTTCATGGCGGCCGGTGTGAAGGTCGCAGCTTTCGGTGCCCTGTTGCGCCTGACGTACGTCGCGCTGGGCGGTCTGCGGTGGGACTGGCGGCCGCTGATGTGGGCGGTAGCCATCGCCACCATGCTGATCGGAGCGATCCTGGCGCTGACCCAGAGCGACATCAAGCGGATGCTGGCCTACTCGGCCATCGCCAATGCCGGCTTCATGCTGATCGGGGTCGTGGCGACCAATTCCGCCGGGTTATCGGGCACCATGTTCTACGTCCTGGCCTACGGCTTCTCGACCTTGGGTGCCTTCGCCATCGTGACCCTGGTGCGCGACCCTGCCGGGGAAGCCACGCGGCTGTCGCAATGGGCGGGTCTGGGAAAGACCTCGCCGCTCGTGGCCGGCGCGATGGCGATCCTGTTGCTCGCCTTCGCCGGGATTCCTTTGACATCGGGCTTCACCAGCAAGTTCGCGGTGTTCCAGGCCGGCATCGCCGGGGGCGCCACCCCCGTGGTGATCGTCGGCGTTATCGCTTCCGCGATCGCAGCATTCTTCTACGTCCGAGTGATCGTGCTGATGTTCTTCACGGAACGGGCCGACGACGCGCCCGCCGTGGTTGTGCCGTCCAGCCTGACCGCGATCGCGATCGGGGTGAGCGTGGCAGTTACGGTGATTCTTGGCGTTCTTCCCGAATCCGTGCTGGACTTGGCATACAAGGCGTCCACGTTCATCAGGTGAGTCACCACCAGTTAGGGGTGTGATCGGTGCCGAATTTGGCATTCATCACCGATCCAGCCCTGCGCGACGAGCTGCAGGGGGGACTGCAGCGCGTCGAGTCCCGGCTGGCCGCTGCCGTGAAGAGCAGTTATCCCTTCGTCACAGAGACGTCCGCTCACCTCGTGGAGGCGGGCGGCAAGCGGTTCCGGCCGCTGATGACCCTCTTGTGTGCCGGGCTGGGGGATCCGGACCGCGCCGATGTGGTGGCGGCGGCGACCGTGGTGGAGCTGACTCATCTGGCGACGCTGTACCACGACGATGTCATGGACGAGGCGCCCATGCGCCGGGGCCGGCCATCGGCGAACACGCGCTGGGACAACAGCGTGGCGATCCTGACCGGGGACTTCCTGTTCTCCCGGGCGTCGGACATCCTCGCCGACCTCGGCCCTGAGGCCGTGCGGATTCAAGCCCGGACCTTCGAGCGGCTGGTCACCGGGCAGATCCGGGAGACCGTGGGTCCAGCCGATGGTCAGGACGAGGTGGATCACCACCTGCAGGTGCTCGCCGACAAGACCGGTTCCTTGATCGCCACCTCAGCACAGTTCGGCGCCATGTTCGCCGGTTGTGACGACGCAATCATTGACACCGTCACCCGCTACGGCGAACGGATTGGGGTGGCCTTCCAACTCGCCGACGATCTCGTGGACCTCACCAGCGACTCCGCTCACTCCGGGAAAACCCCGGGTACGGATCTCAAGGAGGGTGTCCCTACGCTGGCCGGGCTGCTTGTCCTGCAGCAGGGTGGGGACGAGCGGCTGCTGGAGATGCTCGCTCGTCCGCTGTCCGATGACGAGGTGGTGGTCGCGCTCGATCTGCTGCGGGCCCATCCAGCGCTGCAGGAGGCCCGGGCAGTCGCGCGGCAGTGGGCCGACGATGCGCGGGCATGTTTGGAGCCGCTGCCGGCAGGATCGGCTCGCGATGGTCTGGCGTCGGTGTGTGACTACGTGGTGAACCGCACGGGCTGACGGTTGGGTCACAACCAGCACCTGGGATCTATCCGTGTCGTGCCCATCGGTTCGGCGTGTCGCATCCAGAATCGATGACCTGTTGTCCTCCAGAACGAACACTTCACCCGCAGGGTCGTCGACTGCAAAATGCCTGCTCAGAGGGTTTTGTCGTAGGTCTGTCGTACGGTGTGGGCATGAACGAATCGGTGGTCGCGGTGCTTGCGGAGTTGTTCTCCGGCGAGGATCCGTTGGAGCTGGCGAAGGCGGCTGAGGCGGTGATCGGGTTCTGCCACGCCCAGCAGTTGCAGGCTTTCCATCAGGTGTTCGTGGAGTCTGAGCTGGGGGCGGATCCGGATGGGGTGGTGGTGGATCCGACCCCGCCGGAGGTCGCGTGCGCGATGGTGTGGACGCCGGGGTTCGCCTCGACCATGGTGGATGTGGCGGTGGACGTGGTGCGGGACCTGCCGGTGCTGCTGGCGGCGTTGGCTGACGGGCGCCTGGATTTGGTGAAGGTGCGTGAGATCGCCCGGGCCACCTGCGGGCTGTCCCCGGCCGACCGGCAGGCGCTGGCACAGCGGGCCATCGACTATGCCGCCACCCGGACCCGCGGGCAGATACGGCCGTGGCTGACCCGGCAGGTCGACCGGATCGACGCCGAGGCTGCGGAACGCCGCCGGAAGAAGGCCCGCAAGTCACGCAAGGTGACGTTGACCCCGGAGCCGGACGGCATGGCCACCCTGTCCGCCTACCTCACCGCGGAGCAGGCCACCGCCTGCATGGAGTCGATCCGGGTCCGGTCCAACAGCATTCAGGGCAACCGGGATGCCATCCAGGCCGACATGTTCATCGAACTGCTCACCGGGATCACCGCGGCCGAGCAGGTCCCGATCGCGGTGATCATGACCGACGACGGGGCGGAGATCGAGGGGTACGGCCCGATCGCCGACGGCCACGCGGATGAGCTGTTGCGCCGTCTGGAGGTGCCGTCGGCGATCATCCGGCTGACCCTGCCGCAGCTGTGCGCCGGCTACCTGCCCACCTTGACGATGCGCCGGTATGTGCGCACCCGGGACCGGCGCTGCCGGTTCCCCGGCTGCCGCCGACCAGCCCGCCACTGCGACCTGGACCACATCGTGCCCTGGCCCGCAGGTCCCACCGACGCGGACAATCTACAGGCGTTATGCCGCTACCATCACCGCATCAAAACCCACAGCGGCTGGCGGGTCGAACGCCAACCCGACGGCACCACCGTCTGGATCAGCCCCCGCGGCAAGCGATACACCAACCCACCCGACGACCCGTAGAACCGGGCCCACCCGCACACGCGGGCAGCGCAGCCAACACCTGCAGCCGTGGGAGCAGTTCACCCCCGGAGCGATCGGCCTTCAAGGCCGATCCCGTCAGAGGCCCAGCAGTCGTGCGGCCAGGTCTGCCATCACTTCATCGGCACCGCCGCCGATGCCCAGGATCCGGGCGTCGCGGTAGTGCCGTTCAACCTCGCCGTCCGAGACGTACCCCATGCCGCCGAGCAACTGCACGGCGCGATCGGTCACGAATGCCGCGCAGTCCACGCCCGTCTTCTTCGCGTAGATCGCGTCCAGGACCGTCACTTCACCCAGGGACAGGTTGCGGGTGTAGGAGCGAGCCACGTCGGTGATGCGATTCATCTCGACGAAGGTGTGGCGAATCACCTGCCGCTTGGACAGGGGCCGGCCGAACGTCTCCCGCTGTGTGATCCAGTCCCGGGCAAGGTCCACGCAGCGAGCTGCGGTGGCATACCCCGTCACGCCCAACGACAAGCGCTCCGTGGCGAAGTGGCGGGCCAGGGAGGCAAATCCCTGCTCGGTGATGAGCTCAGCGCGGGCGTCCACCAGCCCGATCTCCGCAGTGTCGCTGCAGTGCCAGCCCATCTTCTCCAGGCGCCCCGTGACCTGGAAGCCGGGCTGGTCCGTCGGCACCGCGAACAGCCCGACTCCGGCGGCCCCAGCGGCGTTTCGCACCCGGGCCGCGACCACGGCCACGTCGGCGCGGGCACCGGAGGTGATGAACGTCTTAGAACCGTTCAGCACCCAACCGTCACCAGACTCGTCGGCTCGTGTCAGCAGGTTTCCCACGTCCGAACCGCCACCGGGTTCGGTCACCGCCAGGCATGCGATCAGCTCACCGGCCAGCACGGGGCGGACCCACCTGTCGATCAGATCCGGATCGCCGGAGTCGATGATGTGGGGAATCGCGATGCCGTGTGTGAAGAGCCCGGCGATCACACCGCCGGAGCCGCCGCCTGCCAGCACGGACTCCGTGACGACCAAGACGTCAGCCGCCTCACCGCCGCTGCCGCCGACCTCTTCCGGGTAGCCGATTCCGAGCAGCCCAAGGGCCGCCGCCCGCTTGTGCAGTTCCCGCGGCAGTTCGCCGGCGTCCTCCCACTGGCGCAGGTACGGGGCGATCTGTTCGGCGGTGAAGGCTCGCACGGTCTCGCCCAGCGCCTGGCGTTCGGGGGTAAGGAAGGTCGTCATGGGCGTCAGCCTAGGACGTGCCCGATGAGACCGCGTGTCGGGATTGCGCAGGCCCTAGCGCAGGCCCTAGCGTGGGCGCTATGCGCAAACACTGGGGGTGGGGCAGCGACGAGCAGCAACTCACGCTGGAGCAACTCGGGGCAGCTGCCCCCGGGATCGTCGAGTACCTGGGCTTCGGCCGGTTGGAGCCAGAACTGCCAGTTCCGCTGGATCGTGCGGTCCTTCCCGAACCGCGCATCACACCCGGGCCGTTGCAGCGCATCGCCAGGACGGATCGACATGCCCGGGCCAGCCACGCTATGGGCAAGGCCTATCGAGACGTCGTGCGCGGGTTTCGCGGCGACTTCCGCACGGCTGTGGACTTCGTCGCCCTCCCCGAGGACGAGGAGGATATCGACCGCGTACTTTCGTGGGCGGCCGACCAGCACGTCGCCGTGATCCCGTTCGGCGGCGGAACGAGCGTTGTCGGCGGTGTGGAGCCACGCGACCTGGACGCGTACAACGGCGTGTTGAGCCTGGACCTGTCGAGGCTGAACCGCGTCTTGGACGTCGACACCATCTCCCGGTCTGCGCTGGTCCAGGCTGGCACCACCGGCCCGCAGGTCGAGTCGCAACTCGCTGAGCATGGTCTGACAACGCGCTTCTTCCCGCAGTCGTTCGAGTTCGCGACCGTCGGGGGATGGGTGGCCACACGAGCGGGCGGACACTTCGCGTCGGGCCCCACCCACATCGACGACATCGTCGAGAGCATCCGGGCGATCACCCCGCGTGGTGCCTGGGAGTCCCGCCGGCTGCCCGCCAGCGGCGCGGGCCCGAGCCCCGATAGTCTGCTCCTGGGCAGCGAAGGAGCACTCGGGGTGATCACCAGCGTGTGGCTGGGGGTACGGGCGCGGCCGGTCGCCAAGAGCACCGCCACCTTGCGTTTCCCGACCTTCGGTGCCGGCTGCGACGCGATCCGCGAGGTCCTGCAAGCGGGGTTGCTCCCCAGCAACTGCCGGCTCATCGACGGCCTCGAAGCCCCCGGTACCGATGACCGTCCGCTGCTGGTCCTGGGCGTGGAAGGCGGGTTCGACCAGAGCGCAGACCTCACGGCGGCGGTGACGATATGCCAGCGGCACGGTGGTGAGGTCCAGAACCGAGGTGGGGAGCGGGAGTGGCGCGGCGCCTTCCTGCAGGCACCCTATTTGCGGGACACCCTGATCAGTCTGGGCATCCTGGCGGAGACGTTCGAGACCGCTGTCACCTGGGACCGGCTGCCCGGCCTCATCCAGGACCTGCGCGACGCCGTGCCAGGGCGGATCACGTGCCGCCTGACCCACGTCTACCCGGATGGGGCCGCGCCGTACTTCACCGTCCTGCAGCCCGTCGACAGGGGTGAGGAGATCTCACACTGGGACGCTCTGAAGACTCAGGTCAGCGACATCATCGTGCGGCATGGGGCCACGATCACCCACCATCACGCGGTGGGCCGTGACCATGTGCCCTGGTACCGCGAGCAGCGCCCGGAACTGTTCGCGGCGGTGTTGACGGCAGCCAAGGGGCGACTGGATCCGGTAGGCATCATGAACCCGGGCGTGCTCGGCCTGTAGCCACCCGCCCCAGGCATCAAGGGCGCATAATCACGTGGCCGACGGGTAACGCCTCAAGCGCCCGCGATAGTTTGCCCCCATGCGCATCCCCGTCCTGTGTGCCGCCCTGACGTTGTCCGTTGTTTCCGTCGCCCCGGCCGTCGCCGACGACCAGCCCGCCGCACAATCCGCGGGGCTGGCCTCCGGTACCTGTCCGGTCCCGCAACTCATCGCCCATCGTGGTGGGGGCGGCGTGGGCGCCGATCCGTACCTTTACGAGAACTCATGGAAGGCGTTCAACGACTCTCTGGCGCTCGGGGTGAAGATCATCGAAACGGACGTCCGGTGGACTGTGGACAACGTGCCGGTCATCATGCACGACGACGACCTCGCGCGGACCACAACGGGTACCGGGCTGGTATCGACCAGCACGATCGACTACATCAAGAGCATCGAGTTGAAGAATGGCGCGGGGAAGATTCCGCTGTTCGAAGAAGTCCTGAAGTGGACCAAGGACAACAACCTTCAGGTCTGGCCGGAGTACAAGCCGGAGGTCACCAACCAGGTATGGATCGACGACTACGCGGCCAAGATCAAGGCCAGTGGTGCGAACGCGGTCGTACCGTCGTTCAAGAAGCCTGAACTTGAACAGTTCAAGACCCTGCTACCGGGTCTGAACCAGATCTGGTTCCAGGACGCGCTGCAATTGCGTCCGGTACAGCCGTCCGAGGTGCCGCAGGGTGCCTGGGCCGGAATCATCAACATCAACTCCACCCCCGACAGTTACGCCGCCCTGGCCAAGGCGGGCATCCAGACCTACACCTGGTACAACATCCTCACCAAGGGAGATGACCCCACCGGGTGGGCCAAGGCAGCGGCCATGAAGCCGAACGGGATCATCACTGACTACCCGGCTCAGTACCAGCAATGGGCCGCGACCACCGGCTACTGCAACAAGCCCACTGTCAAATGCGCGAAGCTGCCCAAGAAGCTCAAGGCCGACACGACCGTGGTCCTGCTCAAGAAGACGTGCAAGACCAGTGCCGGGCACCCCGGTGAAGGTGACGCTGAAGGGTAAGAAGAGCGCCGGCAAGCTCGTCAAGGGAGCCAAGGGCAAGATCTCCGTGGTCACTGGCACGAAGGGCAAACTGACCCTCACGTACGCGGCGGCCGGTTCCAACACCGCTGCCGCCTGGACGGCATCGAAGAAGTACACGCTGAAGTAGCTGGCCCCATCAAACCGGTGGTTCGGGCACCCGGCGGGCCGAGCGGACCGTGTCCACGGTGAACACTGCCAACGCCAGCCACACCAGGCCGAAGCCCAGCCAGCGGACCAACGGCATGTGCTCGCCGAAGACCGTGACGCCCAGCGTGAACTGGATGACTGGGGTGAGGTACTGCAGGATGCCCAATGCCACCAGCGGCAGCCGGATCGCCGCCGCCCCGAACAACAAGAGGGGGATGGTGGTGGCGATACCGGCGGTGGCGAGCAGCACCGAGTTCCCGGGATCGTCGCCGAAGGTCAGGTTCGGAGCGGTCACACCCAACACGACGAAGTAGGCCAGCGCGAACGGGGTCTGGAAGCCGGTCTCGACCGTGAGCGCGGGAATGGCTGCCACCCCGGCCGTCTTGCGAACCAGGCCGTACATCCCGAAGGAGAAGGCCAACACCAGCGCGATCCAGGGCGGCCGGCCGTAGGAGAACGTCAGGACGACCACAGCCGCCAGGGCGATCCCCACTGCCACCCACTGGGCTTGGCGCAGCCGCTCCCCGAGCACGAGCACGCCCAACGCCACCGAGACCAGCGGATTGATGAAGTAGCCCAGTGACGCCTCGACGACATAGCCCGCGTTGACACTCCAGATGTACACGCCCCAGTTCAGCGAGATCAGCAGCGCGGCGGCCAGCAGTAACCAGCGGGTGCGTGGCGTGACCACGGCGGCCCTGATCTGGGTCCAGCCGGTGCGCAGCACGGCGTTGATGAGCAGCAGGAATGCGAAACTCCAGAGCATCCGGTGGCCCAGGATCTCCCAGGCTGACGCGGGTCGCAGCAGTGGCCAGTAGAGCGGGAACAGGCCCCAGATCGTGTAGGCCCCCAGGCCGTAGCCCAGCCCCGCCCGGTCGTTCGTCAGCGCACGGTCCAGGGGTCAGGCCCCGTGAGTAGCGCGTGCAGATCGGCGTCGGTGGCGAGGTCGTCGACCTGCGCACGCACCCCAGCGTCATAGGTCGGTGCGCCGACCTGCCGGAAGATCCCGATCGGGGTGTGATCGAGTTCGCTGCCCGACAGCCGCGACAGGGCGAACGCCAGGTCGAGGTCGGCGGGGTCGTGGATGACGGCAGCGCCCTCGGTGGCCAACGACAGGTGTCCCTTGTCATCGCGCACCACGGACAACTCCCCGGCGGTGATCGGCTCTCCGGCCCGCAGTCGCAGCAGGTGCTCCTCGCGGATCCCGGGCTCCTTCACGAGATCGAAGGCGCCGTCATTGAAGATGTTGCAGTTCTGGTAGATCTCCACCAGCGATGTCCCGTCGTGCTGCGCTGCTGCCCGCAACACCTCGATGAGATGGGCGCGGTCGGAGTCGATCGTGCGCGCCACGAAGGTGGCCTCCGCGCCCAGGGCCAGCGAGATCGGATTGAAGGGCCGGTCGATTGATCCCACAGGGGTGGACTTAGTGATCTTGCCCGGTTCGGAGGTCGGGGAGTACTGCCCCTTGGTCAGGCCGTAGATGCGGTTGTTGAACAGCAGGATCGTCATGTTGACGTTGCGACGCAGGGCGTGGATCAGGTGATTGCCACCGATCGACAAGGCGTCGCCGTCCCCGGTGACCACCCACACATCGAGGTCGGGTCGGGTCACTGCCAGGCCGGTGGCGATCGCCGGGGCGCGGCCGTGGATGGAGTGCATCCCATAGGTCGACAGGTAGTACGGGAAGCGCGAGGAACACCCGATCCCGGAGACGAACACGATGTCCTCGGGGGCGCGGCCCAACTCAGGCAGGAATGACTGCACCGCGGCAAGGATCGCGTAGTCCCCGCAGCCCGGGCACCAGCGCACCTCTTGGTCGGACTTGAAATCCTTGGCCTTCAAGGTAAGTGTCGGTCGATCGCTCATCGCGTCTCCTGCAGCATCTGCTCGATCACTTCTTCCATCTGCGGTGCGGTGAATGGCAGGCCCCGCACCTGGTTGAAACCGACGGCATCGACGAGGTACTTGCCGCGTAGCAGCAGTGCGAGCTGGCCCAGGTTCATCTCCGGGACGAGCACCCGGCGATACCGCTTCAGGACCTCCCCGGTGTTGCGCGGCATGGGAGCCAGATGACGCAGATGGGCCTGCGCGACCTTCCCCCCGGACTTGCGCACCCGCCGCACACCGGCAGTGATCGGGCCGAAAGTGGAGCCCCAGCCGATGACGAGCAGGTCGGCGTCACCGGTCGGGTCGTCGACCTGGAGGTCCGGCACATCGATCCCATCGATCTTGGCCTGCCGCAGGCGCACCATGAGGTCGTGGTTGTCCGGGTCGTAGGAGATGTTGCCGGTCCGATCAGCCTTCTCGATACCGCCGACCCGGTGGGCCAGGCCGGGGGTGCCGGGGATCGCCCAGGGTCGCGCCAGGGTGTCCGCGTCGCGCAGGAACGGCAGGAAGGTGCCGTCGTCGCCATTCGGTGCGGTCGCGAACCCGGGGTCGATGGCCGGGATCTGATCCAGGTCAGGAATCGCCCAGGGCTCCTGCCCATTGGCCAGGTAGCCGTCGGACAGCAGCAGGACTGGTGTGCGGTAGGTGATCGCGATCCGCGCCGCCTCCAGCGCGGCGTCGAAACAGTCGGCGGGGCTGTTGGGCGCGATCACGGCCACCGGCGACTCGCCATTGCGGCCATAGAGCGCCTGCAGCAGATCCGCCTGCTCGGTCTTGGTCGGCAGGCCGGTGGAGGGGCCGCCGCGTTGGACATCGACGATCACCAGGGGCAATTCGGTGGCCACCGCCAGCCCGATGGTCTCGCTCTTCAAGGCCAGACCGGGCCCGGACGTGGTCGTCACTCCCAGCGCGCCGCCGTAGGCCGCGCCCAGTGCGGCGCCGATGCCCGCGATCTCGTCCTCGGCCTGGAACGTGGTCACGTTGAAGTGCTTGTACTTGCTGAGCTCGTGCAGGATGTCGCTGGCCGGTGTGATCGGGTAGGACCCCAGGAACAGGCCCAGGCCGGCCCGGCGAGCAGCCGCGATCAGGCCGTATGACAACGCCAGGTTGCCGCTGATGTTCCGGTAGGTGCCGGGCGGCATCGGGGCGGGTGCGACCTCGTAGCGCACCACGAAGTCCTCGGTGGTGTCGCCGTAGTTGAACCCGGCGTGCAGGGCCGCGACGTTGGCCTTGAGGATCTCCGGCTTACGCGCGAACTTCTCGTTGAGGAAGTGCTCGGTGGCGTCGAGATCGCGGTGGTACAGCCAGGACAGCAAACCCAAAGCGAACATGTTCTTGGCCCGCTCGGCGTCCTTCTTGCCAAGGTCGAAGCCGCTCAGCGCCTCCACGGTGAGACTGGTGAGACCCACCGGGTGTACCGAGTAGTTGGACAACGTGCCGTCGTCGAGTGGGCTGACCGTGAGCCCGATCTTGGTGAGGTTGCGCCGAGTGAACTCATCGGTGTCCACGATGATCTCCGCCCCCGGCCGCAGCAGGTGCAGGCTGGCCATCAGCGCTGCCGGATTCATCGCGACCAGCACGTCGGGGGAGTCCCCGGGGGTGACGATGTCGTGATCGGCGAAGTGCAGTTGGAAAGCGCTGACGCCGGGCAGAGTGCCCTGCGGTGCCCGGATCTCGGCGGGGAAGTCCGGCAGGGTGGACAGATCATTGCCGTGGGCGGCGGATTCCCAGGTGAACCGGTCGCCGGTCAACTGCATGCCGTCGCCGGAGTCGCCCGCGAATCGAACGATCACGCGGTTGAGCCGGACGGTCTTCTTGGGTGTTGTGAAAGCCACGGTGGTCCTCGCTAGTGCTGCAACGTCGTGTGTCGGATGTCAGGGCAGCGAGCGCAGACATCGGTGGACGCGGACAGCGGTGTGCACGCAGTCAAGCCTAACCTGGGTCGCCGACATCGGCTGCAGGCTGGTGCCCGCGATGGGCGACGTCGGCATGCCGGTAGCGAGTACCGTGTGCCGTGTGAGCAGCGAGTCGGGGGCGGGCGGTCGCCGACTGGGAGACATCCTGGTCTCCTGGGGGGTGCTCAGCCCGCAGGAGCTGCAGCACTACTTGCGTGTGCAGCAGGCCGATGAACAGCGCAAGCGGCTCGGGCAGATCCTGCTCGACGAGGACCGGGTGACCGAAGTCATGCTGGCGCAGGCGCTGGCGGAGGCCAATGGTCTGCAGTTCGTCGACCTCACTGAACAGCGCATCGACCCGGAGGTGGCGCGGTTGGTGCCGATGGCGCTGGGTCAGCGGGCAGGCATCCTGCCCTTGTCGCTGGTCGACGGGACACTGTCCTTGGCGGCCATCGATCCGCTCAACGTCGTCGCCTTCGACGATGTGGCTCTGCTGTTGCAGGGGCACCCGCAGATCCGGCGGCTGGAGGTGGTGGTCGCCCCCGAGTCGCAGGTGCGCAGGCGACTCAGCGCCATGTGGAGTGAGGTCACTGCCGCCGACGCGCTGCGCACCGCCGCCTCCGTCGAAGTCATCAAGGACGACGCCGGCGCGGTCACCGCCGTGGACCAGATCCTGCGCACGGCGATGCGCCTGGGAGCCAGCGACATCCACATCGAACCGCTGCGAGAGGTGGTGCGGGTCCGCATGCGCGTCGACGGTTCCCTGCGCCGGGTCATGGTGTTGCCCAAACCGGGTCAGGCGCCGTTGGTGTCCCGGATCAAGATCCTGGCCGGTATCGACATCTCCCAGAAGCGGACCCCGCAGGACGGTCGCGCCCGGGTCCACGTGGACGGGGTGCAGAAGAACGTCCGCGTGTCCACATTGCCCACGATGCACGGCGAGAAGGTGGTCATCCGGTTACTCACCGACATCGGTGAACTGCCCGCGTTGCGCGCATTGGGCCTGCCCGACCCAGCCCTGGCCACCCTGCACGCCGCCTTGCGCGCCACGCAGGGGCTGGTCCTGATCACCGGCCCGACGGGGTCGGGCAAGACCACCACCCTGTACTCGGCCGTTCACGAGGTCGTGGCCGGTGACCGCAACATCATCGCCCTCGAGGAGCCCATCGAGATCGAGTTGCCCGGTGTCAGTCAGGTGCAGATCGACGAGCGCAGCGGCCTCACCTTTGCCGCCGGGTTGCGCTCTGTGCTGCGGCAGGACCCGGACATCATCATGATCGGAGAGGTGCGCGATCAGGTCACCGCCGACCTGGCCATCCGCGCCGCGCTGACCGGCCATCTCGTGCTCGCCACGGTCCACACGGTCGATGCGCCGTCGGCGGTGCTGCGCCTGGCCGAGATGGGAGTGCCGCGTTACCTGATCGCCTCGTCGCTGCGGTTGGTGATCGCTCAGCGACTCGTCCGCCGGCCGTGCCCACGCTGTGCCGTACCGCAGGTCCCCGATGAGCAGACCTGCCGGCGGTTGGGGCTGACGGCGGCGCAGGCCCACTCGATGGTGATGGGTCCGGGCTGCGACTCCTGTGAGGGCCTTGGGCTGCGGGGCCGCACCGGCATCTTCGAAGTGCTCTCGGTGACGCGCGCGGTGCGCGCAGCGTTGCTGGCCGGCGGCGACGAGACGGCGGTCGCCACCGCGGCCCGCAGCGCAGGATGGCAACCGTTGCTGGAGGCAGCCATCGACGCCGCCGCCCATCGGCGCACCACGATCGCCGAGGTGCTGCAGGTCGTCGCGTCAGCTGCGGACTGATCGGCGCCTACAGTGTCAGCGTGGACGTGTACTACCTGAACCTGGCGTGCTGCGGGGTGGAGGCCGGCAGCGCGGCCGCCCAACAGGCCAGCGCGTCCCTGGCCGATGTGCCGGGACCGAACGTCGTGGTGGTGGCTGGCACTGTGACGGCTGCTTCGGCCGCTCTGGTCGCGGAGCACATCGCCGGGGTGCCGCAGCCGCGCCTGGTGGTCGCCTACGGCGTCTGCACGATCAGCGGGGGTCCGTACTGGGACTCCTACGCGGTGCAGGCGGTGGCCGCCGATGTGGTGGTGCCCGGGTGCCCGCCCCGGCCAGAGGCGCTGACCGATGCGGTACGGGCGGCGCTGTCATGACCTGGCGTGAGCAGGTTCTGGCTGCTGTGGGCGAGGGTTACGACGTCCTCGACTGGCTGTCGGCCAGCGATGATCCGCTGACCGTGACGGCGTGCCTGGTGTCCAGTGAGCGGCCCAGTGACATGCGGCTGCTGAGTGCTCCCGCACCTGTGGAATCCATCGCGGACATCTTCGCCAGCGCGGGCTGGCATGAGCGGGAGACCGCTGAGATGTTCGGCATCACCTTCGGTCACGGGGCGTCCGAGCCGCTGCTCCTGCCGCCGGGGGTGGCGCCGCCATTGCGTAAACAGACCCCGCTGTCGGCCCGGGTGGACCAGCCGTGGCCCGGTGCCATCGATCCGGCCAAACCCCGCCGGGTCCAAGAACCTCCGGGCACACCATGGCAGTGACACCGCACGCCAGTATCGAGTTGATCGCGGCGAACTGCACGAGTTGCATGTTGTGCATCCGGGCCTGCCCGGTGTGGTGCATGGATCTGAGCGCTCATCTGGAGGTCGAGCAGGAGGCGGGCCGGCGCCGGTCTCGGCTGGTGCTGGACGCGTTCGGGATCGACTACCGCACATGCATGATGTGTGGCTTGTGTGTGGACATCTGCCCGTTCGACGCGCTGCGGTGGTCGGCCGATGTGCCACCGGAGGTCTTCCGCTGGGAGGCCGGTGGCGAGTAGGTCGAGAGCGCACCGCCGCTGCCGCGCACCCGCTACGCAGGGGTGGCTACTGTGGGGGCACCGCGACCAGGGGGTTGGCCATGCGCCGTCTCATCACGTTGATCATCGGTCTGGCAATGGCGTTCGGGACCTTGTCGGTCCCCGCCCAGGCCTCACCACCCACCATCGTGGGGCTGGACCAGTTGCGAACGCTGCTGGACGCCAGTCCCAACGGCATCCCGGGCTATTTCCTGACGGTGCCCGGCGGGCCCACGCTCGCTCAGCAGTCACCGGTCCAGGTGCCCATGACCGTCCTGGCCGTGGCAGACCGCACCGGACCGGATGGCGCCCTGATCATGTTCCGGGCGGACATGACCGATCCGCTGATGAGCAGCATCGGCAACATCGCCGCGGGCATGAGCGGGTCGCCGCTGTTCATCAAGGACGGCGGCACCGACAAGATGATCGGCGCGCTGAGCTACGGGTACGAGTTCACGATCAACGGGCTCGGGCCTGGCCACTCCGATCGAGTACATGATCGCCACGCAGAACGAATTCCCGCCGGCCAGCAATGCCACGCTCGCCCTGGATCGGGCCGTGGTGCTCGAGGGGCGGACCATCCGCTCCGTGCGGGTCAGCGCCACTGCGCGGGCGGCGGCCGCCGCTGACACCGTGACGCTGCGACCCCTGTTCGGGCTACAGGTCTCGGGGGTGCCGGCGGCGAGCCCCGCCTTCAAGCGCTTTGCCCGCACGGCGACCGGCAAAGGCGCCCTGGTGCTGCCCGGCGGAGATGGCCAATGCACGCGGGCCGGCTTCAGCGCCCCCTACCAGCCCGGAGGGTCGATCGGCGTCTACTTCACCACGGGTTCGGTGGAGGTCGGCGGCTACGGCACCGTCACCTACGTCGACGGCGGCACGGCCATGGCCTTCGGTCACCCCATGGAGTGGCTGGGTCAGACGGACCTGTTCGCGACCAATGCCTGGATCAGTGGCATCTGGGGCAGCAGTCAGGCAGCCTTCAAAGTGGGCTGTCCAGGGCAGTTGCAGGGGTCGCTGACGCAGGACCGCTCCGCGGGGGTCGGCGTGGACCTCAACGCCACCACCCACAGCGTCCCGGCCACCGCCGACATCACGATCGTGGCCGGTGGGACGCGTAGCGGAACAGCCGCCACCCAGATCGCCCGCGGCGCTTTTGACGCGGGCTACGGCCCCAGTGCGGCGGAGATGGCTGTGGTGGAGCCCGTTTACCGGCTGGCCAATCAGGCCGCCATGGCGGGCAGCGCGCGCACGACGACGACCGTGAAGGTGGGCTCGTACACGATCACCCGACCCGACGTCTGGAGCGCTGCCGACGTACTCGGGGTCACTGGGCTCGACGCCTACAACATGGTGGGGTGGCTGCAATCAGTGCCGGGCATCACCGCCGACATCGAGTCGGTGCACGTTGACGCTGCGATCGAGAAGACGAGCCGTACCGCCGCCATTGTCGGCGTCCGTGGGGGGCCGCTGCAGACTGGACAGAACACCGTCACAGTGATCCTTCAGCTGGCGGGCGGGGCGGCTGTGGAGGTGCCCGTGACCTTCACAGTCCCGAACCAGGCCGTCGTTGACGCTGGACTGTCCGTGGAGGCCGGCAGTACATATGCAGGTGAGGACTTCACCATCCCCACCGTCGGGTCGCTGGGTGCCCTTGTCGACTGGATCAACAGCGTCCCGTCGAACAACCAGATCCTGCTGAGCATGTCGGATGCCAGTGGCAACCCGGTCGAGGTCGGTCGGGCCAGTACCGACTTCTATCTGGAGGGCGGCGCCTTCCCGCAGGTGGCCTCCGGACAACTCGTCGCGGACGTCTCGCAGGCGATGATCGGCGATCCGGTCACCCTGACCGCGGCTCCCACCAGCGTGCCCATCGGTGCCACCATCACCCTCGAACAGCGGGTGGGCGGTGCCACCACGTGGCAGCCGGTGGGAACCAGCCCGATGGTGACCAGTCCCGACGGTTTCACGGCGGCCACTTTCGGGGTCACCGCGCAGGCGAACACCACCTACCGGGCGTCCTGGCCCGGTTC
This sequence comes from Candidatus Nanopelagicales bacterium, assembly GCA_037046735.1. Lineage (GTDB taxonomy): Bacteria > Actinomycetota > Actinomycetes > S36-B12 > UBA10799 > JADKAV01. Next base: position 1,042,742 of record JBAOHC010000027.1, on the reverse strand, counting down.
GGCGGAGGTGCTGGGGTGGAGTTCCACGACTGATGTGGCGGTGTCGGCGCCGGTCGACATCGAGGGCGTGCGCCGCGGGGCCGGCTGGCGCCTGGACGTGAGCAGCGTGCCTGCGGTCGCTGGTTCTGCCGTCAGCGTGCAAGCCAAGCGCAACGGGTCGTGGCAGGACGTGACGACAGGCGTTCTCGGCGCCGACGGAACGACCCGGCTCACCTGGCGCACGGGGCCAGCGACAGTCAAGGTGCGCGCGGTGCTGCCTGGCACTGCGCGGTTCACGGCGGCCAAGAGTTCCGCGACGACGCTGCGTGCGCAGACCCTGGTGATCAATCCCGATGCCAAGCCGAGTGTCAAGGGCAACGTCACTGTCGGCCTGCGCGACAGTCGGGGCCGGGCGGTCACCGGTGTTCAGTACCGGGTGCAGCGACGCACCAATGACCGCTGGGAGCCAGCGGCCAGTGGCAGGTTGGGCAAGACCGTGCGGGTCTGGCTGGCCAACGGTGACTATCGCGTGACGGTGCCCAAACAGCGCGGTGTTCAGGCGGTGGCCCGGGATACGGTCACCGTCTCTTCAGCGACCATCACGATCACGCGGGCGCGGGGTGGCCGGGGCCGGGCATCGGTGGCGGCTCTGCCACCCATCCCACTGCGGTTCACCGTGCAGAAGCTGCAGGCCGGGCAGTGGCTGTCGGTCGGCGGGGTGCGCCGGATGTCCCCACCGAAGATGAGTTGGGCGCGGGCTTTGAAGCCGGGCAGGTACCGGTTCGCCTTCGGGCAGCAACATCGTTTCGATGCGGCGGTCAGCGCGCCGGTGCGAGTCCGGTAGGGCCATCGTTCGGCAGTTTCACCCCGCGCGGCGCCCGGTGAGCAATGGGGCGGTTGTTGTCTGGACACGCCGTGGGAATTCGCACCTTCTGCCGAACCGCTGTCGGTCATGAACGGATTTGCGCGGTTGACGCCCCCCGAACCCCCATGTAACCAAGATCACGTCGATCACGCGAAGTAAGTAGCCAACCCCCTTTGACCCACGCAAAGCCCATCCGGTATCGTTTTGAGTTGTGTCTGGGACGTCCGGACACCGCAGTTAGTCCCTTCGAGCCAACCAACGCATCGGCCCCAGCGGCTGGCGGGTTGGCTTGCGCTATGAGCGGCCGAGGGACTAGCCCCGACCCCCAACCTGGTCGAGTGTGATGTGGTGAAGAGCCCGACACGCCCGACCGCGTGGGTCGGAGGAACCGGACGAAACGGACAGCAGGTGCCAACCCGGCACCACACAGACCACCGATCGAAAGAGCGGAGACGTAGTGCCAACGATCCAGCAGTTGGTCCGCAAGGGCCGGCAGGACAAGGTCTCTAAGAACAAGACCCCTGCGCTGAAGGGAAGCCCCCAGCGCCGCGGGGTCTGCACGCGTGTCTACACGACGACCCCCAAGAAGCCGAACTCCGCACTGCGCAAGGTTGCCCGTGTGCGTCTGACCAGCCAGATCGAGGTCACGGCCTACATCCCCGGTGTGGGACACAACCTGCAGGAGCACTCGATCGTGCTCGTGCGTGGCGGTCGTGTGAAGGACCTGCCCGGTGTGCGTTACAAGGTCGTGCGCGGTGCGCTGGACACGCAGGGCGTGAAGAACCGTAAGCAGGCTCGTAGCCGCTACGGCGCGAAGAAGGAGAAGGGCTGATGCCTCGCAAGGGACCCGCTGGCAAGCGCGCCATCGTCGTCGACCCGGTTTACGAATCGGCACTCGTCACGCAACTGGTGAACAAGGTTCTGCTCGACGGCAAGAAGAGCACCGCCGAGTCCATCGTCTACGGCGCCCTCGAGGGCTGCCGCGAGAAGTCGGGCCAGGACCCGCTGGTCACGCTCAAGCGCGCGCTGGACAACATCCGGCCGACCCTTGAGGTGCGCAGCCGCCGCGTCGGTGGCGCCACCTACCAGGTGCCGGTGGAGGTGCGCTCCGGGCGCAGCAACACCCTGGCCCTGCGCTGGCTGGTGCAGTACTCGCGCCAGCGTCGTGAGAAGACCATGACCGAGCGCCTGACCAACGAGCTGCTCGATGCCAGCAATGGCCTGGGCGCAAGCGTCAAGAAGCGCGAGGACACCCACAAGATGGCCGAGGCCAACAAGGCCTTCGCGCACTACCGCTGGTAGGGGAGCGACGACTTATGGCAGACCTCAACCACGTACGCAACATCGGCATCATGGCTCACATCGATGCCGGCAAGACGACGACCACCGAGCGGATCCTCTTCTACACCGGTATCAACTACAAGATCGGTGAGGTCCACGACGGCGCGGCCACCATGGACTGGATGGAGCAGGAGCAAGAGCGCGGCATCACGATCACCTCGGCAGCCACCACCTGTGAGTGGAAGGGCACCCAGATCAACATCATCGACACCCCCGGGCACGTCGACTTCACCGTTGAGGTGGAGCGGTCGCTGCGGGTGCTCGACGGTGCGGTTGCGGTGTTTGACGGTGTGGCCGGTGTGGAACCGCAGTCCGAGACGGTGTGGCGCCAGGCTGACAAGTACGGCGTCCCGCGCATCTGTTTCGTCAACAAGCTCGACCGGACCGGAGCGGACTTCTTCTTCTGTGTCGACACCATCGTCAGCCGGCTCAGTGCCACCCCCCTGGTGCTGCAGCTGCCGATCGGTGCCGAGTCGGACTTCATCGGCCTCATCGACCTCGTGCGTATGAAAGCCATGATGTGGCGCGGCGAGACCCAGATCGGCGAGGACTACGTCCTGGAGGACATCCCGGCCGAGTTGGCCGACCAGGCCGTGGAGTACCGCGAGAAACTGATCGAGACCCTCGCTGAGGGCGATGACGAGATCATGCACATGTACCTCGAGGGCGAGGAGCCCAGCGAGGAGCAGATCCAGCAGGGCATCCGACGCGCCACCCTGGCCGGCAACCTGACTCCGGTCCTGACCGGTTCGGCGTTCAAGAACAAGGGTGTTCAGCCGATGCTGGACGCCGTTGTCGCTTACCTGCCCACTCCGTTGGACGTGCAGGCCGTCACCGGTCACAAGCCGAACGACGAGAGCGTCGAACTCGAACGCAAGCCCAGCGATGACGAGCCGTTCGCCGCGCTCGCCTTCAAGATCGCCGCTGATCCCCACCTCGGCAAGCTGACGTACATCCGGATCTACTCCGGGGTGCTCAATGCCGGCACCCAGGTGCTGAACAGCGTGAAGGACCGCAAGGAGCGCATCGGCAAGATCTACCGAATGCACGCGAACAAGCGCGAGGAGATCGCCAGCGTCGGCGCCGGCGAGATCGTCGCAGTGATGGGTCTGAAGGACACCACCACGGGTGAGACGCTGTGCGACCCGGCGAAGCCGATCGTGTTGGAGTCCATGACCTTCCCCGCGCCGGTCATCGAGGTCGCCATCGAGCCCAAGACCAAGGGCGATCAGGACAAACTGGCCACCGCCATCCAGCGTCTGGCTGAGGAGGACCCGACCTTCCGCGTCCACACCGACGAGGAGACCGGGCAGACCATCATCGCCGGTATGGGCGAGTTGCACCTTGAGGTCCTCGTCGACCGGATGCGCCGCGAGTTCCGGGTGGAGGCCAACGTCGGCAAGCCGCAGGTGGCCTACCGCGAGACGGTCACCCTGGAGGTTCCGAAGGTCGAGTACACCCACAAGAAGCAGACGGGTGGATCGGGACAGTTCGGCCGCGTGATCATCGCGCTGGCTCCGAACGCCGACTCGGAGTCGGAGGCCAAGAAGGAGAACGGCTACGAGTTCGTCAACAAGATCACCGGTGGTCGCATCCCGCGGGAGTACATCCCCAGCGTGGACGCCGGCTGCCAGGAGGCCATGGCCACCGGCGTGCTCGCCGGCTACCCGATGGTCGACCTGAAGGTGACCTTGATCGACGGTGCCTACCACGACGTCGACTCCTCGGAGTTGGCGTTCAAGATCGCCGGTTCGATGGCCTTCAAGGAGGCCGCTCGGAGGGCGAAACCCGTGTTGCTGGAGCCCATGATGGCCGTCGAGGTCACCACTCCGGACGACTTCATGGGAGACGTGATCGGTGACCTCAACTCCCGCCGTGGCCAGATTCAGGCCATGGAGGAGCGGATGGGTGCCCGCGTCGTCAAAGCGCTCGTCCCCCTGTCGGAGATGTTCGGCTATGTCGGAGATCTGCGGAGCAAGACCCAGGGCCGGGCGAGTTACAGCATGCAGTTCGACTCCTACGCGCAGGTTCCGAACAATGTCGCGGAGGAAATCATTGCCAAGGCGCGCGGGGAATAGTCCCGAACGTCAGCGTCTCGATGTTTGAGGCGAACCCCTTGCAGGAAACAATCCCAGAGAGACCGAATCCGACCGGAGACGGCCTCACAGTCCAGACACAATAGGAGGACCGCAGTGGCGAAGGCGAAGTTCGAGCGGACGAAGCCCCACGTCAACATCGGCACCATTGGTCACATCGACCACGGAAAGACGACGCTGACCGCGGCGATCACCAAGGTGCTGCACGACAAGTACCCCGACCTGAACCCCTTCACGCCTTTCGACATGATCGACAAGGCCCCGGAGGAGCGTCAGCGCGGGATCACGATCTCGATCGCACATGTCGAGTACCAGACCGAGGCCCGGCACTATGCCCACGTGGACTGCCCCGGTCACGCCGACTACATCAAGAACATGATCACCGGTGCTGCTCAGATGGACGGTGCGATCCTCGTGGTCGCCGCCACTGACGGCCCGATGCCGCAGACGAAGGAGCACGTGCTGCTCGCCCGCCAGGTCGGCGTGCCGAGCATCGTCGTTGCCCTGAACAAGTGCGACATGGTCGACGACGAGGAGATCCTCGAGCTCGTCGACATGGAGGTCCGCGAACTGCTGACCACCTACGAGTTCCCCGGCGACGACACCCCCGTGGTGCGCGTGGCTGCCTTCCCGGCCATGAATGGCGACGAGAAGTGGGGCGAGAGCATCCTCGAGTTGATGGATGCGGTGGACGAGTTCATCCCGACTCCCGAGCGGGAGATCGAGAAGCCGTTCCTGATGCCCGTTGAGGATGTGTTCACCATCACCGGTCGTGGCACCGTGGTGACCGGGCGCATCGAGCGCGGGATCGTCAAGGTCAACGAGGAGGTCGAGATGATCGGCATCCGCGACACGTCGCACAAGACGACCGTGACCGGCATCGAGATGTTCCGCAAGCTGCTCGACGAGGGTCAGGCCGGCGAGAACGTCGGGCTACTCCTGCGCGGCACCAAGCGCGAGGATGTTGAGCGCGGCATGGTGATCTGCAAGCCCGGTAGCGTGACCCCGCACACCGAGTTCGAGGCTCAGGTCTACATCCTGAGCAAGGATGAGGGCGGCCGTCACACGCCGTTCTTCAACAACTACCGCCCGCAGTTCTACTTCCGTACCACGGACGTGACTGGTGTGGTGACGTTGCCGGAGGGGACCGAAATGGTCATGCCCGGCGACAACACCCAGATGTCGGTGCAGTTGATCCAGCCGATCGCCATGGAGGACGGTCTGCGGTTCGCGATCCGGGAAGGTGGCCGCACCGTCGGCGCCGGCCGGGTCACAAAGATCAACAAGTAGTAACCAGCACTACCCCCGGTCGGGGGTGAGGCATCCCTCGCCCCCGACCCGTGCTCCACAACCATGGGTCACCTGCGACAGGCGTCGAGCCTGCCGGTGGTGATCACGACAGCGGCAAGAAGAAGAGGAAACAAGCGCCATGGCGGGACAGAAGATCCGCATCAGGCTCAAGGCCTATGATCACGAAGTCATCGACAAGTGGGCGAAGACGATCGTGGACACCGTTTCGCGCACGGGTGCCAAAGTCGCCGGTCCTGTGCCGCTGCCGACGGAGAAGAACGTTTACTGCGTCATCCGCTCGCCGCACAAGTACAAGGACAGCCGCGAGCACTTCGAGATGCGCACCCACAAACGACTCATCGACATCCTCGATCCGACCCCGAAGACCGTGGACTCGCTCATGAAGCTGGATCTGCCGGCCGGCGTCGAGATCGAGATCAAGCTGTAGGACGCCACTGATGAAGACGACAACTCGCAAAGGGCTGCTGGGCACCAAGCTCGGCATGACCCAGGTATGGGATGACAACAACCGGATCGTGCCGGTCACGGTGATCGAAGCCGGTCCGTGTGTGGTGACCCAGGTCCGCACGCCCGAGACTGACGGGTACTCCGCGGTGCAGATCGCATTCGGTGCCGTTGACCCGCGCCGGGTCAACAAGCCCGACACCGGGCACTTCAAGAAGGCCGAGGTGACGCCGCGGCGCAACCTGGTCGAGGTGCGCACTGAAGACGCCAGCGAATACACCCTCGGCCAGGAGCTGAAGGCCGATGTGTTCGAGGCCGGGCAGATCGTGGACGTGACCGCCACCAGCAAGGGCAAGGGATTCGCGGGTGTCATGAAGCGTCATGGCTTCCACGGGTTGCGTGCCTCCCACGGTGTGCAGCGCAAGCATCGCTCGCCGGGCTCGATCGGTGGCTGTGCCACTCCGGGCCGGGTGTTCAAGGGTCTGAGCATGGCCGGACGTATGGGGTCCGACCGTGTCACCACCCAGGGACTGACGGTGCACGCCGTCGACGCCGACCGCAACCTCATCCTGGTCAAGGGCGCTGTCCCCGGGCCGAAGGGTGCGCTGGTGCTCATCCGCGACGCAGCGAAGGGCGCATGACATGACATCCATCGACATCAAGAGCCCGTCCGGCGACGCCGCCGGGACGATCGATCTGCCCGCCGAGGTCTTCAACGTGCCGATCAACGTGCCGTTGATCCACCAGGTGGTCGTGGCGCAGCTCGCCGCGGCCCGGCAGGGCACGCACAAGACCAAGACGCGGGCCGAGGTCGCCGGTGGCGGTCGCAAGCCGTACCGCCAGAAGGGCACCGGCCGTGCCCGCCAAGGCTCCACCCGGGCACCGCAGTTCGCCGGCGGTGGGACCGTACATGGCCCCACGCCGCGCAGCTACGTGCAGAAGACGCCCAAGAAGATGAAGGCCGCAGCCCTGCGCTCGGCACTGTCCGACCGGGCGCGCGCGCAGCGTGTGCATGTGATGGCTGCAATCGTCGAGGGCCAGGCGCCGTCGACGAAGTCCGCACTGAGTGCCCTGCGCGCCGTGACGATGGCGCCGGCGGTGCTGCTCGTTGCCGAGCGCACCGACGAGCTCACCTGGAAGTCGCTGCGCAACGTTCCCGAGGTGCACCTGCTGGCCCCGGACCAACTGAACACCTACGACGTGCTGGTCAACGACGACGTGGTCTTCACCGAGGGCGCGCTGAGCGCGTTCCTGGCCGGACCCCGCAGCGGCGCGTCTGCCAAGGCGACCGCCACCTCGACCGAGGCGTCGGCCGCGAATGAGACCGAGGAGGAGTCCGCATGAGGATCGCTGACTACCGCGACGTCCTGCTGGGACCGGTGATCTCGGAGAAGTCCTACGGACTGCTCGACGAGAACAAGTACACCTTCCTGGTCCGGCCGGACGCCAACAAGACCGAGATCAAGATCGCCGTCGAAAAGGTCTTCGGCGTGAAGGTGACCGGTGTGAACACCCTCAACCGGGCGGGCAAGCGCGTGCGCACCCGCTCCGGCTTCGGCCAGCGGGCCAGCAGCAAGCGTGCTGTGGTCACCGTTGCGCAGGGTGATCGCATCGACATCTTCGGCGGACCGGTGAGCTGAGGGATACGACATGGGAATTCGAAAGTACAAGCCGACGACTCCAGCCCGCCGTGGCTCGAGTGTCGCCGACTTCGTCGAGGTGACCCGCTCCACCCCGGAGAAGTCCCTGGTGAAGCCGCTGCCGAAGAAGGGTGGGCGCAACAACTCCGGTCGCATCACCACCCGTCATCAAGGTGGTGGGCACAAGCGGGCCTACCGGGTCATCGACTTCCGGCGCGCGGACAAGGACGGCGTGCCGGCCAAGGTCGCGCAGATCGAGTACGACCCCAACCGGACCAGCCGCATCGCCCTGCTGCACTACGCAGATGGGGAGAAGCGCTACATCCTCGCTCCGCACAACCTTCAACAGGGTGACCGGATCGAGACCGGACAGGGCGCCGACATCAAGCCGGGCAACAACATGCCGCTGCGCTACATCCCGACGGGTACGGTCATCCACGCTGTGGAACTGCGCCCCGGCGGCGGTGCGAAGATCGCCCGGTCGGCCGGCTCGAGCGTGCAGCTCGTGGCCAAGGATGGGCCGTACGCCCAGTTGCGTATGCCGTCCGGTGAGATCCGCAACGTGGATCTTCGCTGCCGGGCCACGGTCGGCCAGGTCGGTAACTCCGAACAGTCGAACATCAACTGGGGCAAAGCCGGCCGCAACCGCTGGAAGGGCAAGCGCCCGACCGTGCGCGGTGTGGCGATGAACCCGGTCGACCACCCGCATGGTGGTGGCGAGGGCAAGACGTCCGGTGGTCGCCACCCGGTGAACCCGAACGGGAAGCCGGAGGGTCGCACCCGGTCGAAGAAGAAGCCGAGCGACAAGTTCATCGTCCGTCGCCGCAAGGCCGGCAAGAAGCGCTGAGGGAACTAGAAGATGCCACGCAGTTTGAAGAAGGGTCCCTTCGTCGACACCCACCTCATGAAGAAGGTGGATGTGCAGAACGATAAGGGCAGCAAGGCCGTCATCAAGACCTGGTCGCGCCGATCCATGATCGTCCCGGCGATGCTGGGCCACACGATCGCCGTCCACGACGGCCGCAAGCACGTTCCCGTGTTCATCACCGAGAACATGGTCGGTCACAAGCTCGGCGAGTTCGCCCCGACGCGTACCTTCCGGGGTCACGTCAAGGACGACCGCAAAGCCAAGCGCGGCCGGTAAGAACACAGAATCGATTTGAGAAGAAGGCAGGGATAGCGATGGAAGCCAGGGCCCGTGCGCGATTTGTGCGCGTCACGCCCATGAAGGCGCGTCGGGTGGTGGACCTCATCAGGGGTCTGCCCACCGCCGAAGCACAGGCGATTCTGCAGTTCGCTCCGCAGGCCGCCAGTGAGCCAGTGGGCAAGGTGCTTGACAGCGCCATCGCCAACGCCACCAACAACCACGACTTGGATGCGAACGACCTGTTCGTCTCCGAGGTCTACGTCGATGAAGGTCCGACCATGAAGCGCTTCCGCCCCCGGGCACGCGGTTCGGCGAACCGGATTCGGAAGCGGACCAGTCACATCACAGTGGTCGTAGCGTCGCGCACAGCGGCAGCGACCGAAGGAAAGGGGTGAGTTAGGTGGGTCAAAAAGTCCACCCGCACGGGTTCCGGCTCGGCGTCACGAGTGAGTACGTGACCCGCTGGTTCACCGACAGCACCAAACCCGGGCAGCGCTATGCCGACTACGTGGCCGAGGACGTCAAGATCCGCCGGCTGCTCAGCGAGGGCATGGAGCGTGCTGGGATCTCCAAGGTGGAGATCGAGCGCACCCGTGACCGGGTGATCATCTACATCCACACTGCCCGTCCGGGCATCGTCATCGGTCGTAAGGGTGCCGAGGCGGAGCGGCTGCGCGCTGAGCTGGAGAAGCTGTCCGGCAAGCAGGTGCAGTTGAACATCCTCGAGGTGAAGAACCCCGAGGTCGACGCCCAACTGGTCGCGCAGGGTATCGCCGAGCAGTTGTCCAGCCGTGTCTCGTTCCGCCGCGCTATGCGCAAGGGAATGCAGTCGGCCCAGCGCGCCGGTGCCCAGGGCATCCGGGTGCAGGTCGGCGGCCGCCTTGGCGGTGCGGAGATGAGCCGCACCGAGTTCTACCGCGAAGGCCGGGTTCCGCTGCATACGCTACGTGCGGACATCGACTTCGGGTTCTACGAGGCCCGCACCACCTTCGGCCGGATCGGTGTGAAGGTCTGGATCTACCACGGCGAGGTCTCGACCGACCGCACCGAGCGCGAACAGCAGCGGCAGGCCCGCCTGCAGCGCTCCGGTTCGCCGGGCCGGGGTCGTCGTGATGGCGGCCGTGGTCGTGGCGACCGTGGCGACCGCGGCGGCGATCGTGGTCAGCGCAACACCGAGCGGGAGACCGCACCAGCTCAGGCAGCTCCTGCGGAGGCCCCCGCCACCGCACCGGCAGCGACGGAGGCCTGAGATGTTGATTCCGCGCAGAGTGAAGCACCGCAAGCAGCACCACCCGAAGCGGTCCGGTATGGCCAAGGGCGGCACCAAGGTCGCCTTCGGTGACTGGGGCCTGCAAGCCCTGGAGCCGGCCTACGTGACGAACCGTCAGATCGAGGCGGCCCGTATCGCGATGACCCGCCACATCAAGCGTGGCGGCAAGGTCTGGATCAACATCTACCCGGACCGTCCGCTGACCAAGAAGCCGGCAGAGACCCGCATGGGTTCCGGCAAGGGCTCGCCCGAGTGGTGGGTCGCCAACGTCAAGCCGGGGCGGGTCATGTTCGAGTTGACCTACCCCAACGAGCACACCGCACAGGAAGCACTGCAGCGCGCAGCCCACAAGCTGCCGATGAAGTGCCGGATCGTGCGGCGCGAGGTAAGTGAGGACTGATGCCAGCACCGAAGACAGAAGAGTTGCGCCAGCTCACCGATGAGGATCTGGTGTCGCGTCTGAAGGAGGGCAAGGAGGAGCTGTTCAACCTCCGTTTCCAGTCCGCCACCGGACAGTTGGAGAATCATGGTCGGCTGCGCGCCGTCAAGAAGGACATCGCTCGCATCTACACGGTTCTGCGTGAGCGCGAGCTGGGTATTACAAGTGACGAGGTCATGGCATGAGTGAGCAAGCAGCCGCGCCCCGCGAACCCCGCAAGGTTCGTGAGGGTCTGGTGGTCAGCGACAAGATGGACAAGACCGTCGTGGTCGCCGTGGAGGACAGGTTCAAGCACCCCCTGTACGGCAAGGTCGTCCGGCGTACCAGCCGGTTGAAGGCCCATGACGAGAACAACGAGTGTGGCGTGGGCGACCGCGTCGAGCTGATGGAGACCCGCCCGACCTCCGCCACTAAGCGGTGGCGCGTCGTGCAGGTCCTTGAGAAGGCGAAGTAACCGATGATTCAGCAAGAGTCCCGACTTCGGGTCGCCGACAACACCGGCGCCAAGGAGTTGCTGTGCATCCGCGTGTTGGGCGGCTCCGGCCGTCGCTACGCGGGCATCGGCGACGTCATTGTGGCCACCGTCAAGGATGCGATTCCCGGCGGTTCGGCCAAGAAGGGCGAGGTCGTCAAGGCCGTCGTCGTGCGCACGAAGAAGCAGAAGCGTCGCCCGGATGGTTCCTACATCCGCTTCGACGAGAACGCTGCGGTCATCCTCAAGGGTGATGGCGAGCCACGTGGAACCCGGATCTTCGGGCCGGTGGGCCGCGAACTGCGCGACAAGAAGTTCATGAAGATCATCTCGCTGGCTCCGGAGGTGCTGTGATGGCAGGCGTGAAGATTCGCAAGGGTGACACCGTGCAGGTCATCGCCGGCAAGGACAAGGGCACGACCGGCAAAGTGCTGATCGTCGACCCCGCCAAGCAGCGCGTGATCGTCGAGGGCGTCAACCGCGTCGTCAAGCACGAGAAGGTTGGCCAGGGCGATCGCGGTGCCAAGACCGGCGGTCTGGTCCACACCGAGGCTCCCATTCACATCTCCAACGTGATGCTGGTCGAGGACGGCAAGGCCACCCGGGTGGGCTCGCGGCGCGAGAGCGTCGAGAAGCGGCGCGCGGACGGCACGACGTATGACAGCACGCGGCGGGTGCGAGTGGCCCGCCGGACAGGTAAGGACATCGAATGACGACGACCACCAGCAGTGCGCCGCGACTCAAAGCGCGCTACCACGACGAGATCAAGGGGCAGCTCAAGGAGCAGCTCGGTCTGGCCAATGTCATGCAGGTCCCGACCGTCACCAAGGTCGTGGTCAACATGGGCGTGGGCGATGCCGCGCGCGACAGCAAGCTGATCGACGGCGCCGTGCGCGACCTGGCCACGATCACGGGCCAGAAGCCGCAGGTCACCCGTGCTCGCAAGTCCATCGCGCAGTTCAAGCTGCGCGAAGGGCAGCCGATCGGTGCCCACACCACGCTGCGTGGCGATCGGATGTGGGAGTTCCTGGACCGGCTGATGTCGGTGGCCCTGCCCCGTATCCGTGACTTCCGAGGGCTGTCGCCCAAGCAGTTCGACGGCCGCGGCAACTACACGTTCGGCCTCACCGAGCAGGTCATGTTCCCCGAGGTGGACCCCGACAAGGTCGACCGCGCCCGGGGTATGGACGTGACCATCGTGACCACCGCAACCGACGACGAGGGTGGGCGTGCCCTGCTCAAGCTGCTCGGTATGCCCTTCAAGGAGAACTGACATGGCCAAGAAGGCACTGATCGAGAAGTCGCAGAAGAAGCCGAAGTTCAAGGTGCGCGGCTACACCCGCTGCACCCGCTGCGGCCGGCCGCACTCGGTGTACCGCAAGTTCGGCCTGTGCCGGATCTGCGTGCGCGAGATGGCTCACCGCGGCGAACTGCCCGGCGTCACCAAGAGCTCCTGGTAACCCTCCCCAGCCCCAGCGCCGCAGGTCCCACAGCGGAAACCACGGCGAGAAAGTAGACACAGCCAATGAGCATGACCGACCCAATCGCAGACATGTTGACGCGTCTGCGCAACGCCAGTGCGGCGCACCACGACGAAGTGGCGATGCCGCACTCCAAGATCAAAGAGGGGATCGCCAACATCCTGAAGTCTGAGGGCTACGTCGCTGGCGTACGCACCGAGGACGCCACGGTTGGCCGCACCCTCATCGTGGACCTCAAGTACGGTCCCAACCGCGAACGCTCCATCTCCGGAGTACGCCGGGTCAGCAAGCCCGGTCTGCGCGTGTACGCCAAGCGTGGGGCCATGCCCCGGGTGCTCGGTGGACTGGGCATCGCCATCATCTCCACGTCGTCCGGTCTGCTGACCGACCGGCAGGCCGAGCAGAAAGGCGTAGGTGGGGAAGTCCTCGCCTACGTCTGGTAAGGGGCTCCCATGTCGCGTATTGGCAAGAATCCCATTCCGGTGCCTGCGGGCGTCACCGTGGACATCGACGGCCAGACGGTGACCGTCAAGGGCCCCAAGGGGTCCTCGAACCTCGTTGTCAGCGAGCCGATCACCGTGGGTCGCAACGACGCCGGCGAGATCGAGGTCGCCCGACCCAACGACGAGCGGGTGAGCAAGAGCCTGCACGGCCTGAGCCGCACCCTGATCGCCAACATGGTGGTCGGCGTCACCGAGGGGTACAGCAAGAACCTGGAGATCACCGGTACCGGTTACCGCGTTGTGCCCAAGGGGCAGGGCCTGGAGTTCTCCCTCGGATTCAGCCACCCGGTACAGGTGGATGCGCCGGAAGGCATCACGTTCACCGTCGAGGGCCCGACCAAGTTCACGGTCTCGGGGATCGACAAGCAGTTGGTCGGCGAGGTGGCTGCGAACATTCGCAAACTGCGCAAGCCCGACCCGTACAAGGCCAAAGGCATCCGGTACTCCGGCGAGGTCATCCGCCGCAAGGCCGGGAAGGCAGGTAAGTAATGAGTAACGTTGTCACCAAACTCGGTTCGGGTTCGGCCCGATCGGTGTCGCGCAGTCGCCGGCACTCCAGGGTCCGCAAGAAGGTCGTCGGTACTGCCGAGCGGCCCCGTCTGGTGGTCTTCCGATCCACCCGCCACGTCGAGGCGCAGATCGTCGACGACACGGTGGGCAAGACCCTCGCCTCGGCCTCCACGATGGAGTCCGATGTGCGGTCCGCTGACGGGGACAAGAGCGCCAAGGCCACGACCGTCGGCAAGTTGCTGGGTGATCGTGCCAAAGCCGCCGGGGTGACCCAGGTGGTCTTCGACCGGGGTGGTTACCGCTACCACGGCCGGATCGCCGCAGTCGCCGACGGTGCCCGCGAAGCCGGCCTGGAGTTCTAGGAGAGACATGTCGAATCAGAATCGTTCCGGCCGGGACCGCCGTGATGGTGGTCGCAACGCCGAGAAGTCGCAGTACATCGAGCGGGTGGTGAACATCAACCGCGTCGCCAAGGTCGTCAAGGGTGGCCGTCGGTTCAGCTTCACCGCACTGGTGGTCGTCGGTGACGGCGACGGCATGGTGGGTGTCGGCTACGGCAAGGCCAAGGAGGTGCCCGCGGCGATCGCCAAGGGTGTCGAAGAGGCCAAGAAGCACTTCTTCAAGGTGCCGCGCATCCAGGGCACGATTCCTCACCCCATCGTGGGTGAGGACTCAGCCGGTGTGGTGCTGCTGCGTCCGGCGTCGCCGGGTACCGGTGTCATCGCCGGTGGCCCGGTGCGCGCCGTGCTGGAGTGCGCTGGTGTGCATGACGTGCTGAGCAAGTCACTGGGTTCGGACAACGCTCTGAACATCGTGCGGGCCACGGTAAAGGCTTTGCAGGAGCTGGAGCGTCCCGAGCAGGTGGCAGCCCGCCGTGGTCTGCCCCTCGAGGATGTCGCTCCGGCCGCTCTGCTGCGTGCCCAAGCCGCAGGACAGGGGGCCTGAGGTGGCGACGCTGAAAGTGACGCAGACCCGTTCCCCCATCGGTGGCACCGCCAACCAGCGCGCCACCCTGCGGACCCTGGGCCTGCGCAAGATCGGGCAGACAGTAGAGATCGAGGACCGTCCCGAACTGCGTGGCATGGTCAACACCGTCATCCATCTGGTGGCGGTTGAGGAGGTTAAGCAATGACGCTCAAGGTGCATCACCTGCGGCCGGCCCCCGGGGCCAAGACCGCGAAGACGCGCAAGGGCCGCGGTGAGGCCTCCAAGGGTAAGACGGCTGGTCGCGGCACCAAGGGTGCCAAGGCCCGTAACCAGATCCCGGCCTACTTCGAGGGTGGCCAGACGCCGCTGCACATGCGTCTGCCCAAACTCAAGGGCTTCAAGAGCCCCAACAAGGTGACCTTCCAGGTCGTGAACCTTGCTCAGGTGCAGGCGCTGTTCCCGGAGGGTGGCGAGGTCTCCAAGGAGACCCTCGTGGCCAAGGGTGCGGTGCGCAAGAACCAGCCTGTGAAGTTGTTGGGCAACGGCGACATCTCGGTGGCCGTGCAGGTCAGCGTTGATGCTGCCTCCGCGACCGCGACGAGTAAGGTCGAGGCCGCTGGCGGGTCAGTCACCGTCGGTTAAGTGCGTGGCGAGGGCCGCTGGAGCGTAGGCTCCGGCGGCCCTCGCTGTCTTCGGCGCAGTTTCGCCGCGTTCGTTCAGAGCCGCCCCTTCGGGAGGGGCGATCCTGAACGAAGGGGGCGGTTCTGCGCGTAGTGGCTGACGTGGGCGAACCCGTCGGAGCCAGCGCCACAGCACGTCCCAGGCCCCTACCGTGGGATCCATGCACCGGCGCGACCTTCTCAAGGCAGGGGCGGCGCTGACCCTGGCCGGCTGCACCGAACGCAGCGACGCGGCTGACGCCGACATCGTCGCCAGCGTCGTCACCCGCTGGGACACCGATGAATGGGCCCGCGGATCGTATTCCGCGCTCCCCCCGGGGACCCCGTACTGGGTGCGTGAGGAACTCGGCAGAGCG
Organism: Candidatus Nanopelagicales bacterium; assembly: GCA_037046735.1. Taxonomy (GTDB): domain Bacteria; phylum Actinomycetota; class Actinomycetes; order S36-B12; family UBA10799; genus JADKAV01. The sequence continues at coordinate 1,027,281 of JBAOHC010000027.1, read as the reverse complement.
ATCATCAAGGCAAGGATCGTGCTGGCCGGGGAGTACACCGCGACCGACTACCCGGCGACCGTGCACGGCGCATACCTCTCCGGCGAGCGTGCCGCCCGACGCCTGCTGGACCAGATCCCGGGCGCTCGCACCGTGTTGGTCGTTGGCGCGGGGTTGGCTGGGCTGCGCGCGGCCACCGTCCTACGCGAGGCCGGACGCACCGTGATCGTCGCCGAAGCCCGCGATCGCATCGGCGGTCGGGTCTTCACCGATACCTCCATGGGTGTGCCGGCAGAGAAGGGGGCAGCGTGGATCCACGGTGTCACCGGCAATCCCATGGTGGCCGTGGTCAAGGCGGCTGGGCTGTCGCTGGTTCCCACCGACTACGAGGATGCGATTGCCCGCGACTTCACAACGGGCGGGCCAGCCCCGGGAGTCGCGGCGGCGGAATCCGAGCTCTGGCGTGCGGCCAAAGCGATAGGTGCTCGTAAGCCACCGAGATCGGTCAGCGCTCGCAGATCGCTGCGTCAGCAAGGCTGGACCGCCGACACCGCGGCGCGCAGACTCGTCCAGCACAGCGAGTTCGACCTTGAGTTCGGCCTGCCCGCAGCCGCCCTTGGCGCCCAAGCCCTGTGGGAAGGCAACGTGTACCGGGGCGAGGACCGACTTGTGCAGGGTGGTTTCAGTGCTGTGCCGGCCATGATGGCCAAGAACCTCAACGTCCGCCTGAACAGCCCGGTGCGGCAGCTGCGAGTGGGGGACTCGGTGACTGCTGGCGACATCACCGCCGACGCGGCCATCGTGGCTGTCCCGCTGGCAGTCCTGCAGCAGGATCTGCCCGCCTTGCCCTGGCCGACCTGGCTGCGGAGCTACCTGGACGGGCTGACCACCGGCAACCTGGAGAAGGTGTTCCTGCGCTACGAGCGGATCTGGTGGCCCCAACGTCAGATCCTGCACGTCACCCGCGCACCCGGGCTGCGCTGGTCCGAGTGGTACAACCTGGCGGGCCTGGTGCAGGCGCCGGTGCTCTTCGGATTCACCGGTGGTCGCTCATCACCGACGCGTCCGGCCACCGACGCGGCACTCGTCACCCAAGCCGGTCAGGTGCTCGAAGCGGCATACGGGCGGTAATCCGAGCACACCGACCACGGCTGCCGCACCACAGCGCGCGGCGCCCTTGCTACCCTCAGGGTCAGTACCAGTCGATGTCGCATGCGCGCTACCAGTGCGCGAGGAGGATCTTTGCTATCGCAGTTCGCAGCAGCGTTCCGGACTCCGGACCTGCGCAATAAGATCCTGTTCACGCTGGGCCTGATCGCCCTTTACCGGGTCGGGGCGGTGATCCCCACTCCGGGCGTGGACTCCACAGCGATCCAGAACTGTCTGGCGCTGGTCGAGGGAAACTCGTTCTACGGGCTCATCAACCTGTTCAGCGGCGGCGCGCTGCTGCAGTTGAGCGTCTTTGCGCTGGGCATCATGCCGTACATCACGGCCAGCATCATTATCCAATTGCTCACGGTGGTCATCCCGCGACTCGAGGCGCTGCGTAAAGAGGGTCAGTCCGGCCAGGCGAAGATGACCCAGTACACCCGGTATCTGACCATCGGTCTGTCCGTGCTGCAGGCCACCGCGTTCATCTCGCTGGCGCGCTCACCCGGGCAGTTGTTCCAGGGCTGTAACGAGAACCTGATCCCCAACCAGTCGGTGCCTCTGATCATCACGATGATCCTGGTCATGACGGCCGGTGCCGCAATGCTGATGTGGTTCGGTGAGCTGATCACCGACCGCGGGGTGGGCAACGGTATGTCGCTGCTGATCTTCGTGTCGATCATCGCGGGTATGCCGGGGCAGTTCTACTCGATCTACGTGACCCGTGGCGCGTTCGTGCTGGCCATGACGCTGGCGGTCGGGGTGGTCATCATCGGCGCGGTCGTCTATGTGGAGCAGGCTCAGCGCCGGATCCCCGTGCAGTACGCCAAGAAGATGGTGGGCTCGCGGCTCATGGGCGGGGCGAGCACCTACATCCCGCTGAAGGTCAACATGGCTGGTGTCATCCCGGTGATCTTCGCCTCCTCCCTGCTCTACATCCCGCAACTGCTGGCAACGGTCAGCGGCAACACGAACGCCTCGTGGGGCATCTGGATCCAGCGCAACCTGTCCACCGGCACCGAGCCCCTGTACATCCTGTTCTATGTGGCGATGATCATCTTCTTCGCCTACTTCTATGTCTCGATCACGTTCAACCCGGTCGAGGTCAGCGACAACATGAAGAAGTACGGCGGTTTCATCCCGGGCATCCGGGCCGGCAAACCCACCGAGAAGTACTTGTCGTACGTGCTGAGCCGGTTGACGTTCCCGGGTTCGATCTACCTCGCGATCGTGGCGGTGATCCCGCTTTATGCCTTTGGGGCATTAGGTGTCGGGCAGAGCTTCATCTTCGGCGGGACCTCGTTGCTGATCATGGTGGGTGTCGGACTCGATACGGTGAAGCAGATCGAGGCACAACTGCAACAGCGATCCTATGAAGGGTTCTTGAGATGATGCGAATGGTTCTTATGGGGCCTCCCGGGGCAGGTAAGGGAACGCAGGCGGTCAAGATCGCGGCGCACCTGCAGGTCCCGCACATCTCCACAGGCGAGATCTTCCGCGCGAATCTGGCAGCGGGCACACCTCTCGGGCTCGAGGCCCAGCGGTACATGGAGGCCGGTGAGTACGTCCCCGACGAGGTGACGAACTCGATGGTCGCTGCCCGCCTGGCCGAGCCGGACGCGGCCGAGGGCTTCATCCTCGACGGCTACCCCCGCACGCTGGCGCAGGTCGGCGAACTCGACACCATTCTCGCTGGCCTGGGATCGGACCTGGACAAGGTCGTCGAGATCACGGCGAACACCGACGAGGTCGTGGCCCGGCTGCTCAACAGGGCGCAGGAACAGGGTCGCGCCGACGACACCGAAGAGGTGATCCGGCGCCGGATGGATGTGTACGCCGAGCAAACCGAGCCACTCGTGCGGGTCTACTCCCAGCGGGGTCTGCTGGTGCAGGTCGACGGGATGGGCGCCATGGACGAGGTCACCGAGCGGCTGCTGAGCGCGCTGGAGGCCTAAGTGTTCCATCGGGCTCCGAAACTGCAGATCAAGACCGACGAGCAGATTCACCTGATGCGCGCGGCCGGGTTGGTGGTCGCCGACGCGCTGGAGGCGGTCGTGGCCGCTGTGCAGCCCGGGGTCACCGGCAAGGTCCTCGACGCGATCGCCGAGGAGGTCATTCGTTCGGCCGGGGCTGTCCCGTCCTTCCTGGGCTACTACGGGTACCCCGCGAGCATCTGCGTGAGCATCGACAATGCGATCGTGCACGGCATCCCCACCGACGAGCCGATTCCCGAGGGTTCGCTGGTCAGCGTCGATTGCGGAGCGATCCTCGCCGGCTGGCACGGCGACGCCGCGGTGACCTGCGCGGTCGGGCAGGTGGGCCGGGGTGCCACCGAGTTGTCCGACACCACTCGTTGCGCGCTGTGGCACGGGTTGGCGCACGCCCGGCCCGGAGGTCGGCTCACCGACATCGGCGCGGCGGTCGAGCAGGTCGTGCGGGGAGCCGCTCACGACTACGGCATCGTGCGCAACTACGTCGGGCACGGCATCGGCACGCAGATGCATATGGCCCCGGACGTGCCCAATGTCGGACCGTCGGGAAAAGGTCCGCACCTGGTGCCGGGGCTGGTCATCGCCATCGAGCCCATGATCACCCTCGGTGCGGCGGAGAACACCACTCTGGAGGACGACTGGACGGTGGTGACGATGGACGGTTCGCTGGCCGCCCATTGGGAGCACACCGTGGCCGTGACCAGCACCGGGCCGTGGGTGCTCACGGCCCGGGACGGCGGAGCGGGCGAGCTGGGCGCGTTGGGTGTGCAGGTGTCGGCGTTCAACTGACGCATCCGCGATACGCCCGCATACCCCTCTATTCCGGACAACGGCGCGTAGCGTACACTCGAAAAGTGCGGAACTGCGGTTCTGCACGCATGCCATACATCCCCTGAGAAAGATCTGGTTCACGCATGGGTAAGAAGGACGACGCGATCGAGCTCGAAGGCACGATCATCGAGTCACTACCCAATGCAATGTTCCGGGTCGAGTTGGACAACGGCCACAAGGTCCTGGCCCACATCTCAGGCAAGATGCGCATGCATTACATCCGGATCCTTCCGGATGACCGTGTGGTCGTGGAGCTCTCGCCCTACGACTTGACCCGGGGACGCATCGTCTACCGGTACAAGTGAGGATTAAGTAGGACACCCATGAAGGTTCAACCGAGCGTCAAGAAGGTCTGCGACAAGTGCAAGGTGATTCGCAGGAATGGTCGCGTCATGGTGATCTGCGAGAACCCTCGCCACAAGCAGCGCCAGGGCTGACCCCTGGATTTGACGTCGTCCGAACCTGGCGCTCGAAGCCATAGAGCTGCCAGACGCCACCCCCGGGATTCGAAGGCCGGGGACCCACCAGGGCGGTGGGACCGACGACGCCACCACACCTTCGTCAACCAGTAGGAGAACTGCCCTATGGCACGCATTGTGGGGGTCGATCTGCCGCGTGAGAAGCGCGTCGAGATCGGCCTGACATACATTTTCGGGGTTGGCCGATCCCGCGCTCAGCAGGCATTGGCAGCCACCGGTATCGACCCGAACATCCGTGTTCGTGACCTGTCCGAGGCCGACGTCATCGCCCTGCGCGACTACATCGAGGCCCACTTCCAGACTGAGGGTGACTTGCGCCGTGAGGTGCAGGCCGACATTCGGCGCAAGGTGGAGATCGGCTCCTACCAGGGGCTTCGGCACCGTCGCGGACTGCCTGTCCGCGGCCAACGCACCCACACCAACGCACGCACCCGCAAGGGCAAGCGCAAGACGGTCGCGGGCAAGAAGAAGGTCGGCAAGTGAGCATTCGAGCAGGAGTCTGAGCATCCATGGCACCCCAGAAGGGCGCGAAGAAACCGCGCCGCAAAGAGAAGAAGAACGTGGCCTACGGTCACGCTCACATCAAGAGCACATTCAACAACACGATCGTCAGCATCACCGACCCCCAGGGTGCGGTTATCGCCTGGTCGTCGTCCGGCCAGGTCGGTTTCAAGGGTTCGCGCAAGTCGACTCCGTACGCCGCCCAGATGGCTGCTGAGGCCGCTGCCCGTCGGGCGATGGACAACGGCATGCGCAAGGTCGACGTGTTCGTCAAGGGTCCCGGGTCCGGTCGCGAGACGGCCATCCGATCCCTGCAGGCCACTGGCCTGGAGGTCGGCACGATCCAGGACGTCACCCCCGTTCCCCACAATGGATGCCGTCCGCCCAAGCGGCGTCGCGTCTGATAGCCAGGAGTATCTAAGAGATGGCACGTTACACCGGGGCGGACTGCAAGCGGTGCCGCCGCGAAAAGACCAAATTGTTCCTCAAAGGCGCGAAGTGCGACTCGCCGGCTTGCCCGGTCGAGAAGCGCCCTTACCCGCCGGGCCAGCACGGCCGCAACCGCACCAAGGAGAGCGAGTACCTGCTCCAGAAGCGCGAGAAGCAGAAGGCCGCGCGCATCTACGGAGTGCTCGAGAAGCAGTTCCGCAGCTACTACGAAGAGGCCAACCGCAAGCAGGGCAAGACAGGTGAGAACCTGCTCACCATCCTGGAGAGCAGGTTGGACAACGTCGTGTACCGCGCCGGGTTCGCCAAGAGCCGCGACATGGCACGCCAACTCGTGCGGCACGGTCACATCACTGTGAACGGCAAAAAGGTGGACATCCCCTCCTACCGGGTCTCACCGAACGACATCGTCGAGGTGCGCAACAAGTCGCGCGAGATGACGCCGTTCGTAGTGGCCCACGCCGAGGCCGGCGACCGTGAGGTGCCGGCGTGGCTCGAGGTCATCCCGTCGCACTTCCGCGTTCTGGTCCATGCCCTGCCCAAGCGTGAGCAGATTGACACGTTGGTCCAGGAGCAGTTGATTGTCGAGCTCTACTCCAAGTAACCCCAACCATCATTTCGAGGGCGTCATATAGCGGTCGCCCAAGGAGGGAAGAACACAAGTGCAGATTGCCAGTCGGCCTGTCCTGACCGAGGAGTTCGTCTCCGAGACCCGCTCCCGCTTCGTGCTGGAGCCACTCGAGCCGGGCTTCGGGTACACGTTGGGCAACAGCCTGCGCCGCACCCTGCTGTCGTCCATCCCGGGCGCAGCGGTCACCAGCATCCGCATCGACGGCGTGCAGCACGAGTTCAGCACCGTTCCCGGCATGTCCGAGGACGTCACCGAACTCGTGCTCAACATCAAGGGCATCGTCGCCAGCACCGAGATGGACGAGCCGGTGACCATGTACCTGCGGGCCAGCGGTCCGGGTGCGGTCACTGCCGGGGACATCGAGGCGCCGACCGGCGTCGAGGTCCACAACCCCGAGTTGCACCTCGCGACGCTGGGTGAGGGCGCGACCCTGTCCATGGAGTTCACAGTGGAGCGGGGCCGCGGTTACGTTCCTGCCGCTGCCGGTTCCATGGTGGAGAAGCAGGCGGGGCGCATCATGGTCGATGCCATCTACTCGCCGGTTCTCAAGGTCACCTACAAGGTGGAAGCGACCCGTGTCGAGCAGCGCACCGACTTCGACCGCCTGATCGTCGATGTCGAGACCAAGCCAAGCATGCGGGCCCGCGATGCGGTGGCCAGTGCCGGCAAGACACTGGTCGAGTTGTTCGGCCTTGCGCGCGACCTCAATGCTGCGGCAGAGGGTCTCGAGCTCGGACCGTCCGAGGTCGACACCTACATGGCTGAGCAGTTCAGCCAGCCCATCGAGGCCCTGAACCTCTCGGTGCGGTCCTACAACTGCTTGAAGCGCGAGGGTGTGCACACCATCGGGGAGCTGCTCACCCGCAGCGAGGCCGATCTGATGGACATCCGCAACTTCGGGCAGAAGTCCATCGACGAGGTCAAGGACGCCCTCGGCGGCCTGGGCCTGAACCTCAAGGACAGCCCCGCCGGGTTCGACCCGTCGCAGGCTGTCACGTTCTACGCCGAGGACGACCAACAGTACGCCGAGGACGAGCAGCTCTAAGTAGAGCTGCCCGCTAGTCAAGGAGAATCACGATGCCACAGCCGTCGAAGGGCCCCCGCTTGGGTGGCGGTCCGGCGCACGAGCGGTTGATGCTGTCCAACCTGGCCACCGCCTTGTTCCAGCACGGCCGCATCACTACCACCGAGGCCAAGGCCAAGCGGCTGAGCCCGCTGGCCGACCGCATGGTGACGTTCGCCAAACGCGGAGATCTGCACGCCAGGCGCCGGGTGATGACCGTCATCCGGGACAAGCAGGTGGTGCACGAACTCTTCACTGAGATCGGCCCGCAGTACGCCGGCCGTCCCGGTGGGTACACCCGCATCACCAAGATCGGTCGCCGCAAGGGCGACAACGCGCCCATGGCCGTGATCGAGCTCGTGGAGCCGATGGCCGAGGCCGTCGTCAAGGAGGCCGAGTCGGCCGCCCAGCGGGCAGCCCGCGACGCCGCGGCTAAGCCGCTGGCTCAGGAGGTCAACGACGAGGTCGAGGCCGCCGCGGACGAGGCGATTGATGCTGCTGAGGCGGCTGCCGAGTCGCCCGAGGCGCAGGCCGAGAATGCCGCCGAGATCAAGGCCGCCCAGGAGCAGGCCGAGGTCGATGCGGTTGAAGGTCTCAAGGAGCAACCCGCCAAGGATGCCTGACGCGATCAACCAACAGCCCGCCGCGGATCGTGGCGGGCTGTTGCGCGTCCGGCTGGATCTGGCCTATGACGGTGCCGGATTCTCCGGATGGGCCGTGCAGCCAGGTCAGCGCACCGTGGCCGGCGAACTGGTCACTGCAGTGGCCCGGGTGCTGCGAGTGACCGGGGCGCGCGTCGTGGTCGCTGGCCGCACCGATGCGGGCGTGCATGCCCTCGGCCAGGTATGTCACATCGATCTACCGGTCGAGGCATGGCCCGGGGATTCGGCCTGCCTTCGTCGGTTGAACGCAGTGTTGCCCGACGATGTGCGGATCCGCTCGGCTGGCGTCGCACCGGCGGGTTTCGACGCCCGCTTCAGTGCGCTGTTCCGCCGATACGAGTATCTGATCAGCGACTCCGGGTTGTTGGACCCGCGCGCGCGAGGTAGCGTGCTGCAGCGCCGCCGGGGCCTCGACGTCGCCGCCATGGACCGGGCCGTTGGAGTGCTCATCGGGGAGCACGACTTCGCTGCCTTCTGCAAACCCCGACCGGAGGCGTCCACTGTGCGCACCGTGCGGGCTGCATCCGTGCATCGTCGCACCGATCCGCGGGATCCCGATCTGGTGGTCGTGGACATCGCCGCCGACGCCTTTTGTCATTCCATGGTGCGCGCCATCGTCGGGGCGCTCATCGTGGTCGGTGAGGGTGGGGCGGTCGCCGAGCACCTGGCCCAGGTGTTGGCCCAGCGGCGCCGCGAGCCGCAGTTCGCCACCGCCGCTGCGCACGGACTGGCGCTGGTCGAGGTCGGTTATCCAGACCCTGCTGAGATGGCGCAGCAGGCGCAGCGGGCGCGCCGGTTCCGGGGCTGAGCAGGGCGGTGCATCCCGCCGGCGGATACTCGACCTCGCCGATGCCAAGGCCTACACTGCGGACATGGGCTCCAACACGTCAAGCACGACCGCGGCTGGGGGCGGCGCCGTCTACGGACTGGGCCTGTTCGGTGCCTGGTTCTGGTTCTTCGGCCAGGCTGACCAGTTCTGGGAGTACGTCTGGGCGTTCTTCCAGGGCATCCTCTGGCCCGCCTTCTTCGTCTACGAGGCATTCCGGACGTTCAACGGCTGACTGATCGGACGGCCTGAGTCGTCACTGATCCCCAGGTGCTGGCCCGCTGTGGGCACGGGGCTGCGGCCACGACAGAATCCCGCAGATGACAGCCAGGCGAACTAACGCGAATGAACAGGCATCCCCGCGCTCGGCCGTGGCACCCTGAGCGCACTATCCCTAATGACTGGAGGCAGTTGAATGCGAGTTGTTGTGGCTCTCGGTGGAAATGCCCTGCAGAAGCGTGGTCAGCCGATGACGGTGGACAGCCAACGCCAAAACGTCAAGATCGCCTGCGAGGCGCTGGCGCCGGTCGCCATGGACCACGAGTTGGTCGTGTCGCACGGCAATGGTCCGCAGGTCGGCCTGCTGGCCCTGCAGGCGTCGTCGTACAACGAGGAGTCGACCTACCCCTTCGACGTGCTGGGGGCCCAGACCGAGGGCATGATCGGCTACTTCATCGAGCAGGAGCTGGGCAATCTGCTGCCCTTCAGCAAGCCCTTGGCGACACTGCTCACCATGACGGAGGTCGACGCGAACGACCCGGCCTTCGACAACCCCACCAAGTTCGTGGGTCCGGTCTACTCCGAGGAGGACGCCAAGCGTTTGGCGGCCGAGAAGGGCTGGACGGTCCGGCAGGACGGCGACATGTGGCGCCGCGTCGTGCCGTCCCCGATGCCGCAGCGCATCTTCCAGGTACGGCCGGTGGAGTGGTGTCTGGAGAAGGGCGCGGTCGTGGTCTGCACCGGGGGTGGCGGGATCCCCACGATGTACAAGAAGGGCACGCGGGAGCTGGTCGGTGTCGAGGCCGTCATCGACAAGGACTTCTCCTCGATGGTGCTGGCCCGTGACATCGAGGCCGACATGCTCGTGATCGCCACCGACGCCGAGTCGGTGTACGTCAACTACGGGACCCCCGAGCAGAAGGGGATCTCCGAGGCCAACCCGTACGCGCTGGCCGAGTTCGACTTCCCTGCCGGCTCGATGGGCCCGAAGGTGGACGCGGCGATCGCCTTCGCCAAGTCGGGCAAGGTCGCGGTCATCGGCGCCCTTGAGAATCTGACCGCCATCATGGCCGGCGAGTCCGGCACGCGCGTCACCATGGACGCCGACGGCGTTTCCTACTACGAGTAGAACCACCCGGAGGGGTCCCCGTCAGCTGCGGCGGGGACCCTTTCGTATCCCGTTTGTCGGGCTCGTGAGCACGTGGGCTATTCTGGAATCGGTCATGTGGGCTGGGTGCTATCGCGCCCATCGCAGCCCCAACGCTCACCACAGCAGAAGCAAGGTAGGAAGTCGTGCGTACGTTCACCCCGAAAGCCGACGAGGTCACGCGTCAGTGGCACGTCATCGATGCCGAGGATGTCGTTCTCGGTCGGCTGGCCACCCACGCCGCCACCCTCCTGCGCGGCAAGCACAAGCCGACCTTCGCGCCGCACGTGGACACTGGCGATTTTGTCATCGTCGTGAACGCTGACAAGGTTGCTCTGACCGGAGCCAAGGCCGAGCAGAAGCTCGACCACCGGCACTCTGGATACCCCGGTGGTTTGAAGTCCACCACGTACGGGGATCTGCGGCAGAAGAACCCGCGACGCATGATCGAGAAGGCCGTGGCCGGCATGCTTCCCCACAACAAGCTGGGCCGTAAGCAAATCACGAAGCTGAAGGTGTACGCGGGACCTGAGCACCCGCACTCCGCGCAGCAGCCGGTTCCGTACACCATCAGTCAGGTCGCGCAGTAACTCGCGCGCGCAGGAAGGACTACTTGTGACTGAGACCACTCTGACCACCGAGACCCCGGCGGCTGTCAGCCGTCAGGCCGTCAACCGCCCCGGCGGAGGCACTGGCCGACGTAAAGAGGCTGTCGCCCGTGTTCGGGTTGTGCCGGGCACCGGCCAGTGGAAGATCAACGGTCGCGACCTCGCCACCTACTTCCCCAACAAGGTTCACCAGCAGATCGTCACCGAGCCCTTCCGGCTGCTCGGCTTGGACGGTCAGTACGACGTCATCGCGCGTCTGCACGGTGGCGGCGTTGGCGGCCAGGCGGGCGCGCTGCGGTTGGGCATTGCCCGTGCGCTGACCGAGATCGACACCGACGAGTACCGCCCCGATCTCAAGAAGGCCGGCTTCCTCACCCGCGACCCGCGCGTGGTCGAGCGCAAGAAGTACGGACTCAAGAAGGCCCGCAAGGCGCCGCAATACAGCAAGCGCTGAGAATCGTCGTGGGTACGCTGTTCGGTACCGACGGCGTCCGGGGGCTCGCAAACCGCGACGTCACGGCCGAGTTGGCATTGGATCTGTCAGTCTCGGCTGCACACATCCTCTCGGAGGTCGGGTCGCGACGTACGGCTGTGGTCGGCCGCGACCCCCGCGCCAGCGGTGAGTTCCTGCAGTCCGCGGTGGCGGCAGGGCTGGCCAGCGCAGGAGTCGACGTCATCGATGCGGGGGTGCTTCCCACACCGGCGATCGCCTACCTCACCAAGGTGCGCTCGGCGGACCTCGGCGTGATGCTGTCGGCTTCACACAACGCCATGCCCGACAACGGCATCAAGTTCTTCAACGCCGAGGGCAACAAACTGCCCGACGAGGTCGAGGGACAGATCGAGGCGCGTCTCAACGAGCAATGGCAGCGTCCCGTGGGTGATGACGTCGGGCGCATTGTGGCCGACCCGGATGGGATCGCAGAGTACGTCGCTCACCTGCTCACCACCGTCGAAACGCCCTTGGACGGGCTCACGGTAGTCGTCGATGGTGCCAACGGCGCCGCGAGCGCGGCGGCGCCCCTGGCCTACCGGCAGGCGGGTGCCACAGTCATCGAGATCCACTGCGACCCGGATGGCTATAACATCAACCGGGACTGCGGATCGACGCATATGCAGGACCTGCAGGCGGCCGTCGTCGACGCCGGCGCGGATCTTGGCATCGCCCATGACGGAGATGCTGACCGCTGCTTGGCCGTGGATGCCCAGGGCCGCATCGTCGACGGAGACCAGTTGATGAGCATCATCGCGCTGAGCATGCGCGACGCCGGTCGGTTGGTCAACAACACGGTCGTGGCAACTGTGATGGCGAACCTGGGCTTCAAACAGGCCATGGAGCGCGAGTCGATCACGGTGGTGGAGACCGCGGTAGGGGACCGCTATGTGCTCGAGGCGATGATGGACGGCGGTTTCGTGCTCGGTGGAGAACAGAGCGGGCATGTGGTGATGAGCGAGCACGCCACGACCGGTGACGGTCTGCTGACTGCCCTGCAGGTGATGAGCCGCATGGCTCAGACGGGTTCATCACTAGCAGACCTCGCCGACGTCATGCATCGCCTCCCGCAAGTATTGATCAATGTCAGCGGTGTGGACAAGCACGCCGTCGACTCCAACGAACGGGTTGCAGAGGCGGTGGCCCGCGCACAGGCAGCCCTCGCGGGATCGGGACGGGTGCTGCTGCGCAAGTCGGGCACAGAACCCCTGGTCCGGGTCATGGTCGAAGCCCAAGACGAGCGCACCGCCGCCGCTGTGGCAGGGGATCTTGCCGCCGTCGTTCGCGAACACCTCTCTCTGTAGTCATCGTTAGCTGGCCTGCATCCGCAGGGCGCGCACATCCCCGCCGTACATGTCCTGCGCGAGGTAGAGGGGGCTGATATCCGGCTCGGGTACCAGAAGGTAACGACGCCTACCCAGCAGGACAGTGTCGCCAGGCCAGACCTCGCCGCTGATGCATCCGCGAGCGACCTCGTTGAGGTCCGCCGCGTCTGCGATGGTCAGCCCCTCTGCCACCAACTCCGGCTTCCCGACGCCCGTCAGGCCAACGGTGTAGACCAATGACGGGTCGTCATCCTCGGGTTCCACGTACTGCAGGCACCACCCCTTCTCGGCGATCGTAGCGACGGCCCACGCGCGGTAATCCGCCATCGTCAGGCTCGAGTTGTCACACATCCAGCACATCAGTGCCTCCTCATTGCGGTTGAGTGCCCAGTCGATGACAGGGGTACGACATCGGGGTGCCCGTGAGGGATACCGTTGTGGATATGTGCGGAATCGTCGGTTATGTGGGTGGGCAGGACGCTACCCAGGTCGTGGTGGACGGATTGCGGCGCCTGGAGTACCGGGGCTACGACTCAGCGGGTGTCGCCGTAGTGACGGGCACCGGAGTGCAGTCGCGAAAACGTGCCGGGAAGTTGGCCAACCTGGAGAAGGCACTGGCCGAATCGCCGCTGCCCGACACGTCGGTCGGGATCGGCCACACCCGCTGGGCGACACATGGCGCCCCCAACGACGTGAACGCCCATCCGCACCTCAGCGAGGATGGCCGGCTCGCGGTCATCCATAACGGCATCATCGAGAACTTCGCGGAATTGCGGGAATCGCTGCGAGGCGATGGCGTGACATTCCTGAGCGAGACCGACACCGAGGTGGCCGCGCATCTGCTTTCCCGGGAGTTGCGTCGCGCCGACGACCTGACGGTGGCCATGCAGCGCACCTGCCAGCAACTGCGTGGGGCATTCACGCTCGTGGCCGCCTGGGCCGATGACCCGCGGGCGTTGGTCGCTGCCCGGCGCAACTCGCCCTTGGTGGTCGGGCTGGGGGAGGGTGAGACCTTCTTGGCCTCCGATGTCTCGGCCTTCATCGCCCACACCAAGCAGGCGCTGGAACTAGGTCAGGATCAGGTCGTGACCATTACCCGCGAGGGGGTGACGATCACAGACTTCGACGGTGGCGTCGCTGCAGGGACGCCGTATGAGGTCACGTGGGACGCCAGCGCCGCCGAGAAGGGCGGGTACGACCTTTTCATGCTCAAGGAGATCGCCGAGCAGCCGAAGGCGGTGGCGGACACGCTGCTGGGCCGCATCACGCAGAACAACGACCTCGTCCTCGAGGGACTGAACATCTCCGATGCGGAGCTGCGGGAGATCGACAAGATCGTTGTGGTGGCCTGTGGCACCGCGTATCACGCCGGCCTGGTGGGCAAGTACGTCGTGGAGCACTGGACCCGGATTCCGGTTGAGGTCGAACTGGCCAGCGAGTTCCGCTACCGCGACCCCATTCTGGACCGCCAGACTCTGGTCGTGGCGATCTCGCAGTCGGGGGAGACCATGGACACCTTGATGGCTCTGCGCCATGCCCGCGAGCAAGGATCTCGCGTCCTGGCCATTTGCAACACCCAGGGTTCGACCATCCCGCGCGAGTCCGACGGCGCCCTGTACACCTACGCAGGACCGGAGATCGCGGTCGCGTCGACGAAGGCCTTCCTCACCCAGGTGGTTGCCGTGCATCTGCTGGGGATGTACCTCGGCCAAGTCCGGGGCAACCTGTTCGGTGACGAGATTCGCGCGATGGCCTCGGATCTGGCGAGCATGCCCAACAAGATCGACCTGGTGCTGGACACCATGGATGGCGTGCGGGATCTCGCGCGCAGCCTGCAGGACGCGCAGTCGGTGCTCTTCCTGGGTCGGCACGTCGGCTTCCCTGTCGCATTGGAGGGCGCCTTGAAGCTCAAGGAACTGGCCTACATGCACGCTGAGGGGTTCGCCGCCGGGGAACTCAAGCACGGCCCGATCGCACTGATCGAGCAGGGACTGCCGGTGATCTGTGTGATGCCGAGTCCGCAGGGCCGCGGTGTCCTGCACGAGAAGATGGTGTCCAACCTGCAGGAGATCCGGGCCAGGGGTGCTTACACCATCGTGATCGCCGAGGAGGGCGACGATGAGGTCGCGCCGTACGCCGACCAGATCATCTCGGTCCCGGTCGTCCCGACGCTGATGCAGCCGCTTGTCACGACGGTGCCCCTGCAGGTATTCGCCTGTGAACTCGCGACGGCAAAGGGCCACGATGTGGATCAGCCTCGCAACCTGGCGAAGTCCGTGACGGTGGAGTAGAACGCGACGCTTGACCTTTCCGCTACGTCAACGTCTAGCGTCGAGGACATGGAGTACAGCATCGCCGAGGTGGCGAAAGCGGCCGGAGTCTCGCGGCGCACGTTGCGGCATTACGACGACATCGGGCTGCTGCCGGCCGAGCGCCATCGCAACGGCTACCGCGGTTACGGTCGCACGCATGTCTTGCGACTGCAGCGGATCCTACTGCTGCGTGATCTCGGTCTGCCGCTGACCGAGATCACCGCCATTGTGAATGGTGAGCGCGACGATGCGGCCGCTCTTCGGTCGCACTTGAACCACCTTCACGACGAACAGGAACGGCTCGCCCGGCAGATCGCCAGCGTGCAACGCACAATCAGCCACATCGAAAGACAGGAAGACCTCATGATCGACGAGATGTTCGACGGCTTTGATCACCGCCAGTATCGCGAGGAGGTGGAGCGGCGGTGGGGGACGCAGGCCTGGGCGCAAGGGGATGCCTGGTGGTCGGAACTGACCACCAGCGACAAGCAAGCCTTCACCGATGAACACGCCGAGATCGCTGCGCAATGGGCAGCGGCGCGTGCCGCGGGGGCAGCCGCGGACAGTCCCGAGGTGCACGCGATCGCCGCTCGCCACGCCGCCTGGATCGCCGTCGGGTGGCAGGGACAGCAGCCCAGCGCCGACGCCCTGGTCAACCTGGCCGACATGTACGTCGCCGATGAGCGCTTCGCGGCGAACTACGGCGGCGTCGAAGGGGCCGGCTACGTCCGCGACGGTCTGGTCGCCTACGCCCTGACGCTGCTGGCCTGACGACCCAGTGGTGTCCGGGGTTCACTGACACGCCGGTTAGCCTGGATATACCGGCTCAGACAACGACAGTGGGTGACCCTAGAACAGTGGAGCGGACCAGCACGATCCGGGCAGCGCAACGCCCGGGGCTGACCACCGGTCGGTTGACCGTGGTGGTCATCATCGCCGCCGCACTTCTGCTCACGCTCGCCCTGCCGCTGCGCGAGTTTCTCAATCAGCGATCCGCGATCGCCGAGTTGGAGGCCTCGACAGCCGCGCAGCGCGAGCGGGTGGAGGCACTGCAGCAGGAGGCCGACAACTGGGCCGATGACGCCTACGCCATGTCCCAGGCGCGCGAGCGGTTCGCTCTGCAACTGCCCGGCGAGACCGGCTACGTCGTGACCGATCCGCCTGTCAACGCTCCCCAGGCGGCGCCGCTGGCCGCAGACGTCGCGGACAACTCCGCCTGGTACGAGCGGGCCCTGCGCAGTGTCGAACGGTCCCAGCAGAACTCCGATGAAACGGTGGTCAGTGTCCGCCCCGATGCCCCCAAGTGAGGCCGACGTCGCGGCTGTGACCCAGCAACTGGGCCGCCCAGCGCGTGACATCGTGGCGATCGCCTCCCGCTGCCCATGCGGCAAGCCGGACGTGGTCAGCACCGCACCTCGGCTTTCGGATGGAACCCCTTTCCCCACGTTCTACTACCTCACCTGCCCGGCGCTGAACTCAGCGATCTCCACGCTGGAAAGCGAGGGGCTGATGACGTTGATGCAGGAGCGGCTGGGGTCCGAGCCGCTCACTGCGGCGGCCTACGCCAGCGCCCACGAACGGTATCTGGCCGCTCGGGCCGTACACGGCGAGGTGGCTGAGATCGCCGGAATCAGCGCTGGCGGCATGCCCGACCGGGTCAAGTGCCTGCACGTGCTGGTGGGTCAGTCGTTGGCGCAAGGGCCGGGTGTCAATCCGTTTGGTGACGAGGCGCTCGCTGAGCTCGCTGAGCGTGGGGTGCTGCAACGGCGTCGGTGTCTGGAGGGGCAATGAGGGTCGCGGCCATCGACTGCGGTACCAATTCCATCCGTTTGCTGATTGCCGATGTGCAGGGGGGCACCGTCCGTGACGTGACGCGCGTCATGACGGTCGTGCGGCTCGGCGAGGGCGTCGATGTGTCAGGGCGGCTGTCGTCGCCAGCCCTGACGCGCACGTGGGCCGCGGTGGCCGACTACGCCGCCCAGATCGATGCCGCGGGAGTGCAGCGCGTGCGCATGGTAGCGACTTCGGCCTCCCGGGATGCGGCCAATGCCGACGAGTTCGTCGCCGGCGTCGTGTCCCGCTTGGGGCAGGCGCCCGAGGTGATCAGCGGTGACGAGGAGGCGCAACTGAGCTTCCACGGTGCGCGCTCGGTCTTGGACCTGCCCGGTCAGGTGCTGGTCGTCGATATCGGGGGTGGATCGACCGAGTTCGTGGTGGGGGATGCTGCGGTGTCCTCGGCCCGCAGCGTGGACATCGGCTGCGTGCGCATGACGGAGCGGCACTTGCGCGACGATCCGCCGTCACCGGAGCAGATCCGGGCAGCCACCGCCGACATCGACGCCGCCGTGGCGACAGCCGCGGCGACAACCCACTTCGAGCAGGCCGACCATTTCATCGGATTGGCCGGCTCAGTGACGACGGTGGCGGCGCTGGCGATGGGCCTGCCCGAGTACGACTCGCAGCGCATCCATGGGGCCCGCATCAGCGCGGTCGATGTGCACGCCGTCACATCACGGATGTTGCGGGCCACCCGGGCACAGCGTGCCGCCGAGCCGGTGATGCACCCTGGCCGGGTGGATGTGATTGGTGGTGGTGCTCTGGTGCTCGACCGCATCATGGCGGCCGGCGGCTTCGCCGAGGTGATCGTCAGCGAGCACGACATCCTCGACGGCATCGTGCTCGATCTGGCCCAGTAGGCTGTGATCCCATGGCGCTACTGGCTATCACCGTCCTCGGGCACGACCGTCCCGGCATCATCGCCGATGTGACCGCGGCGTTGGCCCTGCGCGATGCGAACGTCGAGGATTCGGCAATGACCCTGCTCGGCGGCTTCTTCGCCTGGACGCTGGTGGTATCCACCGATGTCGAGGCCCAGCAGGTCGGCAGTGACCTCGCTTTCCTGGAGTCTGACGACCTGGTGGTCAACGTGTTCCCGGTGACGCAGGCGGCGGCCTCCCCGGCGTCGGCAGTGCCCTTCGTCATCAGTGTGCATGGCGGGGACCGAGTGGGGATCGTGTCTGCGATGACGGCTGCCATCGCGTCATTCGGGGGCAACATCACCGACCTGCAGACCCGGCTCGGGGGCGGCTTGTACATTGTGGTGGCCGAGGCGGACTTCCCGCCCGACACCGACCCCGTGGCGCTGCGGGAGGCCCTGCGGCAGGTCGGATCCACCGTCGGCGTGGACGTGTCAGTACAGCCCGCGGAGACCGACGTTCTGTGACCGACTTGCAGGTCGACCTGCCGATCGGGGTGATCCGACCGGTCGTCGCCGCTCCGAACCCCGTGCTGTCCTGCCCATGCTCGGATGTGGATCCGCGCGCGCCCGAGGTGGTGCAGCTCGCTGCTGATCTGCTGGCCACGATGGCGGTCTCCCCCGGGTGCGTCGGGCTGGCCGCGAATCAGGTCGGTGTGCCGTGGCGGGTGTTCTGCCTCGATGTCAGCGCCCATCCGCGGACGCGGACCTGTCATGGCCGCTTCGTGCTGGTCAACCCGCGGGTCGAGCAGGCCAGTCGCAACGAGAAAGGCCGGGAGGGCTGCATGTCGGTCCCGGACTTCACCGGCGACGTGAAACGGGCGACGCGCCTGACGGTCGCCGGTGTCCTGCCCGGGACCGGCCAGGAGGTCACGATCACCACGGATGCCTTCGAGGCCAGAGCGCTGCAGCACGAGATCGACCACCTTGACGGCTTCCTGTTCCTGGATCGGGTCGCCTCGGCAGCGGGCGTGCACCGACGCAAGGTCTATCTGGACTGAGTCGAGGGGCCGCGGCGGTGAAGCGGGGTGGCCAACTACCCTGGCACTGCTGCCCGGATGGCGGAATTGGCAGACGCACTCGGCTTAAACCCGAGGGCCGCGAGGCGTGCGGGTTCGAATCCCGCTCCGGGCACCACCGCGACACGATTGTCGTCAAATGTCAGGAATACGGGGGGCTATGGTGCAGGTTGGTACGAATGAATGGCGGCATACGTATGCGTTCGGTCAGCAAAAGATGAAGTGTAAGTAATGATTTACATATCCGATGCCAATGTGGCCCCGGTGAGTGTCTGCCCTTACCCTTGAGGCAAGGAGGAGAAATGGATTCGAAGAACCCCATTCTGCGCGGGGCTGTGAAGCAGGACGGATTCGCCTACAACGAGGGCATGAACGCCTACAACCAGGCGGCGGCCGGCACGCAGATCATGGATCAGCAGGCGGGTGGCCCGTATGTCGGGGCGCCGGCGTCCGAGCGGCCCATGACCATCGATGACGTGGTGACCAAGACCGCCATCTCGTTCGTCGTGTTGCTCGTGGGTGCTGGCGTCGGTTGGGTCTTGACACCCTCACTGCCGTTCCTGCCCTTCATCGCCATGATCGCGGCACTGATCGTCTTCTTCGTGGGGGTGTTCCGCAAGGTCCCCGGCGCGGGAGTGGTCCTGACCTACTCCGCCCTCGAAGGTGTCATGCTCGGCGGGATCAGCATGTTCTACCAGAACATCGTGGACACCCAGGGCAACGGCACCAACATCATCCTGCAGGCGGTCCTCGGGACGCTGGTGGCATTCGCCGTCATGTTGTTCCTGTACCGCTCGCGGATCATCAAGGTCAACGGCACGTTCGTCAAGATCATGATGGTCGCCATGGTCTCCTACCTGGTGATCGCGCTGGTCAGCTTCGTCGCTGCGCTCTTCGGCGTCGGCGGCGGCTGGGGCTTCTACGGAGTGGGTGGTCTGGGGCTGCTGCTCTGTGTGGTCGGTGTGGCGCTGGCCGCCTTCACCCTCAACCTTGACTTCGCGTCGATCGAGCAGGGCATCGCTGAGCAGCTTCCCGCCAAGTTCGCCTGGACGATGGCCATCGGCCTGATCGTCACGCTGGTCTGGCTGTACCTGGAGATCCTGCGCTTCCTGGCGATCCTGAACAGCAACAACTAGTCATGAGTGGTGTAGTCGCCCTCGCGAAGGACGTCTGGCGGATCCCGACCGCGGGCGACTACATCAACTCGTTCCTTTTCGCCGAACCCGACGGGTCCCTGACGCTGGTGGACACCGGGATGTTCTTCGCCCAGCGCCGGATCCTCGCCGGCTTGGCGAGCATCGGCAAGCATCCGTACGACGTCGCGCGCATCGTCCTCACCCACGCCCACTCCGACCATGTCGGCTCAGCCGGCAAACTGCTGCCCAAGACCTCCGCGCAGGGGACGATCGTGCACGCCGAGGATGCCGCTTTCGTGCGGGCGGGGCGATCAGCGCCAGCGTCTGGGACGTTCAACCGGCTGCTGCAGGGCCTGCCCGGCATGAAGTACACGCCCGTCCCGGTGATCACGGAACTGCGCGACGGCGATGTGCTCGAGGTGGCTGGCAGCCTGCGGGTGCATCACACGCCAGGGCACACCCCAGGGCACGTGTCGCTGCTGCACGAGGATTCCGGGGTGCTGATCACCGGCGACTCGATCTTCAACATGAATTCCCGCCTCGCATGGCCCATCGCGGGCGTCTGCACGGACTTCCCGCTCACGAAGGTGACCGCGGCCGTATTGGCCGACGTGGACTACCGAGTCGCGGCCTTCACCCACGGTCCGCACATCGCAGACCGCGCCCGTGAACAGATCCGGGGCTTTCTGAGCAGGGAGGGCGTGGTCGCGTGATCCGGGCGGCCCACGCCAAGCGGATCGCGACGGCAGCGGCCTATGGCGGGGGCGGGGTCGTCGGCGCCGGTGCTGCTGCGTTCGGCTTGGCGTACGCCCAAGGCCGGTACGCCCGCAACCAGATCGGGGTGCGGCGCAAGTCCGCTCCCTACGCGGACGGCCTTTACGGTCCGCGCAAATCGGGGACGTCGGCGCGCTTCGTCATGCTCGGGGACTCGCTGGCGGCAGGCCTGGGTGCCGGTGCTGCGCGCAACACCCCCGGCGCGATGCTGGCGCAGGGGATCTCCAACGTTCTGGACCAACCCGTGCGTTACATGAACGCGGCGACGGTGGGGGCTCGCAGCGCCGACCTCGGCATGCAGGTCGATCGGGCGTTGCACCTGCGCCCGCAGATCGCTGCCATCATCATCGGCGCCAATGACGTCACCCACGTCGGGCGCCCGCAGGCTGCTGTGGGGCATCTGGAGGACGCCATCCGCCGACTGCGATCGGGTGGCTCTGAAGTGGTGGTCGGCACCTGCCCCGATGTCGGCTCCGTCGGTCCGATCCCGCAGCCGTTGCGCTGGGTGGCCAGGACGTTGAGCCGCCAGCTCGCAGCAGCGCAGATGATCGCCGGAGTGCGGGCCGGGGCCCACGTCGTCTCGTTCGCCGACGAACTCGGGCCGGAGTTCTCCGCCGACCCCGATCTCTTCGATGAGGACCGGTTCCACCCGGGCCCGGAGGGCTATGAGCGGGTCACCCAAGTACTGTTCCCCGCGGTCCTGGCCGCACTGGACGCCGAACGACCGGGCGACGAGACCAGCGGCGAGATCATGGAACTCGCGCAGGCGGCAGTGGACGCGGCGGCGCAGGGGGGCACCCACCTGACCGCACAGGGCAGGGGGCCGCGCGGGCCGTGGGCGCTCATCCGCAAGGTTCGCCGGCGCCCCGTCCCCGACGTCGAGCAGGTCGCGTCATGAGGTTCGAGCGGGAGTTGGAGCTCACCGCTGAGCGGTTGCGGCATCTCTCGCCGGCCCGCCTGGAACCCGCACGGGAGGTGGTCTACGAGGTGCTCGATGCCATGACAGCGCGCGATGTGCCGCGGCTGGCGTCGCATGCGTGGGGGGATCAACTGCTGTTGATCGGGCGCGATGTCAGCGATCAGCAGGCGTTCATTGCGGCCCTGCGAGATCTGCGGCGAAGGTTCGACCTGACGCTGTAGGTGGCACGCTGACGCCGGCGAGCTGTTCTGGGGTTGTTGTCCGAAATCGGCAAGGACAACACCGTGGAAAGGTGGACGCCGATCAGGCCGCCCCGAAGCGTCACACCCGTGGGTGGAGTGCGGTCCGCAGCACGAATCGGGTTGTCCCCAGGGGCTGTGTGTGGGTGCGTGAAAGATGTCAGACCCTGCTCGTAGGTTTGGGGTGTCACCAGGGTTGGTGGCCATCAGCTCGTGGAGCGACGTCGCAGGGGAGTGTTTCTTCTGGTTTCGGCATGGATCGTGTGGGTGGGGGTGTGTGCTGGTGGGGTTCTTCGAGATTCCGGCGGCGGCGTTGCGCCGCGCCCGGCTGGCCGATGAGTTACCGGTGGAAACACTGCCGGTGTTCGAGGAGTTGTCCGCGCTGGTGCTGGGTCTGCCCGATCCGGCCGATTTGAGTGTGGAGCAGCGCCTCGGCGCGGTGCAGGCCGCGGCCCGCCTGCAGACGATGCTGGAGGCCTACCAGACCCAGGTGGCCGGGGTGAGCGACGCGCAGCAGGATTCCCGGTTGTTCGCCGCCGGCACGACCGGGTCGATGGTAGCCGCGTTGACCGGGCACAACCGGGCCGTCGGTTCGGCGATCGTGGGCCGCGCCCGGGACCTGCGGTCCATGCCGCATGTGGCCGGTGCCTACCGGGCCGGTGAGATCACGGGCCGGCATGTGCACCTGTTGTGCCGGGCCGCCCCCCGCCTGCGGCACTTCCCGGTGTTGGAGGCGGATCTGGTGGCGGCGGCGGCGGTGATCGAACCGGTGGTGCTGGCCCAGGTCCTGGATGTGCTGATCACCCAGGACCGCCGTGAGGCACCCGATGAGGACCTGCGGGGCGCCCGGGCCAAACGCGGCCTGCACCTGTCCGATCTGGGTAACGGGCTGTACCGCGTCGATGGGCACCTGGACCAGATCGCGGGGGCCCGGCTGCGCGACGCGCTGGCCGGGTTCACCGACCCGCCCCGTCCTGGGGATGACCGCACCCCCAGCCAGCGCCTGGCCGACGCCCTGGACGACCTGGTCAGTGCCGCGCAGGCCAACACCCGACCGTTGGGGGTGTCAGGGGTGACCGTACTAGTGGATGCCGAGCAGCTGCCCGACGGCGCCGGGGCCCGCCTGGAGGACGGCACCCTGCTGGGCCCGGACACCTTCGCGTTGCTCACCTGCACCGCGGTGGTGTCAGTGATCCTCGGGAAACGCCGGGCCGGCACGTTTATCCCGTTGGCGTTGGGCCGCGCCCAGCGCCGCGCCAGCCACGCCCAATGGGCGGCGTTGACGGCGCGGGATCGGGGGTGTGTGCGCTGCGGGCAGCCGGCCCGGCGCTGCCACGCCCACCACATCGTCGGCTGGGCCGCCGGCGGGCTGACCGATGTGGATGCGATGTGTCTGCTGTGCCCACGCTGCCACCGCGACCTGCACAACGGCAAATTCACCATCCACATGGTCGACGGGATCCCGCGCTGTGTGCCTGTGCGGCGAAGAACCTGAGCCGGCCCCAGGGCCGGCCAGACGCCCAGCGTCAGCACCACAACCAACAGCCCCCAGCAGGACCTGTGCCGCCCGGCGACGACCTCGAGCGGGAATGGGCAGACGGTGCGATTTCCCACGGCGTGTCACAGCAACAACTGCCGAACTGGCCACAGGGGAACGGGCGACCTGCAGTGACCCGGCCACACCGCGGCCAACCCACAAAGGGGCCGGCCGCATACCCGAGGGTTTGCGGCCGGCCCCAGTCAGGAAGCGGGAGTCCTAGCTCAAGGTGGTGTTCTCGAAGAGGACCGAGGTCTTCGCGTTCCAGCTGCGGAAGCCGACCTCCGTGCCGGTGGGGGCACTCATTTGGCACTTGGAGCTCTTGATGGCCTCCTGCAGGCTGGGTACATCGAACATCTTGATGCCGTCGATCGAGGCGTACAGGGTGTCACCCTCGTTGACCACCACGATCTTGTGGGTGCCATTGACGTCCAGACCCGTGGGCCACTTCACGCGGGCCAGGGGAGTGCCGCACTCACTGCCGTTCTCCCACAGGCGCAGAAGCAAGGCTTTGCCGAAGCCGGCGTTCACGTTGGCGTATCCGGGGTCGTACTGGAACGAGTAGCCACTGATCTTGTTGCCGTTCTTGCTCACATCGGCGCGGGTCCAGATGCCGTACCCCCAGCCGTCACGCAGCGTGGCCTCTGTGGTGAACACCGCGTTCTCGCTGGTGCGCTTGACGGTGGACAGCACGCGCGACTCGTTGCCGAACCGCATGTCGACCGTGTTGCCCTTGATGTCGGCTTGGCCGAACACCTTGCGCCACTGATCCTGCTCGATGAGCCCGGTGTTGCACAGGTTGATCGGGTGCCGGCCGAACTCCTTGCTGTCACCTGTTCCCAGGCCCGTGACGATGACGGTGTAGACCCCGCACGGGACCTTGCCGAAGGACAGGTTGCCTGCTCCATTGCTCACCACGTGCGTGTCGCGAAAGCCCTTGCCAACCGTCGGCTGGATGTCCAGACGCATCTCCGGGTACCGCTTGGAGGATCCGACAGCGCCCGTGAAAGCGACATTCACGACCTGATCAGCCTCGCTGATCTTCACCGCAGGGTTGTCCTCCAGCGTGCCGGCGCCGCCGTCCTTGACCAGGGTCACGGGCTTGGAGATGTCACCGAAGCCCTCGGAGCCGAAGGCCCGGACCTGGAACGTGTAGTTCTTGGTCGGGTCGAGCTTGACCGTCAACTTGTTCTGACCGAATGGGACCTTGTCGTACTCCGGGTTCTTCTTGTCGGTCTGCCGGTAGAAGACCTGGTAGCCCTCGATCTTGCCGTAGCCGTTCCACTCGGGGGCATCCCAGGAGAGCACCACGATGGATGAGGCGGTGCCGTCGCGGTAGATCTGCAGGTTGGTCGGGGCTGCGGGCTGCTCGTTGCGGATGAGGCTGGTGCCGGTCACACACTCGCCGTACTCGTTGAACGGCGTGACCTTCACGGCGTACTGACGCTTGGGGTCCAGATCGCGCAGCGCGACCTTGGTCTCTTCGGTCTTGAATTCGTCGACGTTCTTGCCCGTCGACAGTTGCTTCACCTGCACCCGGTAGGTGGGGTTGGCGCCCGAACCGAGATTCTGCGGGGCCTGCCAGTAGGCCACGGCCTCCTTGCCACCCTCGCTGCGGTCGGTCTTCAGGTCCAGAACGCCACCTGGGGCAAGAGTGGGCACGCGGTAGACGCCGGTCGTGGAAGTGCCGGAGGCATCCACGGCCGCCACGCGCACCTGGTAACGGGTACAGGCGCCGGGTGCGTCCACGACGACCTCGTGGTCGCGGGGTCGACCACCCGGGAGACGTCCTGCTTGCCGTCGAAGACAGTGACCGTGTAGTGGTCCACCCCGGTCACGGGGCTCCAGTTGATGGCGAGTTGCTGCATGGTTTCACCGGTGCGCTTCACCGTCAGCTTGCTAGGAGCCTTCGGTGCGGCGGATGCCTGCATGGCAGGCAGCAGCGTAAGTGAGGCCGTCGAGATGGCGACGACCGTTGCGAGCGTTTTGCGGCGAGTTGTGGCTTTCACATTCCTTACAGTGCCACTGCCGTCTCAAGGAAGGATCAAGAACAGTTCGGGAGTTGGACAGGTTAGCCCGAACTAGTGATCAACGACGTCATACACCTCAATGACATGCTGCGTCGCCCGCGTCCACGACCCCGGAATCAAGGGTCACGAAGGCCCAGCTGTAGGAGTCCGGGTTCAGCGTCAGGCGCAGCACACCGTGGTTGTCGACGTCGAAGAACTGGCTCTTGATGGGTTTGGACTTGGCCCGCCACGCTGCGTCACCGACCTCCGGGTCGTAGGTCACCTGACCGCCAGTGCCCACGACGAACTGGCGCACCCCGTAGGGGTCTGGCTTGCCGTTGGCGCCGAGGGTGTCGAAGCGCTCGTAGTTGGCCTCGTGCGCCGAGAGCAGCACGTCGACGTTGTGATCCAGCAGCGTCTTGTACATGGCGGTCAGTCGTGCATCGGAGCCGGCGATCCCGTTCGACCAGCGCGGATGATGCCAGACCGCCATGGTGCACTTCGCATCGGAGTCGGACAGGTCCTGCTCCAGCCACACCTGTTGCGGTGAGCCCTCGCCGCACCCTCCCACCACCACGGTGCAGTTCGAGTTGAGCAGGACCACATGCCACTGCCCGAGTTGGACCGAGTAGTAGCCCTGTTCAGGTCCGGCGCGGTCACCGAAGTAGGTGCGGAACGTGTTCGCCTCGTGCACCTTGTACTCCTGGTTGCCCAGCACCGGGAAGCTGATGTCGCGCAAGCGGCCCCACGAAGGTCCGTAGACGTCGTTGTAACCCTGCGTCGTAGGGATCTCGTACAGGTAGTCCCCAAGTCCGATGAACGCGTACGGGTCCATCTCCACCGCGAGGTCGGAGACGGCCTGGGCACGGCAACGCGCCACCGTGCCCACCCCGGGATCCTTCGGATCGCATCCCATATCCCCAGCGGCGACGATCGTCACGCTCTGCGGCTGGGACGTCGCACACGCTCGCAGCAGTAGCAGAATCGCGCCCACGATCACAGCGATGGCCAACAGAATCCGCCACACCCGACGCTTGCGCGGAGGCGGCAGGTCGAACGCCGGACCGTAGGGGACGCTCACGCCGTCGCCCCTCGCGCTTTGCGCCGTCGCCACCAAGCGCCCACCAGTAGGGCGGTGAAGGCGGCCAGCAGGGCGGGGGGCAACACGTAAAGCGCCTTGCGGCTGATCCCGGCAGGCAGATAGCGGATGGACCCTTCGACGGGCTGCCCGTCGACCTGCCAGGAGGCCATCCACCCTTGGGCGGGGGTGGCCGCGCCCAGGCCGGTCAGGCTCCAACCCTTGGCGCCGGTCTCCGTGAAGGCGACCAAAGCCGCACCCGGTCCGACCTGCACCTTCGTCTGCACCGGACTGATGCGTTTCGACTCGGCCACCACGGTGCGCCCGGCCATCACGTCGGGGACCCCGCCGTAGGTCTGCCTGACCAACACCACGGAATTGGGCGATGCCACCGGAGTGAGCCCGATGTTGCGGTATTCGACCAGCGACTGTTCCTGGGCGTCGAGATCGCGCAGGCCGTACAGGTAGACCCGGGTCTCCACCGCCTTACTGTTAGGACTCACCAGCGTCGAGTACGGCGTCCACTCGCCCATCTTCCAGGGCCCGGCCGTGGGGATCTTCTCGCAGGCATCTGGACCGCGTAGATACAAGCAGAACTTGGGGTTGCGATTGTTGATGGGGCGCGATTCGATCGACAGCTGGTACAACGACGACTGCCCCATGTCCGGAACCGTCGAACCGAGGCATGCCATGTGGTCTCGGGCGCCGAGTCGCACCGTCGGATCGCGCAGATCGCCTTCGGTCTGGGCCAACAGGCCAGCCTGTTCGGTGGTCTGGTCGTCGTACCGGAAGCAGTCCTGCAGCGGTTCGAACTCGGCCAGCGCGGTCCCCGAAAGCCCGCCGGTGACGCTGATCCGGTGGTCGCCGCCCGCCAGCGTGACGCTGCGCTGTGGTACGGCCGGTGGCCAGATCTCAGTCTCCAGCACCGGATCGAGCGCCTCGATCGAGATGTCGCGGTAGTCAGTGACCGTCTTGCCCAGCAACCGTTCCCCGACATCGGCGTGCAGGACGAGAATCAGTTTGTCGGTGTCCTTGTCGACGGTGATGATGCGCTCGTAAGGATGCCAGCCGGCATTGATCATGGGGCGGGGCGCCAGTACACACCCATCCGTGCCGACCTGCCAGAGACAGATCTGTGGGCGTTTGCCCGCCACCATCCGGTACTCCAAGCGCACGCGGTAGGTTCGGCCGGGTTTCGCGTCGGGGATCTCGATCCGGGTACAGGCGGCGTGGTCGATCGCGCTCAGGCGGATGAACTCACCCTGGGCGTTGCGCAGGACCTGCTTGCGCAACTGCAACTCCTTGGCGGGGCGGGGCTCGTAGTTGTTGCAGTCGTAGACCTCGGAGGACGGCAGCGGTTGGGCCGGTTTGCTGCTGGGCCCGAACACGGTCAGCGGGGTGGCCGAACCCACGGGCGCCGACGCTGGCTGCACAACAGCGCCGGGCTTGCGTGGCATCGCTTCGCGGCCCCACCCGTCGAGGGACAACGCTCGCGGACCCACCTGCACGGCCAGCACGTCCGTAGTCGGCAGGTCCACGCGCAGCGGTGGCCGCTGCGACACCACCTCGCCGTCGATGCGCACGCGGGTGGGGTCGCTGAAAACGATCTGCTTCGCAGCAGTGTCGAGCCGTGGGACGAGCACTGCAGCGGCCCGGGCGCGCTGGGCCACGACGTACTCGCCCGGCAAGAGTTTCGCCTCAGTGGTCGGGCTGCCTCGCTGCACGGCCGGCACCGGCCACGTGACGGTGTCGTTGGTGATCTGGGCCGTTGTGTCGACAGATGCGTAGGGGGGAGCCTTGCTGCTCGACTTCAGCGCCATGGCTGCAGTGCCGGTGCCCACCGATCCGATGACGGCCGCCGCGGCATCGGGGCGGGCGCCGACCTGCAGGATCTTGTTGTAGGCCCGCACCGGCTCGCCGGCGGCGGGATCGGTCTTCCACACATCCAGATCGCCCTGCTGGATGCGCAACATCCCCGGCACCCGCGAGAGGGCTTTGGTCAGGACGCCGTCGTCGGCGATGTTGCGTCCGGGCATGTCCCGGATGAGGTCGTGGCGCACGATGATCGTGTCGATGCCCCCTGCATCCAGCAGTCGCGGCACGGCGTCGAGGTCACCGGAAAGCAGGCCCGTCTGAACGCCGCGGATATCGGCGGCGTAGCCCGGCACATCGCCGAAGTAGCCGTCGGGTTTGGGCTGGATCACCCCTTTACTGATCAGGAGGTTGGCCACGCTGTCGACGCCGAAGAACCCCCATCTCGTGGGCATCTGGTAGTAGTCGTCCAGCGGGAGGACGAGCACTTTGCCGGGGCTGGGATCACTGTTGATCGCGGCCGCTGTGTCCCACCAGTACTGCGGCACCCGGACATGCGCGGAGGGCTGCATCGGTCGCTGGTCGGGGATCACCCCACCGGTGGCCACCGGGTAGGGCGAGGCGACGACCAGGATGCTTGCGATGGCGGTGCCGACCAGGGCCAAGGTGGCGGGGCGCAACAGCCGACCTGGCCACCAGGACGGGGCAGGGGCGTGGTCGCGCCAGCGCGCGATGACACCCTCGACCAGGATCGCGAGCAGCACTCCGAAGAACGTCACGAGCAACTGGCCGAGTTTGCTCATCGGTTCGCGGAAGAGCCAGAACATTGGCACGTTCAGGTAGAGGAACAAGTTCACACTTGCCAGCGGGGCCATCAGGCCCTTGGCCAGGAAGACGAAGACACCGGCCAGGCCGAGCAGAACCATAGCGATCCGACGCCGGGCCGCCAGTGCCGCCAATGGAGCCGCGAACACCAGGACCGGCAGCAGGTAGCGGGTCCAGATCCAGAACGGTTGGTCGAGGTCAGCGGCGAATGGTAGGTACTGCGGCAAATACCACGCCCAGTTGGCACTCAGTGTCAGCACGTTGGGGACCTGGTTGTTGACCTGCGACCACGTCCAGTTGGTCGGATCCGTGAACGTGGCGTTGGACTGCGCGCCACCACCTCCGGTGTACACCTGCAGGAACGGGATCAGCCACCAGACATTGAGCAGGATCACCCAGGGCGCGGCCAGGACGTACCACTTCACGAGCCGCCAGATCGCCTTGCGCCCGTAGAGCGCGATCATCACCAGCGGCGCGGCCACCGCGGTCCACAGAGTGGCCACCACGAACATAGGCGGATTGAAGGCCAGGAACGAGATCGGGAGGAAGGCGAACCCGGCGATCGGGGTCGGCACTGTGCGACCCTGCGCCACCCGCATCAGGATGCCGGTGATCAGGGCCACGGTACCGACGCTGATGATGTTCAGGGGGTTTGGGATCCGGGTGAGAAAGAAGCCGTTGAGGACGGCGAACGTCCCCGCCAGCACGATCCCCCACTCGCTGCGTACGACCGCCCCGGCCGCGTACGCGACACCGAATCCGACGAGGCCGTAGATGATCGTGTAGAACATCCACTGGGCGACCGTCTCGTCGAAGCCGAGCGTCTGGGCGATGAAGATCAGCAGGAACTCGAAGGATCGCCCGACCGTGTGAGTGGCAGATCCGGCTCCGGTGATCTGGTAGCTCCACGCCCACGTCACCCCGGGTTCCCAGCCCTGTCGAATGAAGGGCCCCATGTCCCCGGTGGCGATGAACGTGCCTGCCCGGAACCACCGGCTGACGACGAACGTGGAGATGGCGAACACGATGAGGTAGGCGCGCGCAGGGTGGAAACCCGCGGGCCACAACCACCGCAGGGTACGCCCGGACTCCGCAGGGGCAGCCGGCTGCGACTGCTCGGCTTCGGCGGGCAGCACGTCGGTGGCTACAGCAGCACGGTTCACATGCTCACCTCGACACCTCTTCACCCCACATGATCGCAGTCCCAGCATGCCCTCTGCCCTAGTGTGATGCCATGACCACCGCCGCCGGTTCCGCAGGTCTACGCACCGATGTCGTCTCCAGTGTCCGAGCCGCCCTGCAGGCCTACGTCTGGGCATGGCAAGGGCCCACCGAAGCCGTGGCGGACTGGGAGTCGGCCACCGACGCCAAGGACCTCGACATTTGGTGCCATGACAGCGACGTTGCGGGGGTGCGAGCCGCCATCGAGAAGGCTCTATCGGCAGCGCGCATCGAGCAGGCCGACGACCCCCGCCGCTTGCGCCACACCGGCTGGGCGGTGTTCACGGACAGCGGTCTTGCGGTGGTCGACATCACGTTCGGGGACCTGCGGGTGGGTCCGCTGCTGCTGTGTCCGCAGGACGCGGTGACCAGCGCCGACCACCGGCTCACTGGTGTGGCCGCCGCGGCCGATCTGCTCGTGCGGCCGCTACTGCGCGGACGGATTCCCGTTGCGTCCCGCATCGAGGAAGCCCGGGCGGCCTGGGCCGCCAGTGGCCCCGTCGATCGAGCCGCCATCACAGCTGTCTGGCGGGTGTCCTTGGGGCCGGTGTGCCAACCCGTCACGGAAGTCCTCGACGGTGCCTCGCCGAGTGTCGACCTGCCCAAACAGGCCCGCCGGTGGCTGTTGCGCCGCACAGTCGCCCCTGCTAATCTGCCGGCCGCCTGGCGTCAGCGGCGTTCGATCGTCCCCGCCGGCCGGCGACGTGGGCCCTTGGGTCACCGGGTGCGAGGAGTGGTCGTCGCTTTGGTGGGCACCGACGGGTCGGGCAAGTCGACGCTGGCAGCCGACGTCGCGACCGGTCTGCACGCTGTTGGGATGTCGACCCACGACGCCTACTTCGGGATGGCGCGGGGCAATCTGCCGGGCGTGAACCTGGCTCGCAAGGTGCTGGGAATCGCCACGCCGGGCGGCGAGGACCGCTCGGGGGAGAAGCCCAGCGAACCTGCGTCCGCCCCCCAGGATCATGCGGGCATCAGGAAACTGGCCGCCTGGTACTACGCCGTGGAGTATGGGTGGCGCTATGTTTCCACGGTGGCGCCGGCGCGCCGGCGCGGTGCTGTGGTCCTGTGCGACCGGTACGTCTACGATCTGCGGGACTCACCGTGGCCGGGTTCGCCGGCTGCGGCCTTCGCGCAGCGCCTCGTTCCCAGCCCCGACATCCTGGTCCTGCCCGACGCCCCGATCGAGGTGATCCACGCCCGGAAACCCGAACGCAGCCTGGCCGAGCAGGGGGCCCAACAGCAGAAGTTCCGGGAGCTGATCGCAGAGGGCCCGGGACGGTTCGCGAATCTGTTCGCCGACACCTCGGGAGGCACTGCGCATCCGGCACTGCCCGTGGTGACCGCCGTGGTCAGCTGTGCACATCTGGGGCGTCGCCCGAGGCCATGAAGTCGCCGGTGACGCACCGCAGCGCTGGGGTGACCGCTGGCACGTCCCGGCGGATGCTGCCCGACACCCGCGTCACGGCGTACTGCGCACTTCTCGGCCTGGCAGTTGGCGTGCTTGTTGTGGCGCCCTGGGTGCGCGGCGGGTACCTGCTGCTGCTGGACTGGGTGAGTGGTCCGCAGCAGACACTGACGCCCGGCGTCTACGGCCTGTCGGGCTCGGCCCTGGACGCGATGCCGTTCCGCATCGGTACCCAGGCGCTGCGTCGGCTGGTCGGTTCGGCGGCCACCGCCTGGCTTCTCATCCTGGCGTACTTCCCGATCGCCGCGGCCGGTGCCTCGGTGGCCGCCGGGGGCACGCGCTGGCGCCGGTATGCGGCCGCGCTGTTCATCGTGTGCAACCCGGTGGTCGTGGACCGAATCCGGGTCGGTCATGTGTCCTTCCTGCTGGCCATCGCGTTGCTGCCGTGGTTGTACGCGGCGTTGCTGCACGCCCGGAAGCGCAACTCCTGGTTCTCGGTGCGCCCGGCTCTGTGGTACGCACTGGCCATCTCGATCAACCCGCACGCGGCCTGGCTGGGTGGGCTCATGGTGCTCGTGGTGACGTTCGTGCCCAAACCCTCATGGCGTGCGCTCGTACGTGCGCTCCAAGTCGTCGCTGCTGCCGGGCTCGTCTACGGGTACGCCCTGATTCTGTGGTTGACCAACACCCGGGTGCTCAACGTCACCGAAGCTGATCTGCAGGTGTACGCAACCCAGTCCGGACCGGGCGGCCTGCTGCCCACCGTGGCCTCACTGCACGGTTTCTGGCGGGCTGACCCGGACACGACCGTGCAGGCGTGGCTCGGTGGTATCGGGGTGTTGCTTTTCGCGGTTCTGATCGCTGGAGTGGTGTTCGGCGCGGCGATGCTCTGGCGCCGGGAGGTGGACCGGGCAGCTCCTCTGGTGGTGATCGGTGTGTTGGGCATGCTGCTGGCCGCCGGGATCAACGGCCCACTGGGTGGGCCTTACCGTTGGGCCTTCGACCATGTGCCCCTGTTCGAGGCCATGCGGGAGCAGCAGAAGTGGATCGCTCTGGTGCTGCTGGCCTACGCCGTCTTCTTCGGATCGGCCGTCGAGTGGCTGGCTCACCGTGTTCCACGACGCGAGTTCGCCCTTCCTGCGCTCGTGCTGCCCCTGGTCATGGCGCCGACCCTGGTCTGGGGGCTGGGCGGCACCATCACGACAAGTCAGTACCCCAAAGGCTGGTGGGCAGCGAACTTCGTGATGGGCCGGGGACAGGGCCTGGCGCTCTTCCTGCCCTGGCACGCCTACCAGCCGTTCGCGTTCAGTCAGGGCCGCACCATCGCCACACCATCGAACGCCTTCTTCCGGCGCAATGTGCTGACCTCTGATGCGGTGGAACTTCCCGGCCTACGCACCGATTCCACATCCCTGCGCACCGGGTACGTCAGCCGACTGGTGGCAGACGGCGGGGGCGGTGCCTTCGGCCGGCTGGTGGCCCCGCTCGGAGTCGAGTATGTGGTCCTGGCAAAGACCACTGAAGCGGTGGACTACGCCTGGGTCGGCGAGCAGCCGGACCTGCAGCAGGTGCTCGACACCGAAACCATGACCGTCTACCGCGTGCTGGCCGAGGGCACCGGCAGAGTGGTGCAGCGGCGGGTGGCCACATACGAAGAACTCCTGGCGGAAGCGGCCGCTGGTGGTGTGGGAAGTGAGGCGGTCACCCCAGGCATCGCAGACACGGCGACGACTCCCAGTGATGCCGCAGGCGACATCCAGAAAGCGGGGGAGACCACGTGGACCGTGGCTGCCGGCACACCGGGCTGGACGGTGATCCCTGAAGAGTTCAGCCCCGGCTGGCAGGTGGGCGGGCGGTCGGGGGAACCCACGGTGGCCGGGACGATCGCGTTCGACCTGCGCGGGGAACCCGCCACGGTCACCTACGAGCCGTGGCGCTACCTGCTGCCAGCCACTCTGGCGTCCTTGGCGGCGCTGGCGGGGCTGGTGGCGGCAGGGGTATGGGCGCACCGGCAGGACGTTGTGGCCACGCTGCAACGCTCGGGGCAGGCAGGGCCACCGGGGCCGTAGTGGGCCGCGGCATGGGCAGGTTGGCGAACGCCGGGCCCGAAGGACCAGCGAAGATCAAGCCGCGGTCCTCGGTCTCGTCGAGCACGGGTTTGCTCCGGCGACCGGCCGTGCCGAGGATGGCCACACCCACGATGGGGATGATCAGCAGCCACGGCACAATGCCCATCGGGTTCGGCCCGTTCGGCAGCGGCGGCACCGAGCCCACGAGCGTCCGGATCGCACCCGAGGGCCCGCGCCCGATCGCCACAACTGTCGTTCCGGGGGCGTCCTGTCCGGTGGCCAGGAAATCGGCGCTCACCGATCCGGTCGAATCGGCGCGGACCGGCTGGGTTCCCTGATTGCCGAACTGGATCTCGACTTCAGAGAGCCCCCGGAAACCGATACCGTCCACCTGCAGGCGCGCGCCATCGGGGACCAGGCCGACCTTGTTGGGATCCGCCGGAGCGTCGCTGCCGGAGTCCCCGGGGACTGACGGTGGGCCGGCGGCCTGGTTGCCCGGGGTCTTCCACGTCACGTTCAGGCCGCCCGCGTCGCCGCCGTACCCGGGCCCTTCGGCAGCCTGCACCGGCGTCGCGGCACCCACAACGAGCAGCGCGACGAGAGCGTAGAGCAGGCGGCGCACACCTCCAGTGTGCGCCGTCGCAGGTACTACGTGCCAGCCGTGATCACCCATCTTGATGATTGCTTGAGGGCTGGCAGGCCTATCGCGCTTCGGTCGGCATGGGAGTGGAAGGATCGAGGTGTGGCGGCGGGATCACTACGGTCCAGGGGGTTGGGCAGGCTGGCCGCGCCCCTTTTCCTAGCCGTGATCGTGCAAAGCGTGGCAAACCTCGTGTTCCACGCCGTGGTCGGCCGGGCACTGGCCCCCGCAGAATACGGAGCGCTGGGCACCGTGCTGGCGGCCATGACCCTGGTGGCGGTGCCCCTGTCGGCCCTCCAGACAGCCAGCGCGCGCGCCACCGCGGTCTCCGGGCTGTCCGCCCAGACCGCCCGCACGCTGATCGTGCGCACCGTGCTGTATGCCAGCCCGGTCGTGCTGCTGCTGGTATTGGCGGCAAGTCCGATCATGGCTTTCTTGCACCTGCAGTCCATCTGGGACGCCGTCATCCTGGCGCCCACGCTGCTGGTCGCCGCTCTGATCGCGGTGATCCGGGGGCTGCTGCTCGGCGTGGCGCGAAGCGGGCTGGTGGCAGGCAGTTACATCGTCTCCACCGTGGTGCGCCTGGGGCCAGGGCTCGGCCTGGCCTACCTGTACGGCGTCACAGGGGCGCTGCTGGGGACGCTGCTCGGCGAGGTGTGCGCCATGCTGATGGTGGCGGTGGCAGTCCTGCGAGCACCGTCCGGGACCCGCGCTCAGTTGTCCGCAGGAGACTACCTGCGCACCGGATTGGTGGTCTCCGGCCTGTTCGTCTTCACCACTGTCGATCTGTTCCTCGCCCGGCATTTCCTCACCGAGGCCGACTCCGGGGCGTACGTGGCCGCAGCCACGATCGGCAAGACGGTCCTGGCGCTGCCTGCGGCTGCGGTCTCGATCGCCTACCCGCGGCTGGTCGCCGGCTGGGTGGACCGGGTGGGTTTCAGTGCCCTGAAGTCGGCCCTGATCGTGGTGGGAGCGCCCGCTTTGGCAGTCGCCGCCGTGGTCGCTGTGGTGCCGGGGCTGGTCCTGGGAGTGCTCTACGGGTTCGGCACCTACGACGATGCGATCAGCGTGACCCGCGTGCTGGCGCTGGTGGCAGGTCTCAACGCATTCGTCAGCGTGCTCACCCATGCCGGACTGGCCCGCACGGCGCGCAGCCAGTGGCTGCCGTGGGTCGGATCGGTCGTGCAGATCACGTTGATCCTGCTGTGGCATGACAGCGGCACGGTCATCGCCGCGTGCTCGGCGGTGTCGGCCGTGCTCGTCGTGGTTGCCTTGGCGGCGGTTGAGGTCCCGGCCTGGCTGCGCAGGTCACGGACAGTCGGTGCGGAGTAGGTTGGATCAGGGAAGGTAGATCATGCGCATACTGATTCTCACGTGGCGGGATCTCCGCCATCCTCAGGCCGGTGGGGCGGAGCTCTACACCGAGCAGGTGGCCAAGCGCTGGGTGGAACGTGGTCATGAGATCACGCTCTTCGCCGCGGCGGTCGAGGGGATCCCGGCGGTGGAGAAGGTCGACGGCTACACGGTGGTGCGTGCGGGCAGCCGGTACACGGTCTACCGCAAGGCGCGGTCCTGGTGGCAGCACGTAGGGCAGTACCAGAACTTCGACCTGGTCATCGACATGATCAACACTGTGGCCTTCGAGGCCCACACCTGGATCACGGATGTGCCCATCGTGGGTTTCATCCACCAGACCTGCGAGGAGATCTGGGCCCACAACGCCCCGTGGCCGGCCAGCCTGCTCGGCCGGCACGTCTTGGAGCCGAAGTGGCTGCGTTCCTATCGCGGCCGGCATGTCTTGGCGGTCAGTCAATCCACCAAGGATTCCATCGCCCGCTTCGGGGTCACCGATGTCACCGTCGTGCCCGAAGGCTTCGACCCGCCCGCCGTGCTGCCGGATGTCCCCAAGGCGGACCGGCCGACCTTGGTCTGGTGTGCCCGCCATGTGCCGTACAAGCGCCCCATCGACGCCATCGAGGCATTCGAGGTCGCCCAGCTCGTCGTCCCAGATCTGCAACTGTGGATGATCGGAGGCGGCCCGGATCTGGACACCGCCAAGGCGCGCGCAGTGCCCGGCGTGGAGGTGCTCGGCAGGGTCAGTGAACAGGAGAAGCTGGATCGGATGGCCTCTGCGCATATGCATGTCGCCACCAGCGTGCGCGAGGGCTGGGGCCTGGTGGTCACCGAAGCTGCCGCTGTGGGCACCCCGACCGTCGCCTACGACGTGCCGGGACTGCGCGACTCGACGCGCGCGGCGCAGGGAGTCGTGGTCCCCGCCGCTCCGCTGGCATTGGGCCGATGGATCCCGCCCATGCTCGATCACTGGGCCAAACACCCCTTCCCGCCGCTGGCCTATGGCGGCGCCCACTCCTGGGACGATGTGGCCACGGCCGTGTTCGCGGCTGCCACCCGGGATCTGCCGGTGGCCAGCGATGTCTAGGCTGCGCCACTGGGCGTGGCGGGTTCCGCTGATCGTGGCCATTGTGTTGTTCCTGGCAGGCGCCGTGGTCATCGCGTTCGGCAACAAATACGTGTCCGACATCCTGGTCGGTGCCGGCTTCGCAGTCGGCATGCTGGCCGTCCCACTGTGGATCCTCATCGCCCCGAGGGAAGAAGCGTCATGAAGGTCAGTCTGATCATCCCCACCCGCAATTCCGCACGGACGTTGGCGGCCTGTCTGGAGTCGTGCCGGAACCAGACCCACGCCGACGTCGAGGTGATCGTCGTCGACAACTCCTCGACCGACGGGACCGTCGAGATCGCGCAGGCCCTGGCGGACAAGGTCTTCGACCAGAAGCCGGAACGCAGCGCCCAACGCAACCGGGGGGCCGCGGAGTCCAGCGGCGACGTGGTCTGCTTCATCGACTCCGACATGGTGCTCGAACCGACCGTCGTCGCGGAGTTCCTCGCGGTCTTCGCCGCGCAGCCCGACGTGGGCGCGGTCATCATCCCGGAACGCTCCTTCGGCGACGGCTTCTTCGCCGCTTGCCGCGTGCTGGAGAAGAGCATGTATGTCGGCGATGCCGACGTGGAGGCACCCAGGGCCTTCCGGCGCGAGGTCTTCGAGGCGGTCGGCGGCTGGGATGAGACCCTGACCGCGGCCGAGGACTGGGACCTGGCCGACCGGACCAAGGCGCTGGGCGTGGGGATCGGGCGCATTGACGGCCTGATCTGGCACGACGAGGGGATCATCAAGTTGCGCCAGACCTACGGCAAGAAGCAGTACTACGGCCGCTGGGTGCAGGAGTACCTCAGCCGGCAACCGGAGGGCCGGGGTCACCTGGCCCGCGGCGGTGTGGTCAAACAACTCGCGCCGAACGCGGTCAAACACCCCGTTCAGGTGTCGGGTCTGGTGGTGCTGAAAGCCGTGGAGGCGGCCGGTCTGGTGCGAGGTATGCGCAAGGCGAAGAGTTGATGCGCATCGTTCACGTCATCGCCGAGTTCTCCGGACATGAGGCGATGGGCCGCACCATCGTGGAGACGGCACGCCGAGTGCCGGGTGACCACGCCCTGATCACCACCGCCGCACATGATGGCACCGATGACTTCTTCGAGGTGGTGGAACTCGGCGGCGCGGTGGAGTCGTTTCCGATCGGGCGTGCCGAAGCCTTGGACGGTGCCCTTGCCCGCTTGCAGCCGGACCTGGTGCATCTGCATGGCGGCGCGCTGTCGCCGCTGTTCGCGGTGCGCACCGCCATCACCTGGTACCCGCACCTGCTGACCATGTATGCCTGGCCGGTGCTGCCGTCGCCGCAGCGGCTGCGCGCGGGGGAGTGCGTGCCGCGCTGCAGTCCAACGTGCTGCGGCCGCGGGTGGCGGTGACGAGTGTGCTGCCGGCGGCGGTGGTTCGCCGGGCTCTGCGCGGCACGAAGGTTGTGCTGACTCCTGACCCGCGGGTGGAGGCGAAGTTGCACGGCCTGGATGTGCGCCGGTTGGGGTCCGGGGGACCCGTGGACCCCCGACGGGCGGTCTGGGCCGACACGGCGCCGGTGGTGCTGTTCGCAGGCCGCGCGGAATCGGTGCGCGGGATCGACACGTTGTTGGAGTGTTTCCCGGCCGTGCTGAGGTCAGTGCCCTCTGCCCGTCTGCGGCTGCTGTTGATCCCGCGCCCGGAGTTGCCCGCGCTGCTGGAACGAGCGATGGCTGCCGGCATGGGTGCCTCCCTGGAAGTGGTGACCGACCCTGTGCCGGATCTGCTCGGCGAGATGGCGAAGGCGCAGGTCGGGGCGTGGCCGTTCAAGTACGACTACACGACCTCCCCGCCTGCCATGGCTGCAGCCGAGGCGCTCAGTGTCGGTTTGCCCGTGGTCGCGACCGACGTCGCGTGTCTGCAGGCAGTGGTGCACAACGGGATCAACGGGTCAGTGGTGCCTGCCTCAGATCCGGGTTCGCTGGCCGCAGCGATCGTGCATCTACTGCGGGAGCCGGATCTGTGGCGCAGGTACGCGTTGGCGGGTCCGGCGTGGGTGGCCGAGCGCCTGAGTTGGCAGGGGATGGCCGACACGACGGCGGCCGCCTACGCCGACGTGTGTGCGTAGCCCGCTCACGACTCGGTGATCGACGACACCTTGATCGCGGTGATTGAGCGCTGCTGCACCGTGACGTTCGGAGCGGGTGCTGGCGTGTTCTGACGCAGGCAGAACAACTCGAACCGGGGCTCGCCAGGGTCAGTGTGGTCGTCTGCGAGATGGCGACGAGTTTCCCCTGGTCGACGGAGACGTTCTGCGCCGCATCGTTGCCGAGGCTGCAGATGACCTGGCCGCTCCTGGAACCGTTCTCCAGCAGATTCGCGCGACTCCACACGACGTAGTCGCCGGCGGGCAGGTTCAGCGTGATGACCGGCTGGAAGCTCGAGGTGAGGACCAACGGCGCCGACCCGTCGGTGCGGTAGGCGGGGACCGTGGCATTCGCCGCCGCGGGCCCCTGCGGTCCCTGCGGCCCGACCGGTCCGACCGGTCCGACCGGTCCGATCGGACCGCTGGGCAAGGATCCCGCTTTGAAGTCCTTGGCCCGCAATGATCCGTCCTTGACCTTCTTCGAGGTGACAGCGGAGGTCTTGAGTTGGGTCGTGCCCACGGACTTCTTGGGAATCTGCAGCACGGCATAACTGGTGCCGCTGGTCGCGATGAACAGGGCGAGCAGCGAGATGAGCAAGGAGGGGGTGATGTGCCGGCGGATCATGGCCTTGACCGTACTCCGCTGTCTGTGCCAATCCATGCTCAGCGCTGCGGGCAACTGCTGGACCGACCTGCGACGCTCGACCAGAATGGCCCCATGGCTCCCCATTTGTCATCCTTCGAATCCGCCGCCGACGCCACCACGATCCGTACGTTCACCTGGCCGGTCGAGGCCCCGATCGGCGTGGTGCAGATCGCGCACGGTCTGGCTGAACACGCCGCACGCTACGACCGCCTGGCGCGCGCGCTCAACCAGGCTGGGTACGTCGTGGTGGCATCCGATCACCGGGGGCATGGGAGCACTGGTGAGAACGATCTCGGCAACTTCGGGACGGCTGGGTTTGCTGGGCTGATCGCCGACATGGGCCAGTTGGGTGCCCAGCTGGCCGCGGACAATCCGGGGCTGCCGCTGTTTCTGATCGCCCACTCGATGGGTTCGTTCGCGGCCCAGTCGCTGCTGCTGACGGCATCGGAGTTGTACGCCGGTGTGGTGCTGTCCGGGACCACCGCCCTGGACGTACTCGCCGCCAACCTCGCGCAGTCGCCGGGCCCGGTGGGCTTGGAGGCGTTCAACGCCGGGTTCGAGCAGCGCACCGGCTACGAGTGGTTGAGTCGCGACGAGGCCGAGGTGGACCTCTACGTGGCCGACCCCTGGTGCGGGTTCGACACACCGCCCGAGACCATCCCCATGATGTTCGCCGCGGCTGGCGAGCTTGCGCAACCCAGCGGCGTCCGCGCCGATCTGCCGATCCTGCTCACCTCGGGCGGCGACGACCCGCTGGCCGGCGGCGGCCAGCTCGTGGAGTTGCTGGGCCAGCGCTATCGCGGCGCCGGACTGACCGATGTCACAGTCACGATCTATCCCGGTGCCCGCCACGAGATCTTCAACGAGACCAACCGTGATGAGATCACCGCGGATGTCATCGCGTGGTTGCGGGCGCGGACCTGATGGCCGACCTCGTCTACACCGCTCTGTGCTCAGTCGACGGTTATCTGAACGATGCAGCGGGCGGCTTCGCCTGGGCTGCTCCCGACGCGCAGGTCCATGCCTTCGTCAACGATCTCGAGCGGCCCTGCGGGACCCACCTGTACGGCCGCCGGACCTATGACGTGATGCGGGTCTGGGACGACATGGATGACGACGATCCGATCATGCGCGACTTCGCGTCGATCTGGCATGCCGCGGACAAGATCGTGTACTCGCGCACCCTCGACAGCGCTGGTCCGCGCACACATATCGCCCGGACCTTCGACCCTGCGCAGGTCGCGCAGCTCAAGGCCACCGCCACCCAGCCGGTGAGTATCGCAGGTGCGCACCTGACGGCCAGCGCGTTTCAAGCGGGTCTGGTGGACGTGGTGCGCCTGCTCGTGGCTCCGGTGGTCGTCGGGGCGGGGACCCCGGTGTTTCTGCTCCCCACAGCACTCGACCTGACTGACCACCGCACCTTCCCCAGCGGCTTCGTCTTCCTGGAGTATCGGGTGTCGTCAGAGCAAACCGTCCACGATCCTGGCCACTAGCCGGTCGAACTCGCGGTCAAGGTCGAGGTGCGGCGCAAGGCCCGCCCGGCCACGGCCGCGAAGTGTGGGTACTGACCGGTTGCGAGCAGGTCCATCACGTCCTGGTCGGGTGCCGTCGGCGGCGGGCGGAGGCTGGCTGCGGCCAGCGCGGTGACGAAACCGTTGAACAGCCCAACGGTCTCCAACTGCGACGGTCTCGGCACGCCACCGGCGTGAAACAGACCCAGCACACTTTCCACATAGGCCAGCGAGGCGGGCCCGAGGGGGTGGAAACGGGATGCGAGTTCGGGAAGCCACGGGTGCCGCGTGATGATGTCCCGCTGCTGGCGGGCCAGGGCCACCAGATCGTCGCGCCAGTGCGCTGGTGTCAAGGCGGTGAGGTCGTACTCCCCGGCGACCTGTTCGACCATCGCTGCCAGGAGTTGCTCCTTGTCGGGGATGTGTCGGTACAGGCTCATCGCCGCGACGCCCAGTCGGCCAGCGACCGCACGCATCGAGACCGCTGCCAGTCCCTGCTCATCGGCAATGTCGCAGGCGGCGGCCACGATCGCTGCGGCGCCGATCGTCGCGGGGCGGCCACGTCGGGCCGGCGTCGACTCACTCTGTTCAGCCATATCGCGTACAGTGTAAACAAAAAAGTGGAGGAGTTCGCGATGGCCGTCTGGACGCCCACGGAATACGCGGACAACCAGGGCGTCCGGATCGCCTACGATCGCCTCTCAGGAAGCAGTGGCGATCCGCTGCTCCTGGTGATGGGTCTGGGCACCGTCCCGTTTCTGGTGGCCGGTCGGTCTGTGTCAGGAGTTCGCCGAGCGCGGCTTCGAAGGTGGTCCGCTACGACCAGCGCGACGCCGGGGAGTCCACCCGGATGCCCGACACCTCCACGACCAATCCGTTCGTGGCCCTGCTCGGGAAGAAGGGCGATCCCTACACCGCCGAGGACATGACAGACGATGCGGTCGCGGTGATGGACGCCATCGGATGGCCGCAGGCACACGTGTTCGGACACTCC
The DNA here is from genome assembly GCA_037046735.1 of Candidatus Nanopelagicales bacterium. Classification (GTDB taxonomy): domain Bacteria; phylum Actinomycetota; class Actinomycetes; order S36-B12; family UBA10799; genus JADKAV01. Next base: position 985,470 of record JBAOHC010000027.1, on the reverse strand, counting down.
ATGGGCGGCACGCTCGCCCAGCGGATCGCTCTGCAACACCCCGATCGTGTGCTGTCGATCGTCTCGTCGGGGGCTGTGCCCAGCGACGCCCAGGGGTTGGCGGTGATGCGGTACCTGCGCTTCGGCCTGCTCGCGAAGCTCGCACGGATGAAGTTCCCGGAAGGGCGCGACGGTGATATCGAGGCGAGCCTCGCCGTGGCACGCGGGGTGGCGTCGAAGACCTATCCATGCGACGAGGCGGCAGCGCGACGGTGGATCGAGCAGCAGGTGGATTCCGGGCCGCGCGACACCAAGGCGCAGAGTCGGCAGATCGGCGCCCAATGGAGCGGTTCCGCACTCGCTGCGCTCACGGCGCCGACACTGGTCATCGCGGGCGACGAGGATCCGATCGTCAAGGACCGCGCCGGCCGCGACACCGCCCAACGGATCCCCGGCGCCACTTTCATGCTGCTGCCCGGCGCTGGGCACGACATCCCCCAGCCGGTATGGGCAACTGTGGCGGACGCCGTACGGGCGAACGCCGACCGGGTGTGAGCAGCTTCGGAGCCGCTCACACCCCGTAGGCTCAGCGGTCCAGCGGTGCCGGGACGGTGTTCGAGTCCTCCCAGCCGCCACAACTGAGCGGGTAGTCCTTCACCTTGCCCTCGGCGATCTGGTCGAGGACGAAGTCCACCGGGTCAGCCCCGAGGCCGCCGTCGCTGGGATCGGTGCTGTCCGTGGCTTCGCCGAACAGCCGCTCAACGGTCTCCTCGGCGGTGGCCACGTTGAAGCGATCCTTGCCGAAGGCCGCGATGACGTAGGTGTCGAACTGCGGGGTCTGCGACGCGTCCCGGTACGTGGCCCCGTCCCAGATCGAGTAGATGAAGGCCGGGTCGAGGTACTGGCCCAGCGACCTACGCAGGAAGGGCTTGGACGCCTCCGGCCAGGTGGCGGGGAACGGCACGGCGTTGAAACAGTCGAAGTTCGTCGCGTTCCAGTTCCCCTCCGGCTCCCCGAAGCCTTGGGTGACCACGCCGTCCCACGGCACGGACGTGACCGGGTAGGTCAGCGGCAGCACCTTCTCGTAGATGGTCTGCTCGGCGGTGTGGCTGGCGGTGGCCTCCGCCTTGGCGACCGTGATGTTGTTGGCGAAGAACGACGGATCGCAGGTGAAACCCGGAGCGCCTGGCGTGCGCCCAGCATTCTCGTCCTTCTGGCACTGCAGCAGTTCGCCGCCGATGGCCGACAGTTTGGTGTAGTCGGAGGCGACCACATCTCCCATCCGGTCGAGATTGTCGGCCGTTGCCAGCAGGCGATCCACGACCTCGGCCCCGAGTTTGCCCACCTCGGCGTTGAACTTGTCGTCCTCCAGGTACTTCTCGCCGGTCTCATCGGTCTCAAGGATCCCGCCGCCGAATTCCAGGGCGCCAGCCGTGGCCGCTGACAGCGCGTGCGTGGCCATCTCGACCAGCTTCTCGGCGGCCTTGCCGGCCTTGCCGCCCAGGTAGGGAGCCAAGAACGGCGCCACGGCCTCGATCGCGGTCGCGAGCAGGGCGTACCAGTCGACCTGCACACCCTTGCTCTTCACCTCGTCGCTGCTGGCCTTCAGTTCGGAGGACCACTTGTCGACATCGGCCAGCGCCGTGACGGCCGCCTTGGCGCTGTACGGCTTCTTCAAGGTCTCCACATACGAGCGCAGGAAGTAGTTGTACTGCAGTTCCTTGGCGAACTGCGGCGCCGCCTGGTCGAACGTCGCCCTATCCGTGCCGGGGCAGTCGCTGAACTGCGCCTTGCTGACCTGGGTGTACCAGGTGTTCCAGTCCTGGGCGGTGATCTGAGTGGAATTGTTCCAATACGATGCGCGCGGATCCGACGGGTTCAACCCCGATTTCCCATCGGCCAGACAGGCCAGGACCGCGGCATAGGCAGGCTGTCCCTGTCCGGGCCACGCCTGGGTGCCGGGAGCGTCCATCACCGAGGAGGTGAAGGCGTCGTACCGGTTGGGGCCCGGGGAAACGTTTCGAGCGACGAACATCTGGGAGCCGTCGCGCTGCAGCACGCCGCTCAGGCGCGCCTGCTCGGCGTGACGTTCGTTGCCCTGCCCCTCCTTGAGCCCGGGGTAGCCCACGAGCGTGTACCCGGCGTTGGCCTGCAGTCCCGCCTGCAGGAGTCGGTGGCGGCTGCCGCCGAGCCGGGCGATCTGCGTGCCCAGACTCGTACTCCGATCGGCTGCGATGAAGCGCACCGTGTCCGTCGCGCCGCCGATGATCGGCGACGGCTTGCCCATCAGTACCGCGCCCGGAGCCACTACAGAGGTGATGAGGACGAGTTCGTCTGCCGCCACCCCCTTCAGGTACTCAGCCGTTGCCGCCAGGTTTCCACGGATCTGATCGGGGGAGACCCCGTTGGTGAGGAAGAACTGGGTGTCGCGGGTGGCCAGAGTGCGGCGGTCGAAGCGCAGCACCGCGAGGCCGGCCTGGCCGTTCGCGGCGCTGTAGGTGCGAGACACCTGGTCGGCTCCCGAGCCGGCGGTCACAGTGACGCTGCAAGACGTCGCGTCGCAGTTCTGGGCTGCGCGGGTGTCGAAGGGCACCCGCGCGTCGTCGACGAAGGTGTAATTGAAGTACCGATCCTGCATCAGGTAACCGCTCAGGTCGGCCTTGCCCGCGGTGTCGTGCATGTAGGTGTGCACACCGCCGTTGGCGCCAGGAACCGCGACGATCGCCGCCGACTCACCCGGCGCTGGTTGCGCCTTGTCGGGGATGCTGAACGCCTGCGTGAACGGGTTCGGCGTCGCGCTCTGCCCGTATTGGGACCGATGGACCAGGATCACCAGATTGTTCGGACCGAGTTCCTTGAGGTCGGCGGCGATGTCGACGCTCTCGACCGGTCCGCCGCCATCGCGTGCGACACACCAGCCGCCGTTGCACGGTCCGTAGGTGCGGTTGTCGCCCTGGTTGACGCCCAGCGTGTTCCGGTCGAAGACGAGCATCTGCCAGGCGGCCTGGTCCAGGCGCATGGAGTCGGGGTAGAAGCGGCCGCCCACGCTGATGCCGAGAACTCCGTTGCCGTCCTCCGACCAGGCGGTGAAGGGGACCATCGGCGCCGACGGGGCGCTCACGGTGACGCTGTCGCTAGTAGCGGTCGCCTTCTTGCCACCGAGCATCGCGGTGGCTTTGACGATGTACTCGCCGGGGACATCCGTGCGCAAGCGGGGCGTGCGAGCGTCGGCCCGCTTGAGAACGGCGTTGCTGCCGGCCGGTTTGCTCACGATGCGCCACGAGGTGGATGTGGGTGCGCCACGCAGGGAAGGGTGCCTCACCGTGGCGACCTTCAGGTTCACGCTGGCGCCGGAGACGATGCGCCGATCGCGACCGGCGCCGGTCAGCAGTTGCTTGCCTTTGACAGTGAAGCGCACGGTCTTGGTGACCGTGCCCTGGTAGCGCTTATTGATGGTCACGCGCACGACGTTGCGACCGTGACGTAATCCGTGCGATGAGGAGATGTGTGCCGTGCGCCGGATGCCGTCAGCGGCGAGCCGGAAGTCACGGATGGCCAGTCGTTTGCCGTTGACTTGCGCCTTGCGGATGCCGTTGGGGGCGCGGACCGTAATGGACACCGTGTGCCGGCGGACGGCGGCGCTAGCTTTCGGCGACACGATGGCGGCCGAACGCTTGGCCTGCTTCTTCGTGGTGGATGTGGCCGCTTGGGCAGCGGCCGGGCTGGCAGGTTCGCTGGCCGCCGCGGGCACCGTCAGTACGGTGCCCAGCATGGCCAAGGTGACCGTGGCAGCAGTGAGGGGCTTCTTCATGAATGGATCAACTCCAGGACGACCCACTGTCCTCCAATGTGACAGTAGGGAGTTAACTGTAACATTGCCTCGGATCGTTCTTCAAGTGCCTTGTGGCAATTGCTCACTGTCGCCTCGCTCCTGGAAGTCCCCGGACTGTCCGATCATGGTAGGTCGGTTCCGGGCGCTCATGATGATCCGCAACGGACTTGTTACCTTGACTGTTCACCTCGTGAGCGCGTAGTCGAAAGGGAGTATGCGATGAAGCGGTATCTGATCTCGTTTGACGATGGCGACATGGTCTTCCCCGCGGAGGAACTGCCCGAGGTTGCACGAGCAGCGAACGCCGTCGCGGAGGAAGCCATGGCTGCCGGCGCGTGGGTCTTCGGCGGTGGGCTGACCAGTTCCGGTGCGGCCAGTGTTGTTGGCATCGATGGGACCGTCAGCGACGGGCCCTTCCCGGGCAAGCAGGCATTCCTCGGTGGATTTGCGGTCCTTGATGTCGCCACCCGCGAGGAGGCACTCGAGTGGGCAGCCAAGTTCGCGGTGGCCTGCCGCTGCCCGCAGGAGGTACGTGAGTTCGTGTCCGAGCCGGATATGTGAGGCGTCGCGCGCGTTGCGGGCGGGCAGTCACGAGCCGTTCGACAGACAGGTCGTGATCACCTAACGTTGCGGCATGCACCGCGGCCGCCGCGTGGCAGGGAGGCGGCGACATGCGCATCGTCACGATACTGACGGCCACAGTGGTGAGTGCCGGGATGCTGGCCGGCACCCCCACCCAGGCCGCCGTGCCGGTCATGAAGAAACCAGGGCCGTCCCTGCGCACCACGGTCAAAGAGGGTCGCAAGGCGATGCGTGAGGGGCTGCGGGCAACCGGTTCGACGTCGGGGTCGATCGCGCTGGTCTCCAACGGCAAAGTGGTGTGGAGTCAGACCTTCGGCCGCGTGAACCCAGGCGGCAAGAGGCCATCGCGGACGACTCTGTACGGAGTCGGGTCAGTGAGCAAGGTGGTCACCACCATGGCGGTCATGCAGCTCGTGGACCAGGGCAAGGTGTCACTCGATGCTCCTGTTTCGCGCTACATCCCCGAGTTCGCCATGCAGTCGCCGCAGTACAAGCAGATCACCGTGCGGATGCTGCTCAGTCATTCTGCCGGCGTTCCGGGCACCAACTTCGCAGATCTGTGGAGTTCTGTGCCGATCCCCTCCTACGTCGACGGGGTCCTGACCGGACTGCGCAACTCGCGCTTGAAGACCACGCCAGGTGCGATGAACGTGTACTGCAACGACTGCTTCACCTTGGCCGGTGTGGTGGTGGAGCGCGTGTCTGGGATGGCATTCCAGGACTATGTGACAGCAAACATTCTCAAGCCGTTGGGTATGAAGCGCTCTCGGTATCCCACCTCCGTTCCGCCAGCCGGAAAGGTCGCGCCCATCATCGCGGACGGTAAGGCCTTACCGATCGAGATCACCAACGCCTTCGCGACCGGTGGACTCATGTCCACGCCAGAGGAAATGACCCGCCTGGCCACGGTCTTCACCAACGAAGGCACGGTCGGCGGCAAGCGCATTCTGTCGCCATCCGCTACCCAGCAGATGGCTGTTGATGAGACGGCCACCAGCCTGCGAGTGGGACCGCCCAGTTTCCTGCGCTACGGACTCGGCTGGGACTCGGTCGAGGATCCGGCGCTGAAGTCGGCTGGGGTGCTCGGCTGGACCAAGGGTGGCGACACCGTCGACTACCATGCGTCGTTTGCGATCGCTCCGGACCAGGAGTTGGGTGTCGTGGTCTTGGGCGCGGGCAGAGGATTCAGTTCCATCGCTGCCGAGACCGTGGCGCAGACCGTGCTGCTCAATGCTCTGGCCGAGATGGGTGCCATCGCGAGTATGCCCAAGCAGGTCAGTGGCAATCCCGGTAAGGGCCAGGTGACACCGAAGATGGCCAAGGCCAAGATCCAGCAGCTATCGGGCACCTTCCTGGCTCAGAACGAAACGAAGAAGCTCATCCAGGCGAATCCGAGGTCCGTGAGGGTTGCGACCCTGGTGGACGGTGCCTGGGTGCGCAGTCCGGGCCGGTTCGAGTTGCGCAACGACGGAGCGTTCTGGTCCACCACGGCCCCCGGTACCTCCATCCGCGCGGTGAGGGCGTGGGGTCGCACCTACGTTGTGCAGCGCAGCCTGGGTGGCGTCGGAACGTATTACTCCTCTGTCGCGCGTGGCCAGAAGGTTCGCTCCGCAGGTGCATTGGCCCCCGCCTGGCAGCAGCGAGTGGGCAAGAAGTGGTTGCTGGCCAACGAGAGTCCAGACTCGTTGAACTGGTCGGCTGCTGCCCCTGTCGTCGAGATCCGGTCGATCCCCGGCTTGTCCGGATACCTGCTGGCCACGGGCGCACTGGTGGATACCGTGCCGTTCGACGCGACCAGCAGCGAGAACACGGGCACGATGTTCCTGCAGATCCCCTTGGGTTTCGGCCGCGACCTGCTGGACTTCGACTTCACGATGGGGGGCGGGGAGGAGTTCCTGTCGTTCGACAGCAGTGTTCTGCGGCCCGCCGCGACCGTCCCCAGCCTGTCCGTCGGCACCAACCAGGTGGCGATCGGTCCTGAGGGTCTGGTCCAGTGGTACCAGGTGCCGGAGGCCGCCACGCTGACCCTCACAGGCCACAGTGATTGGAAGGTGTTCGACTCAGGATTCTCGCTGATCGGGGCTGGGCAGGATGCGCCGGCGACCGAGGTCGTGGCGGCAGGCTCCTACCTGGCCGTCTTCGGTTCACCGCTGAGTACGGCGACAGTGGTGGTCGAGTAGCAAATGGGCAGAAGGTGCGATTCGCCGCGGGGCGGGTTCTAGGGGTCAGTGCAACAGTCCAGCGTTGAAGGTGGGTGTGTTGGATGGCTTCTCGGATGGGTCGTTCTCGGATTCCTCGCAGTGTGCAGAACCGGTTCTGGGCGGTATGGGCTGCCGGTGAGGGGGTGGAGGCCGCCGCGTTAGCTGCGGGCGTGTCGCAGAGCACCGGCGTCAACTGGGTGCGTCAGCGTGGCGGGGTGAAACCTCATCGGCACAGCAGTGGCAACGATTTGACTTTGGAAGATCGCATCCAGATCCAGACCGGGATCGCCGCCGGTCACAGCAACGCCCGGATCGCGGCGACGATCGGCTGTCACCGGTCCACGGTAGGCCGGGAGCTAACCCGCAACCGGCGTCCCGGCGATATCGGTGCGGCGAATCAGCGCCGGGGCTATAACGCGATGAAGGCACAGAACCGCGCCGATACCCAACGGCGCCGACCGAAACCCCGCAAACTTGAGCAGAACCCGGTATTGCACCACTGGGTCCAACAGCGCCTGGCCAGGCGGTGGAGCCCCGAGCAGATCAGCCGGCGGTTACGACAACTGCACGGGAAGGACCCGCAGATGACGATCAGCCACGAGGCGATCTACCAAGCGCTCTACGTCCACGGTGCCGGCGGACTGAAACGGGAACTGAAGGCCACCCTGCGCACCGGGCGGGCGGTACGCAAGCCCAAACGCAGCGCGGATCGACGCGGGCAACGCCCGAACATGACCATGATCGTGGACAGACCCCAGGAGGCCCTAGGACGGGCCGTGCCCGGGCACTGGGAAGGCGACCTGATCACCGGGGAACTCAACCGCAGCGCGGTCGGGACCCTGGTCGACCGGTGCAGCCGCTACGTGATGCTGCTGCACCTGCCCAACGATCACGGCGCCGAGGCCGTACGCGACCAGATGATCGACGCGATCGCACGGATGCCCGCCCGGATCCGCAAAACCGTCACCTGGGACCAGGGCAGCGAAATGGCCCGGCACCTGGAGATCACCGCCACCACCGGGGTGCAGGTCTACTTCTGCAACCCCCACAGCCCCTGGGAACGCCCCACCAACGAGAACACCAACGGGCTGCTGCGCGAGTTCCTACCCAAAGGCGCCAACCTGTCCCGATACACCCGCACAGACCTCGACGACATCGAAGACCTCATGAACAACCGCCCCCGCAAAGCCCTAAACTGGCTCACACCAATCGAGTACCTCACCAAGGTCCTCGAAGAAGACACTGTTGCACTCACCGAATGAATCCGCCCGGCGTGTCGCAGCAACAAACGCCCATTTGCTCGCCACCCGGCGGGTGTAGGCGGGTGTACGAGCCCCTCCCAACGGGTACCCTGAGGCTGTGCCGGACAGTGGCCAGGTGCTCGCGCTGCGGGCGATACTCAAGATTCAACAGGCCGCGCTCGGCGAGGCATTAACTCCGGATGCCATCATGGCGCGGATCGCGCAGAGCGCAGTCGCCATCACCTCGGCCAAGGGTGCGGTGATGGAGGTCATCGAGGGTGACCAGATGCGCTACGCGCACGGTGCGGGCAGTCTGGAGGGCACCGAAGGTTTGCGGCTGTCGATCGCGACCAGTCTGTCCGGCCTCGCGGTCACGCAGAACCAGGCGTTGCGCAGCGACGACGCCTTCGCCGATCCACGCGTCGACCATGATGCTGCGATGCGGATCGGGGCCCGCTCGATGGTGATCGTGCCGCTGACGGTCGACGGCGCCACTCTGGCGGTCCTGAAGACCGTCTCAGACGACGTCCAGGCTTTCACCGACCACGATGTCGAGATCGTCACGACCCTGGCCTCCTTCGCGGCCCGGGTGCTCCAGCAGACCCAGAATCTGCAGGATCGGCGACTTGAGCAGGAGACATACCGGCTCATCTCGCAAACCAGTACTGACGCGATCCTGCAGGTCGGTCTGGACGGCCGCATCCGCTGGGCCTCGCCGGCCGCACGAGAGATCCTGGGCCACCCGCCGCAGGCGCTGGTCGGCACGGCGGCAGTCGATCTGATCCACCCGCAACGGCGTGAGGAGTACGCCCAGCGGATCGCGCAGGCGACATCCGAAGGTGCGGACACCCGCCTCGAGTATCCGGCGCTGCGCCCCGATGGTTCCACGGTATGGGTCGAAAGTGCTGGTCGGTTCGCCCGTGACGAGCAGGGTGCGCTGCTGTACCGGGTGGTGCGGTTGCGCGACATCAGCGCCGCCCGGGAGGCTGTTGAGGCGCTGGCGCAGAGTGAGAATCAGTTCCGGTCGGCGATGCAGAACGCGCCCATCGGGATGTGCCTGATCGGGACTGACGGGTCGTTTCTACAGGTGAACGAGGCCTTGTGTCAGGTACTGGGGCGCCCGGCGCCAGTCCTCATGCGCAGCAACTGGCAGGAGCTCACCCACCCCGACGACGTTGACGTCGACCTCGATTTCGCGACGCAGGCGCTGTCGGGTGAACTGGACAAGTACCGTCTCGTCAAGCGCTACCTTCGGCCCGACGGTGCTGTTGTGTGGGGCGATCTGTCCGTCTCGGCAGTGCGCGATTCGAAGGGCGCGGTCGTACATTTTGTGTCCCAAATCCTCGATATCAGCGAGTCCAAGCGAGAGGAGCAGCAGACAGCGGCGACGATCAACAGGTACCAGCGGCTGGCCGGCGTCGGCAACGACGTCATGGCAGAACTCACCTCCGAAGGCGTCTTCGTGTGGGCGTCGCCGAACACCATGGCGCTTTTCGGCGTCGATGCCCCCGCCATCGTGGGGGATTCGCTGTTCTCCTTCGTTCCCAGCGACCAGCACTCCCGAGTGCGCGCGGCGCTGCAGGCGTCCACGCACGTCGAACTGCCAGTGTGCGCAGCCCACGGCCGCATCAGCCGGGCCGAGGCGGTGACGCAGGTCCTGCCGCACGATCCCGAGGGGGGTTTGGTCATCCGGATCAGGGATATCACTGAGCACTTCGAAACCCGTGAGCAGTTGCGTACCCAAGCCCGCACCGATCCGTTGACCGGTTTGCTCGCCTGGCAGGAGCTCGAACGGCGGCTCGAGGCTCTGCTCGGTCATGAGCCGCGTACCGGCACCAGGACCGCCTTCGCCATGATGGAGGTCGGTGGTGTCGGGCATGCGCGCGAACAGCATTCCGAGGCGGTCGCCGACGAGTTGCTGCGCGTCGTGGCGGACCGGATCCGCGGCGCCTTGCGCGAAAGCGACCTCGTGGCCAGGGGAGCAGGCGATCAACTCGCGGCGATGCTTGTAGGCGTCGAGCGGATGACTGATGCGGTGGAGGTGCTGCAGCGGGTGGTTCAGGAGGTCGGGGCACCCCACGTGGTCGATGGATCCGTACTCCGGCCCCGGCTCAGTATCGGGGTCACCGAGGCCTTGCCCGACGAGTGGCCGGAATGGGTCATCAGTCGCGCCGAGCAGGCCCTGGACAACTCCAGGAATCGCGGCGCTAACCGGGTTTCGTTGGCCGGGGGACGCGCTGAGCCGAGTGCGTCGGCGCAGGTGATCGCTTTCCCAGGCCGCAAGGGCTGACACGCTGCCCTGCCTTCCGTAAATGGGCGGAAGGTGCGATTTCCCGCGGCGTGTCGCAGCAACGAGTGCCCAATTGTTCGCCGACGGCCCACTTTTCGACCGAGCCCCAACGCGCAGCGATCACATCAACAAGGCCCCCGGAGGACGTCGGTCGTCCGATAGGGCGCCGGGCAACATGATCAGAAATTCCGGTTTGCGCAGACACCCAGGGGCTCATCGCCTAGTGTCGGGAGGCACAGAGGACCGCGCGACCTTCGTGGCCCCGGAAAGGCCCCCAACCATGCGCATCGTCCGTGTTCTCGCCACGACCGTGACCCTCGCGACCTTCATCGGGGGTATTCCGGCAGCGCAGGCTTCCACGCCCGTCGCGAAGAAGCCCGCGCCGACGTTCACCAAGGCGAAAGTGGAGGGCCGCAAGGCCGTCCGCGCTGCGATGCAACAGACGAACGCGACCTCGGTCTCTTTGGCGTTGGTCGCCAATGGGAAGCGAGTGTGGAGCCAGACCTTCGGTCGGGTGAACAGTAAGGGTGAGAAGCCATCGCCGACCACCAAGTACGGCATCGGATCGGTGAGTAAGACGCTGACCGCCATCTCGATCATGCAGTTGGTGGATGCCGGGACGGTGTCCCTCGACGCGCCGGTGGTGCGCTACGTCCCCGACTTCACCATGAAGTCCCCGCAGTACCGACAGATCACCGTGCGAATGCTGCTCAATCACTCGGCGGGACTGCCTGGCTCAGATTACGCCGATGCCCTCAGTTACCAGCCGATCCCCGGATACATCGAACGTTTCCTAGCGGGTTTGCGCACGTCCTATCTGAAGACCACACCGGGCGCGATGAACGTGTATTGCAACGACTGCTACACGTTGGCCGGCCTCGTTGTGGAGCGCGTGTCCGGGATGACCCTTTCCGAGTACATGGCCAAGAATATTTTGAAGCCCTTGGGCATGAAGCATTCGACCTTCCCGACATCGCTGCCCATGCCAGGCAAGGTCGCGCCCGTCATTCAGCAGGGGAAGGCCCTGCCCCTGCAGGTGCTGAACATGTTCGCCACGGGTGGGCTCTTCTCCACCCCCAATGACATGGCGCGCCTGGCCATGGTCTTCACCGGCGGTGGAGTGGTCGACGGCAAACGCATCCTGTCCCGCTCGGCCATTGAGACGATGGGCACCGACCAGACGAGCACCACCCTGCGGGTAGCATCGCCCAGCGCCTTCCGGTACGGCTTGGGATGGGACAGCATGAAGGATCCCGCGCTGAACTCCGCGGGGGTCCGCGGCTGGACCAAGGGCGGTGACCTCACCGATTTCCACGCCGGTTTTCTGATCGCGCCGGACCAGGGGCTGGCCGTGATCGTCACGGGGGCCGGTAAGACGTTCAGTTCTACCAGCGCTCAGACGATCGGCCAGATCGTGCTGCTCAACGCGCTGGTCGACAGCGGCGATATCAAACTGCCTCCGCAGATCAGCGGGCAGCCGGCGGTTGCGACGGCGAGCGCCAAACAGGTCAACCGGGTCACGGGAACATACCTGGCTCAGGGGGTCACTGTGCGGGTCACCGAGGGCAAACAGAACTCCCTGCGCTTGCAACTCCTGTCCAACGGCAAGTGGGCGCCCCAACCGGGCCGCTTGGTACGTCGTGCGGATGGTGCCTTCTGGTCCACGGCCACGCCCGGATCATCGATCACTGTGGAGAAGGCCTGGGGCCGCACGTATTTGACGCTGCGCGGTATCGGTGGCACGGGGACCTTCCGCACGCACTCCATACTGGGTCAGCGCGTGCGGTCCGTCGGCGCGACGCCCCCGGCTTGGCAGGCGCGCGTGGGGCAGAGGTGGTTGCTGGCCAGTGAGGATCCGTCGTCAGCGAACTGGACCCTCTCAGGCACTCCTGCCGTGGAGTTGAAGAGCATTCCCGGACTCTCCGGCTATCTGCTGGCCACCGGCGCGTTGGTCGAGTCCGTGCCCGTCGACGTGACGGCCAGCGACACCGTCGCCAGCATGTTCCTCGCGATTCCACTGGTGCCCGGCCGCGACCAGTACGACCTCGACTTCTCGCAGAGGGGCGGCGAGGAGTACCTCACCTTCAGCAGCAGCGTTCTGCGACCCGCGGCCACGGTTCCCGCGCTCAGGGATGGTTCACATGCCGTTCCCATCGGCCCGTCGGGACTGGTCGAATGGTTCCGCGTTCCCGCGTCAGCCACGGTCGACATCTCGGGCCAGAGCAACTGGAAGATGTTCAACGAGGACCTATCGTTGATCGACTCCGGAGGCGGCGGGCAAGCATGGAAGCTGGCTCCGGCGGGCGCGTACTTGGCGGTCTTCGGGCCGGCGGGAAGTGTCGCCACTGTCGTGGTGGGCTAGGTGTAGTTCCCCGGAGCGTTGTGAAGGGCGCCGACTCTGGGCGTGGCTGGTTGATAGCCGGACCATGATGACTGCTGCAGGCAGGCTGCCGGCGCGGTCGTTGCGAGTGGGGCAGGGATCCCGCCCCGTTGTCGGATCCGGTTGAAGTCCCGCTCCACGGGCGTTGGGCAGCAGGGCCAGACACGCTTCAGGCGAGGGGTGAGTCACTCGAGATCGGTCACGGGAGGGGGTTGAGAGGCAAATCGACCCGGCCTCGGACACCAGCACCGGCATCAGCGTCAAGGAACCGATAGCGTCCACGGGAATCGGGCGAAAGGGGCGAGACGGTGCATTTCAAGTTGATCGTGGTTGTCGTGGAAGACGCGGATACCGATGGCATCGTGCGGGCGGCGCGGGACGCGGGGGCGACCGGAGCGACAGTAGTCAGTCAGGTGCGCGGCGAGGGTTTTGAACCTCCGACCGGGTTCTTCGGGCTCGACGTCGGTGAGCGCCGTGACCTGGTCCTGCTGTTGGTGGAGCAGCACCTTGCCCGGTCAATCCTGGAGACGGTCGGTACCGTGGGAGGGTTCGACTCTGAGCCAGGTGCCGGTATCGCCTTCCAGATCGATGTCGAGGACGCGGTCGGGGTCATCAACCAGGAACGCATGCTGCAGTCCCGGGTGGAGGAGGAACTATGACGCCCCCGCGATCCACGATCCGCGTCCGCGAAGTGATGAAGGCACACGTGGACGTCGTGGACGGGTTGACGACCGTGGCAGACGCCTTGCGGCAGATGCGCCATGTGGAAACCAAGTGCCTGATCGTGGAGAAGCGACACGAACACGACGAGTACGGGATTGTCCTCATCGCCGACATCGCCCGGCACGTGCTGGCACAGGACCGCTCACCAGACCGAGTCCATGTGTACGAGATCATGTCCAAGCCGGTGATCGCCGTCGACCCGGACATGGACATCCGGTACTGCGCCAGACTCTTCGACAAATTCGGTCTGTCGCGAGCACCCGTCGTTGAGGACCGGTCTATCGTCGGCATCGTCTCCTACACCGACATGGTCCTGCGCGGGCTGTACCGGGAGATCTAGGACCGTGCCGACGTCGGTGGAGATCCTTGAACTCGGCGCAGTGTTGCTTGCGGCCGCCGCCGCGGGCTGGGTCGCCCGCCGGCTGACGCTTCCTGCCGTGCTCGGGTTCCTCGCCGTCGGAATTCTGGTGTCTCCATTCACCCCCGGATATGTCGCCAGCCGCGAACACATCGGACTACTCGGCGAGTTCGGTGTCGTCCTTCTGTTATTCGAGGTTGGCATTGAGATCAACCTCGGCAAGGTCCGCCGTGAACAGCGTCGTCTGCTGATCGCCGCGCCGGCGCAGGTGCTGATGACCACCGCGATCACGGCAGGGATTTTCGTCGCGGCCGGACAACAGGCTGCCACCGCCAGCGTCCTCGGCCTGGCGGTGGCGTTGTCGTCAAGTGTCGTCATCGTCAATATCGTCAGAAGTCGCAAGCGTCGCACCAACCGGGCCACCGAGGCCACCATGCTGACCTGGAGCGTCCTACAGGATGTGTGCGGAGTCCTGCTGGCCGCCATCCTGCTGTCTTTCGCCGGGGTGTCCGACCGGACGCCCGCTCTCGCCCTGGCGGGCCTTGGAGGGTTCCTAGCAGTTGCCGTGGCAGCCGCGTGGCTGCTGCCCCGCGCACTTCAGCGTCTCGGCGCCGAACCTGACCTGCTGCTGATCGTGCCCATCGGGGTGGGCCTGTCCCTGGCGGGCGTCGGTGCGAAGGCCTTCGGTCTGCCCGCTGCCCTGGCCGCCTTCATCGCCGGTCTGGTCGTATCCGAGTCACCGGAGTCCGCCGTCGCGAGAAGGCAACTCATGCCGTTTCGCGATGTGTTCGCTGTGCTCTTCTTCGTCTCCGTCGGCACCCTCATCGACCCCGCAGCGGTAATGGCGGGACTGCCGTGGCTGGCGCTGATCCTCTTCGCTCTGGTCCTCGGCAAAGTCCTGGTCACCGCTGGCGCCGCAGCCTGGGCCAGAGCCAGCCGACCACTTCAGGTGGCGGTGGGAATGGGCCAGGTCGGGGAACTCAGTTTTGTCCTGGCCTCCTTGCTCATCGGCGCCGGACTCCTGACCGCGGACATATACGCCGCACTGCTCGCGGCCGTTGTCGTGAGCATCGTCGCCTCAACCGTGGGCGTGCGCCTGCACTGGCAGCGCGCGCACTAGAGAAGAACAACAATCCGGTTGTTGTGCCCACCAAGGTCATCTGGAAGTCGCAGACGCAGAGTCGCCGGCATCAGGCGGCAAGGCAGAAGAGCGTACGAAGGCGGCCATCCAGGAGGCCGCCATCCCTCGAGGACGCACGCATACTGCGCAAGGACCGTCGAATCGAGCGCCGTGACGTGCTGCTCAACTCGGGACCATGGTGAAACCCTGCTGCCACTCGTCGCGCGCCTGACCGTCGAGGTGCAGTCGCCATGTGTAACGCCTGGCGGAAGTGAGATGCCACCCGTGTTGACCGTCATCGCGTTCTCGATCGAGATGCCCTGCGGGAGGCCGGGCGCTCGGGTCTTGTCGACCAGGACGGCCGAGCCGTCACCGACCCCATGGGCCTGCAGATCCGTCTACAGGGCCAGGTCGAGGTCGGCCGAAGGGGCACACCTGTGTTGGCATGGCACCGATAGCCGTTGGGAACTGTGCGCGCTCCGGTGGTGACAGCGCAGGTGATAGGTCGTACTATCGGCCTGTGAGGAGTGAAGCGGAGCGGCGTCTGCGAGGCGAACTCAGAAGAGCCGCGCGTCGTAGTGCGCAGTTGCACCAGGAGTCGCGGTCGGTGTTGGTTCAGGCGGTGCGCAAAGCGTCCGCGGCAGGGTTGAGTCAGCGGCAGATCGCCGAATGTGTCGGCCGGAGTCAACCGGAGGTCGCACGGCTCCTGCGGTTCCAGCCGACCTCGGCACGGGGTCGCGCGGTGGCCGGAAAGCGTATGGAGATCCTGCGGATCGCCCGAGAGGCGGGATTTGGTCGCATTCGCATCTTCGGGAGCGTGGCACGAGGTGACGACGGGCCGGACTCCGACGTCGACCTGCTGGTGACGCCTCCCGCAGGCGTGTCGTTGATGGATCTCGCGCGGCTCGAGCGCAGCCTGTCTGACGTCTTGGGGGAGCGGGTCGAGGTGGTCCCGGACTCCGCGTTGCGCTCGAGTCTTCATGATGAGGCCCTGTCCGAGGCGATCCTGCTGTGAGTCGCAGCGACCGGGAACTCCTTGCTGACGCCTTGAGTCAGCTCGAGGTGCTGCGGGCCCATCAGACGCGGCGCTACCTCGATGACCAGACCGCGGCCGACGCCGTGTGGCTCGCCGGTGGTGAGTCCTAGCTCTGGCCCTGTGTAGGTGGTTGGCCGCCCTCCACCCGTTTCGCCCGTGTGCCGAATGCCGCTTGCAGCGCCCTCCCGGTCTATTGGCGAACTCGCACCAATCGCAATCTGGACCAGTTTCCCGCCCCGTCGCGCACTTTGATCTTGAGGTGTTTGGCAACCGGGAGGACAACCCGAAGGGATCCAGCCCGGTACTTCAGGATGCGCTGTGGGCCACCCTGTGCGCCTGCCACGCGTACCTTTCGGATGCCTGAAAGGCGGTCTTTGGCTCGTACCTTCACTCGGTATGTTGTGCGCTTGGGGCTTCGGGCAGCGAGACCGGAGAGCTCGGCTGCCTTAGTGCCTGTCGTGCTGGCGGAGGCGGCTTCGATAGTCGGCGGATCAGTGTCCAAAATGATGTCATCGGAGTAGTTTCGGTTGGCATCTGCGCCCGGTCCTGTGAACCGCACATAGACGACCTTCGTGAACTTCCCTTTAACTGAGTTGTCCAACGTCCATGCGATCTTTGTGCCGAGGGGGTAAGTCGTCGGGTCGCCGAACCCGCCATCGTTTGCAACCGCCACGGCTGTCGCGCCCTTCGGCCAGACCAGCCTTAGCGTGACGTCTTTGTCCCTGGTGTAAGAGGACCCGTTGTTGATGCTCACGCCCACGTTGCCTGGGGGAGGTCCTGGCGTGACAAAGATGCCTATGCTGGCCCGATCCGTGAGACCACTGCCGCTTGTGACCTGGACGGACGCGTGGTGATCACCTTCTGAGTCCCATGTCGCAGAGGTTGTGGGCGTCCCACCGCTATCTGTTTCAAAGGTGCCGTTCCCGTCCAGGTCCCACTGGAACGTCTTGAACCCTGACGTCGTGGTAGAGCCACTGGCATCCAGTGTTAGCGGCTCGCCCGGGGTAGTCGTCGTCCTGGAGACTGCGAGACGGGCTGCCACCGGATCGGGCCTCAGGCCAGTTGTGGTAACGCGGGTCAGATAGGCGTGATTCTGTCCACCCGGTTGTGCCCGATCCCCGCCCACAACGACACCAGCAGGGGTGTGAGCCAGACTGCGCAACGACAGGGAGCCGCCATCATCGGAACCCTCGAGATAGATCGGCCCCGGCGACGCTGCCGGCGGGTAGAAGCCAGTGAGGTAGTCGGTGTCGCCGCGGCCATCGGATGTGAACCGCCACAACGCGGGCCTGCTGTTGCCGACCGATCCGAGCAACAGAACCTTCCCGTCGGGTTGGAGGACAGTATCCCCAAGGCCGACCGAATCCAGGGTGATGCGTCCCTTGTTCCCGAAACCGGTGTCCACGGCCCCCGACGAGGTATACCCGCTGACGTGTGTGCCCCACGTGCTTCCATTCGAGATCACGCCGCTGACGACGAACCCGCCATCCGGTCTCATCGTCATGTCAGCAAAGGTGCGCCCATAGACAACCACCTTGCCCGCATTGCCGAAGGATGGGTCCAGTTTGCCGTCTGACGTGAGCCTGACCAGACAAGCCTGCGCGGGGCTGACAACCGGATGTGTTCCACCGGCGACGGCCAGACTGCCATCTGTCATCACCTTCACGGCCGTTGCACCAACCTGCCCATCGCCGCAAGCGGTCGTCACAACCCCAGACGAACCGAATGAGGCATCAAAGGATCCGTCTTCGTTAAGCCGAACGACCTTCATGTGGTACATGGAATCGATGTAGGTCCCGCCGACGATCACGACCTTGTCGTGCGGGGCTGTGGCAGTATCGAACCACCATGATCCGCCCTGCCCCAGATTGACCTCTCCAGCGGTTCCGAACGAGCTGTCCAGCGACCCATCAGCCGAGTAGCGGGCGAGATACATCGTTTCCGAGTTCTGGTCACTATGGTCGATGCCACCCACGAGCACCATGCCATCTGACTGGACCAAGACGTCCTTCTGCTCTCGGTATCCCGGCAGTAGTTGCCCAACACCTCCCGTGCCGAAATCACCGTCCAAAGAACCGTCTGCTCGGAGGCGCAGGAGGAACCCACTGATGGAACTGTTGTACTGGCTCTGGGCGAGCCACCCGGCTGCATAGGTGAGTTCCCCATCGGAGGCCATCGCCGAGATGAAGTCGCTGTGCTGCCCCAAAGACAGGCTGACCTCTCCATCATTCCCGAAGGTGGTATCGACATCGCCTTGGTCAGCGGCGGCAGGGGGCGAGGTCACCCAGAGGATCAGAGAAGTCAGAAGGCACGTCCAAGTCACGCTGCGGTGGTTCGAAGACATCAGGTATCCCCCTTCTATCGACTCTATCGGCCCCACCCCTTCTTTCCATGAGGGTTCACGCCATGGCCTTGCTCCCAAACCCGGGCCGATGGAAGTTCTCTCCTCCCGTTCTCCCGACGGGCCACTGGGTTGATTCGAGTGGCCCAGGAACCCAGGAGTCCATGGTTATCAATCGTCGATCTTGGGTATGCGTCCAAACCCGCTTACATGCCAAGCGCGACCCTCCTCAAGCGCTAGAAGAATGCATCCTTTGCCGACCCCTTATGACGGCCGGCGACACTCATGGGTTGGCCGCTGCTCCGTGTGGCCGCATGGTTTGTTCGGGGACAGAGGGGTTGGTTCCCCAGCTGAAGCGCGCCGTCAGCCAGACATCGGCGGTGAACAAGGTTGCTGTCCGCCTCGGCGATCAGAAGGCTTGGCCATCGCCCAGAGTGGATGGCGATTGCTGTCGAAATGCCTGCTTCAACTACAACGACACACTTCAACTTCAACTACAACGGCAACGGCACCCCAGTGTTCGCGTGACACCGATAGCCGTTGGGAACCTTGTGCAGGTACTGCTGGTGATAGTCCTCCGCGAAGTAGAACGGGTGCTCAGCAGCAGGGGCGATCTCCGTCGTGATCGT
Organism: Candidatus Nanopelagicales bacterium; assembly: GCA_037046735.1. Taxonomy (GTDB): domain Bacteria; phylum Actinomycetota; class Actinomycetes; order S36-B12; family UBA10799; genus JADKAV01. The sequence goes on along the minus strand of JBAOHC010000027.1, from coordinate 966,758 downwards.
GCCGTACCCCCGCTGGTCGAGCGCGGCCTGATACGCAGCGCGCGTTTGTTCGACAAGGGCCAGCTGCTCGGCATTCGTGCAGTAGAGGGCGCTGCGGTACTGGGTGCCCACATCGTTGCCCTGCCGGAATCCCTGCGTCGGGTCGTGGTGCTCCCAGAACACCCGCAGAATGTCCAGGGTCGGGCAGGTGTAGGCGACCAGCGTCGCCTCCGTGTGTCCGGTGCGCCCGCTGCACACCTCCTCGTAGGTGGGGTAGGCACTGAAGCCCCCTTGGTAGCCCACTGCGGTACCCGCCACGCCGGGCGTGTTCCAGAAGTACTCCTCGGCACCCCAGAAGCACCCCATCCCCACATAGAGAACCTGCGCGCCCTGCGCCCACGGGCCAGCCAGCGGTGTTCCGAGCACGACGTTGCGTTCCGGGATGGCAAACGGAGAGGTCGGTCGGCTGGGCAGTGCGCTGTCCGGGGACACCATGGATGACTTACGCGAGAACATGGTTCCAGTCTCGCCCACATGCACAGATGCCGAAAGTGCACTGAAAGACTGCCGTGGTGAGAGTGCCCAAGGTCGGCGGTCTACCGCGCGAGGTCAGCGTCCTGGCTGCCATCGCGTTCTGCGTCGCTTTGGGTTTCGGCATCGTCATCCCGGCCATCCCCCTGTTCGCGCGGACCTTCGGCGTCTCGGCCTTCGCGGCCAGCGCGGTGATCAGCGTGTTCGCAGCGATGCGCCTGGTCAGCAGCCCGCCGGCCGGATGGCTGGTCAACCGCTTCGGGGAACGGATCATCATGTCCACCGGGCTGGCGATCGTGGCGGTCTCCAGCCTGTTCGCCGGGCTGGCCACCGACTACGGGCAACTGCTGGTCCTGCGGGGGATCGGGGGGACCGGCTCGGCCATGTTCACGATCTCGGCCACTGCTCTGCTGTTGCGGGTGACTGAGCCGGAGTATCGGGGTCGGGCATCGGGGCTGTTCCAGGCCGGCTTTCTGATCGGCGGCGTTGTCGGCCCCGCAGTGGGCGGTCTGGTCATCGGGATCTCGATCCGCGCCCCCTTCTTTGTCTATGCCGGGACTCTGTTCGCCGCCTTCATCGTGGCGGTGTCCCTGCTGCCTCGATTGGCCAAGACGGAGGAGCTGAACACCGGCGAGGACGCTGATCGGCTGTCGTTCCTGGCCACCCTCAAGCTGCCCGCGTATCAGGCGGCGCTGGGTGCCAACTTCGCCAACGGTTTCGTCTTCTTCGGGCTGCGTTCCTCATTGGTGCCTTTGTTCGTGGTCGAAGGCTTGCGCCAAGGACCGGGTCTCGCGGGGGCGGGTTTCGTCGTCGCCGCTGTCGTGCAGGCGGGTCTGCTGACATTCGGTGGCCGCACTGCGGACCGGAGAGGTCGCCGGCCTGCTCTCGTTGTCGGTCTGGCTGTCGGCAGCCTCTCGTTGTTGCTGCTGGCGGTCGCTCCCAACTCGTGGCTGTTCCTTGTGGCGATGGCGGTCGCGGGCTTCAGTGGCGCATTCCTCGGGCCGAGCCCGACCGCGATCGTCGGAGACGTAGCACGCGGTCATCACGGGGGATCAGTTGTGGCCGGCTTCCAGATGATGAGTGACTTCGGCAGCATCATCGGGCCGCTGGTCGGAGGGCTGCTATTGGACCTGTCGGGCTTCCCGGTGGCTTTCGCCGCGGGGATGGCCATCAGTCTCATGGCGCTGGGCCTGGCCATCCGCATGCCCGAGACATTGGTGCGACAACCGGCTGAGAAATCCCCAGATAACGCTTGACAATATCGAACATGTGTATGACAATGGGGTATGGCTGAATTCGCACCTACTCCCTCCCCGGAGCTGAGCGGCCTTCTCCGTGCTGCGCGCACTGCCGACTGGCAGGATGTTGTGGAGGACACCCTGGACGCTGTGAAGGCTCTGCGGCGGGCCGAGGCCACACAGGCCGTCCGGCTGGTTGCACTGCAGGAGTTCTCCGAGCAGGGCCACAACAGTATGCAGGCCGCGACCGACGAGATCGGTCTCCTGCTGGGGATCTCCAGCAGGTCGGCCGAGCACTTGGTGGGCACCGCATTGTGGATCACCCTGCGACCGACGGTCTGGCAGGGCTGGTACGACGGGGTCATCGATCGGGTCCAGGCTCAGAAGATTGTCATGCTGTTGCATGACGTTGCCGACCCGCTGCGTGAGGAGTTGGAGGCGCAGGCGATCGATTACGCCGCCACTCACACCACCGCCCAGTTGCACCGCCGGCTGATCCGGATGACCTGCGACGAGGACCCGCAGGACGATCCCCGCGAGAAGGCGATCGCCGCCCGCGGGGCAGGCATCATCCCGGGCGCTCACGGCATGTGCGACATCTGGATCCACACCAGCGCGGAGCTGGGCGAGGCCTTCATCCAAGGTTTGGACGCGTTGGCACAGGCGCCGGACTGTCCCGATCCATACGGCCAAGGCGCGGACCGGACCGATGACCAGTTGCGCGCCGATGCGCTGACCGGGTTCCTCGAGGCGCACACCACGATGAACGTGGACGTGCAGGTCATCATCCCCGCCGACATGCTCATGGGGGTTGAGACCAAGGGCGCCAATCTCAACGGTTCGCCCATCACCCATGCTCTAGCCGTCAAGCTGGCCTGGTCACCGGATGCGCGCTGGACCCGGCTGGTCACGGACCCGCTGACCGGGGTGCTGATGGATCCCGGCAGTCAGAAGTACGAGATCCCCAAGCGCCTGCGCGAGGCTGTGCGGATGCGCGACCGGACGTGCCGCTTCCCGGGCTGCACCCGCGACGCGGAGTACACCGACACCGACCACGTCACTCCCCACCGCATCTCCGGCAGCACCTGCGCGGACGATCTCATCTGCCTGTGCCGGCACCACCACCGCACCAAGACATTCGGAGCATGGCGGATCACCACCACCCGACGCACCCATGGCGCCGAGACCACCTGGACCAGCCCGCAAGGCACGACGAGGACCACGAGACCACCGGACCTTCGGCTCGGCTGAGCGGTCTTAGCGAGGCTCGAGGTGTTTGCGTCCGGCGCGGTACGCCAGGACCAGTGCTGCCGTGACGAGCACCGACAGTATCCCCGGAATGACCAGGGCTGCCCGCGGACCCATCGCCTGTGCCAGCATGCCGATCAAGGGCGCTCCGAGCGGGGTGGTCCCGAAGAACACCGCCATGTACAACGCCATCACCCGGCTGCGGTGGGCCTCGTCGGTGCGCGTCTGCAGGTAGGAGTTGGCCGCGGTCATCATCGTCATGGCTGCCGCGCCACCTGCGATCAGCGCGGCGGCGAACGTGATCACGTTCGGCATGAAGCCGGCCACGACCGCGACCACACCTGCCAGACCCGCGGCGACGGTCACCAGCCGTAGATCGGTGCGCGCCCGGCGCGCCTGGATGAGTGCGGCGGCCAGGGATCCGATCGCCATCAGTGAGGTGAGCACGCCGAACGAGCGGGCACCCGCAGCGAACTCATCAGTGACCATCAGCGGGATCGTGATCGGGAAGTTGAACACCAGCATCGCGACGGCGCCGGCGGTGAGGATCACGAACCACAAGTCGGGGCGGTGGCGCACGTAGTTCAAGCCGTCACGTAGACCACCGCGGCGCCCAGCCGGGACGGTGCTCTGCATCGTGATCCCCCGCAGGGCCCAGAACATGATGGCGAACGTGCCGGCGTTGACCAGGAAGACCCAGCCCGCCCCCCATAGTGCGATCATGACTCCCGCGACAGCGGGGCCGACCAGGCGAGCAGCATTGAAGTTGGCGCTGTTGAGCGCGACGGCGTTGACCACCTCGTCGGCGGGTACGAGGTCGGAGACGATGGACTGCCGGGCGGGCGCGTCGACGGCGGTGAAGAGTCCCAGGATCAGCGCGAAGACCAGAACCAGGAAGCCGGTGGCGTGGCCGGACAGGGCCAGCACTCCCAGGCCCAGCGCCTGCAGTCCCATCCCGACCTGGGTGAGCATCAGGAGTCGTCGCCGGTCGTAGCGGTCGGCGAGCACGCCGGCCCACGGGGCGAGGAAGAGCATGGGGGCGAACTGTGCGGCCACCACGAGGCCCAGCATCGTCGGGTCGGCCGTGAGCTGCAGCACCAGCCAGGACTGCGCGATGCGGTGCATCCAGGTTCCGGCGTTGGAGAACAGTGCGCCTGTCGCATAGCGTCGATAGGTGGGGATGGCCAGCGCGGAGAAGGTGGTCTTCAGTCCAGAGCGAGCCGGTTGAGGATCGGGATCGCCTGTTCCAGCGTCGCGATCTCGGATGGTTGCAGAACCTCCAGCCGGTGCAACAGCCACTGGTCGCGCCGTTTCCGATCGCGTTCCACCATGCTCCGTGCCGTGTCGGTCGCCGTGTAGATCACTTGCCTGCCGTCGGTCGGATGAGCTGCGCGAAGGACGAGGCCCGCGGTGCGCAGGCTGTGCAGGATGCGCGTCATCGAGGGTGGTTGCACCCGCTCCACCTCGGCCAGCTCGCCCGGCGACATCGGGCCCTCCCGCAGCAGCGTGGCCAGGACGGCCATTTGGCTGGGCGTCAGCGCGTCGCTGGTCCGTTCTCTGCGCAGCCGCCGCGCCAGGCGCATGACCGCTATCCGCAGGTCGGGGGCGTCGGTGCCGAGATTGGCGGGCATCTCTGGCTCCTTCAAGGAGGGGAATGTGGATATTCATTACCTAGGCTAACGATATTGGACGGCAGTCTATTCCCGCTTGGGCCGGTCCATCGGTCACAATGGTGCGGTGGCATTGGTGGGCGAGGGATCAGCGATCGCAACTGGGCATGGGCCAGCGGACCTGCCGCGATTGGCGCGCACGGCTGCCAAGCAGGCGCTGACGAACCTGGGCTCCACACCCAATCTCTCCTTCGTCTTCGTGTCGGCGCAGAATGCCGAGGACGCCGAGCAGGGTCTGCTGGCCGCCTTCGAGCCCTTGAGCCACGGAACGGTGCTGGGAACGTCGGCGTCGGGCGTGATCGCCAGCGGCCGCGGCACCGATCAAGGGACAGCGGTGGCCGTGTGGGCGGCGCGGATCCCCGGACTGCGGGCCCGGTCCTTCCATCTGGAGGTGATGGCCGCTGCTCAGGGCCACCAGATCGTCGGACTGCCCGGTCGGCGCCGCGACGACGTGATCTCGCTGGTGTTCTCCGACCCGTGGTCCTTCCCGGCCGCCGACTTCGTTCTGCATTCCGAGAGCCTGCTCACCGGCCTGCCGCTGGTCGGGGCCGTGTCATCCGGACCTGCGCCGGCGCGCACGACGCGGTTCCTGCTCGATGGGCGGATCCACACCCGGGGTGCGGTGGGCGTCATGCTCGGCGGCCACCTGGAGGCGACCACGTTGATGAGCCCTGCGTGCCGACCGGTCGGACCATTGCTGACGGTCACGGACGCGGAGGGTTTCATGCTCAAGGCGCTGGCGGGGACACCGGCCGCGTTACGCGCGCAAGAGGTGCTTGCCGCGCTGGAGGGACCAGAGCGGTCCTTGGCGCTGGGAGGTATGCAACTCGGAGTGGCCCTGGGTAGCGACGACCCGCGCACCGGTGACTTCGTGATCCATGAGTTCCAGGCGGCCGAGGGGGAGCGGGGGGCCCTGCAGATGGGGGCGCCCATCCCGCTGGGAGCCACGGTGCAGTTCCATGTCCGCGACGAGGCGGCCGCCGACGAGGACCTGAACGTGATCCTCGAAGGCGTCTCGGCTCGCATGGGCGACCGGCTGGAGGGGGCGTTGTTGTTCTCATCGACGTCGCGGGGCCGTTTCATGTTCGACAACCATGACCACGATGCCGCGGTGGCGAACGCCCGGCTCCTCGTCCCGGTCACCGGCTTCTTCTCCGACGCGGAGTTCGCACCCGTGCGGGGAGTATGTGCGATGAACCGGCAGACCGCCACCCTGCTGGCTTTCGGGGTCGGGGCCAGGGCCGAGGCCGGGCATACCGAGGCGGCCAGGCCTCAGCAGATCGCCGAGACGGACCCGATGACCCGCGAGGTGCACAAGATGTTGGCCGAGCTCTCGCAGCCCCCGGACGAAGGCTTGTTGTGATCGATCTGGCAGCGGCGCGCAAGCGTCTGGACGGGGTCATCTTCCATACGCCGACGGTGCCCGCGCGGTGGCTCAGCGAGAAGCTGGGCGGCCCGGTCTATCTGAAGTGCGAGAACCTTCAGCGCACCGGGTCGTTCAAGATCCGCGGTGCCTACAACCGGATCGCTGCGCTCACGCCCGCGGAGCGCTCGAACGGTGTTGTGGCCGCCAGCGCCGGCAATCACGCCCAGGGTGTGGCGCTCGCCGCTGCGCTGCTCGGTGTGCCGAGCACCGTGTACATGCCCGAGGGGGCCTCATTGCCCAAGATCGAGGCGACCGCGGCGTATGGGGCCACGATCCGCTTCTTCGGCTCGACCGTGGATGAGGCGCTGACCGCCGCGGTGGCCGACAGCGAGCGGACCGGCGCGATCCTCATCCATCCTTTCGACCATCCAGATGTGATCGCAGGGCAGGCGACGGTGGGTTCCGAGATCGCGGCCCAGCATCCGGAGGTGCGCACTGTGGCGGTGTGCACCGGCGGCGGTGGGCTCCTTGCCGGGGTGACGCTGGGGCTACGCGATGCCGGCTGCGATGCACGCGTGGTGGGAGTCCAAGCTGCCGGAGCTGCGTCCTACCCGGCGTCGCTGCGGGCCGGCCATCCCGTGGCCCTGCAGCGGATGTCGACGATGGCCGACGGCATTGCGATCGCCAGGCCGGGACAGGCCGACTTCGACATCATCGCGGCGGCGGGCGTCGACTTCGTGACCGTGGACGATGAGCAGATCAGCCGGGCCGTGGTGACGTGCTTGGAGCGCAGCAAACAGATCGTGGAACCAGCCGGCGCCGCGGCCGTCGCCGCCGTCTTCAGTCAGCCGCAGCTGTTCGAGCCACCTGTGGTCGTGACGCTGTCCGGGGGCAACGTGGACCCACTGTTCCTGCTGCGGATCGTGCAGCGCGGGCTGGTCGCAGCCGGGCGTTACATCGTGCTCTCGGCGCGCATCCCCGACACCCCAGGTGCGCTCGAGGGGTTGCTCGCCCAGATCGCCGCGCAGCGGGGCAACGTCGTCACAGTCACCCACAACCGGACGAATCCGCTCCTCGCCGTGGATGAGTGTGCGGTGGTCGTGGAAGTGGAGGTCCGGGGGCCCGAGCATGGCGCCGAGATCATGGCGGCACTGCGCGAACGGGGCATCGCTGTGGGGCTGGAGTACTGACGCGCGATCTCATTCGCCAGCATGCGGGTGGTCAGCAGCGCCTGGATATACCCATAGGGGGTATTATCGAGGATATGAAACGCCTCGCCCTCTTGCTGATCGTTCTGCTCGGCCTGACCGCCTGCTCAAGCGCGGGGGCCACGACCGTGTCACCGTCGGAGTTCCAGAACCTGGCTCAACAGCCCGGGGTGGTGGTTCTCGACGTGCGGACACCGGCGGAGTTCGCGCAGGGGCACCTGCCCGATGCCATCAACATGGACGTGGAGTCGGCGGATTTCCCCGCGCAGATCGCCGGGCTGGACAAGAACGCTACGTATGCCGTCTACTGCCGCAGCGCGAACCGGTCGAAGGTGGCGATGGAACAGATGTCGGCGGCCGGCTTCGAGAACGTGCAGGACCTCGAAGGGGGCATCGTCAGCTGGCAGGCGCAGGGCCTACCGGTGGTTCGCTAGTCGTGGACCTGCACGAGTTTGACCTGCATGCTGCGACCGTTGGGCAACTCATAACTCACAGTCGCCGGGGCGGTCTGGCCCATGAGGGCCCTGCCGAGCGGTGAATCGGGGGAACAGATCTCGAGATCGGTGTGCGCCTTCTCCTCGCGGCTGGCGACGAACATCTTCTCGGAGTCGCCGCCCGGGAACTCGATGGTGACCGTGGAGCCGTGTGTGACAGCGCCCTTGGCAGCATCGTCGGGCCGGCCGACCTTCGCGTGGTCGATCAGATGCTTCAGTTCGCGGATCCGGGCCTCATTTCGCCCCTGATCCTCCTTGGCTGCGTGGTAGCCACCGTTCTCGCGCAGGTCCCCCTCTTCACGGGCCAGTTCGATCAGTTTGGTGATCTTCGGCCGGGTCACCTCGATGCGTTCGGTGAGTTCCGTGGACAGCCGATCGTAGGCCTCCTGCGTCAGCCATGTGACCTTTGTGTCGCTCACGTCGCAATCTCCCATTCGATACGCAAAGCCCACCGGCGCGTGATGCCGGAGGGCTCCTGAAAGGACATTGTGCCCATGTTCGACGGGTTTGTGCACGTCGCTTGCGGCGAATCGTAAGGTTGGCTGCGTGGAGGAACCCCTACGGCTGATGCACGTGCACGCCCATCCTGATGACGAGGCCAGCAAGGGCGCGGCCAGCACGGCCATGTACGTGGCCCAAGGCATCCGGGTGCGGGTGGTGACCTGTACCGGTGGTGAACGAGGCGACGTCCTCAACCCCTCGCTGAGCGTCGATCCGGCCCACCTCGCGGATCTGCGTCGCCAGGAGATGGCGAAGGCGGCCGAGATTCTGGGGGTGGAGCATGTCTGGCTCGGCTTCGAGGACTCCGGCTTTCCCAGTGGCGATCCGCCACCCCCACTGCCGCCAGGGTCGTTCGCGGAGCTGCCGCTGGCGGCCGTGACGCCGGCTCTGGTCGAGCAGATCCTGGCGTTCCGCCCGCACGTGATCACGACCTACGACGAGAACGGGGGGTATCCCCATCCCGACCATGTGCGAACCCATGAGGTGACCATGGCGGCTGTCGCGGAGGCGTTGCACCGCAGTGGCAGGTCAGCAAGGTCTACTACCACCAGACGTTCCACCGGGCCAAGATCCTTGCGCTGCACCAGGCGGCGGTGGACAACGGGTTCGAGTCCCCGTACGCCGAGTGGATCGAGGATGTGAAGATGCGCCCGGCCGATGACCAGCGGGTGACCACCCAAGTGCCGTGCGCGGAGTACTTCGACGTGCGTGACGCTGCCCTCAAGGCGCACGCCACGCAGATCGACCCGGAGGGCCACTGGTTCGCGCTTCCCAGTCACATCGCCGGCCAGGTGTGGCCGACGGAGGACTTCGAGTTCGCCGTGAGCACGCTGCCCTACAACGGACCCGAGGACGACCTGTTCCAGGGTCTGCGCTGAGCGGCGGCTATGGCGCCGCCCCGGGCACGACGTAGACTGGCGTGGTGCTGATGATTCCCGCGGCAGAGCCCATCGATCCCGCGCAGGTGACGCCTGGGATCGGCGGCTTCCTCGTCTTCGTCTTCCTGATCATCGCGGCGATCTTCCTCTTCCGCTCTTTGAAGAAGCAGATGGGCCGCGTGGACTTCGAGGAGGCACCGGCGCCTGGAGATCAGAAGTTGCCCTGACATGCGCCAATTTGTCCTGCAGCCGCGCTGGATCCCGTGGCACCTGTTGTGTGTGGCGGTCACGGTCCTGTTCATCCGGCTGAGTATCTGGCAGTGGGACGTGGCGCACATGCAGGCGCAACTGGACTGGCAGAGTTTCGGCTACGCGGTGCAGTGGATCTTCTTCATCGGCTTCGTCTGGTGGTTCTGGTGGAAGGTCATGAAGGACCAGCAGACCATCGAGTTGCAGCGCCAGGCCAAGGAGCGGGAGATGGTGGACTGATGAAGGCGGCATTGACGCGGTACCGGGTGATGGCCTACGTCGTCGGCGTCCTGTTGCTGCTGCTGGTGTTCGTGCACATGCCGTTGCACTACATCTGGCACATCGAGACGCCGATCGCGATCCTGCATGGCTGGATGTTCATGTTCTACGTGATCACCGTCATCGACCTCGCCTTCCGGTGTAAGTGGCAGATCTTCCCCCGGACCTTCCTGATCGCCATCTCGGGGACCATTCCGTTCTTGTCGTTCTACGCCGAGCACAAAGCGACGCAGTGGGCGCGGGCCGCGATTGCCGAGATGGAGCCGGACGGTGCCGTGAACGCCACCAGCGCTGAACCGACTCCCGCGGACAACTAGCATCGGGGTCATGGTTTCCGACCTCGGCCGGCTGGTGAGCACCCGCCGGACCGTGGCATTGATGGTCCGTCAGGACATCAAGCAGTCGTACCGTCGCTACCGCCTCGGGTTCATCTGGACCCTCGGCGAACCCTTCCTGCTGGCGATGCTCATGTGGCTGGTCTTCACCTTCATCTTCGCCGGGGGCCGGGGCATCGGGCTGCAGCCGTTCATCGTGTTCCTCATCACGGGCATCTACCCGTTCACATGGTTGTCGCAGACCATCCGCAAGAGCCCACGGGCGTTCATGCGGTTCGGCGACGTGCTCGACAACAGTCCGCTGCCGGTGGCCGTGTGGCCGCTGCGCATAGTGCTGGTGGGCCTGATCGAGTTCCTGACGTCGTTGCCGATCATCCTCGGATTCATCGTCGTCGCGGGCGCTAGCCTGACGTGGGGGACGGCCCTGTTCCCGCTGGCCATCCTCGTGCAACTCATCCTGTGTGCCGGATTCGCCATGTTCGAGGCGGGTCTGGCGCTGCGCTGGCCGGATATCGAGGTGTTCTCCTCCATTCTCACCCGGGCGTTCTTCTGGGGCAGCCCGATCCTGTGGTCGCAGAAGAACTTCCCCGAGTGGCTGCAGAAGTACCTGTACCTGAACCCGTTCCACGGAATCCTCGACCTGTACCGGGCCAGCGTGTGGCCCGAGGTGCTGACCTCATGGACCAACTACGCGCTGTCCGGCGCGGTGATCCTGGTGATCTTCGTGGCCGGCCTCGTCATGCTGTACGGCAAAGGCGTCGAACTGCGGAGGATGCAGTGACTCTGGCGAGTTTCCAGGACGCCGGGGTCCAAGGCGTCCGGCTGACGAAGAAGAAGCGGATCATCAAGGGCGTCCCGCGAGTGGCCGGCACCCATGCCAAGGAGAGCTACTGGATCTTTCAGGGCCTCAGCGTGGAGCTGGAGGCGGGTGACGGCCTGGTGCTGGTCAGCCGTGACCCGGATCGGTCGGCCGGACCCATGTTGGCCTGGGCTGGTCTGCTGCCCGTGGACACCGGGCAGATGTCGGCCCCGGCACGGTGTCTGCTGCTCACCTCCCCGCAGTCCCGATGGGTGCGCGAGCTCAGCGTCGAGCAGACGATTCGGATGCTCGCCGGCATCTACGGGCTCACCGACGACGAGGTGGACGATGTGGTCGCGCCGGCCGCGAAACTGGCCCAGGTGGATGCCAAGATGCACTGGCCCATCCAGGAGATGGACAAGGGGGTGCGCGACCAGATCGCCTTCGCCGTCGCCGTGAACGCGCCGGTTCCCGTGGTGATGTTCGACCAGACGGCGCAGGTGGGCATCCGGGAGTTCCGACCGCTGTGCCTGCCGCAGGTGAACACGCTGCGCGAGCAGGGCAAGGCGGTCGTGCTGGCCACCGCCAAGCCGCAGGTGGCACTGGAGGCGGGCAGCAAGGCGGTCATCCTGCGCGGCAAACGATCCCAGCCGGTGTCCGTGGCTGAGGCCGCCGAGTTTCTCATCAAAGACCGCGTCAAGGGCCGCCGTAAGGCTCGGCGACGGGCCGAGGAGGACGACGACGACTCCGGGCTGGAGTTCTGAGGCTGAGCCTCCCCCCGGCTGGGCGGCGGCGGTAGGCTCACGTCATGGCCCTGCGGGATGTGGCGTACTCGCTGTACGAGAAGCGCTTGCTCGATGGCCTCGACGTTCAGCAGATTCCCCGGCACGTGGGGGTCATCCTTGATGGCAACCGACGCTGGGCGTCGCTACAGGGGCACACCGCCTCCACCGGGCATCGGGTCGGCGCCGGCAAGATCGAGGACTTCCTGCGGTGGTGTGACGACGTCAACGTCGAGGTGGTGACGCTGTGGCTGTTGTCGACGGACAACCTGTCCCGCCCCACCGAGGAGCTCACGCCGCTGCTCGGGATCATCACCGAAACGGTCGAGGGACTGGTGGCCACCCAGGCGTGGCACATCCATCCGATGGGTGCGTTGGATCTGCTCCCGGTGGAGACGGCCAATGCGCTCAAGGAGGCCGACGCGATCACCCGCGACATCGACGGGATGACGGTGAACGTGGCGGTTGGCTATGGAGGTCGGCGGGAGGTCGTCGATGCCGTGCGGTCACTGCTTGCCGAGCAGGCAGCGATGGGCAAGACACTGGACGATCTGGCGCAGGTGCTGGAGCCCGAACACATCGCAGAGCACCTCTACACCCGTGGCCAGCCGGACCCCGATCTGGTGATCCGGACCTCGGGTGAGCAACGGCTGTCCGGCTTTCTGCTCTGGCAGAGCGCGCACTCCGAGTTCTACTTCTGTGAGGCGTACTGGCCGGACTTCCGGCGGGTCGACTTTCTGCGGGCTTTGCGCTCCTACGCCGACCGGCAGCGCCGCTTCGGCAACTGAACGCCTGGTACGGATCGTTGCGCGCCCGGCGTGGCGCACCCATCGGCGAGGGAATTCGGCTCTATCGTCACGGCATACACCGTGGAAACGGAGGCGCCAGTGCCCTTGAACCGCCCGCGTACTTACGTCCTGGACACCAGTGTCCTGCTCTCTGATCCCCACGCGATCATGCGGTTCGATGAGCACGAGGTCGTGCTGCCCGCCATCGTGATCTCCGAGCTCGAAGGTAAGCGCACCCACCCGGAGCTGGGGTACTTCGCGCGCACCGCCTTACGCCTGCTCGACGATCTGCGGGTGGCGGCGGGCAGACTCGATGAGCCGGTGCCGCTGGACAGCGGCGGGACCTTGCGAGTGGAGTTGAATCACTCGGATGCATCGGTACTGCCCAGCGGATTCCAGCTCGGGGACAACGACACCCGGATCCTGGCGGTGGCCCGCAACCTCGCCGCGGACGGTCACAACGTGGTCGTCGTCAGCAAGGATCTGCCACTGCGCGTCAAGGCATCCGCAGTGGGCCTGCAGGCCGAGGAGTACCGGGCCGAGTTGGCCGCCAACAGCGAGTGGAGCGGCATCGAGGAGCTCGACGTCACGAACTCGTGGATCGATGAGCTCTATCGCAATGACCACCTGGACCTGGACGAGGCGCGGGATCTGCCCTGCCATACCGGATTGATCCTGACCGGGGAGAGCTCTTCGGCACTGGGTCGGGTCACGGAAGGCAAGCAGGTACGCCTGGTGCGCGGTGACCGCGAGGCCTTCGGTCTGCACGGCCGCAGTGCCGAGCAGCGCATCGCTCTGGACCTGCTTCTGGACCCCAGCATCGGGATCATGTCGCTGGGCGGCCGCGCTGGCACGGGCAAGAGCGCACTGGCGCTGTCCGCCGGGCTGGAGGCCGTGCTGGAGCGCCGGCAGCATCGCAAGGTGATCGTCTTCCGGCCGCTCTACGCCGTGGGTGGCCAGGAGCTTGGATATCTGCCGGGCTCTGAGAACGACAAGATGGGGCCCTGGGCGCAGGCTGTGCATGACACCCTGCAGGCGGTCACCACCGCTGAGGTCGTCGAGGAGATCGTCGACCGCGGGATGCTCGAGGTGCTGCCGTTGACGCACATCCGGGGCCGGTCCCTGCACGATGCGTTCGTCATCGTGGATGAGGCTCAGTCCCTAGAGCGCAACGTGTTGTTGACGGTGCTCAGCCGGGTCGGCCGGGATTCCAGGGTCGTCCTGACCCACGATGTGGCGCAGCGGGACAACTTGCGGGTCGGCCGGCACGATGGGGTGGTTGCGGTAGTGGACAGGCTCAAGGGTCATCCGCTGTTCGCCCACGTCACCCTGACACGTTCGGAGCGTTCGCCCATCGCGGCGCTGGTCACGGAACTGCTCGAGGACTACCCGCTTTGATGCGCGCTGTGACGCGACTCACGCTTTAGTGGACCCTGCGCGGGGCATCGTGACTTCAGTTGCCAACTGGAGGTTTCCACATGCCCGCACGTCTTACCCGCGTCGCCCTCGGCTGCGCTGCGCTCGCCCTACCCTTCGGCGCCTTGTTGTACGCGGCCCAGGGAGCCTCCGCGGCGGACCGTACCGGGGTTGTGGCGGTGGCCAGCGCCGGCCACGAGGCTACGACCGACCCGGCGTCGCCGGTGCTGAGCGTCGATCTGCCGCGGCACACGATCTGGCAGGCCGCTGCCGACACGGAGAAGCGACTTGGAGCAGCCAGTCGCAGTGCCTCCCCGCACGTCTTCGGGACGGTTGAGTACAACAAGTGGTTCGCGCGGCTGTACATGCAGCAGCACTACGGCTGGGGAGCCGACCAGTTCTCAGCCCTTGAACAGTTATGGCAGCGGGAGTCCGGCTGGAGCCAGAACGCCCACAATGCCTCGTCCGGGGCGCACGGTATTCCGCAGTCGTTGCCCGGGTCGAAGATGGCCTCGTTCGGTGCCGACTGGGCGACCAATCCGGAAACCCAGATCAAGTGGGGGCTGTCCTACATCGACAGCGTGTACGGGTCGCCGGCCGGCGCTCTGGCATCGTCCCACTCCCGTGGATGGTACTGATACCGGGGCTGGCACCCCATTTACCGGAACAGGTGCCCCACCTCGTGACATAAGTCACACGATCCGGCGTTGAACTACATGCGTGGTTCTGGTCACGGTGGACAGAGCAAGACCCACCCGCTGGCCTGTACCCCTCGCATGCGGTGTCCGGGTGTCCCCGCAACGAAATGGTGTTTATGAAGCGCGCTGTCGTCATTCCTGCCCTCACGATCGCCCTGCTCGCCGGCGCCACAACCGGCGTTCAGGCGGACAGCCGGGATCTGCCCCGGCCAAGCCGCGCAGACGCTCCGGCCCGCTTCGGCACCGTCCAGTACTCCCAGTGGTATGCCCAGCAGGCCGCCGCGATTCGGTACGGGTGGGGCCCCAAGCAGTTCACGGCCCTGAAGTGGGTGTGGTACCACGAGTCGGGCTGGAACCACAGGGCTGTGAACCGCTCGAGTGGGGCGACCGGTATCCCGCAGGCGCTGCCCGCTCGCAAGATGCGCACGCACGGCAGCGACTACCGCACCAACCCGGAGACCCAGATCGACTGGGGCCTGGACTACATCAAGACCCGTTATGGGACGCCGATCAAGGCCAAGAAGTTCTGGCTGTCCCACAACTGGTACTGAGTTTTGTGAGCTCGTTCACGTGTGAGTGAGCGGCCTCACGATTCGCCGCTCGGACGGCAGGGCATCACAGGGGTGTCACACAAACCCCCTGTAGGAGATGTCCCCATGACTTCCAAGTTCGTCGCCGGCGCGTTGAGCATGCCGCTGCTGTTCGGCACCGTGGCCGTGGCCGCGCCTGCCGTTGCCCAGGAGACTGTGCCCGACACCAGCGTGTCCACCGTCGAGACGCAGAAGCCAAATGCCCGCGGCAAAGCGGCCAAGGCCTCCCGCAGCGTGGCTCCGACCCGTAAGCAGTCGCCGCACAAGTACGGCAGCGTCGGCTACAACAAGTGGTACGCCAAGCACTACATGGAATACCGCTACGGCTGGGGCCAGCAGCAGTTCAAGGCCCTCGAGAAACTGTGGACCCGCGAGTCCGGCTGGAGCCAGCACGCGCACAACGGCGGCTCGGGTGCCCACGGCATCCCGCAGGCACTGCCCGGTTCGAAGATGGCTTCGCACGGTGCCAACTGGCGCAACAACCCCGAGACCCAGATCAAGTGGGGCCTGTCGTACGTCAAGGGCCGCTACAAGACCCCGATGGGTGCCTGGAACGCCTTCCAACACAAGGGCTGGTACTGAGCCAGACCAGTGACGAAACCCCCGCGCGTTTGGGGCGCGGGGGTTTCGTGCTGTCCGGGCCGCCCCTGCAGCTAGTCCTTCGGGGGACCCACCGGGATCCGGGTGGCGATGGGTCGCATTGTCTCGGCGAAGAAGTCATTGCCCTTGTCATCCACGACGACGAAGGCCGGGAAGTTCTCGACCTCGATGCGCCACACGGCCTCCATGCCGTGCTCAGGGAAGTCGAGCACCTCGACCTTGCGAATGCAGTCCTGTGCCAAGCGGGCGGCCGGACCGCCGATCGACCCCAGGTAGAAGCCGCCGTTGTGCTGGCACGCGGTGGTGACCGCCTTGCTGCGGTTGCCCTTGGCCAGCATGATCATCGAACCGCCAGCCTTCTGGAACTGGTCGACGTAGGAGTCCATCCGCCCCGCCGTCGTGGGTCCGAAGGAGCCGGAGGCGTAACCCTCGGGGGTCTTGGCCGGCCCCGCGTAGTAGACGGGGTGGTCCTTCATGTACTGCGGCATCGGCTGACCGTGGTCGAGCATGTCCTTGATGCGCGCGTGTGCGATGTCGCGGGCCACGACCAAGGTGCCGGTCAGGCTGACCCGGGTCTTCACTGGCAGTTTGTGCAGGTCGTTGAGGACCTGCGGCATCGGCCGGTTCAGGTCGATATTCACCACGTCGTCATCGAGGTGGTCGTCGGTGGTCTCGGGCAGGAAACGGGCGGGATCGCGTTCGAGATCCTCCAAGAAGATGCCCTCCGGGGTGATCTTCGCCAAGGCCTGGCGGTCCGCCGAGCAACTCACGGCGATGGCGATGGGGGCGCTGGCGCCGTGCCGGGGCAGCCTGATCACCCGCACGTCGTGGCAGAAGTACTTGCCGCCGAATTGGGCGCCGATCCCGAAGTCGCGGGTCTGCTCCAGGATGAGCTGCTCCATCTCCACATCGCGGTACCCGTTGCCGTCAGGGCCGCCGTGAGTGGGCAGATCGTCGTAATAGCGCGCTGAGGCGTACTTCGCTGTTTTCAAGGCGAACTCCGCGCTCGTGCCACCGACCACCACACCGAGGTGGTACGGCGGGCAGGCGGCGGTGCCCAGCGCCCGCAGTGAGGCGTCCAAGAACGTGCGGAAAGTGTCAGGGTTCAACACCGCCTTGGTCTCCTGGTACAGGTAGGACTTGTTGGCGCTGCCGCCCCCCTTGGCCATGAAGAACAACTCGTACTGCAGTTCGTGGCCCGGTTTGCTGTCGGAGTAGAGCTCGATCTGCGCCGGCAGATTGGTGCCGGTGTTCACCTCATCCCACATCGACATGGGGCTCATCTGGGAATACCGCAGGTTCAGTTGCTGGTAGGCATCGAACACACCGCGCGATAGTGCCGCCTCGTCGGGGCCTTCGGTGAGCACCCGCTGGCCACGCTTGCCGGAGATGATCGCGGTGCCGGTGTCCTGGCACATGGGCAAGACGCCGCCAGCGGCGATGTTGGCATTACGCAGCAGATCCAAGGCGACGAATCGGTCGTTGGGGGAGGCTTGCGGGTCGTCGAGGATATTGCGCAACTGCTGCAGGTGCCCAGGGCGCAGAAGGTGCTGGATGTCGCGCATCGCGTTAAACGTCAGCAGGCGCAGGGCCTCTTGGGAGACCCGCAGGAACTGCTGGCCGCCCACATCGATGAGCTGCACACCCTCGGTGGTCAGCAGTCGGTACCGGGTCGTGTCCTCGCCGCGCGGGAGCATGTCGACGTAATGGAATTCGGCCATGCTCCCAGCCTATTGCGCCGTGTGCCACAGGCCCAAGGGTCGCGGACGACGAGGGGGGTTGCATGCGAGACTGGAGGGGTGCGCATGGGGACTGGCTTGCTGATCGTGGCGGGGGTGTGCGCGTTGGCCATGGGAGCCGCCCCGCCAGCTTCGGGCGCACGGGAGCAGAAGCCCAAGATCGTCTATCTGACCTTCGATGACGGCCCCAACGGGGCCAATGATCCACGCCTGCTTCGGGTGCTGCGCGGCCAGCAGGTGCAGGCCACCTTCTTCCTACTCGGGCAATCAGTGGCCGCGGATCCGGGGTCAGTGCAGCGGCTCTACATGCGGGGTCATGCCATCGGAAACCATAGCTACACCCACACCGACATGACCCACCTGTCTGCCGACGGGATCGCCCACGAGATCGCGGCGACCCAACGACTGCTATCGCCGCTGGGTGGAAAGTGCTTCCGGCCGCCCTACGGCGCCGTCAATGCCACCGTGTCCGGTGCAGTCGCGGCGCAGGGGATGAAGATGGTGATGTGGAGCGTCGACCCGGAGGACTGGGCGCACCAGGACACCGGGTACATCGTGAACCACGTCCTGACCCACGTCCGGGATCGCTCCGTGGTCCTGATGCATGACGGGGGCGGAAATCGGGCGGCCACCGTCAGTGCCGTCAAGGCGCTCATCCCGCAACTTCGCGCCCGCGGGTATGAGTTCCGCACGGTGCCGTCGTGCCGGGTTCCGTTGCGTGGCAAGGCCACCGGGCTGGCTGCGCCGCTCGCGCCCGCGCCGACTCCGACCCCGACCCCGACCGTCTCGCCGACCACCTCTGCGTCACCGTCGGCAGGCGTCGTCGTTCCATGAGTGAGGACCGCACCAAACGTGGGATCCGCGATCTGGTCCTGAGCATGGCGGTCGTGGCCATCTTCGTGGCGTTCCTGTTCGCCGTGGTGTGGCGTCCGGCACCCGATCCCATCCGCACCGTCGACCCCACCCAGTATCTGCAAGCAGCGCGCGCACAAGCGGCCTACCCCGTGTTGGCCCCAGTCGGGTTGTCGGCGGATTGGAAGCCCACCTCGGCGCGTTTCGAAGCCGTGGGGGAGGACAGCACCTCGTGGTTCCTGGGCTACGTCACACCGCAGAATCAGTACGTGGCGCTCACCCAGACCGACGCCGACCCCGGCCCGTTCATCGAGGAGCAGACGCTGCAGGGCGTGGCCGATGGTGAGCGCACCATCGACGGGCGAGTATGGGCACAGTACGTCGCAGGCGACCAGCGGTCGCTGGTGCGCACCGAGGGCGCCACGACCACGGTGGTAACCGGGACCGTGAGCTACGAGCAGTTGCAGGCGTTCGTCGAGCGCCTGCGGTCGTGAGCACCACCCGCGAGCAGCCCTGGCCGTTGCGGACGATGCTGGCGCACTTCCAGGGCTACGTCGGGCGCCTCGGCCAGGTCTGGGTGACCGGTGAGATCTCCAAACGCCGGGTCACCAACGGGCAGACGTACTTCACGTTGCGCGACGAGAACGGCAATGTCAGCGCCGACGTGATGATCCACCCCGCACGTTTCGCCGGCCTGCCTCGCACGCCCGTGGAAGGCGACCGGGTGATCCTGCTCGTCAAGATGCACGTCACGAAACAGACCCGCATCCTGCTGCGGGCCACCGAGATCCACCTTGCCGGCTACGGTGATCTGCTGGCTGAGATCGAACGGCGCCGGCAGTTGCTTGCTGCCGAAGGTCTGTTCGCGCCGCACCGGAAGCGCCAGCGGCCGCTGATCCCGCGCCGGGTCGGGGTTGTCACGGGTCGCGACTCCGACGCGCTGAAGGACGTCGTCCGGATCACCCGTGGCCGGTTCCCCGGGGTCCGTCTGGAGATTCGCGAGACCGCGGTGCAGGGAGGTGGCGCGGTCGCCGGCATTCTCGCGTCGATGCGTCAACTCGACGCACATCCCGAGGTGGACGTCATCATCGTCACCCGCGGCGGCGGCTCCCTGGAGGACCTGCTGCCGTTCTCGGACGAGGGGTTGGTGCGAGCGGTTGCTGCCATGACCACCCCGGTCATCAGTGCGATCGGGCACGAGGCTGACCGGCCGATCCTCGACGACGTCGCCGATGCGCGGGCGGCCACACCGACGCACGCCGCGACGCTGGCTGTTCCGGACGTTGCACAGGTCGTTGCCAACGTCGATGCCTTACGGGTGGCGCTGCGCAACCGGATCAGTGCACGGGTGGACCGGGATCGGCGACTGTTGGAGCAGTGGCGGACCAGGCGGGTACTGCATGATCCGCATGTCCTGCTGCGGCCCACAGCTGAGCGCTTGCAGCGCGCTACGGACCGCCTGCTACCGGCTGTGACGCGCCGGGCGGAGGTCGGGCGGGTCGAACTGGCCAGCCTCGACCTGCAACTGCGCGCACTGTCCCCGCAGGCCACCCTCGACCGTGGCTACGCTCTGGTGACAGATCCGGCGGGCCTTTTGGTCCGCGAGGTGCCGATCACGGGCACCCTGGTCCATGTCCGTGTCCAATCGGGCACGTTCGACGCCGAGGTACGAGAGGGTGGGAGTCAGTGAGCGAGGAAGCCCTGACGTTCGAGCAGGCGCGCGACGAACTCGAGTCCATCGTGCGCCGCCTTGAGGACGGCAACGTCACGCTGCAGGAGTCACTGGACCTGTGGGAGCGGGGCGAGTACCTGGCCTCCTACTGTGACCAGCTCTTGGGCCAGGCTGAGCAGCGACTCGAGGCGGCAAAGGCGCAGTCGGCACAAGACACGTAGCATTGAAACGTGGGTAAAGTCCTTTTGGCCGCTCCTCGTGGCTACTGCGCAGGTGTCGAGCGCGCCGTGGTCACGGTCGAGAAGGCCCTTGACCTGTACGGACCTCCGGTCTACGTGCGTAAGCAGATCGTGCACAACGTGCACGTCGTCGCTGACCTCGAACGCCGAGGCGCCATCTTCGTCGACGAGACCGAGGAGGTGCCGGAGGGTTCCCGGCTGGTGTTCAGCGCCCATGGCGTGGCACCGTCGGTCCACGACGAGGCCGAGCATCGCAATCTGTCGACCATCGATGCTACCTGCCCGCTGGTCACAAAGGTGCACAACGAGGCCAAGCGCTTCGCCGATTCGGGCTACCAGATCCTGTTGATCGGCCACGAAGGCCACGAAGAGGTCGAGGGTACTGCTGGCGAGGCCCCTGCGGCGATCACGATCGTGGAGGATCCGGACGCGGCCGACACGGTCGCTGTCGACCCCGATCGTCCCGTGGCCTGGCTGTCCCAGACCACGTTGAGCGTCGACGAGACCATGGCGACGGTGGAGCGACTGCGCCGTCGCCTGCCGATGCTCATCGACCCACCCAGCGATGACATCTGTTATGCCACGCAGAACCGGCAGTCCGCAGTGAAGGTGATCGCGCCCAAGTGCGACGTCGTCATCGTGGTCGGCTCGCAGAACTCGAGCAACTCAGTACGGCTGGCGGAGGTCGCCTTTGAGGGGGGAACCCGCAGTCACCTCATCGACGATGCCACTGAGTTGGATCCGCAGTGGGTCGCCGGGGTCGAGACGGTCGGTGTGACGTCAGGGGCTTCGGTGCCTGACAGTCTGGTGCAGGGCCTGCTGGCGTCGCTGGCAGAGTTGGGCTTCGACGAGGTGGAGACAGTCAGCACGATCGAGGAGAGTCTCGTGTTTGCGCTGCCGCCGGAACTGCGCAAGGACATGAAGGCCGCAGCGGCCCGGTAGGTCGGCGCACTCAGCGGTGCAGGATGAATCGCCGCACCACCACGATGAGAGCGGCGGCGATCGTCCCAGCGAATATCCACGGTGCGTTGAAGGCGAGACCGGCGACGACCATGCCGACCTCGCGGATCAGCAGGTTGTCACGGGTACCGCTGAGCAGACTCGGCTGGCCGGCGACCAGGATCGCCGTGAAGTACACCAGCGGCGGGGTGATGATCGCTGTGGACAGATCCCGGTACTTCACCGTGGCCGCACACACCACGGATACGACGACAAAAACCGCCCCGGTGATGAACGTCAGGCTGCCGTTGATGGCGGTGTCCCCGAGGGCCGCGAGGACCGTGACCGCCATGGCGATGAGCACCATAAGCCCCACCCGCAGGCCGCCCTGCGGGCTGTCAGGAGCCGAGGATGTCACATCTTGAACCGTAGTAGCCGGTTCCTGGGTCACCGCGACCGACACTCCACCGGTCGTGGTCGGCTCCTGAATACGCACCCATCCACGGTAACCCGTGGACCCGTCCCGGCTGGTGAACGCCTACCCGGTGTCGTGCGTCACCGCGTCCCGGGGCCGAATATCGATCGTGTTGATCGCCGTCGGCTCCTCATCGGGGGCACACATCGCGCTCAGGCGGCGGCTCGCGGGCAGCACCCTGGCGTCCAAGGACCCCACGAACTGGTTGTAGCCGTCCACGGCATCGCCGAGATCCTTGCCCAGCTTGGCGATGTGACGGCTCATGGTGGTCAACCGCTGATGCACCTGCTGGCCGGCTTCCAGAACCTGTCGAGCCTGGCCGGCCATGTGCGCCTGCTGCCAGGCCCAGGACACGCTGCGCAAGGTGGCCATCAGCGTGGTCGGGGTGGCCAGCACCACCCGTTTGTCGAAGCTGGCCTGTAGAAGATCAGGTCTGGCCTGAAGCGCGATCCCCAACATGTGCTCGGCCGGCAGGAACATGATCACGAACTCCGGTGAGCCAGCGGCCTTCCAATACTGCTTGGCCGACAGTCGTGTCAGATGGTCGGAGATGGCGCTCGCATGTGCCGCGGCCTGCTCGTCACCGTCCAGGCGGGGATCCAGCAGGGCGTCGAGACTGACCTTCGCATCGACGACGACGCAGCGCGATTCGCCAAGGTCCACCACCATGTCGGGCCGCAGCGTTCCGTCAGCGAGGTTCACCTGCTCCACGAAGTGCACGTGGGGCAACATGCCCGATGCCTCCACAATGCGCCGCAACTGCATCTCACCCCACAGCCCCTGATGCTGCGTGCGGGACAGGGCACCTGCGATCCGCTGGGCCTCCGTGCGCACCTCGTCGGTAGCCACACTCACCTGCCTGCCCACCCCGAGCATCTGCTCGCTCAAGCGGCTCAGGGAATCCACGCGGCTGCGCTCGGCATCGTCCACACGCCGCTGCAGATCTGACATCGCCTCCCGCAGGGGTGTCACCGACTGCGCGACCTCCTCGCGGGCCACCAACTGCTCGCGCAACGACAAGACCGTCGGGCGCAGGGAGGCGGCACCGAGTCGGTACGCCAGCACACATCCCGCCGCGGCGATGACGACCATCAGCACAACCCAGGGCAACGACACAGAGATCATGGCTGACAGTCTGCAGGCAGGGTCTGACAAGTTCCCCTGATCACCGCGCACCTAGACTTGTGCAGTGTCCCTGACCATCGGAATCGTCGGCCTGCCCAACGTAGGTAAGTCCACTCTCTTCAACGCGTTGACCAAGGCTGGCGCGCTGGCCGCCAACTATCCCTTCGCCACGATCGAGCCCAACGTCGGCGTGGTCGCGGTCCCGGATCCGCGGTTGGCTGAGCTCGCCACCCTGTACGGCTCAGCGAAACTCATCCCGGCGTCGGTGGAGTTCGTGGACATCGCGGGGATCGTGCGCGGGGCCAGCGAAGGGCAGGGGCTGGGCAACAAGTTCCTGTCCCACATCCGGGAGAGCGACGCCATCTGTCAGGTTCTACGCGCCTTCTCCGACCCCGACGTCGTCCACGTGGAGGGTCGGGTGTCACCTGCCGAGGACATGGAGACCATCAACACCGAACTCATCTTGGCTGACCTGCAGACCCTTGAGAAGGCGCTGCCGCGGTTGGAGAAGGAGGCGCGGATGGCCAAGGACAAGGCACCGGTTGTGGCCGCCGCCACCCGGGCCCGTGAGATCCTCAACAGCGGCCAGACCCTGTTCGCGTCCGGCATCGACCCGCTGCCGCTGCGCGAACTCTTCCTGCTCACCGCCAAACCGTTCATCTATGTCATCAACTGCGACGAGCAGGAACTTGCCGATGAGGACTTCAAGACCAGGATGACCGCGCTGGTGGCGCCCGCGGAGGCCGTCTTCCTTGACGCACAGGTCGAGGCAGAACTGACTGAACTGCCGCAGGAAGAGGCCTTGGAGTTGCTGCAGTCCATCGGTCAGGACGAGTCGGGCATCCAGGCGCTGGCGCGGGTCGGTTTTGACACGCTGGGACTGCAGACATACCTGACCGCGGGGCCCAAGGAGGCAAGGGCCTGGACGATTCCGAAGGGTGCCACGGCGCCAGAGGCCGCCGGAGTGATCCACACCGACTTTCAGCGGGGGTTCATCAAGGCGGAGGTCATCTCTTTCGAGGATTTGATGGCGGCCGGATCCATGCAGGAGGCCCGCGCGCACGGAAAGGTGCGCATGGAGGGCAAGGAGTACGTCATGCGCGACGGGGACGTGGTCGAGTTCCGCAGCGGATTGGCCACCGGCGGAAAGCGATAAGGCAACGGCGATGCACGGTCAGTGCCGGACGCGCACGTCCTTGTGCGGCAGTGACTGAGCCTGGCCGGAGCTGCGCCGGGCGGTGGGAACCTCGCCTTCGCGGGTGTCCACCCACTCCGATGCCGTCGGCTTCAACACCGCCGTACCCGTGACGCCCACCCGCCACGCACGTTGCGGAACATATCCGGACACGATGTCCTCGCGTACCTGCACGGTGACCGAGAACTCGCCGCGCTTGTCGGTCCGGAAGTTGCGGCGCAGATCCTCGACGTCCTCGCCCCGGCCGTGCAGCCACCCGCGACTGTTGCGCAGCGGTACCCATTTGGCGCCACGTGTCTTCTCCAAGACACCGGTGATGCGGGTCTTCCCGTCAGTGCCCACCACCGCCGAAACGCTGCCCACCCGGGTAGCGACCCGCGGCTCCCCGTACGTCACCGGTGCCACACTCACGTGGCTGAATGCATCGCCGCCCATCCGGGTGCCGTCGAACTTCGCGACGGTGACGTCCACGTCCTTCGCGTCGGCCATCGGGTAGGACGCGGTGCCTGCCTGCACCCAGAGGGTCGGGGCGAGCAATGGATCGCCGAAGTTGAACGTGACTGCATAGAACGCGCCCGGCTCGGAGGCCCAGGAGGCCACTACATTGCCGTTCTCGATGCGGGTGCTCAGGCTGGCTGGCCGGTTCGTCTGGCGAGCCCGGGACCGCACATCCACACCGAGGTCCGGGAAGTCGGTGATCACACCGTCGGCGCCGATGGCCGCCGCCTTCCGGTAGGCATCGCGGCTGCCACGCAGCGTCCAGATGTGCACGCCGAGATCGGCGGCGTGCGCTTCGGCGACCAGGGTGCGACGGGCGCGGGTCGTCGGGATCCCCAGGACATCCGCGAACTGGCGGAACTGCGCGAACAGCCCGACATCCTCGGGTCCGACGCTGCGGGTGAGGAACACGGTCCGGTTGCCAGCCCACTGCTTGACCCGGATCAGGTCGTCAGCATTGTCCGACTGCACCCAGAACGGCGCACCTGCCCCCGCCATCCCGCGCTGGCCGAGCAGCGCGATCAGAGTGCCCGGCAGGTCCAGGCCCCGACCCGCGAAGTACTGGGACTCCTTGATCTCGATGTACAGCGTCTCGCCGCGTCCCTGCGCCAATGTGATGAGGTCGTCGAGCAGCATCAGTCCCTGACCGTTGGGCTTGCGCAGGGTGGACAACTGATCCCACGTGAAATCATCGACCCACCAACCGGCGTAGTCGACGCCGTTGAAGTTGCGCACGCTCTGGGCGAACTCGGGCCGGCTGGCGACATCGGTAACGCGGCCGAGATCGATGTCATGGCACACCACCAGGCGGCCGTCCTTGCTCATCACCAAGTCGCCCTCGAGCATGTCGGCGGCCACGTTGCTGGCCATCTCGTAGGAGAGCGCGCTACTTTCCGTGGTGTAGACGGGAGCCCCACGGTGACCAATGACGAGCATTCCGGTCCCGGGACGACCCTCCAGCGCCGCGGCGACGGGGACGGCCAGACCCACCGTGAGCAGGCCGCACAGACCTGCTGCCGTGCCTCTACGCATCCGATGCCGCACCTTCACGTGACCACTTTGCCATGACAATTCTGACGTGTCCCACACCGGCGCGGGTTCCATCAGGTAACGAAACAAGACCAAAGATTGACCTGCTATCCCCTTTCCTGGACCGGAGTTGGCAGAATGGACGCGCAAATACCATGTGCGCGTCTGGCGCGACACGCCCAAGAGGAGTGACGTTACGCGCGAGCACTGGGGACTTCTACACAATTTCGAATAGCACGTGCTCAAACAGGGCACACAAATTGGGAAGGGATGTCCATGCGTGGACTCAAGAAAGCCGCACCCGCAGTGGTCGGCGCCGCAATTCTGGCGCTGACGCTCGGCGCGTGCGGCGGTTCGTCGGACAGTGGGTCCGGCGGCAGTGGTGACGGGAGCGGTTCCTACGTGACCGTTAACGGCGCCGAGCCGCAGAACCCGCTCGTGCCGGCCAACACCAACGAAACTGGTGGCGGCAACGTCATCGACGCCATGTTCACCGGTTTGGTGACCTACAACCAGGAGACTGCCGCTCCCGAGAACGCAGTGGCAACCTCCATCACTTCTGATGACCAGCAGAACTGGGACATCACCATCCGCGATGACTGGACGTTCCAGGACGGCACCCCGGTGACCGCTCAGAGCTTCGTCGATGCGTGGAACTGGGCCGCCTACGGTCCGAACGCCGCTTTGAACTCGTACTTCTTCGAGCCGATCGAGGGCTTCGTCGAGGTGCAGGGTGAGTTCGATGAGGAAGGTAACCCCGTCGGCAAGCCCAAGACGGACAAGATGTCCGGCCTCAAGGTCGTCAGTGACACGGAGTTCAAGGTCAAGCTGAGCCGGCCGAACTCGCAGTTCCCGGTGATGGTCGGCTACTCCGGCTTCGCCCCGATGCCCGCGTCGTTCTTCGACGATCCCGAGGCGTTCGGCAAGAACCCGGTCGGCAACGGTCCCTTCCAGTTCGAGAGCTGGGACCCCAAGGTCTCCATCAAGCTCAAGGCATGGGCGGACTACCCGGGCAGCGAGAAGCCCAGCGTGCCCGGCGTGGACTTCAAGATCTACCAGGATCTGGATGCCGCGTGGACCGACCTGCAGGCCGGCAACCTCGACGTGCTCGACACCATCCCTGACTCTGGTCTGGCCGGTGGTCAGTACAAGAGCATCCTTGGCGACCGCGTGGTGGAGCAGGCAGCTGGTGTGATCCAGACCATCTCCTTCCCGCTGTATGACAAGAAGTTCGACAACGTCGACCTGCGCAAGGCCATCTCGATGGCCATCGACCGTCAGCAGATCATCGACAACGTGTTCAACGGCACGCGCGAGGCCGCTACCGGCTGGGTCTCCCCGGTCGTCAACGGCTACAAGTCCGGCGTCTGTGGTGAGTGGTGCAACTTCGACCCGACCAAGGCCAAGGAAATGCTTGACCAGGCCGGCGGCTATGACGGCAAGCTCACCCTTGCCTACAACGCTGACGGTGGTCACCAGGGCTGGGTGGACGCCACCTGCGTGAGCATCAAGAACTCGCTGGGCATCGACTGTGTCGGAAAGCCGGTTCCGGACTTCGCGACCTTCCGTACGCAGGTCGTGAACCGCGAGATGACCGGTCTGTTCCGGACCGGTTGGCAGATGGACTACCCGTCCATTGAGAACTTCCTCGTTCCGCTGTACAAGACCGGCGCCTCCTCCAACGATGGCGACTGGTCGAACAAGAAGTTCGACGACCTGATGGACGAGGCAGCTGCCAAGCCCGGTCAGGAAGGCATCGACCTGTTCCAGCAGGGCGAGGCTGTGCTTGCTGAGGACATGCCCGTTATCCCGATGTGGTACGGCGCTGTCGTGGCTGGTTACAACGACACCGTGTCGAACGTGCAGTTCACGCCGTTCTCACGCGTCAACCTGATCAGCATCCAGAAGAGCTAGTTCAGCGCTTCACGAAACGGCCCCGTCACCGGTTGGTGGCGGGGCCGTTTGGCGTCTTGGTGGCAGGAACAGAGCCTTAGGGCCAGACAAGAGCGGTTGGCACCGGACCCAAGTGCTCCGATGTGACCCAAGTGCTCTCGCCTCTCCGGGCCCAGCAGTTATCCACAGGCCACCACCCGAGATTGGCGAAGCGGGTCACCATATCCAGATGTGGACGACTGCACAGAAGCTGCTCAACGGCACGACCCAGTCCGAGCTCAAGCCGATGCGCAAGACAGCGCGGAAGGTGCGTCGAGGCACGTACACCGATGACGCAGAGAATCCCTGGCAGATCTATCGCATGCAGTGCATCGCAGTGGCGCGGGCGATCGCGGGTTCTGTGCTGACGGGTCCCTCCGCCGCAGTGATCTGGGGTGTGGCGACTGTGGATGATCCGCCCTCACAGGTGTACATCCGCGGTGTCACCCCCGGTCGGTACGGGGCCGATGTGAAAGTGCTCTCCGGTGGCACCCCCGACACCACCGTTCACCATGAGGTGGCAGTCGCATCGGTGGTGTGGACCATCATCGACTGTGCCCGGGTTATGTCCAAGCGCGATGCTCTCATCGCAGCAGATTTCGCGCTTCACCGCCGGTGGTGCGATGTGGACGCCCTGCGGGTTGCGGCCGGCGCCATTGGGCGCGTCAAACGGATTGAGCGCGTGCGCTGGGTCGTCAACAACGCCGACCCGGAGTCGGAGTCCGCGGGTGAAACCTGGTTGCGCATGATCGTCGCCGGGGCCGGCTACTCGGTGCGCAGCCAGGTGCGCATCGAAACGGACGACTTCCGCGCCCGCGTCGACCTGATGATCGAGGGCAGCAACGTCATCCTCGAATTCGATGGCTTGATGAAGTACGACCAAACCGATGAGGAGCAGGCCTGGCGGGTCGTCGTGGAGGAGCGCCGTCGCCATGCCATGTTGGAGGTACTCGGCTACCACGTGGTGCGATTCGTGTGGGAGCAGCTGCGGCAGCCCGAGGCCACGGTCGCCCGGATCGAACTGGCCGTGTCACGCGGCACCCGGCTGGTGTCCGGGCAGGAACAGAGCCGTTGTGTCAAACGAGAGCGCTAGCACCGCGCCCGGGTGCTCCGGTTTGGCACAACTGCTCCTGTCTTCCCATGACCCCCTAAACATGCTGGTCACACAGCCCACCAGATAACCGATACCCGCTGTTACGGCGGGTTGGGTGTACACGCACCCATAGGGCTGAGTATCATTCGAACGTCATTTAAGCCACGTGCAGAGCGGAGGGATCAATGGGTCGTTACACCATCCGTCGCCTGCTGCAGATGATTCCCGTGATCATCGGAACAACGTTCTTGATCTATGCCATGGTCTGGGCGCTGCCGGGGGACCCCTTCGCCGGCAAATGCGGCGACCGGCCCTGCCCGCCCAGTTACGTCGCCGAGATGCGCGCAAAGTTCAATCTGGACGACCCGCTGCCCGTGCAGTACGGCAAGTACCTCGGCAATCTTGTGCAAGGCAACTTCGGGGAGAGTTTCTCGGGCCGCAGTGTGCTGGACGAGATTACGCAGGCATTCCCGGTGACGTTCCAGCTGGCTGTCCTGGCCATCATCTTCGAGATCGTCATCGGGATCGGTGCCGGTGTGCTTGCTGCCTTGCGACGTGGCAAGTTCCTGGACAATCTCGTGCTGATTTCCACCCTGATCGTCATCTCGATTCCCGTGTTCGTCATCGGCTATCTGATGCAGTACGTGTTCGGCCTCAAACTCGGGTGGTTCCCACCGACAGTCGGCGCTGACCCCACGGTCTATGAGTTGATCTTGCCCGCGTTCGTGCTGGCGTCGTTATCGCTGGCCTACGTGGCCCGCCTCATGCGCGGCAATCTCACAGAGAACCTGCGAGCGGACTACGTGCGCACGGCCACGGCCAAGGGTCTGTCGCGCCGCCGGGTCATCGGCCGCCACGCCGTGCGCAACTCGTTGATCCCGGTCGTCACGTTCATCGGCGCCGACTTCGGCGCACTGCTGGGTGGCGCGATCGTCACCGAGGGTATCTTCAACATCCGTGGCATCGGCGGCCTGCTGTACCTCTCAATCCGCACCAGGGAGGGTGCCACCGTGGTCGGCGTGGTCACCGTCCTCGTGCTGGTCTTCCTGCTGGTGAACCTGCTCGTCGACATCCTGTACGGCGCCATCGACCCGAGGATCCGTTATGAGTGACCCGAACGCCTCACTGGCGGCGGCGGCCCCCGAAACCGTCGAGAAAGAGACGTATTTGGGCGCGGATCTGCCTCCGGAGGCGGGCAAGGGCGGCCAGAGTCGGTCGCTGTGGAGTGACGCCTGGCGTGAGCTACGCAGCAGCAAAATCTTCGTCATCTCGGCAGTGCTCATCGTGCTGTTCCTGATCATGGCCTTCTTCCCACAGGTGTTCACCTTTGGGAAGGACCCGTACACTTGCGATCTGACCAAGTCGCGGCTGCCACCGTCATCGGAGGCCTGGTTCGGGTACGACACCAACGGGTGTGACGTCTACACCCGCACGATCTATGGTGCTAAGGCATCGATCCTGGTCGGGGTGCTCACCACGGTGTTCTGCATGCTGGTCGGCGGGTTCCTGGGCACGATCGCCGGCTTCTTCGGCGGCTGGACCGACGCGATCCTGTCGCGCATCACCGACATCTTCTTCGCGATCCCCCTGTTGCTCGGTGGCATTCTGGTGCTGACCTCGTTCCCGTCGGGCGACAGCACGACGCTCTTCCAGGAAGTGGGCAAGGTCGTGCTCGCCTTGGGGATCTTGGGCTGGACGGCCATGACCCGCATCATGCGCTCCTCCGTGATCCAGGTCCGTAATGCTGACTTCGTCGTGGCCGCGCGGGCACTGGGCGCCAGCAACGGCCGCATCATGCGCAAACATGTCGTCCCCAACTCGCTGGCGCCACTGATCGTTGTGGCAACGATCTCTCTGGGCGGCTACATCGGCGCCGAGGCGACCCTGTCCTTCCTCGGCCTTGGCCTGCAGCCACCAGTCATCTCCTGGGGGACGATGATCAACGAGGCGCAGAAGTACATTAGGGTGTCGCCGCACATGCTGTTCTTCCCGGCCATCTTCTTGTCCGTAGCCGTGTTGAGTTTCATCATGCTCGGCGACGCCGTGCGTGAAGCCCTGGACCCGAAGCTGCGGTGAGACGATGAGCGAACATCTCCTGGAAGTCGACGATCTCTACGTCGAGTTCCGCACCAGAGACGGCGTGGCGAAGGCCATCAACGGCGTCAGTTATACCTTGGACGCCGGCGAGACGCTCGCTGTGCTTGGCGAGAGCGGCTCCGGCAAGTCGGTCACGGCCCAGACGATCATGGGCATCCTCGACATGCCGCCCGGAGTCATCACCGGCGGCGAGATCCGCTACAACGGCGAAGATCTGTTGCAGATGACCGAGGACCGCCGCCGCAAGATCCGGGGAGCGGAGATCTCGATGATCTTCCAGGACTCCCTGTCGGCCCTGAACCCGGTGTTCACGGTCGGCGACCAGATCTCCGAGATGTTCCAGGTCCACCGCGGCATGTCCAAGAAAGACGGGATGAAGAAGGCCGTCGAGTTGATGGACTCGGTGCGCATCCCGGCCGCGCGTGAGCGGGTCAAGGACTTCCCCCATCAGTTCTCGGGTGGGATGCGGCAGCGCATCATGATCGCCATGGCCATCAGCCTGGACCCGGCGGTCCTGATAGCTGACGAGCCGACCACAGCCCTCGACGTCACTGTGCAGGCGCAGATCATGGACCTGCTGCAGGATTTGCAGCGTGAACGCAATATGGGCATGATCCTGATCACCCACGACTTGGGCGTGGTCGCCGGTGTGGCGGACAAGATCGCCGTCATGTACGCCGGGCGGATCGTGGAGGATGCCGACATCCTGCCGCTCTACGCGACGCCGGCCCACCCCTACACCGAGGGTCTGCTGGACTCCATGCCCCGCGTTGATACCAAGGGCAGCGAGTTGTACGCGATCAAGGGATTGCCGCCCTCGCTGCTGAATCTGCCGCCGGGCTGCAACTTCAATCCCCGGTGCCCCTACAAGCAGGAGATCTGCCTGCAGGAGGTGCCGCCCCGTTACGAGGTGGCCAGTAACCACCACTCCGCATGCCATTTCTGGGAGGAGGTGTACTCCGGTGACCGAGCCGATTCTGCAGGTTAAAGACGCTGTCAAGCACTACCCATTGACCCGGGGGATCATCTTCAAGAAGACCGTCGGGCAGGTGCGCGCCGTCGACGGGGTGTCCTTCGACCTGCTGGCCGGGGAGACGCTGGGCATCGTCGGGGAGTCCGGCTGTGGGAAGTCCACGATGGCCCGGTTGGTGATGCGACTGGAAGCCCCGACCAGTGGCAGCATCATCTTCGAGGGCGACGATATGGCCACCCTGAACAATCGCGCCATGCGCACGAAACGCCGCGATATCCAGATCGTTTTGCAGGATCCCTACACGTCCTTGAACCCACGGATGACGGTCGGCGACATCGTGGGGGAGCCCTTCGAGATCCACGGCTCGGTGGTGACCAAGGGCGAGCGCAAGAAGGCCGTGCAGGACCTGCTGGACGTGGTCGGTCTGAGCCCGGAGCACATCAACCGCTACCCCCACCAGTTCTCCGGCGGCCAACGTCAACGCATCGGCATCGCCCGCGGGCTGGCGCTGCGACCCAAAATCATCGTCTGTGATGAGCCGGTGTCGGCACTCGACGTGTCCGTGCAGGCACAGGTCATCAACCTGTTCGAACAGTTGCAGGCCGAATTCAACCTCACCTACATCTTCATCGCCCACGACCTGTCCGTCGTGCGGCATATCTCGGACCGGGTCGCTGTCATGTACCTGGGCAAGATCGTGGAGATCGGTGATGAGCTGAGCATCTACGAGAACCCCTCCCATCCCTACACGCAGGCGCTGCTGTCCGCGGTCCCGGTGCCGGACCCCGTGGGCCGCGCCGAGCGCAAGAGGATCGTGCTGCAGGGCGATGTCCCCAGCCCGGCAAACCCGCCCTCGGGATGCCGGTTCCGTACCCGCTGCTGGAAGGCGCAGGACATCTGCGCGCAGCAGGAACCACCACTGATCCAGATCGGGACCAAGGGTGGCCAGTTTGCCGCCTGCCACTTCCCCGAGATGCGTGACATCGTCGACAACGACGTCCCCACGGGCGCGCTGGACCTGTCTCAGATGCCCCTCGAGTGATCTAGCCGAGGTGCCGGCGGAAGAAGTCGACCTGGAGCAGGAGCAGGTTCTCGGCCACATCCGGTTGCGGGGTCATGTGTGTCACCCCGGCCAGCGGCAGCACCTCATGGGTCCGGCCGGCGTGTAGCAGCGCCGTCGACAGTTGCAGCGTGTGGGCGGCGAACACATTGTCGTCAGCCAACCCGTGAATGAGCAGCAGCGGTCGCTGCAACTGCGCGGCGAGCGGCAGCAGCGAGCAGTGGTCGTAGGGCCCGGGGTCGGTCTGGGGGTTCCCCAGGTAGCGCTCGGTGTAGGCGGTGTCGTACAGGCGCCACTCCGTGACCGGTGCGCCGGCGATCGCAGCGTGGAAGACGTCGGGCCGGTCCAGGACCGCCAGCGCCGCGAGGTAGCCGCCGTAGGACCAGCCGAGGATCCCAACCCGGTCGGTGTCCACGCGCTCGGGGAACCGTGCTGCCACGTTCTGCAATGCGGTGACCTGGTCGGCGAGTGCCAGATCCCGCAGGTTTCCGGCGACACTGTGCTCCCACGGGGGCGACTGGCCGGGCGTGCCGCGGCCATCGGCGATGATCACACAGAACCCCTGATCCGCCAGCCACTGGGCACTGGCGTAGGAGTTGCGGGCCGCGAGCACGCGTTGGGCGTGCGGGCCGCCGTACGGGTTCATCAGCACCGGCAGCGGGCCGTCGGCGGGATCGGTCGGCCAGAGCACGACGGTCTGCACTTCATCGCGTCCCGCGGGTATCCGGACCGGAGCCGGCTGCACCACCGGTGTCTCCGCGAGGTTGTCGACCTCAGCGACGGGGCCGTAGTCGCCGTCGCGGATGGTGACCACCGTGCGACTGCTGGTCCAGTCGACCTCGCTGGTCACGATCAGGCCAGCCTCGACCATCGCGCTGGCGTGAGCCGATGCGGGGGACAGCCAGGTGAAGCCGGAGCCGTCCACCTTTGCCAACCGCGACTCCGCCGGGTCCTGGCAGGCCAGCACGTACAGCACATCACCGATGGCGCCCACGAACGACCGGATCTGTACATCAGCAGGAGTCGCGGCCACACCGTCGACGGTGAGTTGCCGGTGGTCGCCATCGACCCAGGCGACCAGCCGGTTGTCGACCCGGCGGGGCAGACCGGGCAGCACGTCGAGCCACGGCTGCTGCTCCAGTAGGCAGACCCGCTCCCCATCGGTGTCTGTGACCTGCAAGCGGGTCTGAGCCCGGTCAAATGTGCTGATGAGCCCGCCGGCGGCGTCCACGAGGTATTCGCCGTCGAGTGCGAGGCGGCGCCCTTCACCGTCGAGGCCGAAGGACCACAGTTCCACGAGGGCATTGGCAGCCCCGGCGTGTGGGTAGCGCTGGGCCACTGGTTCGTTCTGCGGCAATGCCGCATTCGCTCGATACCAGACCGGCACCGGGCTGTCATCGGTGCGTTGCACCAGCAGCCCGGTGGAATCGGGCAGCCACCAGTAGCCACGGCTGCGCTGCAGTTCCTCCGCTGCGATGAAGTCCACCACCGCCCAGTGGGCCCCGTCCTCGCTGTCGACGATAACCCGGCGCCCCGAGCCGTCCCAGGCACAGACCGTGAGGGCGCCCGCCTCGATCCAGGACACCCACTGGCCATCAGGGCTAAGCCGTGGGTCGTAGGCCGCTTGCACATCCAGGGTCCGAGCGCCCACCTCTTGATCCCACAGGAGCAGCCGCCCGGCGGCGCTGGCGACCACCCGGTCGCGGCGAACGTCGTAGGCGGTGATGCCGGACGCCGATTCCCGCAGCCGTTCCCGCAGTGCCTGCTCAGCCGCGGTCATCGCGTCGCCCCCACCGGAGAGGATCACCTCGCAACTGCCCGTCGATCGGTCCCAGCGATGCAGTCGCAGAGCGGAACTGCGGCCGCCGGTCGATCGCAGGAAGTAGACACTGCTCGTCGTCGCACGGAAGGTGCGCGGCTGGCCGTACCGGAACTGCCCGGTCGCGGCTGCTTGTCGGGGATAAGACTCCACCGGGTCAGGTTACCGGGATGTGCGCCATTGCCTACTCTGGTGTGCATGCCCGAACAGCGCCTGCTCCTAGTGCACGCCCACCCTGACGACGAGACCATCACCTGCGGCGCGCTCATGGCCGGCTACGTGGCCCGAGGCACGCAGGTGACCTTGGTGACCTGCACCCTCGGCGAGGAGGGTGAGGTCCTGCTCGAGGACAAGCAGCACCTCGCTGCAGACGCCCAGGATCAACTCGGCGCCCATCGTTATGAGGAGCTCGCGGCGGCCATGGCTGTCCTCGGTGTCACCGACTGGCGGCTGCTCGGCGAGCCGCACAAGTACCGCGACAGCGGGATGGCTGGCACCCCGGCCAACGACCGCGCGGACTGCTTCTGGCGCGCCGACCTGTTGGCGGAGGCCACTGATCTGGTCGCGGTGATCAGGGAGGTGCGTCCGCAGGTCGCCGTGACCTACGACGACTTCGGCGGCTATG
Source organism: Candidatus Nanopelagicales bacterium (assembly GCA_037046735.1). GTDB lineage: Bacteria > Actinomycetota > Actinomycetes > S36-B12 > UBA10799 > JADKAV01. Next base: position 931,747 of record JBAOHC010000027.1, on the reverse strand, counting down.
GGCATCCCGATCACATCCAGGCCCACCGCGTGCTGACCTACGCGGTGGCACTGGCCGCCGTGCCCTCTTTCCGCCCGGATCTCGGTGCTGCCTGGCAGGTGCAGAAGGTCTACTGGACGGCGATGCCGAAGGGCATGATCCGCGATGGGATCAAGGCGCTGCGCGAAGCCGGGGAGGAGACGGGCTTCGCGGCGATGGATCCGGACAACATTCCCTTCGGCGTGGCGGATGACCTCGTCACCACCGCCGTGGCCAACACCGACTTTCTCGACGCCAAGATGACTGCGCTGGCCCAGCACGCGTCGCAGGTCCAGACCGACGGTGGCTTCTTCGCCCTGAGCAACAATCTGGGGAGCAAGGCGATGGGTATCGAGTACTTCCGGATCGCGCAAGGCGAAGTTGCCGGCCCCTTTGATGACACCGGCCACGAGACGGACCTCTTCAACGGGATCGGGTGACAACTGCCCCCTTTCACTGGATCGGGTGACGACGCCACTCGAACGGATTAGGTCATAGGTGCCGTTTCTGATCCCCCGAATACCCCATTCGGGGCAAGAGGGCGCACTCTGAGTAAGAAGGGAAGGAGGCGCGCATGGATCATCACATGCTGTCGCACGTCGCGGATGGCCGGTTGAAGGCTGCGGACGCCGATGTCGGCAAGACCCGTGAGCACAGGCGGCAGCGGCGACTGTTGACGCTGGCTGTCCTGCTGGCGGTCCCCGCCTCGTGGCTGTGGCTGCGCATGCTCACCGGTGACCCTGTGGATGTCACCGCCCTCTCGCTGCCAACGATCGACCCGTTCCTGGCCATCGTCTTCCTGTTCTTCCTGGTGCTGATCGGGACACTGCTTGGGACGACCATGGTCGCCGGGCGCTCGCCGCACGTCATCTACCGGCCTGACCAGCTCGGCGTGCGGTTCGACGATGTGCGGGGGATCGATGCCGTCAAGGGGGATGTGGTGCGGTCCCTCAACCTCTTCCTGGCCCACCGTCGCTTCCAGGAGGAGATGGGCGGCACCGCTCGTCGGGGGATCCTCTTTGAGGGCCCTCCAGGCACGGGCAAGACCTACGTGGCCAAGGCGATGGCAGCCGAGGCGGATGTGCCCTTCCTGTTCGTCAGTGCCACGTCCTTCCAATCCATGTACTACGGGGCCACAGCGCGCAAGATCCGTGCCTACTTCAAGACGCTGCGTAAGACCGCCCGACGGGAGGGCGGTGCTATCGGGTTCATCGAGGAGATCGATGCGATCGCCACCACCCGCGGGGGGATGTCCGCTGTGGCCGGACCACCGGCTCAAGAGCCGACGGTCTGCTGCGGGGGGCTGGTGGGGTTGCCCACCGCCAGCGCCACCGCCGCGCCGCCGCAGCCGGTCGTCAACGCGTCGATGGTCAGTGAGGGCACCGGCGGGGTGGTCAACGAACTGCTAGTCCAGATGCAGTCGTTCGATGAGCCGACCGGCTGGCAGTCATTCCTCGGGCGACTCGTCGACGCCATCAATCTGCTGCTGCCCGCGCACCGGCAGTTGCGCCGGCCAACGCCGCAGCCGGCCAACGTCCTACTCATCGCCGCCACGAACCGGGCGGCATCACTGGATGCTGCCCTGTTGCGGCCCGGCCGTTTCGACCGGGTCCTCACCTTCGACCCGCCGGGCAAGAAGGGTCGCCGGGATCTGATCGACCTGATGCTGGAACGGCGCTCGCACGAGGCTGAGCTGGATTCCGACATCGCCCGCGACCATCTCGCCTCGCTGACGACCGGCTATACCCCGGCGCGGCTGGAGAACCTCTTCGATGAGGCTCTGATCGAGGCGCTACGTCGCGGCTCGCGTGCTATGAACACCCGGGATCTGCATGCTGCCCGGCTGGTGGCTGATGTGGGGCTCGGGCAGCCGGTCGCGTACACCGACCACGAGGCAGCTTTGATCGCCACTCACGAGGCGGGTCACGCGGTCATCGCCTATGTGGTTGCACCGCACCGACGCTTGGAGGTGCTCACGATCATCAAGCGCAAGGATGCCCTCGGGATGCTGGCGCACAACGACACCGAGGACGTCTACACCCGTAGCCGCACCGAGTTGCTCAGCCTGATCCAGATCGCCTTCGGCGGCATGGTCGCGGAGGAGTTGTTCTTCGGGGAGGTGTCGACGGGCCCGAGTTCGGATCTCAACTACGCCACCACGGTGGCCGCCCAGATGGTCGGCGCCACCGGGATGGTCGGGTCGCTGATCAACGTGTCCGCTGCGCAGGGCACAGCGAACCTGGTCGGACAGGTGATCTCTGACTCCACCAGCCGGGCCGCGCTCGAGGAGCTGCTGGTCGCCCAGAAGGAGATCGCCCGGCAGGTGCTCGTCGAGCATCGGCAAGCGGTGGTCCGGTTGCGCGATGCGCTGCTGGAACGTCATGAGTTGGTCGGCGAGGAGATCCTCGCAGTCCTCAAAGATGACCAGATCGACCTGCGGGCTGTGCCTGTCCTCTGAGGCCGACTGATCACAAGTGCCCCGCATTCGCCCAACGGGGCTTGGCGGCGATAGCGTGGCGCGCGTGGACGTGGACTACCGGGACCTGCTGGCGCATTACGCCACTGGTGTCGTGCTGGTCACGACAGAAGTGTCCGGTGATGACCACGCCATGACCGCCAACTCCTTCACGTCAGTGTCCCTGGAGCCGCCCTTGGTGTTGTTCTGCGTGCAGAAGGACTCCCGCTTCCATGCCGCGATCATGGCCGCCCAGCGGTGGGTCGTGACCCTGCTCGCGGCCGACCAGGCACCGGCCGCCCGGTGGTTCGCTGAGCGGGGCCGACCGCTATCGGGTCAGATGGCAATCGTTGAACATACCCGCGATGAGTACGGGATCGCCCGGCTGACGGGGGCACTGGGTTACCTCACGTGCAGCACGGAGGCCGTCTACGACGGTGGCGATCACAGCATCGTAGTCGGCCGAGTCGGGCAGGTCGAGGCCGGGGATGCAACAGGACCTCCACTGGTCTATGTGGACCACCGGTTACGCGGCGTGTGACGCTGGTCGGTACCAAACCTGATAGCGACCGTGGGGGTGACCCCGCCCTGGATCGGGCTATAGCCTGGGAGCAGGCCAGTTGCCGCCCCATCGAGAAAGGGATCATCGTGACCTACGTGATCGCGTTGCCGTGTGTGGACCTCAAGGACAAGGCGTGTATCGACGAGTGTCCGGTGGACTGCATCTACGAGGGCGAGCGGATGTTGTACATCCATCCTGACGAGTGCGTGGACTGCGGGGCTTGCGAACCGGTGTGTCCGGTCGAGGCCATCTATTACGAGGACGACGTGCCCGAGGAGTGGACCGAGTACACGCAGGCCAACGTGGACTTCTTCAACACCATCGGTTCGCCCGGGGGCGCTACCAAGATGGGCAAGATTGACCACGACGTGGACTTCATCGCGGCGCTGCCCCCGCAGCAGCACGACGAGTAAGGTGCACCTTCCCGACTTCCCGTGGGACCGGCTCCTAGGGGCCAAGGCGCAGGCGTCCGCGGTGCCCGGCGGCATCGTCGATCTGTCGGTCGGCACTCCAGTCGACCCCACCCCGCTGATCGTGCAGCAGGCCCTGCGGGAGGCTTCGAATGCGCCTGGATATCCGACGACTCACGGAACACTCGCAGTCCGTGAGGCGGCTGTGGACTGGCTTGCACGCCGCCTCGCAGTGAGTGTCGGGCCTGCCGATGTGCTGCCGCTGATCGGGACCAAGGAGTTCGTCGCCTGGCTCCCGACCCTGTTGGGTCTCGGTGCCGGTGATGTCGTGGCCTATCCCGAGGTGGCCTACCCGACCTACGAGGTGGGCGCGTTGATCGCCGGCGCTCGCACGGCCACAGTCGGCGAACCCGCGGCCGTGACCTGGTTGAGCAGTCCGTCCAACCCGACGGGTGAGGTGTTGTCGGTGGCGCGGCTGCGGCAGATTGTTGCCGATGCCCGCGCCACCGGCGGGATCGTGGTCAGTGATGAGTGCTACATCGAACTGGGCTGGGACGCCGAGCCCGTCTCGATCCTGCACCCTGACGTGAGCGGCGGCGATCACAGCGGCCTGCTTGCCCTGCACTCATTGTCGAAGCGCTCGAACCTGGCCGGCTACCGGTTCGGCTTCGTGACCGGCGATCCCGGGCTGGTGGCGAGGTTGCTCGGGGTGCGCAAACACGCCGGGATGATGGTGCCGCTGCCTGTGCAGGCCGCGGCGAGCGCCGCCTGGCTCGACGACCAGCATGTGGTCGTCCAGCGGGAGCGCTACCGGGCCCGGCGGGCCGCTCTGCGGCAGGCTCTGACCGGGGCCGGTTTCCACATCGATCTGTCCGACGCCGGGCTCTACCTGTGGTGCACCCGCGATGAGCCGTGCTGGGACAGCGTGAACTGGCTGGCGAATCGAGGAATTCTCGTCGCACCCGGAGACTTCTATGGGCTTGCCGGGGCCCGCCACGTCCGGGTGGCGTTGACAGCCAGCGATGAGCACATCGCGATGGCATGCCAACGCTTGGCCGGCTGATCCTCGCCAGGGTAATCTCACCCTTCACACGCGCAGCTGGGCCCGCCCCGACTAGCGTGTCAGGTGTGAGCGACTACGTACTCAACGGTCCCGACACGGCACTGGACCTCGATGTCGTCCCCGCCACCGACGGGGAATCTGGCCTGAACACCTCGAAACTGCTGGGCGCCACGGGGCACGTCGCGCTCGACACCGGTTTCATGAACACCGCGTCCTGTACGTCGGCGATCACCTACATCGACGGCAACAGGGGAATCTTGCGCTATCGGGGTTACCCGATCGAGCAACTGGCAGAGCAGTCGACGTATTTGGAGACGTCGTACCTGCTGATCTACGGGGAACTGCCGACCTCCGATGAACTGGCGGAGTTCGACCAGCGCCTGCGAATGCACACGATCCTGCATGAGGATCTGCGCCGCTTCTTCGACGGTTTCCCGCGCGACGCCCATCCCATGCCCGTGCTGTCCAGCGCCGTCAGCGCGCTCAGCACGTTCTATCAGGACTCCTTGGACCCCTTCGACCCTGCGCACGTCGAGATGTCCACGTACCGCCTGCTTGCCAAACTGCCGACGATCGCGGCGTACGCCTACCGCAAGTCGCTGGGCCAGCCGCTGATGTACCCGGACAACTCCCTGAATCTGGTGGAAGGTTTCCTGCGCATGACCTTCGGCTGGCCCACCGAGGAGTACGAGAGCGACCCGATCCTGAGCCGAGCGATGGATCTGTTGCTTCTGCTCCACGCGGACCATGAGCAGAACTGCTCGACGTCGACGGTCCGACTTGTGGGCTCCTCGCACGCCAACCTTTTCGCGTCGGTGTCTGCCGGCGTCAACGCCTTGTTCGGTCCGCTGCACGGTGGCGCCAACCAGGCGGTCCTGGAGATGCTGGAAAGCATCCGCAATTCCGGGACCAGCGTCGACGAGTTCGTGCGGAAAGTGAAGAACCGCGAGGACGGCGTGAAACTCATGGGCTTCGGTCACCGGGTCTACAAGAACTACGACCCGCGGGCGGCCATCGTGCGGCGTACGGCCGCTGGCATCCTCGACCACCTCAACAGCAACGACCCGCTGTTCGACATCGCCCTACAACTTGAAGCTGTGGCGTTGGCCGATGACTTCTTCGTCGAGCGCAAGCTGTACCCGAACGTGGACTTCTACACGGGCCTGATCTACCGCGCGATGGGTTTCCCGACGAAGATGTTCACGGTCCTGTTCGCGTTGGGACGACTGCCCGGCTGGATCGCCCAGTGGCGCGAGATGATCAACGATCCGATGACGAAGATCGGGCGGCCACGGCAGGTCTACACCGGACCGACGGAGCGGGACTACACCCCGATGCTGGAGCGCCTGTGAGCGTCGACATGGCGATGAACGGCATGCTGCACCGTGCTGTCCTTCGTGAGCTCGACCGCGTGGAAGGGTACGTGCAAGCGCAGAATGCGCCGGTGGCTCGTAAGCATTACCAGTTCCTGTCCGAGCAGTTGCACAGTCACCACGAGCTGGAGGACGAGTACTTGTGGCCGTTGGTGCAGCAGCGCACCAGCGATGAACGGGAGTTGAGCACGTTGGCGGCTATGGCCGGCGAACACGACCAGCTACAGATGGCCTTGGAGGCCAGCGACGCCGACTTCGCCGGGTCCGGGGCGCTGCCCGCAGATACGCTGACGCACCTGGCTGCCCTGCGGCTGCTGGTGGCAGCACATTTCGCCCATGAAGAGGCCGATGCCGAAGGGCTGCTGGAGAAGTACCTCACCAGCGAGGACCTCAAGGCGTTCCACGAGGCCAGCCGGCAGGTGCCCAACGCCATGCTGGTGTTCCCCTGGATCGCCGACGGCGGGTCGGCGCAGGATCAGCAGGTATTCTCGGTGTTACCGCGGCCCGTCCGGCTCTTCGTCAAACCGATGATGATCCGCAAGTACAAGGCGCACTTCGCCTCGGTCTGACCCGTCAGTTCTTGTGCAGGTCCGCGTTGAGTTCTCCCCACGAGCCGCTGCGCGGCACAGCTTCCAATGAACCTGAGACCGAGTTGCGGCGGAACAGCCAGCCAGGCTGTCCTGAGAGCTCGCGGGCCTTGGTCACCGAGCCGTCAGGCAGGGTGAGTTTGGACCCCGCGGTCACATAACACCCGGCCTCGACGATGCAGCCGTCACCCAGTGAGATGCCCACTCCCGCATTCGCCCCGATCAGGCAGCCCTCGCCGATCGAGATCACCTCACTGCCGCCCCCCGACAGGGTGCCCATGATCGACGCGCCACCCCCGACATCGGAGCCGTCACCGACGACCACGCCAGCGGAGATCCGGCCCTCGATCATGGACGCCCCCAGAGTCCCGGCGTTGAAATTGCAGAACCCCTCATGCATGACCGTCGTGCCCGCCGCCAGGTGCGCCCCGAGCCGTACCCGATCCGCGTCGGCGATCCGCACCCCGGGGGGTACTACGTAGTCCACCATGCGTGGGAACTTGTCCACGCTGAGCACAGTGACGTGCTGGCTGCGGGAACGGGCACGGATGCGGGTGGACTCCAGTTCCTCAAGGGCAACCGGCCCGCCAGTGGTCCAGGCCACGTTGGGCAGCAGGCCGAAGACCCCCTCCAGGCTGATCGTGCGCGGCGCGACGAGACGGTGGGACAGCAGGTGCAGACGCAGGTACACATCGGCGACATCCACCGGTGGGGTCGACAGGTCGGCGATGCTGGTCACCACGGTCTCGACCCGGACGTCGCGCACCTGGTCGCCGTCGATGGCTGTTGCGATATCGGGCACATCGATCGGCCGGGCGGTCAGAGCCGGGCGGGGAAACCAGACATCGAGGATCCGGTTGCGCGAGACGGTGGCCAGGCCGATGCCGCTGGCGGCAGACGTGTTGAGCATGGTTCTTAGCCTGCCAGGTGGGGCCCGGTTGGGCGCCCAACTACTCTGGTTGAATGCTTGACCTGTCCCGTGACGTCGTTTCCCTGACCGCTGCCCTGGTGGATATTCCCAGCGAATCCCGCCACGAGCAGCAGATCGCCGACGAGGTGCAGGCGGCGCTCGCGGTCGCCGAGCACCTCACTGTGCAGCGGTTCGGCAACACGGTGGTTGCCCGGACCGACCTCGGCCGTGACCAGCGCGTGGTGATCGGGGGGCATCTGGACACGGTGCCGGCGGCGGACAATCTGCCGCACCACATCGCCGATGGCAGGGTCTACGGACTCGGTGCCAACGACATGAAGGGCGGCGTGGCCGTCGCCTTGCGCTGCGCTTATCAGATCGCCGCACCCAGCCGGGACGTCACCTACGTCTTCTACGAGTGTGAGGAGATCGACGATGCCCACAACGGTCTGCGCAGCCTCAGCCTGGCACGTCCGGACCTCTTGGTCGCCGACTTCGCAGTGCTCATGGAGCCCAGCGACGCCGGAGTCGAGGCGGGCTGCCAAGGGACCCTGCGGGCACACATCCGCACCGAAGGGCAGCGGGCGCACTCGGCGCGGGGCTGGCTGGGACACAACGCCATTCACGCCACGGCAGACATCCTCACCCGACTCAACGCCTACCAGCCCCGCCACCCGGTCATCGACGGGCTGACCTACCGAGAGGGCCTGAACGCCGTCGGGATCGAGGGGGGCGTGGCGACCAATGTCATCCCGGATGCCTGTGTCGTGACGGTCAACTACCGATACGCCCCGGACCGCACGCCCGAGCAGGCCGCGGCCCACATGCATGAGGTGTTCCCGGGGTATGCGATGGAGATCGTCGACAATTCCCCCGGCGCCCTGCCCGGTCTGCAGCATCCCGCCGCCCGCGCATTCCTGGCGGCAACAGCAGCCACCCCGCGTCCGAAATTCGGGTGGACAGACGTGTCGCGCTTCTCAGCGCTCGGGGTGCCAGCGGTCAATTTCGGCCCTGGTGATCCGAGTCTGGCGCACACCAAGGCAGAGTTTGTGCCTATCGAACATCTGCAGAAGTGCGAATCGGAGATGATGTTGTGGTTGCAGTGAACAAGACATTTCTGGGGGTGTGCGCGGCGGGGTTGTGCGTCGGCGTGGCAGTGGCCGGCATCGGCCCCTCCATGGGCCGGCAGCCGAAGGCCGTGTCATGGGACCACCAGGGTCTGTCCGGGATTCGCGGGATCGACGTGTCACGGTGGCAGCATGTGGACGGCAAACATCCCGACTTCGTGAAGCTGCAGCGCCAGGGTGTGCGCTTCGTCGTCATCAAGTCAGGTGACTCCTACTCCTCGGCCCACAGCGAGGCGGGGTATTGGTACGCGCGGGACAAGGCGGCCGTCAAACGGGCGGGAATGCTGGTCGGCGCGTACTACTACGCCGTGCCCACCAGCAACTCCGGTCGGGTTGTCCGTGATGCCAGGGCTCAGGCGCGCAAGGCCAGTGCCCGGGTCGGGGGTCAACTGCCCAAGGGTCACTTGCCCTTGGCGCTTGACCTGGAGACCGACGCCACGAGTCTGAACCGCTCGGATCTCACCCGGTGGGCCATCGCGTGGCTTCGAGTGGTGGAGCGGCGCACCGGTCGCACCCCTTGGTTCTACACCTACACGGACTATTTGAACCGCCGGCTGCTGCCCGATCCGGCGCTCACCAAGTACCCGCTGTGGCATGCGAACTGGGGTCTCTACCTGGACCAGGAGCCCCTGCAGCCCAGGGGTTGGCCGACGAGCCCGTGGCGGGTCTGGCAGTTCACGGATTCCGGCAGGCTGGCGGGTTCCGGCTCGAAGGTGCTGGATCTGAACGTGTATCGGGGCACGGCCGAGGAGTTGCTGGCCGAGGCCGGTCTGGCGCCTAAGGCGGCCCAGAAGTACGACCTGCCCCGTGGCGAGGATGGCACCATCGAGCCCAGCGCGGCCCCGTCCGGCTCAGCGAGTCCAACACCGGTCGCCTCGCCGACAGGTCAGTAGCCGGCTCGTGAACGGTCGGCAGCGAGGCCGGCCGGAGGGTAGTCGCCACGGACTAACGCACCTAGCGTGGGCAGTATGAACACTGCATCCGACCAATGGGAGACCGCCCCTCGCCCGCAGCGACAGCGAGGGCCGACGGTGTTGCGCGGCAAACTCGCCCGTGGCTCCACGACTGACCAGCGGCTGCTCGACTCGCGGGGATCCGGTGACTGGGTCCACACCGATCCCTGGCGGGTGCTTCGCATCCAGGCGGAATTCGTGGAGGGCTTCGGGGCCATGGCCAACGTGGGACCGGCCATCAGTATCTTCGGCTCCGCGCGGACCTCGCGCGATCACCATGAGTACGCCTGCGCCCGCCAGGTCGCCGACGGGCTGGCGCGGGTCGGGTACGCCATCATCACCGGGGGTGGTCCGGGGATCATGGAGGCGGCCAACCGCGGTGCCTTCGAGGCCGGGGGGACCAGCATCGGGCTCGGGATCGAACTCCCCTTCGAGCAGGGCATCAACCAGTGGGTGGAGATCGGGGTGAACTTCCGGTACTTCTTCGCGCGCAAGACGTGCTTCGTCAAGTACAGCCACGGCTTCGTCGTCTTTCCCGGTGGCTTCGGAACCATGGACGAGCTGTTCGAGGCGCTCACGCTGGTACAGACCCAGAAGGTCACCAAGTTCCCCATCGTGCTGGTGGGCAGCGCGTACTGGAGCGGTCTGGTGGAGTGGATCCGCAACACCCTGTCGGCCGAGGCCAAGATCGGTCCCACGGATCACGAGTTGCTCTATGTCACCGACGATCCGGGTGAGGTCATCGACATCGTGCAGCGGGTGGATCGCGGCTGAGTCTCAGGCCAGCCCGCGCCGGCTGACGGCTGGCTGCCGGGCGCCGGAGATCGCTTGCACCATGTGCAGCACATCGAAGGTCTGCCGCACTTCGTGCGCGCGGTACACCCGGGCGCCCAGCCAGGCTGAGATCGCAGTGGCACCCAGTGTCCCCTCCAGTCGCTCGCCCACGGGTCGGTCCAGGGTCTCGCCGACGAAATCCTTGTTGCTCAAGCTCACCAGGACCGGCCAGCCGGTGGCCACCATCTGAGGTAGTCGCCGTGTGCACTCCAGGGAGTGTCGGGTGTTCTTGCCAAAGTCGTGGCCCGGGTCGATGAGGATCCCGCCCGGTGGAACCCCGAGCGCCTGGGCGCGCTGGGCCTGCCCCACGACGTCCTCGACCACAGCAGCCATCACATCGGGGTAGGAGACGCGGTGGGGCCGCGTGCGGGGGGTGAGCCCGCCGGCGTGGGTGCAGACCAGGCCCACTCCGAACTCCGCGGCAACTTCCGCCAGTTGCTGGTCGTGCCCACCCCAGGCGTCGTTGAGCAGTGTGGCGCCCTCAGCGACGACTGCCCGGCCCACGTCAGCACGCCAGGTATCCACTGAGATCACCAGCTGGGGATGCCGGGAGGCGACCTCGGCGACGAAGGACACGACCCGGCGCTTCTCCTCCGCAGGGTCCACCTCCTGGCCGGGACCTGCCTTGACCCCGCCGATGTCGACGATCTGCGCGCCTTCGCTCACAACCTGCTCCACCCGCTCCAGGGCGGCATCGTGGGCGTAGGTGGCACCGCGGTCATAGAACGAGTCCGGTGTGCGGTTGATGATCGCCATCACCAGCAACTCGTCATCTGCGAAGGCATGGGGGCCGAAAGTCAGCACGAATGTCAGACTGTCAAAGAACGGCCCGCTCTGCGAAAGGGAACGCGACATGACTTGGGTTTTTGCTGTTGTCGCCATCATCCTGGTGGTGGCGCTGGCCCTGCTGCTGGCGGGCAGACTGCCCGCAGTACCACAGCCGACGGCGCCGCCACGGTCGCCGGGCCTGCCCGAGCGCCCGACTCTTGCCGACATCGACTCGTTGCGCTTGCCGGTCGCGCTGCGCGGGTATCGAATGGATGAGGTGGACGCCGCCTTGACGGTGCTGCGCCACCGGATCGCCGAGTTGGAGCAAGCCGCCTCCACACCCACTTCGACAGGAGTCACCGATGGTCGCCCGCAAGACGCTGCAACTGACAGTTGACGTGCCCGCGGACCCGCAGACGGTCTTCGACGCGATGACGGACTGGGATGCCCAACACGAGTGGATGCTGGGGACCGCGGTCGAAGGCCGTGAGCAGGAGGGCAGGGGAGTCGGTGGCACATTTGCCGCATTCACCGGGATCGGGCCGCTCGGCTTCTGGGATCCGATGACAATCACCCGTTGGGACGCGCCGCACGTCGTCGAGGTGGATCACGACGGCACCGTTGTCAGGGGGATCGGCATCTTCCGTGTGGAGCGCCTCGGTGCCGGCAGTCGGTTCGTCTGGCGCGAGGAGATCGACCTGCCGCTGGGTCGGCTCGGACGGATGGGCTGGCCCATCGTGAAACCCCTGCTGGCGGCGGGCGTGGCGCTGTCGTTGCGCCGCTTCGCCCGATTCGCCGCCGCGCGTACTCCATCAGGTGTCCAGAACACGTCGCCTGCGGGCTAGAATGATGTGGTTGGTCTTGACACATGCAGTCGACGGAAGGGGTCCGATATGGCGGCCATGAAGCCTCGAACGGGTGATGGCCCAATGGAGGTCACCAAAGAGGGACGCGGGTACGTCATGCGAGTCCCATTGGAAGGTGGCGGCAGGCTCGTCGTGGAGATCTCCAAGGCCGAGGCGCTTGAGCTCGGTGGATTACTGCAAGCTGTCGAGTAGCCACCTCCTTCTATCCGCGGCGGGTTCCGATGAGGTCATCGGAGCCCGCTTTCGTATGTTGGCACTACGGTGAAGTGGTGCAGATCAAGCGGTCAAACACCGCTCCCGATGGGCAGGTGCTGATACTCGGCCTCGATGAGGTGGTCCTGCCCCCCGCCCTGACACCGAGCGGGACGGACCTGCGGCTGATCCCCGATGGTGCCCGGCGATGGGCACTGGTGGCTGCCACCACCGACGACTGGGTGCGGCTGGGCGCCGACGCCGTTCGGACAGTGCCTGCGGGCACCTTGGGCTTCCGGACCCCGCCCACCGACGAGCAGTTGCGCGCCTTCGCGAAGGGCTGGCGGCTGGCCGGATATCGATACCCCCGTACCGCCGCCGACAAGACGCTGCTGGTTCCCGTCGACATCGATCTGCCTGCTGTCGACGCAACCTTGGCCGCCCGGGATCTGGTGAACACCCCGTCGAACACCAAGAACCCCGCCTGGATGGTTCGGCAGGCACGCCGGGTCGCCAAAGCGGCTGGTGCCCAGATCGAGGTCCTCGATGTGCGCCGCCTTCGCACCGAGGGTTTCGGCGGCGTCTTGGCGGTGGGGGCGGCCTCGGCGAGCCCACCGCGCGTGGTCGTTCTGCGCAAACCCGGCCGCGGGCCACGGGTCGCCCTGATCGGCAAGGGAATCACCTTCGACTCCGGGGGGCTCTCGCTGAAGCCACGCGAATCGATGGTGCTGATGAAGACGGACATGGCCGGAGCCGCGGCTGTGCTCAGCGCGGTCCCCCTGATCCCCGCAGATATGGACGTGACCGTCCTGCTGGGGCTGGCCGAGAACTGTCTCGGCGCTGACTCCTACCGCCCCGGGGACGTCATCACGCATGTGGACGGATCCACCTCCGAGGTGCGCAACACCGACGCCGAGGGCCGGTTGGTGCTGGCCGATCTGCTGGCCTACGCGCGGCTGCGCCTGCAGCCCGACGTCATGGTCGACCTGGCGACGCTCACCGGCGCTGCGACGGTCGCACTGTCGCGGGAAATGGGCGCGTTGTACAGCCCGTCGGCACCGCTGGGCGCCGCGTTGCGGGCGGCGGGGGACGAGGTGGGCGAGCGGCTGTGGCCGATGCCCCTGGAGCAGGGCTACCGCACTTCCCTGCGCTCGGACATCGCGGACCAGAGTCATGTCAGCGACGCCAGTGTCGGTGCGGGTTCCATCACCGCGGCGCTCTACCTGCAGCGGTTCGCCGGAGACGTTCCCTGGGCGCACCTGGATATCGCTGGGCCGGCGCGTTCCACGGCGTCGGCAGGGCGTGCGCGCCTTCGGCGGCACCGGGTTCGGGGCGGCCCTGCTGGGCCAGTGGCTGACCGATGGTGCCCAGTTCGGGTAGGGACTACTGCAGGACGGCGACCAGCACGCCGTTGGCGAGGGGGAGCAGCGTCGTGAGCCAGCGCTCCTCAGCCTGCATGTGCTCCACGAAGTGGCGCACCGCAAGTTGGGCTGCCTCGCGTTTAGCCGGGTCGGCGGCTTCGGCGACATCGAGGAAGATCGCGATCCCGCCTGGTCGCAGCAGACGTGCCGCCTGCTCGGCAAAGGCCGCATGGTCGCTGGGTTTGCCGCTGGACAGGAACAGGTCGTAGCCGCCGTCGGTCAACCGGCTAAGAACTTCGTGCGGATCGGCAGCGATCAGGCGGGTGCGGCCATGACCGATCCCCGCCGCGGCGAAGGTCTCCTTGGCCAGGCGCAGCCGCTCAGGGTCGGCCTCGACACTGGTGAGTACACCGTCGGCAGCCAGCCCCTGGAACAGGGCCATACCGGTGGTCCCATCGTGGGCGCCCACCTCGACAGCGGCCCGGCCGTCGACGAGCGCGGCGAACAGAGCCAGCAGCCGTAGCACGCTGGCATCGACAGTGGTGGCCGTCACGTCCGCGGGAAGTTGGGCGGCGTTCCACGCATCACTGAAGATCGACAGGTCCTTGGCGTCCATGGGTCTACACACTACCGGCAGTGACTGCCGCGACCGTCCCCTAACCCGCTCGCGGCGGTGCCGGGAGTGCGGCAGCGGGCATTACAAGGCTTTGACGCAGCCCGAACGGCAACTGGCTTCCACAAGAGCGGAAGGCAACGGATGCTAGGTCCTGAGTGGGGCACACAGCGTAGGAGGGTTACCGTGAGTTCAGTGGTGGATCACGAGGAGTCGCAGATGTCGAACGAGCAGCCGCCGGAGCAAACGCCGGTCGCACCGGAACAACCGGTGTCGCAGCCGGAGCAGTTGTCCTGGCCGGCACCTGATCACTCCACACAGGTGCTCGATCCGGATGCGATCCCGACCAGTCAGTATCCGACCTACCAGCAGCCGACCGAGCAGGTCTACCAGCAGTACCAGTACGCCGCCCCCGAGCAGTCGCCCTACCCGGCACCCGGATCCGACGGCTACCTGCCGCCACCTCCCGGTGTCACACCGCAGGCCCCTAGCGCGGCCCCGAAGAAGTCCGGCGGCGTCGGCAAGGTCATTGCCATCGCCGCGCTGACCGGTCTGCTGGCTGGTGGCGTCGGCGGCGCCCTGGGCTACAGCCTGGCCGACGGACAGTCCCCGGCTTCGTCGGTGACCACCGGCGCCAACCCCAGTGACTCCGATGCCCTATCGGTGCGTGCCGACGGATCGATCGCCGCGATCGCCGCTAAGGTGCTGCCCAGTGTGGTGTCCATCGAAGTCGATGATGGATCGGGATCCGGCTTCATCCTCAGCGAAGACGGCTACATCTTGACCAACAACCACGTGATCGAGTCCGCGGCCAACGGTGGTCGCATCGACGTGGTGCTGCAGGACGGTTCACGATCATCTGCCGAGCTGGTGGGCCGGACCCCCGACTACGACCTCGCGGTACTGAAGATCAACGCATCTGGCCTCACACCGTCCGCGATCGGCAACTCCGACTCGGTCAAGGTCGGTGACCAGGCGATCGCGATCGGCTCCCCGCTGGGTTTGGAAGGTACTGTGACCAGCGGCATCATCAGCAGCCTCGACCGGCCTGTGACAGCGGGCGGTTCCGATGGCACGGAGACCTCGTTCATCAATGCGATCCAGACCGACGCCCCGATCAACCCGGGCAACTCCGGCGGGCCGCTGGTGAACAACGAGGGCCAGGTCATCGGTGTCAACTCCGCTATCGCTTCGCTGAGCAGTGACGCCGGCGGGCAGGCCGGCAGTATCGGCCTCGGCTTCGCCATCCCGATCAACACGGCCAACCGGATCGCTCAGGAGCTGATCACAAGCGGGACATCGCGCACGCCGATCATCGGTGCCGAGATTGACTTCAACTACACCGGACAGGGCGCCCGGGTGAACACGGTGACCGGAGGGGGCCCGGCCGAACAGGCTGGCCTGCAGTCCGGCGATGTGATCGTGGCGGTGAACGGGGAACGCGTCGACGACGCGGTGTCTCTGATCACCGATATCCGCCAGAACGCCCCCGGTGACAAGATCACGTTGGAGTTGGAGAGCGGCAAGCAGATCACGGTCACCCTCGGTTCGCGATGAGCCGGCCTGGCCGCGCGGCCATCGCCGATCGCCGATAGGGCGTACCCTGGTCTCGTGTTCGACATCGGTCTCGGCGAGTTGCTCGTCCTCGGCTTGTTCGCCCTTTTGGTGTTCGGCCCGGACAAGTTGCCCGGCGCGGCGTCCAGCGCGGGCAAGTTCGTGGCCAAAGCCCGCGAGACCGTGGGCCAAGCCAAGCAGCAGATCAGCGATTCCGCCGACCTGAAGTCCATGCAGGGCGATCTGCAGTCCCTGGCGGACCTGCACCCGAAGCGGATCATGTCGTCGCTGGCCGATGCGCCCACGCCGACGCCCAAACCGGCATCCGCCCCAGCCGCATCCCCGATCGATCCGAACGCGACCTGACCTTTCAGGACCTGACGGGCGAGATTCCCAGGCTCATCCCCGCCAACCCGCGCGGTTTGCTGGCCAGTCGGTCCGTCAGGCCGCGAATCGCGATGGCGGCGGGGGCGTCGGGGACCTCCAGCACCAGCGGTCGGCCCTGATCCCCGCCCTCGCGCAGGCGCACGTCGAAGGGGATCTTGGCCAGCAGCGAGACCTCGGAACCCAGTGCCGAGGTCAACTGCTTGCTGACCATCTCGCCACCACCACGACCGAACAGGTCCATCGGCTCGCCACAGTGCGGACACGGGAAGGCGCTCATGTTCTCGACCACACCAACGATGCGCTGGTTGGTGAACTCACTCATCATTCCGGCCCGCACAGCAACCTCGGCGGCCGCGATCTGCGGGGTCGTGACGACCAGCAGTTCGGAGTTGGGCAGTAGTTGCGCCAGGGACATCGCGACGTCGCCGGTGCCGGGTGGCAGGTCGATCAGCAGCCAGTCCAGGTCTCCCCAGTAGGCGTCGGTGAGGAACTGGTTGAGCATCCGGTGCAGGATCGGTCCGCGGTAGGCCAGCGCCTGGTTGGCCCCGCCCGGTTTGAACGGCAGGATCGACAGGCTGGCCACGCCATGGGACACCGGCGGGATGAACATCTTGTCGACCACCGTGGGCCGGGTGGTCACACCCAGCAGGCGGGGTGTGGAGTGCCCATAGATGTCGGCGTCCACCAGCCCGACCCGCAGGCCGCGGGCGGCCAGATCCACAGCCAGGTTCACGGTGACGCTGCTCTTGCCCACGCCGCCCTTGCCCGAGGCGATGCCCAGAACCTTTGTGAGGCTACCGGGCTTGGCGAACGGGATCTCCTTCTGCGGACCCTGCAGCCTCTCGCGCAGCTCCTTGCGCTGCTCATCACTCATCACGTCGAAGATCACGTCCGCGCTCGTCACACCGGGAACTGAGCTGACCGCAGTCACCACGCGCTCTCGCAGTGTCGTTTGCATGGGGCAGGCGGCGATCGTCAGGAACACTTCGACCCGAGCGGCGCCAGCGGAGTCGACGTCGATGCTCTTGACCATCCCGAGTTCGGTGATGGGGCGGTGGATCTCAGGGTCCTCCACACCCGCGAGGGCAGCCAGGATCGTTTCGGTGGTGGGCATGGGTCAATCGTACGTGTGTCCCGCGGGGGCTCCGGACGAGCATGACGGCCGACCGGGAGTCGATCTGCTTACCGCTGCGAGCGGCCGTCGTCCTCGAGATCCTCGAGCAACGCCCGCAACTCCCGGCGCAGGTAGTCACGTGTCACCACCTCGCCGAGTCCGATCCGCAGCGCCGCGAGCTCGCGGGCCAGATACTCCGTGTCGGCGATCAGCCGCTCGGTGCGCTCGCGATCCTCCTTGATCTGCACGCGATCGCGGTCGTCCTGCCGGTTCTGGGCCAGCAGGATCAGCGGGGCGGCGTACGAGGCCTGCAGGCTCAGCAGCAACGTCAAGAAGATGAAGGGGTACGGGTCGACGGGGTCGGTGCCGACGATGTTGTAGATCACCCAGGCGACGATCATCAGGCTCATCCAGGCGATGAACCGCCAGGAGCCTAGGAAGCGGGCGACGTTCTCCGAAACCCTGCCGAACGTATCGGGGTTGGTGGTGGGACGGATGCTGGGCCGCCCCCTGGACGGCGTCTCCAGCCGGTTGCGGTCACGCATCGGACACCCTCGAGTCGCGCCAGTTGTCTCCGAGTAGGTGATCCAGCAGGTCGTCCACAGTGACCGTTCCCAGCAGATGACCGCTGCCATCGACGATGGGCACCGCGACAAGGTTGTAGGCGGCGAAGTAGCGCGTCAGTGCGGCCATCGGCGTCTCGGGGGGCAGCGGGGCGAGGTCCCGGTCGACGGCCCGCGACACCAGGTCGCTGGGCGGTTCGCGCAGCAGCCGCTGCCAGTGCACGACCCCCAGGAAGGTGCCGGTCGGGGTCTGCATGGGAGGCCGCACGACGTACACCTGGGAGGCGAGGGCGGGGGACAGGTCGGGGTTGCGGATCTGGGCCAGCGCCTCAGCGACAGTGGCATCCGCTCCCACGATCACCGGGTCGGGACTCATCATGCCGCCCGCGGACAGTTCGTCGTAGCTCAGCAGTCGCCGCAGACCCTTGGCGTCGTCAGGTTCCACCAGGTCGAGCAGCACACTGACCTGTTCGGGGCTCAAGTCGCTGAGCAGGTCGACGGCGTCCTCAGGATCCATCTCCTCCAGGACATCGGCTGCCCGTTCCGCCTCCAGGGCGCCGACGATCTGTACGGCGTCGTGTTCTGGCATCTCCTCCAGCACGTCGGCCAGGCGTTCGTCGTCGAGCGCCCGGGCGATCTCCAGGCGACGTTTCTCGGGCAGGTCGTGCAGCAGTGAGGCGACATCGGCCGGCCGCATGTCCAGCAAGGACTCCAACATCGTCTCGGTCGCCTGGTCGATCTCCTGGCGCCAGACATCGGACAGTTCACCCCAGGCCACCACCTGCGTCTGGCCCCGCCGGGCGAGGGTGCGGCCCCCGCGGACATAGGCTTGCGCGATCTCCCAATCCCGCCGCGAGTTCTGCTGCATGGCCAGGTCAAGGATCTTCACCCGCTCGCCCGTGGCACGCAGCACGGCACCCCGGTCGAAGAGTTCCGCGACGGCCAACGTCTCCCCGGGGCGCAACTTGAAGCGCCGTAGATCCAATACCCCGGTGGTCACGATCTGGCCAACGTCGATCTTGGTCACCCGGGTGATCGGCAGGAAGATCCGGCGCCTGGCACCCACCTCAACGACCAGGCCGACCAGCCGCGGCGGGATCGTGCCGTACTGCTGCAGCAGGACGAAGTCACGGACCTTGCCCAGTTGTTCGCCGTTGGGGTCGAAGACGGCAGAGCCCTGCAGCCGGGCGATGAAAGCACGGGTGACCGTCACCTGCGCAGGGTATCGCTTGCCTCGCCGAAAGGGTGCGGACATGGGTCGCGGAGTTCCGCTAGCGTGACACGCACGAGGCATGCCGACGAACGACAGGTGGTCAGGACATCATGCGGGTTGCATTAATGGCAGCGGGGGCGCTGGTCGTGGCGACGGTGGCAGGGTGTTCCGATTCTCAGGACTCCGTGACGCAGTCCCCGACTCCCACCGATTCCGCGAGTCCATCGGCCTCTGCCACGGCCGAACCGGTCGGCAAACCGAACGGCGTCGAGAGCCTGCCCCCGGCCAAAATCCTCAACCGCGCCCGGGCCGCCGCCCTCGATGCCCGCAGCGTCACGATGATCGGCACGAGTCCGGCCGCCTCGCTGGATCTGGTGGTGACCAAGGACGCCAGCGACGGCTCCCGCAGTGCGGGCGAGACAACCTTGCAGACCCGGGTGGTGGACGGGGTCATCTACGTGAAGGGCGACGAGGCCTACTGGACCCAAGCGTTCAACAAGAAGAAGGCCAAGCAGATCGGGAACAAGTGGGTGGCCGGGGAGTTGTCGAACCCGAAACTGGAGTCCTTCCGGCAGACCAGCACGATGAAACCGTTGATGAACCAGTTCCTGCAAGCGAATGGCACCGGTGAGGTGGGTGAGGTCGGCGTGGCACAGGGGCAGCCGGCAGTGCCCATCACCAGCCCCACCGGCACCACGTGGGTGGCCACGACGGGCAAGCCGTACCCGCTGCTGATCACCAGTGCTCCCGAGACCGGCGAGGACGCCACCGTGGAGTTCACGAAGTGGGACAAGAAGGTGGTCATCAAGGCGCCTCCGAAGGCCAAGACGATCAGCCTCGCGAGCCTGGCGTAGCGGGGTCGGCGCCGGGTGCATCCGTGAGCGCAGCGGGCAGGCCCCGCGACGCCGTGCTGCTGGTCGTCGCCGTGCTCTGTGTCAGCGCATCGGCGCCGTTGATCGCCGCCTGCACCGCGCCAGCCCTGGCCATCGCCATGTATCGATGTGCGCTGGGGGCCGCCGTGACTGCGGCCGCGATGGTCGTCATGGGACGACCGATCCGGGTCACGGGTGGCTGGTCCCGGGCGGCCCTACCCGGGGTGGCCCTCGCAGCGCACTTCGCGGCCTGGATTCCCAGTCTTCGGTTGACCACTGTGGCCCTCAGCACGGCGATGATCTCCACCCAGCCGGTATGGTCGGCGCTGCTGTCGCGAGTGACGGGTCGGCTGGTCTGGATGGGCATCGGGGTGAGCTTGGTGGGGGTGCTGATTCTCACCGGATTCGGGGACCCGCTGGACGCCCGCAACCTGCTGGGCATGGCCCTGGCCCTGTTGGGAGCCGTGCTCGCGGCCGTCTATGTGGCCTATGGCGAGCGCCTGCGCGCCACGACCGACGTGGGTTCGTACACCAGTGTGGTCTATGGGGCCGCCGCCGCCGCACTGCTGCTGGTCTGCCTGGTGGTCCGGGTGCCGCTGACCGGGTATTCGGCACGCGACTGGGGGTTGATCCTCGCGATCACCCTGGTGGCGCAGATCGGCGGCCACTCCGCCATGAACGCGGTGGTGCATCGGGTCTCGGCCACGGTGGTCAGCACGGCCATCCTGTTCGAGGCCCCAGGGGCCACGATCCTGGCGGCGATCTTCCTCGGGCAGCCCGTGGGTGTGGCCCTGATCGGGGGGCTGGTCGTGATGCTCGTAGGTCTGGTGTTGGTGGTGCGCGGCAGCAGACCGCGGACGGCGGAATCGGGGGTCTGAGGTCGGCGGAAAAGAGCCGTCGTTATCGTCGAATCATGAGTGAATCGCGCCCCTCTCGCAGTCGTCGTTCCAACCTCGCCGTTCCGGGCAGCAGCCCGAAGATGCTGGAGAAGGCCAAGGGTCTGCCCGCCGACCAGGTCTTCATGGACATCGAGGACGCGGTCGCGCCGATCGCCAAGCCGGATGCCCGCAAGAACATCGTGGCGGCGCTCAACGAGGGTGGTTACGAGGACAAGGTCCGGGTGGTGCGCGTCAACGATTGGACCACGCAGTGGACCTACCAGGACGTGACCGAGGTCGTCGAGGGCGCCGGTGCCAACCTCGACTGCATCATGCTGCCCAAGGTGCAGACGCCTGAGCAGATCGTGGCTCTGGACATGCTGCTCACCCAGATCGAGAAGACCATGGGTTACGACGTGGGTCGAATCGGCATCGAGGCCCAGATCGAGAACGCACTCGGTCTGATCAACGTGGACAAGATCGCCACCGCCAGCCCCCGGGTCGAGACCATCATCTTCGGCCCGGCCGACTTCATGGCCAGCATCAACATGAAGTCGCTGGTCGTCGGCGAGCAGCCCCCCGGATACGACGTAGGGGATGCCTACCACCACATCCTGATGAGCATCCTGATGGCGGCCCGTGCCCACGACAAGCTCGCCATCGACGGTCCTTACCTGCAGATCAAGGATGTCGAGGGCTACAAGCGCGTCGCAGGACGGTCCGCTGCCCTCGGCTTCGACGGCAAGTGGGTGCTGCACCCCGGCCAGGTGGACGCCGCCAATGAGGTCTTCAGCCCGCGGCAGGAGGACTACGACCACGCCGAGCTGATCCTGGACGCGTACGACTACTACACCTCCGCCGAGGGTGGCGCCAAGGGTGCAGTCATGCTGGGCGACGAGATGATCGATGAGGCCTCGCGCAAGATGGCCTTGGTCATCTCCGCGAAGGGCCGGGCAGCCGGGATGCAGCGCACCAAGACCTTTGAGGTGCCGGCGTAGAGCGTCCGCCCAGCGGTCGCCGGGCTCAAGTCGTTTCGCCACCGTCCGATAGAGCCCTCGGGGAGAAGAACCAGATGGATCTCAACGATGATCGGGCGCGTCCAATGACGACTCATGTGACTATGGGGCGAAGCGATGAAAGGTGCGGTATGCGGTTTGTAGCGAAGACGTTGGCGGTGACCACCGCCTTGACGATGGCTGTGACGGGCGTCGCGGCTGCCGCCCCGCCCGAACTGCCCACACCACCCAAACCGAGGTTCACCAAGACTGTGCAACCCAGCCTGTTCGGCATGCACGTGCACGATCTGAGCAACCCTGTCCCGCAGGTGAATCAGAAGTTCGGTGCGATCCGGATCTGGGACAACGGGGTGCGCTGGGACGAGATCAACACCGCGAACAACGTCTACGACTTCAGCAAGTTGGATGCCGTGGTGGCCAATGCCGAGGCGACCGGGGCGAACGAGATCATGTACGTGCTCGGCTCCACTCCCGAATGGCTGGCCACCGACACCAGCATTCCCAACTACCTCGGTGCAGTGGGGGCCAACTCCATGCCCAGGGATCTGGGCGCCTGGGACAAGTGGGTGCGGGAGGTGGTCAGCAAGTACAAGGGCCGCATCGACTCCTACCAGGTGTGGAACGAGGTCAATTTCTCATCGTTCTTCTCGGGGACACCCGAGCAGATGGTGGAGTTGACCCGGCGGGCCGCCAAGATCGTCCACGATGTGGACCCGAGTGCCGAGGTGGTGACCGGTTCGGCAATCGTCCGCCAAATGCGCAAGGCGACCAAGGTAGCGAAGCAGTCGGCAGCCATCTCCAAGAAATCCTTCTTCTACAACTACATGGCGGGGTTGAAGAAGAAGAAGGTCAAGTTCGATGCGGTCGGCATGCACCTCTACCCCTGGTTCAAAGCCGGCCCTGGTGATGGCACGCCCTTTGATCGTGAGCAGGGGGCCAGAGACGCTCAAGCGGTCCTCGACCACTTCAAGTTCCGGCAGCCGATGTACGACACCGAGATGGCCTACGGCAACCGGCGTAATAACGGGTGGCCCAAGAAGGTACTGCCGGCCAAGATAGGCGCGGCATATCTTGCGCAGACCTACATCTACGGCATGGTCAACAATGTGCCGCAGGTTTACTGGTACGGCTGGGACGATCATGTCCTCGGAGTAGATGTCACCGACGCCGCGACTGGGAAGGTGCTCGCACCTGGGATCGCTTACGACACCGTCATGACGTGGTTGGCACGAGCGAAGATCGGCGCTTGCACGACGGGCAACGGCGGCATCAACACCTGCTCGATCAAGCAGGGCGGGCAGAAGCAGTACCTCGTCTTCCGCAACTCCAAGGCATCCAAGACGTATTCGGTCAGCAAGAAGTGGAAGGTCGAGCAGGTCTGCGACGTGAACAACACCTGCACCGCGCTCAAGGGCAACCGCCGTCTGCAGGTCGGGATCTCGCCGCTGCTGGTGAAGCCGTAGAGCGGGGTTTGACGTGAGAAGGAGCCCATCAGTGAAGCGTTCGGTAATGGCCGGTTGTGTCCTTACGCTGTCGGTGGCCACTGCGGGGTCGGCGGCTGCGGCCCCGGCGCCGCTGCCCAAACCCGGGCAAGAGCCTGCGACCAGTGCGAGGGTCCCCGCTTCCCTGTTTGGGATGCATGACCATTCGTTGACGACCACGACACCGGGTCCGGACGACAAGTTCGGCAGCATCCGGATCTGGGACAACGGGGTGCGCTGGGATGAGGTCAACACCGCCGATGGGGTCTATGACTGGACCACGATGGACACAGTCGTGGCCAATGCCCGGGCGACTGGGGCCAAGGACATCATGTACGTCCTCGGCTACACCCCGAATTGGGCGGCAAGTTTCGTCAAACCGCCGTGTAGCCCGGGCGTCTACACCGACTGCTCGTACTTCCCTGGGGGCACGGGTGCACCGCCGTCGAATCCGGCTTATTGGACCAACTGGGTACGGGAGGTGGTCACGAAGTACAAGGGTCAGATCACCCAGTACCAGATCTGGAACGAGGCGAACCTGACCTCCATGTTCGATACCGCCAACGGGCAGGGTTCACCGCAGGAGATGGCGAAGATCACGGTCGCCGCGGAAAAGATCATTCGTCAGGTCGACCCCGCGGCCCAGGTGATCACCGCCTCGAGCACGGTGGTACAGAACAAGAAGTTCCTGCGCGATGGGTGGCTGAAACAGTACCTGACGGCGTTGAAGCAGCAGAAGTCCAAGCCGGACGGTATCGCTGTACACCTGTATCCCTGGGTTAAGAAGGGCCCAGGCAACGGTACGCTCGCCGATCGTGCCAAGGGCTTGACGATGGCTCAGCAGGTGATCGACGACGTCGGCTACAAGAAGACGCCGGTGCTGGACACCGAGATGAACTACGGCAACAACCGCGACAACGGCTGGCCGAAGTCGGTGTACAGCCAGAGCAAGGGCGCCGCGTACTTGGCCCAAACGTACTTGGAGAGCCTGCACAACGGAGTGGTCCAGGTGGACTGGTACGGCTGGGATGATTTCGGTCTGGGCATTTGGCCGACGTCGCAGTCCGGTGCCGTCCTGCAGCCCGGCTTCACCTTCCGGAACCTGCTGACCAATCTTGCGGGCAGTAAGAACAAGGGCTGCACGATCAGCAGGCAGGTCACCGTGTGCCTGACCACGAAGGGGAGCACGCGCAACTACTGGGTCTACCGACCCAAGGCCAAGGCCGTCGCATTCAGCGTGCCTGCCTCCTTCAAGGTGAAGAACGTTTGTGACGTCCTGGATAAGTGCGATCGCATCAAGAAGGGCACCGTGAAGGTAGGTCTATCGCCGGTGCGCCTGACGAACTGACTGACACGGCCCGAACGCCCGTCGTAGGAGCCGCCGAGCCATGCTGGCGCTGGCATCTCCTCGGTTCCGCTGGCCGTTCCTGCCACCGCCTGGGACGCATCGAGGCCTGACCTGCCGGTGTGGGCGTAGGCGTTCGGTGAAATACTCACCAGTAAGTACACACTGGAGGCGCAGCATGGCTCGTTTGTCGCAGACTGATGGCTTGACCGAGATTCAGCAGGAGATCCTTTCCGCGGTCCACGACTTCGTCGAGAACGAAATCATCCCCCAGGCTCAACACCTTGAGCACAACGACGAGTACCCCACCGAAATCGTCGAGGGAATGAAGGAGATGGGGATCTTCGGACTGATGATCCCCGAGGAGTATGGCGGCCTCGGTGAGTCCCTGCTGACCTACGCCCTGTGCGTCGAGGAGATCGCCCGCGGCTGGATGAGCGTCTCCGGCATCATCAACACCCATTTCATCGTGGCGTACATGGTGATGCAGCACGGCACGGATGCGCAGAAGAAGGACTTCCTGCCCCGGATGGCGACGGGCGAACTGCGCGGTTCCTTCTCCATGTCCGAGCCGGGGTGCGGCTCTGACGTGGCTGCAATCCAGTCCAAGGCCGTGCGCGACGGCGACGACTACGTCCTCAACGGCCAGAAGATGTGGCTGACCAACGGTGGCTCATCCACGCTGTGTGCGGTGCTCGTACGCACGGACGCCGATGTCGCTGAGAACGCCAGCGTGTACAAGAAGATGAGCACCTTCCTCATCGAGAAGCCAGCCGGTTTCGGCGAGGTGCTGCCCGGTCTGACCATCCCCGGCAAGATCGACAAGATGGGCTACAAGGGCGTCGACACCACCGAACTGGTGATGACCGACTTCCGCCTGCCGAGCAGCGCACTGCTCGGTGGCGAGCCCGGCCGCGGCTTCTACCAGATGATGGACGGTGTGGAGGTGGGCCGCGTCAATGTGGCGGCCCGCGCGTGTGGTCTGGCCAATCGGGCGTTCGAACTCGGCATCGACTACGCCCAACAGCGGGTGACCTTCGGCAAGCCGATCGCGGAGCATCAGGCGGTCGCCTTCCGGCTCGCAGAGATGGCGACCAAGGTGGAAGCGGCGCACCTGATGATGGTGCGCGCCGCCCGGACCAAGGATTCCGGAGCTCGCAATGACCTCGAAGCCGGCATGGCGAAGTACCTGGCCAGCGAGTACTGCAGGGAGGTCGTGGAGGACTCGTTCCGCATCCACGGCGGCTACGGCTACTCCAAGGAGTACGAGATCGAGCGGCTGTACCGGGAGGCCCCCATGCTGCTGATCGGCGAGGGCACGGCGGACATCCAGCGCATGATCATTGCACGCAGGCTCTTGGAAGAGTACAAACTGCGCGGCTGAGCGCCCGGGCGGGCTGCGCCTCCTAGTGGGCCGGTTACCCTCGAGGTATGCCGACCCCGAAGTCCGATCCGTTCAAGCAACTCGCCAACCGGCCGGTCCTGGCCAGTTACACCACGTACAACGAGGCTCAGTTCGCGGTGGACAAGCTCAGTGACAACAAGTTCCCGGTGCAGAACGTGGCCATCGTGGGTATTGACCTGCGCACCGTGGAGGCGGTGGTCGGTCGACTGTCCTGGGGCCGGGCAGCACTGAGCGGCCTGGGCATGGGTGTGTGGTTCGGCCTGCTCATCGGTTTGTTCGTCTCGATCTTCGCTAGCGGTGAGGGCAGCACGCTGAACCTGCTGCTGATGGGCGTGATCTACGGCGCGGCCTTCGGCATCGTCTTCGGCCTCATGTCCTATGCCTTCACCGGCGGCAGGCGGGACTTCACCTCCCGCAGCCAGCTCACGGCCGGCCGCTATGACGTGGTGTGCGATGCGGGTGTGCTCAATCAGGCCAGGCAGATCCTGGGAATCACGGCTGTGACGCCGCCGATCACCGATCAGCCGACACCTCCGCAGGTCTAGGTGGATCTGCGGCTCTACGGGTCGGTGGTCGTCACGCTGCTGGTCATCATGGACCCGCCCGGGATCGTGCCGATCTTCTTGGCGTTGACTCATCGGCGAGGGCCAGCGCAGATGAAGCGCCTGGCTCTGCAAGCCACCCTGACCGCGCTTGGCGTCATCGTGGGGTTCGCGCTGTTCGGCCAGGTCATCCTGGACTATTTGCACGTGTCGCTGCCCGCCTTGCAGGCCAGCGGCGGACTGCTCCTGCTGCTCGTCGCCCTGCAACTGCTGATGGGCAAAGGGGGCGAGGTCACCGCTGCTGACGACGTGAACGTCGCCCTCGTACCGCTGGGCACGCCACTGATCGCCGGGCCGGGCGCGATCGTGGCCGTGATGTTGTTCATGCAAGGAGCCAGTACCCCCGCGGCGTACACGGCGGTGGCCTTCGGAGTGCTGACGGTGCATCTCGTGCTGTTCCTGGCGATGCGCTACAGCACCGGCATCGCTCGCGTGCTGGGAACCTCGGGGATCACGGTGCTCACTCGCATCGCTGGCATGTTGCTGGCGGCCATCGCCGCCCAGTTGATAGCCAACGCTGTATTCGGCTTCATCGCCGAGCAGGGGCTGGGCTGAGCTCCTCAGTTCACCGGTTTGTCCACCGCGTAGTTCCTGGTCAAAAGAGTTTGTCGTAGGTCTCTCGTACGGTGTGGGCATGAACGAATTGGTGGTCGCGGCCCTTGCGGAGTTGTTCTCCGACGAGGATCCGCTCGAGCGGGCGAAGGCGGCGGAGGCGGTGATCGGGTTCTGCCACGCTCAACAGTTGCAGGCTTTCCATCAGGTGTTCGTCGAGTCTGAGTTGGCGGCGGATCCGGATGGGGTGGTGGTGGATCCGACCCCGCCGGAGATCGCCTGCGCGATGGTGTGGACGCCGGGGTTCGCCTCGACGATGGTGGATGTGGCGGTGGACGTGGTGCGGGACCTGCCGGTCCTGCTGCAGGCTCTGGCTGATGGGCGCCTGGATTTGGTGAAGGTGCGCGAGATCGCCCGGGCCACCTGCGGACTCGCCCCGGCCGACCGGCACACCCTGGCCGAGCGGGCCATCGACTATGCCGCCACCCGCACCCGCGGCCAGGTGCGGCCGTGGCTGACCCGGCAGGTCGACCGGATCGACGCCGACGCTGCCGAACGGCGCCGGAAGAAGGCCCGCAAGTCACGCAAAGTCAGCCTGACACCAGAACCGGACGGCATGGCCACCCTGTCCGCCTACCTGACCGCGGAGCAGGCCACCGCCTGCATGGAGTCGATCCGGGTCCGGTCAAACAACATCCAGGGCAACCGGGATGCCATCCAGGCCGACATGTTCATCGAACTGCTCACCGGGGTCACCGCGGCCGAGCAGGTCCCGATCGCGGTGATCATGACCGACGATGGGGCGGAGATCGACGGGTACGGCCCGATCGCCGACGGCCATGCGGATGAACTGTTGCGCCGTCTGGAGGTGCCGTCGGCGATCATCCGGCTCACTCTCCCGCAACTGTGCGCCGGGTATATGCCGAGCCTGAAGATGCGCCGGTATGTGCGCACCCGGGACCGGCGCTGCCGGTTCCCCGGCTGCCGACGCCCCGCCCGCCACTGCGACCTCGACCACATCGTGCCCTGGCCCGCCGGCCCCACCGACGCGGACAATCTGCAGGCCCTGTGTCGCTACCATCACCGGATCAAAACGCATGGCAAATGGCGGGTAGAACGCCAACCCGACGGCACCACCATCTGGATCAGCCCCCGCGGCAAGCGATACACCAACCCACCCGACGACCCGTAGAACCGGGATACCCGCACACGCGGGCAGCGCACGGTGGTTACATGCTGGCGGGCAACTCCGCCCAGACCTCTTTGCCGTTCTGCCCAATATCGTGCCCCCACGCCTGGGAGATCTGCTCCACCAGTGAGAGGCCGCGGCCACCGATCTGCAAACCGCGGTTCGAAGCGACCTGTGGCACGGAGGTCACGTCCTCGTCCAAAACGCTGATGCGTACGCGGTCAGGCAGCGCGTACATGCGGAGTTCGATCTGGCCGCTGCCGTGCTCAATGGCATTGGTGACCAGCTCACTGGTGATCAATTCGGCATCGTCGACGAGTTCGGGCAGACCCCACGCCCACAATTGGTCGCCGACCGTCTTGCGGGCACGGCGGATGGCGCCGGTGTCGGTCGGCAGCGGGGTCATGATCTGCATGCCCTCGGCATACCCATTTCGGCGTTCTCTCACACATCGGGGCTGTCCAGCCTGGATGAAGGTCGCCGCCAGCAGCGCGGCAGTGGTCTCGGGCGCCTCCACAGCGGGGGAGTGAGCGGCCTGCGGGATGACAGCCAAGCGCGCCTGCCAGCGTGCTGCGAGATCAACCTGGGTTTGCCATGACCACGAGTCCGGGTCCTGGATGCCGAAGGCCACCAGCAATTGGGCGGAGGTCTCGCTGAAATCCTGCTGGCGATCGGCCAGCAGCAGTCTGGACATGATTTGCAGGCCCGCCGGATCGGTGCGGACGAAGCGGTCCTTCATGAACGCTTCCACGGCCGGTGAGGGCGCTGTCCAGCCGGCCTGCCGGTCGGCGGTCACCTTCGCCTCCCAGATCTGCTCCATCGGGAAGTGGTTCAATGCAGTGTTCAGCAGGCGTAGTTGATCGTGTTTGCTGGCGTGGATCGGCCCCGAGCCGGAGTTCAGCAGCACGACTGTCGTGAAGTCGAACCGGTTGGCCGCCACTCCGACGATCAGTCCACCCAGCGAGTGCCCTACCAGATGTACCGGGCCCTCGCAGCGAGCCGCGATGTCGCACACGTCATCGGCCCACAGGTCCAGGCTGTAGTCGGGCGCGTGTGGTGACTCGTATTGGCCGCGGTTGTCCAGGGCGATGACAGTCCACCCGCAATCGTGCAGCAGTGGCAGGAGGTCGAGGAAATCCTCCTTGCTGCCGGTGAAGCCGGGGACGAGCAGGACGGTGCCCAGGCCGTCGCCCGGCATCAGGATCGTCGCCAGCCCGGTGGCTTCGTCACGAACACGCCGCGCGCCACGCGGGAGGGCTGTCGACCTGGGCGTGCTCACTGAGGCAGAATAGTGTCTCGGACGCACTGATCTTCGCATGTGCAGGGGTGGACGTTGAAATCTCGAATAGTGGCGGTCGCCAACCAGAAGGGTGGCGTCGCTAAGACGACGACGGTTGCGTCCACTGGTGCAGCTGTGGCAGACACCGGCCGTAAGGTCTTGCTGATCGACCTGGACCCACAGGCCTGCCTGACGTTCGCCATGGGTGTCGAGGCCGATCAGGTGCAGTTCAGCGTGCACGATGTGCTGCTGGGCCGGATCGGCCCGCGGATGGCGATCGTGCCGACGGCTGAAGGTCCGGACCTGCTGCCCGCGTCCATCGACTTGTCCGGTGCCGAGATGCAGCTGGCGAACCGCACCGGTCGCGAGTACGTGCTGCGGGAGGCACTCGCGGAGGTCAGCGGCGACTACGACATCGTGATCATCGACTGTTCGCCGTCGCTCGGGGTCCTCACGATCAACGCGCTGACCGCGGCTCAGGAGGTCCTCATCCCCATGCAGGCGGAGACGTTGTCCCACCGGGGTGTCGCCCAACTGCTGGAGACCGTCGAGGATGTTCGCAGATACACCAATCGTGACCTGCGGGTCATGGGGGTGCTGCCCACCATGTTTGACAGCCGTACGCGGCTCTCGCGCGAGGTCATCGCCGACATCGAGCAGCAGTACGGCCTGCCGGTGCTGGCCCCCATCGCACGGTCGGTGCGCTTCGCGGAGGCGCCGGGTTCGGGTCGCTCCATTCTTTCCACCGCCCGCCGTTCCAAGGGGGCGCAGGCCTACCGTGACCTGGCAACAGTGATGATGGATAGATCATGAGTGCTGAACGTCCCGCCGCGTTGCGACGCGTACCCACCCCCGCCCAACGCCCCCGTCACGTCGACCCGCAAGGCAAACGCTCGCTGTTCAGCGAGGAGGAGGCCCCGCCGGCTGTCGGCAGTCTCGCGCTGACGTGCGACAAGTGCGACGCCCGCTCCGTGGTTTCCATGGTCAAGGCCGCCCGACTGGCCCTGCCGGGGATGTACGTCCCCGTCCCGGGCCGCACTGACCGGGTGTGGATGAAGTGCCCTGCCTGCCGGTCGCGCGGCTGGATGCACCTCGACTTCAAGGGCTGAGCCGAGGCCGCACCTACTCGCTGGTGGCCGCGCCGTCCTGGTCGCCGGACTTGCGCACGCGCCGCCGGTTGCGCTGGGGTCGGGTGGACCCCGACTTCTCCCCGCTGGTCGACGTGGGCTTGCTGCTGCGACTGGTCGCGGGCTTGTCGCCGCGGTTCGATGACGGCTTGTCGCCGCGTCGGCGATCACCGCCGGACCGGCCTGAACGCTGTGCTGGCCGGTCGTCCTGCGACTTCGGCGACGGCGAACCTGTGGGTGGTCCCACCCGCCCGGTGACGTCGCGCGAGATGCCCATGCCGTTGTACACGTGGTCGGAGGTCGAGTAGGTCTCCAGCGGGTCTGCGAACGGCAGTCCGAGTTCCTTGTCGATCATCTTCCAGCGGTGCAGATCATTCCAGTCGACCAGCGTCACGGCCACACCGTCGGACCCGGCTCGGCCCGTGCGGCCGATCCGGTGCAAATACATCTTCTCGTCGTCGGGGCACGTGTAGTTGATGACGTGCGTGACGTTCTCCACGTCGATGCCGCGGGCGGCCACGTCGGTGGCCACAAGGACATCGATCGTGCCGTCCCGGAACTTCTTCAACGCCCGTTCGCGAGCGTCCTGCCCGAGGTCACCGTGAACCGCGCCGGCTTTGAAACCGCGCTCCTGTAGATCCTCGGTGAGCTTCTGCGCGGCCCGCTTGGTCTTGCAGAAGATCATGGTGCGCTCGCGACCGTCGGCCTGCAGAATCCGGGCGATGAGTTCGGGCTTGTCCATGGAATGGGCGCGCCACACATGCTGCTCGATCGCCTCGACGGTGGCCATCTCATCACCGGGGTCGGTGGCGCGGATGTGGGTCGGCTGCGTCATGTAGCGACGTGCCAGGCTCAGGATCTGCCCCGGCATGGTGGCCGAGAAGAGCATGGTCTGGCGCACGGCCGGGACCCGGGACACCAACTTCTCCACGTCGGGCAGGAATCCCATGTCGAGCATCTCGTCAGCCTCATCGAGCACGAGGGTCTTGACGCTCGACAGGTTCAGGATGCGCTGGTTGGCGAGGTCGATGAGCCGGCCGGGAGTGCCGACCACGATGTCGACGCCCTTCTTGAGCTGCTCGATCTGCGGCTCGTAGGCCTTGCCGCCGTAGATCGCCAGCACCCGGGCGTTGGCCGTGCGGCCCGCGTCGTCGATGTCATTGGCGACCTGCAGACACAGTTCCCGGGTGGGGACGATGATCAGGGCTTGTGGTGCTGTGCCTTCGCCGTCGAGGCGCTGCAGCACCGGGATGCCGAAGGCCAGCGTCTTTCCGGTGCCGGTCTTGGCCTGCCCGATCACGTCCTGGCCGTCGAGGGCCAGGGGAAGAGCGAGTTGTTGGATGCGGAAGGGATGGGTAATCCCCTTCTCCGCAAGGGACGCGACAGTCTCGGGTCGGACGCCCAGGTCTTCGAAGCTTGGATCGTTCAGTGTGATCTCCAGGTGTGATTCGCCTCCTATTGTTCCACGTCGGGCTCCGGCCATGTCGACCCCCGCTAACCTGAGGTCGTGGATGCCCGACGTGACGCGACCATCGACCTGCTGGCGGTACTGGCCTACGGGGAGTTGCAGGCCTTCGAACGGCTCGCCCAGGACGCCTTGCTCGCCCCCGACCTGGTGGGCCGGGAGGCGGTCACGGACATGGCGGTGGGGGAGTACGGACACTACAAGTTCTTGGTCGAGGGCCTGCGTGCACGCGACGCCGACCCGATGGTCGTCATGGAGCCCTTCCGCAAGGCGATCGACGACTTCCACGCCTCCACCGCGCCGTCGGACTACCCCGAGGCACTGGTCAAGATCTACGTGGGGGACGGGATCGCCGCCGATTTCTACCGGGAGGTGGCCCAGTTCCTCGACGCTGACTCCAAGGCGTTGGTCGACACTGTGTGCGACGACCTTGGCCATTCGGCTTTTGTGGTGCCCACGGTGCGCTCGATGATCGCCGCGGACAGGACGCTGGCCAGCCGGCTGTCGCTTTGGGGTCGGCGCTTGGTCGGGGAAGCACTGTCACAGTCCCAGCGTGTCGCCGCCGACCGGGAGGCGATGGGCGAACTGCTGGTCGGCAGCACGGATCTGGCCGAACTCGGCCGGATGTTCGCCCGGCTTACCGATGCCCATGCCGCCCGAATGCGGGAGCTGGGCCTCAACGCCTAGTCGACCGGTGTCAGTCGGAGGCGCCGAACCCGACGTGGCGCACCTGCGGCGGCCCGATCTCCACATAGGACAGGCTGGCGGTGGGAATCATGATCTGCCGTCCGCGTACGTCAGTGAGGCGCAGGACCGTGTTCGAGGCCACCGCCTCGTCGACGGCGGTGGCGATCTCCGCGGGTGTCTGATTCACCTCGACCGTGAGCTCCCGGGGGGAGTACTGCACGCCGATCTTGACTTCGATGGGGTTCTTCGCTGCTGCTTTGGCCACGCACGAAAGCCTACGACAGGACCGACGTCGGCGCGGGAGCAGTTCGCGCAGGGCAGATCGGGCTCAGGAATGCGTCTTCGGGAAGCCGGAGACGCCGCGCCAGGCCAGCACACTCATCATCTTCGACGCCTGGTCACGGGGAATGCTGCCCTTCTCCCGAAGCCAGTAACGCGCGGCCGTCTGCGCCATGCCCAGCAGGCCCATGGCCACCAGCATCGACTGATCCACCGGCAGGCCGGTGTCGGCGGCGATGACATGGCTGATCGCCTCCGCGCACCGCACGTCGACCCCCTCGATGATCGTGCGGACGGCGGGCTCGTTCGTCAGGTCGCTCTCGAAGACCAGCCGGAAGGCCGCAGCCTCGTCATCGACGAAGGCGAAATATGCCTCGATCGCGGCCCGGACCCGGCGCTGATTGTCATGGGTGCCGTCCAAGGCGCTCTGCACGCGGCGCACCAGATCCTCGGTGGACTGCTCGAGCAGTGCGAGGTAGAGGTCGAGCTTGCTCGGGAAGTGCTGGTAGAGAACCGGCTTGCTCACGCCGGCGTTCTCGGCGATCTCGTCCATGGCTGCGGCGTGATACCCGCGGGCCACAAAGATGGTCTGGGCGGACATCAGCAGTTGCTCCCGCCGCGCCTTGCGCGGCAGGCGGACCCCCTTGCGGGCAGGTTCAACGGCTGACATGTCACCTCATGTTACTCGCCAGTAGCTTTCTCGATGCGAGCGTACCCTCGCACAGGTTGCGACGATACGGTGTGGAGGTGCTGGTGCGTGAGCGAATCCCCGGACACGAGCTGCGTGTCGCGGCAAGCGACCTGTTCGTCCGCGAGGCCGGGGCCGGCGCCCCTGCCCTGTTCGTCCACGGTCTGGGCGGAAACTCGTCCAACTGGACGGATTTGATGTGGCTGCTGTCCGAGGAGATGCACTGTGTCGCGCCGGACCTACCCGGGTTCGGGCGCAGTGGTCCGGCCGCCTCCGGTGAATACTCCCCGCAGGGGCAAGCGCGGTTCCTCGCCGAGTTCATCGAAGCCAAGTTCAGCGAGCCGGTGCATCTGTTCGGCAACTCGATGGGCGGCGCGATCAGTGTGCAGCTGGCCGGGCGGTTTCCCGAGTTGGTCCGCTCTGTCACGCTCATCTCGCCGGCGCTGCCCGATCTGATGCCGATGCGCACCAATGTGCAGTTGCCGATCATCGCCTTGCCCGGTGTGGGCGACAAGGTCGCCACGCGGGTCGCGAAACTTCCCGTTCAACAACGGGTGCAGGCCACCCTGAACATGGTCTATGCCGATCCCGCGTGTGTGCCCGAGCAGCGGGTCAAGGAGGCCCAGGAGGATGCCGCTGAACTGGCCACGAAACCGTGGGTTGGTATGGCCCTGCAGTCAGCCCTGCGCGGGATCCTCGGCACATACTTCGATCGGGGTCCGGAAGCCCCCTGGAAACTCGCCGAACGGATCACGGTGCCGGTGCTGCTGATCTACGGATCGAAGGACAAACTGGTCAATTCCCGGGCCGCCCGTCGTGCGTCCAAACACTTCCTGCATGGCCGCGTCATGGTTGTGCCGCGATCCGGGCACGTGTCGCAGATGGAGCACCCCGAGATCGTCGCCCGGGCCTGGGACACCCTCATCCGTCCCTACGCGTAGCGTTCTTCAGCCGAGGAACTGGTAACTCGTGGCCAACATGCCCAGGTACATGAACGGCACGGCGATCACCCCGCCGGCAGTGGCCCAGCCCGAATGCCGCTCCCGTACGAGCGCGTAGGTCGCCACACACAGGGCCAGCTCAGGCAGCAGCACGTAGATGGCTACTCCTGCGATCTCTGCGACCCCCATCGGCTCCCAGAGCGGCAGCGCTGGCGCGAACAACTCCGCCACAGTGAACAACACCAGTCCCGCCACTGCCGCCGCGACGAACGCCGGGACCGGACCGGAGCGGTCCTCCACGGACCGCGCGAGCAGGCAGACGGGCAGCAAAGCGATGGTCCACATCCCGGCCATGAACAGCGGCATGGTCCCGATGTACGGAGCTCCCGTGTTGGGAAAGGTGATGCTGCCCAGTTCGGCGCCGAGGAACCAGTCCGGCAGCACCATGAGCACGCTCATCGGCGCCAGGACCGTCCACATCCGCCACAGCAGGTCGTCCCCCGTGCGCCGGGCAAGCACCGGCACGGCGATGTTGTAGAGGATGACCAGGGCGAGTACCCGCATGCCGAAGGCGCCCATCGGCACCAATAGCAGGAGAACGGCGCCCACCGAGAACCCCGCGTGCAGCGCGAGCCAGGAACGCGGCGGATGCATGACGGTGAGTGTGTCACGGATGCAGGGCAACCGCACCGGTTCAGCGACAGACCCTGCCGGTGGGAACAAACCCGGGGCATGGCACCGTTATCGCAGACAAAACCGTCCCCTTGGAGTGCCCACGTGAAACTCGATCCCCTGGTCGAACCGGCCGCCGAACTCACCGTCGACGAGGTCAGGCGCTACAGCCGCCACATCATCATCCCCGAGATCGGCATGATCGGGCAGAAGCGGCTCAAGAACGCCCGGGTGCTATGCGTCGGTGCGGGTGGCCTGGGGTCCCCGGCCCTGATGTACCTCGCGGCGGCTGGCGTGGGAACCCTCGGCGTCGTCGAGTTCGACATCGTCGACGAGTCCAATCTGCAACGCCAGATCATCCACGGGCAAAGCGACATCGGCCGGCCCAAGGCCGAGAGCGCGCGGGACTCGGTCGCGCAGATCAACCCGTTCGTGAACGTGATCGTGCACAACGAGCGGCTCGATAACGACAACGTCCTGCAGATCTTCGCGCAGTACGACCTGATCGTGGACGGGACCGACAACTTCGCGACCCGCTACATGGTCAACGACGCCTGCGTGCTGCTGGACAAGCCCTACGTGTGGGGTTCGATCTTCCGCTTCGAGGGCCAAGCCTCGGTCTTCTGGGAGTCTCACGGTCCGCAGTACCGCGACCTCTACCCCGAGCCGCCGCCCCCCGGCATGGTTCCGTCCTGCGCCGAGGGCGGTGTCCTGGGGGTCCTGTGCGCCTCCATCGGCTCGATCATGGGCACCGAGGCCATCAAGCTCGTCACCGGGGTCGGCGATACCTTGCTGGGCCGGCTGATGATCTACGACGCCTTGGAGATGTCCTACCGCACAGTGCGCATCCGCAAGCACCCGCAGACCGTCGAGGTCACCGGGCTGATCGACTATGACTACTTCTGCGGCACGGTCAGTGACGAAGCGGCCGAGGCGGCTAAGGACTCCACCATCAGCGTGAAGGACCTGGCGCTGATGCTCGAGCAGCGCGACCGCGGGGAACGTGACTTCCTGCTCGTGGACGTGCGTGAGCCCAACGAGTGGGACATAGTCAACATCCCGGGTGCCGTCCTGGTGCCCAAGGGGCAGTTCCTGTCCGGGGATGCGCTGGCCGATCTGCCGCAGGACAAGCAGGTGGTGCTGCACTGCAAGATCGGTGGTCGTTCGGCGGAGGTGCTCGCCCTGGTGAAAGCCGCGGGCTTCGCAGACGCCGTCCATGTGGGCGGCGGTGTGGTGGCCTGGGTCAGCCAGATCGAGCCGGAGAAGCCGTCCTATTGAGGATCGGCTAGAGCAGTTCGTTCTTCTGCAGGGAGTTGAAGGAGAACCAGCCCGGTATGGTCGGCAGCCAGAACGTGACCAGCCGGAACAGCAGGACGCTGGACACGGCGAGGCCACCCGGGATGCCCGCGGCCGTCAGACCTGCCGACAGGGCAGCCTCCACGGCGCCGAGGCCGCCCGGGGTCGGCGCTGCCTGTCCGATGGTCGCCCCCGCCAGGTAAACCACAGCGATGGCCGCCAAGGGGGCCGAGCCCCCGAACGCCCAGACGCATGCGACCAGGCACGCGATGTACCCCAGGTTCAGCAGCAGGATGCCGCCGACACCGACGGCGAGTTTGCGCGGCTGCTGGACCAGAGTGAGCAACCGGGGTCCGACCTGTTGGAAGATCGGCCGGATGCGCCGCGTGATCCATTTGCGGGTCCATGGCAGCAGCAGGAGCACCACGGCGGCCAGCAGACCCCCGACCAGTACCCAGACGGCCCACGCCGGGGGTGTGAACTCGCTCTCCTGCCGGGAGCCGGCGATCAGACCGAAACCGAGCAGGAGCAGCAGGTGCACGGCAAATGCCATCACCTGGGAGACGCCCACGCTGGCCGCGCCGAGCGCCGGGTTCACCCCCGCCCGCTGCAGGTACCGCAGGTTGACCGCCACCGCACCCAAAGTGGGGGGTGAGATGAGGGTGGCGAAGGAGGCCGCAAGCTGCGCCTGGAAGGTCCGCAGGAAGTTGAGGCGCTCGGGCACGAAACCCTCCAGGGCCATGGCTGCGGCGATGTAGGTGAGCCCGGACAGGATCAACGCGATGAATGCCCAGCCCCAGGATGCATCGGCGACGAGTTGCGCCAGATTCACCTGCGCCAGTTGCGTCAGCAGGATGTACCCGGCGACAGTGCCGGCCAGCAGCGTGAAGAGCATCTTGGGCCGTAGCCGCTCGAACTCCACCTGCTCCGGGTTGGGGTTGGGGGACATCTCGATCAGCAGGTCGCGCAACTGCACGAGGATGTCCTTGCGCTTGCGGATCGCCTTGCGGGTCACGGAGGACAAGGCGATCGGCTGCAGGACCCCCAGCG
Source organism: Candidatus Nanopelagicales bacterium (assembly GCA_037046735.1). Taxonomy (GTDB): domain Bacteria; phylum Actinomycetota; class Actinomycetes; order S36-B12; family UBA10799; genus JADKAV01. The sequence continues at coordinate 894,000 of JBAOHC010000027.1, read as the reverse complement.
CCTTGACCAGTCGCAGCGGCCCCAGCACCCGCTGCCCCGAGGCCACGGCGCGCTCGGGCGAGGTCAGCATGGACAGTGTGCAGAGCAACTCGGCCAGATCCACGCGCATCGCCACATCGCTGGCGGCGATGGCGCCCTCTTCGGTGTGGACCAGCCAGATCGTGCCCTGCTCGTCGCGCAACACGTGCCCGGCGGTCAACGAGCGGTGGGTGATACCGCAGTCGTGCAGGTCACGTACGGCACGCCAGGCGTTGTCCAGGTCGGTGTCGGTGAGGTCGGATCCGATCTGCTCGAAGCTGCGCCCGTCGATGCGCGGGAAGGCGAGCAATGCGGCGTCCTCGTCGACTTGGACGGCAGCCAGCAGGCGCGGGGTGGGCGCCCCAGCGGCCGTCGCGGCATAGGCCTGCAACGCGGTGCGTTCGAGGCGACGCCGCATGCTCAGCCGTGACGGCGCGCTGTCGTCACGCACCCGCAACGTCCGCCAGACGCTGGCTGCGACACCGGCGCCCTCCAGGTCACGATCCAGCACCAGGACGTTCAGGGTTTCCCCGTTGCGGGTGGTGGCCACGTAACGGCGACCGGCGCTGAACTCCCGGTGCGCTCGCAGGACCGTGACTGGATGGCCGACTTCCTCCAGTGCCGTTGCCACTGCCAGCCCGCTCGGGCGGGTCGTGGGGGTACCCAGGGCGTAGCGCAAAGCCAGGCCGATCGCCCAGCCGAGCAGGATCGAGACGGCCAGGGCGGTCGCCGTGATGCCACCAGTGACGATGTTGGCCAGCACGATGGCCGCCACGACCACGATCGATATGGGGCCGAACCGGGGCCGTTCGACGAGGCGGGAGATCGTGATGAACGCGACGAGACCAGCGAGGATGGCGCTCAGTGGGGGGAGTTGCCCCGGGGTCTCCTGGCCCGTCAGCGTCAGCAACAACCGCGGATTCGGGTAGCGGGTGATGATCCAGGCGATCGCCGAGGTGATGAGCACAGCCACGGCCAGACCACCGAGCGCCTCGGCCAGCATCCGGCCGCGACGGCGCACCATCAGGTCGAAGGCGGCGGCCAGCGGCAAGGCGAGCACTCCGAGCAGGCCGATCAGATTGGCTGCCACCACGATGATGTTCGGGATCCGGTCGGAGGCCTCGGTCAGGTCGCTCTCGAGGCCGGCGGCGGTGGCTGAGGCGAAGTAGGCAACGGCCAGGATCAGTGCGGCGGTGCCAAACGCGGCCAGCAGGCGCAGCAGGTCGATGGGCCGGCGCAACCGGCGCGGGATCACATCAGCTTCGATGACGACGGTCTCGAGATCGGACTGGCGCGGTTGGTAGCGCGGCGTCTCCTCGGCGGGACTGGTCGGCGTGGGGGCCGACGGTGGTTCGGCGTCGGCGAGGACCGGTGATTCGGGGTGGGGCGCGAAGGGCGACTCGGAGGGGGACGGCCGACCGGTGGCAGGTTCCGGTGGCGGGGCGAACGTGATGGTCGGATCCGGCTCGTCTCCGGTCAGGCGCACGGTCGGGAAATCCCCAATGCCGTCCTGCGCGCCGTCTGGAGTGCTCACCTCTCCGATGGTGTCAGATGGTCCCCGGGTGCGAGCCTCATGGCGGGCATCCACGCCGGATCTGGCTGCTGCCAGCCGGGCTGGTTGGGGCTGCCCGAGACCGCGATTGGGCACTTGTTGCGATTACCCGCCGCGCGACAATCGCACCGTGTGCCCATTGCTCGTGGCCGCGTGCGCCTTCGTGCCCCCTGTTTTCCCGACGTAGCGGGGGCGTGTCACACCCCTGTGATGTGCTTGCCGCATGTCCGAATCCATCCGTCTGGTCAGGACGCCGGTGCCGACCGGCACGTTCGCGCCCGATGACGCGCAGCGGGCGGTGATCGCCCATGACCGGGGGCACCTGCGGGTCCTCGCGGGACCCGGGACGGGTAAGACCAGCGTCATCGTGGCGGCCGCCCAGCGCCGGATCGCCGCCGGGCAGGCCGCCGGCGAGCTGCTGCTGTTGACCTACGGGCGGATGGCGGCCCAGGAACTGCGAGAGCGGCTGACGGTGGGGGATCAGCCCGTGCCGGTGGCGACCACGTTTCATGCGCTGGCCTATCGGTTGCTGCTGGCCGATGAGCCCGGGCTTCGCCTCATGGGGGGACCCGAGCAGGAGGCGGTGCTGCGCGAGATCGTGCGGTCCACGAGCCATTTGCCGAGCGCCCTGGAGGTCGCCCGGGACAGCCGCGGCCTGACCGAGCAGCTGCGCGCATTCATCGCGCAGGCGCAGTCTCGCGGGCTACCCCCGGCGGCCACTCGCGGCGACGATCCGGTGTCGCGGGCGGCTGCGGCCATCTACGCGGAGTACCTCGACGTCACGGCCTTGGCCGCCACCATGGACTACGCCGAACTGATCCGCCGGGCCACCGCCCTGCTGCGACAGGCGCCACCGGAGAGTGTACGCAGACTGCGCACCATCTTCGTCGATGAGTACCAGGACACTGACCCCGCGCAGGTGAGCTTTCTGCGGGAGCTGGCCGCCCATGGCGCCCAGATCATCGCGGTCGGCGATCCCGACCAGTCGATCTACGGGTTCCGCGGCGCCGATGCCGAGGGCATTCTGCGCTTCGACGACGAGTTCGCGATGCCCTCGTGCCGCACGATCACGCTCTCCCAGACCCGGCGGTACGGCCCGCAGATCGCCCAGGTCGTCGCCCGGGTGGTGCCGCGCAACGCGCTCGGCAGCATTCCGGCGCGGCAGGTGCAGACGCACCGGAGCCCCTCGGCGGTCGGGGCTGCTGGGATGGTCGCGTTTCGGTGCTACGAGTCCGAGGCGGCCCAGGCAGAACACATCGCCGACCTGCTGCGCCGGGTGCAGGCAGGCACGTCGGAGGTGTTCTCGGGCCTGCAGGTCGACTGGTCGCAGATGGCCGTGCTCGTGCGCTCAGCGGCCAGGGATCTGCCGACGCTGCAGCGCGCCCTGTCGGCCTCCGGGGTGCCGGTGGAGATCGTGCGTGATGACCTGCCGGTGGCCAAATCGCCGGCGGTGCGACCGCTGCTGGAGGTGCTGCGGGCTGCCGCGGACGTGGACGGGGGTCTGACGGGGCAGCGCAGCGCTGATCTGCTCGGCTCACCCCTGGCGGGGATGCAGTCGCGCCAGATCAGCCGCTTGGCCCGGCTCCTGCGCAGACAGGCTGCGGTCACCAGCACCGGTGCGCTGCCGCCCGCCATGGACCTCGTGGCGCAGGCATTGGGTGACCCGGACCTGGTGGCTGGCATCGAGGCGCCTCTGGCGCGGCCCGTTTTGGACATGGCGATTCTGCTGGACCAGGTCCGCGGTCAGATCGCCGCGGGCCGGTCGGCGTCGGAGGTCCTGCACTTCGTGTGGACCGCGACCGACTGGCCGCAGCGACTGCGCAGGCAGGCCCTCGCAGGAGGCCGCCGCGCCCGCGAGGCGCATCAGGCGCTGGACGCGGTGATGGAGTTGTTCGATCAGGCCGAACAGATGGACCGCGCATTTGAGAACGTCCGAAGCGTGCACGGTCTGCTGGAGCAGATCGAGCAGCAGGCGATTCCGGCAGCCGGGGATCAGCAGCGACCGTGGAACCGCAACGCGGTGCGCCTGCTCACGGCACATCGCGCAAAAGGCAGCCAGTGGCCGTTGGTCGTGGTGGCCGGTGTCCAGGAAGGTCTGTGGCCGGATGTGAGACCCCGGCCCACCCTGCTGGGGCAGGGGATGGGCTGGCGGGAACAACAGCTGCTCGACGAGCGCCGGCTGTTCTTCGTGGCCTGTAGTCGGGCATCCAAGGCGTTACTGGTGACCGCGGCGGATGCCGCCACCGACGACGGGCCGAAGCCCTCTGCGTTCTTCACGCTGGCCGCGGGCGAACAGGCACCGGTGCGGGTGCCAGGCCGGCCTCGGCGGCCATTGACTCCGGAGGGTGTCGTGGCGGGGCTCCGGCAGGTCCTACTCGACCCGCAGGCGAGTCCTGCCTTGCGACAGGCCGTCTGGGAACGGCTGCAAACACTGCGCGAGCGCACTGATGAGCACGGTCGCCCGATCTTCCCCTGGGCGGATCCGCAGCGCTGGTGGGGTCACCGGACATGGACCCGCAACGATGCGCCCTGGTTCGCGCCCGACTCGCCGCTGGCGCTGTCGGCCTCGGCGGTGGACCGGTATGTGCAGTGCCCCCGGCGTTGGTTCTTGGAGCGGCGGGCACGCGCTGCGGAGGCCGCCTCCACCAAGATGGCGTTCGGGACGTTGCTGCATCTGTGTGCCGAGGCGGTCGGTTCCGGTGAGCTGGAACCCGACGAGCAGCAGGTAGCGGCGCTGCTCGACAGCGTGTGGGCCGGCGTCGGATACGAGCAGGGCTGGCAGGACCGGTTCGAGCGCCAGGAGGCGCAGCAGGCGACCAGGCGTCTGCTCACCTGGATGAAGAACTGCGCCGGGGAGTTCGTGGCCGCCGAGCGGCAGTTCAGCGCGCAGATCGATCTGGACGGAGCAGAACAGGTCGTTGTCGCTGGCACGGTCGACCGGGTCGATCAGATGGACGGCGGACTGCTCATCACCGACTTCAAGACCGGTCGGCCGATCACCGGCAAGGCGGGGCAGCAGAACATTCAGCTGGGGCTGTATCGGTGGGCGGCCGAGTTGGGGGCGCTGGGAGTCCCGCAGGAGGCCGTCGCGCAGTTGCTCTACGTACGTCACGACCCACCGCAGAAGCAGATCGCGGACGGTGCCAAGATCATCGCGCAGGATGGTCCGGACGTGGAGCAGTGGGTGCGGCCGATCCTGGATGCCGCGGCCAGCGGCATCCGGGCCCAGGTGGCGGTGGCCCGGCCCGGGGACCAGTGCCGCACCTGCGTGGTCTGCACCTCGTGTCCGGCGATGCCGCAGGGTGCCGAGGTGCGACCGTGACCCGCGATGACATGGCCAGGATCCTGGGTTTCGAACCCAGCGACGAACAGTGGGCTGCCATCAGCGCTGAGCTGTCGACGCCGATGCTGGTCCTGGCTGGGGCCGGCTCGGGCAAGACCGCCGTGATGGCGGCGCGGGTCCTGTGGGCCGTGGGGTCCGGGCAGGTCCGCCCCGAGCAGGTCCTCGGTCTGACGTTCACCAACAAGGCCGCCGGCGAGTTGGGTTCGCGGGTGAGGCAGCTGCTCGCCGCCCTGCCCCAGCACGATGACGTGGGCGAACCCGTCATCCAGACCTACCATGCCTTTGCGATGGATCTGCTGGCTCAGTACGGGCTGCTGGTCGGGGCGGAGACGAACTCCCAGTTACTCAGCCCCACGGATCTGGCGCAGGCGACCTTCCGCAGTGTGGCCCGCAGCCGGCAGGGGTGTGACCAGCTCGGAACAGCGGTGATCAACACCGTTCGGCAGCGGGCGCAGAGCCTCGATGAACAGTTGTCCGAGCACATGTGCACACCGCAGCGACTGCGCACATTCGATGAACTTCTCGGTCGCCACCTCGGATCGGAGTCGGGACGCCCCGCGAAGGATGCGCAGGAGGCGGCGCGCCGCCGCACGATCCTGTCTGCGGTGGTCCAGGAGGTGCGCGCCGACCGTGCTGCCGATGCGGTGGTGAGTTTCGCTGACCTCATGCGCCTGGCAGTGGAAGTGGCCCGCCAACCCCAGGTCGCGGGTGCCCTGCGCGAACGCTTCGCGCTGGTTCTGGTGGACGAGTACCAGGACACCTCGGTGGCGCAGGCTCAGCTTCTTCATGACCTCTTCGGCGACGGCTTCCCGCTCACAGCGGTCGGTGACCCCCTGCAGGCCATCTACGGGTGGCGGGGCGCCTCCGTGGCGAACATCGACGGCTTTCCGCAGACGTTCGGTGCCCTTACTCGACCGTTGACGATCAACCGGCGTTCAGGGTCGCGCATTCTCGATGTCGCCAACGTCGTCGCAGCGCCGGTGCGCGCTGAACACCCCGATGTTCAGGTGCTGCGCCCTGGGTCGGCCGACACCGGGTCCGTGAGCGCCGGACTGTTCACCAGTTTCCGCGATGAGTTGGCCTGGATCACGCAACGTATTCAGCAGTACCTGCAGCAGGGCCGCGATCCCGAACGGATCGCCGTGCTCTGCCGGACGAATTCCTACATCGACCTCTTCGCCAAGGGTTTGCGGGCGGCGGGCATCCCCGTCGCCGCCGCGTCCCTGGGTTCGGTGCTGCACCTGCCGGAGGTCGTCGAGGTGCTCAGCGTCCTGCGGGTCGCGCAGAGCGGTGACAACGCCGCCGTGGTCCGCTTGCTGACGGGGCCGCAGTGGCGGATCGGCCCAGGTGACCTGGCCGCACTGGGGGCCCGGGCGCAGTCCTTCCTGGATCGCGACCAGCAGATCGCCAGTGACCTGCCAACACGGGCTCAACAGGCCGTCGCCGGGGTGGATCCGGTGGATGTGGTCAGTCTGCTCGAGGCGGTCTACGACCCAGGTCCGGCAGTGAGTGAACAGGCACGGCAGCGGCTCGCGGCGTTCACGCGCCAGCTGGATGCCCTGCGCCCCGCGCTGGCCGCCGGCGTCGAGGAGGCGGCACATCGCATAGTGGAGGTGACCGGACTCGGTGTCGAGGTGCGCCTGGGCCCGACGGCGATGCAGCGGATGGATGGCCTGGCCGCCCTGTTCGACGTGATCGCGACGTACCGATCCGGTCACGACGATCCGAGCGTCAGTGCATTCCTGCAGTGGCTCGACTTCGCCGAGGAACTCGACGAGACCCCCGATGCGGACTTTCCGATCCGGGGCAGCGCCGTGCAGATCCTCAGCGTGCACCGGGCCAAGGGTCTGGAGTGGGACTGCGTGTTCGTCCCCGCGTTGAGTAAGGGGGTGTTCCCCTCCGGGCAGGGGCGTTACGTGTGGACCACTCACTACGAGGAGTTGCCGTATCCGCTGCGCGGCGACAGCAGTCGACTGCCGTACCTGCCGAACTGGACTGCTGCGGGCGGCGACTTTCCGCTTGGGATTCACGAAGGCCAACACGGCGCTGAAGGATCAGTACAAGGCCCAGGACGCCCAGGAGGAGAACCGGTTGGCCTACGTGGCGCTGACCCGTGCCCGTGACGAGTTGCATGCCACCGGACATTGGTACTCCAGCGAGGGTCAGAAGCGGGCGCCCAGTGACTACCTGCTGGCACTGAGCGACGTCCCAGGGGTGGACACCGTCTGCTGGGTGCCAGAGCCTGCCGAAGCGCCGCCCCTGGCCGAGGCGGGCGATGTCGAATGGCCCGGGACCAGCGAGGTGTTCACCAGCACCTCCCCGCCCGAGAGCACCGAGGCGCCGCTGACCCTGGCCGAGTCGGCCTGGCTGGACCGTTTGGACACCGACATCGAGGCGGTGTTCACCCGCGAGGTGCAGTTGTCGGCACCGACCCGGGAGGTGCCGCTGCCGCCGGTGCTCAGCGCTTCGGTGCTCATGCGGGCGCTGGCCGATCCGCAGGAACTTGCGCGCGACCTCGCCCGGCCGATGCCCCGCGTCACGAGCGCCGCAGCTGCCCGAGGCAGCGCCTTCCACGAGTGGGTCGCTGCGTCTCACCAGCAACTCTCACTGATTCCCGAGTGGGATCTGGCCGCCGACGCCGACCTCGGTCCGCGCATGGACCTGGCGGATCTGATCGCGGGCTACCGGCGGACCCCCTACGCCCTGATGGTGCCGCACGCCGTGGAGACCGAGGTGTCGCTCAATGTGGCGGGGACCGTCGTGCGGGGTGTGATCGACGCGGTGTTCCGCCACGACGATGGCACCTGGGAAGTGGTGGACTGGAAGACCAGCGCCGCGCATAGCGCCGATCCGGTGCAGTTGGCGGTGTACCGGATCGCCTGGGCCCAGCAGGTCGGGGTCCCGGCCGAGCAGGTCCGTGCGACGTTCGTCTACGTGGCAGATGGCCACGTGGTCCGTCCTGAACTCCCGGATCTACCTGCCCTGGCCACCATGCTGGCGACGACGTGATTGCGCCTACAGGGCGAATTGGGCCGTGATCGCGCAGTGATCAGAAACGGGCAGGGCATGCACAGTTCCGCCCGAGCCGGCGATGCCATCGGACAGGATGTGATCGAACTGCACACGGGGTTTGAACACCGGGTAGCTGGCACCGGTCTCGGTCTCGTGCCACTTGGTGACCCGGGCCGCGATCCGGCCGGGCAGGTTGAAGTCCCCGAGCAGGATCACGGGTCGGGGGAACGAGGCCAGCCAGTCGCGGACCTCGCGTAGTTGCCGGGTGTTGGTGAACGGCACAAAGGACAGGTGCAGCGTGCACACCGTGACGGGAGTGGGCAGGTCCAGGACAGCGGCGAGCGCCGCTCGGGGCTCATCGGGCACGCGCAGCAGTCGCGGCCGCGGGTTGCCGGGGACGAGCAGGGGCATGGTGATGTTCGCCGGATCCATGAGCAGGTAGTCCCACCGCAACACGGGCAGCCGGCTGACCAGACCGACGCCGTACAGGGGTTCTGGCAGCGCCCCCGCCCAGGCGGCCGCGACATCAACGTCGGTGCTTGGGCGAAAGTGCGCCTGATGGCCCGGCGTACCGACCACCGTCGGCACGAAGCGCCAGTGCTCGGCCTGCATAGCTGCGGCCGCTTCCCGTGTCTGATCGGTCATACCGCTGCGAGGCTGGCCGAGGTCAACCTCCTGCATGCCGAGTACGTCGACATCCAGACCGGCGACAGCGGCGCGCAGCGCCTCGGTGTCGCGCTCTTGGGCGCCGTCCAGCACCCGCATGCCATGCAGGATGTTGTAGCTGCCGACCCGCAAAGTGGCCATCAGCGGGCGGCTTCCCCTGCCTCCTCCGTCGGCACCCGGCGCGCCCCAGCCTTGCTGCGCATCCACTCCCGGGCGGGTTCTTCGATGAAGCGCCAGAGCAGGTAGGCCCATCCGATCGTGGAGGCGATCAGGAACAGGGTGGCCAGCAGGTACACCGGACCGCCGGTGATACCGGCGACGTCCAGGCCTGCTCGCCACAAGCCGTACCAAACGATGTGGACCAAGTACAGCGAGTAGGAGATGAAGCCTCCGTACACCAGCACCTTGGTGCTCAGGAAGCGCGATGGGCGGCCCTCGCTCAGAGCCAACGCCCCGAGCCACAGGACCAGCAGCGGGATGATGATCACGTAGCCGCGCGGCGCCTCATCGGGCAGACCGGGCCACTGCAGCGCGGGAATCCTGCCCATCACCACTGCGATCACCACGATCGCGATGGGGACCACCCAGGCGAGCATATGGGCGCTCTTGCGTGCGCCGGCGCTGTCCTGCCACCTGCGCACCGCCAGGTAGGTGAAGGACCCGGCTGTGAACTCGGTCGCGATCCGGATCGTGCTGGCCCAGCCCTGCGTGAGGAACGGGTCGTCGTCGCGGGTCAGCCCGATGTAGAGCAGGGGAGTCAGACACAGGAAGGCGAACAGCGCCAGCACGCCCGGGCGGAACCGGTCGCGGGCACGCCACAACACGAGGACCAGCAGAGGGAAGAACAGGTAGGCCAGCCACTCCATGGAAAGCGACCACGCCGGGAAGTTCCACCCACGACTGGGATCTGGGCCCCACTCCTGGATCATCAGGACCTGCTTGAGATACGACGGGACCGTCATCCAGTCGCGGCGTGGCTCACCCTTGACGACCATCTCGGCGAAGGCCGCCAGGCCGGCAACGTTGAGCATCACGAAGTAGACCGGATACACCCGGGCCAGGCGCAGCCACCAGAAGTTCAGGCTGCCCGACCAACTGAGCTTTCCGCCCAGCCGCGTGAGGTAGGTGTGGGTCAGGATGAAGCCGGACAGCGCGAAGAACAGGTCGACGCCGACCGATCCGAGCCGCAGGAACTCGTGCAGGATGGGGAACAACAGACCGCTGGCCGCCAGCGCCGGCTGGAAGTGATAGAGCATCACCCAGGCGGCGGCTACGAACCGCACTCCGGTGAGTTGCTTGATGAAATCGCCCATGCCCGCCAATCCTGACACACGGGTTACGGTGGCCTGGTGTGGCCCACCGCCGAACCCGACCTTTTCGTTCGCGACGATTCTGTGCGCAACGATCCCGACGAGGTTGCTCGGCTCTGGACGGATCCACGCCGACGGGTCATCGGTGTGCACAAGGGCCACGTCGACCTAGAGCCAGCCATCGATGGGGAGCGGCTTCTGCTCGGGGTGGTGGGCGGGCAGCCGTGGTTCGCCCTGCGGACGCGTTCGGACGTCGCCCAGGATCTGCGGACCACCATCGACACGCTCACCGATGTGGAACGCGCCGCCGCACTGACGGCGGTCGCCCTGGACAACTGGCACGCGAGCCACACCCACTGCCCGCGCTGTGGACAGCCCACCGAACTGGCCCGGGCGGGGTGGGTGCGGCGCTGTCCCCACGACGATTCCGAGCACTTCCCCCGCACTGATCCGGCCATCATCGCCCTCGTGGTCGATGACCAGGACCGCGCCCTGCTGGGCCGCCGGGCCGTGTGGCCCGCAGGCTGGTACTCGACGCTGGCCGGTTTCGTCGAACCCGGGGAGACCTTCGAGCAGGCCGTGGTCCGCGAGGTCGCCGAGGAGGCGGGGGTGACGGTGCCGGTGGACGCGGTCGACTATCGCACCAGTCAGCCCTGGCCGTTCCCCTGTTCGATCATGATCGCTTTCACGGCGTCCACCTACGCCCAGGACAGTCATCCCGATGGCGAGGAGATCGCCGAGACGCGGGTGGTTCAGCCGGGCGGAGTTCGCCGCCGCGGCGCAGGCCGGGCAGGTGCGGATCCCGCCGCGCATCTCGGTGGCGCATCATTTGATCGCTGACTGGTTCGGGGCGGCCATCCCGCACACATGGAGTCGCTGACCGCTGCGCAGGACCGGCCACGTCGATGTCCGACCCGGATGTGAGGATCGAAGGCGTGCATGCCGAAGAGATCCTCGCCCCCCTGGACCCCGATCAGCGCGCAGTAGCTGAGGCGGTCTCCGGGCCCGTGGCCGTGCTGGCGGGAGCGGGCACCGGCAAGACCCGGGCGCTGACACATCGGGTGGCGTACGGGGTGGCCACCGGCGTGATGGACCCCCGCCGCTCGTTGGTCGTGACGTTCACGACGCGGGCGGCGGGTGAATTCAGTCGGCGGCTGCGCGCGATGGAGGTGCCCGAGGTGCGGGTGCGCACCGTGCACTCCGAGGCCCTGCGGCAGTTGAAGTGGATGTGGCCGCGCACGGTGGGTGGGCAGTTGCCGCGGATTCAGGCGTCGAAGATCGGCCTGGTGTCCGCAGCCCTCACCCGCTGCGGGATCAGACTCGATGACGCGGGTCGCCGCGACGTGACCAGCGCCATCGAGGTGGCCAAGGCCCGCGGGCTCTCGCCCGAGCAGGCGGGAAATGACAGCGTCGTCGGGGACCGTTTGGCATTGGTGTATCAGGCCTATGAGGACGCCAAGAGCAGCGCCGGGGTCGTGGACTTCGAGGACATCCTGCTGCTCAACGCTGGTCTGATCCGGGACAACCCGGCGGTCGCCGAGCAGGTGCGTCAGTGGTGTCGCTGGATCACTGTGGACGAGTTTCAGGACGTGTCCCCGCTGCAGCACCAGGTGCTCGACGGTTGGCTCGGCACCCGCGACGAACTGTGTGTGGTCGGCGACCCGTCCCAGACCATCTACACCTTCGCCGGCGCGACCAGCGAGTACCTGCTCGGATTCCGGCGGCGGTGGCCCCAGGCGACCGTCCTGCAACTCACCCGTTCCTACCGCTGCGCCCCGCAGATCATCAGTCTGGCCAACGGCGTTCTGGCCCAGGCCGACTCCGGGGAGCGGTTGACGCTGGTCTCGCAGCGCGCGGTGACCGGTGTGGTCGCGACTCAGGTGTACTCCGATGAGCAGGACGAGGCCGCAGGGGTGGCCGCGGCGGTCAAGGCGCGGCTGAAGACCACGGGACCCGACGAGATCGCGATCCTGGTCCGCACCAACTCCGCGACCGCCCGATTCGAGCGCGAGCTGCAGGCCCTGGGTATCCCCTACACGGTGCGGGGGACCGCGCGGTTCATGCAGCGCCCGGAGGTCAAGCGGGCCGTGTCCCTGTTGCGGGTGGCTGCCAAGCAGCCCAGCGAGTTGGGGACTCCGGACCGGGTCGCGGCTGCGTTGGAGCCGGTGGGCTACACCCCGACGCCACCGCTGGGGCAGGCACAGCGCGAGGAGTGGGAGTCGCTGGCCGCGCTGGTCAGTCTGGCCGGCTCCCACGAGAGCCTGGAGTCGCTGATCACCGACCTCGATGAGCGGCTGGAGAACGACGACGCCCCGGTGGCTCAGGCCGTCACCCTGGCGTCCCTGCACTCGGCCAAGGGGCTGGAGTGGGACATGGTCCTGATGCCCGGCCTGCATGAGGGTGGCCTGCCGCTGCGTTACCAGGGCGAATTGGTGGACGTGGAGGAGGAGCGCCGCCTGTTCTATGTGGGCGTGACGCGTGCCCGCGACGTTCTGCAGCTGTCGTACGCCGCCACCGGGTCGCGCAAGGACAAGCGACAACCATCACGGTTCCTGCCCGATGACGCACGCCGGGTCAAGGCCACCGCGCGGGCTGCTAGCAGCAAGTCGGTGCCGGGCTGCCGGGTGTGCGGCAAGCGGCTCAGCAGCGGGATGGAGCGGGCAGTGGGCACGTGCCGCACGTGCCCGAGCGACATTCCCATGGAGACGGTGGAAAGGCTGCGGGCCTGGCGCAAGACGGTGGTCACCAAACGCAGTGAGGAGGCCGGCAAGAGTATCCCAGCCTTCCTGGTGGCCACCGACGCCGTCCTCATCGGGATCGCCTCCGATCGGCCCTCGACGGTGCGCGCACTGGCACGGGTCAAGGGCATCCACAAACGATTGGTGTCCGAGCATGGTGAGGAGATCCTGGAGATCCTGCGGGACACGTGAGGGTGGCCGCCCAACCCCTTTGCCAATTCTGCCCGCCAGCGACTACCCTGGCTTGCGTACCCGAGAAAGGAGCCGACGATGGTCGCCACCGCACTTGCAGCAGTTGCCTTCGCGGCGCCTGCCAGGGTTCGATGTCCTGACTAGGGGAACTACCCACTCATCACAGGCCGCGGACGCTCTACGCCGCGGCCCTTTCTTTTGTCCTGATGGAGGTGAAATGACTACCGAGATCCCTTGCACGGTCGGCACCGGCGACATGTGGTTCTCCGACGTCCCCACGGAGATCGACTATGCCCGCCGGCGCTGTGTCGGCTGCCCGATCCAGCGCGAGTGCCTTGCCGGTGCGTTGGCTCGCGCAGAGACCTGTGGCGTGTGGGGAGGCGAACTCTTCCTCGGTGGTCTGCCCGTGCCATCACCAAAGCGCAACGGTCGGCCGCCGAAGAACGCTGCTGCCATCGAGGCGCAGATGCACATGCAGATGCGCCGCCGGATCGATTCGGTGCTGACCTCGTAGGTCCATCGACCCACCGAGATTCCAGCCCCGACCCAGAGGTCGCCTTGAGGTGGCCTTGAAGAGCGGACGAAACACTGCTGAGCATGATCCTTCGGGGGCTTGTCGCCGCTTTCGCTGTCTTGTTCGGTCTGCTCACGGCGCCTTCTTCGGCGTCGGCTGTGGACCAGGACAACAATCCTGTCGTCGTGGTCGTGGGTGACATTGCCTGCGATCCGAAATCGCCCACCTTCAACAATGGGGTGGGTACGAAGGCAGGTTGCCGCCAGCAGGCAGTCGGCGACGTGGTCAAGGCGGCCAACCCTGACGCCTTCCTCGCCGCTGGGGACATCCAGTACAGCGATGGGCGGATGGAAGCGCTCATGGGTTCCTATGACAAGGCCTTCGGTGCGTTGAAGGCCAAGACCTACCCGGTGCCCGGCGATCACGACTACCTCACCCCGCAGGGTGCGGACTACTACAAGTACTTCGGCGACGTGGCCCACCAGGAGGACAAGGGCACCTACGCGTTCCGGCAGGGCGATTGGCTGGTCCTGGCGATCAACACCATTAACTGCAGCCCCTACTACCCCTGCGACGAGGGCTCGTGGACCCAACGCTGGATCGCCGGCACCTTGGCCGCGAACCCCGCGCAGTGTGTGATGGCGTACTGGCATCATCCGATCTGGTCGGCCGGTGAGCACGGCAACTTCGCCCCCGGGGTGCCGGTGTGGAACCAGCTGTACGACGCTGGCGTGGATGTCGTCCTGACTGGCAACAACCACCTCTACCAGCGCTTCCACCCGCTCGGCCGGGCCACGGCCGATGGCCTGCAGGTGGGTGCCCCCCAACTCGATCCCAATGGGATGGTCGAATTCGTTGTCGGAACTGGCGGGGTGGACAACCATCAGGCCACGAAACTGGAGAATGAGCAGTTCAAGGGCGCCGTTGCCGCGTCGGGCACCGATGTCGTGAACGGCGTGTTCGGGGCCCTGCAGATGACCCTCAAGCCCACCAGTTACGACTTCGAGTTCCTGCCGGCCGCCGGCACCGCGTACTCCGACTCCGGATCCCGTGGCTGCCGCACCAAAGTTGCGCCCACCGGCACGCCGCCGCAGGTGAACACCCCCACGGTCGTGCGCGGCGGTGACGGGGCGGCCACCGTCTCGTGGCCAGCGCAGCAGGTCCCCGCGGGTACCCCCGAGGTCAGCTACAAGGTCACGGCCCGTGGGTCCACCAAGACCTGCACCACCACCGGCACCTCCTGCAAGGTCACCGGGCTGACCAACGGGGAGAAGTACGCGTTCCGGGTGGTGGCCTCCAACAGCAAGGCCCTCACCACCGGCGACTACTCCCCGGCGCTGCAGATCGGAAAGGCCCCCAGCCGCCCGCAGACCGTCACCGCCATGCCCCGGCCTGCTGCCGCCCTGGTCTCCTGGGATGCGCCGGTGGACAACGGTGGCCTGCCTGTCACCGGGTACACAGCCACCGCCGCCCCGGGCGGGAAATCCTGCACGACGACCACTCGGTCCTGCCTGATCCCGGGTCTGACCGTGGGCACGAAGTACACGTTCAGCGTCAAAGCGACCAACGAGGCCGGTACCTCGTCGAGCAGTACCGCGTCCGCGGCGATCGTCGTCCCCGCCACAGCGCCACCGGGACCGCCTTCGGTGACCGCCCTGCGCAGAGCAGGCGACGGCTCAGCCGGCGTCACGGTCCTACCCAGCGATCTGCCGGGCTCAGTGACATCCACTATCAAGGTGACCGCGGATCCTTCGGCGGCGTACCTGCACCGCGACGATGCCCACCACCGAGTGTGTGGTCACCGGACTGACCAACGGCACCAGTTACACGTTCACCGCCAAGGCCACCGGGCCCGACGGCACGTCCATCGCCTCGCCCGTCTCGGCCCCGCTGCTGGTCGGACGCCGTCCGCAGCGGCCCGTGAATGCTGTGGCCGTGGCCCTGGGCGGCGGCGACGCGCAGCTCACCTGGGACAAGCCCGCCTGGGATGGTGGCCTGCCCATCACCGGCTACCGCGTCAGCGGAGCCAGCGGCAAGGGCTGCTCGGCCACCGATCGCACCTCCTGCGTGATCACTGGTCTGACCCCGGGGACGAAATACACCTGGTCGGTCGTGGCCGTCAACGACGCCGGCACCTCGGAGGCCAGCGTCGGCACGGCCAACATCACTGCCATCGGTGCCACGCGGCCCGGGATGCCAGGAGTAGCCAAAGCCGAGCGTGCCGGTGACGGCAGGGCCAAGGTGACCTGTCATCCCCGGACGCGACAACGGCCTGCCGCAACGCATACGAGCCATGAGCGCGCCCAAGCGAGCCCGGGGGAGCGTGTCCCGACCCGGTCCTGTGCCATCACCGCGCCGGCCACCGACTGCACGATGGAGGGCCTGACCAATGGGCTGTTCTACCGCTTCCTGGCGGAGTCGTCGAACACGATCGGCAGCACCGGCCTGTCCGCCCCGGGTGACCCGCTGCAGGTCGGCAAGAACCCGGGCCGGCCACAGGGCCTGACGGTCGTCGCCCAGGAGGGTGGCCGAGCGCTGGCGACCTGGTTGCCGCCCGCCACGGACGGCGGCCTGCCGATCACGGCCTACACGGTCAGCACGACCGCCGGCAAACTGTCCTGCCGGACCACGGGCGCCCTGCAATGCACATTGACCGGGCTGGAGGTCGGCCGGACGTACACGGTGATCGCCTCGGCGACCAACGAGGCTGGCTCCTCGGTGGCGAGTCTGACCGGACCGACCGTCACCGGGATCGCGTAGATCTGGCCGCGCTGAGGTCCGCAGCACGACATGCTGGCGGGGCATCGCGTCGCGATCGGTGCGCAGCCCCCGGCGGTGTCGGTGCGTGCTGGTGGCGCATCGCCAGCCTGACCGACGTCCTGGTAGCTAGCGGGCGAAACCCGGCACCCAACGTGCGACCTCGTCGCGCGTTGCCACGGTGGCCTCCAGCTGGCACAGCACGCCGATACAGCCCATCCAGACCCGGTGAATGAGCAGATAGTTCGGTGGCAGGTTCAGTTTCAGCCCTACTGTGAACTCCTCGCTGCGGGGATCGCGCAACCGCAGGAACTGGCCGCGCAGCCATTCCCTGGTGTAGTGGAACTCGTCGTGCCGGGCGGGTTCCACCAGCGGCGACAGGTAGTCCAGCAGCAACTGCGGATCCAGGGCCATCTGAGATTTGACGAAACCCTCCTCTCGCAAGCCAGCCAGCACCCCGTCGGCGTCCTCCTCCATGGCGACGCGCAACAGGTGTCCCATCGCGCGCGGCAGGCCATCGGGCAGGTGGGCCACAGCGCCGAAGTCCAAGACGGCGAGCTTGCCCTCCGGAGTGACCCGGTAGTTGCCCGGGTGGGGATCGGCGTGCAGTAGGCCAGCGCGGGCGGGCCCCGACAGGACGAACCGCTGGTAGAGGGTGGCGTACTTGTCCCGTTCCTCGCGGGTACCGTCAGCGATGATGTGCGACAGGCTGATCCCGTCGATCCACTCGCTGACCAGTACCAGAGGTGCGGCAGCCAAGATGTGGGGGACGGTGAACTCCGGGTCGCCTTCGAATGCCACCGCGAAGGCGCGCTGCGAGTTGGACTCCTTGAGATAGTCCAATTCCTCCGCGACCCGTGCCCGCAACTCGTCCACCAGCGGCTTGATATCCATCCCGGGTACCATGCCGCCGAACATGCGCGCCATGCGGGCCACCTGATTGAGGTCCCCCATCAGAGCCTTGCCCGCACCCGGATACTGGATCTTCACAGCTACGACACGGCCATCGCGGTACACGGCGCGGTGCACCTGTCCGATGGACGCGGAAGCGGCCGGGTCGTCGTTGAACTCCAGGAAGCGGTCGCGCCAGTCGGGGCCGAGTTGGTCGGCGAGCACCTCGTGCACGGTGGTGGCCGGCATCGGTGGCGCAGCGTCCTGCAGCCGAGTCAGCGTCGCCCGGTACGGTCCGGCCATCTCTTCGGGCAGAGCGGCCTCGAAGACGCTCAGGGCCTGACCGAACTTCATCGCCCCGCCCTTGAGCTCACCCAGGACCTTGAACATCTGCTCGGCGGTACGCATCTGGATTTCGGTGGCCACGACCTCGGCGGGTTTGCCGCCGATCCGTTTGCCGATCCCCACGGCTGACCGGCCGGCATAGCCCAGGGGCAGGCTGGCCATACGAGCAGTGCGCGCCACGGCTCGCCGCGGGATCGCACCAGGAGGGTTGGCCATATGCCCGATTCTGCCTTGCATATGCCGAACCCACCACCGGCGTCTAGCACGCGCCACCTGTGGAGTGCCGCGGTGTTCCACAGCAGACATGATCCACAGTCGCCGTCATGAGACCCAAGATGATTGGTAATCCGTTGGTCGCTTGGCGCGACGATCAGACCCTGCAGATCGGTTGGGGTGAGCACGCTGTGATCGTCGAGTCAGCACCCCGCAGTCTGCCGACGTGGCTGACGACTCTGACTGGGGAGCACACCGAGGCGTGGCTGGTCGAGCATGGCGGGCGGCTCGGCATCGCCGAGGAGGACCTCGATGCCCTGCTGGCGCGTTTGGCGCAAACGGGGCTGACCACGCAACTGCCGCAGTTGCGGGTGTCGATCGCCTCACCGGGGTTGGTCCACGAGCCGCTGGCCAAGGCCTTGACGCTAGCTGGAGTGCAGGTGGTGCGCCAGGCCGACGTTGTGGTGTTCCCGCAGGGGCAAGTGCCATCGATGGTCACTGCGCCTGCAGCGGCTCGGCTGATTCCGGTGTGGTTCAGCGCGTCGGCCGTGCACGTCGGCCCCGTGCTTGATGAGGCGGCTGGCCCCTGCCCACGGTGCGTCGACCTGACATGGGCGGACCATGACCGGTGCTGGCCGCAGCTGGTGGCCCAGTCCGGCACGTTGGGCCTCTGGGGTCACCCGGCCCATCTGGTGCAGGCAGCCGCCGCCATATCGCTGCTGGGGCCCTCGGAGCGCACCATTGGCCTGGAGATGATCAGTGATATCGGCAATCCGGGTCCTCGGTGGCGGGTCTGGGCAGCGCACCCACGGTGCAATTGTCGGCAGACATGACAAAGCGGCGCGGCCCCTGGTGGGGCCCACGCCGCTTCGACAGCTGTGGTCAGCTGGTGCTTTTGCCGAGGATGCGCGTCACCGTGGTGCCACACTCCGGGCACTTGCCCTTGGCGATGCGGCGACCGTTGGTCTCGTGCACCTCGCCGTTCAGCGGACGCTTGGTCTTGCACTTGACGCAGTAACCTTCGCCTTCATAGGTCTCAGCCATGTGTCTCCCTCTCAGTGAGTACTCACTCGTCACGAAATGCTACGTGGCTATCGTGCCGTCCTGTCACGCACCCCGGTGCTAGCGACACTCGCCAGGAGTCGAAAATCACGTCCCCCCGTTACGCAATGGGCACTTGTTGCTGCGACACGCCGCGTGAAATCGCACCTTGCGCCGAATTGCTCACGGATCAGCCGCCGAACACGTCCCCCGAACAGAGCGAAGCCCCCGACCGGTGGATTCTCGCCTTCCCCTGCGAGTCACCACCGGTAACGGGGGCTTCGTTCACGTCTGACGTTATGGGCCCTGCCGCGGCGACCGTCCATGCCATGGCGCAGAGCCGTTTCCACCGCTGTGGACGAACCTGTGGATAGCTGGGGGACGCCCTGTACATGGCCTTGTGCACGAGTGGGGACAACTGCCATAGGGCGACATTTCGTGTCGCGCAGACGCGCCGATTCATCAGGCATTTAGGTTGTCCACCGGCTGTGCACAGAAAGTTCTGTGCTAAGGCAGTGCTAAGGCCTGTCTGACAGACGGGGCGTGCCGATGGGTAAGTCCTTCTTCCTGGCCAGGCACCACCAACAGCCAAGGATGTCGGTTGGACGCACAAAAAGTCCCCGCCACTGACAAAGACCCCGAGTGTGTGTCCACGCTGCTGCGGGCCCGGACAACTACCCGCGGCACAACGTCATGGACGAACCGACAACCGTTACGGACAGCGGCGCAGGATCGCCCACTGGCCCTGACAAGAAGGTCCGGGCGGCCACCCTGAATGCAGCAATCGTCACGTATGGCTAAGAGCAACCAGCAGACACGTGCTATTCCAATTCGTCCGTCGCCGCCAGCCAGGCTGTGGGATCGGTGAGATCCTCGGCCGTGGGAATCAGATCAGGATGGCGCCACACGGCATCCCGGCCCTCGATCCCGCGCGACTCGCGCAACTGCGCCCACAGAGCTGAGGCCTCCCGTAACGCCCGAGGGCGCAGTTCCAGTCCGATCAGCGTCGCGAACGTCTTCTCGGCGGGGCCGCCGGAGGCACGGCGTCGCCGCATGGTCTCCCCGAGGCGGTCCGCGCTCGGCATCCGGCCGCCGATCGCGGCGTGTACCACGTCCTGCACCCAGCCTTCAATCAGGGCGAGCAGGGTCTCGAGTCGCGAGAGCGCCCGCTTCTGCTCCTCGGTCTCGGCAGGCTCGAAGACCCCTGACGCCATGACGTCCTGCATCGCCTGCGGGTCATTGGGGTCGATGCCCTGCAGGGCCTCCTGGATCTTGGTGGTGTCAACCGAGATGCCCGAGGCGTACACGCGCACGGCGGTCTCCACAGCGGTGCGCAACCACGGAACGTGCGCGTACAAGCGCTGGTGGGCCGCCTCGCGCAGGGCCAAATAGAGGTAGAGATCGGTCAGTTCGACGTCGAGGTCGGCACCGAATGCCTTGACGTTCTCGCTCACCAGCGCGGGTCGGCCGTCGGAGGTCAGTGGAACTGTCACATCGGCGGCGCCCAGCACCTCGTCGGCCAGCGTCGCCAGGCCGTTGCCGACCTGCGCCCCAAACATCGCCGCCCCCATTCGTTTGGCCATGTTCATCAAGGGCCCGGCGAGGGCATTCAGATCGGGCATTCCCTCGGGCATGTTCTCGGGCAGGCCCGGAATGCCGAGGTCGCTGAGGTTCATCTGGCCGAGGTCGGGCATCCCGGTCAACGTCTGCTGCACCCCGTCGGCGATCGGTTCGATGATCTGCTGCCACGCGGGCCAGGTGTTCTCGATCCATTCGCTGCGGCTCCAGGTGGCCGGCACGCCGGCGCCGGCCGGGAAGGTGGTGGCCTCGTCAAGCCACATCTGCGAGAGGTTGAACGCCTCCGCCACCCGTCGCACGTCGTTGTCATTGACGCTGGGGTCGCCCTTGCTCGCCACCGACTGCCGGGCCAGGTTCTTGGCCAGGTCCCAGTCGACTGGGCCGCTGACCTCGTTCTGGCCGCTCTGCAGCATGGCGCCGAGCTGTTGAAGCATGGCCCCGAGTTGCGACATGTCAAAGCCGCCGGGGTTCTTCGGGTCGCCGGGATCTCCGGAGAAGCCGAAGGGAAGGTTGCCGCTCATGACACCGCCTGTTCTGTGATCCGTGTGCCTCCTAGGCTACGACGATGTGCGCCCGTGTGACGTCTGCGATCGCGCACAGGGGAATGGGCGGGCCGCGGGTCGCGCGCGGCATGGACCGGCGCTGCCACCCGCGGCACGGCCGTACCCGTACCCGTACCCTGAGGGAATGTCCGTGCTCCTGTGGTGGCTGCCCGCGATCATGATCGTCGCGGCCGCCTGGTGGCGCGGACGCAGCCGCCGGCGGCGGGTGTTGACCGACAAGGACCTGCGGACGTTGCAGCGGGTGCTGGACTCGCCGCGGTGAGCCGGTTTCTCGACACGGGGCGCAAGCGGGTGGTGGTCATCGCCCTGGCGTTCTGGCTGCTCACCTTGGGGATCATGACGATGCTGCCGGTGCCTTACGTCCGGCTGGCGCCGGGCCCCCTGTTCAACGTCCTCGGTGATGCCGACGGTCAACCCGTGATCTCCGTGACGGGAACCAGCACCTACCCGACCGACGGCCAACTCGACATGACCACGGTGACCGAGCGGGGCGGACCCTACGGCGATCTGACGCTGTTCGAGGCGTTCACCGGGTGGTTCGACCCCAAGGTTGCGGTTGTGCCGACCTCCTTGCTGTACCCGGTCGACACCTCCCCGGAGGACGCCGAGCAGGTCGGTGCCGACCAGTTCTCCGACTCCCAGGAGAAGGCGCGGATCGCTGCCCTGCGGGAGGTCGGCGAGCCCGTCCAAACCAGGCCCTGGGTTCGGCAGGTGCTGCCCGAGTCACCTGCCAACGGCATCCTCGCCCACGGGGATGTGGTCGTGAGCGCGAATGGCACGCCGCTGGCCGGCCCCGAGGAATTGGCGGAACTGGTGCGCGAGGCGGGCCCGGACGCCCAGATCGTGTTGGAGATCACCCGCGACGGTCAGGACAAGACCGTGCAGGTGACCACTGGGGCCAACCCCGAGGACCCGAAGAACGGTTACCTCGGGGTGTCCTTGGGGGTGCTGGCCGATTCCCCGATCAAGGTCGATTTCCATCTCAACGATGTGGGCGGTCCCAGCGCCGGGCTCATCTTCTCCCTGGGTGTGGTGGACAAACTCACGCCGGACTCGCTGCTGGATGATCGTGTGATCGCCGGCACCGGGACCATGGACTACGACGGGCGGGTGGGTCCCATCGGCGGGATCGCGCAGAAACTGCAGGCTGCGAAGGCGCAGGGTGCGCAACTGTTCCTGGCGCCGCGTGCCAACTGCAACGAGATCCCCAGCGCGACCCCCGAGGGTCTGACGGTGGCTGCGGTGGACACCCTGAGCGAGGCGGTGGACGTTCTGCAGGGAACCCTGGCCCCGCCGCCGTGTCCCGTCGCCTGACCGCTCCTCGACTACTGCAGGGTGTCCCACATGGCCCGTTCCAGGCGGGGCACGACCGCGGCGGCCACCGCCACGGCCTCGTCGCTGTCGTGATCGCGGTAGCGCAGCGCGGTCGCGACGGTCTGGTCGCGCAGCGCTCCCACTGTGACGCGTACGTCATGGTCGGGCTCCAGCACCCGCTGGGCGCTGACCACGGCTCCGGCCACCTCCGCGGGCCACGAGATCGCCGCGAGATCGCCGAGCAGATCCTCACCAGTGCTGTCCCAGGCCTGCTCCACGGTGGTCACCTGGCCGTCCTCGACCGCCAGCGCGAACAGTCGCGGCGGCTGCGCCCAGCCGTCGGCAGCCACATAACGGTCCAGGTCACGCAGAATCATTTCCAGGTCTGGGGTCGGGTGCATGTCACCATCGTCTCGTAGGGTTGGGATGTGACGTTCGACACCGCCACGCAGAAGGCTCCTAACCGAGGTCCTCGCGGACGCATCCTGGCCATGACCATCGCGATCCTGGCTGGGCTGCTGATCGTGTTCCTGATCTTCACCTCTGTGTACACGGATCTGCTGTGGTTCCGATCTGTGAACTTCTCCCAGGTATTCACCACTGTCGTCGGCACCCGGACTCTGCTATTCGTGGTCTTCGGGCTGGTGATGGCCTTCATCGTGGGGCTCGGGATGTACATCGCCTACCGCACCCGGCCGGACTACGACCCCCGGCTGTCGGCGGCGATGGAGGGTTACCGGCAGAGCATCGAGCCGATCAAGAAGTGGCTCGTCATCGGTATCGCTGGCTTCCTGGGGACGCTGGCGGGCCTGTCGGCGACGGCGGAGTGGGGCCGCTGGATGCTGTTCCGCAACGGCGGCTCGTTCGGCACCACCGATCCCCAATTCGGTCTCGACGTGGGCTTCTTCGTTTTCAAACTGCCCTTCCTGCGCTACCTGACCGGTTTCGGATTCATGGCCCTGTTCCTCACGTTGTTCTTCGTGATCGCCGTGCATTACTTGTACGGCGGGGTGCGTCTGCAGAACGGCCTGCAGGCCAGCGAGGCGGCGCAGGTCCAGATCTCGCTGCTGCTGGGTCTGATCTGCCTGCTGAAGGCCGTGGCCTACTGGCTGGACCGGTACGCGCTCAGCATCAAGAGCGAGGACTTCGTCGAGGGCTTCACCGGGCTGAAATACCGCGATGTGGAAGCCGTGCTGCCCGCCAAGACGATTCTCACCTTCATCGCACTCGTCTGCGCGGTCCTGTTCTTCCTCAACGTCTTCCGCCGGACGTGGACGCTGCCGCTGGTCGGACTGGGCCTGCTCGCCGTCTCCGCGCTGGTCATCGGCGGCATCTACCCGGCGGTCATCCAGCAGTTCCAGGTCCGGCCCAACGAGCCCGGCAAGGAGTCGCCGTTCATCAGCCGCAACATCGAGGCGACCAGACAGGCGTACAACCTGTCCAACGTGCAGAGTTCGGAGTACTCCGCCGTCGGGCAGCCGGATGAGGCCTCTCTGGCGGCCGACAAGGGCACGCTGGACAACATCCGCCTGCTCGATCCCGCGATCGTCTCGCCCACGTTCCGGCAACTGCAGCAGATCCGTACCTTCTACTCGTTCCCCGACACCCTGGACGTCGACCGGTACTCCCTGCCCAGCGGACGCACCGGGGCCATCGTGAGTACCCGCGAGGTGGACCTGGCGGCCGTGCCCGCCGCGCAGCGCAACTGGGCCAACGACACGCTGGTCTACACCCACGGCTACGGTCTCGTGGCCGCGTATGACAACCGTGCCAACTCCGAGGGTGAGCCGGAGTTCTTCGCTGAGGACATCCCGCCCATCGGCGAACTCAAGATCGACCAGCCCCGGGTGTACTTCGGCGAGAAGTCGCCGCCCTACTCGATCGTGGGTGGCCCCGGCCTCCCACGCGAACTCGACTTCCCCGACGACGCCAGCCCCTCGGGACAACGCAACAACACCTATGACGGTATCGGCGGTGTCGATGTCGGCTCGCCGTTGCACCGGTTGATGTTCGCCGCGAAGTTCTCGGAGCCGAACATCCTGTTGTCCAGCCTGATCGGCGCCGACTCCAAGATCCTTTATGACCGGGACCCGTTGACCCGCGTAAAGAGCGTCGCGCCGTGGATGCGAGTGGACGCCGACCCGTACCCGGCAGTGGTCAACGGTCGCATCGTGTGGCTCGTGGACGGCTACACCACCACCGATGCCTACCCGTACTCGGCGCGCCTGCGGTGGTCGGATGCGATCAGCGACTCCCTTACTCAGCGCCGCAACATCAATATCGACCAGGACTACGTCAATTACGTCCGCAACAGCGTGAAGGCGGTCGTGGACGCCTACGACGGGACGGTCACCCTGTACGCCTGGGACAGTTCTGACCCCATCCTGCAGGCGTGGCAGAAGTCCTTCCCCGACACGGTCAAGCCGGCCAGCGAGATGCCCGCGGATCTGCAGGCGCATGTGCGCTACCCGGAGGACATCTTCAAGGCCCAGCGGTTGGTCTACTCCCGCTACCACGTGACCGATCCGACATCCTTCTACTCCGGCCAGGACTTCTGGTACGTGCCTACTGATCCCACTCAGCAGGCCGCCGGCAAGCCGCAGCCGCCGTACTACCTGACGTTGCGGATGCCCGACCAGGTCGCTCCCGAGTTCGCCCTGACCACGACGTTCTCGCCCGTGCGCCGGCAGACCCTGGCGGCCTTCATGAGCGCCTCGTCCGAGGCGGGCGCCGGCTACGGCAAGTTGCGCGTACTCCAGTTACCCCGCAACAGCGTGATCCCCGGCCCGCTGCAGGTGCAGAACACGTTCGAGTCCGACCCCGATGTTGCACAACAGTTGTCGTTGCTGCGCCGTGGTGGTTCGGAGGTCGAGCTCGGCAACCTTTTGTCGCTGCCCGTCGCCGGGGGCTTCCTGTATGTCGAACCCGTCTACGTGCGCGCCTCGACTGAGGGGTATCCGTTGTTGCGCCGTGTCCTGGTGAGCTTCGGACAGCAAGTGGCCTTCGAGGAGAACCTGTCCGATGCGCTGGCGAAGGTCCTCGGCCTGTCGGTGCCCGACGAGTCCGACACCAAGAACGATGACAAGAAGAGCCAGGACAAGACGACTCCTGAGGAGCGGCTGACGAAGGCGCTGGCGGATGCCGACGCGGCCCTGCAGGCGGCCAACGAGGCGTTGCGCAACGGGGACTTCACTGCCTACGGCAAGGCACAGTCCGAACTCGAGGACGCCATCAACCGGGCGATCGCCGCGCAGCGGCAGTTGGCCCAGAGTGATGCGAATGTCGAGCCGCTGCCGGAGCCGACGCCGGAGGTTTCGCCAAGTCCATCGCTGGAGGTGAGTCCGGCGCCCGCGTCACCGGAGCCGCTGCCGGCCACCACGGCGGCTGCGGCCGCCTTCGGGAGTCCCGAGGGTCGCTGAGCGTGAGTCACTGCGGCGCGACTCCGGTGGGCAGAACTCAGGAATAGTTGTACGCTCAACTATGTTGCACCGGGTACTAGGAGGTCACCATGCCCGCAATCACCGTTGACGACGTCACGATCCTGCCCCGGGTGAGCAGTTCACCCACCTCTGCGCGCGAGGTCATGTCCATCACCACGGCTCCCCGCGGCTTTGAGGGGGAGGGGTTCCCCGTACACCGGGCATTCGCCGGCGTGCCGCTGGAGTGGCTCGACCCCTTCATCCACATGGACCAGATGGGTGAGGTCGACTATGGCGCCGGTGAGCCCAAAGGCACGCCGTGGCATCCGCACCGCGGTTTCGAGACCGTCACCTACATCATCGACGGCACGTTCGAACACTCCGACTCCCACGGTGGGGGTGGTCTGATCACCAACGGTGACACCCAATGGATGACTGCCGGGTCGGGACTGCTGCACATCGAACGGCCACCGGAGGACCTCGTGGCCAGCGGTGGTCTGTTCCATGGGGTGCAACTGTGGGTGAACCTGCCCCGGGCCCTGAAGATGTCCGCACCGAAGTACCAGGATCTGCGGGCCAGCCAGGTCGGGCTGGCCACCACCGCCGACGCCGGGGCGCTGATTCGGGTCATCGCCGGAGAACTCGGTGGTATTACGGGACCTGGTGTTACCACCACTCCGATCACCATGGCGCATGTCTCCGTGAGCAAGGGTGCCCAGGTAACCCTGCCGTGGCGCCGGGACTTCAACGCGTTGCTGTATGTGCTCGCGGGTCGCGGCGACGTGAATGGCACGCCGATCCATGCGGGGCAACTCGCGGTCTACGGCCCGGGTGACGACCTACGGTTCGGCGCCGACCCATCGCAGGACTCCCGTACCCACGACATGGAGGTCCTGCTGCTCGGCGGCGCTCCCATCCGCGAGCAGATCGCCTGGATGGGTCCGTTCGTGATGAACACGAAGGCTGAGGTGATCCAGGCGTTCGAGGACTTTCAGGCTGGCCGCTTGGGCACGATCCCCGCACACGAGGGGCTCGGCGGCTCTTCCTGACCCCGCCTAGTGGGGGGTCGGATCGAGCTTGCTGGCCTCCCGCTTCGCCCAGTCGACCAGCCGGGAAGCCGCCTTCTCGAACTGCGAGGGCAGCAGTTTGTGCAGCCAGTAGGAGGCCCGTGCGCGGCCCGGGGCGATGATGAGGGCCTTGTTTGCCTCGATGCCAGCCACGAAGTCGCGAGCGAGGTCCTCGACCGGGTAGATGCGGCCTGCGGCCTTGGTGAGCAGGTCGCGCGCGGAGACGCCATCGTGGGCAGCCAGGTCCTCCGGTCCACGGCTGTCCAGGATGGGGGTCTCGGTGGGGCCGGGGCATAGCGCCGACACCCGCACGCCGTGCATCGCGGCTTCCGGTCGCAGGCTCAGGCTCAGACCGACGACGGCGTGTTTGGTCATGGCGTAAGGCGCCAGCATGGGGCTGGGGACCAGGCCAGCCAGCGACGCGGTGTTCACGATGTGTCCGTCGCCCTGCCGGATCATGTGGGGGTAGGCCGCGCGGATACCGTGCACCACGCCCATCACGTTGATGTCGACGATACGTTGCCAGTGCTCCTCGCTGAGATCCTCGATGGGTCCGCCGACCCCGATCCCCGCGTTGTTGAAGATCAGGTCGATCCGGCCGTGATCTGCGACCACCCGGTCGACGAGTCGGGCGAAGGCGGGCATGTCCCGAACGTCCAACGTGGCCGACTCGGCATGGCCACCGGACGACACGATCTCGGTGGCCACGGTGTCGGCGGCTTCGGTATTGATGTCGGCGAGGATCACGGTGTCCCCGTGCTGGGCGAGCAACGCGCCCACCGCCGCTCCGATGCCCGACCCGCCGCCTGTGATGAGTGCTATCGCCATGTCTGAAACCTAACCACATCGCCGCACTTGGCAGACTGTGAACATGGACTACGTGGAGGTGAATCGGCGCAACTGGGACGAACGGGCCCGGGTGCATGCCAGTAGCCAGGAATACGGCCTCGAGCGATTCCACGGCGACCCGGCGTTCCTCAGTGATGTGGTCCGTTATGACCAGCCCCGGCTCGGCGACATCGCTGGTCAGCGGGTGGTGCACCTGCAGTGCCATATCGGCACCGACACGTTGTCCTTGGCCCGGCTGGGCGCACAGGTCACCGGCCTGGATCTGTCGGGGGAGTCATTGCGGGTGGCGCGTGACTTGGCCGGCGGAGCTGTCGAGTACGTCCAGGCGGAGGTCTACCAGGCCCGCGAGGTGCTCGAAGGACAGTTCGATCTGGTCTACACCGGGATCGGTGCGCTGTGCTGGCTTCCCGACGTCCACCGATGGGCGCAGGTCGTGGCCAGCCTGCTGCGCCCCGGTGGCCGGCTGTTCATCCGGGAAGGGCATCCGGTGCTGTGGGCGATGGACTACGACACCCCAGGGGAGTTGCGCATCACCTACCCGTACTTCACCACCACCGACCCCATCGTCGAGACGGTGCCAACCTCTTATGCGGGCACCGACCAGACCATCGCCAACGCCACGACCCACTCCTGGAATCACGGCCTCGCCGAGATCGTCACCGCGCTGCTCGACAACGGCATGACGCTGACGGCGTTGGAGGAGCATCGCAGCGTGCCGTGGAATCCGTTCCCGGCCGGGATGATGCGCCAGGGTGATCTCGGCGAGTTCTTCCTGATCGAGCACCCCGAGCGGTTGCCGCTGACCTACACGCTGCAGGCGCTCAAGCGCTGAGTTCCACGTCGGGTGGCACGACGTCGCGCCATTGCGGATGCTTCAGGATGTACCCGCGCACGTAGGGGCACTTGGGGATGACCGCTTCCTCATCGGCGCGCATCTGAGTCAGCACGGCCTCGGTGAACTCCGCCGCCAGACCCTGACCGCTGAACTCCTCCTCCACCTCGATGCGTTCCAGGACGGTGACATCTCCGTCGAAGGAATAGGCCAGGGTGCCGATCTCCTTCCCGCCGTGCAGGAGTTCGAACCGGTTGCGCTCGGTGTTGCGAATGACGTCCATGTCCGTATCTACCCTGCCGGATCGGCAGTAGTCGGATTGCCGCGCTGCGGCATGGGTTCGACGGAGGGTTCGTGCTCGATCGGGGCGTCATTGTCTTTGGCCCACGACCCGTATCGTTTCGCCAACGGCGACGCGCTGAAGCCGTGCAGGAACACGCTGAGCAGGACCGTGAACCCAATCACGCCACCGAGGTCAGCCATGACCGGGGAGTCAGGGCCGAGTTCTTCCAGCGACAGCAGGCCGAACACGATCGTCGCCAGGCCGCGGGGGCCGAACCATCCGATGAACAGGACGGTCGGCCATTTGAAGCCGGTGCCGAGCAGACTCAGGAACACTGGGATGACGCGCAGTACCGTCAACGCCAATATCGCCAAGAGCACCCAGGACCACTCGAAGCCCTCCGCGAACACCAGGAGCAGGATGCCGCCGGCGAAGAACCAGACCACGAAGCCCAGCAGGTCACTGGCGACCTCCAGTAAGACCGTTGTGCCGTGTTCGGCCTTCAAGGTCATGCTGGACGCGCCGAAGACGAGGCCGCCGACGAACGCCGCGATGAAGGCGTTGGCCCCGGTGATGTCCGCCAGGCCGAACAAGAACAGGGGCAGGACGAGGGTGACAATGGCCCGTCCCTGCCGGCCGCTCAGTCCGCGTTCGCGCGAGCGGTCCATCAGCCAGGCACTGGCCAGACCCACCCCGACGGCAATGGCGACGGCCAGCAGAATGGGCACGAGGCCGATCTTCAGAACGCCGGGGGCGTCCTCTTGGGCAGACAGCGCGGCCAGTGCCAGCAGCACGATGGGCGTCGCCAGGCCGTCGTTGAGGCCGCTCTCCACGTTCAGTGCGCGCCGCACCCGCATCGGCACGACGGGGTTCGCCACGGTGGGAGCGCCCAGCCCTGCGTCGGTGGGGGTGATGGCCGCCGCCAGCAGCCAAGCGCCGGCCACGCCGAGGGTGGGGAATACTGATCGGGTCACGAAGTAGGTCATGAGAAGCGCGATCGGAAAACCGATGAGCAGCAGCCGGACGGCGATCCCCGGGTCCTGCCGCAGTCTGGCCAGTTTCACGGTCGAGGCATCGTGGAACAGGATGAGGACCAGCGTCACTTCGGCAACCAGGTGCACTGAGCCGGTGTCGATGTCGAACTCGGTCCGGGAGAACACCACCGCGCCAGCCAGGATGCTGAGCATGGGCGCGGTGACGTTGACGATGGTCAGCCGCCGGGCCAGCAGCGCATACCCCAGGACGAGCCCGGTCATGATGGTGATCGCGAGGCTATCCACGTTGCGGAAGTCTAGGGACACATCGGCTCCAGACGCTTGCTGGCGGTGTCAGATCGGCCGGGGGCCGCGGTGACCGGCTAGCCTGGGGGGCGTGCTGCGGGGCCTGGTCGTGATCATGTGTGCGCTCGGACTGTTGTCCGGTTGCGGCAGCAAGTCCTTCTCCAACTCGGTGGCCGTGGTCGTGTCGTCGCCGCAGCAGGTCAGCGTCTTCGACCAACAGATGGGCGAGAGTGCGGAATGGGCCAGTCAGTGGCTGGGCCCGGCGGCTCCCGGTGCGCCGTACACCCGCGACGTGCCCGCGCTGGACACGAAGTACGTCGGTGACGACAGCCCGCCGGCGTTCATCCGCGCGGGTGTGTATCTGCCAGATCTGACCGACGAGGGGTACTTCTCCTTCGTCGACAACGACGCGGTCGCTGGCACCTCCGCGCAGGACCTGCCATTCATAGCTTGGTACTCCCAGACTCCCGTCCCGGCCCGCGACCCGCTGCCGGTCACCGTCGAGGTGTTGCCCGGGTCGAACGGTTGGCTGGTCAACATCACCGTGCCGGACTCGGCGTGAGGCTCACCGGCCGGATCGTCTTCGCCATCCGGGCCGTGGCCGAATTGGTGGGCAATGACGGCTACCTCCCGCTGGATGTGATCGCGGAGCGCCAGGACCTGCCGGCGGACTACGTCCGTTCGGCGATGTCCGACCTGCGGCGGGCGGGCATCGTCGCGACTCGGCGCGGCCGGGTGGGCGGGTACCGACTCGCACGCCCACCCGATCAGGTGACGCTGGCTGACATCATCCGGGCAGTGGATGGCCCCCTGACGGTGGTGATGGGGGAACGGCCCGACGACCTCGAGTACGCGGGGGCCGCCGCCGGACTCGAGGACGTGTGGCTGGCCGTGCGGCAAGCCGAACGATCCATCCTCGAGGCTGTGACCCTGCAGCACTTGACCACCGGGCACATGCCGCCCGAGGTCACCGCACGCTGACGGCTCAGCGCAACCGCAGAGCAGCTGCCGGACATGTGGCTGATGCCATGCGGGCGGCGTTGTGCAGTGCTTCCGGGACCTCAGGATCGGCCACGACCGGGTAACCCCACTCGTCCAGCGTGATCAGCTCGCGCAGTGCTGCTGAACACACTCCGTGGCCACGACAGCGGCGCCAGTCGATGCTCACCGTGCTCATCGGGTCACCTCGCAGCGGCCCTCGGCGTGGACGGCGAGTTCTGCGGCGAGCAGGCGCTGTCCCGATTGCAGAGTGGCGATGGTTGCCGTCGGGTGGGCGCACAGGCCACGGCGGGCCACTCGATCCCGGACCGGTTCGGAGTGCAGTAGATCGCGGCGGGCGGCCGCCATTCCCAGTACACACGGGCCACACTGTCCGGCCCCTTCCGCGAGCAGGTAGTCGGTCACGGCCAGCAGCACGTCCACAGGGCAGGGATCGGTGGGCAGAGCGATCAACGCGCCTGCCCCGAAGTGGGCGCCGACGGCGCGCAGAGAATCCCGGTTCGCGCTCAGGGACAGGATGTCGTCGGTGGCGGGCAACCAGGAGCCGTGCCAGCCGCCGGTGATCAGGGCGCCCAGGCGCTCGTCGGCGCCGGCACTGCGCAGGACGGCACCGATCGTGGTGCTCGGTGGCACTTCCAGCACGCCGGGGTTCGCCACCGCACCGGAGACCGTCAGCAGGCTGCTGCCGGCTGTGAGTCCGCGGGCGGCCAGGGCGAGGCGGGCGAAGGTCTCGACGTTGCTCAGCATGACTGCTGCCTTACGCAGTGTCGGAGGCTTGCCGGCCGGAATCGGCAGGGCTGGTCCGCCCTGCAGGCTGGAGACGACTGCGGATGCTTCACCAGCGATGAACGTGTCCGCCCCGGGGCTGACAGTGATCTTCAGTCCCGGCTCATCGCGCTCGGCGATCGCCGCCTGAACGATTGACAGCACATGGCGGCGGGCCGCCGGGATCCGTACGATGATCGCTCGGCTGCCCAGTGCCCGGGCGGTGGCCACGGCTCCGTCGAGGACCAAGTGGGGAACGTGCGTGAGCAACGCTGTGTCCTTGCCGCTGGCCGATTCCCCCTCGGATCCGTTGACCACGACCGGACCTTGCTTCGTCCCGCTCATGGCCCGCAGTTTGGTGGCGGTGGGAAAACCGGCGCCACCAGCGCCCAGCAGGCGCATACGCTCGGCGGCGGTGATGAGGTCGGTGGCAGTCGGGCGACCGAGCACGCCCCACATGTGTTGGTGCTCGCTGAGGCGCACCGTGCGTCCTGGGACGCAGTGGGCCAGGAGCAACGTGCCGGCGGCCAGGAGTCGATGCGGGGGCGGTGCGGCAGCCAGGCCGGCCACGGGAATGCCGGGCAGCAGTGCTGTCGCTGAGGGGTGCAGATCGATGGTCATACGAGGGTCTCCTCCAGTTCGGGGCGAGGTCGGGTGCCGACGGGTCCGCGAGGTGCCATGAGGCGCAGCACCACGGCGGCCGTGACCATTGCGGCGCTCAGCGCTGCCAGGCCGATCATCAGCGGGGTGCCGCGGTCCGTGCCGATGGTCAGGGTGTGGAGCCATACCAGGGCGTATACGGGATAGGCCAGGATGTGGGCCCGCCACCACACGCCGGGAGCATGTGTACGCACGGCGGAGGTCGCAGCGAGCACGATCATCAGGTCGAATGCGAGGGTGCCGACGGCGACCCAGAGCGGTTCCCAAGCGGAGGTGCCAGGAATGATGGCTGCACTCCACGGAACAGCCACCCAACTGTCGATCACGGCCAGGAACACGTGGGCGATGACCAAGGCGATCCCACCGACGCCGGCCGTCAGATGCACGCTCACCGACGTCAGGCGCCCGGTCGGGCGGCGGATCGTGGGTCCGAGGATGCCCAATGCTGTCGAGACGGTCAGTAGCGCCAACGCCATCAGGCCGGTGATGCGAATGAGTTCCCAGGTCATGCGGCGACCTCCTGTGGCCAGCGGTGAGTGGTGATGGTGTCGGTGGGGGAGCTGAACCGGGCGTCGAGGCCCTTCGCCGTCATCCACCCGGGTCCTTCGCCGCCGAGGATCACGCCTGCGGTGGCTGCTGTGTTGGCCTCAGCGGCGCTCGCCGCGACGACGCTCACCGTGTGCCACGGCGTCGCGGCGGGCCGGCCGGTACGGGCGTCGATGATGTGATGGCCCGTGCTCCAGCGCCGGCGGCCAGTCCCGCTGGTCGCCAGGCCGGCATCGGTGAGGGTGATCGCAGCTGCGGGTACTCCGGGAAGCTCGGGGTCGGCCCAGACGGTCCACGGTGCCTGCGCAATGACGCGGATGTCGCCGCCCATGTTCGCGCACACCTCATATCCGCTGCGAGCCACGGCGTGGGCCAACCGGTCGGCCAGCCATGCCTTTGCCACCGATCCCAGGTCCAGCGCGGTGCCGGCCGGGATGACCACCTGTGCCTCGTGACGCCCTGGCCGGATGCCTACCCCCCGCCAGTGGCCGCGCTGCGCGCTGGCTGCAGTCAAGGTCGGCTGATCGGCCCACTCGTCGTAGCCCGCCGCCTTGATGGCGGTGCCCAACGTCGGGTCCACCAGACCGCCGGTTCGCTCGGCGGCGCTCAGGCAGGCACTGAGTACGGCCACGAAGCCCCAGGAGACCTCGACCCAGTGTCCCGCCCGGGAGTTGACTGTCGACAACTCGGAGTCCGGGCGGAATCTGCTGGCGAGGGCATCGAGGCGCTGTACCTCATCGGTGAGAAGTTGGCGCAGGACCGTTTCCATCCGCGGGGTCGCCGGGGCGCGCGCACTGAGGACCAGGTCGGTCTTCCAGGTCTGGAGGCTGACGCTGATCATGACGACTTCGAGGTGTTGGCCGGACCCTTGGGGGTGGTGCTGTTCTGCTGCCACTGGGTGTCCGCGGGTGCTGGGTTGATCTGCTGGCCGGAGTCGTCATCGTCCGCCTCGTCGTCGTCATCGGACGGGGCGCGGTACACCGTCGTGCTGTCGTCCTGACCCTGTTGTAGCGCCGGTGCCTGCTGCGCCTCGGTGCCGCTGGCAGCCGAAGTGTCGTTGGTCGACGTGGCGATCTCAACGGCGTATACGGCGGCCCCGGCACCCACCGCAGCGATAAGGGCCGCGCTGGCGGTGGTCGCGATGATTCTCGGATTGCTCATGTATCCACAGTGCCGGGGGTGGGGGGCAAGGATCGATGCGCCGCTGCGTCAAGTCTGTGCGGGGCCGCCTTAACGTCGGCTTGACGCGACACAGGATCGCGATGCGAGGCAGATCACGTTCAAATCCCCGGCTTATGGGGGTAATGTGGATTCAGTAAGTCCACTATTCTCCTGTTGTCCTCTCCGGAAGTGAAACCCGAACATGCCGATGATCATCATTTTCGCCCTGGTGGGCGGTATGGCACAGTTCGTCGACGGCTCGCTGGGTATGGGGTTCGGCGTCACGTCGGCCACCTTGCTCACGCTGCTCGGCTACTCCGCGGTTGCCGCGTCCGCAGGGACGCACGCTGCGAAGATGGGGACCACGTTCGTCTCCGGTCTGGCTCACTGGCGGGAAGGCAACGTCGAGTGGCGGGTACTGCTCGCCCTTGCCGTGCCGGGCACCGTCGGGGCCTTCACGGGAGCTGTCATCCTGACCAACGTCAGCCTTGACGGCGCCCGTATCTGGATGGCGGGCATCCTGCTCGTGCTGGGCATCTCCATCATCCTGCGCTTCGCGTTCGGCAAGACGCTCATCCCACGGATGAAGGTGCGTACCCGCAACCTGTGGCCGATCGGCCTCTTCGGAGGTTTCGTCGATGCGACCGGTGGCGGCGGGTGGGGGCCTGTGGCGACGCCCTCCATGATGACGGTCACCAAACATGAGCCGAAGAAGGTCGTGGGCACCGTCAACGCGGCTGAGTTCGCGGTCGCCGTGGCTGCCTCGATGGGCTTCATCGTCGGAGCCAAAGAGTCACAGGTGCCGTGGGGGGCGGTCGCAGGTCTGATCATCGGCGGCATGCTCGTGGCGCCGTTCGCCGCTCGCTTCGCAGGGCGGGCACCCGTGCACTCCCTGGGTACGCTCGTCGGCGGCATGGTGATCATCAGCAACCTTGCCGTGATCTTCAAACTGATGGGTATGCCCGGCGCTCTCGGTGGTGTGCTCGTGGCGATCGTCGCGGTGGGGTCCATGGTGCTGGCCTGGCGGGTGCACCGCATGGACGTCAAGCCCGGTGAAGAGGCCCGGGAGTCAATCGCCGCGTAAGGCGGCTTCCAGTGGTGCAAAGTCCAGTTTGACCATGCGGTGCATGATCTCGGTCACGTGTGTCCCGCGTTGGGGGTCGCGCAGCCACTCATGAAGGTGGGCGGGCACGACCTGCCAGGTGACCCCGAACCGGTCGTCGATCCAACCCGCAGCCGTCGGGGTACCGCCCCGCAACAGGCCGGCCCAGATGCGGTCGAGATCATCTTGCGTGGAGCAGCTCACCTTGAGTGAGAAGGCGTCGGTGAGTTCCTTGCGCGGTCCGGCGTTGCACAGATGGATCGTCTGGCCGGCGACCCGGATGGTTGCCGCCTGGGACTCCCTGGTGTAGTCCTCAGCCAGGACCTCACCGTCGAAGAGTTCTGCGTAGAAGTAGGCAGCGTCGTCCACAGGGTGCTGCAGCCACAGAAAAGGCGTAGCCGAGATCATGTGTTCATTGAACAAGTGGGCGGCCATGGCAAGCAACGGCCGCAGAACAGTGACATGTGTTGTTCGCCGGGTGTTCATCGCGCCGCCGGCCATGGCCCGGTGAGCCTGGCCAGAGGTAGTCTGGCGCCGTGCCTGCCTACGAATTCCGCTGCCGTGCGTGCGGGGTCACCTTCACGCAGAACCGGCCGATGTCCGCGTCAGCGGATCCCGCGACGTGCCCGGCAGGACACGATGACACCATCCGGTTGTTGACCACGCTGGGCGCCGTGGGGGTCGCGGCCCCCACCGCAGGTAGCGGCGCCGGAGGCTGCTGCGGGGGAGGCTGCTGCGCTAACTAGTCGAGACGAAGGGCGCTTGGCGGGAGTAGAGACCTTCATCCAGGCAGTCGCAGAGGAACAGTGCAAGGTCCGCCCGCTTGATCGAGCTCGACCTGCCGGGTTTGTGCGCGTTGCTGTAATACGAGCCCGTGCCGTCTCCGTCCATCAGGCGCGGCGGGCGGGCAAGGGTCCAGTCAAGCTGCGAGGCGGCAAACACCTCGTACTCGCGAGGCTTGTCCTGCACCACGGACCCCCCGAGTCTCTGGATGAGGAATGAGATGACCTTGTCGCGGGTGCCCTTCTGATCTCCGGGCACGTCGATCCCCGCGCCGCTGATGCCGATGAATCGGCCGCCGGAGGGCAGCAGGTTGACCAGCAGCTGTGCGGTGCGGGTGTGCAGGTCTGGCTCCTTCTGCGTCGGGCCGAGTGCGGACATCACCGCATCAACCCCGGCGAGGAGGTCGGTCATGGCCACCTGATCCGTCACCGAACCTGCCACGACGTCGACGCCGGCGACTGAGAACGCGGCGGGGTCGCGGACGAGTGCCCTGACGTCATGCCCGCGACGGCGCAGTTCGGTGACCAAGGGGCGGCCAGTGCGCCCGGTCGCGCCAAGGACAGCAACCTTCATTGTGGA
This sequence comes from Candidatus Nanopelagicales bacterium, assembly GCA_037046735.1. Classification (GTDB taxonomy): domain Bacteria; phylum Actinomycetota; class Actinomycetes; order S36-B12; family UBA10799; genus JADKAV01. Next base: position 857,628 of record JBAOHC010000027.1, on the reverse strand, counting down.
TCCTTTCGGTGGGTGAATCGGGTGAGCAGGTCCGCGAATGTGGCTCGCTCCTGCACCGTGAAATCGTGGGTGGCACCGCTGACGATGGCCAGCCGGTGGTGCAGAGCCGTCTGGGCCAGCATCTGGCCCGCCGGCGTGAGGCGCACCGTCACCCGGCGTTGATCCTGTGGGTCCGGTTGTCGTGACACGGCGCCGACCCGTTCGGCGCGACCGATCAGCCGACTGGCTGTCGAATGTGCCACGCCCATATGGCCGGCGAGATCGGCCACAGTCTGATCGGGAGTGCGGCGCAGGCTGTCAGCAACCCAGATGGTGGACATCTCGACGCTGCCGAATGCCGGGTCGTCGATGCGAGGCGGGGTGGTCCACAGACGCCGCAGGGCGATCAACGAAGCATCGATGCGCTCGAGGTCGTTCATTGCCACACGTCCGCGTGGTCGTGTGCCCACTCCGTGAAGTCCACAGGTGCCCTGCCGGTGACCTTCTGGACATCATCGGTGAGGCCGTCGGCCTTTCCTAGGCGGGCCACCGTGTAGATCGCGCAGGTGACCGCCGCCATCGGCATGGGCAGGCCGAGAGTACGCGTGGCGTGCACGAAATAGCGCACGACGCCAGGTTTCGGGTAGCGGATGGGGCGACCGAGGGTCGTTGTGAGGATCTCGGCCACCTGTGTGTAGGTCAGGGCGTCGGGTCCGGTGGGAGTCCATGCCGCGAAGGCGTGCTCGGCGGGGTTCATGAGCGCAGCGGTTGCTACCGCAGCAACGTCGTGGGCAGCGACGAAGGCGGTCCGGCCGTTACCTGCCGGGACGATGATGCTGTCGCGATCCCGGATATCGCTGGCGTGCGTGGTCGAAAGGTTCTCCATGAAGAACGAAGGACGCACGAACGTCCACGTGAGACCAGATTCGCGCAGCCACGCTTCGATCTTGGCGTGCGGGACCACCTTGTTGTGCTCAGCGCCTTGCAGGGAGAGCAGGACCACGTGGTGAACGCCAGCCCGGCGGGCTGCGTCCAGGCTAGGGATCAGGTCGCGGCTGATGTTGCTCAATGCGGGTGGCCGGACGAGGAACATGGTCTCGATGCCTTCGAAGACCCCCCACGTTTGACGGTCGGTGAAGTCGAACGGGGTGTCTAGGTCGGCGGTACGGACCTCGACACCCGCCGCGCGCAGATTGGCGCTCACGATGCTGCCGATGTTGCCGTTTGCGCCGGTGACGAGGATTGGGGACATATATGTATCGTACATGTGATACGTCGCGGGGACCTGCGTGAGTAATTCGGCAGCTGTTGTCGCGACACGCCGTGGAGAATCGCACCTTGTGCCCATTCGCGGCGGGAGTAGTTGTCGTACCCCCAGGGCATCGTGATCCATAGGCCGGTTCTCGGACCCACGGGGGTGGATCGAGGACCGGCCGCTTCTAGGGGTTGAGGGCGATCAGGCCCCTGGCCGTGTCGTTGATCTCGAAGAAATCCACAATCGACAGGTTGATCGGCAGCCCCTGCGCCTGCCAGGCCGACATGGCAGGAACGACCGACGGGTTGCGCAGGCGGGCAAGGTCGGCAAGGGAACAGTTCTGGCTGCGCGTTCCGGTGAGGCACTGCGCCTGCGACGTGAACGTGAACGACAGTTGCAGTTGATTCACGAACAGCCCGCATTGGTTCCCGCCGCTCACGCTGCAGGAAGACTGCCCGCTCAGCCCTGCCTGCCGGGACTGCAGGTAACCCAGATTCGCGGTGTCGGAGGTCGTGGGGTCCTCGGTATTGGGCCACGGTGAGTAGAGCACTGCCTCGCGGGGGTGGTAACAATCCCGCTGGGGCAGTTGCCCAGCGGCATGGAGGACCACGATGTTGCGGCCCGCCTCCCAGGCCTGTCCCAGCGTTGTGGTCGACGGGTCTGGGAAGGCCGTCCGGGTCCACGCGCGCGAGCACACGGTGTTGCCCCCCACCGAGTAGGTGCGCAGGACCTTGTCGATGGCCTTCGTGTAGTACGCGTCGACCTTCTTCTGCTTGTTCGTGAGGTCGATGTGCTGGAAATCCAGGATGATCTGCTCGCGGGGATGAGCGTTGGCAAAGCCGACGATCTGTTGTAGCGCCTTGGTGAAGCGCACCGATGTGAATGAGTGCTGCAACACGATCGGGACCTTGGCCGCCGCGCTGGCACTCATCTTCTTCGGGATCGCCTTGGCTGTGATCACCTTGGGTGCTGGCACACCTAGGCGCATGTCGAGGTAGCGGATGCCGCCGTTGAGTTGTCCCGTGAAATTCCTGCTCTGGGCTTTGGCCAGGCGTCCCGCGGCGCAGGGGTTGCTCTTCGCGGCGGCCGCCTGAATGGGATTCAGACCAGCGATCGGCGTCACTTTGCACGGTGCCACCGTGTCGATGGCGAACGCGCCGGAGTCGTGCGTCCCCGGCACCACCAGCTGGCTCAGGCGAGTCTGGGGACGCTGATCGTAGAGCGTCCCCATCCAGTCTGGGGTGGGCGGTACAACGGCCAGCGCGGCGAGGAGCAGCATGGGGTCACGGTAACGCGTTTCGTTGCGGCTATCCGGGGAACATGGCACCATGCGCAATCCACTGCAGCTGCGACGCGTTGAGTACCTGCAGGTGCCCCAACAACCGCGTGCGATTGCGCGACCCCCGGAGTTCGGGGCTTTGTCGACCACGGACGCCCACCCGGCAGTCGTCGCAAGAACGGCGGAGGAGGTGGTGAACGGGTTCATCGGTCAGCAGATCCGGCTGCAGGCTGGTAACCGCCTGGTCTGTGTGGCTGCGGCTGCGGGCATCGACCCGTCATTCCCATTCGCCCATCCGGTGCTGCTCGTCAGTACGTCCGTGCGCGAGTACCAGGCGTGGCCGGACAGTCTGGACCTCGACTTCCTGCCCGCTGTGGCATTGGCCGCAGATCGACAATGGATCGACCGCATGATTGTCCTGCGCGACGGCGACGACGCTCGCCGGATGGCTGCGGGCGCTCAGGCCCGGTTCGCGCTGGTGTGGTCCGAGCAAGGCATGCAGGTTCTGGAGGTGGCCACCGGGCAGATCGTGCGGACGTTCACGGCCCGCACGCGAGAACTCACCTACCGCTGCTGTCCGCTGATTCCGGATGCCGCCCCGGGAGACCGCTGCCGCATGTACGGCGGGGGCAGTGTGTCCCGGGCGATCGTCGCTGCGGGTCATTGGCTCGACCGACGTTTCCTGTTCCTGGAGGAGTTGGGGTGTGATGAGAGCTGCGCTGCTGCTTCCCCACGCCGCGAGGTCCGGGTGCCGACCAGGTACTACAAGTGGCTGTCCGAGCGGGAGATCGCCAACGAATGGTCCGGAATAGTTGGACTGGCGCGCGCCGAACCCGATGCCATTAATTGATCTTATCGAGATTCCGCTGATACAATCAGCGTATGTGTCCCGCTCCAGTTCGGGGGAACGCGGAGTTTCCCAAACCCACTGCCCAAGACGCCATCAATGTCGCCATCGCCACCTTTGAGGCTGGTCAACGCGTCGACATGGCTCAGATCGCCGACCGTCTCGGTGTCGGCCGTTCCACCCTGTACCGCTGGGTGGGTGACCGCGAGGCCCTCATGGACCGTGTGATCGACGAGACCACCATCAAACTTGCGAAGTCGGTGCAGCGTCGCGTCCGCGGGAAGGGTCTGGACCGCACAGTCTCGGCGGTGAAGGTCTACCTGAAAGCGACCACCGAGTACGAGCCCTTACGCAGCCTTGCCGATCGTGAGCCCCACCTGGCTCTGCACGTGTTCATGAATCCCGACGGTGTGTTCTCGCGCAACACCCGCGACGGTCTGCGGGAGCAACTGGATCGCGACCTGCCCGACGCCGAGATCCCCGACGAGGTGGTCGACGTCCTCAACGCGACCAATCTGGCACTTGTCTGGGCCAGTGTGGCCGGCGGATACGACGCGCACATCGAGCGGGTGGTGGCGATCCTGAGGACCGTGTTGGGTTCATACGTCCCCAGCGGGTGAGCGTGGCGGGTCCACTCTGCGCGTTGCGGATGCTCTTGTCATGATGGGGGAGCGGACAACGAGGCGGGGGCGAATGAAGAGGGACAACGCGCTGAGCATGGCGCAGTTCGACCGCGCGACAGGTGCGGTCGTCGGCATGGCTGTGGGCAACGCCCTCGGCGCCGGATACGCCTTCGAGCCCCGACCGCGACCCGACGACGTGCACCTGCGCGGCGGCGGCCTGGGATCGTACGCCGCTGGTGAATGGGTCGACGACACGGCCATGGCCATCCCCATCCTGCGGGTGCTGGCGGCTGGCGGTGACCTGACCAGCGCCGAGGCGCAGAACGAGGTCGTCGCGGGGTGGGTGCAATGGCGGGCCACGACGGCCGACGTCGCACCAGTCATCGCGGCAGTACTCGACGACTATGACCCGGACCGGGGAGCCGCCTCGGTACTCCAGGCGGCGTTGGCCCGCTATGCACAAGCACCGGCGGGTTCACCGGGCAATGCGTCCCTGATGCGTACCACTCCGGTCGTTCTCGGTTACCTGCACGACCCCGACGAGTTGGCCCGCGCATCGCGGCTCTACAGCGAACTCACCCATGCCCATCCCGAAGCCGGGGATGCATGCGTGCTCTGGAACCAGGCACAGCGCCACGCGATCCTGCACGGTGAGTTCGACCTCGTGGTCGGGCTGCCTTGGATCCCCGTTGAACGCCAGTCACTATGGGCCCGCGTGATCACACAGGCCGAAGTGGGGATGCCGGAGGACTTCGCAGTTCGCAACGGGTGGGTGAGCCAGGTGGTTCAGACCGCGTGGTCGGCGATCACCCACTGTGAGGTTCCGGGTCCCGAACATGTGGAGGCGGCACTGCGTATGACAGTGGCGGCTGGTGGCGACACGGCCACGGTGGCCGCGGTGGCCGGTGGCCTGCTGGGGGCGCGGTGGGGCGTCTCGGCCCTCCCGCTCGAGTGGCGCCGGCGGGTCTTCGGCTGGCCCGGGTATCGCGACGGCGACCTGCAGCGCGATGTCTTCAATGCGCTGTCGTCGCAGCCGTGGCCCGCCGGTGTGGGGTCGGGGCCTGGCGTTGTGGTCCCCTTGCCCGCAGATGCTGCGGTGCTGCTCGGCGACGTGGCGGGTCTGCAGCAGCTCCCACCGGAGGTCGATGCCGTCGTCTCGCTGTGTCGCCTCGGCAGTGATGGGCGTCTGCTGCCCGCCTGGGTCGCTGACGAAGGTCACGTCAGTGTGTGGCTGCGGGACTCGCCTGTTGCCGCCGACAACCCCAACCTGGAGTTGGTCGCGCGTGACGCAGTGGACATGATCGCCCGGTTTCGCGATCAAGGACGCACAGTATTCGTCCACTGCGACGATGCGGCATCCCGCACACCATTCATCGCCGCGCTGTATGCGGCCACCCGCGACGGGTTCAATGCCATGACGGCCTTCCAGGACCTTGCAGACGTTTTGCCGCACATTCGCCCGAATCCGGCCTTCGAGCGGTGCTTGTCCCAGTACGGCTGACAACCGTGTGAACTTGATCACGAGCGTTTGACTGCCGTTTCTCGCTCATGACAGGCTCGGAGCAGCAGGCCTATCCTCGGGAGGATCATGCCCCAGCGACGAAGTGCAGGGGGCTTGTGATGACGGCTTCCGACGAGGCGGTGCGCGCGAAGATCGTGGATGCCGCGGCAGAACTGTTCGCGAAGTACGGTTTCGCCGGCACCAAGGTCACCATGGTCGCCAAGGCGGCGGGCGTCTCCAGTCAGACCGTTCGCCGCTTGACGGGCGGCCGGACGGAATTGTTCGAGGAAGTCATCACGACGCGGACCCGATCCTCCGCCGCCGAGCGTGTCCGACTAGCAGTGGAGCGGCCCGAAATGATGCCGCCGCTGGCAGTCATGCTCGCCGTCTCGCAGGAGGTGTACGAACATCCCGCGGCGAGTTGGGACATCCTGGAACTGGAGGCGCTGACCCGCGCCCATGTCGACGAGCAGGTCCGCACCATCGAGATCGAACGTGTGCAGCAGCGCCGCAAGAATGCGATGGCGCTCGTGGCGCACATGCGCGCGCTGGGGGGCATCGACGTAGAGGTGTCGGACTCCGCTCTGGCGCACTTGGTGATGGCAATGGGGTTGGGGCTGTCGATGCTGGATCCCGTCGTCGAGGATAAACCGTCGCTGAAGCAGTGGAACGCCACGATCGCCCGCATCGGAGCTGCCATGCTGCCCCAGGATTTGACCCTCATCCCGTCGTACGAAGCGGGCAAACCGTGGCGGGTCCGGGCGGACGTCCCGGACCAACCGGGCACTTTGTCCCGCCTGATCCGGGCGATGGGCGCTTTGCACACGTACAGCGTCGGCGTGTCCGTCATCGAACAGCAGGACAACTACCGCACCATCGATATCGCTTTGTTCGCGCCGGAAGCAGTCGGGCCGGACGTGCTGCGGGCCGCGGCACAGTCCGTGGGCAGGAACGTCTACGTCGGCCCTGGGTCGCTCGATGATTCCGTGGATCTGCCGACCAGGGTGCTCGATGGCGCCACCGCCGTGGTGGCGCGGCCCGAGCTCGCCCCGCTGGCGGCCAAACGCTTGGTGGAGGCCGACGAGGTCGAGGTCACCGACGCCACCGAAGGTGAGGACGACGGCCCCGACGTCATGCGTCTGCAGTGGACACCCGACCAGCATGTGGTTCTGCAGCGCAGTTGGGCCCCGTTCGCCGCCGCGGAACGCACCCGCGCATCGGCCTTCTTGCGGCTGTCGGCCGCCATCGCCTCCGCCATGGGCAGCGAGGATGCTGCCACCTGGGTGGAACCGATCAAGGGTGGTCACGTCTGGATCAGACTGGCGCGCCCGGAGGACTCGGACGCCGTGGCTGCTATGCACGATCGCTGTTCTGAGCGCAGCCGCTACCAGCGCTACTTCTCGTTGGCCGACTGGCGGGGAGTGCGCCTGCAGCGGCTTTCCGGCGGGCACCGCGGGGCCACCTTGGTCGTGATGAGTGAGGATGGCGCGATCGTCGGACTGGGCAACGTCTTCCCGGATCCGCCCGAGGGGTCAGGGGCCGCGGAGATCGCCCTGATCGTCGAGGACGACTTTCAAGGTCGGGGCGTGGGCCGCAAACTGCTGCAGGTGCTCATCTACTTCGCGATGCGGCTCGGCTTCTCGGCGGTCGTGGCCAGCGTGCTGGCTGAGAACAAGGGGATGCTGCGCCTGCTGGAATCCAGCGGACTCAACTGGACGACACATGTGGAGGAGTCCGTGGCGGAGATGCGTGCGCCACTGCCGATCCGCAGCGATACGACCAGGGGCTGAACTGGCCCGCCGAGTCGGCCGCAGCCGCGAACCGGGTCAATCAGCCAGCTTCTCAATCTCCGCCAGGTCGACATCGTGGCCAACCCAGGTACCGACGCGCTCTTCAAGCTTCTTCTGCGCCTCGGCACGCTTGTCGTCCGCAGCGGCCAGGGTGGCATTCCAGTCCCGGCTGACCTCGAAGTGCAGTTCCCGCTCCCGCAACGCCGCCTGCACGCGCACCATCTGTTCGTCAGAGCACTGCAGGCCGAACACGGTCCGCACGGCTTCCGGGGTCTCTCTGCGGTAGTCGTGACCGCCCTCGTCGAAGACGCCCGGCGTGGGCGACAATGCATTCTGCATGTCGAGGAAAGTGGCGAAGAACGTCACGACGGGCTGCCACGCCGTGCCGCGTGGCGCTCCGGGTGGGCGCGAGGCGTCCGGACCAAGCCATGCGGGTTGGCGCCAGAGCAGCGGTGGGCCGAACTTCGGGATCGGGTCGTCGCCGTTCTGCAAGAACAGGTAACGGACTTCGCAGCGCTGCTCGGCGGTCAGGCCTCGCCAATCCCGCACTGCGCGGGACAGAAACGCCGCGCCCGGGCCGGGGGCTGGAACTTCGGACACCGTGCGGGTGCCCCAGAGTTGGTCACGCCACTTCGTTGCGAAGGGAGTCCCGATCCACACGGCCGCATCCAGCCCGATGCCTGCTGGCCCGGTGGTGCCCGTACCGCGGAACATCTCTTGACTGACCTGGCTGCCCAGGCTCTCCCCGAACAGCACGAACTTCGGCCGCCGGGCGGGCTCCATGGCCAGCATGCGCGCCACGATGCCGTTGACGACCATTCGCGTCTGCTCGGTACCCATGTGGACCTTGTTCAACGACAGTGCCGATGGCAATACCGAGTACTGGATGCAGGCCGAGGCGCAGTCGCCCCGGGTCAGGAACTCCAGGGTCTCGTTGGCCACGTAGTTGACGTAGCCGGAGCCGGTGGGGGAGAACAGGGCGAAGACGGAGCGCTCGAGGGCCCGCGTCCGGTCGATCTCGGCGAGCAGGAGGGCCGCGCGCTGCTCGTCGCTGCTCGCGGCCGGCAGGGACGCGTACACCCGGATGGGCTGTTGTGCCGGCTCCTGCATGACCGCTGTGATCTGTTCGGGACGCAACACTTCGCTGAGCCAGCGCGCCGACTCCCGCGTCTGCTTGTCCCACCCGATGACCGATCCGGGCCCACCGGTCACCTCCGCGATGTCTGGTGCTGACGTGTTGGCATCGTCGGGGGCATTGCCGGACACGGCGAGCTTGCGGTTGACCAGCGTGACTGCGCCCCAGCCAGCCCCGGCCAACAAGGCGAAACTCGCCAGGCGTCCCAGCGTGCGGTGGTCGGCGGCATCGCCACCGAGCACCGCAGCGGCCAGCCGCGCAGAGGTCGCGCTCAGTTTGGCCTCACCGTGGCCCGCGGCGAGCAAGAGGCCCGTGGTTACCGTGGAAGCAGCTATGGCCTTCGGGGTGGAGACGACGCGCACCACGTCCTCGTGGGCCCGGCCATCGGTACTGTCGAGTGCGCCTGCCTGCCCGTGGCGGATACTGGCATATCCCGCGCTGGCCAGGGCGAGTGCGGTGCCGGCTGTCGCCACCGAACGGTGTCCGGGGATCCAGCGGGCCCCGGCGGCCAGCAGCCCGGCGGCTGCCGCCGCGCCTTTGGCGGTCGCGACGAAGCGAGCCAGTGCGCGGCCCGGGCGTTCATGCTCCTGAGGTCGCAGTTGACTGACCAGCGCGGCGCTGGCCGCCAGTGTCAGCGCGTCGATGCCGACGCTTGCCCCCAGCCCCTCTTTGCCGATCCGCCGGGCGACCGCCCGCAGCAGCGAATGGCCCGAGGTGCCCCACCCGTAGCCGGTCGCCGCGGCGACCCCCGACAGGATGGCCTGGTCACGAGTGCCCCGTGAGAGCAGGTTCGGTTGAAAACTGCGGCCGGTCATGAAGGCGCCCAGCAGCACGCCCGCCTGTGCACTCAGGTCCAACGAGTCAGTCACTTCGGTTCTCACCCAGGTCAGTCTGCCAGGGGAGCCGGCAGTCAGGTGTGGTGAAGCAGGTGCCAGGCAGGATGCTCACGCGGGTTGCACCGATTCTGGCGTGCAGCCCGGCGCTCGGCAGATACCGTTCACCACATGGGATTTGACGCACAGGCATGTTTGATCGGCGCTGGGGCGGCTGGGCTCGCCTCTGGCAAGGCGCTCGCCGACCAGGGCATCGATTTCGACTGGTTCGAGAAGGGGTCGTACGTCGGGGGGCTGTGGCAGATCGACAACGACAATGGTGGAGCCGCGGCGTACCGCAGTCTGCACCTCAACTCCTCGCGGCCGCGCACCGAGTATCCCAGCTACCCGATGCCCCAGGACTGGGCCGACTATCCGCCCTACCATCAGGTGGCCGAGTACTTCGAGGACTTCGCGGACCATTTCGGCCTTCGTGAGCGCATCACGTTCAACACCGCCGTCGAGGGGGTCGAGCCGATCGACGGCCTGGGGGAGAACGGCTGGCGGGTCACGACCAGCGACGGGCGCACGCGCAGCTACCAGAATGTGCTCATCGCGAACGGGCATCACAGCAGCCCCAAGATCCCGCACTTCGACGGCGAGTTCACCGGGGAGTCCTTCCATGCCCATGATTACCGCGACGCCGACGTGTTCGCCGGCAAACGTGTCCTGGTGATCGGGGTCGGCAACTCCGGTATGGACATCGCGTGTGATGCCAGCCGCTCGGCCTCCTCGGTGCTGCTGTCGACCCGCCACGGCGTTCACGTGATCCCGAAATACGCTCTGGGTAAGCCCGTGGATCAGCTGTCCTCACCTTTGATGGCCTACGTCCCGTTCGCGGTGGAACGGCTGGCCTACGAGACGATCGTGCGCCTTTCGACGGGCCGGCCACAGGACCGGGGTCTGCCTGCGCCCGACCACCGGCTACTCGGGGCCCATCCGACGGTGTCCGCCGAACTGTACGACCGCGTGGGCCACGGCGACATCGCCATCCGAGCAGATGTGGCAGCCTTCGACGGAACCGCCGTTCGTTTTGTTGACGGCACCTCTGACGATGTGGATCTGGTCGTTTACGCTACCGGCTACAACATCAGCATGCCGTTCCTCGATCCTGAGGTGTTCGACCCGCAGGACAACCGGATGCCGCTCTACCTGCGCATCGTGGCCCCCGACCGGCCCGGATTGTGGTTCATGGGTTTCATCCAGACCGTCGGGTCCGGTATCCCGCTCACCGAGTACCAGGCGCTGTGGGTCGCCGACGTGATCGCGGGAAAACTGCCGATGCCTGACCAGCAAGTCATGCGGCGCTGGATCGCCGATGACCAGGCGGCGATGGCGCAGCGTTATGTGCGCTCCCAGCGGCACACGATGCAGGTCGACTACTGGCGCTACATCCGCACGATGAAGCAGGCCCGCCAGCCAGGCGGACCGCTGGCCCGCGTGCCACTGGCCAACCGCTTGCCGCTGGTGGGCGCGCGATGAGGGCGGTCCTGGCCGACCTGTCCACCCGACGCTATGTGTGGACCGCGGCGGCGGGCAAGGTCCGTGACAACGCCGGCTGGGGTCCGGGCGGACTGATGCGGCTGACCGACATCCCCGAGCCCGAACTGCCGGCCATGCCGGGGTGGCTGCGGATCGCCCCGGAGCTCAGCGGCATTTGCGGCAGCGACGTGGGCCTGGCCCACGCCAAGAACTCGTTCGTCATGTCTGCCTTCTATGCCGACGCCCGAGCCGTCCCGGGCCACGAAGTGGTCGGCGTCGTGACGCAGGGCGCAGGGCGGTTCAGCGAAGGGGACCGGGTCGTCCTCGATCCGATCCTGTCGTGTGTGCACCGCGGCTTCGCCTCCTGCCGCACCTGCCGGGAAGGCCGCCCCTACGCCTGCGAGCGGTTCGACGAGGGTGGGGTGATCGGCTGCCAGGCGCCGGGTCAGGGTTTCTCGGAGTCGGTGGGCGGCGGCTGGGGCCAGTCGCTGATCGCCCATGAGACGCAGTGCATCCCGATCGGCAAGGTGGCCGAGCATCGCGCGGTGCTGGCTGAGCCGGCCTCCATTGCGCTGCATGCGGCGCTGCACTGGCAGCGCACCGGGGATCGCGTGGTGGTGATCGGCCCCGGCACGATCGGTCTGCTGGTCGTCTCGGCGTTGCGTATGCTGCATCCGGACCTCAACATCGCGGTGGTCAGCCCTGGGGATTTCGGAGCCCAGCAGGCACTGGCCAGTGGCGCCAGCCGGATCCTGGCCCCCGGCGCCCAGGCGGTGGAAGCCCTCGCGACCAGTGATGGCGGCCGCGTCATCCGACCCCGGATGACCAAACTGCCGATCCTCGAACAGGGTGTCGACGCAGTGTTCGACTGCGTGGGCCACACCGACACGATCGACCTGGCCCTGCACCTGCTGCGACCCGGCGCGATGCTGGTGCTGGTCGGTGCGGCTGGCAAGCAGACCGTGGACTGGAGTCTGGTGTGGAGCCGGGAACTGACCGTGCAGGGCACCATCAACTCCGGACCGGAACCCACCCTGAACGGTCGGCGCACCATGGCGCAGGTCGCTGAGTGGCTGGCTGACGACGACTACCGTGTGGACCACCTCGTGACGCACACGTTCGACATCGACGACTGGCAGGAAGCGCTGTCGGTGGCGTCCGCCGGTCCGCGCTCACATGCTGTGAAGGTGACTCTGCGGCCCGGGTCTGCGGCCTAGCCGTAGTAGGGCTCGGCCCATCCCAGGTAGGGACCCCAACGGTCGATCGAGCTCCACGGCATCACCTTCACGCGACCACCGGGCATGTTCGTGACGACCTTGCCACGACCCACATAGGTGGCAACGTGGCCGGCGGGGTTCGACGTCCGCCAGAACAATTGCGCCCCGATCGGAGCCAACCGGTTGGCGTGGCCGTATCCGGCGCTGCGTGCGCGGTACCACTGCCGCAGCGCGGTCGACACCCGGTTGTTGGCGCCGTAGGCGTTGTCAGCCAGTCGCAGGCAACCATTGTGGTACCCGGCGCGGTTCTGCCGCGCCCAGGTCATCAGCCGGGACACGGCCGTCATGGGGGTGTAGCGGGTGCCGCGGGTCCGCATGCTGATCCCGGCACGGGAGGTGCGCAAGCCAGCAGCCACGCGCTTGGACGCGGGGGCCACGGGGACCGCCTGAAAACTGGTGGTCGCCGACGGGGCTTGCGTCTGTGCGACCGGCGCGAGATCCGGGGTCTGGACGGGTTCTGCGGTCACAGGTGCGGTGGGATCGAACGTGGGCTGCACGGTGACGGGGGTGTCGGGGATCTCGGTGACCGTGGGGTCGGGGGTTCCAGTGACCGTCGGTTCCGGTGCGGGGGTCTCTTCGGCCACAGCAGGTGCTGAGGCGAGGACCGGGATCACAACTGCGGCACTGATGACCTTGTTACGAATGCTCAATTTAACTCCGATGTCGAGGACGTGAAGATGTACCTGGAATCGGGCGCCAGGGCCCTGCGTCGGAAAGGTGCTGCTCGCGCGTCGGCTGTGTGCCGACGGCCTATCGAGCGAGACCGCGTCTGGTGACGCCGCGCTGACCGGCTATCGGCCGATCCGGCAACCCTTCCGTGGCAAATGTTTCGTAAGAAGCTCCAATGCGTTTACTGCTTGGTTTCCTAACCACCGTAGCCACACACTTTGGCTGGATTGGGGCATCCTCGACTGATTGTGGGAAGCCTCACACTTTTCCCAGGTGTTATGTCCGGTATGCACTGTGATTGCCGATTGTTGTCCGCTCTTTATGGCCTGGGAGCGCTTTTCGTCCCTCTGAGATGACCACATTGCGGTCTCGTGTAGGCCATTCTGGAACCCGGTGTCCGCCACCCGAAGGGAAGTCATGACCGACGATCTCGAATTGCTGCGTGCCTATGAGCCGGTGATCAGGTTCAACCGCGGCGAGCTGTTCTTCCCCGCCTCGGTGGAGGACTTCGTAGGCAGTTGTGCCCTGTATCAGTCCCGGCGCGGTGACGACCCCGTCCTGCTCGCGGCTCGTGGCACGCTCGATCTGTTTCGTTTGGCTGAGTTCGGCCGCGACCATGTGGGCCAGCACCTCTACCTGCGCCAGGTCGACGAGCCGTTGAGCCGCAAGGAGTTCAAAGCATGGCGCAAACGTCCCGGCCGGGAGCGTTTCACGTTCTCCAGCAGGTTCGCCGCGGTCGGACTGTTGAGCCGGTTCATCGATTCGGTGATGCGGTTGACGCTGCTGCTGCGCGGGAACGTGCCAGGTGGCTACGCGGCGGCGGCGCAAAAGGCCTATGCCGCCACGCCGGGCTATGGGAGTTGCCTACTACTACGGCCACGTGACGCGCGACGGCGGCTACGTGATCCTGCAGTACTGGTTCTTCTACGCGATGAACGACTGGCGCTCGACGTTCGGCGGCGTGAACGACCATGAGGCGGACTGGGAGCAGGTCACCGTCTACCTGACGGAGGAGGAGTTGACGCCGTGCTGGGTGGCCTTCTCCTCCCACGACGAGGTGGGCGATGACCTGCGCCGGCGCTGGGACGACCCCGACATCGAGTTCGTCAACGGAAATCACCCTGTGGTGTACGCAGGTGCCGGCTCACATTCGGGGGCCTATCTGCCCGGCGAATATCTGATCAGTGCCGCGGTCCCGCTGCCGGGCTGGCTGAACGCGGTGCGTCGACAGGTACTGCGGATCCTGCCCTGGTACAACGACGACGCCTCGGGAGTGGTGGGGATCCCGTACATCGACTACAAGCGCGGCGACGGCTTGAGCGTGGGTGTGGATCAGGACCGGCCGTGGACGGCCGTCCTGGTGGACGACGAGGTGGAGTGGGTGCGCGACTACCGCGGCTTATGGGGGCTGGACACCCAGGATGTGTTCGGCGGTGAGCGCGCGCCTGCTGGCATGCGCTACGAGCGCAATGGCCGGGTGCGGCAGTCCTGGGCCCAGCCGCTCGCGTGGGCGGGCCTGGACAAGGAGGCGCCCACCGAGGCGTGGGCGATGGCCGACCTGCAGACCGCGGTGGGGGTCGTGCAGACACGGCTGGCCGCTGTGGACGAGTCCTTGCAGGACGCCCGGGAGGCGCTGCGGGCGGCGCGGGCCGCAGAGCGCGCCCAAGGTATTTCACCCCAGCGCCCCAGCCCCCGCGCCCAGGAACTGCAGGAGGCCGTCTCCGACTTGCGCACGGAGCAGGCCACTTTGCGCCAGCAGTTGGAGGGGATCGAATCGGGCATCAGCGACCGCCCCTTGCCGACGGAGCCGGTGCACGCCCACCTCCGGCACCGTGCCACGCCAATCACTCAGGCGGACACGGTGCGCGGCAGGCTCCTGCGGGTGTGGTCGGCGGCTTCCGCATCGGTGATGCTGGCCGCACTCGGGGTGTTGTTGCTGGCCGGTCATTCCGGCCTGATCGCTCCGGTGCTGTGGATCGCGGTGGCAATGATTGCCATCGAGGCGATCCTGCGCCGACGGTTCCTCAGTCTGTTGACCGCAGCCCTGATCACCGGGGTGTTCGTGCTGTTGCTCTATGCCCTGTGGCTGATCGTCACCGGCAACCTGCGTGTGGGGATCGGAGCTCTGCTGATCGTGGCGGCCCTGTACATGGCCGTGCAGACGGCGCGGGAAGGCATCCGCACCCGCTGACCTATTCTGCGAGCATCCGGTAGATGGTCTTGCGGGCCTCGGCGAGGGCTTGCGCCGCCGCGGCGATGTGCTCGCTGTTGGCCGACTGCCCCACCTGCCACACGGCCGCGCCGAGTTGGCGGGCCTGCGACCAGAGTTCGTCGGTCTCCTCCGAGTCCTCGTCGGAGCGTGCCCAGGGCTCGCCCCAGGATTCGCGCTGCTGTTCCACGAGGGCTTTGCCGGCCGGCGTGAGGGCGAAGATGTTCTTCCCCTCCTGCTTCGTCGGGCCGACCAGACCCTCTTTGGCAAGGCGCTTGAGGACCGGGTAGACCGAACCGGGGGAGGGCCGCCAGCGGCCTTCGCTGCGCTCGGTGAGTTCGGTGATGATCTCGTAGCCGTGTCGTGGCTGCTCGTCGAGCAGTAGCAGGATCGCGAGTCGGACGTCTCCACGGTCCCGGCGTGCCCGCGGGGGCGGGCCGAGCGGGCCAGGGCCATAGCCGGGGTGACGGCCGTGGTGGCGTTTGCCAGGTCCGGCCATCATCAGCATCGGGTTTCGCATGGAATGTGCGTACATGTGTGTTCTCCTAATCTTGTGTCGCGTCTTTACGCGATGCAGTAACGATATATCGTTACGTGTCATATGGCAAGGCCAGGACGGGAATCTCGTCTTGGGCCTCCGCCCACGCGGGGGGATGCCCGATGGATCTGGAAAACTCCGCACGACGAGTCCTTCCATGCGGAGTTTTCCAGGTATTCGATGGGACATAAATCCCAAATCGGGCATTTGATCAGGACTTCGCCGCACGAACGTCGCTCGCGACGGGAAATCTGCGGAGTTTTCCAGGTCGGCACTGCGCACGTGTGCGATCAACGTCGAATGTCAGTCTCGTCCGGCGCCGTATAAGAGCGCCTCAGCAGCGCGCCGCGGGCAGAAAAGGACCGGCCGGGCTGAAGGTGCAGGGGAAAGCGGGAAGAGCGGATTGCCCGTCAGCCGGTGATGATGCGACCGGCTCCGGCGAACCGGGCGCGGTAGTAGCCCATGTTGATGCTGTCAATGCGAACCCCGGTGCGGGGATTCGTGGCATGGATCATCTTGCCCTTGCCGATGTACATGGAGACGTGCTGCGAGCCCCGCGCGCCATAGAACAACAGATCCCCGGGCATCAGGTTGCTGCGGCTGATGCGCTTGGCTCGTTGCATCTGCGCCCCCGAGTAGTGGGGCAGCGACTTGCCTGTCGCCTTCTTATACAGCCACATCACGAAGCCGGAGCAGTCGAAGGAGTACGGACCGGCGGCACCGGCGACGTAGCGGCTGCCGCGTTTGGTCAACGCCACGCGCACCAGACTGGCCCGCGCCCGGCTGGCACGTTCGGCGCGCGACACCGCACCCTGGGCGCGTTGCTCGGAGGGTCGCACGGAGGCCTCCCGGGTCACCGGTGTGTCTGCCGCGACCGCCGGCGCGACGCTCAGGGCCATGGCCCCGGTGAGCAGGGCAACAGAAAATCGGGCAGGCGTGACAGCCATGAAGGGGCTCCTTCTCATCCCGCCTACCGAGTTAGCTGACGGGCTCGAGTCAGAGAAGTCCTCTACCGCGTGTGCGGATTCGCCCCAAACTACTTGGGTCCCCGGCGCACTCAAAGTGCCTCGGCGGGCCAGTCCGTTCCCGGGCTTTCCAGGAGGTGCGGATCTGGCTACTTGATTCGACCGTACCCGAGGTCACCGGCTTGTGGGACCTGCCTGCGGGGTGACGTGGCTCACAGGCGGATCTTCCACACGCCCTATTCGAAGGGTGTGGGATCCCCTGCGCCGTACCGCTCGATCACGGGGTCGGCCTCCGACAGGTCGATAACGGTCGTCGGCTCGGTACCGGTGGTGCCGTCGATCACCGCGTCCAGGGAGTTGTCGAGACGCTCTTTGACCTCCCAGCCGTCACTCATCGGGTGCTCGTCGCCGGGCAGCAGCAGGGTGCTGGACAGTAACGGCTCGCCGAGAGTGAGAACCAACTCCTGGGCCACCGGGTTCGGGGGGATACGGACCCCGACCGTGCGCTTCTTCGGACTCATGAAGCGTCGCGGCACCTCCCGGGTGGCGGGCAGGATGAACGTGTAACTGCCCGGGGTATGGGCCTTGATGAGACGGAACACCGTGTTGCTGACGACGACGAACTGGCTGAGCTGGGCGAAGTCGTGGCACACGAGGGTGTAGTGGTGGCGGTCATCGAGATGCCGCAGGGTCTTGATGCGCTCGACGCCATCCTTGTTGCCCAGGCGACACCCGAGGGCATATCCGGAGTCGGTGGGGTAGGCGATCAGCGCATCCTGCAGGAGCATCTGCACGACCTGGTTGAGCAGGCGGGGCTGCGG
Source organism: Candidatus Nanopelagicales bacterium (assembly GCA_037046735.1). GTDB lineage: Bacteria > Actinomycetota > Actinomycetes > S36-B12 > UBA10799 > JADKAV01. Next base: position 840,386 of record JBAOHC010000027.1, on the reverse strand, counting down.
GTTCTCAGGGTGTATGTCGAAGAAGCGGGCCACATGTCCACGCTACGGCGCAACCCGGGCCCGTGCCCAGTCACTGCAGGCGGTAGCCCATGCCACGAACCGTCGTGATCGCACCATCGCCGACCTTCTTGCGCAGGTACCTGATGTAGACATCGACGACGTTCGAGCCCGGATCGTAGTCGTAGCCCCAGACGCCGTTCAGCAGTTGCTCGCGGCTGAGTACCTGGCCCGGATGGCGCAGGAACATCTCCAGCATCGCGAACTCCCGGGCAGTGAGGTCATGCTCCTGGCCGCCCACACTGACCCGCCGGGTCATCAGGTCGAGGCGGATGCCGGCATGGCTCACACTGTGCGCTGCGGCCTCTCCCACCGGCCGGATACGGCGGCGCACGCGAGCGAGTAGTTCATCGAAGGAGAAGGGTTTGGCCATGTAGTCGTCGGCCCCCATGTCCAAACCGGTCACCGTGTCCTGCACGGAGTCGCGCGCTGTCAGGACCAGCACCGGCAGTGAGCTCCCGCTGCCGCGCAGCGTTTCGAGCACCTCGAAGCCGTCCTTGCCAGGCAGGCCGATGTCCAGGATCAGCAGGTCCACCGGCTCGTGCAAAGCGATGTGCAGGGCGTCGTCGCCATTGGCGCTGTGGGTCACGGTGAAGCCGTTCGCGCGCAGCCCCTTCATGATGAAGGACGCGATGCGCGGGGAGTCCTCAGCCAGCAGGATGTGGGTCATCGCGGCACCAGACTGCCGACCACCGCGGGTAGCAGCAGCCTCATTTCGGCTCCTCCCAAGGCGCTGTCGCCGATCTGGAGGCGGCCGTGGTGGGCCTGGGCGATCGCCGTCACCAGGGCGAGGCCCAGGCCTGCGCCTTCGGAGTCCAGCCCCCGTCGGAACCGCTCGGTGACCGCCTCCCGCTGATCGGCGGGGATCCCCGGCCCGCTGTCACCCACCCACAGTTCCACCTCGTCGCCGCGGATTCGGCCCCCGATGATGATCGGCATGCCAGCACGGGTGTGCCGCACGGCATTGTCTGCCAGCTGCAGCATCGCCTGGGTGATCCGCTGACGGTCCACCTCGACGTGGGCCACGGTCGAGACCAGTTCCCACCGGCGATCCCCCAGGGCGCTGGCCTTGACCAGGATCTCGTCGAGCAGGGCATCGAGGTCGCAGGGTTCGGCCCGCACGAAGTCGGGCTGGTTGGCCTTGGTCAGGGTCTGCAGGTCATGCACGATGCGGTTCATCCGGGCCAGCTCGTCGAGCACCAGGGCCAGAGTCTGCTCCCGCTGGACCGGGTCGTCCTCGAGAAGTTCCAGGTGGCCCTGCACGATGGTCAGCGGGGTGCGCAGCTCGTGTCCGGCGTCGTCGATGAACGCCCGTTGGGCAGCGAAAGCACCCTCGAGGCGTTCCAGCATGTCATTGAACGTGCGGGCCAGTTGTGCCACCTCATCGCCCTGGGCGTCCTGTACCGGGATGCGCAGGGAGAAGTCGGTCTCGCTGATCTGCTGGGCGGTGCGACGCATATGCCGCAGCGGTGAAAGGACCCGCCCGGAGACGAACCAGCCCAGGCCGGCCGCCAGCACCAGAGCGCCCAGCCCGATCGCCGCGAAGCGGCCCATCACATCGGCCAGCCCCGAACCCTCCAAGTCGGCGAAGATCCCCACTACGAAGACGCCCTGAGTGCCGGCGGCTTCGACGGGGACCGCGACCCAACGCACGTCGCCGGCAGCTGTCTGCAGGTTGCCCAGCGTCACGTCGCGCACGCTCCCGACCTCGGCCAGCAGAGCCGGGTCGAGGTCGATCCTGGCCGGCGGATCATCAGTGCTGCGGTACTCGACCTGCCCGTCGATCATGACGAACATGGTCTCGTTGGGGTCGGGAATACTGCGGTCGATGTGCTGCTCGAGCAGGGAGCGGACATCGGTGAAGGGTGCGCCGCTGCGCTGATCCACTCCCTGCTCGGCGGTGAGCTGCAACTCCGACACCTCACCGAGCAGTTCGGTGTCGATGCGTTCATCGAGGCGGTTGATGAGCAGCGACCAGGCCGCCACCCACGAGATGACGAGGACGACCAGGACCGGAATCAGCACCCAGCCCAGAATCCGGACCCTGGTCGAACCTCGAATCGTGCGCATGTATCTATTGGACTACGTAGTCGAAGTCCTCGGTCACGGTCTCGCCCTCTTCATCCACCATCATCGTGTCCGACTGGGGGTCGAAGCGGCCGTCGCCGTCATCGAGGTGGAGCGTCGCGAGGAGCTCCTGACTCGTCGCCACGGGGGGCTGCAGCGCGACCGTCACGGGCTGCGTCCGCGGGGAGACCTGCTTGGTGCCCAGCACGTTTCCCCCCAGGTCGCTGACGACCAGCCACGCCGGGCCCCGGCCCAGCATGACTGAGGTCACAGTCACCTCCGTTCCATCGCCCCACTGGTCCTCGACCTCGAGGTCAGCGATGGAATCAGCGGCCGGATTGGTCGGCATGGGCGCTGTCGCCTCCGGCAGCACGATGGCCTCCGAGGGCACCGACGACTGTTCACTGACGGGGGCAGGGTTGTTGGCGCAGGCAGTTGTGGTCAGTGCAGCGGCCGCGATCAAGGCGACCCTAGATACCGAGCTTGACACGGCACACCTCCCCGTTCGGGCCGGTCGCGCGGCCGATGAAGCGGTCCTTGCCGGGCCGGTCGGCGACCTGCTGCATCACGTCGAGTTCGCCTTCGTAATCGGCGGGGCGCTGTGTGCGCAGAACGGTGTTGCCGTTGTGCTTGATCCGCACGTTCCACGACCGGGCAGGGGTGGCGTTCTCGATGTCGAAGTCCACGTCGATGCGGTTGAACTCCTTCTCCAGCGACAACGTGGCGAAAGCCATTGCGCTGCACTGCTTGGTCTTCTCGCGTTCGACTTCGAACGCCTGCGCCGGGGTGGCAGCGATGAGCGCTCCTGCGGCGACAGCGGAAGTCGCCAGGACTGCGGCGGTCTTCTTCATGATCGTGTCCTTTCTGTTCGGGTGGACACTTCACAGAAAACCGTCTTGACATGAAACGGTGATGAAACGACTATGAGAGGTCTCTCATGCCTGGCTCGCGGCCTTGTCCTTGCGCCGTCGGTTGAGCCGGCGCATGACGAACACCGCCAGCGAGGCCCCGATCAGGGCGTAGATGAGGTTGTTGGCGGTGTCGATGTGTGCCTCGATGACGTGGTACTGGGTGCCGAGCAGCCAACCGCCGCCGATGAGCAGAGCGTTCCACAACGCCGACCCGACCAACGTCAACACGGTGAACCGGGCGAAGGGCATGGCCGCCACGCCCGCAGGGATCGAGATGAGACTGCGGACGCCCGGGATCAGGCGCCCGATCAGCACGGCCTTGTCGCCATGGTCGGCAAACCAGCCCTCGGCGCGGTCCACGTCGTCGGCGTCGATGAGCGGGACGATCAGCATGGCCCGGCGCGTGCGGTCACGGCCGAACGCCCGGCCGGCGCCGTACAGAATCCAGGCTCCGATCAAGGAGCCCAACGTCGCCCAGAACATCGTCAGTGGTCCCGAAAGGTCCCCGAAGTAGATCAGGGCGCCGGCGGCGGGCAGTACCACTTCGCTGGGGATCGGTGGGATCAGCGACTCGAGCAGGATCAGCGAGCCCACGCCGATCTCCCCGAGGGTGTCGATCGTGCGCAGGACGAAACCGATCAGGCCGCCGCCATCCTCCGGGATGGAGATAGAGGTGAAAAGCACTTCCCCATTGTTTCAGGCGGGCCGCAGAGTGCTGGCAGGCAACCCGGCTGCCCGGCCTGCCGGAGGGCACCGGCCAGGTCACCCCTCGGAGATGACGCGGGCAGGCTGGGCACCCGGGCAGACTGCGAGCAACGGGTGTCCCGCTGACCGGCATAGTGCCTGCTGACGGTCGGTGGGGCACCCGCATCGTGTGGTCCGCACGTGCGACTGATGTGCAAGGTTAAGACATGCGCAGATTCCGGCAGGTCGACGTCTTCGGTGCTCAGCCCCTCTTGGGTAATCCGGTGGCGGTGGTACTCGATGGTGATGGCCTCACAGACACCCAGATGTTGCGTATCGCCCGCTGGACAAACCTGTCGGAGACGACATTCGTCCTTCCTCCGACGCAGCCTGCGGCTGACTATCGGGTGCGGATCTTCACACCCGGTCAGGAGTTACCCTTCGCCGGACATCCGACTCTTGGCACATGTCACGCATGGCTGGAGACCTCCGGTCACAGCGGTGATGAGGTCGTGCAGGAATGTGGCGCTGGCTTGGTGACCATCCGGCGCGGGGAGCGGTTGGCGTTCGCCGCCCCACCGGTCATTCGCAGCGGCCCGGTGGCCTTACCCGACCTGACGCGCATCGCGCAGGTGCTCAACATCTCCGCCGACGAGATCCAGGACGCGGCCTGGGTGGACAACGGGCCTGGCTGGGTGGCAGTGCGCCTGGCGTCGGTGGACAGGGTGCTGCAGGTGCGTCCAGGAGATCTGGACGGACTGTTCATCGGGGTGGTCGCGGCGGGTCCTGAGGCGCTGGAGGTCCGGGCCTTCTTCCCGGCGAACGGTGTCTGCGCGGAGGATCCGGTGACAGGATCGTTGAATGCGTCGCTGGCGCCCTGGCTGACGGAATCGGGCATCCTGTCCTACCCCTACGAAGCCAGACAGGGCCAGGTGCTCGGCCGCGACGGGCGGGTGCATCTCTGCGCTGACAAGCAGGGGACGGTGTGGGTCGCGGGCGCCACCAGCACGGTGATCGCCGGCGAACTGGCTGTGCCCTGACCTACGTCAGCCGGTAGGTGCGCGTCGTGCGGTAGGCCAGGAACGCTGGGGTGGCAGCTGCCCTCAGCGTCACGGTGACGCGACCCTCGGCCTTGGTGCGGACCGCCACGGCGCCGTTCTTGCTCTTCACGGCCTTGCCGGCTCCCGTCACCGTCACCTTTACCCGCTGCCCCCCCGTCGTGACGCAGGTGTTGTGCAGCAGCGGTGTGGTCTTCTTGGCGCGCAACGACTTGGGCAGCGCCTTACATGACACGGGGGTCTGTGGCACGGGGACGATCTGGGCCGGAACTTCCTTGATCACCTCAACCGGTACCTCCTTGATCACCTCAACCGGTACCTCCTTGACCACCTCGACGGTGTTCGGGAAGAGCGTCACCTGGCCGTCGCCGGCGCTGGTCTGGATGTTGTTCGCGAGGTAGGACCCGGTGACCCACACGGAACCTCCCGCGGCAGTCGTGAATGCGGTCGCGTTGCTGACCACGGCCGAACGGGTCACTAGGACGGCCGTTGTGGTGCCTGCGGTCGGGGCCGTACGGATGGCCGAGCCGCAGGAGTTGCTGATGACTGACGAATCCACGACCACCCGCGGGTTCGAGGCACTGGGCACGATGTCCAGCCCGGATGAACTGAACCCCGAGATCGTGGAGTTCTCGAGATGCACCGACCGCGCGTTGAGGATGCGCACACCGATGGCTGCTGGGTAGGAGCATCCGGCAGCTGCGTTGTCTGCGCCAACAATCTCAAGGTCACGCAGGACGACACTCTCCACCGCGCTGACATCCACGGTGATCGCAGTTCCCGCGGCTGCCCGGATGGGTCCCGAGACCCGGCTGCCATCGATCGTTATCGGTTTCGTCACCGTGAAGGTGCCTAACTCGGCGCCGTCGAGCACATTGATCTGGCCCCCGGATTGCGTCTTGGTCATGGCACCCGCAATCGTCTTGCACGCGGCGGTGCGCGAACAGGGATTCGCGTCCGAGCCCGTACCGGACACCCAGGTGCGGGTCGCCCCGGCCGATGGCACCAAAACACGGGGATTGCTCACGGGCGTGTTCGCGATGAGTCGGTTGCTGGGGTCGCTGACATCGATGCTGCCACCGGTGATGTCGAGGTCCTGACCGTTTCCGAACAGCACGGTGCCCTGTGCCCGAACGGTGCCCCCAGCCGTGGCTGCGATCCCCACCGCGTTGAGGCTCAACGTACTGTCGATGAGATCGACTCTCGCAGTCACGCCGGCGGTGGGCGCGACCCGCAAGGCGGGACCACAGCCGTTGCGGATCACCGAGTCGGTGATAACCACATTCACGGGGTTGGCTGTGGGTGCCACCAGTACACCGGCCGTCACTGCGAGATTGATCCGCGCATCCTCGATCTGTACCGAACCCGCCGAGAGTATTTGGACACCGTGGACCATCGTCGGTCCACAGGGCACGTTCGCCTGTTGCCCTCCGGTCATTTCCAAGCCCCGGAGCACGATCCTGTCGGTGGCCCCAGCATTGACCCGCACCGCAGTCACACTCGAGGCCAAGGCGCTCCCCAGGGCGCCCGACGCGTCAATCGTGATGGACTTGGTGATCGTGACAGCCCCAAAGCCGCCGGGGTCCAGGACGCGGATGACCCCGCCCTCGGTCGTCTTGCTGATCGCACCCGCGAAGGTCTTGCACGGGGCCGTGATGGTGCAAGGGTTCACGTCGTCGCCGACGCCGGAGACCCACGTCTCATCGGCGGCCAGCGCGGGGGTCGTCAATAGCGCCGACAGGCACGTGGCAACGGCGGAGATCACGAGGGCGCGTTGAGCATGGTTCACCGTAGCCTCCGTCCGGCGACCGGTGGAAGCGCTGTGATCAAATCGTGCCGAGGTGGTCAGTGTGACCGAGACTTCGCGCGGTAGAGCCGCTCATCGGCGCGTTGCAGTGCCTCGTCGAAGGGCTCGTCCGGCCCCCACTGCGTGGCGCCCGCGCTCCACGGATGGTCGCGGCCGGCGGCGCCCAGGCGTTCGAGGCACTGCGCCGCGGAAGGACAGTCCGGCATCACGACTACGAACTCATCGCCGCCAAAGCGGGCGAGCACATCGGTTCTGCGCAGGCTGTTCTGCAGCAGGCGTGCCACGTCGGTCAGGTACCGATCCCCGGCGACATGACCGTGCGTGTCGTTGTAGGCCTTGAACCCGTCGAGGTCGATCAGGGCCAGAGTCGTCGGCGTCTCCCGGTTCAGGTACCGAGTGGCCAGGGCGAAGCCCGTCCGGTTGAGGACACCTGTGAGGGCATCCGTGGTGGCCTGTGCACGCAGTTTCCGGACGAGCACCGCGACGAACCCGGAGGTTGAACCAGTGATGAGAACGATGATGACGAGGTAGACGACAGTGATGGATGAGGAGGTGGGCAGCATCGCGACTCCGTAGGTCGCGCTCATGATGATCAGGGCGAGCACGTAGCGGCGCAGCGGGAGGAAGTAGGCCGCGAAGGTTGCGAAAAGTACGAGTAGGTAGCCGGTGAGAAGCCGGCCCTCCAGAATGTCGGTGAAGCCGACGGCGGCGAACGAGCTGACCGAGGTGACGTAGATCGCCAGATCCAGACCCCACTCGTGCGGAATCCGCGGCAGGCCGAACCAGACCACGAGTGCCATGGCGGTGTACGCCACAGCGCCGATGAGGTCGAGACGCTGCAGGTCTGGGCGGTCACTGGGCAGGATCACGAACAGCATGCCGGAAACAGCCCCCACCAGCAGCAGCCCGGCCAGAACACGAAAGGGAAGCGGAGGCGCGTGCCGAGGGCTCAAGCCCCGCATGATCTTTAGTCTAAGCGATAGGTCAGGATCGGAGCCCATGCGCATCTGGCCACCCGCGCTTAAGATCCACCTTGTGGGCCAGTGCGACTATCTCGGGGAATGGCTGCGCCTGTGGAATGGAAGGCTCGACCTGATCGACGAGGTGATCCATCCGCAGTTCGTCGCACACAATCCGAGCAGTCCCAAACTCGGACGCGAGCAGTTGCGCGAGATCATCTCCAAGCTGCGAGCCCACTTCGATGTGTTCTCGGTCAAGGCCGACCTCGGGCCTGTGGTCCAGGGCGATCTGGTGGCGGGCAGGTGGATCGCCGTGGCCGTGAGTGCCGGCGAGGCGAGTCACTGGGTGGGCCAGAGCATCTTCCGCATCCTCGACAACCAGATCATCGAGCACTGGGAGGTCAACGTGCAGCTGCAGGGGCTGCCGTTCGACCTCTCCGGGATCACCCCTGGGCCGCGGCCTTGATCTTCTCCGCCTGCGAGTTCGGCATCGGCTGGTACCCGATGTGGCGGCGGGTGAAGTGCCCGGTGCCATGCGACATCGAACGCAGGTCGACCACGTAGCGGGTCAGCTCGATCTCGGGCACCTCCGCGGTCACCTTGGCGAAGCCACCACCGGCGGAGTCGGTCCCGGTGAGCCGGCCACGGCGGATCGACAGGTCGGTCATGACGGCACCGACGTAGTCATCAGGCACGACGACGGCGATCTCGGCCACCGGCTCCAGCAGGGAGACGGGGGTCTTCACGGCCGCATCCTTGAGGGCCAGTGAGCCAGCGGTCTGGAAGGCCATGTCCGAGGAGTCGACGCTGTGGGCCTTGCCCCCGACCAGCGTCACCCGGATGTCGGTCACCGGATAGCCGGCGGCGATCCCGCGGTCCATCTGGGCGCGAACCCCCTTCTCCACGCTGGGAATGTACTGGCGCGGAACGGCACCGCCGACGACCTTGTCGACGAACTCGAAGCCGGTCCCCTGGGGCAGCGGCTCGATCTCGATCTCACATACCCCGAACTGCCCATGGCCACCCGACTGCTTGACGTTGCGGCCGCGACCCTCGGCGGGGCCGCTGAAGGTCTCGCGCAAGGACACCTTGAGGGGTTCGGTGTCCACGTCCACGCCATAGGTGCTGGACAGCCGGTCCAGCACGACATCGAGGTGCGCCTCGCCGAGGCACCACAGCACCTGCTGGCCGGTGTCCTCCTTGGACTCCAGAACCAGGCTGGGGTCTTCAGCGAGCAGCCGCGACAGTGATTTCGCCAGTTTGTCCTCGTCGGACTTCGTGCGGGCCACGATCGCGGTGGGCAGCAGCGGCTGGGGTACCTGCCAGGGCTGCAGCAGCAGCGGATCGCTGACATCGGACAACGTGTCGCCGGTCTCGGCACGACTCAGCTTCGCCACCGCCACGATGTCGCCGGCGATCGCGGCGGCAACCTGCCGCTGGGTCCTGCCCAACGGTGAGGAGAGGTTTCCGATCCGCTCGTCTACATCATGATCGCTATGCGTCGAGCCGGCGTCGAAGTGGCCTGAGACGTGCACGGAGGTCTCGGGGCGCAGCGTCCCGGAGAACACCCGGACCAGGGACAGCTTGCCGACGTAGGGTTCCGAGGTGGTCTTGATGACCTCGGCCAGCAGCGGGCCGTCCGGGTCGCAGCTGAGGTTGGCGCGTGGGGTGCCGTCGGGGCGGGTGACGCTGACCGTGGCGTGCTCGACCGGGCTGGGGAACCCTTTGGCAATCAGTTCCAACACCTCGAGGATGCCCAGACCCGACATCGGGTTGATCGGCAGGAGCGGGTAGAACTCCCCACGAACGACCGCCTTCTCCATGTCCGCGATGACCGTGTCGATCCCCAGGTTCTCCCCGCTGACCCAGGCCTCGAGCAGCGCCTCGTCCTCGCTCTCGGTCACGATCGCCTCGATGAGCTGGCTGCGGGGTTCTTGCAGCGCTGCGAGTTGGGTGGCGTCGGCCGGACGCTTCTGGCGGGTGCCGGTGGTGTAGTCGGCTACCTCCTGAGAGAGCAGTCCGAGCAGGCCGGTGATCGTGTGACCGTCGCTGTCGTAAGCCGGAAGGTAGAGCGGGAGAACACCCTCACCCAGGGAGTCGCGCAGTTGCTGCACGGCATTCTCGAAACTGGCCCGCTGGTGGTCGAGCTTGGTGAGGATCACGGCCCGGGGAGTGCCGACCTCCGCGCACTCGTGCCAGACCATGCGGGTGCCGGCGCTGAGGTCCTCGGCGGCCGAGATCACGAACAGGGCAGCATCGGCGGCCCGCAGACCGGCGCGCAGGTCGCCCAGGAAGTCCGCGTAGCCCGGTGCGTCCAACAGGTTGAGCTTGAGGCCGTCGAACTCGGTGGGAGCCAGCGCGAGGTTGATCGAGCGTTGTTGGCGCTGCTCGGCCGGGTCGTAGTCACTGACCGTCGATCCGTCCTCCACATTGCCGGCGCGCGCGATAGCGCCGGTGGCCAGCAGGGCGGCCTCCAGCAGCGTGGTCTTGCCCACGCCGGCATCCCCGACGAGAACGACGTTGCGGATCTGATCTGGTGCCGATGGTTGCACTGCAGCCCCTCACTCATGGCGATGTGCTTCGATCCTAAAACCGTGGGTCATCAGCGGCGTGCATCGGTCGGACATCGCTGACGGGTCCTGCGTGGCTAGCCGCGATTCACCGCGGCCCGCAGATACGCGAAGCCGATGCGCTCCTGCTCCAGGCGTACGTGATGGCCGAGGACACCGGTACGCAGACTGTCGTACACCTGCTGCTCGGCAGCCGTCAGATGGGTCAGGTCACGGGTGACCTGGGTCTTCTCCTGCACCCACATGGCTCGATGCTCCAGCAGCGTGGCCATGTCCATGAGCAGGCTGCGGGTGTGGGGCAGGCGAGCGCGGAACCGGTCCAGGATGGCGAATCCGTAGGTGTCGATGTCCCCGGTGTAGACCACCTGCTCGGCGTCCACATCGGCCAGCAGTTCGGGCGCCTCATTGCCGGCGCCAAAGACCAGCACACTGTCTGCCACGTCCGGAAAGCTCAGGAAGTTCGTGAGGTTCTCGGTGACGAAGACCGTGCGCACCGGCGGGCACAGCCGCAGGAAGTCCGGCACTGGCAGGGTCATGTCGGTGACCCCCTCAAGCAGGCACAGGCGGCGGTCCAGGACCCGGAAGCGCACCTGCGACGGGAGAGGTCCGAAAGCCGTAGCGCCGCTCGAACCAGCCTGTGCCGCCGGTCGCCGGACCGGGCACCAACCCGGCCAGGGTTCGCTTGTGGTCCTCCATGGTCTTGGTGTGGGCGCCGGGGATCTCGGCCTGCCGCACGTAGAGCCCGGAGTCGGGATGGTCTCGTAACCAGGCGGCGACGGCCTGTACCGCGGTCCACTGCTCACCGATCTCGAGCAGCTGCAGGGGGTGCTGGGCAGCCCAGTCCAGATTCAACGGGTCGGTGTCGGCGATCAGCGCGTCGAAGCGGGCCGCGTCGCGGGTGCGCCGGATCAGCCCCAGGGCCCGCTCGGGCGTGTCCAGCCAGGCCGTCACGGGCAGGCGCTGCGTGCCCAGCGTCTTGTGCGCGATCGGGGCGGTCTCCACCCGGAGGGTGTCCGCGCGCAGCAGCTCCTGTGCCCACGCCGCCACCTCGTCCCAGCGATGGCTCAGGTCCGCCGCGCGTGGTCGCCGCAGCCGCACGGCCAGCGGGAACTGCGTGCCTTCGTAGCCGGGGACACGGGCCCTCAGCAGGGCACCGCTGTCCCAGTGGCGCTGCACCGCCGCCCGGACCTGCGCCGGTGTGGTCCAGGTCATGGGGTGTGCCGCAGCCGGCCTTCGTGGTACTGCGCCATGGTGAGCGTGCGCAGTTTGGAGGTGGTGCCGCCGTCGGTGTGCACGAACCCCACGTGCGCCACGTACGGCTCGATGATGTGGATCTTCTGCAGTGGGGTGACGACCAGCAGCTGCAGGTCGAGACGGCGGAACAGCTCGAGGCCGAACTGCGCGGAGTCGTCGGACCCGCGTCCGAACGCCTCGTCGATCACGACGAACCGGAACGTCCGGGTCTGCCCGCGCCCACCCACCAGGCCGAACTGATAGGCCAGGCTCGCAGCCAGGATCGTGTACGCCAGCTTCTCCTTCTGCCCGCCGGACTTGCCGCCGGAGTCGGTGTAGTGCTCGTGTTCGCTGTCGTCCTCGATACGTCGCTCGCTGGCCGCGAACGTGAACCAGTTGCGCACGTCGGTGACCTTCGCGGTCCACCGCCGATCCTGCTCGGTGCGCCCGTCGCGGCCCTGCAGGCGACTGACGATCTGCTTGACCTGCAGGAACTTGGCCTCGGAATACTGGTCGTCGCCGGACCCCGTGACGGTGTCCTCGGTACAGGCGGTCAACTGCGAACGGAAGTCGCGCACGTCAGCATCGGTGGTGGGCGTGGGCTCCAGCCGGATGTAGGTCTGCGGCTGGTAGGGAATGTCGTGCAAGGAGCGGTTGATGTCCGCGACGCGGCGCTTGATCTCCTCCCGAGCGGTCTCCAGGGCCGTGCGGAATCCCACCACTTCCCGGATCGCCTGGGTGTTGAGAGCCTTCTTGAAATCTGCCTCGAAGCGCGGCAGATCGTCGGCGAGCAGCCGCTGCAGCAACGACCGGTACTCGTGACCCGCCTCCACAGCCACGTCCATCTCCTGTGCCAGAAGGGGCCATGCGTTGCCGAACTCGCCCATGGCGGCGACGATGCTTGAACTGAGCCGTTTGAAGCGCTCGTCGAGCTTGTCGATCTCCGCCTGCAGTTCCAGGCGAATGGTGCGCTCGGCGCTGTCACAGCTCTCCACCCGCAGAGCGGCGGGCTCCAAGGGCGCAACCGCAGCGCGCTGCTCCACCGTCGCTGCGGGCAGGAGGCGCAGCTCCTGCACCATGGATTCGTCGCGCTCCAATCGGCCGTTGAGGTCGCCCAGTCGCTGATCCAGCGAACTGAACTGGGCACGCGCAGCCGTTCGCTGTCGCTGGACCTGCTCGAGTTGCGTATTGAGCCCACGCAGCGTGTCGTCGGCTTCGCGCAGATCACGCAACTGCTCACGGACCGACTCCAGCCGGGTGGCGTCGCTGCGCCAGTCCAGGGCCGCCCACGTGCGTGGTTGCAGCAGGGCGAACACCTGCTGGCTGCGCACGTCGATCCCGTGCATGGCCGATCGCAGGGCCTGTTGTTCGGCCTGCCAGGTCGCCACGAGCCCACTGGCCTGCACCCGCTGCTGCTCCAGGGCTTTGCGCTTGGCGGTGTTGTCCCAACCGAGCACGAACCAGCGCCGGTCGCCGAGCGTGCGGCGGTCGTCCTTCTCGTGACGTTCCCCGCCGCTCTTGATCTGCCCGTTGCGCGTGATGGCCCGGCGTTCGGCGCGGAACTCCTGTGGTGTGGTGGCACACACCAGGTCGAACCGGCGGGTGACCTCCGCGTCCAGCCAGCGGCTGAAGGGGGTCCCGGGGCGCACTTCGAGTCTGTGGACCAGTGAGCGTGGGTCGCTGACCGGCTGGCCGGGCGCGGGTTCACGCACCCGGAAGTACACGACACGTCCACGCAGATTGGTCCGATCGACCCAGTCGGCGACGTCGGCGTAGTTCTCGTCGCGTACCAGCAGCGATAGGGCGAAGCCGCGCAGCAGGCGTTCGGCAGCAGGTTCCCACGCGGCGTCGGTGACCCGCAGCAACTCCCCGGCGAACGGGATGTCGGTGTCCTCCAGGCCGACCCCCTGGCACAGCAGGGTGCGGATGGTGATCATCTGCTGGTCGATGCTGCTGCTGCGATCAGCCAAACCCTTGAGCTCGGCTTCGACCTCATCCAGGCGGTTCTGCGCGTCGCGCAATGTCACCGCCCGCTCAGTCGCCTCGTTCTCCATGCGGGTCTTGTCACCGGTGAGTTGCTCCTGCAGGTCGTGCAACATCCGCCGCTGGTCGGACAACGTCTGCTCATCGGTGGCCGGCGCCACCCCGACCTGCTCACACAGGCCCACATATTGGCCATGCTCCACCTTCTTGCGGTCCCGGCTCGCGCTGAGGTCCGCGATGTCACTCTCGAGGGCCATGATCCGCTCGCCACCGTTGTCGCGGATGGCCGTGTGCAGGTCGTGTTCCTCGCGTTCGATGTCGCGCAGGTGCTGCTCGGCGCGCACCCGGCGTTCCAGCAGTGCCGCGCGATCAGTGCCGGTGCGCTCGATGCGGGTATCCAGAAGTTCGATCTTGCGTGAGGTGAAGTAGGGGGTGAGCGCCTCGCGGACCTCCCGTTTCGCCCCCGCCTGCCCGGCGGCTGTCTCGCACTGGTCCAGCTTCTCCACCAAGGGCGTCAGCGCCTGCACCTGTCGGCGGGCGTCCACCACGGCGTCGTGGGCCTTGGTCAGGTCCTGGAAGTGCTCGATGAGACTGGTGATGCGCTCGCTGACGTCGGGTGGTTCGAGCATGTGAGTACGCACGAAGTCCGTCAGATTGCCCACGGACTTCATGGATACGGTCTGGTGAAAGAGCTCGAGAGCCTGCGGGTGGGCGATACCCATGCGGCGCCGGAAGTCGGCGGCGTACTTGTTGAAGCTGTCGTGCAGGGTGGCCTGCCGGTCGCGCAGATGCCGACGCAGCCGGGCCAGGTCGGGGCCCACGTCGGCGAAGTCCGAGGCGATGCTCAGGGGCTCGTCGCAGACCGCGTACAGCCGCGAGGGTTTGCCGCTGCGGTCGGCGAACCAGAAGACCTGGGCCAGCGTGACCGTCTGCTGCAGGGCGACATTGAAGAAGCGTGCCAGCAGGACGCTGTAGCTGCCCGCCCCGCGCAGTGCCACGGGTTTGGCCGTCCCGGTCGTCTCGCTCCGCTCGCTCTTGAAATGCCCGTGTACGTAGGAGCTCACGGTGCGCTCGCGATGCTCGGCGCCGGCGGCCTTGTTGTACGACACCTTGCTCGGTGGCACCAGCAACGTGGTGATCGCATCGACCAGCGTGGACTTGCCGGAACCGATGTTGCCGGTGACCAGGGCGTTGTCGCCATCGAGGTCCAATGTCCAGACCCGCTCGTGGAACGTGCCCCAGTTGAAGATCTCCAGGCGGTGCAGCCGGAAACCGCTGTTGGCGGCATCGTAGAGGTCGAGTTCCATCATGTCGGTCATGCTGGCGCTCCGAGGCGCTGGTACTCGGCCAGTTTCGCGTCGAACTCGGCCAGCCACTGGGCGTCGACGAATGCCTTGATGATGCGCCGGACCTCGTAGGTGTGGGGCTGGTCGCGCAGGGTGCGCGCGAATCCCAATTCGACGATCTTGCGCAGGTCAGCTTCCACCTCGTCGCTGAGGCGGGCCTCGTTCAGGCGCGCCGGATGGTAGGTCCGGACGAGGTCCACGGCGTCGTCGCGCGTCACGATCAGGCGAGTCTGGTCGCCTTGTGAGTCGAGTTCGAGCAGGCGCCGGCGCAGGAGCACCAGAAGCAGGCTCACCCGGTAGGTGAGGGGCCGGCGGGCGATCAGCCGGGGCATTTCGGTCTCTTCGGGGCCGGCTACGGCGTTGCGCAGGAAGGCATGGCCCTCCGACTCGTCGATCAGCACCTCGAGGCCGATGGTCGCCAGATAGTCGCGCACCTGCGCCGGGATCGCGAGCAGCGCCTGCCACGCTCCAGGATGGGTGTCGGCGTACACCACCCCGCGCAACAGCGGGATCGCCGCATCGGCGATTGTCGGCTCGGTCACTGCTCACCTCCGGTGAAGATGACTTTGGGAATGCGGGCGTGCTGGTAGTCGATCTGTTCCGACTCGTCGGTGAAGACGGCCCCCGCGTCGTCGTCGGCGATGTTCAAGTAGGTCACGATCTCAGCCAGTCCCTGCTGCAGGCCGTGCTCGGCGATCAGCCCGGCCACCGTCACCTGGTCGGCCTCGCGCAGCGCTTCGGAGATGCGCGTGCGCAGCCGGGCGGGATCGACGACGAAGTAGTTGAACAGGGCTTCGGGTTCGGCCTCGTCGTCGGCCTCCGCCACCTCCACATCGTCGATGCTGATCGCAGCCTGCGGGGCATGCAGCGGCCGGGCCATCGGCATCGCGATCTCCGCGCGGGTGCCTGCCAGCTGTGCGAAGCTCGCACCCGGCTGCGCGTCTCGCACCTGCAGGGCGTGAGCCTCGACGCTGCGGATCAGTTCGGCGATCCGCCGGTTCTGCATGTAGGCCTGGTCATCGAGGAAGCGGCGCAGCTGCCGCGAGAGGTGGGCGACCGTGCGCTGGACGGCGTCGCCTGCCTTGAGCCAGTCGTGGAGGACGTAGCGGATCTGATCGTCGCTGCCGCTCGATCGCGGGCAGCTCCAGCACCCGGCCCAGGAGGTCTTCGAACTCGTCCTGCCGCGCCGATGACATCAAAAAGTCCCAGAAGGCCACGAAACTGACGCCCTGGTCCGAGCCGGAAATGGAGTCGCGCTCCCCGAATACCTCGTCGAGCAGGGCTCCGCGCGAACCCTGCCATGTCGCGATCTTCTCGCGCACCCCACGATCCAGAGTGCGGAAGTTCTCCTCCACCTGCCGGAAGTCCCCGAGCAGTGCTTTCGCGGTCGCCGCGAACTGCTGATACCGGTCGCGCAGTCCTGTCTCGTCCAGAAGGGTCAGTTCGCCGCCCTCGATCGCCGCGATCTGGGCATCGATCTCGGCGCGGCGCTCACGCAGCGTGCGGATGCGTTCGGCTGGATCCGTCTCGGTGCCCTCCACCATCTGGCGCAATAGGTCGAACATGGTCTTGAGACGCGACTCGGTGCCCACGAAGCTGCGCTGTCCGAGGCTGTCGAGCCACATCAGCGCCTTCTCGGCTGCCGGGCTGAGGTCATAGTGCGGCTCGTCGGAGTCCTGCGGGTAGAACTTGCGCAACCAGCCCCGGTCCACCGCCGACCAGTCGCTGAGATACTCCGCGGCGCTCTTGGGGTAGGCCCCTGGGTTCGTGACCCGAATACCGTAGAGATCGTCATCGAGGGCCTCAGTCAGCGCCCGTTGCCCGATCGTGCGCGTGTTCTCGGACACGAACACGCGGTGCAGCGTGGTGGCCACCAGCGCCGCGTTGTCGGCGCGAAGCAGGTGCCACGCAGGGTGGTGCTGGCGCAGGGCGAGCAGCCGATCGTGGTCCATCGCGTTCCACGGTAAGTCAAGGGTGCGTCAAACCCTGGCAGGGCGTGTGTGTCAGCGCACCCTGATCCGGTGTTGTTCGCGGTATCGCTGCTCTGCGCCACTGCGCACGGCTTCAGCAACCACCTTGCAGGTGCCGTCCCGCTTGGTAGTGGTGACGCCTGCGTGGTAGATCCGGCACCGTTTCGGTGTCAGGCTGTCCCAGCCCACAGCGTTGCCCTGCTTGGTGACGTTGGGCAGGTCCGCGAACGTCCGGTTCGCAACCCGATCGGGCACCGCTCCCCGCAGCTGCTGGCGCACAGTTGCCGGGGCAACCGCCGGAGTGAGGTCCCATGTGGGCTGCTGCCCGCACCACTGTCCGAAGCCTTCACACATGGCAGCGGTGACGGTCTTGGCCAACTGTTGGTGGCCGGCGGCGCTCGGATGGATCCAGGTGTCGTTCTTGAACACCCACGAGCTACCGCTCCACGCCTGGTGGTCGGCCCAGGCGCTCTGGTCCGGCGTGGCGATCTGCAGGTTCGCCGGATTCACGCCGTTGTCCGCCGCCCACTGCTGAACCTCGCCCACGGCGGCCGCGATGTTGTCGTTCATCGCGTTCTGAGCGGCCACCGCCTGTGCCCACTGGGTGGTGGTCCCGTCGACCTTGCATGTGGGGCACGCGGACACCTGCTGCTGTTGGGAGGGGCAGGAGTTGCCTGCCGCCGGCCCGTTGGTCAGGTTGCCTTCCGGCTGCCAGTTCCCGAAGGACCACGGGCACGCCTCGGTAGTACTGCAGGACCATCACCTTGTTCTTGTTCTGCAGCAGCGTCTTGTAGACGTTCTGCAGGTGCGCGGTCTGCTCATTCTGCGCCCACTGCTGGTTGGCGCAGTCGACCACGGTGGCCGGGGGATAGGCGTACCACCCTTTCCAGGAAAGCCACTCGGTGCCCGAACACGCACCGCTGGTCTCAACCGTCCCCGCGATCTTGATCCGCAGGAAACTGGCGAGGATCGGATTGGCGCCCAGTGTCATGACAACGGAGGTGTTCTGGATCGACGTGAGTTGGCTGTTGAACGGGCCGCCGGTGTCCCACTGGGCGGGTGTGGAACCCGTGACCGCCCAGTTCTCGACGGGCGCGGCGGCCTGCGGGTTCTGGCTGCCGGCAATCTGGTAGGAGTACGCGACGGACGGTGAGGAGGACCCCGACTGCCACGGTCCAGCCGTCCAGGGCGCGCCCGCAACGTTGTTGTTGCTGCAGCGGTCATCGGGCACCGGCGCCACCGGGTTGCAGTCGGACAGGCTGTTGTCGCCGAAGTACCAGGCGTTGGCAAAACTGGAATTCACGCTCCCCGCCACGTTCGCAGCGTTCTCCTGCTTGCCCAGGTAACCGAAACCGGCGGTCACGCTGTCTCCGAGAAAGATGACGCTCGGCTGCGTGTCCGCGGCGGCCGGGGTCCCTGCCAACAGGGTGAAGAGAGCGACGATCGCCCCCACGAGATGACGTGTCATGCGATGCCCTTCACCGGTGTGTTCGAGGGGCGCCAATGTACAGGTAACGATCAGCGCTTGGGAAGGCGCTGGGAGTTGAATGGCGGGTCGCTCGTGGGCAAACGCAGCATTAACGCGCCTCCCGGCACCACGTAAGTCAGACTGCCGGACAAGAGTCATTCAGGGGATCTCAGGAGTCAGCATGCTGGAAGTCGCAGAGGTAGGAAACAAGATCGACAAGGCGGAGTACAAGGCCGCCGTGCCCGACCTCCGCGCGCAGTTGGTGCACGCGCAGTACGAACTGCGCGACACGGACTTCCCGGTCATCATCTGGATCGCCGGCGACGACCGGATTGCCGCCAATCAAATGGTCAACCGGCTCAACGAATGGTTGGACACCCGCTTCGCCGATACCCGCGTCTTCGCCGACAACACCCAGGAGGAGTCCGAGCGCCCGCAACTGTGGCGGTTGTGGCGGGCGTTGCCGCCGAAGGGCCGGATGGCGATCTTCGCTGGCGGCTTGATGCGCACCGCGACCATGCGCGCGCAGGGCGAGATCACCGAGGAGGAGTTCACCGCCTGGCTGCGCCATGTGGCCAAGATGCAGGACATGCTGGTGGCCGATGGCGCACTCGTGCTGAAGTTCTTCCTGCACACCCCGGAAAAGGTCCAGCGCAAGAACCTGAAGCGGGCCGCCAAGGATCCCGACGCCGGGTGGCAGATCGATCAGCGGGACTGGGCGATGCTGGAGCAGATGGGGCCGGTGCTGCCGATCGCCGAGCGGATCCTGCGCGAGACCAGCGGGGCGGGGGCGCCGTGGACGATCGTCGAGGCCACTGATCCCCGCTACCGGGACCTGACGGTCGCGCGCACCGTGCTCGCTGCGCTCAGCGCCCGGCTGCAGGGCAAGTCGCCCACCGGCCCCGAGCTCTCCGAGTCGGTCTTCAGCGACCTGGAGGGTGAGGCCAATGTGCTGTCCGGGGTGGACCTGACGCAGACGCTGACCAAGGAAGAGTACAAGGTGCAGCTCGCGCGTCAGCAGGCGAAGCTGCGCCGGCTGTCGCTGGAGGCCCGCAAGCGCGGGGTCAGCACCGTCCTGGCCTTCGAGGGCTGGGATGCCGCCGGCAAGGGTGGCGTGATCCGGCGGGTGACGCAGGCGCTCGAGGCCGGTGACTACCGGGTCCTTCCGGTGGCTGCGCCGACCCAGGAGGAGAACAAGTACCACTACCTGTGGCGGTTCTGGCGGGACATGCCGCTCGCCGGTCGCTTCGTGATCTTCGACCGCACGTGGTACGGCCGGGTCCTGGTGGAGCGGATCGAGGGCTTCGCCAAACCGGCGGAGTGGCAGCGAGCCTACGACGAGATCATGGACTTCGAGCAGCAGCTGATCGACCGCGGGTACTACGTGGCGAAGTTCTGGCTGCACATCTCGCCCGAGGAGCAGCTCGCACGATTCCAGGCCCGCGAGGTGACCAACTACAAGCAGCACAAGATCACCGAGGAGGACTACCGCAACCGTGAGCGGTGGGATGAGTACGTCAACGCCATCGATCAGATGGTGCTGCGCACGACGGCCCAGCAGGCGCCGTGGCATGTGATCGCCGCGAACAGCAAGTTGCACGCGCGCGTCGCGACCCTCAAGGCGATCAACAAAGGACTCAGCCGCAGGTTGCGTGAGGCCTGAGCCCGCTCAGGCAATGAGGCGCAGAGCCTGGTCCTTGCAGATGCGCCCGTCACCGCTGGAGACGCCGCGCAGGCGACGCCAGACCCACGGGGCGAGGTAGTTCTTGGCCCACAGCAGGTCGCTGCCGGCGCTGCGCAGGCGGCGCGACGACGCCGCGGGCAGCGGCTGGCGCCACCAGTCGCCGGTGTCCTGGCCCAGAGTGCTCAACACGGCCGCCGCCACGCGCTTGTGCCCCTCGGGGTTGAGGTGCAGCCGGTCGGCGTACCAGAAGCGGCGGTCGGCCAGGGCGGCAACGGCGTCGAGGTCGACGAGCAGTGTCTCGTGGCGGGCCGACACCTCGCGAACGTTGGCGTTGAAGGCGGCGAATCGGGTGGCCACCACCTCGGCCAGCCGGCCAGTGCCGCCCGCCCGCGACAGGCTGGTGAACAACACCACCTTTCCGGGCAGGCTCGAGACGGCTGCGTCGTAGCGAGCGAAGAGGTCGTCGAGGTCGGTGCTGCGCCGCAGGACGTCGTTGCCGCCGGCGTGGAAGGTCACCACGTCGGGGCTCATCTGTGCCGCTGCCGGAATCTGCTCAGCCACGATCTGATCGAGCAGCTTGCCGCGCACGGCGAGGTTCGCGTACTCCACCGGTGCCAGCGCCCCCGCCACGCGGTCGGCCCACCCGCGGTATTCCCCATCGAGGCGCACCTCGTCGCACAGACCCTCGGTGAAGGAATCGCCGATGCTCACCAGACGCATCAGGCGCCCACCATCCGCAGTGCGAGGTCGGAGTAGAAGCCCGCGATCTCCACCGGCGGCCACATGGCGTCGCGGCGGTACCAGCGGGCGATGTCCACGCACAACGACAGGATGGCCATCGTTGACATGGCCGCGCTGCTAGTGCGAAAGGCCCCCTGGTCCACCCCGCGTTCCACGACCTGCTGCACCTGGCGCTGGATCGACCGGCGCAGCCGTGCGATCTCCTGCGCGTGGTCGGGCCGCAGTGCCTCGAGTTCGTAGTTGACCACGCGCGCCAGCACGTGCTGCTCCACCTGGAAGGCGCAGAACGCCGACACCACGGCCGTCAACTGCTCGGCGGGGTCGTCGGCGCACGCGATGGCTTGCCGGACCAAGGTGTCGGTGGCGTTATGGCCCTCCAAGGACAGCAGGTACAGCAGGTCCTCCTTGGTCTCGTGATGGACGTAAACCGCGGCCGGGCTCATACCGGCAGCGGCGGCGATGTCGCGGGTGGTCGTGGCGTGGAAGCCGCGCTCGGCGAAGGCGGTCCCAGCGGCATCGAGGAGTCGTTGGCGGGTCTGCTCTGCGCGAGTCGGCATAACTGTCTCCGGGGGTTGACGAGATCCACCCGCAGGCTAGCATGCTGAGTAAGCGCTTGCTTAGAACACGTTTGAGGGAGGCCGCATGTCGCGCGTAGCAGTCGTCACCGGAGGGGCTCGGGGAATCGGAGCCGCAGTTGCCAAACGTCTGGCGCGCGACGGCATGGCCGTCGCAGTGCTGGATCTCGACGCCAGTGCCTGTGAGCCGGTGGTGGCGGACATCACTGCTGCTGGCGGACAGGCGATGGCCGTGGGGTGCAATGTCGCCGACGAGACGGAGGTCGCCGCTGCGGTGGATCGCATCGCCGACGCCCTCGGCGCACCGACGGTGCTGGTCAACAACGCGGGCATCATCCGCGACAACATGCTGCACAAGATGACCGTGGACGACTGGGACGCCGTGCTGAACGTCCACCTGCGGGGGGCCTTCCTGATGGCCCGTGCCCTGCAACCGCATATGAAGGCGCAGAACTTCGGGCGCATCGTGAACCTGTCCAGCACTTCGGCTCTGGGCAACCGGGGTCAGGCCAACTACTCCGCGGCCAAGGCCGGCATGCAGGGGTTCACCAAGACTCTGGCCATCGAGCTCGGACGCTACAACGTCACCGCCAATGCGATCGCCCCCGGCTTCATCCAGACGGACATGACCGCTGCCACCGCCGAGCGGATCGGCATCGGGTTCGACCAGTTCATCGAACTCGCCGCCCAGCAGATCCCGGTCGGCCGGGTCGGCCAGCCCGACGACATCGCCCACACGGTGTCGTTCCTGGCCAGCGAGGGTGCCGGCTTCGTCAGCGGCCAGGTCATCTACGTGGCAGGAGGTCCCAAGGACTGATGCGCATCTTCGACGGGCTGGCGCAACTGAGCGCAGCGCAGGGCGAACACCTCGGCACCAGCGATTGGCACGAGATCACCCAGGAACAGGTCGACCTGTTCGCCGATGCGACCGGTGACCACCAGTGGATCCACGTCGATCCCGAGCGCGCCAAGGACGGGCCGTTCGGGACGACGATCGCTCATGGCTTCCTGACGCTGAGCCTCATCCCGCGGCTGGCGTGGGAGGTGTACGCGGTCGACAACCTCGCGCTGGCCGTCAACTACGGCTGCAACAAGGTCCGGTTCCCGGCCCCGGTGCCGGTGGGGTCGCGGGTCCGCGGTGAAGTGGAACTGCTCTCGGTCACGCCATCCTCCTTGGGGTCGCAGGTGACAACCCGCGTCACCGTTGTACTCGAGGGTTCTGACAAGCCGGCCTGTGTGGCCGAGACAGTGGCCGTCATGGTCGGAAAGGACGCGAGATGAAGCGCACCATTTACACCGAGGATCACGAGGCGTTCCGGGCATCGGTACGCACGTGGCTCGACCGGGAGGTCCGGCCGCGCCTCGATGAGTTCATCGAGGCCAAGGCCATCCCGCGCGACGTGTGGATCGAAGCCGGCAAGCAGGGTTTCCTCGGCCTGGAGATCGAGGAGGAGTACGGCGGATCGCAGGCCGACGACTACCGCTTCAACGCGGTGATGAGCGAGGAACTGTCGGCTACTTCGGCGGCGCTGTCCTCCTGCCTTGGCATCCACGCCGACATCGTGGCGCCCTACCTGCGTGACCTGTGCACGCCGGAGCAGAAGCAGCGTTGGCTGCCCGGTTTCTGCAGCGGGGAACTGGTCACCGCCATCGGCATGACCGAACCGAGCGGCGGCTCCGACCTCGCGGCGCTGAAGACCACTGCCGTCAAGGACGGTGACGCCTGGATCCTCAACGGGTCCAAGACGTTCATCACCAACGGCTACTCGGCCGACCTGATCGTTGTGGCGGCCCGCACCAACCCGGGGTCCGGTGCCCGCGGCATCTCGCTGTTCGGCGTGGAAGCCGACATGCCCGGGTTCAGCCGTGGCCGCAAGCTGGACAAGGTCGGGCAGACCGAGAGTGACACCTCGGAACTGTTCTTCGACAACGTGCGGGTTCCAGAGGCCAACCTCATCGGTGAACTCGACCGCGGGTTCATCCACATGATGGAGCGGCTGCCGCAGGAGCGGCTGGGAGCCGCGGTGTCAAACATCGCGCACGCGGCGGCGGTTCTCGAAGAGACCATCGCCTACGTCAAGGAGCGAAAGGCCTTCGGCCAACCGATCGGCGCTTTCCAGTACAACAAGTTCTTGGTCGCCGAGCTGGTCACCAAGATCGAGGTCTCCCAGGCCTACGCCGACCAGTGTGTGCTGGCCTTCAACGAGGGCACGCTCACCGCGGTCGACGCGGCGAAGGCCAAGTGGTGGTCGGCGCAGGTGCAGAACGAGGTCATCGATGCCTGCTTGCAGTTGCACGGCGGCTACGGCTACATGAACGAGTACCGGGTGGCCCGGGCCTGGCGCGACGCCCGCGTCACGAAGATCTGGGCGGGCAGCAACGAGATCATGAAGGAGCTCATCGGCCGGGATCTGGGTCTGTAGTGGCCCGGGTCCTCATCACGGGCGCAGCCGGCGGGCTGGGCGCGGCGTTGGCGCGACAGTACCGGGCACGTGGGCATCAGGTGATCGGGGCCGACCTGGCCGATGCCGACGTGGCCCTGGACGTGCGCTCAGAGGCGGACTGGCGTGATGCCCGCGACCACGTCGAGCAGACCTGGGGTGGCCTGGACATCCTGATCAACAATGCCGGGGTGGCAGGCGGTGGCCGGGTGGACCGCACCGATGCCCAGGAATGGCACCGCGTCCTCGATGTGAACGTGGTCGGGGTCGCCAACGGGTGTGCGGCGTTCGCGCCGCTGTTCAAGCAGCAGGGCCGCGGACATCTGGTCAACGTCGCCTCGCTGGCGGGGCTGGTGCACCCGGCCGGGATGAGCGCGTACACGGCCAGCAAGGCCGCGGTGGTCGCCATGTCGGAGAGCCTGAACCACGAGTTGGCGCCATGGGGTGTGCAGGTCAGCGTGGTGTGTCCGTCGTTCTTCCGCACCAATCTGGCAGCATCCCTGACCGACGGCGACCCGGTCATGGCGGCCATCAGCGCCAAACTCATCGAGCGCGCCCCGTTCGACGCCGACCAGATCGCCGCCCGAGTGGTCGACGCGGTGGCTGACGGGGTGTTTCTGATCCTGCCCGACGCCGGGGCGCAGAAGGCGTATTGGGACAAACGGTTACACCCCAGGGCCTACCAGCTGCAGATGTTCGCCGCCGGTCAGCGCATCAGGAGCGCCGAACCGCCGGTTTGAAACTCTCGTAGAAGGGCTGCAGGCGGGCCCGGATCCGGGCCTCCAGGTAGCCATCCTCGACGGCCCTGGTCAGCCACGGATCCAGGGCCAACACCACCTGGTCGGGCGTCACCCCGGCATCGGCGAGCAGATCGGCCACACTGCGGTGCGCGTTGTCGTCCAGCCACCTGCTCACCTGGTCGCGGAAGGCCACAGTGTCGCGCAGGTGGTCCCACATGTCGAGCGCGATCCCGGCGAGTGCCATCGCGATCTCCTGCGGGATGAGACCGGCGACCTCGGAGACTGTGACCTCGGCATTGCGGTTCCAGATCTCGCCTGCCACCTCACTCATCGCCGACTCGTCCACCACCGAGGTCAGGTAGGTCCTGCTCTCGCGCAGACTGTCCTGGATGTTGGCGTTGACGAAGGCCATCAGTTGCCGGTCGATACCCTTGCTGAGTTTGGGCGCACCTCGGTCCATGGCATTCTGTCCGAACTTCATGAAGGCCGACGCTCCCGGGACCTTCGCGACCGGGCTCTCGGTCATGACGTAGTTCTTGATGCCGTGGTAGAGGACGTGGGTGATGAGTTCGGCGTACACCTCGCTGGTAGTGACTTGGTCGATGGCCGCCTCCTGAACATCGCCCAGCCCCATCACCTCCCGTGCCAACCGGTCGTAGTCGCTGCGCCGGACCAGATCGCTGATCCTGGTCTGGTCCTGCAACGCGGCCTCATGAATCTGTTGCACCCCGGCCACGTCGGGTCCCGGCCAGCCGTCGATCACCCCGAGTACCGTCTCCGGGGTGAGGACGTCGCCGGCGCGTACCGTGCTCAGCCATGCGAACGCCGCCTGTACCTCATCGGTGACTGACGCCGGCCACTGGTCCAGCTCGAACTGCACGTGCGCCTCGAACATCTTTCGATTCATGTCTGGAGTCTTTCAGGCAGTGCTGCCAGCGCCGCGCCCACCACGGCCGGGATCGGCACCGGACGGCGAGTCGTCGCGTCGACGTAGACATGGACGAAGCGGCCGCGTGCGCGTACCTCGGCGTCGCCGGACCGGAAGACGTCCAGCTGGTAGGTAACGCTGGAAGTGCCGATGCGCTCGGTGAACAGCTCGACCTCCAGGACATCGGGAAAACCGATCTCACGGTAGAACTCACAACTCACGCTGGCCACGATGCCCACAGCGGGCAGTTCGCGGATGTCCAAGCCGGTGCTCTGCATCAGCCAGCCGTTGACGGCGGTGTCCAGATACTCGAAGTAGGTCGCGTTGTTGACATGGCCGTAGTGGTCGTTGTCGTTCCACCGGGTGGCAATGGGGTAGCGGTTCACAGGGACTCCCGGAAGATCCTGGCCAGGTCGTCGGGATCCAGCGACATCGGTGCCAGAGCCAGCAGACGTTGCTGGGCCAGAGTGCCCTCGACCAGCTCCGGGATGTCGGGCTCCAGCACGCCGACCTCGGCCAGGCCGCTGGGCATCCCCACGGCGTCCATCAGGTTGCGCAGGGCGGTCGGCAGGTCCTCTGCCCCCAGGATCCGGGCGGCCTGCTGCTGACGGCCGGGATCTGCCGGCGCCAAGGCTCGGAAAGCGGCCGGTGCAGTCAGCGAGACAGCCATGCCATGCGGCACCAGCGCCTTGCCGGCGGGGTAGTCGGCGGGTCGGTAGTCGCGCACCTGTCCGGCGATCGGGTAGGCGTTGGCATGCGGAACGTGGACCCCGGCGTTTCCGAATCCCAGTCCCGCGACGGTCGCGGCCAGGGCCATGGTGGCCATCGCCTCGGGATCGCCGGTGACCACCGCGGGAACGAACGCGTCGGCGACGAGGCGCAGGGCAGTCAGCGCCCACGTGTCCGAGATCGGGTTGGCTCCGCAGTAGGGGACCCGTTGGGCGGGTGCCTTCGCCTCGAAACTGTCGTACGGTCGCGCGGTGAAGGACTCCAGTGCGTGACACACGATGTCCATGCCCGCGCAGGCGGTGACCATGCGCGGCTGCGTCATCACCAGATCGGGGTCAACGACAGCCACCGTCGGGCGCAGGCGAGGGTGGCTGATCCCGGTCTTCACATGCTTGTCCAGAACGTCGAGCACGCAGATCGTGGTGCTCTCGGACCCGGTTCCCGTAGTGGTGGGCACGGCGATGAGGGGTTTGAGCGGCTGCTGTGGTGCGGCACCACCCCCGATCGGGGCGTTGACGTAGTCAAGGAGGTCGCCGGGATTGGTGGACAGCAGGTTCGCCGCCTTCGCGGTGTCGATGCTGGACCCCCCGCCCACAGCCACGAACGCGTCCACGCGACCCATGCGGCGCACGCTGTCGCCGATACGTCGCAGGCTCTCGTCGGTGGGTTCGACCTCGGTGTCGGTCCAGACGGTCACCGAGCAGTGGGCGAGCACGTCGACGACGCGCTGCGCGGCGCCGGTGGCAGCCACCCCGGGGTCGGTGACGACAAGCACCCGCCGGGCGGCTCGCAGATGCCAGGCGATGTCGGCGACGGCACCCTTGCCGAAGGCCAGAGTGGGCGCGGCGTAGGTGAAGACGGATTCTGGGTTGGCCGGTGAGGGCAGTGCGGCAGGCACACGCCGAGCCTAGCCCTGGCCAGTGCGGAGGTCGGTGCAACAGCGCGCAGTCGAGGGGTCTAGGACGAAACTGGTTCAAAAGTCCGCACGCTTCGAGCCCGGATGCCGAGTTGTGACCCCTGCGGGTGGTCGATCGGAGTTATTTGTACTTTTTGTGGGGTTAAGAATGCGCATCAGGAGAACCTGAGTTCCGCCTTCATGCGAACTTTGAACCGAAGACGTCGAATCACTAACGATTGCGGCCCAGCGCCTCGTGGCTGGTGACCCAGTCCCCAGCCAGCACCGCACTGGCCAGTGACACCTCACCGGCCAGCACCACCGCAGCGCAGATCTCAGCGAATGCGAGCACCCGCCCAGGTCCGGCGCATCCCAGCAGGGCCAGGCACTCCCGCTGCGTGGGCAGGCCCGTGCCGCCGCCCACGGTCGCAACGATCAGGGCGGGCAAGGTGATAGACCAGTAGTAGTCGCCGTTGTCCAGCACCTGTGAGTAGGTGATGGCTGTGTGGGATTCGGCGACATTGGCCGCGTCCTGGCCCGTGGCGATGAACAGTGCTGCCAGGCCATTGGCGGCGTGGGCACCGAAGTTGGCACTGCCGGCCAGGACCCCGCCGGCCTGGCTCACCTGCCGCATCCGGAAGAGTTGGGCAGGGGTGACCCCCATCTGTGTTTCAAGCAAGACGGCCGGCAACCGGGCCTCAGCCACCACACGCTTCCCACGGCCGCGCAGAACGTTGATCTGGGAGTGTTTCTTGTCCGTGTCGATGGCCCCGGACAACACGTAGTGCGTCGCCCCCGGGAACTCGCGGGTGATCCACTCGCATGCCGCCCAGGTGGCCCTGCCGACCATGTTCTGTCCGGCGGCGTCGCCGGTCGTGTAGTCGAAGCGCAGGTACAGCAGTGGTCCCACGTGGTAGCGCTCGATCTCGATGAGCCGGCCCCTACTGGTGGTGCTCTGGGCAGCCGCGGCGATCTGGGCGAAGTGGTCCGCGATCCACGCTGCCAGGTCCCTGGCTGCCCGGGCATCCTCCAGGATGAACACCGGTGCACGCTGCATGCGATCGTCGACGACGGTCGCCGTGACACCACCAGATTCGGTGAGCAACCGCATGCCCCGGTTGTAGGACGCCACGAGTGTCCCCTCTGTGGTGGCCATGGGCACGTAGTAGTCCCCGCTGGCATGTTCACCGTTCACCCGCAAGGGGCCGGCGAGGCCGATGGGCACCTGGGCCACCCCGATGAAGTTCTCGATGTTTCCCGGCAGGCCCGCCGGGTCGAAGGAGAAGGACCCCACGTGCTCGAGATCCGCGCCGGTGAATTCGCGGCGGCGGGCAGCCATGGCTGCGGTGTAGTCGTTCTCGGGATCGCGGGGCACACGGATTCTCATGGATGCAGACTAGGGCGTGTCTGACAATCTCTGTGCGGTTGGTGGGGCAGCCTGGTTTCGTGTCTGAGCGTGATGTGTTGACCGATGAGATGTGGGCTGTGTTGGAGCCGATGTTCCCGGGTCGTTCGCTGCGTGCGGGCAGGCCGTGGACTGATCATCGACTGGTGCTGGAGGCGGTCATCTGGCGGTTCCGGACGGGATCTCCGTGGCGGGATCTCCCGGACCGGTTCCCGCCGTTTCAGACGGTGTGGCACCGGTTCAACGCCTGGTCCAACGACGGCACGTTCGAGAAGGTGCTGACGGTGCTGCAGGGTCAGGTGCACGCCGAAGGGCACCTAGATTGGACGGTGTCGGTGGACTCCACGATCGCCCGGGCGCATCAGCACGCGGCCGGGGCCAGACGGGGCGACACGACCGCGCCCGCCGATCCGCCCCGAGATCAAAAAGGGGGCCCAACCGAATTACAAGAATTCCTGGCCCGAGCCGGATGATCATTGTTTGGGCAGGTCACGCGGTGGATTCACAACGAAAGCACACGTTGCTGTGGACGGTGCCGGCCGGCCGCTGGCGGTGCGTCTGACCGGCGGCCAGGCAGGGGACAACCCGCAACTGCTACCGCTGCTCGATCAGATCGCAGTTCCCACCGCAGGCAGACCCCGCAAACGCCCGGACAGCCTGCTGGCGGACAAGGCCTACTCCCACCCATCCACCCGAGAAGCGCTGCGCGAGCGAGGCATCCCTACCGTGATCCCGCAGCGCAGCGACCAGATCACAGCCCGCCAGAAACGCGGTACCGGCGGCGGCCGGCCACCCAACTTCGACACCGAGATGTACAGGCGCCGCAACGTCGTCGAACGGTGCTTCAACAGGCTCAAACAATGGCGCGGAATCGCCACCCGCTACGACAAAACCGCCCGCAACTACCGGAGCGGGATCCTGCTGGCCTCGATCGTTCTGTTCTGGTTATGAACGATTACCAGACACGCCCTAGGCACGTGTGGCAGGCTGAAGGGGTCGATAGGAGCGGTGATGACGGACAACGAGGACATCAAAGCCAAGATGCGTGAGGCTTTGGACCGCAAGAAGGCGCACGATTCGGTGGAGAACAAGGAACACTCCAAGGAGAAGGGTCCGAACACCCACGGCCCCGTCAGCGGAGTTCAGCTGCATCGTCGTAAGGCGGGCGGGTCCTGACGACTGCAGCTTTTGCGTTCGTACATCATCCGGTCAGCCATGTCGATCGCGGTGGCGAGGTCGACGCCGGGGGGCCAGTCGACCGTCCCGTGACTGACTCGGGTGGGAAGTCGCGCTTCGATGCGTTGCATCACTTCATCCGCTTCGGTGCTGGTGGTCCCGGTCAGGACCAGGATGAACTCGTCACCGCCGATCCGGGCTATGAGGTCCTCCGCCCGCAGGTGGCCCTGCAGTGACACTGCCAAATCGCGCAGCAACTGATCCCCGGCCAGATGGCCGTGGGAGTCGTTGTAGACCTTGAAGGCATCGAGATCGACGAAGACCACTGACAGTGGTGTCTTGTTGCGCTGCGCCACCGCCTGCAACAGGGCGGCCTGGTCGGCCAACCCCCATCTGTTGAGGGCACCGGTCAACTGATCGCGGCGTGAGACCTCCCGCACTTGCGTGATGAGGTTGCGCACGACCGTGGTGGTCGCGGCCACCATGATGACGATCACTGGTCCCAGCCAGGCCCCGATCGGCAGCGGATTCACCACCAGTGCCACCAGATACGCCGCACCTGCGATGGTCAGCCAGACGTTGACCCGCATCGGCTCGAGGGCGAACGCGGCGAATATCCCGAGCACGAGCAGCTCTAGGCCGTCGAGGACCTGCATCTGGGGCCGTGGAGTGCCAGCGGTATGCGCCACCAACGCGAGCGCACTGACGTACAGGGACGTCTCGAATCCGCTCGCCGGCAGCCGATCGGCCAGCAGCCAGTTGATCCCGGCTAACGCCAGCCATACCACGGCGGTCACGCCGGCGAGGAGGTTCTCTGCTCCCCCCACGGCGAGGAAAGGAACAATCACCAGTCCGGCCAGCGCTTGGAAGGCGGCCAGCAGACGGAAGTTGGGAAGGGCGGAAGTCATCAGGGCATCATGTACCCCGACGGCAGACACGTATGCGGGGGCAGAACGCCAAGGCGGAAAACAACTTCCGGTGATTGCCGGCCTGGCGCCACCTGGCACAGTGAACCCATGGCTGCCACGGTGGGTCGATGGGTGTTGGCGCTGCTGCTGGCGGTGGCCGGGCTCGGGCACTTCTTGGCCTGGGAGTCGTTCCTGGCCCAGGTGCCCCCCTGGATGCCCGCGCCACGCGCCGTCATCGCAGGGTCCGGGGTCATTGAACTCGCCTTCGCTGTGGCCCTGGTCGCGGCTTCCAGGTGGCGCGTGCAGGTCGGCTGGCTGCTGGCAGCGTTCTTCGTGGTCATCTTCCCCGGCAACGTCTCCCAGTTCGTCACCGGTCAAGCAGCGTTTGGCCTCGACTCAGATGCTGCGCGCGCCGTGCGCCTGCTGTTCCAGCCGCTGCTGGTGGTCTGGGCACTGTGGTGCACCGGGGCCTGGCGGGCGTGGCGCCATCACGATGACAGCGACGCCGGCGGGTCTGATGGTTCCCAGTCAACATGACGCTGGCAACAACGAGGATGTCGGTGGCGGGGACTTTCGTGCGTCTGGAGCGCCATGTTCGGCTGTGTTGCACCGCCAGCCGCGAGGCGAAAGGGGGTCAGCGCGCAAGCCCTCATCGACGCGCCGCGTAAAATCAGCGAAACCCTATTTGGCGCGCACGTAGATGTCACGCTGGCGGGAGCCCTGGTCCTGGCGCTCCTCGGTCTGGAACAGATCGGTGCGTGATCGCACCAGGTCCGACAGTTTCTTGTAGCCGTACAGCCGGGAGTCGAAGTCCGGCTGCAGCTTGACCAGGTAACTGCCGAACGTGCCCAGATTCGCCCAGCCGGCGTCGTCCACCGACTGCTCCAGCGCTGACATCACGAACTTCTTCGGGAACGGGGTCTCGTCGGTCGTGTCGGTCTTCTTCGGGGCCTGCTTGGGCCCTCGACTCGACTGCGCGGTGTCCGCCTCCCGCAAGACCTCGACGAAGACGAACCGGTGGCAGGCGTTGCGGAATGCCTCGGGGGTCTTGCGTTCACCGAAGCCGTAGACCATCAGCCCGGCTTCGCGCAGGCGGGTGGCGAGCCCGGTGAAGTCGCTGTCGCTGGTGACCAGGCAGAACCCGTCGAAGTTGCCGGTGTACAACAGGTCCATCGCATCGATGATCAGGGTGCTGTCGGTGGCGTTCTTGCCCCGTGAGTAGGCGAACTGCTGGACAGGTTTGATGGCGTTACGCTGCAGGACCTTCTTCCATCCGGCGCTGGTGGGCGCGGTGAAATCGCCGTAGATCCGCCGCACGATCGCATCCCCGAAGCGGGCGACCTCAGCCAGCAGATCTTCGATCACCGACGCCTGGGCGTTGTCGGCGTCGATGAGCACGGCCAAGCGCAGGTGGCCCTCGTCAGTGGAGCGTTCACGTGTCACAGTCCTACAGTGCCAGACGCCGTCGACTCAGCCGGCGTGCTGCGGACCCCGTCGAGCAGGCGGACAGTCTGGCGTGAGGGCTCGACCCCCAGTTCGGTGAGCAGTAACGTGCGGCAGCGCTGATAGGCACGCACCGCTGCCGCGTGGTCGCTGGCCGCGACATGAATGCCGATGACCGCGCGGTGGGTCACCTCGCGCAGCGGCTCGATGGCAAGGCTGCGCCGTGCCAGCTCTAGTGCCTGGCCGAACTGGCGTTCCTTGACCAGCTGGTCGATCTGGGTGTCCAGGTGCTGAAGGTGCACCTCGCGCAGTCTCTCTCGCTCGGCCATCAGCCACTCGTCGTCCCAGCCGGGAAGCAACTCGCCGTCGGCAGTCCGGGGATCGCCGATATCGACATGGACGGCCGGTGCGAGCTCCACGGTCCTCAACCCGGCCGACACCAGGTCCGCCGCCTGGTTGCACCGCCAGATGCAGGTGCGCAGGCAGGCCAGCGCCTTCTCCTGCGCGGCGTCTGGCCACAGGCATCCGGCGGCGCTGGAGCGAGTGCGACGCCCATGCAGAGCCAATAGGGCGAGCAGGCGTTCACATCCCGGAGGCAAAACGATCGATTGCGCACCCACCTGCACACTGAACGCATTCAGCAGGGACAGGTGGACCGGTGGAGCCGGCAAGAACGCGAGTAGAAGCGGATCTCTGCCGTCGTCGCTGAAGGTGCCCGTCTTTGCCATCGCTCAACCTGTCTCGGCCCCGCTCGCACCAGTCTGCGCAATGTGTCAGCAATGACGCAAGTCCCACCCGTGACGCCGTGGTGACGCTGGGCAGTAAGGCTGCCCTTGCTTGCGGCGTCCGGTGTCGCGGGCCTCATTAAGGCAGGTTGATCATGATCACACGGAACTCGCGACTGTTGCCCTCGCCGGCCTTGGTCGCATCACTGGCAATCCTCGGCCTCGGGGTGGCGGGGGTCGCGGCCGCAGCGCCCACGGAGTCCACCGCACAAGCGGTGAGTAAGTCCAAGGTCAAGAAGATCGCGCGCAATCAGGCCAACAAGGCGATAACGGCTCGTGCTCCAGGACTCAGTGTGTTGTCGGCGCAGACGGCGAACCCGGTCGGCCCCGCCGGCGGTGACCTGACCGGCACCTACCCCAACCCGGTGATCGGCCCGAACGCGGTCACCACCACCAAGATCGCCGACGCGGCGGTCACGACGACCAAAGTGGCGGATGCGGCCGTGACCACGACGAAGATCGCGGACGCCGCAGTCACCACCACAAAGCTGGCGGACAACTCAGTGACCAGCGCCAAGATCGTCGACGCGTCGGTGCGGGCTGCCGAAGTTGGTCCGACGCAGTTGGTGTCCAACACCGGACCCATCGCGGCCAACGGCACTGCCCAACTAGCAGTCCAATGCCCCGCCGGTACCCAGATCCTCAGCGGAGGCGGGACGACCTCCAGTTTCGGGGTGCACATGGTGAGCACCTTCCAGGCGGGTAATGGCTGGATCGTGGCGTATCAGAACACCACTGCCGCAGCCCAGACGATCACCGCCGCAGCGACCTGCCTGAATGCGTGAGTCGACATGATCACCAAAGCCTCTGTAGGGGCATTCACGGTGCTGCTGGCGGCCGGGGGACTGCTCGTCAGCGTGCAACCTGCCGCGAGTAGCGTCACACCAGCAGCGTCCGTGGGCGCCCACGCGGCAGTGCCACCGGGCCCCGACGCTGACCGGCAAGGATCAGGAATGAGCGACGAGGGCGGACGACCTCCCCTCCCGGATGCGGTGGCCACGACGGGTCGGTCGCGGGCGGAACCGATTGCCCCGCCCGAGGTGGGCTGACGCGCGCCTCAAACAGCCCGGGCGGCGTAGTTTGAAGAAGTGCAAGCACTGGTGGTCTATGAGTCCATGTTCGGGGACAACCGCGACGTGGCCCAGGCCATCGCGAAGGGGTTGGAGTCGGCCGGCGTGACGGCCACGGCGGTCGAAGTCGGTGTGGCTCCCGATGCGGTGGGCGACCAGATCGGACTCGTGGTGGCCGGCTGCCCGAACCATGCTTGGAGCATGCCGCGGCCCACCACCCGGGAGACGGCGGCCAAGGCCACCGATGAGCCGTTGGTCAGCCCCGGCCGGGGGATCCGCGAATGGCTGGGTGAGGTGCGGTTGCCGCGCGGCGTCAAGGTGGTCGCTTTTGATACCCGCAGTTCCGCACCGGGTCCGGTGGTCGCGATGGACCACGCATCGACCGCCGTCGAGAAGCGACTGCTGAAACTCGGTGGTAAACGGCTGGCCAAGCCGCAGGGGTTCACGGTGGTGGACATGAAGGGGCCGTTGGCTGATGGGGAACTCGATCGGGCGCAGGCGTGGGGCGTGGCCCTGGCCGCGAAGCTGCTGGGCTGAGTGCCGACCCCGCAATGCGCTGCGCCTGAGCCTACGCTGTGGCCATGGTTCTCGTCGTTCCTGACAAACCCGCTGATCTGCCCGACTCGCCGCTGCTGGCGCGGATCCGGGCGGGTGTCATCGGTGACGATGAAGTCCTGCCGGGACCCTTCGGACCGCGCCGGATCACCTATGCCGACTACACCGCCAGTGGGCGCGCGCTGACCTTCCTGGAGGAGTTCGTCGAGCGTGAGGTGCTGCCCCGCTACGCCAACACCCATACCGAGTCCAGCGGCACCGGTCTGCAGACGACCCGGCTTCGGGAGGACGCGCGGACGTTGATCCGGCAGGCCGTCCACGGCGACGACACCACGTGTGTGGTCTTCTGCGGATCTGGCGCGACCGGAGCCATCGACAAGCTCGTGGGCGTGCTCAATCTGCGGCTGCCGGCCGACCTGGACCAGCGCTACGGTCTGCGCGACCACATCCCCGCCGAAGAACGCCCGGTCGTCTTCATCGGCCCCTTCGAACACCACAGCAACGAACTCCCGTGGCGGGAGTCCATCGCCGACGTGGTGACGATTCACGAGGATGCCGACGGTCATGTGGACATCGCGCAACTGCGCGCGGAACTGACCCGGTTCGGCGATCGACCATTGAAGATCGGCTCGTTCAGCGCGGCCTCCAACGTCACCGGGATCATCACCGACGTTGACGCGGTCACCCGGGTGCTCCACGAACATGGGGCGCTCGCCTTCTGGGACTACGCCGCGGCCGGGCCGTACGTCGACATCGACATGGCGCCCGCTGACCCCGCCATCGCCAAGGATGCCGTGTTCCTGAGCCCGCACAAGTTCGTCGGCGGACCGGGGGCCGCCGGGGTCCTCATCGCCCGCCGTGAGTTGTTCACCAACACCGTGCCCGACGTCGTCGGCGGTGGCACCGTGGCCTACGTGAATCCCGACGAGCACCGTTATCTCGCCGATGCCGAACATCGGGAGGAGGCGGGCACCCCGGGCATCCTCGGTTCCATCCGGGCGGGTCTGGTCTTCCAATTGAAGTCCGCAGTCACCACCGACGTGATCAACGCCCATGAGCGCGACTTTGTGCGCCGGGCTGTACAGGTGTGGGGGGCCAATCCGGCGATCGAGATCCTCGGCAATGTCCACGCGGACCGGTTGTCCATCACGTCGTTCGTCATCCGTGGTCAGGGTGGCTACCTGCACCACAACTTCGTCGTGTCGGTTCTCAACGACCTCTTCGGCATCCAGTCGCGCGGCGGCTGTTCGTGTGCGGGTCCCTACGGCCATCGGCTGCTGGGCATCGATCTGGCGACCTCGCATGAGTTCGAACGCGAGATCACCGGCGGCTGCGAGGGGATCAAACCGGGCTGGGTGCGGGTGTCCTTCAACTTCTTCATCTCCGAGGCGGTGTTCGCCTACCTTCTGTCGGCCGTGGACCTGATCGCCCGGAACGGCCAGCGGCTGCTGCCGCTGTACCGTTTCGACGTCCTGACCGGGCTGTGGCATCACCGTCAGGGGGTTGCTGAACCGCCGCTGCGCCTCGGTGACCTCAGATACACCGACGATGGCGTCCTGCGTTATGCCTCAGATCATCCGCGCGCCCCGGAATTCGCGCTCGCCGAGTACCTGAGTGAGGCCGAAGAGATGCTGCGCCGACTGCCCGAGCCGGACCTGACAGCCGCCGATCTGACGCCGGATTTTGAGCATCTGCGGTGGTTCCCGCTGCCGGCGGTGTGCCTGGCGGAGGCTGGATGAGGGCCAGCCTCGCCGTATCTGCGTTGCTCCTGGTGGCGTGTGGTTCGCAGGCCTCGCCGCAGGTGGCCGCCAGTGGATCGGTGAGCATGCCGGCAGGCTTCGTGGCGCTGGCCGACGTCGCGCCCAACATCGTTACGGAGATGCGCTACCACGGCGAGCACAACTTCATCGGCCGTCCGGTGGCCGGGTATGACGCGGGGCAGTGCTGGCTGACCGAACCGGCGGCGCAAGCGCTGGCCACGGTGGCCGAGGACGTCGCAGCGTCGGGGTATCAGCTCAAGGTGTACGACTGCTACCGCCCACAGCGGGCGGTCGACGACTTCGTCGTGTGGGCCAAGGACCCCGACGACGATGTGACCCGCGCGGAGTTCTACCCCAGGCTGGCCAAGGACGTGCTTTTCCCGCAGGGTTACATCCTGGCTAAGAGCGGCCACACGCGTGGCTCGACGGTCGATCTGACACTGGTTGCGCAGGGGGCGGGCGTCAGTCCGCAATGGGTCGTCGGTGACCCGCTGGTCGACTGCACCGCACCGGTCGGGCAGCGGTTTGCCGACACCTCGGTGGACATGGGCACCGGGTTCGACTGCTTCGACCCGTTGTCAGCCACAGCCAGCACGAAGGTGACAGCGCAGCAGCGAGCCAACCGGGACGTCCTGCTCGAGGCGATGACCGCCGCCGGCTTCACGAACCTGGCCGAGGAGTGGTGGCATTACACCCTTGCCGACGAACCCTTCCCGGACACCTACTTCGATGTGCCCATCCAATGAGCACGCAGGAAGCGGCCGGGGCGCTGCAGGCCGTCCTGGGTGCAATGGCCGGGCCGCACGCCACCCCACGTGCCGGGCAGATTGACGCTGTCGCCGCCCTGCTCAGCGGAGCGCAGCGGGTGCTCGTGGTGCAAGCGACCGGCTGGGGGAAGTCGGCGGTCTACTGGGCGGCGACGCTGGCCCGCCGTGATGCCGGAGCGGGACCAACGATCGTCATCAGCCCCCTGTTGGCACTGATGCGCGATCAGGTCACGGCCGCCGAGAGCATCGGGATCCAGGCGGCCACCGTCAACTCCTCGAACAAGGCGGACTGGGATGTCGTGTTCGAGCGGTTGGATCGCGACGAGATCGACGTCCTGTTGGTCTCGCCCGAGCGGTTGGCGCACCCGCAGTTTCGCGAACGGGCAATGCCGGTCCTGCAGTCCAGCGGCCTACTGGTCATCGACGAGGCGCACTGCATCTCGGACTGGGGATTCGACTTTCGCCCCGACTACCAGCGCATCGCCCGATTGCTGCTCGACCTCGACGCGGGCACGCCCGTCCTGGCCACCACTGCCACCGCCACCTCCCGGGTGACCGCCGACCTGGCGGAGCAGCTCGGACCCACCACGACAGTGATCCGCGGGCCGCTCGCCCGCGCGTCGCTGCGCCTGGCAGTGATCCCGCACCTGAGCTTCGCCCAACGGTTCGCCTGGGTTGATGAGTTCCTGCGCACCGTCAACGGGTCGGGCATCATCTACGGCCTGACCGTGGCGACCGTGCAGCAGTTGGCGGCCTTCCTGCAGGAGCGCGGCCACGACGTCGAGCCCTACACCGGGCAGACGCCCCCGGATGTCAGGGAGGTGATCGAGGTGAGGCTGCGGGCGGACTCCATCAAGGCCGTCGTGGCGACATCCGCCCTCGGGATGGGCTACGACAAGCCCGACCTGGCCTTCTGCATCCACGTCGGTTCGCCGGACTCGCCGGTGTCGTACTACCAGCAGGTCGGCCGCGCCGGCCGCGCCCTGGATTCGGCCGTAGGAGTGCTCCTGCCCGCTGATGAGAGCGACCGGCAGGTATGGGACTGGTTCGCCACGGCGACGCTGCCTGATCCCGACATAGCGCAGAGCCTGCTGGCTCTGCTGGCGGACAGACCGTGCAAGACGGCCGAACTGGTCGATGAGTTGGCCCGCTCGAAAGGCAAAGTGGAGGTCCTGCTCAAACAACTGCAGGTCGATGGTGCCGTGGACAAGCGGGGCACCCAGTGGGTCGCCACCGGGCAGCCGTGGGTCTTCGATACTCAGAAGTACCAGCGGATCGTGGCGTTACGCGAGCACGAGGCGGCCATCATGGCCGACTACGCGGCGGGGCGGCAGTGCCTCATGTGCCTCCTCACCGAGGCTCTCGACGATCCGGGCGCAGCGCCCTGCGGCCGGTGTTCGGTGTGCACCGCTGAACTGCCGTTTCCCGGTGCGTCGCCCGATCCGGCGACAGTGCGGCTGGTCTATGAATCGCTGCGCCGGCGTCCGGTTCGCATCGAGGCACGCAAGCTGTGGCCGGCTGGCAGCGGGCGAACGGGCCGCATTCACGGGATCGCCACCGGTCGGGCCGTGGTGCCGATCGACGGCGGGGCCTGGCCCGAACTCGTCGCTGAAGTCCTCGGTGACGATGCGGCATTGAGTGCTGACCTGCGGGACGCGGCAGTGCAGACACTGACCCGGTGGCGACGGGAGGACATGCCGACGGTCACGGCTGTGGTCCCGATCAGCAGTGCCCGCCACCCGCTGCGGGTGCGGGGATTGGCCGAGGTGGCGGGGGAGTACCTGGGCCTGCCGGTCATCGGTGTCTTCGCGGCGCCGGCCGCACCTACCGAACCCGTGGCGGGGCCGGCCAGGTTGCGCCAGGTGACGGATCGCCTGCTTTCGTCCCACGGACACGTAGGGGGCAGCGTCCTGCTGGTCGACGACGTCTCGCGCAGCAAATGGACACTGACCAGGGCCGCCGAGGTCCTACTGCAACTCGGCGTTGCGGAGGTCGTCCCCTTCGTGGCGGTGGCGCAGTAGCGGAGTCCCTCGGGCGGTCGATGTCGTGTCGTGTGACACTTCGCAGGAGATCGTGTTGACTGGTGCGACGGGGACGAAAGGAAGATAGGCAGTGCGTTACCGAGTTCTCGCCGCAACGATCCTGTCCATGGCTGTCATGACGGCGGGGGCAGTCCCAGGCCACGCCGACAAGCCCACGGTCCGAGAGATCTCCACCGTCGTGCGCGAGGCCATGCGTGAGCAGCACCTGCGCGCGGTCATCGTGCGTGTGACCAAGGGCGACCGGGTCATCGCGACCAAAGCCTTCGGAAGTTCCCTGGACGGCGTGCCCGCCACGACACGGATGCGCTTTCGTAATGGCGCGGTGGCCTTCGCCTACGTGAGCACGCTGCTGCTGCGTCACGTGGATGCCGGTCGGGTGCGCCTTGATGACACCGTGGACCAGTGGCTGCCCGACCTGCCCAACGCCGACCGGGTCACCCTGCGCATGTTGGCCAACCAGACCACCGGATACCCGGACTACGAGCGGGACCCAGCGTTTGAGGCGGCCTTCGAGGCTGACCCCTTCCGTCAGTGGACCTACCGGGAGCGTCTCAAGGTGGCGTTCGCCAAGCCCGTGCTCTTTGAACCCGGGACCAACTGGAGCTACTCCCACACCAACTTCATGATTCTGGGCCGGATTCTGCGCGAAGTGGGAGGCCAGCCCCTGGCAACCCAACTCCGCCGGCAGGTGCTGCGGCCCATGGGCCTACGCGCCACGGTCGCCGACCAGACCAGCCAGATCCCGGCACCTGTTCTGCATGCTTATTCCTCGGAGCGCCGCGGGGTGCTGGGATTGGACCCGGCGGTGAGCTTCTACGAAGAGTCGACCTTCTGGAACATGGCTTGGGGGACCCCGGTGGGTGCCACCCAGACCACCGATATCCGTGATCTGGCGCGCAGCGCACGGGCCATCGGCACCGGGGAGTTGCTGTCGCCGCGCAGCTATCGGGCGATGACGCGGCCCAGGCTGTTGGGGTTCGGGCAGCGCGAGGACAACTGCACCCCATCCTGCTTCCAGCAGAGCGTCGGCTACACCTATGGCCTGGGGATCGTGCGCTCCGGGGACTGGCTGCTGCAGAACCCGCTGCTGGGAGGGTATGGCGCCACCATGGCCTACCTGCCGGACGAGGACGTGACCATCGCCGTGGCGACCACCTTCAAGCAGGCGGCGTTCAACGCGCAGGGCAGCTACCCGAACGCCAGCGACGGGATCTTCCGGTCGCTGGGGGCGCTGCTGGCTCCCGAGCATGCACCGCCGGTCAAGAAGTGATGTCGATTAACGCTCGATGCTCATGATGCCGACACCAGGATGAACGCGACCCAGTTCCTGACGGTGATGGCCCAGCACGAGATGTTGCTGTGGTTGCGCGACCGGCGCGGCTGGGTGCAGGACGTTCACCTGCAGGAGATCATGGACCTGCCGGCTCCTGACATCGCGGCCATCCGCCGGCCATTGATCATCGGGGGTTTCGTCGAGGTGTGCCTTGGCGCGTGCCGGCTCACCGAACACGGCCGCGCGCACGCCGATGAGCTCCTGGCAGGCCTGCTCTAGACCGCTTGCCTGTGGACGGCCGTCGCCGCATCCGGGGGCGCCGTCACTACCCTGACGTGTCCACCCAAGGGAAGGAACGGCAGATGAGAACGGGCTGGTTGCGGGAGTTGCAGCGAGTGATCGCGGCGCAGGAGTCGTTGTGGAATGACGACGTGGCGACGATCCGGCCACGTGACGGGTTGCTGCAGTACGACGTACTGAGCGGAAAGTTGGGGCGGCTTCACCAGGAGGTGGTGGCCAGCGAGCGCCGAGCGCCGATGCGGAGGCGGGCGGCGATGTGGGTACCGAACACTGCGGCCCCTTCGTTCAGATCGCCCGTTGGCGAATAGGCGCTCCTGAACGAATCAGGCGAACCTGCCGGATCGCCCTTGCGCCTCGGCTCACCGTCGAGTAACGTACAACCTAATGGTTGTATATGAAGTGCCCGAGCTCACCGACGACGAGGTCGATCGGCTGTTCCGGGCGCTCGCTGACCGCACCCGGCGCGACATCGTGCGACGCACGTTGCGCGGTGAAGTGTCGGTCTCGCAGTTGGCGAGCAGTTACGAGATGTCGTTCGCCGCGGTACAGAAGCACGTCGCAGTGTTGGAAGGAGCCGGGCTTGTGACCAAGCAGCCTCACGGCCGGGAGCGACTTGTGCGGGCGGACCCGGCGACCATCCAGCGTGCCCAAGCCTTACTTGATCAGTTCGAAATCATCTGGCGCGACCGAGTCACCCAACTCGACGCCCTACTCCTCGAAGAAACCCCCTGAAAGGTTCATCATGCCGATCATCTCTGTCAGCAAAGACCCCGTCGCCGTCACCATGACCGTGGTGGCTCAGTTCCCTGTTCCAGTGCAGCGGCTCTGGAACGCCTACGCCGACCCCCGCCAACTCGAGCGGTTCTGGGGTCCGCCGACCTATCCGGCCCGCTTCACCCGGCATGACATGTTCGTCGGGGGTCGCAGCGAGTACGCGATGACCGGTCCGGAGGGCGATGTTTCCCGCGGCTATTGGGAGTTCATCGCGGTGGACCCGATGCGCTCGTTCGAGGTACGCGATGGTTTCGCGGCTGAGGATGGAACGCCGAACGAGGGGATGCCCTCGATGCGCATGATCTTCGCCTTCTCGACGGTGGAGTCCGGCTGCCAGGTGACCACCACGACCTACTTCAACTCCACTGAGGAACTCGAGCAGCTGGTTGCCATGGGCATGGAGGAGGGGATGACCGCTGCGATGGGTCAGATGGATCAGGTGCTGGCCGACCTCACCACATTCGCTGCCGGCGCCGCCACGGATGCCCAGATCCTCAGCGACACCCAG
The DNA here is from genome assembly GCA_037046735.1 of Candidatus Nanopelagicales bacterium. GTDB lineage: Bacteria > Actinomycetota > Actinomycetes > S36-B12 > UBA10799 > JADKAV01. Next base: position 798,774 of record JBAOHC010000027.1, on the reverse strand, counting down.
GTCCGGATCGCTCGGGTCATCCGGGGTTCGGTCGAGCAGGTGTGGCGCGCGCACAACGAGGCTGACCTCATGCAGCGTTGGCTACTGGGCCCCGACGGCTGGACGATGCCGGTGTGCGACATCGCGGTACACGTGGGCGACAGCTACCGCTACGAGTGGGAGTCGGCTGATGGAGCCAACCGGTTCGGTTTCACGGGGGAACTGCTGGAGTCCGTGGCGCCGCACCGGGCGGTGACCACCGAGTCGATGATCGGTATGGAAGGTCCCGGCACCGTCAACGAGTTGACGCTGACACCGGTCGAAGGCGGCACCCTGCTGTCCATAGTGGTCACCTACCCGAGTGCCGAGGTGCGCGACATCGTGCTGGCCACCGGGATGACCAAGGGAATGGAAGACAGCTACGCCCGCCTCGAGGAGTCGGTGCTCAGTTCAGTGTGAACCCTGTTCGGCATCGACTGCCACCAGGGTGAGGGCGAAGCGGCAGGGGCTGGTCGCGAGGACCGCATGGTGCTCGTTCGGTGCGAGGTACACCACGTCCCCTGCCGTGAGCGCCTGCGTCTGCCCTGCGTAACTGAAGTCCATGCCACCGTCGAGCACCTGCACCACAACGGCCCTGGCGGATGCGTGGTCGGTGAGTTCTTGGCCTTCGTCCATGGCGAAGACGACCACACGTAGCAGTGCGTTGTTCACCACCACCCGGGAGGTGGTGGCCTCGGTCGAGATCGGTAGCGCCTCGAAGATGCCGGTTTGGGTCTGCGACTGGTCCGTCGGTGTTGTTGCCATGGTCCTAGTATCGGCGCTGCGGTCCTACTTAGACCTGCGCGTGTGGCGTGACTCGTTGACGGCAGCGATGAACGTCTGAACCGGTACCTGCAGCGACTCCACGATGAGCGGGACATCGAGGTCATCGACAGCCTTGTAGCGCACACAACTACGGCCCATGTTCAACTTCTTGGGACCGGCCCACCGCATGCGGAACTCGTCCTCGGTCATCGGCATGCCGGTGTAGATCGTCATCAGGTACAACGAGATGGTGTTCTTCTGCGAGGCGAGAGCACCGAACATTAGCGGCTTGCCGTTGTAGGTGTCCGGCTCGACCGTCAGCGGAACGGACCACGTGATCATGCCGTAGTCCATGCTCTCCGCCAACCCCTCAGGCAGAGCCGGCCGCACGATCTCCAGGGTGCGCTCGATCTCGCTGCGCCGGGGTTCGGGCAGGGAGAGGACGTAGTCGGTCACGGTGGCAGCATCGCTGTGCATGAGATCTCCTAGGCGTGGGCGAAACCCCACCGTAGATCAGGGGTGTGTCAGCGGCGTCCGGTCGCCACGAATTCGAGCAGACCGGGCGCATCCAGCCCCGCGATCCCGCAACTCGCAGCCGTGCGGCGATCCTGGGCGAAGTCGGTGCCGAGCAGGGCGCCGCTGAGGTGGATGACTGACTCCATGAGGACGGGAGCGACACCTACCTGCCGACCGAGTTGGGAGTAGATGGTCAGGCCCACCGGCACGTCTTCGGTGAGGTAGCGGGAGTCGATCTGCATCGGGCCCTTGATGCCGGTCAGCGCCGAGACCCCCCGGATGACCGACCAGAAGGTGTCCCCGCTGGGGCCGTAACCCATGACGGCGTAGGTGTCGCGCAGACTGAGCAGGTCGATCCCAAGGGCGCGGCCGATGGCCAACCGTTCGGCGTCGATCGCCTCGATGGCCTGGCAGACATGCGGGGTCATGCCCTCCTCGTAGTAGTAGAACTCGCCGTGGCTGTATTCGATGCGGCTGGCAGACATCAGCACCCCGAGGCAGTGCAGGGTTGGGTTCGGGTTGCTCAGCCCGGCGGCCAGCACGTTCGGCATCACTTCGATGCCCGGGTAGAGGTCGTCGAGGACAGCGGCCACCCGGTCGCTGTGCACTGCGGGGAAGGTGCCGACCGAGACGATCTTGCGCCGACCGAAGACCGTGACCTGGGTCGGGCCCGTGATCCGGGTTGCATACGGCAGCGCGGCGATCTCCGAGACGGTGACGTCGGCGCTGACCCCGTTCTCAGTCAGGAAGTGCGCGACCGCCAGGGAACCCAGCGAACCGGGCATCAAGACCAGGTTCATCCCGTCGCGCAGGTGGGGAGCGAGCAGGCCTGCCAGGGTGAGTTGGTGGTTCGTCGGGATGACGACGAAGATGGCCTCGGAGCCGGCGACGGCTGTCGCGAGATCGCTCTCCACCCGCACCGGGGCGCTGCCCTGGATCTTCCCGTTCGCTTCAATGCGGCCCGATGCCGCGATGGCCGCGAGTCCATCGGCGAACGCCGGCACCTCCCAGAGGGTCACCGTGTGGCCGGCGATCCCGAACTCGGCCGCTGCTGTGCGTCCCCCGTTGCCACCGCCGAGGACCGTGATCGTGCGTTGTGTCATGGGTCTCAAGGTAGCGCCGGCCGGTGCCGGTGGTGCGCAGCAGTGATCTAGCTCGGGGGTCGAACGGCTCCAACCACGCTCGCTGGATGCGGTTGCTGGTCGGTGCGTCGGCGTCCGACCCAGAACAGCCCTGCGGTGAGCACACTGGCGACCGCCCCGGTCCAGCCCTGGGTGTCGATGGCGGCAAGGTACGCCTGCTTCTGGGCATCGTCGATGTCCTGCACGTCGTCGATCCCGACGGCGTACGTGACCGATTCCTGCTGCACGCCGACACCACTGCGCAGGTCGACGGCGATCTGGTTGGCGGTCGCATTGTCCAGGCCCTGCGTCTGCAGCTGGGTGGTCAAGGACGATGTGAAGGTTGCCATCACCAGCGCTGAGGTAAGGGCGATGCCCACCGCCGTCCCCACGCTGATGGCGGCCTGCCGATAGGCCGACGCACCCGCCTCATCCCCGGCGTCGGCGCCATCCATCACCGCATTCGTGATGGGCACGCCGGCGGCCACCGCTGCGAAGCTGTACAGGGACGTGACGAAGACGGGCCACCACAGTGGCGAGTCGAGGCCCAGGACGGTGCTCAGCGCCATCGCGGCGCCGGTCACCATGAGCAAGCCGCACCCCGTGGCGGTGATCCCGCGCCGACGTACCAGCCGGCCTGCGACATGAGCGCCGATCGCGGCCGACGCTTGCGCCGGAACCATCAGCGCAGCGGTGATCAGCACACTGAGACCGAACACGTATTCGTAGGCCAGTGTCATGTAGTACCAGAGTTGCGTGAAGCACCACAGAGCCACGACGGTGAGCACCAGCAGCATCCCGCGGCCATGCAGGATCGCGGTGTTCAGCGATGGCCGGTGCGCCCTGCGCAGCGCGACGAAGAGGCCGAGGGCAGCCGTGACGGTGATCGCTGCTCGGACCGCGGTCAGCATCGACAATTCGATGTGGGAGGCCAGTTGCACCAGGCCCACACACAGCACGCCGGCCAGCGCTGGCGTCAGCAATTCGTGGCTGCCTCGATTCCCGGGATCGGCGCTCAGCGCCCAGCGGCCGGCGAGCAGGGCGACGCCCCCGCCGACGGCCCAGGTGAAGGCCACGACACGCCACGAGTAGCGCTCCATCAGCAAGGCGGTGAGTACGGGCAGAGCCACGAACACCAGCGGGCTGACCATGGAGAAGATGGCGAACCCGCTGGCTCGGGTCCCCGGGTCCCGCAAGCTGGCGGCGATGGTGGCCAGCGGTACGACGAGCAGCACGGTCGCACCGACCGCCTGCAGAGCCAGCCCCGCGATGGCGACCGTGAGCAGGGGGGCGACTGCGACCACCAACGAACCGAGCACCAGTACGACGGCGCCGACGCTGACGACCCGGCGCGCTCCGAACCGTTCGGCCAGCACAGCGGTCAAGAAGATGACCAGCAGGGAGGCGACGCTGGGAGCCTCGCGCAGACCCGCGGCCGCGGAGTTCCCCGCATCGAACGTGACGAGTATCGGGGTGACGATGTAGTTGTAGGTCGCCGGCTGCATGTACGCCGCCCCGGCCGCGATGCAGACCCCGATGACGAGGCGTCGCTGCGGCCCCGCGAGCCGCTGCCCAGTTGTGCGCATATGTGCGCCTCCCGGTATCAGGGTAGGCGGTGGGCGGGCGGCAAGCAGGGTGGTCTGGCACGTCAGTCACCGCGCAGGCCGCTGGCCCGGCGCACCAACCGCTCCACTCCTGCCCGCACGGCCTCCTCAGAGCCGATCACGCGGATCTTCGAACGGGCGCGGGTGACAGCGGTGTACAACAACTCCCGCGTCAGCAGGGGTGAATCGGCCGGTGGGAGCACCACGGTGACGGTGTCGAACTGGCTGCCCTGTCCACGGTGAATGGTCATGGCGCGCAGAGTCGTCACCGTCACCGTGTCCAGCCGGGTGACAGGCAGCACCGCGATGCCACCGGAGCGTGCGAATGCCGCGCGCATCTCAGCGCCTTCCGCGACGACCACTCCGGTGTCGCCGTTGTACAGCCCGGACGGGTAGTCATTGGCAGTCACGAGCAGGGGCCGTCCCACGTACCAGGGGTCACCGGGGCTCGGCCGGCTCAGGAGGTGCTGGGTCCACTGGTCGATGAGGTCGTCCCAGTGGCCGACTCCGAAGGGTCCCTCCCGGTGGGCGCACAACACCCGGTGCCGGTCGAGGGCTGTCAAGGCCGCCGCGGCGTCGCCGTCCCAGGCGGCCGTGAGGACACGGTCCGCCTGCTGGACCACATCGTTGCGGGCGCCGTCGATCTCGTCAGGACCGACGAACTCCACGTCGTTGTGCCCTCCCTGCAGGACGTCAAGGACCGCGGTGGGATCGCCGGCCTTGATGGATGCGGCCAGGGCGGCGATCCCACCATCGAATCGGTAGTTGTGGTCCAGCACGACGACACCCGTGGCGGCTGCGCGAGCCACGGCGTCGACCTGCGCCGGGCACACCGTGCTCAGTGCCGAGGTCAGATCGGTGGGATCGGCGGCACCCGGGGCCGCGACGAGGTCTCCCAAGACGGCGCCGGCGTCGATGGACGCCAGCTGATCGGGGTCACCGACGAGAACGAGGCGGGCGTCGGCGCGCACCGCCTCCAGCAGGCGGGCCATCATCGGCAGGGACACCATCGAGGTCTCATCCACAATGACCAGATCCTGCGGCAGCGGGTTCGCGCGGTCATGGCGGAATCGGCCCAACGCGTCGGGTCGCCACCCCAGCAGCCGGTGCAGCGTCGAGGCCGTCAGATCGCCCACCCGGTCGGCATCCGCCTGGCTCATGCCGGCCACTGCCTGCGCCACCGCCTCTTGCAGGCGGGCCGCGGCCTTGCCCGTGGGGGCGGCCAGGGCGACGGTCGATACTGCTCCCACTTCGCGCAGCAACGCCACGATGGCCGCCACGGTCGTGGTCTTGCCGGTGCCCGGGCCACCGGCCACGATCGTCACCTGGCGTAGCGCTGCAGTGGCGGCGGCGAGCCGCTGGCGATCGGGCTCGGCGCTGGGGAAGAGGCGGGCCAGGCCGTCGGCCAACCCTGCGGAAGCCACCGGCAGCAACCGGGCACGCCGTCGCATGGCCGTGCGGATCAACTCCTCGTCCTGCCAATAGCGCTGCAGGTACAGCCGGTCGCCCACCAGGCGCAGCGGGGTGTCGCTGCGATCGGTTGACACCAGGGCATGGTTCTGGACGGCGGACACCCAGGCTTGTGCTTCAGGCCAGGGCAGCACCGGCTCCTCGTCCTGTTCCGACTCGGGAACCCACCCGCTCGGGTCGGCGCTGAGGTCCACGCACACCGATCCTGCGCGCAGGGCCCGCACGCACAGGGCGACTGCGAGAGCCACGGCAACGTCATCGGTGTTGTCCAGGCCGCCGCCGGTCATCCGCGTCAGTGCGGCAGCCACATGGACATCAGCAACCCCGAGAATGCCGGCTTCGTGGAAGGGCTGCAGGGCGCCGGTCGGCAGCCGTGTGAGGTCACTCATCTCGACCCGCCATCCAACAACTCGGACAGTTCCACCACGAGGCCTGCGGGTGGCCGCCAGGAGAACACCCCGCACCCGTCGGGCGTCTCGGGGCCGGCCATGCCGCGGACGAACAGGTACAGCACCCCGCCGAAGTCGGTCGTCGGGTCGTAGTCCGGGAGCCGCCAGCGCAGGTAGCGGTGCAGCGCCGCGCTGTAGAGCAGCGCCTGCAGCGGGTAGTGAGCCTCCATCATCGCGGTTGCCAGGCGGGGCGGCCGGTAGCCGCTGACGAGGCCTTCGACGCCGGGCGACGTGGGTTCTCGCAGCAGGTTCGTCTTGTAGTCGACGACGAGGAATCGGCGGCCGGATACCCGTAGCACGGCATCGATGCTGCCGCTGAGATACCCGACCAACGTCGACGTGCCCAGCCCGTCGTGCTCCAAGCGGTCGGCGTACGGTGCGAGGGGATCGTCAGCCGGCAGGTGGCGCCGCAGCAGGGCCGCCAGGCCGCCCAGTGTCGGCATCGCGTTGCCACCCATCGGGTACTCGAAGTCCAGTTCCGGCAGGCGGTCTGCGGGGGCGATGGCGCCCAGAGTGCGATTGTCGGCCAGCGGACCCAAGGGGGTCACCATCGCTGCCAGCACTGCCGAGGCCAGCACGTCGAGGGTCGCTCCGGGGACTGGATGCCAGATCAGCTGTTCCTGGCAGCGCGCGGCGATTTCGGCGGGCAGGTCGGGAGCACCGGTGTCCACGGCCTCCAGCACGGCGTGTACGAGCGTGCCGAACGCGGCCCCGGCGGGCAGATCGGCGAAGGGAGACCGGAGGTCGGTGGCGGGATCCGCCGCGACCGGCTCGTCGAGCACCTCGTCGGGCTCGTCGTCGCGGAAACTGCTGGGAGTGCGTTCCGCCTCATGCACCGTGCGGGTCAGCCCCGAATACGAGGTGCGACGCCAGGTCGTGTCGAGGATGCGGGTGAACGGTGCCGCGGCCAGCTCTGGCAGGACTGGCACCGTGGGCTTCCATCGGCGGGGTGTCACGGCTGTGACGGGTTCCAGCAGCACCCAGGGGGACGCGATCGCAGGGGGATCCGCCACCGAGTAGCCGGGCGCGGGCACCGTGTCGCCGCTGACTTGTGCGCTCAGCGCCCTGTGCAGCGGCGAGAACCGGGTGTTCTGCTTGCTGGACGCCCAATGCACCACGAGCAGACTGCTGGCCCGGGTCAGCGCGACATACAACTGGCGCAGACTCTCCGCGGCCTCCTCGGTGTCCCGCGCCGCGATCAGCGCGTCCCGGCCCACGGCGCCTTCTCCACGCACATCGAGGACTCGCCGACCGGCGCTGTCGTGGCAGCGGATGGGACCTTGGTCCCCAGGCTTGCCCCGGTCCCACGCGAACGGCACATAGGCCACGGGGAACTCCAGGCCCTTACTGGTGTGCACGGTGAGCACCTGCACTGCCTGCGCATCCGTCTCCAAGCGGCGGGTCAACTCGCTGGTGGGTTCGCGTTCGACCTCGCTGGCGCGGCGGATCTGGTCGGTCAGCCAGTCGGCCAGGCCCACCAGGCCGGTGCGCGTGCGACGGTGATGGGCGTGCAACGCGCCGGCCACATGGCGTAGGTCGGTCAGGTCGCGCTCCCCGCCGGTGCGTGACAGCACCCGAGCCGCGAGGCCGTCCTGCTCCATCGCCACCACGAGTTGGGCCACGCTGCCCTCGCGCAGGACCTGCGCCCAGCCACGCACCTGCCAGGCCACGACCGCGTCCGTCAGCTCGCCCGCGCTGGCGAGTTCCTGCGGTGTATGGCCCAGGAAGTCGGTCAACGCCACATCGCGTAATGCCGCCCCGCGGGGGCGCAACATCGCGGCCAGCAGCGTCGCCCACTGGGCTGCGGCCGGAGTCGCGAAGACGCTACTGGCCGAGTTCACGACCACGGGCACACCGGCCGCGGTGAGCGCATCGTGAACGCTGGCAGCCTGCCGGTGCGTGCCCACCAGGACGGCGATGTCACCAGCGGCGACGGGCCGGATGCCCGCTTCGGTGTTCAGCCGGACCGGCCCGCTGAGCAGGTCCACGATGTCAGCGGCGACGTCGGCTGCCACGGCTTTGCGCTGCACGCCGACACCCGGCGGCTCTTCCGGACACAGCGTCCGCAATCGCACCCGCGCATCACCTGGGATCCCGACGATTCGAGGGTGCGGATGGGAACTTCCGACCGGATGCACCGTGATCCGGGTATCACCCAACTCCAACCCGCCGAGCATCGCCTCGACCCCCTTGACCACTGCGGCGTCGCTGCGCCAGTTCGTGGGCAGAGTGGCATGGTGATCGGCGTGCCCCGCGGCGTCGAGGTAGCTGAACACATCAGCCCCGCGGAAGGCGTAAATGGCCTGTTTCGGGTCCCCGATCAGTATCAACGTCCGGTGGCCGTGGAACGCGTGGCGCAGGATGCTCCACTGGGCCGGGTCGGTGTCCTGGAACTCATCAACCAGCACGACCTGGTAGTTCTCCCGCAGCCGCTGCCGGGCATTGTCGTCGGCGAGGGCGTCCTGCAGGCGCAGCACCAGATCGTCGAAGGTGACCAGTCGGCGGGCGCGGCGGCGACGCAGGACCTCATTGCGAACCGCCTGTGCGAAGGCGAGCCTGGTCGCCTGGATCGTCGTGGCCTCGACCGGGCCGGCGTCCAGTGCTGCCTGTGGGTCACCGACTGCCGCGCGGGCCAGTCGCTTGGCCTCGTCGTAGGGGATCCGCGCCTCGCCTGCCGGGGGGCCGCCGTATTTGCGCACGTAGAAGTCGTCGACCACCTCGTCGATCAGGTCGGTGATGCTCTCGACGAACACTTCGCCCGGGTCGGTGTCGGCGATGATCCCCAGGCCCGCCAGCGCGTGCATGCAGAACTGGTGGGTGGTAGCGATAGTTCCTGCGTCGAAGTCGGCCACGGCGCGGGCCAGGCGATCGGCGGCCGCCTGTCGCTCCTGCTGGGGGAGGCTGAGCAGTTGCTGGATGACGACGTCGGTCTGCGGTGTCCCGGACCGCAGGGCATCGCGGGCGCGGGTCAGCGATTCCCGCACCCGTTCCCGCAACTCGCGGGTGGCGCTTCGACCGAACGTGATGATGAGCATCTCGTCGATGGTGGTGATGCCCTCGGCGATGTAGCGGGTGGCCAGCGCGGCGATGGTGTACGTCTTGCCCGTGCCGGCACTGGCCTCCAGCAAGGTGGTCCCCGTGGGCAGCGCGGCGAGCGGATCGAAGGGCAGGGATCGGCTCATGAGGTCTCCCGAGCCGCGATGATCGGCGCCCAGACCCGGCGTGCCAACATGGCGAATCTGGTGTCCTCGTCGAACCAGTTCTCGTCGGCGCCGGGCGGTTCGCGCAGCAGAACATCGATCCCGGCCTCCGCGCCCCACAGGGCGACGATCTCCGGCGCGTCGCGGTCGGCCCCGTAGGTCGGCTGCCAATGCTGGAACTGCGCGGCCCGCACGGCCGCCGAAGGGCTGCTGCCGCGGGCACGGCGTTGTGCGTAGGAATGGCTGGTCGCCGCCGGCAAGGGCAGGGGTGAGCGCAGGCCGGCACGATACAGATCGATCAATGAGACCAGGATCTCCAGAGCCTCCGGCGCTGGCGGGGCAGTCAGCGTCACCCCGCCGTTCTTGGTGACCATGTGGGCCTGCCAGCGGCTCTGCGGGTCAGTGACCGCCAGGGCCAGCAGGTCCGGCCACAGGCGCAACTCATCGCGGGGTTTGGACTTGGAGAAGGTGGCGCGCACGAGGTGCTGGCCGTAGACGTCCGGGACGGCCCCGACAATGCGGACGCCGTTGCCGGTGTCGATGTCCACCCCGACCTGGCGGGGATCGCCGGATCGCAGGGCCGCGTAGCGACTGGCCACACCGGAGGCGTCGCGGCCGACCTCTGTGAGTACCTCGACACCCAGTGCACCCGGCGGCAGTTGTCCGCGTGCCCGCTCGGCCGCTGCCACGGCCGCCACGGGTTCTCCGCGGTTGAGTAGTCGCAGCGCGCGCTCGCCGACCTGCCAGCGCCCCAGGCCATCGAGGGCGATCGGAATCTGCTCGGGCGGCGGATCGTCCTCGCCGCGCAGTGAGATGCCCAGCCGCGATCTCACGAACGTGGCGATCGGTGAGCACAGGAACGTCCCCAGTTCGCGCGGGGAGAGGTCCGTGATCGTCACGTCAGCGATCTGCGTGACCAGCAGCGACGGGGCCGGGTGGCGCGGTCGCACCGCCTGCCGGGCAGCGGCCAACGCGCCCACGTCGTGACTGAACGGGCCCGGCTGGCCCAGGGTCCCGCCGGTGAAGTTGCGTGCATCGAAGGGCTGCAGTGGGTGGGTGATCCGGAGCTGTTCGCGCGCCGCGCCATGGGTCATGGTGTCGAGGGTGTCGAGCAGATCGCTGAGTGGAACACATGGTGGGCGGGGCTGGTTGGTCCGGTCATCCGCCCCGGTGTACGTGATGACCAGATGATCGACGGCCGCCATGATGGCGTCGAGCAGTACCTGCCGGTCCTCACTGTGGACATCGCGCTCACCAAGGTGAGGATCGCGGGCCAGGGCGTCGTCACCGTCGGGGGTGAGGCTGCGGGGGAACACCGCGTCGTCCATGCCCACCAGGCAGATCACTCGGTGCGGCACCGAGCGCATGGGGGCCAAGCCGCACACGGTGAGGTCGCCGGAACGGAAGTTGGAACGCGTCGGCCTGCCAGTCAGCAGTGCCCGCAGCAGCCATCGGATGTCGGCCAAGGACAGGGTGACCGTCGTGGCGTAGGGGCCGGCGGTGTCCGTCAATCCGGCCAGGGCGCCCAGAGCATTGGGCACCTGCCACGCATCAGGTCCCACCACGTGCATGAAGTCGTCGACGATGTCGGCGAGAATCCGGCGCCACGCCTCGATCGGGTGTCGGCCCCGCAGTGTGGTGCGCACCTGTTGCAGGCGGTTCACCAGCTCCGCCAGGCGGCCGACCAGGGCGATGTCGGCGCTTTGTACGTCGTCGACGGGCAGGACCCCCGCGAGCAGCGGCAGGCCCTCCTCCGAGAGCGCCGCGCCGAGCAGGAGTCGGTCCAGGCCCCACGACCAGGTGCCGGTGGACACCTGCAGTTGATAATCGCAACGATGCTCTGCGTCCAGACCCCACCGGATTCCGGCCTGCGCGGTGAGCACCTCAAGACGCTCCAGCGCGTCCTCGTCGAACGTGAACTTCATGGACACCGGCTCCCGGCCGGCGAAGTCCAGCAGAGCCGACAACTCGGCTCTTCCCGTCACCAGATCGAGCAGAGCGGCCAGCGCGGCGAGGACCTCGTTGGACTGCTCGGGTGTGCGGTCAGCGATCCGCACGCGCAACGACGCCGTCGTGTCCGCAGCTGTGAACGCCGCTGACAGCAGCGGGGCGAAGGCGTCCAGATCCGGGCACATGACGAGGATGTCCCGGGCCTGCAGCGTGGGGTCTGACTCGAGCAGCCCAAGCACGACCTCGCGAATGACTTCGGCCTGCCGAGGCTGACCGTGGCAGGCGTGGACCGTGATCGACCGGTCCGCTGGTTCCAGTGATGCGGGCAGCGGGGCCGTGTTGTCCCGGATCTGGTGCTGCAACCTGCCCAGCAGGGAGGTGGCGGACAGCGGTGCGGGCAGATACTCATCGGTGTCGAAGGACAGCCTCATCCGCAGCTCGCGGGCGTCGCGGCCCAGCGAACGCAGCAGGGGATGGACGACGGTCGACACGGATGTGTCGGCGCGGCGGCGGGTCTTCGGCGGCGGGGGTAATTGGTTCCACGAAGCGGGGGAGGCATCGGCGAGCCACAGGTGCACATCGCGGTGAACGCCGAGTGCCCCCAGGACCTGCAGATGTTTGGAGGGTAGTCGGCTTGTCCCGAAGATCGAAAGCCGCTGCGGCAGATCGATCAGGTGCGGGCCCTCGGTGATCGCGGCACATGCGCTGTGCAGGCGCTCAGCAGGGCTGGGTGTGCCGATCTGCTCGCGCAGCCTGCGCCACAGCTGCGGCTGCCAGGCGAGGTCGGGGTCGACGTCGTCGTGACCTGCGGCCCACGCCAGGAGTAGATCTGGGCGCTGGGCGGAGTACGCGGTGAACAATCCGGCCAGCCTGCTGGCGAATGCGAATCGGCGATCGACCCGCGGGCCAGCCAAGTAGCGTCGCGGGGCTTCACACCAGGGTTCGTCCAGGGCGGCGTCGATGACCGCCAAGAGCGGCCAGACCAAACGCTGGGCCAGCCATGGGTCGACGTCGCGGGGGATGCCACTGGTCTGCGCGATGACGCCATCGATGACTGCTGATGGCGAGGGGAACAGTACGTTGGCGCAGACGCCGTCGGTGAGGCCGGGGCTGGTCCCCAGATGCAGGCCGAGACCCTGGGAGATGAACCGCTCGATCCCCGGGGTGGGCACTGCCACGATGTCGGGCGTGAACGGGTCGTCAGGAACCGTGCGCAGCAGCTCGGCCAGGCCCACGAGCAAGGTGTCTGTCCGCTCGCTGCGGTGTACGTGAACGCCCAAGAAGATTCGCCCCGATTCCTTGTCGCTGCCACGGTAGCGCGCACCTCTGACACGTTTCGGGTGGACTGTTGTCGTTGCCCTGCAGCGGTTCGTCAGTCCTGGCCGCGACACGGCGACCGGAGGTGAGCCGGGCGCGCGACGAACTGATGACTTGGCTCCAACTCAGCAGCACAGCACTGTCGGCCCCGCCGGAGTAGCATCGCCACGGTGAACGACACGTCCGACCGGCTTGTCATCGGGGTGGCGTCCAGTGCGCTCTTCGACCTACGCAAGCCGGATGCGGTGTTCCTCGAGGAGGGTCCGCAGGCGTATCACAGATTCCAGGACGAGCACCTCGACGATCCGCTGCCGGCGGGGGTGGCGATGCCGTTCATCTCACGGATGCTCAAGCTGAACTACCTCGACCCCAGTCGTGTCGACGACCCGTTGGTGGACGTGATCGTGATGTCGCGCAACAGTGCCGTCACGGGCCTGCGCATCATGCGCAGCGTCGAGCACTATGGCCTGCCGGTCATCCGCGCGGTGTTCACGTCGGGCGCCGCTCCCTTCGCCTACTGCCCGGCGTTCGGGGTGTCACTGTTCCTGAGTTGGGATGAAGCCTCGGTACGTGCGGCCATCCAGGCGGGAGTCCCGGCGGGTCAGGTGCTGGCCTCGGCCCATGCTGATGATGCCGAGGACGAGGGGGTGCGCATCGCCTTCGACTTCGACGGGGTGCTTGCCGATGATGAGGCCGAGGAGGCTTTCGCGGCCGGGGGTATCGCCGGGTTCCAGCATCATGAGGCGCAGCGGCTGTCCGTGCCGCACAACCCCGGCCCCCTGCAAGGATTCCTCACCGGCGTTGCCGCCTTGCAGCGCAAGGAGCGAGAGGTGCTCGGAGGCCCGGGGCGACTGCGCGTGGCAGTGATCACCGCTCGCAGCGTTCCCGCCCACGAACGTGCCATCAACACGCTGCGCACCTGGGGCGTGGAGGTGGACGACATGTTCTTCCTGGCCGGTGCGGACAAGGGCAATGTCGTCGAGGTGCTGCGTCCGCACATCTACTTCGACGACCAGACCTCGCACCTGACATCGACTCGGCGATTTGCGCCGTCTGTGCACGTGCCGTTCGGCATGCGCAACGCGGGGACCCTGGAGTAGGGCGGATTGCGCTCGCCGATCGACGCGGATCCGTGCCATGTGGGGCAAGCGCCGCAGGTGTTCCTCAGATCACATCGTTTTCTGGTGTGAAGCGCGCGCAGTTCGGGGATCACTGACCTGTCCGGAAAACCCCTCACCGGGCGGAAGAAGGAAATCCCCTCATGAAGACCTCAGTGTTCGCGATCGCCGCCCTCACGGCCACCGCCGCGCTTGGCTTTGCCGCTACCCCCGCAACTGCCGCCGTTCCCGAAGCCGGGATGGACTTCATGGGGCACGATGTGAACTTCAAGGCCGCGGCCGAGGCCGAAGGCCTGCAGGTGCCGACCAGCAACTACACGATCTCGGCCACCTTCGGTCGCAGTGGCCCCTACTGGAGTTCCGGGCGGCACACGGGGCTGGACTTTGCTGCCCCCATGGGCACCCCCATCGTTGCCGTGGACGACGGCAAGGTCGTCGCGTCGGGCCCGGTTGGTGCCTACGGCAACATGATCGAGGTCGCTCACGGCGACGGAACCCGCAGCCTGTACGCGCACCTGTCCAGCATCGAGGTGCGTAGGGGTCAGACGGTGGCCCGTGGTGAGCACATCGGCGACCTGGGCAACACCGGCAATTCAACCGGCCCCCACCTGCACTTCGAGATCAGCAAGAACCGGACCCCCGTGGATCCGGCGAAGCACCTGGCCATGTGACGTGGCCACCCGATGACCCCGTTGGCCGCTCTGAGGGGGCGGTCGACGGTTTGAGGACCCCGGCTTGATGAGGGTGAGCCGGGGTCCTTCCTTGCGTCGCTGGTTACGTGGCATCCACCAGCGGGACATCGAGCATCTCGACCAGGTCGGCGAAACTGGGCCCGTAGGTGGCGGTGACCAGCACCCCCTCGGAGGTGATCTCGAAGGTCGCGAGGTCGGTGTACACGCGATCGACGCAGCGCACGCCCGTCAGTGGGTAGGTGCACGAGGGCACGAGCTTGCGGCTGCCGTCCTTGGCCAGCAGGGTCATCATCACGAACACTCGCCGTGCGCCGGTCGCCAGGTCCATGGCGCCCCCCACAGCCGGGATGGCGTCGGGTGCGCCGGTATGCCAGTTGGCCAGGTCGCCGCGGGCGGACACCTGAAAAGCGCCCATCACGCACACATCGATGTGCCCGCCGCGCATCATCGCGAACGAATCGGCGTGATGGAAGTACGAACATCCAGGCAGCTCGGTGACCGGGATCTTGCCGGCGTTGGTGAGGTCGCGATCGATCTGCTCACCGACGGCGGCCGGACCCATGTTGAGCATGCCGTTCTCGGTGTGCAGGACGACCCCGGATCCCGGTGCCAGGTGATCGGCGACCAGCGTCGGCTGGCCGATCCCGAGGTTCACGTACGACCCGGCGGGAATGTCCCGAGCGATCACCGCGGCCATCTCGTTCTTGTTCAAACTCATGCCGGGCCTCCTACCGCCACCACGCGGTTGACGAATATCGACGGTGTGATGATCGCTTCCGGATCGAGGTCACCGGTCTCGACGACGTGGTGGACCTGCACGATCGTGGTCTGAGCTGCAGTGGCCATGACGGGGCCGAAGTTCCGGGCGGTCTTTCGGTAGACGACGTTTCCCATCCGGTCGGCGATGTGGGCGCCGATGAGCGCGACGTCGCCGTGCAACGCCGACTCCAGCACGTGCGCCCTGCCGCCGAACTCACGGGTCTGCTTGCCCTCACCCAGCAGAGTGCCGGCGCCTGTGGGGCTGAAGAAGGCGGGGATGCCGGCGCCCGCGGCGCGCATGCGTTCGGCCAGGGTGCCTTGCGGCACGACCTCGAGTTCGATCCTGCCCGCCCGGTACAAGTCGTCGAAGACCCAGGAATCGTGCTGGCGGGGGAAGGAGCAGATCATCTTGCGGACGCGCCCCTTGGCCAGCAGTGCAGCCAGCCCCGTCTCGGCGTTGCCCGCGTTGTTCGACACCACGGTGAGGTCGCCCGCCCCTTGGGCGATCAGCGCGTCGATCAGTTGCACCGGCATCCCGGCCATGCCGAAACCGCTGATCAGCACTGTCGAGCCATCCCGGATGCCGGCCACCGCGTCGGCGGCCGATGGGCAGATCGCGGCGGTCATGCCACGTTCTCCAGCACCACGGCCAGGCCCTGCCCGACGCCGATGCAGATCGCGGCCACACCCCATCGCTGTCCGGACTCCTGTAGTCGAGCGCTGAGGGTGCCCAGGATCCGTCCGCCGGAGGCGCCGAGCGGATGCCCGATCGCGATGGCGCCGCCGCGGTTGTTGACGATCTCCGGGTCGATGCCCCAGGCGTCGATGCAAGCCAGGGATTGCACGGCGAAGGCCTCGTTGAGTTCCACCGCGCCCACATCCGACCAGGAGATTCCGGCGCGCTGCAGAGCCCGGTTCGCGGCCTCGATGGGTGCCAGGCCGAAGTCCTGCGGATCCAGGGCATGTGCTGCGCGACCGGCGATCCGCGCCTGCGGGTCACGGCCAAGCATCTGCGCGGCCGCCTCGCTGCCGAGCACAACTGCGCTGGCCCCGTCGTTGAGCGGGGACGCGTTGCCGGCGGTGATGCTGCCCGCCGCGGCGAAGGCTGGTTTGAGGCCGGCCAAGGTGGCAGCAGTCGTCGTCGGACGGATGCTCTCATCGCGCGCCAGGTCCACGCCGGGTACGGGGACGACTAGGTCGTCGTAGAACCCGTCAGCCCACGCCGTAGCCGCCAGGGCGTGGGAATGAGCGGCGAAGGTGTCCTGGCGTTCGCGCGAGATGCCCAGCCGCGCAGCGACACCCTCGTTGGCGTGGCCCAGGGACACCGTCCATTCCGATGGCATCTGCGGGTTGACCAGCCGCCAGCCCAGTGTGGTGGATACGGCCTCGGTGTTGCCGGCGGGGAAGGCCCGCGAGGGTTTGGGCAGCACCCAGGGCGCCCGGGTCATGGACTCCACGCCGCCGGCCACGACGACGTCGGCGTCGCCGGACTCGATGGCGCGCGAGGCGGCGATCGCCGCATCCAGCGATGATCCGCACAGTCTGTTGATCGTGGTCGCCGGCACGGAGGTCGGCAGACCGGCAAGCAGCACTGCCATTCGGCCGACGTTGCGGTTGTCCTCACCGGCCTGATTGGCGCAGCCCCAAACGACATCATCGATGGCGCTGGGGTCCAGGTTGGGCACTTTGGCGAGGGCGCCGGTCAGCGCGGTCGCCGCGAGATCGTCTGGGCGCACGCCGGCCAGGGCGCCTGCGAAACGTCCGAAAGGGGTGCGGGCTGCTGCATAGAGGTAGGACTGGGCCATGTCATGAGGGTAGGCGGACACACTCATCGCGTCCAATATTGAATCGGCATAGATTGATAACATGTATGCATGGATCTGACGGCCGTGCGCTCATTCGTCACTGTGGCCGAGCAATCGAGTTTCAGCCGCGCCGCCGACCTGCTGATGATCGCGCAACCCGCCGTATCGCAGCAGATCAAGCGGCTCGAACGCGAACTCGGTGCCCAGTTGCTGCGCCGCTCGACGCGGCGCGTCGAACTGACCCAGGCGGGCCAGGCCTTCATGCCGCGGGCCCGGGCCATCCTGGCCGAGGTCGACCGTGCGGAGCAGGAGATGCGATTGCTGGCCGCAGGTTTGGCCGGGCGGGTGGCGGTGGGATTCGTCGGCACCGCCACCTACGACTTGCTGCCGCGGCTGTCCCGCGCCGTGCGGGCGCACAGTCCTGCAGTGCGCCTCGAGCTGTTCGGCGAGCAACTCAGCCCTGGCTTGGAGGTCGATCTGCGGGAACGGCGCGTGGATGTCGCCGTGCTGCGCGACCCCACGCGCGATCCTTCCCTTCGGATCCACTGGCTGCGCTCCGAACGGCTCGTCGCGGCCCTGCCCGCCGACCACGCGCTGGCGGATCGGGAGGATGTGGCGGTGCGCGACCTCGCCGCGGAGGTGTTCGTGACCCATCCCTCCGGGCACCGCTCCGTGATGTACGACGCCGTCATGGCGGTGTGTCGCAGTGTCGGGTTCCAACCGGTCGAGGTGATCGAAGTGCGCGAGACGGCCACGCTCGTCGCCTTCGTAGCGGCCGGGATCGGGGTGGCTCTGGTGCCGGAACCGGTCCGATCGTTGGCCGTTGAGGGGGTGGTGTACCGGCCACTGTCCGATGTCGCGTTCGAGACGGAGCTGGTGCTGGCCGTCCGTGCGGGTGAGGTGTCACCTACGGTCGCTGGTGTGGTGGACGCTGCCCGGGCGGCCGCCCGCCAGGGGCTGGGCGCCAGCGGCATCCGCGAGTAACCTTCGGGGCATCCCAAGAGTGGAGGTGGATCGTGTCAGGTCGCAACAAGTGGGTGGGGGCGCTCGTCGCCGTGGGAGTGCTGGCCGCCGCCGCGCCAGCCTCGGCCGTCCCGTTGCCCGGGTGGGGGCTGGACCGGATCGACCAGCGGGGGTTTCCGCTCAACGACTCCTACACGCCCGCGGCCGATGGTAGCGGGGTGACCGTGTACCTCATCGATACCGGGCTGGACGTGGACAATTCCCAATTCGGGGGCCGGGCGTCGCTGGGGCGCAACTTCACGGGAACGGCGGTCTCCGACTGCGCGGACGAGAGCGGTGTGTCGCACGGGACGTTTGTCGCGGGCATCGTCGGGGGCACGCGCACCGGCGTCGCGCCTGCTGCCACGCTGGTAGAACTGCAGGCACTGGGGTGCAGTGAGGGCGGGTCGACGATGACTGTCGCCCAACAGCGGCGGGCGGTGATCGACGCGCTGAACTGGATTCGGGTCAATGCCGCGCGGCCCGCGGTCGTCAACATGTCTTTGACCTTCAAGCGGTCCGTCCGTCTCGACCGGGCCGTGGGACGCCTGATCGACAGCGGCATTCCGGTGGTGGCGGCAGCGGGCAATGAGGGCGCGGATTCCTGTTTTAAGTCCCCGGCGCACATCCCGGCGGTGATCACCGTGGCCGCCAGCACACAACGCGACCGGGCATGGAGCGGGTCCAACCAGGGCTCGTGCGTGGACATCTGGGCGCCCGGGAAAGACATCACGTCGGTCCTGCTCGACGGTGGGGTGATCCGCTACCGGTTCGTGGGCGCCACGTCCTGGGCCACTCCGTTCGTCAGCGGGGCGGTTGCCCTCTACCTGCAGCGACACCCGTTGGCCAGCCCGGCGAAGGTGCGGCGCTGGCTGGTCCGGACCTCGACCAAGGATGCGTTGACCGGGGTTGACCCCGGTACCGTGAACCGCCTGCTCTTCGTCGGCAGGCTGTAACCCCCGCCCAACGTCGCCCGTCTTTGGACCTGTCTGCCGTGGCGTGCGTATGAGCGCGTTTCGCGCAGGCCCATCTGCGTTCGGCGTCTGGACGTGCGACCCAGCGGAGCTCGCCGACTGGCCTGGCGGCACGACCTGCCGAATATGTCATTGGGACGCACGTTAAGTCTTCGCTGCTGACATTCTTGCTGGCCTGGCGGCAAGGCCTGCCGAACATGTCATTGGGACGCAGGTTAAGTCTTCGCTGCTGACATTCTTGCTGGCCTGGCGGCAAGGCCTGCCGAATATGTCATTGGGACGCAGGTTAAGTCTTCGCTGCTGACATTCTTCCTGGCCTGGCGGCAAGGCCTGCCGAATATGTCATTGGGACGCAGGTTAAGTCTCGGCTACTGACATTCTCCCTGGCCTGGCGGCAAGGCCTGCCGAACATGTCGGTGGGACGCACGTTAAGTCTCCGCTGCTGACATTCTTGCTGGCCTGGCGGCACGACCTGCCGAATATGTCATTGGGACGCACGTTAAGTCTTCGCTGCTGACATTCTTGCTGGCCTGGCGGCAAGGCCTGCCGAGCATGTCGGTGGGACGCAGGTTAAGTCTTCGCTGCTGACATTCTTGCTGGCCTGGCGGCAAGGCCTGCCGAGCATGTCGGTGGGACGCAGGTTAAGTCTTCGCTGCTGACATTCTTGCTGGCCTGGCGGCAAGGCCTGCCGAATATGTCGGTGGGACGCACGTTAAGTCTTCGCTACTGACATTCTTCCTGGCCTGGCGGCACGACCTGCCCGGCCGGGCCGCCATCATGCAGCAATCGTCAGGTTCTGGCTATGAACAACCAACAGACACCACCTAGGCTGCAGGGGATGACCGCGCCCCTGACCACCGACCGCACCGCGCGTCACGCACAGATTCCCGGCGGCCTGTACACGCCCGTTGTCGTCATCTTCGTGTCGCTGCTGCTGATCTCCAACATCGGCGCCGTCAAACTGATCGCCTTCGGCCCGATCATCACCGATGGCGGCGCGTTCCTGTTCCCGCTGGTCTACATCACCGGCGACGTATTGGCCGAGGTCTACGGCCTGCGCGCAGCGCGCCGGGCGATCTTCCTCGGCTTCACGATGGCGGTGCTCGCGGCGCTGACCTTCCTGCTGGTGCAGTTCTCGCCGCCCGCTGCCGACTGGCCCCATCAAGAGGCGTTCGAAGCCGTCCTGGGCTTTGTGCCCCGGATCGTGCTGGCCAGTATGGCCGGCTACCTGGTGGGCCAACTGCTCAACGCGTACGTGCTGGTCTGGATCAAGCAGCGCACGGGGGAGGCCCACCTGTGGGCCCGGCTGATCGGCTCCACAGCAGTGGGCGAGTTCGCTGACACCGTCGTTTTCTGCACGATCGCCTTCTACGGGATCATCACCGGTCCGCAGTTCTGGTCCTACGTCGCGTTCGGCTACTTCTACAAGACCGCACTCGAGGTCGTGCTGCTGCCGATCACATACCGGGTGGTGGCCTACGTGAAACGCCGGGAGCCGACCTACGCGCCGTAGTAGCGGCCCAAGAACTCGGCTCGGAACGCGGCGAATTCATCGTTCTCGATCGACTCCCGGATGCGGTCCACAAGGTCGACGAGGAAGTGCACATTGTGGATGGTGGCCAGCGTGAACCCCAACATCTCCTTGGCCTTGAACAGATGGTGCAGGTAGGCCCGACTGTGGTGCCCGCACGTGTAGCACCTGCACTCGGTGCTGATCGGTCCGTTCTCGCGCCGGTGGGCCGCCCGACGGATGTTGAACCGGCCGGTGGGGGAGAAGACCGCGCCGTTGCGGGCCACCCGCGACGGCGTGACGCAGTCGAACGTGTCGGCCCCGGCGGCCACTCCCGCGAACAGGTCATCGGGGTCACCGATGCCAAGCAGGTGTCGGGGATTTTCAGCCGGGAGTTCCTGGGCCACCCACCCGACGATCTGACCCAGCGCCGACTTCTCCAAGGCGCCGCCGATCCCAAAGCCGTCAAAGCCGAGTTCGGCGAGTCCGCGGGCCGCTTGCCGGCGCAAGTCCTCGTACTGCGCGCCCTGCACCACCCCGAACAAGGCTTGGTATGGCCGCTCGGGATGGTCGTCGCGCAGCCGGCCATGTTCCTCGAGGCAGCGCACCGCCCACTTGTGGGTGCGGGCGACCGACGCCTGCTGGTAGGCGCGGGTGTTCAGCAAGGTCGTGCACTCGTCGAAGGCGAAGGCGATGTCCGCACCGATCGCGTACTGCACCCGCATGGAAACCTCAGGGGTGAAGCGGTGCAGCGAGCCGTTGAGGTGGGACTTGAACGTGACCCCGTCGTCGTCCACGTGGGCCAGTCGCTCGTGACCGTCAGCGATGACATCATCGCGCTGCACTCCCGCTGCCTGCATCGAGAGCACCTTCTTGAATCCCACCCCCAGCGACAGCACCTGGAACCCGCCGCTGTCGGTGAAGGTGGGGCCATCCCAGCCCATGAACGGGCCCAATCCGCCGAAGTCCTCGATGACGTCGGTCCCCGGCTGCAGGTACAGGTGATAAGCGTTGGCCAGCAGCGCTTGTGCCCCGAGGTCGGCGGCAGCAGCCGGCAGCACAGTTTTGAGGGTGGCCTTGGTCGCCACAGGGATGAATGCCGGGGTGCGGATCGTGCCGTGCGCCGTGGTGATGACACCGGTACGCCCCATGTCCGGCGTCATCATCGGGGTACCCGGGGTGAATTGGAATCCCGGCGCCGACATGGGTGCCATCGTGTCACGGCCAGGTGCGCCGGCAACGGCCACTCAATTGATCCGACGGTTGTGCCGACGTAGACAGTGGTGGATTTTCCTTGAGGGAGGGGATTCCTATGCGTGGGATTCATGCCTGGGTGGCGGTCGGCGTTCTGGGAGTGGGGCTGCTGTCCGGCTGTTCGTCCGACGGCACGGAACAGGCCGCAGATGTGACTGTCAATCTGATGGGCACCTGGACCGGGGAGTCGCAGTACGCCGCCCCGGACGGGACGATCAAGGGCGACGCTGAGACGCTGAACGTCACTCGTCAGCAGGACGACATGTTCTGGGGAACGATCGCGTTCACCGATGTCGACGGCTCGCAGGTGCAGGCCCCGATCACAGGCACGTTGACCAGCGACGGCGGCATCGTCCTCACCGAGGCAGGCACCTTGTGGCAGGGCGAGGTGGACGGCACGTCGATGACGGTGGTCGTGAGCTGGACCAAAGGCAAGGGCGACCACGGCGCCTTCGAGATGGTGATGACCAAGCAGTAGTGCCGATCGCAGGGGAGGGGAATGTCATGCGAGGTGTGAAGAGGGGTGCGGTCGCTCTGGCCGTTGTCATGGGGGTTGCAGGGCTCGCCGGCCCCGCAGGTGCGGCCAGCGACGACCAGTTGTCGCTGCTGTTCTCACTGTCGGCCGAACGCGCGGTCGTGACCCCGGTCAAGGGCGCCCCACATCAGTTCCGGGTGCGCCTGCGCGGCGTCGATGAGCACACCGTGTGGTTCAGTGACCGGCCGAAGCGCGACTCCGGGGTGTGGCCGACCAAGATGTTCACGCGAGCCTGGGACAAGGGCGGGACGTTCCGGCAGGATCCGCCCAACATCGCGATGGTGTTGCACGAGCCGGTCGGCGGCACGGACACCGTGGTCGCGGTGATGACACATCCCCGGTACTTTGCCAAGAAGGACGAGTTGCGGGCGCGGTTGCGGGTGCTCAGCGAAGAGCAAGCCGATACGGTGCACGGACGTATGGAGACACATGCCCGGCGGCATGACCCCCTGGTCAAGGGTCTGCGGGCCGACCGCGTGTCCTTGTTCATCGACTCCTGGTCGCTGAGTAATGGTGCGGATGGGCTGTGGGCGAGCTCGGCCAGCAATCCGGCCAACGTGTACCGCCTTTACTGGCGTGACGGCACACAGTGGCGCTGTGTCTCGGCGGCCACGGCCAACTGGCAGTCGGTGTTCAGCGCACGCGACATCCAGGCCTACATCCTGTTTCCGCCCAGGGATGACCCCTGGGACCCGGCGAGTTGGGGGGCCTGTGACAACTATGCCGGGACGCAGGAGCGGATCGACGCGTATGGCATCACTGCGACCTACGAGCGGCGCACGTTCACCTGCACCTTGGTCGCTGAGCGCACGTTTCAGTGCCGCTTCGACAACGGGGCAGTCTGGCTGACGCCCAACGACTTCTCGATGGTTGGCTCGGGATTCCGGCGCACGCGCAACTACCACCTCAACGGCAACCTGAGTTTCGATCTGTATCAACTCGGCGGTGGTCTGGCGTCCCCGGCCGGGGTCTACCGCGGCGAGACCATAGTCACGGGCAGCACCGAGGTGTACATGAGTGAGACGCGTACGAAGTGGTGAGGGACTAGCGCCCGCGCAGCCCCGCCAGCACCTCTCGCGCCGCCCGATCCCCGGACTCCAGCGCGCCTTCGACGTAGCCGCTCCATTCGGTGGCGGTCTCGGTGCCCGCCCAGTGCACCCGGCCCAGTGGCTTGCGCATGAGGTGGCCCACCGTCGTGAGGACGCCAGGTGGCATGGTCGCGCCGTAGCATCCCCGCGACCACTGCTCGGCGGTCCAGTCCTTGTCGATGTAGTCGATGGGATCGGCCGCACGGGCTCCGAGATGACGCACCAGGGTGGTGATGGCGATCTCTCGCCGCACTTCGGGGGTCGATTCAGCGACGCTGCGGCCCTCGACGGACTCGAAGAAGCCGGCGATCAGGCCGATGGTGGACCCCGGTGGGGTCGCGTCGAAGGCCGGGCTGAACGCCGATGCGTCGGTCATGACGAAGGCGTTGTGGTTGTCCTCCCGCCAGAAGGGCCTCTCGTATGCCAGCCAGCCCTTGATGGTGGATCCCATGGTCTGGCGTTCGAGGAGCCGGGCGCGGTCCTGGGACAGTCCAGGCGCCCAGGTGATCTCCCTGGCCAGCGGTGGTGGTACTGCCATGACGAGCCGGCTGGCCGTGCGGGATTCCCCGCCGGCAGTGGTGACGGTGACGTGGTTCTCGGTCTGTTCCACCGCGACTACCGGGGCATCGAGTGCGATCTCGGCCTCGATGCCGTCGGCGAGGTGCTGCGCCGCCTGGTGCAGGCCACCGTCGAACAGGAAGTTCTGGGCTCCGCCGGGGCCACCGGCCAGTAGGACCAACAGGCCCCCGGCAGCCTTGCAGTAGAAGGCGAAGTACAACAAGGACAACTCCCGCGCCTCGGTGCAGAACACGGCCTGACACACCAGATTCATCAGATGGTGCACGTCGGGGCTCGCTGTCCGCTGGGCAGTCCAGGAGGCCACGGTCTGGGCGTCCAGATCAGCGGCCTTCGGATGGTCCCAGGGCGCGCTTATCGGCAGGTTCTTGCAGAGTCGCTCGAGTTCCCAGTTCAGCTTGAGCAGGCGAAGCCGGTTGGGGGTGCCGAGGATGCGGTCGAAGTCCTCGCCGGGGGCCCTGCCGAACCGTCCGCGGAACTCGATGGAGCATTCACCCTGCAGCCAGGTCGGGTATCGCTTCATGCCGATCTGGGAGGTGAGTTCGTCGAGGCGACGTTGGGTGGGCCCCAGCCACATACCGCCCAGATCGATGGTGCGCCCGGCGATCTCACCGGGGCAGATGCGACCGCCCACCCGGTCTCGCGCCTCCAGCACCGTGACCGTGCGCCCGGCCGCTACCAGTCGTTGCGCCGTGCGCAGGCCAGCGAATCCTGCCCCCACGACAATCGCATCAGTGTGCAAAGGGTCCTCCTGGAGTGGCTCGGCAGTGTTGCTGCAGTGTAGAAGATGGACGGTCGCTGGCACTCCGCATCGCTCGTTAGCGATGATGGGCAGGTGAGCAGAATCTTCACGACCAGCGTCGCCTCGGTCTACCCGCACTACGTGGCCAAGGTGGAGAAGAAGGGCCGCACGCAGGAGGAGCTGCACCAGGTCATCGAGTGGCTCACCGGGTACGACGAGACGCAGCTGCAGCGGCACCTGGCACAGGGAACCACTTTCGAGGGGTTCTTCGCGGGGGCGCAGCTGAATCCGAATGCCGGGCTCATCACAGGAGTCGTGTGTGGCGTTCGTGTGGAAAACGTCGAGGATCCGTTGATGCAGCAGATCCGTTACCTCGACAAACTCGTCGACGAATTGGCGCGCGGCAAGGCGATGGACAAAGTGTTGCGCGAGTAGACCCGGCTATTCCAGCGCCGGATTCGGTGCCGTGGTGTAACTGCCGTCGGGTCTGACGATCACCACGAGTTTGCCGCTGTGCAGGTCGTCGTGGTGACAGCCGCAGGCGAGACCGTAGTTGGATAGGTCGGACGGACCGCCATCCTTCCAGTGCACGATGTGATGGGCGATGCACCTGCTGGCCTTCACCGTGCAACCGGGATGAATGCAGGTGGGGCCATCTCGGGCCACGAGCGCCAGGCGTTGGGCCGCAGTCGCAAAGCGGTGGGTGAATCCCAGATTGACGGGTTGCCAGCCGGTGGTTGTATTGACTCCGATGACGGTGGCCACCTCGGCTGAGCAGGTCATCTTGTCCACATCGCAGCGGCTCATCAACGCCCCCGACGGCCATTCGACGCCGAGTCGGCTGTGCAGTTCGTCAACCGTCACACGGATCAGAACGGTCCCATGCCCAGATGTTCGGTTGATGTCAGCGACGGCCTTGTCCCCGATCTCAGCCAGGGCGTCCGCGCACCGCATCGGCGCGCTCCGCAGATCCTGGGGTCCGGTCGAGTCGGCGTAGATGTCGAGGGCCGCCCGCAGTCGCTCACCCGTCTCTGGATCAAGTAGCCCGTTGAGGTGCCACCAGCCGTCCAGGGACTGCGACAGGAAGGCCTTGCGCTTGTCCTTGGCCAGTTCTGTGTCCTTGTCGGTGCGCTCCGGGTGGTACTGCTGGATGATCCGGTCGATGAATCCGCGCATGTCGCGCACGCTCACGTGCTGCGCGACGGTCGCGATGTGGGTCTCGATTCGGGCGTAGTCCTTTCCAAGCATCCGGTGTGCCCGACGAATCAGGCGCACGTGCTCCTCGCTGATCGTGCCGTTGTCGAGGGCGGCGGAGGTGGCCGGCAGCTCATCGCGGAGCGCCCGGGCGGTGGCCACCATCGCCCCCGGGTGGGACATGCCGGTGGTCTTGCCCAGCCAGTCAGCAGTGGATCGGAACCCCGCGCGCCGGCCGCCGCCCTTGGCGTCGAAGGCCGCGATCGCTGCCATGCTCAGCGCTGTGGCGCTTGCCTGAAGTGCGAATAGAGCCGGGATGTGCTCCTGTAACTGCGGCAAGGTCCAGTCGACGGGCTGGTCTGTTGGAAGTTCCTCGAGTGCCGCTATGAGCTGGCCTGTCGTCATGTGTCTCCCCCCCTCAGATACCTCCATGCTAGCACAAATGTTCGACAATATACACTCTTGCACAGGTATTGTGGACCTTACATTTGGCCCTCAGTCTGTTTCGTCTCGTCCGCAGCAATTGGGCACAAGGTGCGATTCCCCGCGGCGTGTCGCAGCGACAAATGCCCAATTGCTCACCCTGCGCCGGGGGAGTAACGGATCGGTGGGCGATCCGCAGCAATTGGGCACAAGGAGCGATTCCGCCCGGCGTGTCGCAGCGACAAATGCCCAATTGCTCACCCTGCGCCCGGGGGAGTGACGGATCGGTGGGCGATCCGCAGCAATTGGGCACAAGGTGCGATTCCCCGCGGCGTGTCGCAGCGACAAATGCCCAATTGCTCACCGACGAGGCCCGCTGTCGCCCTCGTTACCCTCGACGAGCCTGCAAAGCCTCTGTGAGCAGTTCGACCAAAGCTTCCAGGGCGACATCGGAGGCCTCGCCGGCATCCTCGGTGGAGCCGTCGAGCGCTCGCGCGGCCAGACCGGCCTTGGCGTCGATCAACTCCGCGACCTTCGTGTCGATCGTGTTGGCTGCCAGGATGCGCCACGCCGTCACCGGCTGCTCCTGGCCGATGCGGTGGATGCGGTCGATCGCCTGGGTCTGCTCGGCGTCGGTCCACGGCAGCTCGGCGAGCACCAGGTTCGAGGCGACCTGCAGGTTGATCCCCACCCCAGCGGCGGTCAGCGAACACACGGCGATGGCGACGTCCGGATCGGTGGTGAAAGCATCGATATTGCGCTGACGGACCTTGGATGTCTGGTCGCCGCGGATGGAGCAGTAACCGATCCCGCGCGCGGCGAACAACTCCTCCGCGCTGTCCATGACATCGATGTGTTTGGCGAAGAAGACGACTTTGCCCACGCTGCGCACCAGCTGTGCGGTGTAGTCAGCCGCGAGCCCCGCCTTCGCCTGTCCGATCTTGCGCATCATCGTGAAGACGTTGTCGGTCGTGCTGGCCGCCTTCTCCTGCTTGCGTGCCGTGGCTGCGACCCGGCGCACCACCGTTTCATCGATCGTGTCGCCGGCATCGGCGGCTCGGCGTTGCATGGCTGTGTCGTACCGGGAGATCAGCATCTGCGTGAGCTCCTCCTGGGCGCGCAGGATCGAGCGGCCCACGGCGCCGTCGAGTTCGACCGGCAGGTCCGCGACGCGGCGGGCGGCGATGTCAGCGGCCACGTCAATCTTGCGCCGGCGCACGATCCCGCGTTCGATCACACAGCGGCGCGCAGCCGGG
This sequence comes from Candidatus Nanopelagicales bacterium, assembly GCA_037046735.1. Lineage (GTDB taxonomy): Bacteria > Actinomycetota > Actinomycetes > S36-B12 > UBA10799 > JADKAV01. Next base: position 771,436 of record JBAOHC010000027.1, on the reverse strand, counting down.
TAGAAGCCCGGGTCACCAGGGGCGAGGCCGGTCTCCTCCAGCGCCCGCATCAGATCACCAGTGGGTTTGGTCGCATCGATCCAGCCCAGGAACTCCCAGATCGCGAGGAAGTCCTCGAGATCATTGATCAGCGGTGTCCCGGTCAACGCCATGAGCAGGGGCCGACCAGCCCGGGCCCGGATGCGCCGGGCGATCTCCAAGACGTTCTGGGAGCGCTGAGACCCCTTGTTCTTGATGAAGTGCGCCTCATCGACGACCATCCCGCGGAAGCCGAAGTCACTGAGCCAGCCGATATGACGGTCCAGAATCTCGTAATTGACGATCACGATGTCGGCGAAAGCGTCGGCGGACTCCCCATCACTGTGGATGACCGTGGCCGTCCGGTCCGGTGTCCACATGCTCACCTCGCGGGCCCAGTTCGCCTTCACCACGTTAGGCACCACCGCCAGCATCGGGTACGAGTCGCTGACTCGAGCCGACAGCAATGCCTGCGCCGTCTTGCCCAGGCCGGGTTCGTCGGCGAGCAGGAAGCTGCGGTGGCCGTTCTCGGCGGCGGCGATGACCTGGGCCTGATGTCTCATCAGGGTCAACCCAGCAGGCACCGGTGTGAACGACGGGTGCGGCAGGGTCATGCAGGTCACAGCGCCATCGGGGGCTTCCTCGAACGAGCGCAAGAGCGGCCCGAGTAACTCCCAGCCGGCCAGGCGCTGCGCGCGCACCTCCACCTGCTGGCGGGCGGCCTCCAGGTCGGGGGCCAGGAACGGATTGGCCAACTGCCGCGACATGACCGACTGCGGTACGACCAGGCGCTTCTCAGGTGCCTCCGGATCGGGTGCCTTCGTCTCCTCTTCGATCCCCGCGGCCTCCAGCATGTCCCGACGCTCGATCTTGCCGAACTCTGACAGCTGCGCGCCCTCGCCGATCAGCGTCAGCAGCGACGTGTCGCGGGCGGCGGTCTTGGCCAGAATCGTGGCGATGCCGTCGAGCCGCTTCAACTGCTCGGCCTTGTGAGCGTCGGTACTGGCCTCATCGGCCATGATCCGCGCACGTTCCTCGCGGGTCAGCAGCGCGACGACCTGGAACTTCGTCCGCACGGAAGCGCGGGCGTCGCCGCTGTTGATGGCTGACTCCACCTGCCGTACGGCCTGCGCCAGCACGGGGATGAGCCCCTCGTTGTTACGCTCCCGGCGGGGGCCGCGAGATGATGTACTCCTGCGGTCGTTGGACCGCGTCCGACGTCGCGCCACACCACCTCCTCCGGCATCCGGTGCTCCCTTAGGGGCACGAACCGCTCGCAGGACGCGATCGCCCCACGGCCTTGCGTGGGGCCCCGACTGGGCCGGAACCGGCGACGAGGATCCCTCGGGTGAGAGCCTTTGCCGTGGACTGCCGAAGCCCCGTTAGCAGACGACCTGACTGTATCGCCGGTGTCAACACGGCATCACGGCAGCCCGTGGGCGTCGAACCTTATGGCCCTGCGAAACGCAGCGACCTAGGGTGGCCGCATGGCAATTCAACGCCTGGACAACGTGGCAATCGTTGTCGACGACCTTGACGCCGCTGTGGCGTTCTTCGTCGAACTGGGGATGGAGTGGGAGGCGCGAGCGAGCATCGAAGGTGTCTGGGCTGACCAGACGGTGGGACTCGACGGTGTCCGCAGCGAGATCGTCATGCTGCGCACCCCGGACGGCAACGGTCGTCTGGAGTTGACGAAGTACGAGGCGCCGACTGCGGTAACGCCCGACATGCCGGCGCCACCGGCGAACACACTCGGCCTGCACCGGGTGATGTTCGCCGTCGATGACGTGCAGGACACGCTCGAGCGGTTGCGTCCGCACGGCGGGGAGGTGCTGGGCGAGGTCGCGCAGTTCGAGCAGATGTACCGGCTCTGCTACGTGCGAGGGCCGGCGGGGATCATCGTCGCCCTGGCCGAACAGATCGGTTGACGCGACCAATCACTGCGTCAGCAGCCCGGTGTACAACAGAATTGGGCTTGGAGCAGATCTCGTGTCGGCGGCCCTGCGGGGTGTTGAGCTTAGTTGCATGCGAAGGGGACGTTGATGGCCAAGAAGGACAAGGGATCCAAGAAGACACATGTCGATCCCGACGCCCGGGTCACCGGTGACGCGGTCCTGAGCGGCGAGGCACAGGTGCTGGACAAGGCACGGGTGTCGAGCCGGGGGCAGGTCAGCGACCGGGCGTGCATCAAGGACCGCGCGCGGGTGGCCGGACAGGCGGAGGTACGCGAGAACGCCGTGGTCTCCGGAAACGCCTGGGTGTACGACAACGCGCTGGTCAAAGGTACTGCGCACATCACCGACCAGGCGTGCGTCTTCGGGGATGCGACTGTGTCCGGCGATGCGCACATCGGCGGCACAGCCAACGTGGGCCCACGGGCGCGTGTGAAGGAGACGTCGCACGTGGTCGTGTATGACGCAGGCGTGAAAGAGGTCAAGAACGTCGACCCGCGCACGCACAACGGCGCGGATGTCTGGACCGCTTACCGCACACGCAAGGACGGCGTGCGCGTCATGCTGGGGCGCACCCGCAAGAAGATCTCTGAGGCTCCCAAGCCGTTGCTAAAGCTGATCACCTGGACGAAGGTGTAGGTGATCCTGAGCCATAGCCACCGCAACGGACTGGACCGGCCGGGGCTGGCTCTGTAAAGCTCAGGCATGGGGGACCTCTCGCCAGGAGTGTACGAGTCGCTCGAGACTGTCGGATTGATTCGGCGTCTACACCGGTCGCCCCTGCAACCACACTTCGAGACCGTGGATCCCGAAGATGCACCCGACGTGCTCGCCAGGCACATCGCCGAGCTCCTTCGTCGCTGCCTCAGCGACCGGGATGAACCAGGGAAGGTCGACCTCGTCAACGAGGTGGTCGCTCTGCTCACCGATGATGACGCTCAGGTCACCGAAACCGTGCGGCAGTTGACGGCACTGACCTCTGCGGCCGACAACCTGCGGCGCCCGGTCACGCCGCTCTCGGAGGCGGCGCTGCTCACCAACTCCCCGGAGGAACCGACCCTTGGAGCGGAGCTGCGCGCCGAATTGGCCAGTGCCGACCGGGTCGACCTGCTGTGCGCGTTCATCAAGTGGCACGGCCTGCGCGTCATTGAGGAGCAGTTGCTCGAACTGCGCGACCGGGGGGTGCCGTTCCGGGTCATCACCACCACCTACATGGGTGCCACCGAACGCCGAGCGTTGGACGAACTGGTCAAGCGCTTCAACGCCGAGGTCCGGATCGCCTACGAGGAGAAGTCCACACGTCTTCACGCGAAGGCCTGGCTCTTCCGGCGGCATTCCGGGTTCGACACAGCGTTTGTCGGCAGCTCCAACCTCTCCCGGTCGGCCCTGGTCGACGGCCTGGAGTGGAACGTGCGCTTGTCTGGGATCGCGACCCCACAACTCATCCGCAAGTTCGCCGCCACCTTTGACACCTACTGGTCCGATCCAGCGTTCACTGGCTATGACCCGGCCGCCAACGGTGAACTTCTTGAGCGTGCTCTGCGGCGTGCGGGTGGCTCCGGCAGCAGCGGCGCCCGCATCAGCCTTTCCGGTCTGGAGGTGCGTCCTTTTCCGCATCAGGAGCAGATCCTGGAGGCGCTGGAGACCGAACGCCGCATCCACGATCGGCACCGTAACCTCGTCGTGGCGGCCACCGGAACAGGCAAGACAGTGGTCGCCGCGCTGGATTACAAGCGTCTTGCCGCTGACCCCACGCGCCGGCCTCGCCTGCTGTTCGTCGCGCACCGCAAGGAGATGCTCGAACAATCCCTGCACACGTATCGCGAAGTGCTCGCCGATGCGAACTTCGGCGAGAGCTACGTGGGTGGTGCCCGTCCGGAACGGTGGCAGCACGTCTTCGCCAGCATCCAGTCGCTGTCCTCCTACGGCGTCGAACGAGTACCTCCGGACCACTTCGACGTTGTGGTCGTCGACGAGTTCCACCACGCGGAGGCAGCCACCTACCAGCGGCTGCTGGACCGTCTGCGGCCCCGCGAGCTTCTCGGCCTGACGGCCACACCGGAGCGAGCTGACGGCACCGACGTCCGCTCCTTCTTCGGTGATCGCACAGCGTTCGAACAGCGCCTGTGGGATGCCTTGGCTGACGATCTGCTGGTCCCATTCCACTACTTCGGGGTTGCGGACGGGGTCGACCTCAGCGGCATCGAATGGAAGCGCGGGGCGTACGACACGGCGGGCCTGGACCGCGTCTACACCGGCAACGATGCCCGCGCGGCCAAGGTGCTCAGGGAGCTGCGGGACAAGGTCACCGACGTGCACCGCATGCGCGCTCTTGGGTTCTGCGTTTCCGTCGCGCACGCGCAGTACATGGCCCGGGTGTTCCGGCAGGCGGGAATCCCCGCCGTGGCCGTGTCCGGGCAGACCTCCGATTCGGCCCGCGCCGAGGCGCTCGAGGACCTGCGGCAGATGAGGGTCAATGTGCTCTTCGCGGCGGACCTGTTCAATGAGGGCCTCGACATTCCGCAGGTGGACACAGCCCTGTTCCTGCGACCCACGCAAAGCGCCGCTTTGTTCTTGCAGCAACTCGGGCGCGGCCTGCGCCGCTCGCAGGGCAAGGCGGTTCTGACCGTGCTGGACTTCATCGGCCAGCAGCGCCGCGAGTTCCGCTTCGACGTGCGCTACCGCGGGCTGCTGGGTGTTGGACGCAAGACGTTGGAACGCCAGATCGAGCAGGGTTTCCCCTTCCTGCCCTCCGGTTCGCAAATCGTGTTGGATCGGGTGGCGCAGAAGACCGTCCTGGACAACGTCCGCCAGCAATTGCGGTGGACGGGCAAGAGTCTGGCTGCTGAGCTGCGCTCATACGGCGACGTGTCGTTGGCGCAGTTCTTGGCTGAGTCCGGCCGCGATCTCGAGGACGTCTACCGGGTCGGCTCGTGGACCTCGCTGCGTCGGGCGGCCGGGCTGACAACGCCCGCCGGCGGTGAAGCCGAGGCGGCGCTGTTGAAACGGGCGAAGACGCTGACCCACGTGGACGATCCGGAGCGTGCGCACCTGTATGCGCAAGTCACCGCATCCGAGGCGCCGCACTACGACGATCTCAGCGCCCGTGACCAGCGATTGGCCCGGATGCTCTTCTTCACGCTGTGGCCCGATCGGGGTGGCTTCGCGTCTTATGAGGAAGGGTTGGGTTTCCTGCGGATGCACCCGGGCGTCTGCGCGGAATTGCGGGAACTGCTCGCTCTGACCAGTGACCGTGCGCGCCACACCCCGCAATCGCTGGGCGAGGGGCTGCAAGCGGTGCCCGTGTTCAGTCACGCGCGTTATCGCCGGGAGGAGATCCTGGCCGCCCTCGATTGGGCCTCCCTGACCCGATCAGCCCGGGGCCATGCGACGGGCGTCGTCTGGGCGGAGCAGACACGCACGGACGCACTGCTGGTCAACTTGCGCAAGAGTGAGGCGGACTTCTCCCCGACGACGATGTACCGGGACTTCGCGATCTCACCCGATCGGTTCCACTGGGAGTCCCAGAACGCCACTCGCGTCGAATCGCCTGCCGGCCAGCGGTACGTGCATCATGAGCAACTGGACACCCGGGTGTTGCTGTTCGTGCGCGAACGACCGCAGGACGAACTGGGGGCGCTGCCGTTCATGTGCCTGGGGCCACTGGCGTACGAGGAGCACCGCGGCGAACGGCCGATCGCGATCACGTGGCGGCTGAAGCGCCGGATGCCGGGTGAGGTCTTCAGCGTCGCGTCGGTGGTCGCACGCTGACCCGGTCGTTCAGCCTACAAATGCCGTGATGGCTTCGGCGATCTCGGCCGCGTGGGTCTTCTGCACGTTGTGGCCACCATTGGGGAACTCCAGGCGCGGGCCGGCCGGCACGGCATCGGCGAGCGCTCGGAACGTGCCGGTGGGAATCACCGGATCGTCGGTGGCCCAGACCACCATCGTTGGGGCCCGCATGCCAGCGAGGTTGGCTCGGTGCTGGCCAAAGTCAAAGGCCCCGGCATCGAGCAGAGCGAAGGCCCGCTCGTCGTCGGTCAAATACCGAGGGAATCCCTGCATCGAGTACAGCCGGCGAATGGCCGGTGCCAGCAGGGTTCGTACGGGTGCAAGCCGCAGCGGTTGGGCGAGCAGTTGCATGGGCGCGCGGACGAGGTGCGCGGTCAGCCCTGTCGAAGAGATCATGACGCAGGCCACGACGAGGTCCGGACGGTGCGTCGCGATGTGGGCGACGACGGCACCTCCCGCCGAGTGCCCTATGAGCACGACCTGCGAGAGGTCGAGGTGGCCGATCACCGCGCAGACGGCCGCAGCGCGGCCAGCGGTCGTCATCCCCGCCCACTTGGTTCTCGGCGAGGCACCGTAGCCAGGTGGGTCGACCCGGATCACTCGGTGGTGGCCGCTGAGGGCAGGCGCGAGCCAGCGGTAGTCCCGGCCGCTGCCAGGAAGACCGGGGATTGCGACGATCGTCACGTCGCCGGTGCCCTCATCGGTGTAGGCCAGGTCCCCGACGTATTGCACGCGGGGATCGCTGGGTCGCAGACTCGATGGCATAGGTCCACGGTAGGGCTTCGGCGCGGGACAATGAGACAACCGCCACTTCGTCCTCTCGAACCGGTGCGAGTCACGATCGGCACCCAGTGCCTCGGCGAGACCGGGCGTATGCCGGCAGTAGGTGCGCCGCATCACCTCGTCGGCGGCCCGGATGGCCTGAGCTGCGGACCCCAGCGTGCAGGGCATTCGTTATGGACAGGAAGCAACCCCGGCGCTGGCTTCAACCAGATGTGCAGATGCTTCCACCAAGGAGGTCGCGGGGCCGGAATGTCAGCGATTGAACCATCCTCGCAACATGACCGATACGACTAGGCTGGAGTAGGACACCCATGCGGTGAGGAGACATCATGTCCCGAGAGCTTGAAGTTCCGGCAGCGATAGACCTGCCCGTCACAGCGACAGCTGGGGGGATTCCGGGGGACAACGCCCGCACCCGCCCTGATCACCCCATGTACCTGATCAGATCCGGGGACGGCTGGACCGACGTCACCGCGCGGGAGTTCAACGACCAGGTCCGCGCCGTCGCCAAGGGATTGGTCACTCGCGGAGTCGAAGCCGGTGCCCCGGTCGCGATTCTGGCGTCCACCAGCTACGAGTGGGCGGTGCTTGACTTCGCGCTGTGGTCCATCGGCGCGTTCGCTGTGCCTATCTACGATTCGTCCTCCGCAGAACAGATCGAGTGGATCCTGGCCGATAGCGCGGCAACCGCGGTGGTCGTCGACACAGCGAATGCCGCTGAGCGCGTGGGCAACGGACAGGCACCGCCGCTCTGGCGTTTCGACGAGGGCCTGCTGGCTGCCCTCCGCGAAGAGGGCGCCCACGTCGAGGACGCCGTCATCGATCAGCGACTGGCTGCCGCGTCGCCGCAGGACATAGCGACCATCGTCTACACCTCAGGCACGACGGGTCGTCCGAGGGGCTGCGTGCTCACCCACGAGAACCTCATGTTCGTCGTGCAGACTCTGGTCGCCACAACCGGTCCGGTCGTCACGACCCCTGGCGCTCGCACCGTCATGTTCCTGCCGACCGCCCACGTCCTGGGTCGCGGCGCGCAGGTCTACTGTGCGCTCGGCGGAATGCAGGTCGCCCACTGTCCCAAACCTGCGCAGTTGCCCGCCGACATGCTCACCGTACGACCAACCTTCCTCGTCGGGGTTCCTCGAATCTTCGAGAAGATCTTCAACGCCGCGCAGCAGAAGGCCCACGCGCAAGGCAAGGGGCGCATCTTCGAACGGGCTGCGAAAGTCGCGATGGAATACGGCCGGGCCACTCACGCGCAAGGGCCGTCGCTGCGCCTACGCGCGGAGCATTTCCTCTTTTCCCGGCTCGTGTACTCCCGGATCCACGCGGCCGCTGGTGGTCAGTTGCGATTCGCTATCACCGGGGGAGCCAGTCTCGGTGAGCGTCTCGGGAGCTTCTTCGCCGGCATCGGAATGACGGTCATGGAGGGGTACGGGCTCACGGAGACCACGGCGTCGGGCACGTTCAACCGCGCCGACAACTCCCGGATCGGAACAGTCGGCCAGCCGATGCCCGGCACGGCGGTGCGGATCGCCGACGACGGGGAGGTCTGGCTGCGAGGCCCACACGTCATGGCCCGCTACCACAACAACCCCGCGGCGACGGCAGCAGCGATCGACAGCGACGGGTGGTTCCACACCGGAGATATCGGAGCGTTGGATATGGACGGTTTCCTGCAGATCACGGGCCGTCAGAAGGAGATCATCGTTACCTCCGGCGGAAAGAATGTGGCGCCGGCAGTCCTGCAGGACCGGATGCAGGCGCACAATCTGATCGGCCCGACGATGGTCGTCGGCGAGGGCCGGCCGTTCATCGGCGCGCTGCTTACTCTCGAACCTGACGCGTTGGCGGCATGGGCGGTCGCGAACAAGAAGTCCGGGCGCACGGTGGCAGAACTGCGCGATGATCCGGACCTGCATGCCGAGATCCAGGCGGCCGTCGACGATGCGAACGCGGCTGTGTCCAGGGCTGAGTCCATCCGGTCCTGGCGGCTGCTGGACGCAGACTTCACGGAGACCTCCGGACACCTCACTCCGACCCAAAAGCTCAAGCGGGAGGTCGTGGTCAAGGACTTCGCCATCGAGATTGACGCGCTCTACTCCTCATGAAAGAGCACTGGGTACCCCGGCGGGTCCCTTGCCGCGGGATCTGTTTCGGGACTGCCGCGCGGGACTAGCATGAAGTGAGCCGATGCCGGGAGTCGCCGTGTCCAAGCTGACATTTCTTGTGGTGTGCGTGCTGATGGGTGTCGTCGGTGCCGGTCCGGCATTTGCGGCGCCGTCTGGGCTGATCGTGGCCGACCCCTCCGTGACGGCCTACCGTGATGATGGTTCGCTCACTGTCACGGTGGAGGTGTCGAACCCGACGCGGTCCATGGCCGTGCTCTCGCTCACCGCGGGCACCTGCCAGGCGGTGGGTGCACCGGTCCTCGAGGCCCGATCCACGTCCGATGTGAGCTTCGAACTGGCCGAATGTCCCGCGGAACGTGGCGCGCTGAGCGCTGAGCTGACCGCCACGCTGGTCGCGGTGTCAGGTCGGCAGACGCAGGCTGTCCCGCTGCCGCTCGCTCTGACCGTGGAGGATGCCCCAGGCACTGACTGGGGAGTTCTGTGGTTGTTCCTGGTGGGCTTCGCCGCCCTCGTGGCGGTGATCCCGCCCTATCTCACGTGGCTGGCGTTTCCGTTGGGCAATGAGACGCTGCGCGCCCGCTTTCGCGCCGCAGATGGGCGGGCAATCCTGACCAAGCTCTGGTCGAAGCAGTTCTGGGATCATCTGGATGACAACCTGCCCGGCATCTCCTCGGATTGGAACTTCAAGGACAACTGGGCCTCCAACGTGGGCCTGGCGGCGTCGCTGTTCACTGGGATCTTCGCGACGGCAGGCCCGCTGTCCGCACTCACCGGCGACGCGGCCACCTCCACCCTGGCGGTCGTGGCGGTTTCCGCAGCTCTCGCGGCTGCGCTCATCGCGTCGGGGCCGCTGTGGCTCACGATCCTCAAGCGCAGGACGTGGGAGAACCAGGGGTACGCACGGCACAACACGGTCGCGGGGGTTCTGATGGCCTCATTCGTCGTGTACTTCGCCACTCTGGGCCTGATCGCCACCACGCTGCGAGCTGCCAGCGGTTTGGTCCCCACCGCGCTGCTTGTTGCGGTGACCGTGGGGGCGTTGCTGCTGCTGATGGCATACGCCTGGAAGTCGATCCCGCTCACGCTGGGACTCGGTGCCATGCCGCCTGCTGGTGAGATGGTCTGGGTCGTCGAGCCGGGCCCATCGCAGGACCAGTGGCTCATGCTGCGGCACCTGGAGCTGTCACCCGCCCCGCGCGCCGCCGGGGTGGCTCCCGAGGCGTTCGTATTGCGGGAGGCCGACCGAGCGCGTGGGGTCTCGGCCATGCCGTAATGGAGTCGCGTGACGGCCTTGACCGCCCCACGACCCCAGCGACTACCCTGAACAGGTCAGGTTGCGGCCCGACGGGCTTCCTCGCCGATGGCAGGACACGCTCCCAACCGCACGGAGTCTCTTCGTGCTCGCGGGGTGTGGTGTGCCGTTGTTGCGGTCGTCGGCGGAGTCGATGCTGGCTGAGTTGCTGGCTCACACCGCGGTGCCGAGATTGACTCGCCAGTTCCGGATCGACCAGGGCTACCTGCCCCCTGCCAGCGAGGTGCGCTCCTGGGAGTCGTCGCTGCCAGTGCTGATGGCCGATCTGCGCGACGCGGGGCTTGAGGATGTCGAGGTTCTGGTCGAGCATCGCCTCCCGCTGTCGAGCAAACGCACCGATGTGATCGTGTGCGGTGAACACCCGAAGACCCGTGACCCCTCATACCTGGTGGTGGAGCTCAAACAGTGGTCGACTGCGCAGGCGGACCCCGACGATGTGGAGTTGGTGAGGGTCGCCGCCTACGGCGATCGGTGCGTTCTGCACCCGGGCCGGCAGGTGCAGAACTATGTCGACTACATGGCTGACTTCGTGCGCGTTCTCGATGGGCATCGCGACCGGATTCGGGGGGCGGCCTACCTGCACAACGCCACGCAGGCCGGTGTGGCCAGCCTGCGCCAGCGGGCGGAGACCGATACGAGCAGGCTGTTCACTGGCGACGAACGCGGGCGCTGGTTGGACTACCTGCAGAGCCGCTTCGCAGCAGGTTCGGGGGGTGCGCCCGCGGCCGATGCGCTGGTCTCGTCGGCCACGGCTCCCAGCAAACAGCTGATGAAGTTGGCCGCCGCTGAGATCCAGCAACAGGAGCAGTTCGTCCTGCTGGACGAGCAGGAGGTCGCCTATCGGATGGTGCTGAATGCCGTCGCGAAGGCGATCAGGGGGGATCACAAGTCCGTGGTGATTGTGACCGGCGGCCCTGGAAGCGGCAAGAGTGTCATCGCCCTGTCGCTACTCGGGGAGCTGTACCGGACGGGTCGCACAGCCGAACACGCGACCGGGTCGAAGGCGTTCACAGAGACGCTGCGCAAGGTGGCAGGGGCCAGGCAGCCCCGCGTCAAGCAGTTGTTCGGCTACTTCAACCAGTTCGCCCACGACGATCCGAACTCCTTGGATGTGCTCATCCTCGATGAGGCACACCGCATCCGCGAGAACAGCAACAACCGCTTTACGCCGCGCACCAAGCGCTCGACCCAGCCCCAGATTCACGAACTGCTCGATGTGGCACGGGTCCCGGTGTTCCTGCTCGACGAGCACCAGGTGGTGCGCCCGGGCGAGATCGGGACGGTGGCCGAGATCAAGCAGGCAGCGGCTCGGCGCAGCCTGGATGTCCAGCTGGTGGAACTCGACGCGCAGTTCCGCTCTGGCGGGTCACGGCTCTACGAGACCTGGGTGCTGCGGCTACTAGGCCTGGCCGACGGTGGGCCCGTTGACTGGACCGGCGATGACAACTACACCCTGCGCGTGGTTGACAGCCCGCAGGAGCTGGAGGACTTCCTGGCGTCGCGTCTGGCGCTCGGGTACGGCGCCCGGATGACGGCCGGGTTCTGCTGGCCGTGGCACGATGCCGAACGCGGTCAGCCGCTACCTGACGACGTCGTGATCGGGCAGTGGGCGCGACCTTGGAACAACAAGAACGAACGCGCGCACGGTGACGCTCCCGGTCGGTCCCTGTGGGCCACACAGGACGGCGGCTTCGGTCAGGTGGGCTGCGTGTACACAGCGCAGGGCTTCGAGTACGACTGGTCCGGCGTGATCCTCGGCCCTGACCTGGTGTGGCGAGACGGCCAGTTCCGGGCTGACGTGAGCGCCTCTCGCGATGGCGCCTTCAAAGGCCGGGGGGCGGCATCGTTCGACACATTCGTGCGCAATGTCTACAAGGTGCTGCTCACCCGGGGGATGATGGGAACAGTCCTCTATTCCACAGATGAGAAGACGCGGCAAATGCTGAAAGGCCTGATTCGTGACGATTGAGGACTTGACCCTGGCGTTACGTCAGTTTGCCGCCGATCGGCAGTGGGAACCGTTTCATACGCCCAAGAACCTCGCGATGGCCATCGCGGGAGAGGCGGGGGAGTTGCTGGCCGAACTGCAATGGCTGACGCCTGCGGAGTCGGCCTCGCTAACAGCCGATCAGCGCAAGGCGGTGGCCGCGGAGATGGCCGATGTCCTGATCTACCTGTGCCGGCTGGCCGATGTGCTCGGGATCGATCTGCTCGATGCCGCGCACGCGAAGGTGGCCGTCAATGCTGAGCGCTTCCCGATCCGGGGGATCGCTCAGGAGCCGTGAGGTGAAACCGGCTCGTTTCAGCGTTCCGCCAACGATCTCGGATGACCGGATGCCTGACCGTCGACGTGGGTCCGGCGCCGGGAAACCTCGCCGTGGTCCTCAACCTGCCCGACCTCGAAGATGCCTTGGCGGGCCTCGGGACGTGGTGACGACGCTGCTTGATTCGTCGCACGGGGTTGCTTCGGGGCGCGCTTGGTCAGGCACTCCGGCCGTCCAGACTGGGTGTCTTCACGGCCGTTGTGAGTGTGTCCCACAGGTAGTCCGCGCGACCCCACACCGGATCCATCACCTGGATGCTGTAGTAGCCGGCCAGGTCCTGCGCGGTCAAGGAGGTCTCCTCTGCAATGCCGGTGAACAGATCATCGGCCGCCATCCGACCTCCGATCCACGTCACTGGCGACCGTTCCAGGAGTGTGACGGGCACGTCCAGCCAAAGGTCGACGCTTTCATGCGGCTCCAGCAATGGTGCTATGAACGCGACCAGATCTGTGTGCACCAACTGCTCGTCAAGGTGCCGCGCGAGGTCGAGGTCCGTCAGCCCCGATACGTAGGCGCGCTGGCGCAAATCGCCCCTGTCCAACCCGGGCTGGGAGCAGTCCGTCGCAAGTCCCAAACGGTTCAGCTGCACGAGATGGTGGACGATCGGCGCTGTTTCGATAGCGGGCCGGTAGTCGTAGTAGAACGGATTGAACGGCAGGTCTCCGACCAGGAAGTCGGTGACGCACTCGGCCAGTTCGCGCAGGTTCGACACAGACGCCCACCGTCGTGTCATCTGCACCGGCGCAGCGGTCCTCATCGCGGACATGGAATCGGTCGCCTGAGTGGGCCACCAGGCGGGCGGTTGTTGAAGCATGATCAGCCTTTCTGCCAATGTGCGTGAGCTCATCATGCTGTTGGGGTACGACAGGATCCCAACGCCGTCCACAGCGGGGTGGGTGCGGGGTGTTCTGGAGCACTTCTTCAGGAACCCTCCCGTACGCGCCTGGTGTCGTAGGCCCACATCGCGATCTCGACCCGGTTGCGGGCCCCGAGTTTGGCCATCACGGCGGCGATGTGGGTCTTGACGGTGCTCAGGCCGATGAAGAGCTCCGTGGCGATCTCAGCGTTGGTCCGGCCCCGTGCGACCAGCGCCAGGACCTCCTCCTCACGTTCGGTGAGTGGGTCGATGGGCTGGACGGGTACCTGCGGCGCCGAGTCGGCGAATGTCGCCAGCAACCGGCGGGTGACATTGGGGGCGATCAGTGCGTCCCCGTTGGCCGCCGCGTGGATGGCCTGCACGAGGAGCTGCGGCCCGGCGTCTTTGAGCAGGAAGCCACGGGCGCCCGCGCGCAGGGCGCCGAGGATGTACTCATCGAGGTCGAAGGTGGTGATCACGACGACCGCGATCGGGTCTGTCACGTCCGGGCCGGCCAGGCGCCGCGTCACTTCGATGCCGTCGAGCCCGGGCATCCGGATGTCGATGAGGAGGACGTCGGGACGCAGCCGGGTCGCCACGTCGAGGGCGGCGAGCCCGTCGGATGCCTCTCCCACGACCTCGAGGTCGGGTTGCGCGCCGAGGATCATGACCAGCCCGGTCCTGACCAAGTCCTGATCGTCGGCCACGACCACCCGGATACTCATGCCGGTGCATCCAAGGGCAGCACGGCCTCGACCACCCAGCCCCCCTCGGGCCGCGGTCCGGCCGACAGCGTTCCGCCGAGGAACTGGGCGCGTTCTGACATGCCCAGCAGGCCGAACCCGGGCGCCGGAGCCCGCCCCGGCTCAGGCCGTCCATCGTCGGTGACGAGCAGCCTGACGAACCTGCCCTCTCGGTGTAGGTCGATCCTGACGCGGGTCGCGCCCCGGGCGTGCCTGACGGCGTTGGTCAGCGACTCCTGCGCGAGCCGGTAGAGGGCGGCGTCAACCGGTCCTGGGAGCCGAGGTAACGCGCCGTCCACCGAGACCTCGACGGTGGGCGTCGTTTCGGTGCGCGCCAGTGTGGGCAGGTCCGCGACGCCCATGTGGGGTGAGTAGGCCACGGACTCATCCTCACGAAGCACGCGCACCATGGACCTCATCTCCGCAAGCGTTCGCGACGCTTCAGATTCGATCGCCGCCAACACCTCAGCAGCCTTCTCAGGCTGGGTGCCGGCGACCACGCCACCTGCCTGCGCCTGGACTGCGATGGCCGAGACGTGGTGGGCCACGGTGTCGTGCAGTTCACGCGCCAGCGCCACCCGCTCCTCGTTGCGGATCTCGCGCTGTTGGCGCGCCCACAGGTCCGCGCGGTAGCGGAACACCGCCGCGAGGGCGACGATCATCAGCAAGAGGGCGCTCGCGCCGAGGACTTCGGCCCAACCGGCGGAGGCGGCGGACATCCCCAGCACGACGACGGCTGCCACGAACGCCGTCCCCAGGACCATCTCCCGTCCAGAGCCCCACCGCACCAGCGAGTAGAGCAGGATCAGAACGGCCATCATGGCCAGGAGGCCGAGGTCTGCGGCGTCGGCAGTCAGTTGGAGGACCGAGAGCAGCCCGGCGACGCCCCATCCCACCAGGGCGGCCAGCAGGGGCCTGCTACGCCGAAGGAGCAGGGCAGGTACGAGCGCCAGAGCGAGCACCGTGACAAGGGGTCGCCAGGCCAGGTCAGGCCGAACGATGCCCTCGAGCAAGGCGACGGCCGCGAACACGCCCACCAGTAGCCAGTCGAGGCGACCGAGCGGTGGGGCGTCAGCGGGCCGCGACTCATGCCAGATGGTGCGGCGGACTGTGATCACGGCTCCAGCCTAGGGATCGGTCCGCCTCGGCGTACCCGCCTAAAGAACTAGACCGAGATCATGCCATGGGCCAGGCGACTGCGGCCTCTGGGCCGATACGCCAAGCCGCCGCGCTCAGCGATCGTGGAACTACTGATCCTCACTACGACCAGGGAGCCCAAAGATGAGTACACATCAACCCACCCCAACACTGCAAGACCAGCCCATCTCGGTGAGAGCCAAACTCGCCGCAGCATGGACAAGCTTCATGTTCCTGTACGCCTACGTGGACATTCTCAACTTCTACACGCCCGGCACCGTCGACGACATCCTCGACGGCAGAGTCTTCGAATTCGCTCTCTCCCAGACCTTCTCGACCACGGCTTTGGCTCTTATGGCCATCCCGATCTTCATGGTCGTGTTGTCGATGACGTTGCCGGCCCGGCTGAACCGCATCGTGAACCTCGTCGTGGCCGCGCTGTACGTTCCGATCACGGTGTTCAATGCGGCGGGCGAGTCCTGGCTGGCCTTCTATGGCCTGGGCATCGCACTGGAGTTGACTCTGCTCGCCCTCATCGTGCGGTACGCCTGGACCTGGCCCAGCACCGCAATGTCGGGGCCCATCCCGACCAGTCGGGACCGGGAAGCCCTTCGGACTCGGTGAACTGGGCGGGGCCGGGTGCACCGGGTGCACCCGGCCCGTGGGCTGAATCGCCTGTCGTCGTGGACGGCGATATTGGCAACCCCGGTCCCTCAAGCAGAGTCACAGCCATGGGAAGGCCCCATCGATTCCTGCTGGAAGAGGACCCGGATTGTGTTGAGCGTGTCGGTGTTTTCCAAGGTGGTGGGTCGGCCAGGCCCAGCGCTTCCGGGCTATCCCTTCGTGGACGCGAGAAGGGAGGCCCCGTACTTCAACCTCAAGCCTGAGTAAGCGGTGCGCGGCTGTCGATCCTCGGGCTGGCGGCGCACGGCTCGCCATGACCTGCAGGAGACAGTTGGCAGCGTGTCGGCGCCCTTGCTCAAGAGGGGACGTCAAGGGGTGTCCCCAGCCTGGCCAGCCGCGTACACTCACCGCATGCTTGATCAACTGCACGCTGAGGGCCGGGCGGTCGTTGCTGCCCTCGTGACCCTGCCGATCGTCTTCGCCAGCCTGGGTCCGGCTGCAGCCAACGTTGTGTTGGTCCCGCAGACCCAGGACTCCTATGACACCCTGCTGGACGCCGCCACCCAGATCGACGGTGCCGCGGCGTCGTCGAGGCTCGGCGTGGGGATAGTGACGGGGGACTTCAGTTGTGACGGAGTGACTGATATTGCGATGGCCTCCGGCGGCGGTGTCCAGGTCCTGCATGGCCCGATTGAAAGCCTGCCGCGAGCCGTGGACCTGGCCACGCCAGTCGATGGGTTCCTGATTGAGGACTCGATCTCGAGTGTCGTCGATGCCGCAGGGGATGTGAACGGAGACGGTTGTGACGACCTGCTCGTGCCGTTCGGGGCAAGCGCCACCTATGTGGTGTTCGGCCGGGCGGGTAACGATCCGGTGAGATTGTCTGCGCTGGGGGCGGGAGGTTATCGCGTGGTCAGCAGCAGCTTCTCGAGTCGCAATACCGATGCCGAAGGGATCGGTGATGTCAACCGGGACGGCCTCGGTGACATTGTCCTCAGCGACGCCAACGCTGACAGCGCCTACGTTGTGTTCGGTCAAACCGGCTCCTCCGATGTCCTGCTGTCCACCCTGGGTAGCAGGGGTTATCCGATCGCCGTGGAGGGCGTGGAGTCCGTGTCTGACGCCGGTGACGTCAACCGCGATGGCCTTCCGGATCTCCTGTTGGGTGCGTCCCGCTTCGACGGCCGGGAGGGCCCGGACGCCGGTGCCGTGTGGGTGGTATTCGGCAAGGCCAACACCACGCCCATGGACGTGACCTCTCTGGGAGCAGCCGGCTACCGGATTGAAGGGGGCGAGGAGACCCAGTACATCGGGGTGGGCGTCGTCAACGCCGGTGACGTCAACGCTGATGGGGTTCCCGACCAGCTGATCGGGCGGTTGTCCGTGGCGGAGCAGCGCGGCGGGGTCATGGTGGTGTTCGGCAAGTCCTCATCAACGAAGACCGTGCGTTTGAAGCCATCCGGATTCCGCGGCTACGTGATCACCGGAACGGTCGACTCCCAGATCGGACGCCACGCGCTGGTTGGCAATTTCGATGCGAACCGGGACGGCCGGGCCGATCAGATCATCGGTGCGCCGTACTCCGATGCCAGCGGCAGGACGGCAGCGGGATCGGTGTGGGTTGTCTACGGGCAAGGCGCCAAGCGAGACATCTCTCTGGATTCCTACACGGACGGTTACCGGGTGGACGGCCCGGCGACCGACGCCCAACTCGGTCGCGGGGCGGCAGCGATTCCCTTGGGTGGTGGGCAGGGTGTCCGCGTGTTGTCGGGCGCCATGAACAACAGCGCCAATGGTCGATTCGAGTCGGGCTCCGTGTTCCTCATCGGGCCGCAGTCGTCGCTGCCCTCGCTGCAGCAGCCGGTGACCGGCCTGCGCTATGAGACGGTGAATGCGAGCAGTGTGGTCACATCTGCCGTAGCTGCGGCACGCGTGCGACCACAGTTGCTGCGCATTCAGGCGACCTTTGCCTCAGGTGTCGTCGCGAAGGTCGTCGTTGGCCGGATCGTTGCGGGTCGTTTCGTCGTGACCGCCGCTGGCGTCTGCCGGGCCGGGAAGCCACGCCGCCCGGCGCTGGCCTGCACTCGTATTCAGCCTGTCTTCGCGCGCACAGTCGTGGTGGCCGGGCCAGGTCGGCGGACAGCAACACTGCCCAAGGCGCTCAAGCGCGGGAGGTACGTGGTCAGACTGTGGGCAACGACTGCTGAAGGGCGCACCTTCGGGCCGTATACGGCAACTGTGGCAGTTCCTCGCTGAGGGGTCGTCGACCGGGTTCAACCCCGTCGACGGTGTATCGCAACGATTTACCACCCCTTGGTGATGTCGTCGTCAGGCTGGACCGCAGTCAAGACCGGGGAGTCCCGTTGCCGCCCGGAAGACTGAGTCTTTCTTGGAACCCTGGGGGCGTCCCGTGGCGCGTACGCTGATCACCTCGCGGCCCTCAGGAACTCCTCGAACGTCGCGCTGCCTCGATCGCCGGACTTGACCGTGTTCCTGCCTTCCCGGAAACCCCTGCCGATTCTGCCGGGGACGGGAGCGTTCACCAGGCCCTTTCTGCTCTCGATCGTTGCCAGATACAGGCGCATCCAGTCGGCGATATCCGCGGTGCGAGGACCGCCAAAGTCCGGACGCCTTCCGGTCAGGCGTGCCTCTGTGATGGAGATGAGTCTCGACGCCACTTCGCCGCTGTTCACAGGCTGGAACGCGAAACCCTTGGGCACGATGGCCACCGGCGGCTTGCTGCAGGCGCTGAGGGCTCGCAGACAGCAGGTCGTGAAACTGCGTGGCCCGCAGGATCGACCAGGACAGCCCGGAGTCCGCGATGAGTTGCTCGGCCTGCTGCTTCGCCTTGTAGTACGGGACGGGAATCTGATCGCATCCCACGATCGAGATGTACGTGAGGTGAGGCGACGAGCCGGCTTGCGCTGCAGCGATCAGATTCCTGGTTCCGCGCAGGTCCACCGTTGCCCGTAGCTGCGTGGGATTCGATGCACAGTGGATGACGGCGTCGACGCCGGTCACAGCTGCGGCTAGACCCTGGCCGGTGGCCAGGTCGGCGGTGCGCACTCGGCAGGCCGGGAAGCCGGCAGGCAGCGTGGTGCGCCTGGTCAAGACGCTCACCTCGTGGCCGGCGGCCGGCAACTGGTGCACGATGTGTCTGCCGAGGGTTCCCGTGCCACCGGTTACCAGAATGTGCATGGGAGCAATATAGGCAAGAAGATCCGCGCGTTCATGCAGGTTCGCAACGGCTCGGCTGAGTCTGCGGTCCTATGGTCGACGACACCGGCACCAAGGCGCACAGGGCGACCTCGCAGAAGGGAGGCACACCATTTCAGTCCCACATGATCCATGGGTGCTCCTCGCTCCCGGGCCTGCAAGCATGGGGCCCTGAATCGAGGAGGATGAGACATGGGTTCTGGCACGCACCGTGCGCAGCCCGATTCTGTTTGGCGCGAGAAGCCGCTGCCGAGAGTCCCGCTGCTCGGCGTTCTGGTCGGTACGGCCGTCCTCATCGTTGGTTTGATGTCCCTGTACCTCGTGATGCGAACGCTCGGCTTGGACTATGGCGGCGCGTGCGCTGTGGACGGTCCCTACCAAATCAGGCCGGGGCAGGAGTGTGAGCCCGGTATCTTCACATCCGCTTACGTGAGCATCGCCATTTCGGTCACAGGTGGGCTGCTGCTTCTGTGGAGCTCCCGAAGGTATGACGCTGGTTTGGTCTCATGGGCCGCAGTTGGGACCTTGGCGACGTTGTTCTTCGGTGCGTTGGGTGTCAGCTTTCGGAAGGTCGCGGCGGCTCTGCCCGCCTCGGCGGAAGGCATCTCCGACTTCAACGCGGTTGGTGTGGTATTCGTCGTCCTGGCGGTCCTCGCCCTCGGCCTCACCCTGGCGACGATCCGGTACGGCGACCGAATCGGACGTCTGGATCATCCCAAACCGTCGATGCGCGCCTGGTTCGCCTGGCTGGGTGCAGTCGTGGTCGGCCTGTCCACTGGATTGGCGGTCGGCGCACTCATTGTGAGGGCGGCATAACAGACCCAGCCGCGGCGCCAGTGTTGTTCCTGTCCAGCACCGCGCCGCAGCTTGACAAACGACACGGGGGCAGGAGCCGTCGCGACTGCGTCGCTCCTCCCAAATCCAAGCCCGAGCGCCACCAAAAGCAGAAGGCCCCGGCGCAAGCACCGGGACCTTCTGCCTTTAGTGGCGGGGGCAGTGTGAGTGGCCGCGGGGGGTCTGGAGATACATAGGGGAGGTATACGGCGCCTGTGGGCTTAACGCCTGAATCATGGTGTACCTCCTGTGTCGACGGTACCTCGAGGGGGGACGGAGGGAAGCGGCGACTGGGTGGATTGGACGGCTGTCGGCAGTGGCATCCTCCCTGTCCCGGCGTCCACGAAACGGCGTCGGCAGCGTCGTCCCAGTCGTTGGGGACCACGTCGCCGGGCCAATCCCCGCCGAGGCTCAAAGCGGAAGGATTGTGGAGGAGCAGCAGAGCCCTCAGCCACACGGTGATCGAGTGGGCGCAGCGGCGTGGTGTTCGACACCCGGACTCGCACGGTGAAGAGAGCTTGCTGCGTCGCCTCGTCCCTCAAACGCGTGATCGGCAATAGCGTGACCCGGTGGGCCTTCGCGCCTCTACTGGAAGACGTTGGCCCTGCCCTGGGTGCTGGTTCGCCCGTACTCTGGCTAGATGACCGAGTTCGACCGCATCTCCAGGGATGTCGACGTGATGGGTGGCAAACCCTGCATTCGAGGTACGCGGGTGACGGTCGGTGTCGTGGTGGGACTGGTCGCCACTGGCAAGTCGTTCGACGAGATTCTTGAGGCCTACCCATATCTGATGCTGGATGACATCAAGCAGGCCCTGTCGTATGCCGCATGGCGGGTCGAGGAGATCGAGATTCCCCTGTCCGCATGAGATTCCTCATCGACATGAACCTCAGCCCGCTGTGGGTGCCGTTCATCGAGGCCGCGGGCCATCACAACCTCCCAACGCTAGAAGCCTCCCGAAATCGAGATCCTGGGTGACCAACACCAAAGCCCATCGCTGGGCATACCCAAGGAGTTCTCCGTCGGGCGCATCGAGTGCACTCACGTCTCGCCAGTGCTCCCTGTGGAGGCGCGAAGGCCCAGCCTGTCACATGAACGAAGGTTTGTGAGACACGGGGCGACCTTGGTTGACCGCCACTGTTCATCAACGCCGAACGCGGCCAGCGCTGAGCGTCAAAGTCGCAGGCCGCAGCCCGGGCCAGGAGACAGTCACGCGAGCGGTGAGTTTGCGTCCAGTCGTCCAGGGCTTAAGGCGCAGTCGCGTTGCCGAGGAGACTGTCCGCTTGCCTGCTTTCCACGTGACAGACATCTGAGAACTGGCTGGAGTCCAGCTGCCACCGGCGAGCTTCACCACGCGCCTGGCGCGGACTGTGCCCTTTATACTCGGGGGGCCGGTCACGCGGACGCTGGGTTCGAACACGTCGACGTCGTACTCGTAGGTTGTGCCCGCGCTGACTTGCACGTGGTAGAGGCCGGGTGAGGTGTCGTCCATGTACCAGACGAGTACCTCGTCGCGGTGGATCACTGGCGCGGTCCAGGTCCGGCCGGCCTTCGTGACCGTGACCGAGGCCCTGGCCCACCCGGCTGGGTTGCCCTTGAGGGCAGCTGTGGTGGTCAGTGACCAGCGCGAGGGGGTGAGACCGCTGGGGAATGAACCGGCCTTGGGCCACCTGATGACGGCTTCCGGGGCCGGGTCGAGGTGGTCGATGCCTTCCCCGAACACGGCTATCGCGTTGGTGTTGGGTGTGCTGCCGATGCCGATGCTGGCGAGGCCGGGTTGCAGCAGCCAGGTGCGGTGTCCCACGGCCTGGTTGTTGGGGCCGTCATCATTCATGTAGCCAGTGACAGCCTGCGCCGCCGTGTTTCCGATGGACAGATTGGAGCGTCCGGCCCCTGCGATTCCCTCAGGCGTACGGCATCGCCAGTACCGGGTAGGAGCGTGAGACAGTTCGCCGTTAGCCGCCATCATCAGGGCTGCAGCCTGAGCCTCGGCGGAGGCGCGCGCATCCAGTCGCACCGGACCCAACCCGGCCAGACCTCTCACGTAGTTCACCGAGTCCAGAGTCGCCTGCTGGGCGGCATCCGAAGGGGCGCCTGCGACGCACGAAGCGACGTCGCCGCTCCATGCGAAGGGCACTGCTTCTCGCTCGAGCTGCTGGATGTAACCGGCTTCCACGGGGCCCTTGTCGTCGGCCGGGACTGCGGTCATCGCGAGCAGGGTCAGGGCAGCGGCGATCACGGGTACACCCGATACCTACGTGACTGCGACGCGTGCTGCCCGCGTGCCTGGGCCTTCACCCGCACCTCAATATCGGCGGAGCCGTTCTTCGGGATCCTCAGAACCTTTCGGGATAGCACGAGCCGGGTTTTCGTCGCCGGCCGGGAATGCGCTGCCCGTTGACGTACCACCACTGGACGCTCTGTCGGACCTTGGACCGTGGGAAGGTCCACTCGGGAAACACGCGGATGGTGCGGCCCACCCGCCGTACTCCTTCCAGCTTGATGCCCATGGGGCGTAGTCGGGTTGCCGGCTGGACAGTTCCCGTGGGGGTGGCGTCCACGATGGACTCTGAGAAGCCCCAGTGAGAGGACCGTTGCCGCAGCACGAGACTGCGCCCGAGATCGCCGACGCGGACCTTGTACGTCGTGCCCCGCCCGACGCGCACCCCGTCGCGCCACCAGGACAACGAGACCTCGGAGTCCATCGACTCCATCGACGCCGGCATGACGGGAGCGCTGGTACCTGTCAGGGTCGCGCCGACCTGGGGGACTCCGGAATAGGTGGGCTGTCCCAGAGTGCGCATCGTCGGGTTGAACAGGTGCACGGTGTATGAGTGGCTGACTGTCTGCCCGGCGCGGACGATGCCTTCCACGGTGACCATCACGTCGTCAAGTGTCTCCAGTTGTGAGACCTCCCACTGCAGGTAGTTGACGGCGTCGTCGCCCGCCGTGCCGTAGGCCGCCTTGATCCGGGTGTTCGCGACCGGCTGGCCGGTCGCGGGGTCGGTCATGCGTACCGACGCGTTCGTGAAGTCCGCACCCGCACCGGCCAGGTACCAGCCGGAGGACTCTTGCAGGGGCTCCGGGAAGTAGCCGGCGCTGGGCCACGCCATCCACGGTGGGGGGTCCTGGTACCCACCCGAGTGCGTCACCGCCAGGTCGCCGCCACCAGGCACCCAGCCGATGCCCACTTCCGTCGCGAAGGCGTCGATCACGACCCCCGTGTCGGGTAGCATCACCCAGGTCGGCTCATCGGTGCAGTGCACCTTGTGGCCAGGGTAGTTCGAGGCCTCCAGCCCGCACTGGTCCCCGAAGGTCCACGCGAAGGCCCCCAGTTGCGCTCGAGCGGTCAAGTCCTGTGAAAGACCCACTGCAGGAAGGCCCGTCAAGGCGCGCCCGAAGTTCACAACGGCAAGCTGGCCTTGGAGGAACTCCGGGCTCAGAGCGCCGGGGTTGCAGGCCTGCTCGCTGCCTGTCCACCCGTCCGGAACGCTCTTGGAGGCGGCCAGCGCATCCATGTAGGCGGTCTCGACCGCCTCCCTGTTGTTGACGTCGAGGTCGGGCGGGGTCGCAGCGATCGCCTGAGTCGGCATCATCGCCGCGGCGGCCCCCAACAGCATGCAACCGGTCATGCCTGTCAGATTCATAACGTCCCCCAATTTCGCTGGACCTACGCGGCTCGAACATACACCCACCCGGGCGCCAGCAAGAATCCGATCCAGTTAACGGAGTCGCCCTAGTCAGGCACGATGCTGGGTCTAGGGTCCGTGGTAGGTGATCACGAACTGCGGTGAGGGGGAGACAGTGACAAGAACCATGAGGCTCGCGCTGGTGATGGCGGTCAGCCTGGCCACATTGGTGGCCCCGGCGCAAGGTCAACCCCCACCTGGGTCGGCAGGAGCCGCGGCAGGCCCGCAGGCGGTGTCCGCAGGGAAGAAGTCGGTCACCATCGAGGTTGTCGGGGTGCCGAGGGCCGGGAAGCGGTTCGTGGTGCGTGGTACCGCGCCTGCGAAGGCCCGGGTGGTTCTGTCGGCCCGCAAGCCGGGGACCAAGCGCTGGGCACGGGTGGGTCGGTCCCGCGCGGACGCCGGCGGCCGCTGGCGGGCGAAGGTACGACTTGCACCCGGCGGATGGGAGCTCGGTGCGCGCTCCCGTGGCAGGTCGGCCGTCACACAGGTGATGGTCGCAGGGCGAACCCAGAAGGCTGTTCTGCGGCGCAACGCCGACAAACTCAAGTCCAGGCAGATCGCGTCGGTCAGCGGCAACCCCGAAGGTTCCCAGACAGTGGTCCTGCACCGCAAGGACCAGCTTCCGAAGGTGGGAGACGTGTTGGTCGCTGACGCCTCACCGCATGCTCCGCAAGGTCTTCTGGGCAAGGTCGTCTCGGTCGACACGTCCTCGCTGACCGCCGTGATCAAGCCCGCCGCGCTGAGCGAGGCCTACAGCACCCTGACGGTGTCCATGTCGTCGACCTTGGGGCAGATGACCCAAGATGACGAGGCGTCGTCGGCCGCGCTGGCGGGCTACCCGGTCAAGTTTAAGTGCCGCAGTTCGATCAACGGCGGCGGCGCACGGCCCACTCTCACGGCCCGGCTGGACATGTCCAGCACGCGGGCCAGTTTCGACATGGACCTCAAACGCAAGTACGTGGACCTGCTTATCAAGGGGCAGCCCACCCTGGAAGCGGGCCTGTCATGGGAAGCTGCAGTGCAGGCAGGCTGTGAGGTTAGATTGTCAGCGCCCTCGATTCCGCTGGGTCCCACGGGTCTCACCCTGGACATCAGTGCGGCGCTCGAGGCGAGTCTGAAATCTGGGGGTGCCGTGAGCCTGACCGGCTCCGCGAAAGCCCGGTTCGCGGTGGGATTCACCGTTTCGGGCTCCCGAGTCACCTACACCAAGGGCGTGAATCTGGCAGTGGATTGGCCGCAGTTGACGACCTCGGCGCAAACGACGTTCGAGCTGTCGCTCAAAGATGAGGTCGCACTCATGGTGGCGGGCCGCTTCGGGATTTTCGGCGACTTCGGCCCTGTCATGGAAGCGGGGATCACGCTGTCGGGCACCGAATCGTGCCTCGACGTCACCGGTGCGCTCCAGGTTGGGCTCGGGCTCAAGGCGGATCTGTTCGTCACGGACTGGAGGGTGGACTTGGCGAAGGCGAAGATCACGCTGGGGCATCTCTTCAAGCGGTGCGAAGGCGCGCGACCGGAGACTCCTCGATCGAGCGCGTCACCATCTCCCACTGCGAGCTCACCGGGTACCCCGCCCACTCCCGTCACAGGTCGGCCCGCTGTCCTGAGCGCCGGAGAGAGTCACACGTGCGCTCTCGACGAATCAGGGAAAGCCTGGTGCTGGGGAGGCAATGAGGATGGGCAGCTTGGTGACGGATCAACGTCCGACGCCGCCGTCCCAGTGGCTGTGAACACTGACCGGTCATTCGAACGTCTCGAGGCCGGGGGAAACGCGACGTGTGCGCTGGATCCGTCCGGGGCTGCCTTCTGCTGGGGAAGGGGGACTTCCCGCACCCCGACCGCGGTACCGGGGGGCATGACCTTCACCGCCGTCTCGGTGGGTGGCGACGAATGGATGACGCTCGCTTGCGGACTGACACGGCAAGGGTCGGCTTATTGCTGGGGCGACAACCAGTGGGGCCAGTTGGGAGATGGATCTCGCCAAGCGTCGGCGAGCCCAGTGCAGGTGGCCAACTCCGGGGTGCTGGCCGGTACGAAACTGGTGGAGGTGGCAGCGGGCCTGGCACATGCGTGCGCCCTCGACGATGCCGGACAGGCCTATTGCTGGGGGGATGGTTACCACGGGCAACTGGGTAACAAGCAGTCCTTCCCCTTCCAGTTCTCCGAGGTGCCGGTGCGCGTCGATTCCAGCGACTACATCAAGGAGAAGGCCCTGGCTGTGCTATCAGGGGGGGGTGAGGCGACGTGCGCCCTCGCACGCTCAGGCGAGCCCTACTGCTGGGGCGTGCTCAACAACGATGATCCCTTCTCGCTTAGCAACATATCCATGAACTACCCGACTCCGCTCGGCGCCCTTGGAGCGATGCCAAACGGGAAGCTCTTGGTCGCCATCACCGTTGGAGGCGGCTACAGCAGTGATGGTGGAGCGCATTCATGCGGCCTCGATGCCTCCGGGAAGGCCTTCTGCTGGGGCAACGGCTACTTCGGGCAGTTGGGTAACGGGCAGTTGAAACAGAACAACTGGAGTTTGTTGAAGCAAGCAACCGAAGTCGCGGGCGAGATTGCCAGTCGGAGGATGGTCAGGATCGCCGCTGGGAACAGACACACATGCGCCGTCGATGAAGGGGGCCAGGCTTTCTGTTGGGGCCGTAATCGAGAAGGACAGTTGGGCAATGAGTCCGACCAAGACCAAGCGCTGCCCGTGCTGGTGTCCGGGGCCCACAAGTGGCAGCGATGAGTGAGTTCTCTTCGTCCATTAATTGACTCGAGCGCCGGGTCCAAAGGCAAACAGCTATGGTCAGGAAACGTGCGGATAACACTGCCTCTCCCGCCCGGCGGTTTCCAGCGATCATCGCAACGAGTTCTTCGTCTGGTTGGAGGTTGTGATGCCTACTCGTCGTATCCCGAAGGGTCTGGCCGGCGGCCGAAGACGTTGGCCAGGACCCGACATGCCTTACTAGAGGGGAGAAACAAGCGAACCCGACCTGATTATCGCAATCAGGGAAAGGATCACTGACTGGTGCGCTCTCGTTGGCCTCCTCGGTGAGGGCCAAGAAATCCACGCTGATGAGGAAACGGGATCGGGCCGTGGGCCGAGGCCGTCCGGGGCCCAGTTGGATTGGCAGATCCATTGCCCTCCTCGGAAGGCGGACGAACTCCCCGACCTTCAGGTGACCCCGGACTCAAGGCTTGACCTGAAGTTCACTCCGCTCCAAACGAGTTGAGCGCCTCCACGACTGGGTGCGGGAGTTGCTGCAGGGCAACCTGGCCACGGCGGCACGGATTGCTCAGCTCGTGCGTGGGAACGCTCTTCCGCTGTACTTGACCCGAGACCTTGACGAAGCCAAGCGGTACATCGCTGTAGGTACGAGGGAGACCAAGAGGCCAGATATGGCTTGATTGCCTCATCGCGGACCCAGACCATCCTGACCAACTACGGAGTCGACACCTCACCGACTACCTCGATGAGGCACGAGCGGACATCCTCGCCCGAAAGAGGTACGGCGCCAGATCTGGTCCAACAACCCCATATCCGTTAACCGGCTCTGGGCCGACATCTGCGCCTGCTGGTGCCGGGTTCGCGTGCGGTGCGCCGGTGCTGGAGTCGGTCGTGGATGTCCCTGCCGCAGCCAGCGCTCGGGTGCGGGAACTGTCCCGGGGCCGGGGACGCAAGACCGACCCAGTGGACGCCGCAGCCGTGGCACTGGTCGCCTCCCACCACCAAGACGTCACCGCAGTAGCCCGCGAGACCTCCACAGCCGTGCTCGGCCTGCTCGACAAACACCGCGACAACCTGACACGGCAGCGTGTACGCGTGGTCAACCAGCTGCACGCCCTGCTGCTGGAAATACACCCCGGCGGGCTGCGCGCTCGCCACCCGCGCGCAGACACTGGTAGACACCATCGAGGTCACCGATCCAGTCGCCAGCACCCGGCACGAATTGGCCCGCGAACTCGTGGAGGACCTACGCGCCATCGACGCCCGCCTGGCCGACAACCAGCGTCGCATCAGCGCTGAAATCGCTCGAAACCCAACATCATTGAATTGACACGCATCACCGGTATAGGTCCGGTCATCGCCGGACGCCTACTGGGCCGCACCGGCGACCCACGCCGGTTCCCCTCGGGTGGACACTTCGCCAGCTACGCCGGCGCCGCACCCATCGAGGTGTCCAGCGGGGACATCCGCCGCCACCGGCTGTCCCGCGCCGGCGACCGACAACTCAACAGCGCTCCGCACCGCACATGATCGCCATCGTTCAAATGCGTGTCACCGACAGTGACGGACACGCGTACTTCCAGCGCAAACTCGGCGAGGGCAAGACCAAGAAGGAAGCCCTGCGATGCCTCAAACGCCGCCTCGCGGAAGTCGTCTGGAAGACCATGATCAATGATCTCCGGCGAGGCGGCCCGGTCCTCGACTCCGCCCCAGCTTGACAGAGAGGCGCCCCCGGATCATCACTGACAGGGGCAGTAAGTCATGCCGGGTCTGGCAGGCGAACAACCCCGATCTGGGGCCACGAGAAAGGTACCGGGGCGGGGCTTCGCCCAGAGTGATCGGACGCCCAACTACCGGATCGGTGACGTGGTTAATGGCCAATGGCGAGCAGCGCCGTCTTTAGGTTGGCCATGCTGTCCAGGCTGGCCTGCCTGATGGAACGCGGAATCTGTTCCCGTGAGACCTTGTCGAAGCTTACGCTCGATAGGTCACGCAGAGCGCTGGCCTCGACTGTCTCATTGAGGCGCTCGAGACGAGATTCGCGTTTCGGCGACTCGTTGCCGAACAGGGCGATGGGCCTCTTGGCGGATAATCAGCCGGGCATTCATGCAGGGAGGGCTTCTTGCGTTCACACCCTTTGCGGCATTCGGGCCGATCACCTGTCATATTTATGTTGTTGAATGCAGCGAGGGGGAGGCTGAATGTGAGCTCAAGCGCTAAGGGAGAGCGCGGACTGCCTCGACCGGATTCGAGTCCTGTCAGTTGCTCCAAACGCGATGGGGGAGAGTGATGAACCGGTTCTGCACCAATTGTCATTCGTTGATCGCTCCTGGGGAGTCCTTCTGCGCTCAGTGTGCCGAGCCGGTTCAGCCGCCGCACTCCCTTCAGCAGGTCGAGGACGATTCGTCGCCACGACCTGCATCAACTAGCAAGCGTGGGCCGTGGATCCTTGTGTCAGCGATCGCGGTGCTGGTCGCCGCTGGTGCGGTTGCCTTTGCCATTACATCGCGCACGGCAACGGCCCCGCTGGTGTCCACGCCCGTCAGTTCTGTCCCCACAGTCCCTCCTGCCACGCCCGTGAAGGAATCCATGACTCCGAGGGCAACAATGACGCCCACTCCGACAAGTACGCCCGGTCTCGCCGAGACCCCCCAGCAGGCCATTCGCCTGTCCACCGGCGAATCCCGCAGCCAACTGCGTCAACGCCAGCGCCGCGACCGCTCACAACTCACGTCCCTGCGGAACTCGTGGGCTCCGCAGGTGTCGAGCAAGTGCGAGGGGTTGGACGATGTGGATCTCGGGCCCGGTTGGTTTCCCGATGGAAACCCGGACACGGACCGCCTCACTGCTCAGAAGATCCTTGCTTTCCACCTGTCCCTGGCTGGCCGGGACGGGGCCCTGACGGTGACGGACAAGGACGTCGGTGACCGCATGGTTTTCGCCGCATGTGCCGGCAGAACAATGTGGATGGCGATGATCCCCCGCTCGTTCCGCTCGGCTGAGGCGGCGAATCGCTGGTGTGACAACCAGGGCTATCCGATCGGGGAGTGCGCCGCCCGCTACGTTGTTGCCCCAGGCCGATCCGGTGCCGAGGTCAAGTGGCGTACGTAGCGGGCGCGCCGTGGACGGATCAGTGACGCTTACCGCACAGGGGGCACTCCCAGCCCCCTTGGCTGCGGGCGTGATTGAGGTTCACGTACAGTTTGGCCCCACATCCGCTGCAACGGACCTCCTGGTTGTTCGTCCATCCTGAGGGGCTGGTGGTGGCTTTGGCCGGCATGGACCGACCTCCTTTCGTGGCGGAAATGACGTCCTTCAGGCTATTTGCTGAGCCCGACCTGCCTGGTCCGCTCGGTGTCCTCCGTAAGGGGGACACCGTCAACCGGCACGCCACCATTGGTGACCGCGAGGCTGAAGTCGCCAGCGAAGGAGGTGGAGGCATGGTCGGTCCGCAGATTCGCGCCCATATCACCGAGGAAGTGCGGCGGATGGGGCTGGAACCTGTGCACATGGTGCATGCCATGGGTAAATCGGAATGGCCCAACGGCGAGTACTTCTACATGGATGACAACTACTTGGTTGCGACGAGGAGTTGTCTGGTCGTAATCGAGGTCCAGGAGAAGGGGCGATTCAGCAAGAAACTCGTGACGGGTAACACGTCGACGTTCCAGTACGCGGAGATGTCGAGTCCGGGAGTCTCGACGGAACCCCCGAAGTCCCTCCGGTTCCGCCACGATCCGCAAGTCGTGGATTTCCTGGACGTGTTCGGGGATCCGGAGTGGGATGCTCTCGTCTCCTTCTGGCGAGACGCCCTGATCGGGCACTCAGCAAGTTCACCAGCACTCGAAGAGGAGGTCGCCGTGGGCGTCCATTGGAACAGGATCCGCGACTACATCGTCGCCAAGTACAACGTGGAGACGGTGTCCCCGACTCTGCTGAAGTTGGTGTTCGGGTTTGATGATGGCCGGTCCCAGCTACTCTTCGTGAGCGCTCACACGCTGATGGACGGTCAGGAGGAATGGATCCAGGTCAACTCACCCATCGGACGCGTGGACGCTTTGCCGCTCAAAGCGCTGCTCTTGGAGGCCGGCGAGATGGTGGTCGGCTCCCTTGGGGCGGTGGGCGAGATCGTCGATCTTCGCAACACCCTGCCCGCGGAGGGTTTGGACTTGGCCTACCTCGACCGCGTGATCAGACTCGTCTGCGTCACCGCGGATCGGTTGGAGGAGGCGACCTCCGGCGGGGACACGTTCTGAGGTAGCATCCGTCGCAAAGCCCGGCGGACGGGGGGACGGCATGGCGCAGTCGGATGCGTGTGCGAAATGTGGTGCCACAGTCCCCGCAGGTGTGACTTCTGCTCCTACTGCGGGTCAGCCCGTCCGGCGCCGGAACCTGAGCCCATCAAGGGGCCTGACTCATCGACCACCCCGGCTCCTGAGGTGCCTGCCCGACGTCATCGTGGCCGCAGTTGGGCGCTGGTAGGGCTGCTGCTCGTGGGGATCCTGTTCGTGGTCTCCTTGGTCCTGAACCGGGCCGGCCCGGCGGCGACTGTGACGATCGAGGACTACGGGCAGGCCTGGAAGGCGGTCGGCAGGTCAGAGAAGCGTGACATCTGCCGGAAGTTCGTCAAGCGGCGGGATGATCTCTGGAACGCGGTCTCGGGAGCCAATCAGGGCCTACCCGAGAAGGACTGGGAGCAGTTCATGAAGCAGAAGTGCGGGACGAGTCTCGCGCAGGTGACGAAGCGCTATGGCCAGTGACACTCAGTTCCATTCCCGCACGGTCTTCTGGTCCCCGGTCCAGATCAGATACCAGTCGCCGTTCTCGTCAAGCAGGTGGAAACAGCGCGACTCGACCTGCTGGGAGCCGGAGCTCTTCGTGAACGTCTGGCGGCCGCACACCTCGGTGACGTCTCCGAACTGGTCGGTGATGCGGTTGTTCGTGGACGTCACGCTGGTGATGTCTTGATCATCGAGCAGCCAGTTCGGGAAGTGATCGATGAAGGAGGGACTCACGATCTGCTTGATGGCGGCCCGGTTGCGGTCCGTCCACAGCGCATAGAGGTGTTCGACGAACTCATCGGGACTCTGCAGACTCGGCGCGGATGAGGTGCTGGCCGCCGGGGCCGAGGTGGACACCGACGGCACAGGTGCGTTGGTGGCCGCTGTGGTAGCAGATGGCTGGTTCCTGGCACCGGAGATGAGCATCGCAGCGCCCCCGGCCAGTGCGATCAGCAGCAGCACCACCGCGATGATCAAAGTCGTCCGCGTGCGGTGCTTCGGCGGCTGATCGGCGGGCCTGGGTGCAGGCGGTGACGTGGGGCGGGCCGGGGGAGTGTCCGTTGCTGCCGGCCCCGCCGTTGCCCCGCAGTTGGCGCAGATCAGTTCTCCGTTGAGCTTGGCGCCACATCGCCTGCAGTTGTCCATGAACTGTGCCTCCCCGAGCGAGGCTCGGCCGCCCACCCCGCAGTTACGATGATCGCATGGCCAGAGTGTGGTGGATCGGGCCGCTCGTGTTGAGCGCAGCGGCATGCAGTCCGCCCGGCGAGCCCGCCCCGGCGGTGGCCGAGACGGCCGCGGTCACGACGACTCGGTCGAGAGTGCGACCCCTTCCAGCCGGCCCGGCCCTCGCGGGGAGGTTGACTGGGACAGTGGCAAAGGCAGCCCATCCCACCCGAACGTGGATCCGTCGCCGGTCGGCTGGTACCCGGCGGCGTTTCCTGCCGACGACTCCCGGACCGTGTACCTGACCTTCGATGACGGTCCCTCGGAGTACACCCCGCAGATGCTACGACTGCTCCGGAAGAACGATGCGAACGCGACGTTCTTCATCGTCGGCACACAGGTCGCCGGGCGCGAGTCAGTGATCCGGGATGCCCTGCGAGAAGGCAACGCGATCGGGAACCACACGTGGGACCACCCCGACCTGACGACCTTGCGATCGGCGCAGATCAAGGACCAGCTGGCGCGGGTGGCCGAGGTCGCGCCGGTGGGGCCATGCATGCGTCCGCCTTACGGGGCGGTCCACGAGGTCTCGGGTCGCGTCGCAGTGGCCATGGGGTTCCAGCCGGTGATGTGGACAGGCCAGGCCTTCGATTGGAGGCCCACCGCCACCGCGTCGCAGGTCGAGAAGGACATCAAGGCCGCCACGCGGCCAGGCGCCGTCATCCTGCTGCACGACGGTGGCGGGGACAGGAGTGGGACTGTGCAGGCGGTGTCGCGCCTCCTGCCGTTCTGGAAGCAGCAGGGCTACGCAGTCAAATCGATTGCAGCCTGCCGGGTCTCCAGCGGCTGATTACGAACGGCACCTAACAAAGGGGGCAGGTGATGTGTCCATCGAGCGCTGCTCATGAGTAGTATCTCGCATGTCGAGTCGCGAAGCGGCTGGTTCCAACCGGGGAACGGGGGAAGGCTTGAGTTCAAATGGCTGGGACTCTGCAGGTTCGGGTACCGATGGATGGGATGACTGGGGCGGTGCCCAAGACAATCCGGTCGCTGACCCGTGGGGCGGTGACTTCGACGAATCATCCTGGCAGGCTCCGCGCCCCACGTCTCTGGCATTCCTGCTTGTCGGTCTCACGTCGGCGGCACTGGGCCTTCTGCTTGGCGTCTTCGCCCTCTTCACGTCCGACTTCGCGAACGACCCCCTCGGCGGGACTGACCTTGTGGTGGTCGCCCTGGGCTGGGTCCTCTCCGGCATTGTGTCTGTCCTCGCGCTGGCCCGATACCAGTCCATCGATCTGCGAAAGGCGACCTCCGCCTTCTACTTGCCCCATACCAGCGCACCGGTGCTTCGACTGGCGGTGCTGGCGGTCGGGACGCTGGGCGTGCTGGTGACTTCCTACGTGTTCGCAACGTGGTTGGCCAGGCACTGATGAGAAGGAGTCTCGCCGGGCTGGCCGCAGTCTGCATGAGCGTCCCACTCATGGCACTGACGCCGACGGTGCATTCGGCCGGCAATGACCAACTCGGGGACTTCGTCGAGTCCTTCAGCCAGTGCGCTTCCGGGTCAGGTTCTGCTGACGTACTTATCCTGCTCGACGAGTCGGCGTCGCTGCGGGAATCCGATCCCTCGAACCTGCGCGCGCCGGCGGCCGTTGACTTCGTGGAACAGATGCAGGAGTTCGCCGCCGACTCCGAGGCTGATATCACAGTGCAGGTAGCGGGCTTCGACGGGAACTTCAAGGCCGGCGAATGGCGGGAACTGAACGACACGTCGGTTGCGGAGTTGCGGGCGGACGTCGAGCAGGTGGGCCGCCAGGCCGATGGTCTGGAGACTGACTATGTGAATGCCTTGAACGGGGCGCGCGAGCAGTTCGTCGGGCAGAGATCCGACTGTCAGATGCTCGTGTTCTTCACCGACGGCGAGTATGACGTGGACGGTTCCTACGGTCCCAAGAAGTACTCCCGTGAGAGTCTGGAGGGGGATGCCGCCGACTGGGTGCAAGTCGAAAAGGATGGCAAGGCACTCCTCTGCGAAGGCAAGAGTGGACCGCTAAACTCCCTGCGCAAGTCCGGGGTCTACATCGTCGGCATCGGGCTGGAGAAGGGTGACGCCGGGCAGCTGGAGTTCCTACGCGAAGTTGCTTCCGGCCAGGGCTGCGGGACCCCCCCGGAACCGGACCGGTGGGCCTTCTTGGAGGCCACCGATGCCCGCAACCTGATCTTCGAACTGAGCCGTGTGACAGCACCCAACGACTACGACGGAAGTACCGATGACCGAGGGCAGGGGAGTTTCGCGTTCGGCTTGGACCCGATCATCACCTCCGCATCGGTGATGGCGCAGGCCGGCAACGAAGACCTGCAGGTGAAACTGGTCAATCCCAAGGGCGATGTGGTGGCGGCCAGTTCGGACGAAGGCGAAACCACAAAGGCCGGGGTGTCGATCCGGACCGTGAACGTGGGTCCGGCCACAACCCGTTTCCGGCTTCAGGCGCAACCCGGCCGCGATCTCGCCGGCCGCTGGTCAGTGCGTTTCTCCCCCAAGCCCGGCAAAGCTGGTGCCAAGGGTGTCTCCACGCGGGGCACGGTCAAGGTGCGCAGTGACCTGAGGCCGGTGCTGGTGGACCCGCAACCGGCGTGGCAGACCGGGGAGCCGGTGACGGTCACGGCGCAGGTGGAGAACAAGACCAGTGGGCAGATCGTCCCCGCCAGCGCACTGCCGAACGCGGAGATGTCCCTGGAGTATCGGGACAGCGTCGGCCAGATCACCTCCCTGGTGCCGCTGACGCCGGTCTCCGACTGGGCCGGCGGGCTGCCGATCGCTCAGAGCCTGCCGCTGGGCAACGGCCGACTGGCGCTCACCCTGCGTGTCCAGATGCAGGCCAAACCGACGACACGGTTGGCCCCCCAAGCGCGCTCGTACCCGCTGCAGGTCAAGGCGCCGCCCAACTACCCCCCAGTCGCCGCCGGGCTGGTGACTCTCACGTCCCCGAAGGGCGGTGTGGCCGAGGGGGTTGACCCCTCCGCAGGGACGATCACGATCACCGGTCCGGGGTGCGTCTGGCTGGACCCGGACAAGACCGCGGTAGAGAGCCTTCCCCAAGGGCTCACGGAGGAGCAGATCCGGCTGCAGTCACCGGCGTCGACACAGCAGACCTGCGTGTCCGTCGTTGAGGGACAGACAGCCACCATCGAGGTGGAGGCGGTGCCGGACGCCTCCGGTTACGGGGCCTACAGCGGCACTCTCACGCTGCAGACACAGCCCAGTGACGGCTCATATGATCCGCTGCCGGTGACCATCCCCTTCATCGCCGAACGCGCCAATGCGGTCGATCGACCGCTCCAGATCATCGTCCTGGTCGTGGGTCTCCTGCTGGGGCTGGGCATCCCAGCCGGGATCCTGTTCTTCGTCCGTGCTCGCACGGCTCGGATCCCGGTGTCGGATCCAGAGAACGGAGACCTCGCATACGTCGCCAAGACCATTGGTCTGGCAGGCGAGCGGGTGGAGGCGTTGGAGCTCACCCGCCAGGACGTCAGGCTTCCCCACGACGGCTCCACGCCCACCGTGCAGCAGCTGCTCGTCGAAGGCGTCGAGCTGGCGGCAGTGCCCTTCGGCAATCCCTTCAGCATCGCCCACGTGAAGGCGACCGCCCCTGGCCGCACCCTGCTCAGTGACTCTGACGTCGCCGCCTCTCCGGAGGCAGGCGTGAAACTGCCCTTGGCGCTTGAGGGGCACTGGTTGGCATGGCGCGAGGGTGGCAGCGTGCGCGTGGTGTACTTCTTCTCTACTAACGACTTGCGCGGCAATGACATGGCCCAGTTGTCCCATGACCTGCATGAGTCGCTCAGCGGCCGCATTGCGATGCTGAACGGCATGGGCGAGGAGCCGGTCCCGGTGGCGCCCACAGGTGGCGCGGCTGCGGTTCCTGAGGCTGACGCGTGGGGCACCTGGGGTAGTAACGAGCCCCCGGCGGCCGCCTCGCCGCCCCCGTCCGACTGGGGTCAGTGGGACTCCGAGCCCCAGTACCCGAATACACCCGGCAAGAGCGACAGCACCCCACCCAGCGAACCCTGGGATGACGGTTGGGGCACAAATCCGAAGAACACTTGGTGAACCTTAACGCCACCAGAAGAAGGGGAGACGCATGGCATTTCAGCCAATGCTCGTGATCGGCTGTGGTGGGTCTGGCGGCGCCACCCTGCA
This sequence comes from Candidatus Nanopelagicales bacterium, assembly GCA_037046735.1. Lineage (GTDB taxonomy): Bacteria > Actinomycetota > Actinomycetes > S36-B12 > UBA10799 > JADKAV01. The sequence continues at coordinate 735,660 of JBAOHC010000027.1, read as the reverse complement.
GTACATGATGGACAACCTGCGCGCGCAACTGTCCAGGCAGTTCGAGAAGATGAACCTGCCGCCCCTCAACGCACTCCCAGACTCGTGGCAGTTCCTGCACGTGGACGTGGCCACCACCCCTGACATGGCTGAGGAAACCCGGCCGCCGACCGTGCAGGCGCAGGGGGGCGCTTTCATCGGACTGGCCAACCCGGGACTGACCTGGCGGCTCGTCGCGGACGATGTCTGGAGCCGGGGTAGGGAGGAGCGGCCGGATTTGGTGGCGGGATGGCTTCGCAAACCATCCGAGCGCGACCCGGCGCTGAGCCAGGGTGCCGGGCAGGAGCGAGCGGTCGGCCGGGGGGTCACCTTGAACTCGGTCACCCAGCTCAAGGATGCACTGGAACGCGCCCATGGCCGGATGACCGGGGCGGGTGCCAACTCCCTGCGCCCCCTGGCGAACGCCTTCGGCAACGTGCAGATCTCTGATATCCCGATCGCGATCATCGTGTCATCGATGGCGGGTGGCTCAGGGGCTTCCATGGTCCTTGATGTGCCGCAGATCTTGGCCACGATCGACCCCAATATCGGCCGCACCACGGCCATGTTCCTGTACACGTCCGAAGTATTCGGTTCGCTGGAGAGGGCGGACCGGCGTGGGGTCGAGGCCAATGGCCTGGCCATGATGGGTGAGGTCTTTGCCACCTCACTTGGGGCCAACGGCGACGATTCAGATCTGCTGCGACTGCTGGGTGTCACCGGATCGCGCACGGATCAGCCCTTCCGGCGGATCTTCCCGATCGGCCGACGTGCCGGTACCCAGGGTGCGCTGTTCGGTGACGGCTCCCTGGAATCCATCTACCGCGCGGTTGGACGGGCGCTGGCGGGCATGGTCGGGTCACCGGTCGCGCTGGACAAGTTCATCCGATATGACCTGGTCAACCCGAATCCGCAGCCCACCGATGATGTGTGGCTGGGAGAGGGGACATCAGACCCCAACTCGGTCCTGTGGGGCACCTTCGGCTACTCCAGTCTGTCCCTGGGGCGCGACCGGTACGGCGAGTACGTCGCCCAACTCCTGGCGCGGCGGGCCGTCGACCGCTTGGTGGGTGGTCACAAGCGTGATGATGAATCCACTGGTGACGCGGATCTTCAGATGGCGGCCGAGGATGCACACCGGCGTGTGCTGCACGGACTTGGCCTGAGCCCCGACACCGGGTCGGCTGTCCGTCTGCTGGGGCGCAAGTCAGGCAGTGAGATGCAGATCCGGCAGGAACTTCAGCTGGAGATGAAGGAACGGTTGCAGCAGCGCGTGTTCTCCGATGGCGAATTCGCTCGTGCGCTGGTGGGCAACGCTTATCTCCGTTCGCTGAACCGGATTCTGGCCAGCACGCGCAATCAGATGGACACCGACATCCAGGAATGCGCCTACAGTCGCGTCCACGCGTGGCATCAGCGCTTCGTCGCCGACGTACTGGATGAGATCACTGTGATCGCATCCATGAATGGTCTGGCGGTGGCACGCCGGGTGATCGATCTGCTCCGTGAGGACTTGGCCCACTGGGCCCGTCAGTTGAGTCAGGAGGCCACCACATCGAATCAGCAGTCATGGTCTCCGAGCATCCCGGAACAGATCGCCACCCAACTCAACGGGATCAAGGCGAGCGTCAGCGGGCATCCGTTACAGAACACCGTGATCGAAGGCTTGAGCACACAGGCCGCAAAGACGGTAGCAGGGTCGGCGGCACGGCTGCTTGCCAAGGTCCTTGAGGACTTCGGACCGGCGTTCGCGAGCCCGCTCAGTCTGGCACTCGCCGATCAGGAGCATGCATTGGAGCAGGCTCGGCTCGCCGATCCTGAGCCCTCTGGGCAGTCGGACCTACGAGTGGCCACCTACGCGGAGTGGCCGCGCAGGGACGCTGTCGTGCCCCCTCGGTTCCAGGGCGCACACAACGAGGTCGTTCTGTACAACTATCAGGAGTTCCCCGCAGAGTTCGAACGGCATGTGCACGCCATGATGGCCTCCCGCAAGGTCCAGCATGAGCAAGAGGCGGAGAACATCATGGTCACCGAGATCCTTCGTGACAGATGGCTCCAGCACAACGACGAGGGTTCCACCTCGACGGTGATCGTACCCAACGCGCCGTGGACACCGCCGGATCTGGTCCGCAACCCGACAGAGCCTAGCCGGCTCGCCATGCGCTCGTCGGCGCAGTTCTCGATCAAGTTCGGCGTCGGTGATGTCATTGAGAGGGCCCGTGAATGGGTCTGGCGCAAGGACGGCGACTTCGGCGCATTCTTGCGGGTCGGGCTCTCGGAGTATCTGGATCCGACGAAGCGTGACTTCAATGACCGCCTCCGGCAACTCGCAGACCGCTTTGATGAGGCCCTCACACAGGCTCTGCCACTGGTGTCAGTGGAGACGGCGGCGCTCAAGAAGATCCACGTGGACAACCTCACCGTGAACTACAAGTTCTCGGCCATCCCCTTCGCCACGAACCAGACGGTGCGGTCGATGCTGAACTCGGAGTTGAAGCAGCGGGCCAGTGCATCCGGGCCGTCAGTGGAGGCTCTGGATCAGTCGATGATCCAGGCGGACAGCGTCGACCGCATCGACATTTTCGCGTCCTACGCCCCGATGTCGCCATTGGCGTTCGGGTCGTTGCTCCAACCGCTGGCAGTTGCTTGGCGCGAGTCGGTGTCCAGCCGCAATACCGCCGACTTCTGGCGCAACCGGCGGGCCCGGCCCATCCCGGGTGCCCTTGCGATGTCACCGGCCGAGCGGCAGGCCAGTGCGGCCGGCTACATCGTCAGCAAGATCACCGGACGGTTGCGCGGGTCTTACGCAACGGTTCCGGGACAGCCCGCAAGCCCATTGGAGATCTTCGACGCGGAGACTGAGCGGTGGTTGCGTTTCCCCGAGCCGTTGCTGACGCCCTTCGTCGAGGGCTACCAGAAGGACGAAGTGGTCGCGATCCTGGAGAGTCACTTGCTGGCGATCGCCGAGTGTGGCTTCGACCAGACGCTCAGCCCGCTACGGCCGTACATCGTGCTTCGACATAACTTCGCGCGAGTGACCCAGACCGTGGAGGAGACCCAATACGCTGACAGCGGCGGTAGGACGCATGACCGCGCGACTGGTAGGAGTTACCTGGCCCAATGGATCGCCCACGGTTGGCGGCCAGCGGGTGCCCCGCCTGCGAAATGGATCAAGGACGTCAACGGTGAAGCAGCGGATCTGGCCACGCCGGCGGGCCGCAAGGATGCTGCGATTGGTTTCGTGACATCGTTCCACGAACAATACGCGGGCTACTTCCATCCTGAGGATCCACGGCAGAATCCCGGGCTGCGTCCCTTCGACCGCCGTCCGATGATCGCAGGCCTGATCAGGGACTTCGTCTGGGCGCTGGACGCCGTGCGCGACCTCGTCGAGGAGATCCCGTTGGACGGTAGAAGCGGGACCGGCGAAGACGTCATGTTCCTCGACGAGATGTGATCATGGCCGAATCGTTGGTCATCTTCGACCCGCGCGACTCGGTCGCAGTGCGCGTACTGGACATTCTCGATGACTGGTACGCCAGTGGCTGGCTCGCGCGCTTCTCCTCGGTTTCGACCTCCGAGATCAAGGCCAAGGGCCCCAACGTGGCCAGTGCCTTGGTCCGGGAGGCCGCCTCAAGTGCCAAGCCGTTGAACACACGGCGACTACTGGACCTGCGCGATTCCGAGGAAGTGCGCCTGATCGTCCTCGACGTCCCGGGGGAGGATCCTGACTGGCCGAGCCGGCGCGAGGAACTCCACGCAGTGGCGCGCCTGCTCAATGACGCGCTGCCGCACCGGACGGCGGCCCTTGACGTCCTGGTGCCCTACTACGGGGCGCACTGGCCCGACGACCTCCCCACGTGGCCCAGTTGGGACACGATCCTGTGCGCCCCGGAGCAGTCGAATTCCCTCGAGCAGCCCGGGTTGCCGCTGTTCGCATCGCGCAGTCGTGCCGAGGACGTCGACGAACTCGCGGCGCACGTCGCTGCGTTCACCGCGAGCATCACGGGCATGTGGGCCGGTATGCCCCGGGGCTATTTCGACGACACCGACCACATGGATGACATCCGGGCCGGGCGATCCGTCCACCGCCGTATCGATGCCTCCGCTCTGGCCGATCAGATCCGGCAACTCTCTCTGCGGCCGGAAATGGTACGGGCCCAGGATGCGGTATCGGCATTGAGTACCGCCGTGCTGGCCGAACGGGCTGAGGCGCTGCGGCCACTGATCAACGTCGTCCCACCTCCTGAGAGCAAGGTAGCTCCGACGCCACAGAAGATCGGTTTCTGGGAATCGATCAAGATGTTTGTCTCTTTCATGTTCTCCGCCTTACTGAGAGCGCCAGTGGAGGTCGCCAGGTCGATGTCGTACCGCGTGCGGGAAAGCACCGCCACAACGCTGCAGAGCGTGATCTTCGGTGCCGACTCCACCAAAGTGATCACCGTGGGGGGTGTAGTCGCTTCGTCCCCGGGCGACGACATCCAGGTCACCGAGGAGAAACTGGCGGCCCTCGATGCGAAACTGCGCACGGTGCCGGACCTCGTCATCCCGGAGACCGCAATGGGGGCCAGCCAGCGGTCCTTCTGGCAGGCCTGCTTCGACAACGCCTTCGCCCTGGTTTCGGGCACACGACAGGGCAGCGCCCAGGTCTGTCTGCAGGAAGGCCAGCCGAGGTACTTCACAGCCGACCAAGCAGCGCCCCGGGTCGGGAACTGGCGTCCGGAGGGTGAGTTGGTCTCGGGTATCCCCGTTTCCGGGATTGCGCTCAGTGATGTTAGGGCTGTTCGTTCGGCAAAGTCGGTCCTTGAGGCCAGCCAGCAGGAGGAGTACGGCTGGCAGGGCCGTGCGGACGATCATCTGGTGGCCCTGCGCGACGCGGCATCTCCTTGGTTGTCCTCGTTCATGGGTCAGGTGGGCACGATGATCGCCTCCGGCCTCGCCAACTACGAGCAGCAGGTCGCCGCGTTGCTCGCCGACCTGCAGAAGATGAACCAGCAGGACACCAACGAGGCGGAATCGCTGATTCAGGGGCTGCGCAAATTCACGCGCATTGCAGGCGCGGCCGTGCTGGGTACCGTCGGGCTGGCATGGCTGCTCCAGGTACTGTTCGTCCCTGGCCTCCCGGCTCTGTTGATCACCGTGCTCGCAGTGATCGGACTGCTCGCGGGTGTCCTGATCAAGACCGCCTCGACCAAGCAGAAGCTGTTCCAGCTGCAGTACAAGCGGCAGCAAGATCAGGAGCAACGCGTGAACCTGGTCGTCACCAGGCTGCCGGTCGCCGTCGAGAACGCCCGCCGGCTCGCCCGGCTGTACGCACAGTACCGCGTGTGGGGGCCGCTGATGTCGGCGTTCCTGGGGCAGCCGTTCGGGAAAAGGGCAGGGCACGGCGGCGCAGTTCCCGGGGATGACCGGGGCCCTGCCGAAGAGCGTCAGTTGTGGCGCGTACACCGATCCTGTGCCGGAGGCTGCGGCCCGGGTTGCAGCGGCAATCGCCGAAGGTACTCGTACTCCGGTGGGACCGCTCTGGTCGGACTTAGTGCGGCTGAGCCACAGGGACTTCGTGGCCAGATTCCCGCAGTTCCAGCGGGTTCCCGTCGATGATCTGTTCGGGCAGGCGGACACCCAGCCCGACTCCTTCCTCCTGCGCTGGAAAGAGGGGATGCTCGACCCGGCGTCCGAGGAGCCGACCCTGTCGGGTGCTGTCAGCCGGGCCATGGATCGCAGCCAAATGCAGAGGCTGCTGGACTGCGTGCCCGACGACGCCCTTGCCCAGCTGCGCCGTACCTATCGGATCAAGCAGGTGGGTGCCGGGGTCGGCCCCCAGCCGATCGCTTCGCCGCTGCCCAACCGGCTCGCTTCGATCCGGGGTTCTTGTCGCTGGAGGGCATCAAGGACGAGGTCGGGGAGGTCGCCGTGTTCGAGGTCTTTCCCTCCGGAATCCTGCGCGATCTACCAACTCGTAACTGGCTCGATGAGGTCGATACGGCCATCATGCTCACCGGGCGCACCAAGATCACGGCGTACAGCCCGCGGGAAGCGGTCACCGACGACGACGACAACACCACCACGCAGCAGCCACCCCTTGAGGAGATGTGACGTGCTGACATTGCTCTTCTACCTGACACTGCATTGCCTCTTCTGGGGTGCGGTGGGCGCGGTGCTGGCCCAACGTGTCGGGTTTTCCCGCTGGCTCGGAGCGCTCATCTCGATCGTGCTGCCGGTGATCGGCGCCGTGATCCTGCTGGTGATCGGGTCCCGGCGGGACGAGTCGCCCGTGGGTCCCGTTGCCAAGCAGTGGCGCGATTGGGGCTGGGTGGGAGTGGCCGGCGGGGTCGCCATCGTCGCGGCCTCTTGGTTGTCGTGGCCCGGGGCCAGCGTGGATGCCGAGGCGCAGGAGCGCGAGATCCTCGACTTCGGATTGGATCTGGCCGATCTGGAACAACTTGCCGTCGCGGGGACGATCACCGGCCTGGCAATCGCCGGTTGTTCCTACGCGGTGGTGCGCACCGGGCGCAGAGGTTGGGCCATCACCGCGGCTACTCTGGCCTGGCTGCCCGCGTTCTCCGCCGGCCTGTTGATCCTCTCCGAGGGGTTCATCGATCATGTGGGGGAACAGGCCGAACATGCAGCCAACACCGTACAGGTCGCCCAAGTGGCGAACGCACGGGTCGATGCCGACTACTCCATCGGTGTCGGACCTTACGTGTGCCTGCTTGGGGCCGTGTCAGTTCTGTGCTGGGTGGCTTACTGGTCAATGCGTGCTCCGGCGCAGACATCGCTGCAGCCAGCGCAGGGGTGGGTGCCGGCGCCATCGTCGCCAGCTCCCTCCAACTGGCTGCCGGAGGCTCAGCCAACCGATGCTGACACCTGGATCGACTGGTCCACCGGTGAATCCAAACCGGCCTCAGACAACCGCAGTGAATGGGAGTGGTGAACCAATGACCACACAGAATATGAGTCCCTTTGAACGCCTGCGTGCCGCCGCCCGGGCGCAGGAGGCCGATGTCGTCGATGACACCGAGGCCACAGCCGAGGAACAAGACGCAGTCGATGATGAGCAGTACCCGCGGTGCGGCGACAGCCCGGTCGACGTCGACGGCATCAGCGTTGACGTCTATGCACTTGCGCCCTACGACTACGGCATGGCTGCCTGGGAGCGGACCAGCGTCGCGGTCCGGCCGGTCCAGGACGAACAGGGCCGGTGGCGTGCGGACCTCTCCTGGATGCCCCCGGATCTGCCCTCAGGTCAGGTGGGTTTGTACCGCGTCCTCATCGGTGATGGTGATGAGCCCGATCCCGACTGCGAGGATGTGGAGACCACCTTGTGTGTCACCAGCGAGTGCAGCGCCAGCGACGCATCCTGGATCAACCCGCCCGAAAGCGCGGTGCGCTACTACGAGGTCTGGTGCTATGCCGGGGCCACGGTCGAGAAAGCACTCCTGGCCAGGCCACACCTGGTCGGGGGGGCGTTCCTCGTGTGGCCGGTCTCACAGTTGACAGCAGCCGTGGACCACGGTCAGGTCGTTGTCAGTTGGGACGGACCCCACGACCCCAACCAGCAGTTCCGCTGGATCCGCCAGACGCCACGCGAGGCTCGGTCCGGAACTCCCCGGGCAGAGGACGCACAGCCGGTCAATGCGACCGGATTCGCCGACCCGGATGTGCGGCCGGGGGACAAGTACGTGTACACCGTCTTCTGTGGCGCCGAGGTGGGCGGTCAGTTGGAATGGGCGGCCCCGGCGCGCACCCGGGTGAAGGTGTCACCGGTGCTGCGTCCGGTCATGGATCTGCAGGTTCTGCCCCACGAGGGTGGGAATCAGGTCGACCTGTGCTGGAGTGTGATTCCCGGTGCCGACGTCTACATCTATCGTTCGGAGTCGAAACCGCAGTATGCCGCGCACGAAGTCGGTGTAATCGATGAGGTCGAACTCCTGCCCCAGGTCCACCTCCGGCCAGAGGACCGCTTGCGCTACCGCCCCACTATCGAGGGAGATCTGGTCTGGATGCGGGACGTAGCGGTCCCGGACACCAGCCCGGAGTTACACTTCACCCCGGTAACCGCCTCGGATCGTCAGTGCGCCCCCGGCAAGGCACGCGAGTGGGTGCGCCTGCAGCCGCCGGAAGATCCGTTCGTGGAAGACCGTGTGGACTGGATCCTCGTCGTGTTCGAGTGGCCCGAGGGCGCTTCGGACGTTCAGCTCTACGTCAGCGAAATGGGTTAGCCGGTGGACTGTGCGAAGCTGCCGCCGCTCGAGCGGATTAGCGAACAGGACCATCGCACCTTCGGGGGTTTCCGGGTCGAGCGCGCCCGGTTCAAGGCAGGCACATGCGACCTCCACCTGGCCGGTTGCCGATTCAGTGAGGGTCAACCCAAGTTCTCGAGCACGACCAGCGTCACGCACACGTTCCCGGCGCTCGTCCGTTACCGCTTCGACATCGCCAACTCGTTTCGCAAGAGCCGGCGGTTGCTGACTATCGTGGCTGACGAGGACGTGCGCGATGCTGAACTCATGCTTACTTGGAGTGGGCAGTTCCTGCCGGTGTCCTCGGCGGACCGCGAGAAGGTGCTGTTGCAGACGACACTGAATCTGCGGCGCCGGGAGCCGTTCAGATCGATCTGTCCGAACGGTTGCCGGAGATGCCCGAGACGGGGTTCGTCCGCGCTGTTGTGCCGGCCGAACATCCCCATCGCTTTGATCGATCCACCGATAAACCAACTCAGACTGCAGGGGGCCGGAGCACAATGACGCAGGTACAGGGGGAGTCAATCGGACAGGGTCAGGTGCTGGATGGCACGATCACCGGTCGTTTCATCTACACCTCCGAGGGCAGCGCGGGCTGGCGGGTGAGTACATCCGTCGGCACCCTGCCCGACGAGGTGCAACAGGAGGCGATCGGTTACAACCAGCGCTTGACGTCGCCGCAGGGTTTTGCGACCCCGGATCTGAATTCTCCGTAACCGCCGCATTGCGTGGGTGGGATCGCCGAAGAGTCAGTGGCGTTTCCTGATCAACTCGATCGCCGCCGGCTCAGATGCGTCCAACCGGCCCAACAACTGCGTCAACGACTGCCTCGTCGTCAGGCGAGACTCTCGGGTCTCAGGCACGGATCCGGCGTCGTTCTGGGACAGCCCGGATTGGTCCACCCCGTATGGCGCGCAGGAGGTGTCGACGCTGGATCTGCGCCGGAATCCATCGGCACTGCAGCCCAGGCCGAGTGCACAGGCTGTGGATGTTTCGCAGTTGGCGACGTACTTGCACGAGGGCGGGCGCCCGCCGGGCTACCTGCTCGGTCTCGCGGCGTTGATCGACAGGATCGCTTACGGCGCGAGGTCGTCATGGGTGGGCACCCAGGACGATGTGCAGGCAATGGGGCCGATCCTGCTGTCGTCGTTGTACCGGATGCTGCCAACCGACATCGGCTGGGAGGTGACCAGCGAGATCTGGCACATCACCGACGGCCAGGTCACTCCGACCGGGGCCGATGTCGCTCTGCGCTTCGCCGACAGCAACCGTCTGCCGTCGAGTCTGCAGCCCTTGCAGATCTCGGATGTGACCACCTGGCAGCCACGCGACCACGCCCTGTGCCCCGATTGTGGCAAGCGGCAGTGGTCGTGGGCTGATGTCCTAACTGCGGCGCTCTTCCAGTTGGCTGAGCCCATGCGAGCGGGCGTCCCGGCGCAGGAGATCAATCGGTTGGCAAGCCAGTTCAGTGGGTACTGTCAGGCGTTACGAGAACACGGCGTCACCTCGTCGAACTTCATCCAGCGGTTCACTGCGGAGGCGCTGCCGGAGCAGTACCGCGACCTGACCTCGCTCGTGGGTGAGTGGTCACACATGAACACATCCGAGTGGTGATGTACAACAGTGATCCGGTCGCGGGCGCGCAGCGGCTGCGTTATGAACCACCGTCCGACATCACTCACTTGCAGGCACTGTGGTTCCGCTTTTTCGATGCTGATTTGGCGGGCATGGCAGCAGTGCCAGGTGGCTGGATGCTCGGCACTGGAACCTCACGTGAAGAGGCCCGTCTCACTGGATCAGATCAGGTAGTGCTCAACATGCACCTGGCGCTCGGTGACGGTCCGCAGCATGCATTCGACTGGTTGCGGAACTGGTGCGCTTTGGGGTCAGAGGCAGCTGCGGGTCATCTCTGATCCTTCGGTGATGCCCGGTGTCCTGAATCCGCCTGCCGCTCCGTGGCAGTGGTCGCAACCGGGCACGACGCCTCGGGCAGTCCACCACCACTGCAGCCCAGGCATGTGATCAATGCGCTTCAGTACGCTGACGGCGGGGACTGGCGGGAGCCGATCGCCTCGTTGGATTTGCTCGGTCAATTCCTTCAATCGTGGACAGATCAGCTCGATGTCAGCGTCATCAGCCCGCTGCTCAAGACTTCTGCTTCTCGCGACGGCAAGACGTTCCCGAGTCGGCTACTGGATGGCTGTGGAAGCGTTGAAGCCCCGGGATGCCGAACTCACCGGTCAGTATCTCGGCATCATCCAGCGTCAACGGTTCGGCGTCTCGCCGGGTATTCAGGTTGCCTTGGATGATCTCAGCGAGCACGTGCGACGGTCTGCGCGCGGGCCAGCGGTCGGGGGGGTTCGTGGCTAGCCTGCAACCCGGTCAGCGGGTGGCTCTCGGATCGATCGAACGCCTCGTGCTCACCATGCGCGGGTCGGCTGCGCAAGGTTGCGAAATCGCGACGGCGGAGCCGGTCGCCATGGTCGTGCGCGACATGGGGCGTGGTCGGTTTGCGTCGATGCCAGGCCGGGATCCTCGCAGGAGATCATCCTCCAGGGTCGTGGACAGTCGCCATTGACTGGTTCGGTGATCGTCGAGGTTCGGGTGATCGGCGGCACGGGGCAGACCCTCGATGTCACCGACATCCACCTGCTGGGGGATGCTTCCACTCCGATCCTGCAGATGGATATCGATGCCGGCGGTGACGCCGAGCTTTCGAGTTTGGTGGGATCGCGTGCTGTGGTCGCTGACGATGGGGGACATCAGTGGGTTCCGCAGGAGTCGGTGCGGACCTCCGCGGTGTGTCTTATCGACCGATCGGCCTCCATGGCGTGGGTCTATCTGCAGCACGTGCTGCCGTCCCTCCTGCATGGGATCGCTGACGGGTGCTGCGAGGTCATGGGTGACCTGGAGCCGGAGTTGCTGACCTACGGTGCGCCGGCGGAGGGCAGTCGCTGGCTTCAAGATGCCCATCCTGCGCCCGGTGTTGACCGATTCCACCTGCAGCCGCCTGAGCTTTTTTCCAGCGGGGCGCGAGTGCCCGAAGCGGCGTTGGCCGAGCGAGACGATGACTTCACAGTTGTGGTCACGGACGCGCCACACCCGGTGATGGGGCTGCGGGGAAACGTGGGCTTCGTGCTGCCCGTGAGCGAGGATGCGGCCGGACTCACCCAGGACATGCAGGACAAGGTCACAGCATGCCACTCAGCGGGGCAGCCTGTGCTGGTCCTGCGTGTGCAGTCAGGCGACAAGGTGCGCGCGGCGGCCGCGCAATGGAGCGCTGACCGACTGCGGTCTGGATTGATGCGGAGAAGGGAGAGCCGCTGATGGCTCAGTTGAGTGTGCGCAGGTGTCCGTATTGTTTCGCCGCGCTGCCGGGGGGGCACACTGTGGTCGCGTGTCCGGTGAAGAACAAACCGGACGGCAGTGTGTGTTCGGCGGCGACCAGTCGCCCTGCTGGGGACAAGACAGTGCTCTGTACGGATCACGACGTGGCGCTCGTGCCTCATTGCTGGGTGACGTCGTGCAACCAACCCCTACCGGTGGGCTGGAACGAGGTCACGACCACGTGCTTGGCCATGGCAGGCACGCGCGCCTCCGGCAAGACGGTGTTCGTGGGGATGGCAGCCAATCTACTACTTCGCTGGGGTCGGCTGAACGGGTTGACCGTCACTCATTACTCGCCGGAGTCCCAACGCTCGTTCATGGAGCGTTTCGGCGACCTCGATCCGTCCGCGCCCTTGTATGACTCGACCATGCCGGAACTGCCTGGGTCGGACGCCGTGCAGAGGGAGCCGATCCTCCTGCGCATCCAGGAGCCAGGCCGCAGTCGCGATCATGTTCTCGTTCTTCGCGACGTCGCCGGTGAGGATTTGCAGAACGCGGGAATGGACCGCGCTCACTTCCGCTTTCTGGCGCACGCTGACGGTTTGATCCTGCTGGTCGATTCGAGCACGTCGCCGGCCGTCCGGAACGTGCTGGGCGACGAGATATTCGGTCAAGGGGCTGACTTCCAGCCAGCAGCTGTGTGGGGCAACCTTGAGTCTCTATCGCGGGCCGTCGTCGGTGATACGGCTAAGCGACCACCGGTCGCCGTGACCATCTCGAAGTTCGATTACGTCCTCAAGGCAGCATCCAAGCGGGAATCCCCGCTGCACGCGGCACTGGCAGGCAAAGGACTGCGCGTTCACCACGATGCAAGCCTGCAGCGCAAGCAGTGGGACCCGTATGACGCGGACCTGCTGGATCAGGAACTGCGGACTCTGTGCAGTCGCTATCTCGACCAGCCTCAGTTGGTGGAGAGGGCGCGAGCTTACGAGAACCCTCAGGTTCCAGTACGCTTCTTCGCGCTTTCGTCCCTGGGGCTGGCGCCGGTCATCGGCCGGGTCGCCAAACACGGGACGCCTTCCTACCGGTGCCTCGACCCCATCAAGTGGTTCCTCATGCAGGCCGGGCTCGTCGCGAATGGCTGACCAGCAATGCCCGGTCTGCGGAGCCCGGCGGACGGGGAAGGAACCCCACTGCCAGGGCTGCGGACACACATTCGTCGATGTGACACCAGCTGAACCGGCCGTACCCTCACCGCCGCCGTCGGCCGGGCGTGACGGGCGGCGGTCTGTCATTGTGATCGGTGGCCTCGCGGCCGTCATCGCGGTCGGGGTGGGCGCAGTTTTCGTCTTTCCTGACTCGAGCTCGAACGTTCCGGCGCAGGACTCCGCTGCCGCGCAGGGGAACGAGCAACAAGTCGCGCAGCCCGTCACTTTGGAGTCAGGCACCTGGAGCGGTGACATGGATGCATCTGGCGTGGCCTTGTCGTTGGACGTGGCCGACGGCGATGCGACGGGTGTGTTCCGGGTTCGCACCCCATCGGGGGTGGTCGGCTCGTGGAATGTGAAGGGCGAGGTCGACAACAGCAGCCTGACCTTGGAGCCTGGCTCCTGGATCTCGAGACCGGACGGTTGGTCCCAGGAGAGTCTGCAACTGCAGGTGGGGACTGACGGGTCCTTGGAGGGCACCGCGGGCAATGGAGACTCCGTGAACATGCAGTTGGTCACCAAGGGGGTTCCGGACGCGCAGGCCGTCGCTGCGGACTGGCGAGCTGCGCTAGCGATGCCAGAAGACCAGGCGAGCGGCGTGCTTGAGCAGCGTCGTGATGAAGGTAGTTCGATGCGGGACTCACTGAACGGCGCCTGGGTCCCACAGGTGGCCAGTGGGTGCGAGGGTCTCGATCAAGGATCCTGGGATCTCACGGCGTCCAGCATTCTGGCCAGTAATGCTCGCCTCGACCAGGAACTCGGAGCCATCACAGTGCGTTGGGAGGACATTGCCACCTCCCGCCCGGAGAACTGCCCGGGCACAGACATGTGGGTGGCGTTAGTGCCACGGCGCTTCGCTTCCTCCGAAGCTGCCCTGCGCTGGTGCTGGCGCAGAGCCGACTCCTGCGCTGCCCGCTACATCGTTCCGAGAGCGCGTAAGGGTACCGAGATCGCCTACTGAGTCGCTGTTGCTGTGGGTGACTCAGGGCTGGGGAGTTCCGAGCGTGGGGGTCCCCTCTGGCTGGGAGTCCTCTTCACCTTGGGTGCCGATGGGGCGGATGAACAAGGCATCGGTGTTTATCGGATCGCCCAGGTTCATCAGATCCAACTGGGCGAGGGTTCCGTTCGCGGGCGTCACAGTTGTGACGCGGCTCTTCCGGAAGCCTTCCCAGGGGGCTGCGTCATCCGCAAGCGACGGTCTGTCGAACGGCGCGGATGGCTCGTCCAGGGGAGTGCCGGTGGTGCAACTCACGACGGGCAGACCGGTGTCGTCCACAAGGACAGGGGTGCCTGCCTGTAGGACAGCCGACTCCCACTGGACCTGGTCCCCCGACGGGATCGCGCGGGAAACGTGAATGTCGTATACGAGGAGGGCGGGGGTCCTATCGCTCAGGTAGGTCTTTGCAGGGCTATCGACCGCCTGTTGCCACTGTTCTGCGGCGCCTGATTCGGCGATCCCCTCACGCAGTTCCTCGATGTCGCACGGTGACTCCCCGACGAATCCGCCGTACAGTCCGGGCTCGTCCCCGCTTACAGTCTTGGCGACCTTCTCTGAGGGGATCACTGGAGAGTCACCCTCGGCAGCACTCTCCTCGAGGAAGCCATCAGACACATCCGACGCGCTCACCAGAACCACCTGTGCGACCGGTGCCGTTGACTCAGGAGCTGACTGCGTGGTCGGGGGCATGGTTGGATCCACCGTGGCCTTCTGGTCCCCTCCCTGCGTTAGGACGAAAGCCCCTCCCGCGGCAGCAACAGCAGCCATCACACCCACGGCGATGAAGACGCCCTTGCCCCGACCGGTGCTATCGCGGGGGGCAGGCCCCTCGGAAACCGTCATCGGGGACACCGGTGTTTCCGGGCTTGGAGGACTCTCGGCCGAGGGTGGCGGCAGAGATGGGTCCTGTACCCATTCGGAGCCGGTCCAGCGGTACCAGGACTGGCCGTCCCAACGCAGATTCGGATTGGCCACGGCGGGTCCCCCATCCATTCGCTCACTGGAAACTTCAGCCTCACTGTATCGGCCCGGTCAACGTCAGCGATGACGGCGTAGTCTCGTGTCAGGAAGTGTTCCGTGTGTTTCGTCAGGGGGAAGTTTTGTCAGGGTCCAAGTGCCGGGTCTGCGGTAGCAAGACCAGCAGCGACGAGCGGTTCTGCTTCCAGTGCGGCACCCCCGTCGATCAGCTGCCGGCGGTTGATGAGCATGCGACCTCCACCACTGGTGAACCCGCCAGGCGCTGGCCCCTGGTCCTCTCCGGCGTGGCTGTGATCCTGGTGTTGGGTGTCGGGTTCGGATTGATCCGGGGCATGTCCGAATCGGTCGAGGTGGCGGCCAGTGGGGTCGTGGCCTCTGCGAGTCAGTCCACTGTCGCAACCAGTGGGCCCACCGTCGCCACGAGTGAGCCCGTTTCGCCCTCGCGATCACGCACGTCACCCTCGCCGAGGAAGAGCACGGCCCAGTCTGCATCCAGGCCCGCCGCGCCGAAACGCACTGCAACGCCGCGGCCGCCGGACCTGTCCGCCGCTGACCTGGATCCGTGCAGTGGAGGGGCATACCCGTTCGAATACGCCCTCGGCGCCAGTTCGAGCCCCCCGCCGGCCGGAAGCGACGAGCGGCAAGCGGTTGCCAATGTGCAGGCGATTCTTGCTGATCTCGGGTATCAGGGCCGCAGTCGGACGGTTCCGATTGCTGTGGACGGCTGGTTTGGGACCCACACCGAATACGCCGTCCGGAGCTTCCAGCGGGATCAAGATATTGAACCCGTGGGAACCGTGTACCGGCTCACGTGGGAGGCGCTGGGAGAGTACTGCTGAGATTGGTCGTTTAAGTCGTGTGGCAACTGGGAACGGGGAGATTATGACTTCGCACAGGGAGACCTGCTGGCAGTGTGGCGCCCTGGTTCTCGACGCTTTCTGCCCATCCTGTGCCACTCCGGTCGGGCAAGCGGTCGCCCGTGTCCGCGACGGCAAGCCGGCGAAGCTCACGGAATCCGACCGGGACATTGTGCTGGCCTCTCAACTGGCCGACCATCTACGCCGCGGTGGAGATCCTGCCCAGCAGTCCATCGGGATCCGGTTGGCCCCTGGGGAAGTCGGGTATGGAACCGTGCATGCTGAGTTGCATGTCTACTCCGGCGCAGACTATGTCGAACCTGGGAGTGTGCTAATCGCCTTCGGATCGCCGATGTGGATGCTGGGTTCACTGGGTGCTTCGGCGGCATACAACAGTCATAAGCGCAGGAAGGCTCAACAGGCAGCAGCAGTGCAATGGCGACTTGAGAACCACGGCGTCATGCACTTCACCAACCGCCGTGTTGCCCTGCAGGGGATCAATGGGTGGGTGGACCTCTATTTTGAGCACTTTCGTGCCCTCACGCCCACCGACGCTGGGGTCGTCGCTCATTTCGCAGACTGGCCGATGATCAGGCTGTTCTGCTCCAGCCCGGCGTGGTCATGGGTGATGCTCAGCCATTACGTCCTGGGGGAGACACCGCATCTAACTATCCCGCACGAACTCGAGCAGAGGATGTCTGGGGCCGAGGGGTAGGTCAGAGTCTGTGCTCGGTCCAGGTCAGGGATTCTTGGTTCTTGGGCTTCCAGTAGGACCGTTCCCAGTTCCCGGGCACCCGCACCTGACCCAAGGCCGCGTAGTCACTGATGAGCCTGCCGTTACGCCACTTAAGGTTGAAGACGGCTCCGTACCGCTCGGAGCCGACCTTGAACTCCGCAACCTTCACTGATCCGCCTTGGTTCATCAGTAGGCCGCCAAACCGCATGCCGTCGCTCTTGGCCGTACCTTCAACGAGGAAGTCGACTCTCCCGTCACCGTTGACGTCGTGACTCCGGAATCGCTCGAATCTCAGGCCCCGTACGCTCAGGACCTGGTCGAACGCGCTCCAAGCCTCCCGTGTCGCGTCCCAATGTGCGTACGCGACGGCCTTCTTGTGTGCTCCCAGCAGCCATGGGTCATGCACCAAATCGGTGGTGGGCTGGATTGCTGTCCTGACGTGGTTGGGATACCTGTCGGTGAGTTCGAGAATCCCCTCACGGGCAGCCTGGTTGATCTGCGACGGTGTCTTGGGCGCCGGGCTAGGGGTGGTCTTCGCAGGCGCCTGCACCTCTGTGCGGTTCCAATGGCTGACAGACAGTGAGCCATCGTCCTCCAGACCAAGGGTGAGGACGCCCAAGTCCTTTTGTGACCTAGTGTTGGTCACCTGGCAGTTGAGTTGGCTGGTGTTGTTCAGCAAGCGCGTCGGACAGTACACACTCGTCTGCCCCTCGTTCTTGTCACGGAACCAGGAGGCGGCGAATTGCGAGGCTTGGGATCCCGTAATGAGCCGGTATCCCAAGCCATAGAGGCTCGCGATCGTCAGAACTACTAAACCGGTGAGCAGAATGGCCAGTCGTCGGGCTCGTTGGCGTCGTTTCTGCTCCGGCTCGGGAACAACCGTGCCTGGTGTTGCCGGAACCGGTGTTGATTGTGATTGAGGGTCCGTCTTCGGACCGGCGTCACGCTTGGTACTCGGCGCTGAGTTTTCACTTCCGCAGTGCGAGCAGAATCGCTCATCGGCATGTGCCGTCGCGCCGCATTCGGAGCACCTCATTTGAGGTGTCTCCGGTCACCCCATGCGCCGTTGCTCGTCGTGATCAACTGGCCCCCGTTCATCCAATTTCGGTTCAAAGGCTAGCACTCGGGCGGCCAGGGATCAGACGTGTGCGCTGGGTAGTTCCAGCTGGCCGCCGTTGGTATCCGGATTGGATCGACGGCTACGGCGACCGTACTCCTCACACGTACGGCTTGAGGGACTGCCTCCGCGCACGCTCAAGATCGACCGCGCGTTGGCGGCCAGGTTTCGGCTGCTGACGGCGGACTGCCTCGGGGTGAGGGAGGGGCGGCGCCTGGGGATTCTGCTGGCTCGGATTCGGGAGTACGGCGCCAGCCTCGAGGTGCGCGTTTATGGAGCGGGGGCGGTGCCATTCCTCCGTAGGCGTATCCGATGGCTTGTGCGGGCGCCGGGGCGCGGCGTTCGTGGTAGCGCGAAGGCCAGCGCCTCTGCTGCGGCACGCACCGGGCGGCGCGGTGAAGACCCGCGACGCTGCTGCACTGAGGCAGATGCGAGTGGCCTTCTATGAACTTGGACGTCGCCATAGTTGCGGATTCTCCGCCGATCGCTGATCGGCGGGTATGTGGGGGCGGCCCGGACGCCGGGCGCGGAGGTGGTAGCCGTCGCGCCGTCGGACCAGTGGCCGACCCGACGCGGGTGCAGGCCAAGGCGCTGGGGGCTCGGGCGGAGGCGTCGCGAGTGGGTTCCGATTTGGGACGCGTTCGGATCATTGATCCGAACGCGACGTCCAGCGCACACGCGGCTGCCACCACCAGTGACCCCGGGTCGATCGGGCGTGCTCCAGACTGAACGGCATTGGGATACTCAGGCTGCCCGCCCCGCTGGGTCATGGGCCTGGGTTGAATCGATCGTCGCGTAGCGCTACTCTGGCGCCCAAGTCGGGGATGAGGGGGATCGGTGAATTTCATTGTGAGTTTGGCTGCGGTGGGCACCGTGTTGGCCGTGACAGTGGGCGCGGGTGTTGGAAGCCCGGCACGGGCCTCGAACGACCCGATTCTGGCTGGGTGCGACGACACAGAGTTGCCCCGCAACGATGACGGATCCTCGTCTCAGCTGGGACTTCCCTTCGACATCACATTCGGAGGGGAGTCCTTCGACACGGCGTGGGTCAATAACAACGGGAACGTCACGTTCGATGGTGAGATGAGCACGTACACCCCGTTCGGTCTTGCCGGAACATCGCGACAGATCATCGCCCCGTTCTTCGCCGACGTTGACACGCGCGCAGAAGGCTCTAGGCCGGTCACCTACAGTTGGGGCACCACGACCTATCAAGGACGCAGCGCCCTGTGTGTCAACTACATCGACGTCGGCTACTTCCAGGAAAAGGCCGACAAGACCAATGCATTCCAGTTGGTCCTGGTCGATCGCAACGATGTCAGTCCCGGAAGCTTCGACATCATGTTCAACTACAGGCGCGTGGCCTGGGAGACCGGCGACGCCAGCGGCGGGTACAACGGTTTCGGAGGCACCAGCGCAGCGATTGGGTTCTCCAACGGGTCCAGTGAGTACTTCGAGATGCCCGGCTCGTTGACCCCGGGCTCGTTCATCGACGGCGGCCCCCAGTCGGTGGTGAACCGGTCCAATGTCGGCACGCCGGGTCGCTGGGTCTGGCCCATGCGCTCCGGGGTGAGTCCGACCAACTATGTGGCGCTTGGCGACTCCTTCCAGTCCGGCGAGGGCGCCTACGATTACGAGGCCGGGACGGACATCGCCTCGAACCGGTGTCATCGATCGTCCAAGGCATACGCCCGGCTCATCACTCAGGTAGGAGGGCCGTACCAACTCGGTATCGCAGTGAACACCAAGTTCGTGGCCTGTTCGGGGGCCAGGATGGCACAGATGACGCAGGCCTTCGACTCCGAGAAGGGTAACGAGCCGCCGCAGTTCAACGCGCTGGGCGACGACACCGCGCTCGTCACCGTCGGCATCGCAGGCAACGATCTAGAGTTCGCGAAGACCATAACCGCGTGTGTGGAGCAAGGGATCGGCACTCAGGTGTTGCTGGACCCAGTGTGGAACTACGCCAGTTGCCAACGGTGGAAGGGTTCCGAGGTCGAGTCACGACTGCAGTCCCTGACGAACGGCGACCTGCACACCAAGCTGAGTGAGGTCTACGCGGGCATCCGTTCTCGGGCGAGGCGGGCCAAGGTCGTTGTGATCACCTACCCGCAGTTCTTCCGGCCCCCGAACTGGGTGGAGAGCCGCGGCAACTGTGCGGGCGTGCGCGGCTCCGACCAGACATGGATCAACGATGGCATCCGGCGCGCGGATGAGCAGATCGCAAATCTCGCGCGCTCCTACGGTTTCGCGGTGGCAGACGTGAGTACGGCGTTTGGAGACCGCCACGGGTTGTGCTCGGGTGATGAGGCTATGAACGGCCTGATCTTCTCCGACGGTGACGACGACCACAAACCAGGCAGAGGCTCCTACCATCCCAACAAACTGGGGCACGAACTCTTCGCCCAGAAGGTCAAAGAAGCGTTTGACTCCCGGTACCCAAACCGTTCCGTGCTTGGTGACGCACCCGTTTCAGCGGCCGCGGATGGAGGACTGGTTAGCGAGACGGTCCAGGTGCTACAGGGCGGTTCGGTTGTCCGGCACGTCTCGGTCGAAGGGACGGACCTTTCCGTCAACACGCAGTGGCAAGACGGCACAATCGGCCTGCGTTTGATCTCCCCGAGCGGGGTGTCAGTCGATGCCGCCAGCCCCGGCGATGCGGACATTCAAGTTGGGGATACGTACGAGAGGATCTACATTCCCGGCGCAGAGCGGGGGCAGTGGACGGTGGAGGTCAAAGGCAACCTGGTGCCGACAGGAACGCAGGACGTCCATCTCGGGGCAGCCTCGACTCCACTCCGGAACGCGTCACCGTCCCCGGTTTCCCACGCCACGGTGGACGCTGCGGGCAATGTGCGTCTGGACGCCTCGGGCTCCACTGACCCGGAGGGTGAGGCGCTGACCTATGGGTGGGACTTCGGAGACGGTCAAAGCGCAGCAGGGCTGGTCGTGGCTCACCACTACGGTCCCGGTTCCTACATCCCGTCCCTGGTGGTAACTGACTCCAGTGGAAACTCCGCGGTCAAGCAGGTGAACGTCATCGTGCGGCAGCCAAGCGAGGGCCCCGTGTCACTGGTGAATGTCGACGACGACGGCAACGCGATCGCACCGACACCGACTCTTTCCCCGACAACTCCAGATGGGAAGTCGACTTCCAGCGTGACGCTAGCCCGGATCCGGGCGACGGGCAAGAAGACGGTCACTCCCGCGTCGAGGGTGACTCTTCGGGCGACCGTCTCACCTGCCTCCGCGACAGGTGCGGTGGTCTTCAGCGACAGCGGTCATACGCTGGGGAAGTCGCCGCTGCGAGCGGGTGTCGCGACGTTGGTGGCCAAAGGTATCTATGGCGGCAAGCAGCGGATCACGGCGCGGTACACCGGAGATTCCGGACTTGAGGCGTCGACGTCAATGCCGGTTGCCTTGACCGTCAAGGATAAGACCAAACCCGCAGTTGCGAAGCCGAGGATCGCTGCCCGGGCCGCTCATCCGGTCGTCAGGATCCGGGCGAGGGACACCGGTGGGATCCAGACCGTCCGCCTGCGGTGGCGCGCGACCCCCGCGGATACGTCGAAGCTGGGCAGGTGGCACTCGGTGAGACTTCTCGGGGACACTGCTTCGTGGTCGATTCCCGGAGCCACTGCCAAGGCCAGTTATTGCGTTAGCGTTCGAGCACGTAACTTCGCGGGAGTTCAGTCGGCATGGCGGACGAGTTGCCGCCGTCTCCGGTGATCAAAAGGGGCGTTATGAGTGACACCGGACGAGGTCGCTGGCTTCTGCTTGTGACGCTGATTCCCGCAGTGGTCGTCTGGTGCCTTCTCACGCTCATGGCAGTCGTGGGCTGGTGCGGTATCTCCGGTTGTGGGAGTTCAGGGTTCGGTGAGTCCACGGATCTGCGTGCTGTGTCGATCGCCTCGTGGCTGATCGGGGGCTTGGCGCTGGCGGCACCTTTCTGGTTTGCACCCTGGACGCGCAGTCGTCAGGTGCGGGTGGCGACGGGTGCCGCCGTAGGGGTCGCGGGAACGGTTGCGATGATCACCGTGGTCCTGGCATGAAGGGCGGAAACGCACCTGGATACTCGAGTAATGACCTGCCGCTGGGTTTCCTGTCCCGACACCACCGCCAGGAAAGTCTCGTACTTCTCCGCAGCCGAAAGTCGGCGCTTCTTCCTGCCCGTTGAACCCACCTGCTGATTCGACACACGAACCACTCCTCACATGGTCAGGCACACCGGCAAAGTGGTGGGTTTCACACAGGCCCAAGCCGGACACGAACTCTGACGCAAACCAGTTCGACGATGTGGTCGGCGCCGTCAGCTTGCGTGCCGTATCGGGTAGCTGGAGTTGAGCGGTGCGTGCTTTGTTTGACGTTCGATGTCCTGGAGGAGAGCGTTGGTAGGCTGAGCCCTTTGTTGCATCGTTGCGAGGGGTAATCGAGAATGGCTGGCGGTCTTGGATCAGTCTCTACGCTCGCAGTCGCCGTGATCGCTATGAGTGTCCCAGTGAGTGCGCAGGCGTCGCCGGTGGATCCCCGTGATCTGGAACAGGCCCTTGGCGGGACCTGGTCACAACAGGGAACCGGCCGAAGCCGTTTGGTCAGGCGGGCCGACTACACCCCAATTGAGTGTGCGGCCGGGCTTTTCACTGGCACGCGCAGGGGCAGGGCAGTGTCATTCTTCGGCTCCCCGATGGGAGGCTACCCGCGCGGCGCCGACATCGATGTCCTCTCTTATCCGACATCCAGTGCTGCCCGTCAGGGTCTGCATGGCCTGCGGAAGTGGGTTTCCCAGTGCCAGGGCCCAATGGCCGAATGCTCTGCTTGTGATGGCGGGTACGTCTACCAGCGATCGTTGAGGGGCGCTCGGGTCGGCCGCGACTCCTACGGATGGTGGAGTGCGGCAGCCGGCGGTATCGAGGCTGCCTACCTGACAAGCATCGCTTTTGTGAAGGGTCGCAGGGTGACTGTGGCGTCATACCGAGTGTTCAACACTCGCGATGGCAGCCTCGACCGCGGCTTCGTTCCCAGTATTCCCAAGGCAAAGGCGCTGGCGAACAGGCTCAAGTGAGGGCACCTGCGAAGCCTGAGAGCACCGCGGTAAGCGCATTCGCGGTCGTGTCGCAGGCGGTATGCTCAGGGCACGCGCTTGAGGAACGGGGGATGCCAAATGTATGTCGGGGTTGTGGGTGCACTGCTGTCGGTGGTTCTGACTCTTTCGGGACAGGTCGCGCAGGCCCCGCCCGGCCAGGTGGTCACGTCGACGCCGAGCGCATCCGTGTCTGCGGTGTCCAGCGGTGCGAGCGTGTGGATCCGGCGGGCCCCGGGCGGGCGCCACGAGATGCTGCAAATCTGGCGTCAAGGCAAGCAGGTACGCATCTACAGCGATGACGGTGGCTACCCCGGCGACGGCAAACACTGCAGCTGGGGTACCCAGCGCAATGGCCGCTTCAGCGGGATGCAGCAACGTGTGGCCCCCAACCCGATCCGCACGCGATTCGGTCTGAAGCAGAAAGGCTCCAAGCTGTGGACCCCCGGCTTCACCGACGGTGCTGGTCAGGATCGCCGCCCCTGGCGCCGCGGCTCGCTGGAGAAATACCACCAACTTGTGCCGCAGTCACAGCAGAACCCGGGCACATGGTGCCTGACCCAGCATCCGTTGCCCGCAAAGTCCACCGCCACCTACTGGTTCACACGCGGTAATCCGCCCTTTGCGGGATCCATGATCGTGGTGACCAGCGCAGATACCGTCTACGTCTACGGGCACTACTACGAGGGCAAAGCGTGCTACCTCGGCAGGATCGGGGCAACCAGCGTGCAGCTCAATGGTGCCCACGAGTACGCGTCCATCGCGCGGTTCTCCGAAACCTGGCCCCTGGACACAGGAAAAGTGCGGCCAACACCGACCACGTACGGGACTTCAGGTGAGTGGCGCCAGGTCAGTCGCAGGGCAGCCAAGCGGCCCTTCAAGGAAGTCGGCCACCTGCGTGACGTGCAGGACGTGCAGAAGAAGTGCCGGTGGGCTGGACTCTCGATTCCACCCGCCGCCTCGGAACCGGCCCCGCAGCCACCTGCTCCCGTGCTGGCGCCACCGCCGCCACCGTCACCACCAGCGCCGGCCTCGCCTTCGCCGACACCCCCTCCTCCGCCTCCTCCACCACCCCCGCCGTCGGCAGTGATCGTGGTGAACACGTGCAACACGTACAACAACTGTGACTACTGGAACCCGATCTGGGTGCACGCGAATCCGGCCGTTTCCAGCCGTATCGCGGACGTGTATCGAGGGACCTCGTTGACTGCTCGATGCTGGGCGATCGGCAAACAACTCACCGACGGCAGCAACCAGACGACCGAGGACGACGCGCGCCAGTTCACCTCCTCGTTGTGGTACGGGATCGATTGGAACGGTGGCCGAGGCTACGTGCCGGCGGTCTGGACGACCAAGCGGGAAGACCACCTCGGCCTGCCTGGGTGCTGAGGTTCCGGCGAGGCTGATGAAAGGGGATCTTATGAGGGCGGCGTTGGGTGTGGCGGTCGCGACGGTCGGGCTTTCGCTTAGTTCTGTGGCTCAAGCATCCGCCGATGTGACGACCGTGTACATGACCACGCAGGAGTCCTGCGGCCTTCAGTGCACTGTCGCGATGATGCAGATCGATGGCTCTCGGGTTCGGGTCACGATCAACTACCCCCAGTCCGGCGGATACGGGTCGATCGGATGGATGAAGCGCCGAGGCGATCGCGTGAAGGGATGGGTGGGTATCGGCGACTGCTCCAGGCAACGCGAAGTGCTCAAGGTCGAGGGCCATGGTTCAGCTACCCATTTGGAGGGCATGGTCGTTCGCTCCAAGGCGCAGACTCAAGCCTTCGTGGAGCGTCACCCCAGTCTCGGTCTCTTTGTTCCTGACGGGCCGATCTGGACCAGCATGAAGCAGTGGCGCAAGTCGTCCACGGAGTTCTGCGGCTAGAGCCCCACCGGCCCAAGTAGCCGGTCGGCCGGGGCCGTGACAGCTTGGTCGATTCTGTGGTCGGCGGTGCCAGCCCTGCGCGCCACTTGTGGCTGGGCCGGCATTGGTGCTGGACCTCCCGGCTGAGTGCGTGGGGGGTTGCGGACTGCGAAGTTGAAGTGGATCGGTCGTCATGGAAGGACTAGGATCCTCTTGTCGGAGCACAAAGGGGGATCTGAGTGAGAGCGCGCGTGATCCGCGATTCGGCGCTGCGACTAATGACGGTCGTATTCCTGATGTGTCCTGTGACGTTGGGAGCGTCACAGGTCCACGCTCAGGCGCCGCACCCGAGCGAGGGCGCCGTGGCACCCAACTCCGCGAAGGCCGCTGAGGCGCCGTTCCGAGGGGTCCGCTACTTCTATGTCCCAAGCCAGAAGCGCTACCGTGCCGTCAAGTTCTCGACGGGCAAGTTGATGCCCGCAGGGTTTCTCGCATGGTCATTCTCGTCCGGCAAAGACGGTGAGTCATGCTTCAACGGTCGCGGAGGCGACACGCTTTGGGCGGGCCGGGTCTTTGTTCCGCGAGACGGAAGGGACTATCGCGTGACCTTCTCCCTCGATGATCTCCTCGTTGGCCGCCCCACGAGTTCTCCACCACAGTGGTTCAAGAAGCGAGCCAGGCAGCAGCGCAACTCCACAGGGTATTGCGGCTTCGGTTTCGCCTGGCCATCGGCGCCTCCCACCTAGGCAGTACTTCTCGATCGGGGAGATAACGAGTCGTGGGCTCCAGAGCGGGGGAACGGCCCGTTTCGTCGATGGGACCTAAAGCCGTGGGGCAGGTCTGGAGCAGGTCGAAGGCCCGATCGGCGCATCAGATCAGATGTTCCCCTTGCGACCGTGTACAAGACGACCCTGCCGGCGATGGCGTTTTCGACGTCGGCGATCGTCGTGCTCCGGCTCTTTAGCCGGTGATCGGTTACTCCCATGCCGGCCCGGCTCGCAGTACCCTCGCGGCAGGTCACCCAGCACCGACGGCATCCACCGTTCATCGCCGGCACATCGCTTGGGTAGGTGGCTGGCGACTGCTCTGGTATAGGGGGTTTCAGCGTGCCAGGTGGGGGCCTTGCGGACTTCAGCTCATCGCCATCGCTCAGCAGGGCTTGTACTTCTCCCCGCGATGCTCCCACACTAACTCGCAGGAACCCGTTCCCGGGTTGCGCTTCTTGACCAGGATGTAGGGCTGCCCCGTCCAGCCGTCCGGCGGTGCGCCGCTGAACGACACCCTGACCCTCGAAACATCGTGGCATTGCGACGCAACGCGGTCTGGTAGCCACGGAAGGCCTTGACCATTTCCGGTCGGCTGAACGTGAACCGCGCGGGGTACTTGAGGAACGGACCCTCCGCACAGCTGATTGCGCAGGTGTTCACCACATAGTCGCCCGAAGCAGTCACGGTTCTCGCGGTCCGCCGCGACCACCGCATCCCCTGGGTCCAGATGTCGGCGTGGTAGCACCACAGGTATATCCGCTGGGGTTTGATCGCCGGACGCATGCAGGTCCAGACCTTCGCCGTTGGTGCGGCGTGGCCGGGCGTCGTGATGGTCACCGTACTCAGAAGGGCGACGGCGACTACTGAACCTGGTCTCATCGTCGTCACCCTGCTAACAGGCGGTGGGTCCGGCACCGTGCGTCGGAGTGGGTGCCCGCCTTGGGGACCATGCGTGCGAAGTGTTCCACAGTGGATTCGTGCCGGGAGGCGAGGCTCGCGTCGAGGCCTTTGACTCGCATGAGAGAGCCCGAGCGTGGAAGCGTCAGTGTGAGTTGGGCGGGGTCCGTCTCAGCGCCCTGGATCCTGCCTGGGAAGGTCGTGCCGCGCACAGTGCACCAGCCGCACTCCTGGCCGTCACCCGGGTAGACGCCGCCATCGTGGTAGAAGCGCACGTTTATTCTTGAGCGCCACATGTGTCGCAGTCGGCTGGCTCGAGGCGTCGCTGTGAATCCAGACTGACGGCCTGATGGAATACGGGCGGCCTGGCTTGGAGCGGCGGCGCCCAGGAGGTTCAGGCCGGCTACCAGTAACGAGACCCTCAGCATGGCCTTGCCACCCTCGCCGGGACCCAGCCCTGGCCAAGATCACAGGTGAGGACGTAGCGCAATCGCCGGGACAGTCCGTCCCGGTCGCGCCGTTTCCCCAGAGCGTCACAGTGAGCCTCGTGTAGGCGGTCGTCCCGGCCAGTGTGCGGGCCCGGCTGACGGTCACCCGGGCGGGCAGGGTCATCAGGCCGGTGCCGTCGGAAGCGCTGTAGTTAGGGTAGTTGAAGGATCCCCGCGCGCGACGCCCGCTCCAAGCGAGAGACGTCAGGTATGCATCTGCGTGCTGGCAGTTGAGATCGACGAGGGCTGGCTGGGGACGGATACTGGCGCAATCCCAAAAGACCCCCGGTGTGGCGGCCTGGGCCGGTGCGGCGGCAACGGCGGTGCAGGCCGCCAGGAGGATCGGAAGGGCTCTCATCGTGACTCGCACGCGGGTTGGTTCTGCTGGCCGAGTCCGCCGGACTGGAGCCGGTGCATGTTTGCCCGGTCGTGCCAGGTCTTCACCGACGGCGTGGCCCACACGGCCAGGTTGTAGTGCCCGGGCGCGGCCTCGGGCGTGCTGTCGTCGATCCAGCGCTTGGAACTGAACCGGAGCGTCGCGGTGCTCCGGTTTGTCCCAGCCCAGCACCAGGAGCCTTTCTTGCCCCGCCGCTTCAGCGCCACCGTGGGCGTGCCTCCCAGCAGGCCGTAGGGCATGTCGACGATCTCGAAGGCCATGCCCTTGGTCGTTGACGTGGGAACCCGCAATGTCGCCGTGCCACCTTCGACAGTGGCCGACTTCCAGTAGATGTCGTTCATGCCGTTGGAAGCGAAGTAGTCTCGTGCGTTGACCGCCCGGACCTCGCATCCTTCGCAGTCGAACCAGACCGTGATGGTCGTGGTTCCGGCAGCGTGGGCCGGTGTGATTCCGGCGGCCATCGCCATGCCAACGCTTGCCGCAATGCTGAGTTTTAGTCCGCGCATTTTCTCCCCCTTCGCGCCCGGGCCCCCGCCGGGTCGCGACATCACCCTACCGTGGAATCCCACGCCAGCAATGATCGGTGGGCTCCCGCGGCTCGGGAGCGGGATCATTGATCGGCAAGCGTGAGAATCGCTCGGTGCCGGAGGTCTCTCCGGTGTGCACGGTATGTGATGTTCTGACACCTCCAGGAGGACTCTCGCGATGCTGAGGCACGTAGCCTCCCTCCCGACAACCGGGACCAGCGTGACGTGCTGGCGCAAGCCTTGAGCCACAGCGAGGGCTCGGTGGTTTGGTCCGTCGCGGTGGGACTGGCGATCGGGTCGTACTGCCGGGCTTTGGGCATGAGCCACCCACTGGTCTTTGCCGGCCAATGAGGTGGGGGAGTAGCCCTTCGAGCGAAGCACCGCCTTGCTGACAGCGAATAGGCGTCGGCGACAAGTCGCTGCTGTGGCACCACGATGCAGGCCAGTGGGCTCTTGATGCTCGCGCCACCTTCGGCCATTCCAGTCACCGGGGTTCGCTGTTGCGCAGATTGTCCTGTAAGCCGGGTAGTTGACGTTCCAGAAGGCGTTTGACTACGACGTCGTTGCGCTTCGAGTACTGCCCCGCAGTCGACTTCCATAGGCCGTACCAGCAATCGAACGCACAGCTGGGCGTGTTGGGCACCAGCCTGAGGAAGTTGCCGATGCCCGTGCGGCCTCGCGCCAATGCTGCGTCGAGCTCGTCGCGGGCAGCCGCAATGCCGGGCGCACCTGAAACGTCAATGATGCTGAGCTCGGTCTGCATCCGCTTCCACCGGGCCGGGCTGCGGCGCAATGCGGTGTACATGTCACTGCCGGTGCTCGACGTGGTGAAGTAGGGGTTCAGGGCGTCACGCTTGTGCTTGAATTCGTACGCCACGGCCTGCACACGGTCCAGCGCCTGCTGCTTGCGCGTGTATTCCTTCGCGGTCTCGGCGAGTCTCGATAGGTTCTTCTCCATGTTCTGTGCCTGATCTGCCGTCACAGGATGAGGTGTTTCTGACTTTGCGATAGAGAACCGCGGCGAATCAAACAACATCGTCGGGCCCCTTGCTGGTCTTAGTGTTTCGTTGGGCGCGGTGGTTGGCAAGGCGGCGGAGTCGGGCCTGTTCCAGGCCGGCTTCACGGGCCTTACGGATCGCCTCGCCGCGGCCCTCGTGTTCGTCGTCGGGGGTGACGTAGCCGATCCCGGCGTGCAGTCGGACGGTGTTGTAGTGCTCGCGTGTGACGGCGAGCTCGGCACGTAGCGTGGCCGGGTCGCGGATGGCGAGCAGGTGCGGGTTCTCGATCTTGATGGTCCCGTTCAGCGACTCGATCCAGGCCTGGTCGGTCGGGGTGCCCGGCCGGCCGAAGTGCTGAGCGATCGCGCACAGGGCGAGGAACTCCCGGGTCGACCCCGAGGTCATCTGTGGTCCGTTGTCGCTCACGGCGAGCAGGATCGGTCGGGTCTGGTCATCGGCGCTGATGTCGACCCGTCCGTCGTCGTGGCGGGCATCGACGGCCTCGAGCAGTCCCTCGGCCTGCAGGGCGGCGGTGAAGGCGAGTTCGACCTGGGTGGAGGTTTCCTCGACCGAGACGATCTCGGTGATCCATTTGCGTGAGACCAGGTCCTCGATGATCAGCACCGCCATGCCAGCTCTGGTGAAGTGGGTCGTGTCGAAGATCCAGATGCTGTTCGGGGTGTAGTCGGCCCACTCGGGGAAGGGTCGCTTCTTCGACCGTCCGGGCCGCGGAAGTGGACGAAAGTGCAGGTCAGCGACGTGGAGCACCCGTCGCACGGTGGACGGGGAGACCCATACCCGGGACAGGTAGGAGCCGCGGTGGGCGAGTTTGCGGTGGGACCGGTCGACCTCACCCCACTGCTCGAACAGGGCCAGGATCTCGGCTGCCTCCTCGGGCAAGATCCCGTGCATCGGGAACCCGCCCGGCGACTGGTCGGCCAGCCGGCCGCGGGCCCGGCGGGCGTACCAGCGGTGGGTGCGGACCTCGCCGACCTCAAGCGCCCGGCAGGCGCGGCGGATACTCCAGCCGGCATCCACGGCCCCGTCGATGAGATCGAGCAGCCCTGCCTTGGTGGCCGCATCCACCCGGCGCGGGACTCGGCCACTCAGCCCCAACCGTCTTTTCCCTCTACCAGCGTCAGCTTCACCGCCAGTTCCTTGCAGGCTTCCGAGAGCCGGGCGATCTCGGCCTTCGCGGCCTCCAGCTCGTAATCGCGCTGCCGGCCTTGCACTCCGGGTTTGGAGGCCGCCAACGCAGACAGGGCACCGTCCTTGGCTACCTGCTTGATCCGCATGATCGTGGACCGGTCGACCTGCTGGGCAGTCGCGACCTCGGCGACCGTGGCCTCCTGCCGCACCAACTGCAGCCAGATCTCGTACTTCAACGACGGGCTCAAGAACCGCTTCGCACGGCGCTTCCTCGACCCGCTGATGGGCTCGTTCTCGGACATCTTCTGATCCTCCTGTTGTGGTTGGAGGACCCGCCGGATGTTGTCTGATCGACACGCCGATCTCTATCGCGAAGTCAGGCGCAAACCACCCTACCATTCAGTCCTCACTCAACTGTGAGGCTTTTGGCGCTGAGTCCCTAACCGTGGCGACGGGTGCCCTGCCCCACGAAACCCCTCACGAACCCCTCACAGCACTGTGAGGGATAGCCCTCGTTATTGGAGGTAGGGATGAGTGAGGGAGAAACGGTTCACGGCCGTTGGTCGTTCGATGTGAGGGGTTCGGAGCCCCCGGGTCGAAAGGGCGTTCGCCGCCGTGGTGTCCGGGCCCGACACGGCCCGGCTCCCGGGCCACCGGGAGGGAATCCCCGGCACGCCGGGGATGCAGACGGTGCGTCCCCGGGGTCCGCGGGCACGCGAATGCCATCGGCTGTTCATTCCCGGTACGTCGGGAATGAACAGCATCCGCATCTGACGTCACGCGGTTGATCCGGGCGTGTGACGGTGGCGCTGCGAGTCCGACCGGAACCGGAGCCGGCGCACCGGGGGCTCCCGGTGCGCCGCGACGTGCCTGAACTAGTGAAGCGGAGGGTGTGCCGGTCGCCAAGGGATTCCGGGTGTGCCGGACGGGGTGCCACGGGACGCCGTGTACCAGCGGTGGGCCCGGGGATACCCGGGACACCAGGGGCGCCGGGGGCAGCAGGGTCCGCGGGTTGGTGGATTGGCGTCGCGCGAGGTCGGGCAGGAGCCGCTCGCGTGGGATTGGTGCCGGCCCTGCCACGTCGCGGGGACACCTTGTACACGGTCCGCCCGCGTTGATCATTTCTCGCTTGTACACGGTGGCCCGCCGCCGTCGGGTGGGCCGTCCTGGGACGTCTCAGGGCGGGAAAGCCTGCGGTAAGACGGTGTCGTAGTTGATTTCGCAGAGGAGAGAGCAGCCGTGGAAAGTCGCAAGTTCATCAGCCGCCTGACCGTCGTGTTCGGGGAATTGCACGACCCAGAGCAACGAGCCACCTATTCGTCGCTACACCCGGTGCCCGTCGAGTTCAGCGCGGATGGGCGGTTCGCTCGCCTCGACGTGGCAGGCCGCACGATGACCGGGCGGGTCCTGCAGGCACACACGCCGCATCCCCTCGTGTACTTGGGCCACCCAACCCTACCCGTCACCTTGACGATCGGCGATGGCTGGAGTCTGGGTGATGTCCCGCTCATCGGCACGTTTGAGGAGCCCTCTCTTGCACGGGTGATCGCATTTGCCCGCGAGGGAGAATCCATCGTGTGCCACACCCGCATCCAGTGGGTTGACCACCTGCGGCTACCGATGGGCCGACTCGAGTTGCCCGTCGGAGACCAGTTAACCGACGACACCTCGGTGCCGGCGCGGGTGCTCGCACTACCTGATACCTGGCCGTTCACCCCGCCCACGTTGGTCGTCGCGGTCGACGACGCGCAGCCGCTGCGCGAGGCTGGGTGGGATGAGTACCTGCCCGATGTGCTGGAGGCCTTGGAGTGGGGTGAACTGGACGGGCTGACGCGCTGCATCGAGACGCGATCCACGTCGTTGCTGGGCAACATCCTGCTGATCGAGGTGACGGTCCTTGACCTCGCGAACCTCGACGTGGAGGCGCTGATGTTCCTGCCACGCGACGTTCGTGACGGATTTGAACAGGCGCTGCTCGCGCTGCCGGACTGAACCGTCGTCGCTACGTTCAAACGCCCCCTGAGGATGTCGCAGGTACGGATTACTCTGGCGTTGGCCGGGAGGAGGACACCTCCCGGCGGATGAGGGGGACTCATGCTCAGCGAACGCGACGCGATGCGACTGGCGCTATCCACATTCACCGACATGGGACTGGCCGTCGTCTCCGAGATCTGGGGCGGCCAAGACAGGTTTGTGGTGTTCACCTCACCACCGGATCCGTTCGGGGGCCCGCCCGGCCGCACCTGGGCGTTCACGGTCGACGCGGAAACCGGCGAGGTGACCTCGCACGACCCGGACGTCGACGATGACGAGCTCGTCAGCGGCCTGACCCGGCTCCCATGGGCGCCGTACCGGCCTTGCGACCCCACCGTGACGAGCACCCGCATTCGACTCTGCCGAGTCTGCAGAGGCCGCCTGGTGCCCATCGTGTGGGGGATGCCAGGCCCTGACCTGTTGGCAGCGGCGGAGCGCGGTGAGGTGGCGCTAGGTGGCTGCGTCATCCATGCCGGTCCTCCGTTCGAGGTCAAGGCCTGCGCCGAATGCGGCTGGACACTCACGGCCGAACCCAACATCCCCTGACCGTCCTCACGACGCCCGGCCACGACGGCCCACCACAGCCTGTTTCACGAGCGCCTGGACCGACTCCTGGGTGACCATCTGCACAGGGCCCTCCGGGTCCACCTGCAGCAGTCCGGCATCCACCAGCGGGCCGACGAGTCCTGGGGAGATGTCGAGTTCGCGTGCTGCCTGTGCGTACGTCAGCGAGCGCCGTGCGACCTCCTGCTTGTGGCGCAGCATCGAGCGCAGCCGGGCCGCGTCGAACGCGTTCACCATCTGCAGCATCCCGGGCAGCGGTTTCTGTGCCATGATGCCCTGCCGGCCCATCATCAGCCGCAACTGGCTGCGGTCCATGCCGAACTCCTCGGCCAGTTCTTTCACGCAGACGAACCCGGCGAGGTCGCGTGCCACTGCCAGCACGGCCCCGGTGTCGTACAGGTAGCGCTGCCCGTCGAAAACGGCATCAACCTGAGACTCACGGGCCCACTCGCGCACCTTGCGCTCACTGACCTTGAACAGAGCGCTCACCTGATCGGCAGTCAGCATCGGCGTGCCGTGCGCGTCAACATGCGGCCGCAGCCAACCGCACGCAGACAGCCGGCCATCCAGGGTCGCCTTGCGGGCTGCGAGGTCCGGCTGGTTGTCGGTCGTGCACGACACAGGGGTGGGCACCATCAGGTCGCCGCTGGGCAGGTCGGCGGCGATAAGTGCCTCCATGGCATCGCTGGCCGCGACTTGTTTGCGCACCTGAGCCGCTGTGGGCCTCACGTAGCGACGGTCATGCACGTCGTCACCGGCAATGTGTCCGGCGTAACGCTTGCGGACAGCCGCCGGCACATCCTCGCTGGCCAGGTCTGTGACGAGGTCGGCGCGCAAGTCCTTGGCTTGCATGCCGAGGTACAGGTCAGGGTCGAGGGCCACATTGATGCCCGCAGCACGCGCGGCGTTGCGCAGCGCCGTGCCAAAGGCGCCGCCACCTGCCGCGTTCGCTGTCTTGAGCCCTGGGACCAGCCGGGCATTGGCATCCACCACGCCGTCGTCGTCGGTGTGAAAGACCTCGACCACGACATCGATGAGCCGCTGCATGGGGCGCGGAACGAGCAGCATGCGCAGGCTGCTCTGCGTCTTGAGACGGTCCTTGAAATCCTCGGTTACAACGTTGCCGGACTCATCGAATTGCTTGAGTCTGTGGCCGCCCTGGCGGCGGACGAACAGGAACATTCGGCCATCGACAAACGTGATGTCACGGACCTGCAGCCCGAATGCCTCCGCCTTGCGCAGACCGAGGATACGCATGAGCCACAGGGCGAACTGGTGCACTGAATGCAGACGCGCCGCGACCTGCGCCGCCTCGCTCAGGGTGAGTTGGCGTCGCTGCGGTGCCGGAGTCTGGCTGACTTTCAATGGTGCTTTGTCCGGGTCG
This sequence comes from Candidatus Nanopelagicales bacterium, assembly GCA_037046735.1. Classification (GTDB taxonomy): domain Bacteria; phylum Actinomycetota; class Actinomycetes; order S36-B12; family UBA10799; genus JADKAV01. The sequence continues at coordinate 702,039 of JBAOHC010000027.1, read as the reverse complement.
AACGTCAGCGTCCAACGGCCCAACTCCTGGCCATGGACGAGGACATGCGCCAATGCCTTGCGCATCTCCGCCTGCTGCTGATGATTGGTCGGCAGGCCCCTGGGCCCGCGGCGCAACGGCCCGGCGAGCAGCCCCGCGGCGTGCAAGTCGCCGAGGGGAATGTGCCAGGTGCGGTTCTCGTCCTGTGTGGCGCCGGGGAACGCGCCCCGCTGCCGAGCGCGCTGGATGGTGGACCGCGCCGCACCGGTCATGTCGATCGCCTCCCGGAACGTGACGGTGGCCTCCGGGTCGTCGGGAGCCGGTCCCAGGTCGAGGCGCGCCATGTCCGCCACCCAGGTCTGGAACCCGAGGAACTGCTCGCGGGTCAGGTCCCCACCGGACGGGCAGCCCATCGCCCGCATGAACGGGAACACGTGGTTGTGCAGCCAGGCAAGCACCTGGTCGGCGCGGGATGGTTGGGCGCGAGTCAGATGGACGTACCACTCGTGGTGCCACTCCAACGCCGTGCGCTCGAACAGCGTCAGGTCGTCGGTGTTCGCAGTGGTGGTCATGCCACGTCCCCATGCCCGGCCAGCAGTGTGCGCAGGAACGCGATGTCCCGACGCAGTTCCCGCACCGTCGCGGCCAACCGCCGGTTCTCGTCGATGAGGTGCTGCAGGTGCCCCTGCTGGTGGGCGGTCAGGTCCGCGGTGGCGCCGGGGGCTGCGACCTGGTCGGCGGGTAACAGGCCGGCGTGCACCAGGTCGGCCAACGGGAACACCCATTGCTCCGTGCCCGAGCGGGCATCCTTGCGGGCGTTGGGCAGGCGGCCGGTCCACAGCCGACGGCGCAGCGTCTGCATGGTGCAGCCACACAGGTTCGAGGCCTGCCGCAACGTCAGCAGCACGTCGGGGACGAACAGCCCGTCAGCGGTGAGCATCGGGGGCAGGGAGGTCAAGGAGGCGGTCATCGCGGTTCCTTTCATCAGACGGATAGGTCGAGCTGGGCTATCGGCGGCGGTGACCGTTCGCCGAACGTGGGGTTTGCGGGGAGGGACCATCGGCGTGTTCCTTTCGGGCTGAACGCGGTGTGGACCTCGGCTATCGGCGGCGGTCACCGCTCGCATTTCGGTGGTGGAGTTCGGGTCCGTGTGTCCGTGGGGCTCGCTATCGGCGTGGCCGTGGGCTCGCGGTTGGGCTGTCGGATGCGTCTCGTTGCGGTGGGTCATGAGTCCGTCCTCTGCTGGTCTCGGGGGTGAGCTGTTCGGCTATCGGCGGCCGGCGCCGCTCACTGACGGGGGGGTTTCTCGCGGTGTCTGGCGGCGGTGGCCCGAGGTGATCGCCGGTCCGCGGCAGCGCGGGATGCGAGCGCGACAGGTTGCGAGGAGGCGATGGTGGCGAGATGGGGAGCACGCCGATCGGTGACTGTTTGACGCGGGTCCTGGTGCTGACCGGGCGGAGACGCCGATAGAGATGGGTTTGCCCATCGCCGGTTGCAGGAGCAGATCAGTGAACGGTCGGCATTGCCGATAGCCAGAGGCTTGACCGCAGGCGGACGATCGCCCGTGACGGCCAGCGGGTGAGCAGGCCGATAGCCACCGGTTCGGGTGCAAGGTGGTCACCATTGGGCGTCGTCGGTCCGACGGCGACAAGGCGGGGACGCCGATAGAGAGGTATTTGCCTGTCGCCGGGACGGACTTGGCAGATGTGAGGGGGCCACTCTGGTGTGAGGGCGACAGGCTTTTCAGACCGATTGGCAGGGGTTGGGACACGGTCAGGACGCCGCGCCCGGTAATGACAGCGAACGGGCGAGCACGCCGATAGGCAAGGGTTCGGTCATGTCGACTCTGGCGGCCAGACGCGAGCGGCCGGGTGCGCCGATTGCTGGAGGTCAGGCCTCCGGTCGCCAACGACGGCCGCAGCGATTCGGCAGCCAAGCCGTCCAACGCCTCAGCGGCGGTCACCGGCCAGGGGTGCCGATATCGAGAGGTTGACCCTGCGCAGCCTGTCGCGTGATCTCGGTGCGTGACACCACCGACGCCACAGCAGGATCTCGGATGGACGGCAATCGACAGCGCCGATCCCATGGGGGCGGGTGGAATCTCCGGCAATACGCCGACCGATCGGGCCCGCGGGCACCCAGGCACCGCCGGAATCGACCTGAGCCCCCACCCCTTTGAGGCGGCGGGTTCAATTACTGCGGTATCCGGCACCAGCCGCAATCTGGGGCACCCGACCAGCGCCTGGTTGCCGCGAGCGTCACCCCGCGGCCCGGGCATGCCGCCGGGTGCCGAATCGCCGGGAAACATGGGGGAAATCGCCCGAATCCGAGCTGCTGGCGCGGCGGACGAACCGTCGGCGACGCCCGAAACGGGCAGAAAAAAACACTCCCGGTCCGGGGAGATCCCCAGGACCGGGAGTGTCAAATAGTGGCGGGGGCAGGATTTGAACCTGCGACCTCTGGGTTATGAGCCCAGCGAGCTACCGAACTGCTCCACCCCGCGTCGGTAATTCAACTATACGACATGTCCATGGCGACGAATCAAGCCCACCCCGACGCATGGCGTCGACGTTGAGCATGGTCGCTGAGGAACGTGACGTTCTCAAGGTTCGGGTCTCCCGTGGCCGCCGCCCGCCGGGCGTGGCGAGCGAACAACGCCAGATCCCCGCGCACCACCTCGACCAACCGGAGTACCGCCTCGTAGTCGCCCCCGGTGAGCAGCTCGTGCAGTTGTTCATCGAGACGTAGCCTGGCCTCGATCATGGCCCTCGGCAGTTCATCCATGTGTCCAGCATGCCGAGTACCTCTGACAAGAGGGTGAGCACGCATTCTGGCGCCCCGCCAGCGACCGCCGTTCGAGGGTTGCCTGGTCGAGCGGTTTAAAGTTGCGCACGAGCGTGGCTGCCGCACGCGAATCTGCGGAGATGTGATCCCAGCAAAGCGTGCATAGCGCACATATCGGGCGTGATTAGGGTCAAAGTTCCGCAAGCTCAGCGCCCTCATGCGGAACTTTGAACCGCAAACGAGGCCGCCACCGACAGCGCGGCCTCCCGCCCTGAGCGGCCTTGCCCGTCTAGCCCCAGAGCAGCCCAGGCCCGATATGAGCGATCTCACGCGAGCGATCGTCCGGGATTCGATCAGGCGGACGTACGCTGGAAGTATGGCAATCAACAAGGAATCAGTGAAGATCAACACCGACGAGATCAAGGGGCGCGCCAAGGTTGCCGCTGGTGCGGTGACGGGCAACAAGGACCTGGAGAACGAGGGTCAGATCGACCGCTACGTCGGACAGGCCAAGAAGTACCTGGACACCGCCACCGACAAGGCCAAGGACATGCTGGACAGCGGCACCACCCAAGCCTCCAGCTGGATCGACAAGGCCAAGTCTGGCGCCGAGGGCCTCATCGACTAGGTGAAGAAGTAGCCAGCCGCTCCGAGCCGCGCCCGCCCGCTGGGACCATGGGCTGCGGGCGGGTCAGCGCGTGCGGGGGCCATGAGCGGCGCGGCCACGCCCACCGCGCCATTCTGGACGGCCACTAGGCTCAACGACGTGGAACTGACTGCGCCGGGGCCCTCCGGACCGGACATGTTGCGGGGGGCCGCGCAGATGATCCGCGACCCCCTCGGGTTCCTCGGCCAGCAGTGGCTGCGCCACGGCGACGTCGTTCAGTTCCCCATCCCCGACCCGCCCACCTACTTCGTCAACCACCCCGACGCTGTCACCCGGATCCTGCAGGGTAACCACAAGAACTACGGCAAGGACACGCTGCAGTACCGACGGCTGAGCCTGCTCACCGGCTACGGGCTGCTCACCGCCGACACCGAGCTGTGGCGCCGGCAGCGGCCGGTTGTGCAGCCCGCGTTCGGTTCCGACCTGCCCGCGCGGGTCACCGAGGCCACGCTGGCGGCCTGCCGTCGCCTGAACTGGACCGCGGGCGTCCACGACGTCGACGCCGACATCCTGCGCGCCACTCTCGAAGTGGTCGGCGAGGTGCTGTTCGGCGCCGACCTCACCGGCAGCGCCAAGCAACTCGCCGAAGCCACCCTGCAGGGCCTCGAGGTCGTGGTCAAGAAGTCCTCCCCGCTCTCGGCGCCGCTGTGGCTGCCGACCCCGAACAACCGCCAGCTGGCCAGCGCGAAGCTGCAGCTCGACAGCGCGGTGCGCGAGCTCACCGCGACGCCTGCCCCCGACGGCACCCTGCTGCGGATGCTGCAGACCCACACCGACCCCCAGACGCTGCGCGATCAGGTCGTCACGTTTCTCGTAGCCGGTCACGAGACGGTGGCCAGCGCCCTGACCTGGAGTCTGTACCTACTCGCCCAGCACCCCACCGAGGCGCCCAGCGCGCAGGTCTTCGACGAAGCGTTACGCATCTACCCGCCGGCTTGGCTGATCACCCGACAGGCCCTCGCCGACGACGAGCTCAATGGCGTCGCCATCCCAGCCGCAGCGCTGATCATCATGAGCCCGTACTGGCTACATCGCCATCCGCAGGCCTACGACAACCCTGGCTCCTTCGCGCCCGGCAGGCCGCTGCCACGCACCGCATACATCCCCTTCGGCGCTGGACCCCGGCTGTGCATCGGGCGCGGCATGTCGTTGATCGAGGGCCCGCTGATCCTCGACCATCTGCGCCAGCGCTACACCTTTACAACCGTGCGGTCGGTGGCGATGAAGCCGGAGGTCACCATCCGGCCCACGGGCGGAATGCCACTCCAAGTCGCTCTCAAGGAGTGATCAAGTTCTGAAGCATGAGCGCTGTTCGTCCCACTAGTTGTGGCAGGCTGAAGAGCATGGCAACCGGAGGTGAACTCGTCACGCCCGCGGGGTCACGGCACTTCCGGGAACTCGCCGAACATGTGGCGGATGTCGCCTACATCGCCAGTCGAGATCGGATCCTGGCCTGGGTGGCTCCGACGGTTGAGTGGAGTCTCGGCTGGACGCCGGAGCAACTGGTCGGCACCCCTTTGTTGGACCTGGTGCACCCCGAGGATCTCCAGCGGATTCACGCTGCCCGCGAGCAGGTGTACGGGGGGAGCCCCATGGACGACTACGCCGAGGGCGTGGCGATGCGACTGCGAACAAGTTCCGGTGACTACCGCTGGTTCTCCGGGCGCGGGGTGCCTCTCTTCGATGACAACGGAAAGCCCGACGGTATCGCTGCGGGGCTGCGGCTGGTGGACGACCTGGTGCACGAGCGGGAACGTGCCGTGAGTAGCGAGAGCCGGCTGGAGCAGATCCTGGACAGCATGCTCGACCCGCACATGATGCTGGAGTCCGTGCGTGACGCGAACGGTGATGTGTGCGACCTGGAGTTCGCACGGGCCAACGCCACCGCCTGCCGGGTCCTGGGTCTGCGCCACGACCAACTAGGGCGTGTCTGACACTCTGTGCGGTTGGTGGGGCAGCCTGGTTTCGTGTCTGAGCGTGATGTGTTGACCGATGAGATGTGGGCTGTGTTGGAGCCGATGTTCCCGGGTCGTTCGCTGCGTGCGGGCAGGCCGTGGACTGAGTCATCGACTGGTGCTGGAGGCGGTCATCTGGCGGTTCCTCGGAGTGGCTACCGTGAGCGGCGTCGGCGGATCTCCGGACCGGTACCCGCGGCGTTTACGTGAGACGGTGCTGGCGACCGGTTCAACGCCTGGTCCAACGACGGCCACGTTCGAAGGTGCTCACGGTGCTGCAGGCACGTCTGGTCGCGGGGGGGCACGCCGAAGGCGGCACCGTAGATTGGACGGTGTCGGTGGACTCCACGATCGCCCGGGCGCATCAGCACGCTGGCTGGTCGGGGCCAGACGGGGCGACACGACCGCGCCCGCCGATCGCGCCCGCGCGGCCACCAACTGAGTGGGCCGCCGGATTCTCGCCTGGCATCCATCGATGGCAACGGACAAGCTCTGGCAACAGGCCGTCGCAGTGCTGCGGACGGGGCAGCCGCTGGTGTGGGATGACTACCGGTTCCCCAGCGCGGTGATGACCGCGGAACGTTACTACGACATCCGGATGGTGCGCCTCGGTGACAGCCTGAGCTGTGCGTTTCGCGATGTCACCGGCGCGGCACCGCGCGGCCCGCGCCATCGCAGAGTCGGAGAGCCGCTTCCGGCTGCTGGCCGAGAACACCACGGATGTTGTGATCACCGTGCGCGACGACGGCACCATCGATTGGGTCTCGCCCACCGCCCGTAAAGCGTTGGGTCGCAGTGTGAGCTCGCTGTTGGGGACGCCGTTCACGAAACTCGTGCACCAGGATGACCTGCCTGATCTCTACGCGCAAGGTAGCGCCGAGGTGCGACTGGGCAGTGCGGTGGACGGCTGGCGATGGATGCGGATGTCGTCGCGGATCCTGCCCGATGTCACGATCCACACCGCGCGGGACATCCAGAGCGAGATGGTCGCCCGCGAGCAGCTGGCCCACGAACTCGGACACGACCCGCTGACCGGTCTGCCGAACCGCTCGGGCGCCCTGGCCCAGATCGACGATGCGCTCAGTGATGAGCCTGCCGGGTCGGTGGCCCTGCTGGCCGTGGGCGTCGACGATCTGCGCAGCGTCAATGAGGCTTTCACCTATGCCGCTGGCGATCAGGTCCTCACCCAGATCGGCGCCCGCCTGCTGCGCTACGCGGCGAAGCCCGACCATGTGGCGCGGGTGGGGGACAACGAGTTCACCCTGCTCGTGCTCAACGTGGAGGACGCCGCGGAACTTGCCGACCTGGCCACGGAGATGCAGACCGAGATGAGCAGTTCCATCACCATCGACGGCCACAGCATCGATGTGACGATCTCCATAGGGATCGCCCTGGCGGAGATGCCAGCAGCCTCAGAGGTCCTGCGCGATGCGACCTCGGCCCTGCACCACGCGCGCGAGCGGGGCGGGAACCGCTGGGAGTACCACAACCCCGACCTGACTCAGGCCGCCCGGGAACGGCTGATCATGCGGACCGGGATCAAGCAGGCGCTGCTGGCCGAGGAGTTCCAGCCCTGGTTCCAGCCGGTGGTGAGTCTGCGCGATGGTGCCGTCACCGGCTACGAGGCGCTCGCGCGCTGGGAGCGCGACGGACAGATCGTGTCGCCGGCCGAGTTCATCCCGGTGGCCGAGTCCACCGACCTGATCGTGACGCTGGACCGCCACATCCTGTGCCGGGCGCTTGCTCTGATCCCGCTGGGCGCGGAGGTGGGCGTGAACGTATCGGCTCCGACCCTGTCCACCGCGAACCTTGCCGACATCGTGCAGGCAGAACTGCTCGCACATGGCGTTGCTGCGTCCTGCCTGCATCTGGAAGTCACCGAGACCGCACTGCTACGCCCCACCGCGACCGTCATCTCCAACATGCGCAACGTGGCGGCGTTGGGGGTGCGCTGGTGGGTGGATGACTTCGGCACCGGCTACTCCTCGATCGCCCATCTGCGGGACCTGCCGATCCACGGGCTCAAACTGGACCGCAGCTTCACCGCTGGCCTGCCGCAGGATGCGACGTGCCAGCGGCTCGCGGCAGGCCTCATCGGGTTGGCGCGGGGATTGGGGTTGGGCACGATCGCCGAGGGGATCGAGACCTCTGAACAGGGCGACATTCTTGCCGAGCAAGGCTGGGACCGTGGCCAGGGCTGGCTGTACGGGCGGCCGACTCCGCTGTAGCGTCATGGCCCATGAACCTATGGGACAACGATCCGGGTGACGTACTGGCAATCGTGGCGCACCCCGACGATCTGGAGTACGGGGCGGCTGCCGCCGTGGCGAAGTGGACCGCGGCCGGTCACCGGGTGACATATCTGCTCGTCACGCGCGGGGAGGCCGGCATCGATGGCATGGCACCCGAACAGGCCGCCCCCTTGCGGGTGGCCGAGGAGGTCGAGTCGGCGGCGGTCGTGGGCGTCGATGATGTGCGGTTTCTGGACCATGCCGATGGCGTTGTGGAGTACGGGCTGGCGCTGCGCCGCGACATCGCTGCGGTGATCCGCCAAGTGCGACCGCAGACCTTGCTGTTGTTCAACCACCGGGAATCGTGGGGGTTCCCCGGCAGTCGCAACAGCGCCGACCATCGGGCGGTCGGCGAGGCGGCCTTGGATGCTGCCGCCGACGCCGGAAACCGCTGGATCTTCCCGGGGGAGCAGCCGCATGCGGTGCGATGGATGCTGGTTGCGGGGTCGCCGCAGGCGGATCACGCGATCGATGTGACGGGGTTCGAGGACCTGGCGGTCGAGTCGCTGCGCTGCCACCGGGCCTACCTCGAGGGACTCGGTGAGCATCCCATGGCGGATCCGGAATTCGTGCGGGGTTTCCTGGAGCAGGCCGGGGAGCGGGTAGGCGTGTCGGCCGCGGTTGGGATAGAGGTGTTCGGCGGCTGATGTGAGCAATCGGCGGAAGGTGCGATTTCGCACGGCGTGTCGCAGCAACAAGTGCCCAATCCGGCGGGCTGACGCGCAGGCAACCAAACCCGCGTGTGAGCGTCCGTTTGGCGGGCAAGGCCACACCACAGCCGGAAACCCCCGCCCTGGCCGAACCCTCACCTCGGCGCTACTGCCCATGAAAGGATGATCGGGTGCGACCTGACGATGAGATCCCCCACGGAATGCGGGTCGCAGCGGCCTTCGGTTGGCGCCTGCTCGTCCTGCTCGCGGTGGGCTACATCGCAGTGCGGGTCATCATCGCCGTGGAGTTCGTGGCGGTGGCCCTGTTCGTGGCTCTGATCATCGCCGCTCTGGTCGGCCCGCTGGTGAACATCCTGCACAATGGCATCCCGCGGGGTGCCGCCGTCGCCTTCGGACTGGTCATCGTGGTGGCAGCGATCCTGGGCATCTTTGTGTTCATCGGTACGCAGGTGGCCAGCCAGTGGGAAGGGCTGAGCATCCAGTTCCGGCAAGGTATCGACGAGATCCTGGTCTGGCTGGAACAAGGACCCCTGCATCTGACCACCGATGCCATCAGCCAGTACGTGGATGCGGGACGCACCTGGATCACCGAGCACCAAAGTGACCTCGCCACAACCGCGATCGGCGCCTCGGGCACGATCGTCGAGTTCTTCACCGGCTTCGCGTTGGCGATCTTCGCCTCAGTGTTCTTCCTGCTGGGTGGCCGCGAGATCTGGTCCTGGATGGTCGGGCTGTTCCCGCAGCGCCAGCGCGGCCGGATCGACGGTGTCGGGCAGGTGGCCTGGGGGTCCTTCGCCGGCTACACCCGCGGCATCGTGGTGGTCGCCTTCGTCAACGCGGTACTCGTCCTGATCGGGTTGCTGGTCCTGCGGGTCCCGCTGGCATTCCCGCTGGCGCTGCTGGTCTTCCTCTTCTCCTTCATCCCCCTGATCGGGGCGCCGATCGCGACGGCCATCGCCGCCGTGGTAGCCCTTGCCGCCCGTGGCCCCTGGATCGCCCTGGCCGTCATTGCCCTGATCGTCATCGTGGGGCAGTTCGAAGGACATGTGCTGCAGCCGCTGGTCATGAGCAAGGCGGTGCATCTGCACCCGCTGGTTGTGGGTATCGCCGTTGCCGCCGGCACGGTGCTCGCCGGGATCGTCGGTGCCGTCATCGCCGTGCCGCTGGTCGCAGTGGCCTACTCGAGCATCCGGTTCTGGGTGAACACCGGTTCGCGAGCCCAGTTCAGTCCACCGCCACCGGCCGACCCCACCGGCACCGGCGCTGCCCTGCTGTGAGGTCGCCGCGCACCCTGCTGATCGTCGTGGCGTGGATTCCGCTGGTCCTCGCCGTCGACGGCTCCGTCAGCACCTGGGTGCTGGGGCTGTCGACGGCAGCGTTGCTGATCTGGCTCACCGCGCAACAGCCGCTCCTGGTGCGCTACCAGGTCGGCATCGTCGTCGCCTTCGCCACAGCCATCGAACTGATCTTCAGCGGGTGGCTCGGCGTGTACGAGTACCGCTTGGGCATGGTTCCGCTGTACGTGCCGGCCGGGCATGGATTGGTCTACCTCGCCGCACTGGACGTCGGGGACTGGGGCTGGGCGCGCAGGCACACCCGCCTGATCGTGCGGGCGAGCGTGGCTGTCGTCGTGGCCGTCGCGCTGTACGCGCTGCTCGGGGATCGTCAAGACGTCCTGGGGGCGTTCTGGGCGCTGTGCCTGCTGGGCTTCATACGGTGGGGCCGAGCCCCGCTACTGTTCGTCGGTGCCTTCTGGGTCGTGAGCTGGCTGGAGGTGCTGGGCACCCGGTGGGGGGTGTGGACCTGGCAGCCCTACGACACCATCCTGGGCTGGGTGCCGATGGGCAACCCGCCCTCAGTGGCTGCTGGCGGCTACGGCTGGTTCGACCTGGCCGCCGTCGCTTTCGCGGGCCCGATCGTGGCCGCTCTGATGTCGCGCAGGTCAACCTCGCAGGCCCAGCTCACCCGTGCCTGAGCTGCGCCAGCACGGCCTCATGGAGCAGCCTGTTGCTGGTCACGGCGTTCATCCCAATGAGGGCAGCTCCACCGTCCCACGCAGTCATCGCGCCACCCGCTTCGGTCACGACGGGCAGCAGCGCTGCCATGTCCCACAGGTTCAACGCCGGCTCGGCGGTGATGTCCACGCAGCCCTCGGCGACGAGCATGTGGGACCAGAAGTCGCCGTAGGCGCGACAACGCCACACCGCTTCGCGTAACCCGAGCCAGGACTGCTGCGCCCAGCCCTCGGTGTCGGAATAGGACAGGCTCGCGTCGGCAAGGTCCGCGACGGCACTGACCCGGTTGCGGATCGGTTTCCCGCCGAATTCGCAACGCCAGGAACCCTCCCCGACCTGCGCCCACCAGCGTCGTCCCAGCGCCGGGGCGGACACGACGCCGACCACCGGATCGCCGTCCACCGCCAGAGCGATCAGCGTCGCCCACACGGGCACGCCGCGGACGTAGTTCTTCGTCCCATCGATGGGGTCGATCACCCAGGACCGCCCAGGGCCCATGCTCCCGCCATACTCCTCACCGACGAGGGTGTCGTGCGGGCGCTGCACTGCGAGCGCTTCGCGCAGGGCGCGTTCGACGGCCTGATCCGCATCTGACACCGGAGTCATATCCGGTTTGGTGGTCACGATCAGGTCTGCTTGCCGGAAGCGAGCCATGCTGAGGGCGTCGGCGGCATCCGCCAGACGGTGGGCCAATGCGAGATCGTCCATACCACCAGCCTAAGGAAAGTGGAAAGATCGGCCGCCGTGGTGCCTCTGAAATCCTAGTTAGGTACCCTAACAAAGGGGGGGTAAGGCGGCGGTCCGAAGTCGGGTACGGCGGGGGAGTGTCTGCACCTGCAGGGCCGCCGCCTTATGGCTGGATCACAGTTCGCGCATGGACACGAGCAGGCGGCGCAGTGAGGCCACCCGGGCCGGGTCGATTCCGTGCGCTGCCGCGTACTCGTCGAGGGCGCATTCCTGTTCGTCGTGGGTGCAGGAACGCGGACAGTCGGCCGTCCCCGGCGCCAGGTCGCTGAAGGCGTGGATGACCCGGTCGGCATCGACGTGGGCCAGGCCGAAGGAGCGCACACCGGGGGTGTCGATCAGCAGGCCGCCACCGAACGGGAACCCGTAGGCCGACGTCGATGTATGCCGGCCGCGGCCCGTGACCGCATTCACCGATCCGGTCGCCCGGTCAGCTGCCGGTACCAGCGAATTCACCAGCGTCGACTTCCCCACTCCGGACTGGCCGACCAGAACCGTCGTGTGGGACTGCAGGGCGGTGATGAGGTCCGCATCGATGACCAGCGTGCCGTCAGGGCGGCGCCGGACGGTGAAGACGTCGAACTGCACCCCGGGGTACAGGCTCAGCAGTTCGTCGGGTGCGGCCAGGTCGGCCTTGGTCAGGATCAGCAGGGGTGCGATCTCGGCGTCGAACGCGGCCACCAGGCAGCGATCGATGAATCCCAGACTGGGTACCGGGTCAGCCAGCGACGACACGATGGCCAGCCGGTCGGCGTTGGCCACGATCACCCGCTCGGTGGGGTCGGTGTCGTCCGCGGTGCGCCGCAGTATCGTGCGCCTGGTTTCGCGCGCGACGATCCTGACCAGCGCGTCGTCACTGTCCGGCAGGGGCCCGTCGATGCCCACCCGGTCACCGACCACCAGTCCCTTGCGGCCCAGGTGGCGGGCCCGCACCGCCATGACCTCCCGCTCACCGGCCAGCACCGTGAACCGGCCGCGATCCACCGCGATGACGGTGCCGGGTATGGCCTTGGCGAACTTCGGGCGCTGCTTGCTGCGCGGGCGGGTGGAGCGGCCCGGCCGGATGCGGACATCGTCCTCGTCGAGTTCGCGGATCACGCCACCATGCCTTCCCACCGCGCCACGAAGCCGGGCATCGTTTTGGCCGTGGTCTCCGGGTCGGCGACACACAGACCCGGGATGCGCAGCGCCAGGATGGCACCCATCGTGGCCATGCGATGGTCGGCGTAGGTCCGGATGGTCGCGTCGCTGTTGGCTCGACGACCGGAAGGGTCGATCACAAGCGCGTCGGGCTCGACCTGCACGGTCACGCCGACCCGTTCAAGTTCAGCTGCGATCGCGACCAGCCGATCGGTCTCGTGGCCGCGCAGGTGAGCGATACCGGACAGCCTGCTGGGCGAGGTCGCGAAAGCCGCGATCGCCGCGATGGTCGGCGTGAGCTCACCGACCGCACGCAGGTTCACGTCGAAGCCGGGGTACTCGTCGGGACCCGTCACTGTCAGGCCAGGTGACACCTGCGCTCCCAGGTGGGTCAGGAAGCCGCGCCAGTAATCGCCGGCCTGCGTGGTGTGGGTGGGCCAGTCGGCGACGCTCACCGTCGAGCCGGTGACAACTGCAGCGGCCAGGAAGGGCCCGGCGTTGGACAGGTCGGGCTCAATGTGCCAGTGGTGGGCGGCGATCTGGCCCGGTTCGACCTGCCACTCATCGCCCTTACCAAGCACCGTCACCCCGGCCTCAGCGAGCATCGCCACCGTCATCTCGATGTGGGGGACGCTGGGCAGCGGTGGACCGACATGGCGTAGGTGCAGGCCGCGTCGCATCCGCGCTCCACTGAGCAACAGCCCGCTCACGAACTGGCTGGACGCCGAGGCGTCGAGAGCCACCGAGCCGCCGCGCAGCGATCCGCCGTGGACGTCGAACGGGAGCGCATCGCCGGTGACGTCGACGCCCAGGTCGCGCAGGGCCGCCAGCATCGGTGCCAGGGGGCGGGTCCGGGCCTGCTCGTCGCCGGTGAACGTGACGGCGCCGCTGGCCAGTGCGGCAACGGGCGGCAGGAAGCGCATCACGGTCCCAGCCAGACCGCAGTCGATGGTCGCGGGGCCGCGGAGCGGGTGTCCGGTGATCCGCAGATCGGTGTCGGTGGCGATCTCAGTGCCGAGCGCCCGCAACCCGGCGATCATCAGCCGGGTGTCGCGGGCGTCGAGCCAGCCGGAGATCCGACTGTCGCCGGACGCCAGCGCGGCCAGCACCAGCGCCCGGTTGGTCATCGACTTCGACCCCGGGATCTGCACGGATGCGGTGAAGGGCCGCTCGCAGTGCGGTGCCGCCCAGATCTCCACAGTCCCAGGGTAGTTGGTGGCGAACATGCCCCGGCGGACAATGGTTGGCATGGACACTGGGATACAGCGGCTGTCGCCCGAAGATCTGACGGTGCTGGCCACCGACGCGGGTCAGGTGCCGATGAATATGGCCGCGGTGCTCGAGTTCGGCCCGGTCAGCGACGTTGCGGCGCTGGTGGCCACCCTGGGGGAGCGGCTGAGCCGTGTGCCCCGCCTGCGGCAGCGGTTGCAGCGTCCGGGATGGGGTGGCGGCCGCCCGTTCTGGGTCGACGACGAGGCGTTCGACCTGGCCCGCCACGTCCAGGAATCGTCGTTGCCCGCCGGTGACCTGGTGTGCCGCCGACTGTGCGCGAAGCACCCGTTGTGGCGGATGTACTACAGCGACAGTGGCGGTGACGTGCGGGTCGTGATCGTGCTGCACCATGTCCTGGCCGACGGGATGGGCGGGCTGGCGGCACTGGCCGCGCTGGTCGACGGGGTGCCGGTCACAGCGCCGCGTGCACCGCGTCCGGTCCCGACCCGGCAGGAGGTGCGACGCGACGCTGTGGCGCACCGACGTGCCGCGCGCAGGAATGCTGGCGCCGGCATGCGCCGACTGGTCGCAGGCATGCGTGAGATGGGGCTGGGCAGCAGCCGGCCCGCTCTCGTCGCGCGCTCCTCGATCCTGCGTCCCACGTCCACCCGTCGGCGGGTGCTCACCCTGGAAGCCCCGCTGGCCGAGGTCGTCGACGCCGGGCATCGGCAGGCGGCCACCGTCAACGATCTGGTCCTGGCGGCAGTGGCGGGGACTCTGGAAGGGTTGCTCGACCGCAGGGGGGAACATCCCGCGCAGCTGGTCATCTCGGTGCCGGTGTCCGGGCGTACCCGAGCCGGGGAGCTCGGTAACCAGGTGGGTGCCGTGCCGGTCGCCGTCCCCACCGGGCGCAGCCGCCAGGAGCGCCTGCGCCACATCGTCGCGAGCACCGCCCGCGCGAAAGGGCAGCAGCGAGGAAGCTCCGCGCAGGTTCTCGGAGTGGTGTTCCGCGGACTGGCAGCCGTGGGCGTCGGGCAGTACTTCGTCGACCACCAGCGGCTGGTGCACTCGTTCGAAACCAACCTGCGCGGCCCCGACCAGCCGTTGTGGATGGGCGGCCAGCGGTTGCGGCGCATCGTGCCGATCGCGGTGAACCCGGGCAACGTGGGGGTGTCCTTCGACGTGCTGTCGTACGCGGGCACGCTGGTCATCTCGATCGTGGCCTGCCCGCGGACTGTTCCCGAGATGGAGGTGGTGGCGGACCTGCTGGCCGCAGAGCTGGCGGCTTTGCTGGCATGAGGTGACCCGCGTGGTGAGATGGAGCCATGTGCGGCAGATACGCGGCGAGCAAGGACGTGGCCACCCTCGTGGAGGAGTTCCACGTCGCGCGGCCCCCGGACGAGACCCTGCCCGAGGACTTCAACGTGGCCCCCAGCAAGCAGGTCTACATGGTCGTGGACCGGGAGACCGACGATGGGGTGCAGCGGCAACTGCGCACCGCCAAGTGGGGACTGGTGCCGAGCTGGGCGAAGGACCCGAAGATCGGTAATCGGATGATCAACGCCCGGATCGAGACAGCCGCGGAGAAGCCCTCGTTCCGCCGGGCATGGTCGAAGCGGCGCTGCCTGCTGCCTGCCGACGGCTACTACGAGTGGTACGCCGGAGAGGGTCCCAAACAGCCCTTCTTCATCCACCGCACCGACGGTCGATCCTTGGCCATGGCCGGTCTGTTCGAGTTCTGGAAGGACGGCGAGGACTGGTTGGTGACGACCTGTGTGCTGACGACCGACGCCAGCGACGACCTCGGGCGCATCCACGACCGGATGCCGCTGCTGGTGCCGCAAGCCAACTGGGCGGCCTGGCTGAACCCGGACGCGGCCCCCAGCACGGAATTGACGGTCCCGGCGATGGCGACCGGACTCGAGGCCTATCCGGTGAGCACCGAGGTGAACAACGTCCGGCACAACGGCGCGCACCTGCTCGATCCGTTGCCGGCCTCATGAGCGGTCGCTTCCTCCATTTCCCCGCCGAGCACCCGCACGCCACGCTGGTGCTCGGACACGGCGCGGGCGGGTCCACCCGGATCGCCCCCGACCTGCAGGCGCTCGCCGACGCGCTGCCCGGCGGCGGCATCAGCGTGGTGCTGCATGAACAGCCGTGGCGGGTGGCGGGCAAGAAGGTGGCCCCGGCGCCGCCCACGCTGGATGCGGCCTGGATCGAGGACCTGCGGCAGCTTCCTGGACCGGTGATCGTGGGCGGTCGTTCGGCGGGCGCTCGGGTCGCCTGCCGCACGGCGGGGATCACCGGCGCGATCGCGGTGGTCGCTCTCGCCTTCCCGCTGCACCCGCCGGGTCGCCCGGAGAAATCGCGTGCCGAGGAGTTGGCCGTCGACGTGCCGCTGCGGATCGTGCAGGGCATGCGCGACCCGTTCGGCCGGCCCGAGGAGTTCCCGGCAGGCCTCGACATCGTGGCGGTGGCGGGGGACCACAGTCTGCGGCAGGGGTTAGCGCAGGTGGTCGACGCGGTCCGGGAGTTCGTGGGAATGGTCGGGCAGTGAGCGTTGTTGGAATCGGCAACGTCGACCCCGGAGGTGTGAATGCTGCTGTTGGACGGCCCGGCGAGCATCGAACTGGGCGCACTAGGCTCTTCGGTAATGACTGATTCCGAGGACGACCTGACTGCGCGGTTCGAAGCCGAAGTGACCCCGCTGCTCGACACCCTGTATGCGGGTGCGCTGCGGATGGCCCGCAACCCCGACGACGCCAGCGACCTCGTGCAGGAGACCGTCGAGCGGGCCTACAAGGGGTTCAAGTCCTACACCCCTGGTACAAACCTGCGGGCGTGGCTGTTCCGCATCATGACCAACGCCTACATCAACACCTACCGCAAGAAGCAGCGGCAGCCGTTGCAGTCGAGTTCGGATGACGTGGAGGACTGGCAGATGCACCGCGCTGCCTCCCACACCTCCAACGGCCTGCGCTCCGCCGAGGCCGAAGCGCTTGACAGCTTGCCCGACTCCGACGTCAAGCGGGCTCTGGCATCGATCGGTGAGGATTATCGGCTCGCCGTGTACTACGCCGACGTCGAAGGGTTCGCCTACAAGGAGATCGCCGAGATCATGGGCACCCCGGTGGGCACCGTGATGTCCCGGCTGCACCGGGGACGCAAACAACTGCGGGCATTGCTCGAGGACTACGCCATTGAACGGGGCCTCGTGCCAACACAGGCGGAGGAGTCATGAGTTGTACGGATCCACGCGAGTGTGAGGACTGCGGCAAGCACCTCTACGAGTACCAGCACCACGAGCTCGACGCCGCCGCCGCGCAGCGGATCAAGGGCCATCTGCAGGACTGTCCGAGCTGCATGGCGATGTGGCAGGAAGAGGAGGCCATCCGTAAGCGGCTGCAACAGTGCGCTTGCGAGCGGGCTCCCGATCAGTTACGGGTACAGGTCACCGCTTTGATCGCGACGTTCCGGCGCACGGTCGGCTGAGGTCCGCACGCCGGGTCGTTGGCTCAGGCGTTGGGCCGGGTGCCGTGGTTGGCCGAGCTCTTCTTACGGTCGCGACGCTTGCGGGCACGCTTGCTCATGGGGGTCTCCTGGTGTCGAGCGGGTACTGCTCGATCCTACGTGCGGTGTCGACGCTCTTGTACGCGCCTCCTGCTCTTATCCGGCCTGGCCCTTGTCCGTTCGGGTGGTTATCGTAGCCAGAAATTGTCGATCGCTGCATTCACCGCGGCGCGGGCGTTCTTGTCCTCCTGGGTTGCGAAGGGTCCGCGTTGGGTCGGATTCCTCTGGCAAGGCCTCCCGGCCGGGTGGCGCTAATGTGCCCCGGGACTTTTGGGGTGTCTAGCCAGTGGCGATCCAACGCCGTCGGTTGAAACGGTGCTGGCCCGCTGCATTACGTTGTGCGATCTGGTCGGTGTGGAATTCGTGGATGCCCCGTCGCGCGTCGGACACTTGGGTTCTGTCAGTGGCGGGGTCTTTTCGTGCGTCGTAGTGACATCTTGGGCTGTCGGTGGTGCCTGGCAAAAAGAATGTCACTGGCGGTGCAGGGACTCATAATGCGTCCCACCGTTCACACCGACAACCGCCAGAGCCAGCCCACCCCTCAGGCGAGTCGACCGCCGCGCGCAAGCCCTGGTTTCCCGTACTTCGGTTCGGCGTGTCGCGGCTGAACCCGACGAACGGCTCTCCGCGGACGAACGGCTCGCGCGGCACGCCACTCGACCGCGGCCAGGGATACCACGCCCGATCGAGCGGCGCCACGTTCAACCTTCACCTGGGAAGTGCCGAAGGTCCCAGAGTGAGGAGCATCGAACCGTACCTGCACGCCTTGGTCGACGTGGGCGGTTCCGACCTGCACATAAAGGCCGGCGTGGTGCCCAGAATCCGCCTCGACGGTGTGCTGCGTCCTCTGCGGGCCGAGCCACTGGACCCTGCGGAGACCTCGGCGATGCTGAACCAAATCATGCGTCCGGACCTGGCCGACGAGTTCGCGTTGACCGGTGAGGCGGACTTCGCGTACATGATCGAGGGGGTCGGCCGGTTTCGGGTGAATGCCTTCCGGCAACGGGGTCACGTGGGGCTGGTGATGCGCCGGGTATCTGTGGGAGCCATCCCCCTGGCCGAACTCGGCGTGCCGGACCCGGTGTACGGATTGGCCATGGAACCACGCGGGCTGATCCTGGTGACCGGACCGACGGGTTCAGGTAAGACCACCACCTTGGCCGGGATGATCGATGAGATCAACAATCACCGCGACGTTCACATCGTCACAATCGAGGACCCGATCGAGGTGATCCACAACGACAACCGGGCGCTGATCAACCAGCGCGAGGTCCGCATCGACACCGCCGACTTCCGGGTCGCGATGCGCGCTGCCATGCGCCAGGATCCCGACGTCATCCTCATCGGGGAGATGCGGGACACCGAGACCGTTCACGCCGCCCTCAGCGCCGCCGAGACCGGACACCTGGTGCTGTCCACTTTGCACACCGTCGACGTGCAGGAGACGGTCAGCCGCATCATCGACTTCTTCCCGCCGCATGAACAGCAGCAGATCAGGATCTCGCTGTCCGGGGCCTTACGCGGGGTGCTGTGCCAACGGCTCGTGCCACGGGCCGACGGGCAGGGCCGTTGTGTGGCCATGGAGATCGGCATCAACACCGGACGCGTCGCCGACGCGATCGTGGATCGGGCGAAGACCGGATCGATCACGCAACTGGTCCAGCAGGGCTCGTTCTACGGGATGCAGAGTTTCGACCAGCACCTGGTCATCCTCTACCGGGACAAGGTGATCACGCTGGAAGCCGCGATGGAGGCCTCCAGCAGCCCGCATGACCTTGAGGTTGAACTGCGCCGGCTGGGCCTGGTGGCCAGCGTCTAGCTGCGCGTCACGCCGTGCCGGGAGCACTTGGCGGACCACCCTGCCGGGGTGATCTGCACGACCATCCGGCGTCCGCATTCCGAGCAGTAACGCGGCGGCTCGAACGGCTCGTCACACTCTTGGTCAAGGACTCCGCAGACAGGGCAATACGACACCACTTCAGGCTACCCAGGGCAATACCCTGACTGTCATGGAGATTCGGGTTGGTCAGTCGGCTTCCATCACGCGGCGGGTGCGGCACGTGGACACGGCGGAGGCGGTGGGCAGCGGCGACCTGCCTGTCCTCGGCACGCCGACGCTGGTCGCCTGGCTGGAGGCGGCGTGCGTCGAGGTCTGCGGCAGCACCGACGAACAGACCACCGTCGGGACCCGGGTGGGGATCGATCATCACAAGGCCAGTCGGGTCGCCAGCTCAGTGACGTGTCACGCGGTCGTGGCCGAGATCGACGGCCGCCTGATCACGTTCAAGGTCCGTGCCACCCAAATCGTGGACGAGCAAGAGGTGCTGGTCGGGCGAGGTGTGATGACCCGGGCGATCGTGGATCGCGACCGTTTCATGGCCAAGGCCTGAACGCGGCGGTTACAGGCCGGTCGTCGCCCGCGGGTACATGATCTCGGCATCAGTGAGCACATTGACCAAGTAGGGCACACCGGCCGCGAACGCCCGGTCGAGCGCCGGACCGATCTGCTGCGGATCACTGACGGTTTCACCAGCGCCACCGAGGGTGGCCACGATCTCGTCGTAGCGCAGCCCCGGCTGCAGGTCGGCTGCCACGTCGTACTGGTGCAGCAGTCGCATCGGGTGCTTCTCCAAACCCCACGCGCTGTTGTTGCCGATGACCATGACCACCGGCAGGTTCTGGCGCACGAGCGTGTCGACGTCCATCAGGCTGAAGCCCGCGGCGCCGTCGCCCATCAGCAGCACGGTCTGTGAACTCGGCTTGGCGATCGCCGAAGCCATCGCGTATCCGAGCCCGGTGCCGAGGCATCCGTACGGACCGGGATCGAGCCAGTGGCCGGGCTTGCGCGGCTCCACGAACTTGCCGGCGAAGCTCACGAAATCGCCACCGTCGCCGATCACCACAGCATCGTCGGCCAGTCGCCGGGTCAGTTCCCCGTAGATGCGAGCCGGATGGATGGGGTCGAGCGTGGATTGCAGAACCTCGGCGTCCTTGGCAACGGCAGCGGCGGCCGCCCCCTGCAGATCCGTGAGCCAGGCGTCGCGCGCCACATGCTGCCTATGGGCCTCCCACGCCTGGGTGATCCCGTCGAGACACAACGACAGGTCGCCGGCGACCGTGGCGGCCGGTGCGGCATGAGTGGAGATCTGCGCGGGCGTGTCCACGACATGAATGACCTCGGCTGGCGTGTCCGCCGGGCCGAAGATGCCGTAGCCCAGCCGGAAGTCCAGCGGTGTGCCCACGACCATCACCAGGTCGGCGTTCTTCAACGCCATGGAGCGCGCCCGGGTCACCAGCAGCGGGTGCCCCGAGGCGACGACGCCCCGGCCCATCCCATTGGGGATGACGGGGATCTGCAACGTCTCGGCCAGCCGGACGGCGGCCTCCTCGGCGAAGTCGTTCCAGACGTCCGAGCCCAGGATGAGCACCGGTCGTTGGGCACCTGCGAGCATGCCGGCGGCCCGTGTGACCGCCTCCGGATCGGGGGTGCGGTCGGGGTCCACGTGCCGCACCGGGTCGGGGGCCTCCACCGGGGCGTAGAAGATGTCCATCGGCACATCCAGGAATGCCGGACCGCGATGTGCAGAAGTGGCGGCCTGGAAGGCGGCGGCGGTCATCGCGCCGATCTGGGTGGGATCGTGGGCGGTCTGTGCGGATTTGGTGACCGGAGCCAGGATCGGGGTGTGGTCCATCTCCTGCAGGGCGCCCTTGCCCCAGCGGAAATCGGGGGACCGCCCGCCCATCACTACGACGGGCACCGCGTTGAACCAGGCACTGGTCAGGCCGCTGACCGCGTTGGTGACCCCGGGTCCAGCGGTGACTGCGGCGAAGCCAGGCGTGCGGGTCAGTTTGGCGGTGCCCTCGGCGGCGAAGACCGCGGTCGCTTCGTGGCGCACGTCGACCAGGCGAATCGGTCCCGGGGTGCCGGCGTCGACCGCCTGCTTGCCGCCGACCGCAGCGTCGAACAGCGGGAAGATGTGCGCTCCGGACAGCGTGAACAGCGTCTCGACACCGTACGCGCGCGCCGCCGCGATGGCGTGCCAGCCGCCGTGCCCGCTGGTCATCAGAACAGCCCGATCACAATGCCCCAGACGAGGCCCACGATCAGCATCACGGCAACGACGGCCACGACCGGGCCCTTGGTGTTCATCATGATGCGATCCTAGAGGGTGTCGGAGAGGGCCTTGATCGGCATGTTGAGTTCGTCGAGCAGGGCCAGATCGGAATCCGCGGTCCGGCCCAGGGTGGTCAGGTAGTTGCCCACGATCACCGCGTTGATGCCGCCGAGCAGCCCGTCGCGGGTCCCGGGATCACCCAGGGTGAGTTCGCGGCCACCGGCGTAGCGCAGGATCGTGCGCGGCATCGCCAGGCGGAATGCGGCGATGGTCCGCAGGGCGTCGGCGGACTCCATCACCGGCAGATCCGCGAAGGGCGTGCCGGGCCGGGGGTTGAGGAAGTTCAGGGGTACCTCATGCGGCGCCAGTGCGGCGAGCTGCGCCGCGAACTCCGCCCGCTGCTCGACGCTCTCGCCCATCCCCACGATCCCCCCGCAGCAGACCTCCATGCCGGAGTCCCGGATCATCTCCAGGGTGTCCCAGCGCTCATCCCAGGTGTGGGTGGTGACCACGTTCGGGAAGTAGGAGCGGGCCGTCTCCAAGTTGTGGTTGTAACGGTGGATACCCATCTCTTTGAGGTCTTCGACCTGCTCGCGGGTCAAGATGCCCAGGGAAGCGGCGACGTTGATGTCGACGGCAGCCCGGATAGCGACGACCGCTTCGCGCATCTGGGCCATCAGCTTGGCGTCCGGGCCGCGCACCGCGGCAACGATGCAGAACTCCGTCGCGCCGGTCGCCGCGGTCTGCACGGCGGCGTCCACCAGGCCCGGGATGTCCAGCCACGCTGCGCGCACGGGGGACGGGAACAGCCCTGACTGCGAGCAGAAGTGGCAGTCCTCCGGGCAGCCGCCGGTCTTCACCGAGACGATGCCCTCCACCTCGACCTCGGGACCACACCAACGCATCCGCACCTGGTGGGCGAGGTCGAGCAGGGCGGGGATCTGGTCGTCAGGAAGCTGCAGAACCGCCAGGACCTCGGCCTCGGTCAGCCCCTCGCCGGTCTCGAGTACACGCTGGGCACTGACCAGCACATCCTGGGTCGCATCTACCGTCACAGCAGTCCCTTCATCCGTTCCTCAAACTTAGCCGCATCGAACTCGCCCCCGAAGACAGGGGAGAGGCTGCGCCGCGCCGCCTGCTCGAAGGCCCCGGCAACCAGCTTGCCCACGCCGGCCGGCAACACCCCCACGATCGGCGTCCCGAGCTCGCCGAGATCGTGCAGGTTCTCCACCATCGCCAGGTCGAACTCCAACGGCCAGGAGCCGATGATCAACCCCTGGCACTCGATGCCGCGCATGGCCATCACCTCCAGCGTGAGCGCCGTGTGATTCAACGTCCCCAGTCCGGCCTGCACCACCAGGACCGTGGGGATCTTCAGCTGCGCCAGTAGATCAGCGAACGTCAGCACGGGCTCGTCGCTGAAGCGCACCAGCAAGCCCCCTGCGCCCTCGATCAGCACCAGATCCGCGTCCGCCTCCTCGATCCCCTCGGCCACCTCGTCGACGCCGAGGGTGGGGATGCCGCTGCGGCGGGCGGCGGTCGCCGGTGCCAGCGGTTCGGGGTAGCGCACGAGTTCCAGGGTCTCCACGTGCGGCACGAGGTGTTTGACGACGTCCACATCGCCGGCCTGGCGCAGGGTCACGCCGGTCTGGGCGGGCTTCATCACGGTCACCACGTCCGGACACAGGGCTGCGATCGCTGCGGTGGCGATCGTCTTGCCCACGTCGGTGCCCGTCCCGGTGACGGCAAGAACGCTCACAGTTGCTCCTTCACCATGGTCAGTGCTTTCTCGACGGGGCCAAGGTCACGCAGGCCGGCATGGCCGGTCATCCGCAGCCGCGCGATGCCGTCGGGGACCGACGGGGGCCGGAAACAGCCCACATCGACACCGGCATCCGCGCAGATCTGCTGAGCCCGGACTGCCACGGCGGGCTCACCGATCCGGATCGAAGCCACCGCCGCGTCGAACTGCGCCACCTCCCAGCCCAGCCCCGTGGCGATCGCTGCAAGTTGCCGAGTGCATCGCAGCGCCTGGTCGGGCAGGTCCGGATCGGCGATGATGCGTCGGGTGGCGGCCAAGGCGCTACCGACTGCGGCGGGCGCCAGGCCCGTGTCGAAGATGAACGACCGGGCGGTGTTGACCAAGTGCTCGATGACCTCGCCCGTCGCGGCGACGCCGCCACCCTGCGATCCGAGCGCTTTGGACAAGGTGAACGTGCGAACCAGGCCCGGCCAGTTCCACGGGGCGCACGACCCGGCGCCACCCCCGGTGACGCCGATGCTGTGCGCCTCGTCCACGATCAGCGTCGCGCCGTGCCGCTGGCAGACGGCGGCCAGGGCGGGCAAGGGTGCCAGGTTGCCATCGACGCTGAAGACCGCGTCCGTGACGACCACTGCCCGCGGCAGGCGGTTGGCGATCAGCGCCCGTTCCACCGCCTCGACGTCGCCATTGCCGAAGACCGTGACTGTGGCCCGCGACAGTCGGCAGGCGTCGACGATCGAGGCGTGGTTATAGGCATCGGAGAGCAGTAACGTCTCGCGGTCAGTCAGCGCCGTCACCGCCGCGAGGTTGGCCAAGTAGCCCGAGGAGAAGGTCAGGACCTGCTCGGCCTGCAGCAGGGTGGCCAGCGTGACCTCCAGTTGGGCGTGCAAGGCAGT
Organism: Candidatus Nanopelagicales bacterium; assembly: GCA_037046735.1. GTDB lineage: Bacteria > Actinomycetota > Actinomycetes > S36-B12 > UBA10799 > JADKAV01. The sequence continues at coordinate 678,238 of JBAOHC010000027.1, read as the reverse complement.
GTGACCGCTCACCAGCCTTGATCCGGTGGAGCCGGCACCCCATTCCTGCAACGCCGCGACCCCGGCCGCGATGACCTGCGGGTCGCGAGACAGGCTCAAATAGTCGTTGCTGGCGATATCGACCTGGCCCGACACGCGCGGGGACAGCCCGCGGCGCAGGCCACGCGCCGACCGCCGGTCGGCCTGCTCACGCAACCAGCTCACGTGTACACCCGATCGAGTCCGTGCTGCACAGCATCGACGACCTGGCGCAGCTCTGGTTCGGCGATGCCCAACGGCGGCATGAGGATCACGACATCGCCCAAGGGTCGGGTGAGCACCCCGGCCTCGCGCATCGCCAGGCAGACCTGGAAGCCGGTTCGCTGCCCGTGCGGCCGGACCTCGATGCCGGTCATGGTGCCGATCCGGCGGATCTCGACCACCCGCTCGTCGGCGGCCAGCGGCTCGAGCCACTGGCCCAGGGTGTCGCCGATCCAGGCGGCATGCGCGATGGTCGAGCGCTCGTCGATGAGGTCCAGGTTGGCCAACGCTGCCGCCGCGCACAGCGGATTGGCGGTGAACGAGTGGCCGTGGAAGAACGTCTGGCTGCCGTCGCCGTGGAAGGCGTCGAAGATCTCCTCGCTGGCCAGTACGGCGGACAACGGCAGGACCCCGCCGGTCAGCCCCTTGCCGCAGGTGAGCAGGTCCGGTTCCACCCCGGCCTGCTCCACCGCCCACATGGTCCCGGTGCGCCCGATGCCCGTGGCCACCTCGTCGGTCAGCAGGTAGGCGCCGAACTCTCGGCTCACCGTCCGCACACCCTGCAGGAAGCTGACGTCGTGGGTGAGCATGCCGCCGGCGGCCTGCACCAACGGTTCGACCACCACGGCGCAGACCTGCGGGCCGACCTCCTCCAGCAGGGTCCGGAGTTCGGCAAGGACTTCCGCGGCCCGGTCCTGCGGGCTCTGGCCGGGCGCCCGCACGCCGGGCGAGGAGACCATGCGGGTGGACAGCAGGATCGGGCGGTAGGTGTGGTGGAACACCTCGATGCCACCGACGGACACCGCGCCGAGGGTGTCCCCGTGGTACCCCTGCGCGACGTGCACGAACAGCGGCCGCCGCTGGCCCTGCTGCAGCTTCGCCTGGTAGGCCATCTTGATGCCCGCCTCGACCGCACTGGACCCGTCACCGGCGAAGAAGACGCGGTCCAGGCTGGCGGGGCTGCGCTCGACAAGTTCTTGCGCGAGGCGCACCCCTGGCTCATGCGTGAAGCCCAGGAATGTCGAGTGGTCCAGAGTCTGCGCCTGGGCCGTGATCGCCTCGGTGATGCGCGGTTCATTGTGCCCGTGCACCGTGACCCACAGTGAACTGAACGCGTCGATGTAACGCTGGCCGTCACTGTCCTGCAGCCAGACCCCCTGGCCCCCGGTGATGACCAGCGGATCGTCGTCGGGCCACCAGGCATGCTGGGTGAACGGATGCCAGACGTAGCGCTGGTCGGCCTGCAGGACCGGATTCGTCACGCTCTAAGTGTGCAATGTGCTGCCCAGGTCGCGGCGCGGTGACCCCGGGCGCAGCCGAGCGACCCGAGGTGGCTGCGGGCTGCGGCCACCCGGTCTACGCTGCGAGGCATGGTCGACCTCGAGCGCCTGGCGCGGGAACGTACGGACCTGACCACCGAACAGATCGCGCATCTGCATCTTGTGATCGCCGACTGGACCCTGCTGTCCGACATGTGGTTCTCCGACCTCGTCCTGTGGCTGCCCACCTGGAACGCCGCCGGTTTCGTCGCCGCAGCGCAGGTGCGGCCCAGTACCGGGCCCACCGTCTACCCAGAGGACATCGTGGGCCTGTTCGCGGCGAAGGGCCGGCTGCCGGAAGTCGAGCGGGCCTTCCAGGGTCACCGGATCGTGGCGAGGCGTCAGCAGCAGGATCCCTTCATCCCGCTGGGTACCGAAGCGGTGCCGGTGATGGCCGATGACCGGGTCATCGCGGTCGTGTCGCGGCGCAGCGGCCTGCTTCGTAGTGGAGCCGGGGAGCTTGAGCGCACCTACCGCGAGGTCGCTGACACGTTGGCCCAGATGATGATGGACGGGCAGTTCCCCGATCACGGCATGCAGGACTCCTCCACACCACCGCGGGTCGGGGATGGCCTGCTGATGCTCGACGGTAAGGGGTTGGTGACGTTCGCCTCCCCGAACGCTCGCAGCGCCTTCCGCCGGATGGGGGTGATGTCCGACCTGACGGGCCGAATCCTGGAGGTCGAGGTCCGGCGATTGGTGTCACGTACGGGTCCGGTCGATGAGTCGGTGGGTGTGGTGTCCAGTGGGGCGGGTCCGGGCACCGTGGATGTGGAGGTCGGGGACGTCACGGTCTCGCTGCGTTCGATCCCGTTGATGAGTGATCGGCGCCGCGACGGGGCGGTGCTGCTGATCCGCGACGTGACGGACCTGCGCCGAGGTGAGCGGGCCCTGCTGACCAAGGACAACACGATCCGCGAGATCCATCACCGCGTGAAGAACAACCTGACGACTGTGGCTGCGCTGCTGCGCATGCAGAGCCGTCGCCTCGCCGATCCGGCCGCGCGAGCCGCCCTGGAGGAATCCGTGCGGCGGGTCAGCGCCATCGCGCTGGTGCACGAGACCCTGTCGCACGCCGACGCGGACGCCGTCGAGTTCGACGATGTGGCCGACCGGCTGGTCGCGATGGTGTCCGAGTTGTCCGTTGATGTGCAGGTGGTCCGGCAGGGCCGGATCGGGACGTTGCCGGGCTCGGTTGCGAGTTCGCTGGCGCTGGTGGTCGCTGAGTTGTTGCAGAACGCTTTCGAGCACGGCGTGCAGGAGCGCGGGCGGGGCACGATCACCCTGGGGGTGGAGCGGCGTGGCCGGCGGCTGCGGATCAGCGTCGCCGATGACGGAGCGGGTCTGCCCGAGGGTTTCGATCCGAGCGTGGATGCCCGGCTGGGGCTGCAGATCGTGCAGACCCTCGTGCGTGACGACCTGCGCGGCTCACTGAGCTGGGAGCCGGGCGTGGGCGGCCTCGGAACGATTGCGACCATCGATCTGGTGATTCCAGTGCGGCATTGAGATGGCTGGCAGCATTGGGCGCAAGGTGCGAATTCCCACGGCGTGTCGTCGCAACAACTGCCGAATTGCGCACAGCGTGCGGGTGCACGGACGAAGGCCTGAGACCGGCACACAAAAAAGCCGGCCGTTGTGAACAACGACCGGCTCCCTTGAGCTAGTGATGAGTCAGCGCTGGTAGCCCAGGGTCACCCCGGTGCGGGCGCTGCGTCGGCGCAGGGCACGACGTTCGGTCTCGGACATCCCACCCCAGATGCCGGAATCCTGACTGGATTCCAACGCCCAGGTGAGGCAGTCGGAGACGACATTGCACGACCGGCAAACGGTCTTGGCATCTTCGATCTGCATGAGGGCAGGACCGCTGTCTCCGAGTGGGAAGAACAGTTCGGGATCTTCGTCACGGCAGGCAGCACGAGCGCGCCAGTCCATGCGCAACCTCCTAGTCAGGGCTGACCCCCCAGGTAGCCAAACGGGTTAATGGAGCCTGTTACCAGGACGTCACAGCGGGCGGGAATGGGGGGTGCTGTTATTCCTGCGGGCTGCTGTGGCGTATCTTTCGCTCCAGCGCTTTTAGATTCACATACAAGTGAACGGCTGCACAAGCCTTAGAAGGTATAAGTCTGGTCACGCCGGTGTGTTCTGCGTCACATTGCGCTGTTCTCGGGGCCAAACTGCCCATATTTAGGCGGTTTCAGGCCCTTTCAGGGTGACATGGCTCAGCGATCAGGGCACGTAGACCCGCAGGGCTGCAGGCACCGAGCGGAAGGTCACGTCGGTGATGTCGCCCACGACCTCACCGTCAACCTGCATAGCGGTGGGACGGGTCGCGGTGATGCGGAACTCGTCGACGTCGTGCCATGCCACGATCTTCTTCGGACTGCCCTTGCTGCGGCTCAGGACCATCCGGGTGCCCAGTCGCAGCGCCGATGGGACCTTCAGCGTCTTGGTGCCCCATAGATCCAGGCCCGTCTCGAAGGACGCCAAGGGCGACGGATTGATGGGATGCGCCCCGAAATAGGTCCACGGGGAGGTGTTCTGCACGATCACCAAGAAGACCCCGTCGATGGGCTCCTCACCGGGTCGGTGCAGCACGAGCGAGGGCGTCTTGCGCTCACTGCCGCGCAGGAAATGTGTCAGAGTCGTCGCGAGGTAGCGGGTAGGGGTGGCCGCCTTGCCCTTGGCCCGGGCCGCGTCCATCCGCATCATGATCTCGGCGTCGATCCCCAGCCCCGTGGTGAACGTGAAATAGCGGTCATCGACCATGCCTAAGCCGATCGTGCGCGTGGTGCCCTCGCGCATGGCTCGCAGCAGCAGTCCCGTGGACTCCACCGCGTCCTGCGGGAAGCCCAGCGCCCGGGCGAACACGTTCGCGCTGCCCCCGGGGACGGTGCCAAGAACCGGCAAAGTCGGCAGGGGACCGGCGGCCAGCAGACCGTTGATCACCTCGTGCACGGTGCCGTCCCCGCCGAGCGTGAGGATGCAGTCCATGCCCTCGGTGCGGGCGCGCTCGGCCAGTTCCCCGGCATGGCCACGATGGGTGGTGGTGACGACCTCGAGGTGGAACTTGTCGGCCAGCGCGCTGATCAGCACGTCCCGGGTGACGTCGGTGGTGGTGGTCGCCTTGGGATTGACCACGAGTAGGCCTCGCACGATCTACACCGTACTGACCGGTAGATTCACTGTCGTGGACCAGGGACTATCAGGGGCTCGGCAGGCGGCGCTGGTGGCTGCAGTCGAGGCAGCAGCACTGGTCCTGTTCGCCGTGGCCCTGGGGGTGGCTTCCTTCAACACGCGCGGCACGAACACCGGCGCGTCCCCGGTGGCTGAGGTGGTCATCTACCTGTTGTTCGCGGCCGGGATGGGGCTCATCGCGCGGGGTTTGTGGCGGCACAGCCCATTGGCCCGCACCCCTATGGTTCTGGCCCAGGTGTTCGGGCTGATCAGTGCCTGGCTGTTCATCGAGGGCACTGGTTTGGCCGTGGTGGCCGGTTGGACCATCGCAGGAGTCAGCGTGCTGGGAATCGTCCTCACGTTGCGCCCCCGGACCGGAGCCGACCTGCGAGGGTGAAGCAGCTCAGGCTTCGACGCCCATCGCGCCTCGCAACGACCCCAGCGACTTGGCGAGCAGGCGCGAGACGTGCATCTGCGACACCCCCACCTCAGAGGCGATCTCCGATTGTGTCTTGTTGTGGAAGAAGCGCAGGATCACGATCTGCCGCTCGCGGTCGGGCAGCGCCGCCAGCAGCGGGCGTAAGGTCTCGCGGTACTCGACGTTGGCCAGCGCCGCGTCGTCACTGCCGAGGGTGTCCATCAGTGCTGGGGAGTCGCCGTCGGGATCGTTGCCGCTGCCGTCCAGCGACATACGTGCTGTAGGACTGCGCGGCCTCGAGGCCCTCAAGAACGTCGTCCTCGCTGATCTCAAGGAAGGCGGCGATCTCCTTGACGGTGGGGGAGCGGCCGTTGCGCTGGGACAGTTCCGCGGTGGCGCGGCTGATGGCCAGCCGCAATTCCTGCAAACGTCGGGGTACCCGCACCGACCAGCCCTTGTCCCGAAAGTGGCGTTTGATCTCCCCGACGATGGTCGGGGTGGCGTACGTGGAGAACTCGACACCGCGGTTGGGGTCGAACCGATCGACGGTCTTGATCAGGCCGATGGTTCCCACCTGCACCAGGTCGTCGTAGGCCTCGCCGCGGTCCCGGAAGCGGCCAGCCAAGTGGTGGACCAGCGGCAGGTGCATGGTGACCAGTTCGTCGCGGATCGCCTGCCAGGCCGGATCATCGTCGTCCAACGTCGCCAGCCGGGCCAGCAGCTCATGCTCACGGGCGCGGTTCTGGGCACTCCACCCGCGCTGCTGCTGCCCGGGCGTCGAGTCGGTCATACCGTCGTCTCGATCCCGTGGGCCTGCAGGCGGATATGCAGCCGACCGTCGGTCACGGCACTGTCGACCTGCTGTACCAAAGCGGTCAGCACCGTCCAGGCGAACGTGTTGGTGGCGACCCCGGTGGTGCTGGTCGTGGGACTGGAAATGTCGATGTCCACCACCGTGGCGTGCACTCGCCACTGAGCCCGGAGATCGGCATCGCCGGGAGCCTCACCGATGACCAGCGCGCACGCCTCACCGACGGCCAGCCCGACATCGTCGAGGGCGTCGAGGGTGAAGTCGGCCTGCGCGCAGATGGCCGACGTCGCGCTGCGGACCAGCGTCACGTACGACGACTGGGCGGGTACCGTCAGTTCGACCACCGAGTCCATAGCCGCGAGACTAACCCCGATCGGTGCCCGATCGCTGCCTGCGAATCGCCGCTAAAGGGTGGGCGTGTAACTCGGGGTCGGGGTTGCGAACGTCTCGGTGCTCAACGGCTCGGGCTCCGGGATGTCGCGGCGGGTGAGGATCTCGGGGGAGTCGATAGCGCCTTCGCTGATGTTCCAGTCGTCGAGGATGCGCTGGTATGTCCCGTCATCGATCATCGCCTGCAGGGCCTCCCGAATGGCGACCGCGAGCTGCTTGCGCTGTTGGGCGACGGCGATGCCGTACGGAGCGATGTCGAAGCGTTTGCCGTTGATCACCAGGGCACCCTGCGAGTTCGCAACCGCGCTCTGCACGACGGCTGAATCCGCGAGGGTTCCGTAGGCCTTGCCGGCGATGACGGACTGGGTCGCAGGTTCCTGCGACTGGTAGGTGATGATCTGGATCGGCTGCTTCTGATTCTCCACGCAGTTGGCCGACCGCTCCACGAGTTGGGCATACTGCACGCTGCCGTCGAGCACAGCGACCCGGCGCTTGCACAGATTGTTCGGTCCGGACCGCTTCTTCGCCGGCGGTCGCACCGCCAGCTGCGATCCGCTCATGAAGTACGTGACCATGTTGGCGTTCTGAAGATCGTTCTCGTCCACGGTCAGCGCCGAGATCGCGGCATCGAAACGGCCGGCTGCCACGCCTGGCACGAGCAGGGCGTAGGCGTCCTCGGCGAAGGCCACGTCCAGGCCGAGCTTGTCACCGACGGCCTGCATGATCGCCAGATCCGCCCCGATCGCCTCGCCGCGCTCCAGATACTCCATGGGCGGGTAGTTGGGGTCGATGCCCACCCGGAGCACCCCCTCGGCCCGGATCTTGTCCGGCACCTTGGCGGCCAACTCGCTGATGGGAGAGGCGCTGGGCGTGGCCGAGGATGCCGTCGGGTTATTCTGGCAGCCGGACAGGAAGCCGACGGACAGGGCAAGCACGAATGCCAGGCCGACGGACGCAGGACTGCGCAGACTCATGTGGTGATCCCTCTCGCACAACTGCACACCATTGTGCCCAACACCCCGCCGGCACGGTGACACCGCATCGATGAGAACGAGGATGACTTGTGGATCTAGATAACGACCCGGCATTTCCGCTGCACCGGCGCGGCAAGATCGAGGTGCGCCCGACCGTGCGCATCCGCGACGACGCCGGCCTCGCGCTGGCCTACACCCCAGGGGTGGCGCGGGTGTCGCAGGCGATCGCCGCGCAGCGCGACCTCGTCTTCGACTACACGTGGAAGTCCAACACCGTGCTGGTCGTCACCGACGGCACCGCTGTGCTGGGACTGGGGGACATCGGTCCGGAGGCCGCACTGCCGGTCATGGAGGGCAAGGCGCTGCTCTTCAAGGAGTTCGGCGGGGTCGACGCGGTGCCGGTGTGTCTGGACACCACCGACACCCAGGAGATCATCGACACCATCGTGCGGATCGCACCCGCCTTCGGTGGCATCAACCTCGAGGACATCTCCGCGCCGCGCTGCTTCGAGATCGAGGATGAACTGCAGCGGCGCCTGGCCATCCCCGTGTTCCACGACGATCAGCACGGCACTGCCATCGTGGTGATCGCGGCGCTGGAGAGTGCCGCCCGCTACACCAACCGGCGATTCCGCGACCTGAAGGTGGTGGTGTCCGGGGCTGGTGCCGCCGGTGTGGCCGTATCGAACATGCTGCTCGCCGGCGGTGTTCGCGATCTGTGCGTCGCCGATTCCCAGGGGTTGCTCGGCCCCGCGCGCGAGGGGCTGCACGGGGTGAAGGCCGACCTGGCCGCCCGCACCAATCCGCGAGCGCTCAGTGGCGCGATCGAGGTCGCTCTCGAGGGCGCGGACGTCTTCATCGGGGTCTCTGCCGGGCAGGTGCCGGAAGCAGCCATCGCCAGCATGGCGCCGGACAGCATCGTCTTCGCTCTGGCGAATCCGCACCCCGAGGTCGATCCCGCGATCGCCGGCAAGTACGCCGCAGTGGTGGCCACCGGCCGCAGCGACTATCCCAACCAGATCAACAACGTGCTCGCTTTCCCCGGGGTGTTCCGGGGGGCGCTGGACGTGCGGGCATCGCGGATCACCACTGGGATGCAGATGGCCGCCGCCGATGCCCTGTCCGAACTGGTGGGCGACGACGTGTCGGCCGAGTACATCGTGCCGTCCGTGTTCGACAAGCGGGTGGGCGCCCACGTCGCCGACGCGGTGGCCGCAGCGGCGCGCCGGGAGGGCGTCGCTCGGCTGTGACCACCGCGTCAGTGGTGTTGCTCAGCTGGCGGGCACCTGCGGCAGGGTCGCCAGACCGGCCGCGAAGCGATCCGCCGACACCTCCTCGTCGACCATGGTTCCGCTGAGGTAGGCGTCGTAGGCCGGCAGGTCGAAGTGGCCGTGGCCACACAGGGCCGTGAGGATCACGGTCTCCTCGCCGGTCTCCTTGGCCCGCTGTGCCTCGCGGATGGCCAGAGCCAGGGCATGTGTCGGTTCCGGTGCGGGCACGATGCCTTCGGTGCGTGCGAACTGCACGGCCGCGGCGAAGCACTCCGTCTGCGGAACGGCCTGCGCGCTCATCAGCCCTTCCTCGTAGATGTGGCTGATCAGCGGGGCCATGCCGTGGTAGCGCAGGCCGCCCGCGTGGATCGGGTCGGGGATGAAGTCGTGGCCGAGGGTGTGCATCTTCATCAGCGGGGTCATACCCGCGGTGTCGCCGAAGTCGTAGGCGTACACCCCGCGGGTCAACGACGGGCAGCTCGCCGGCTCAGCGGCGATGATCTGCGGGCTGATCCGGCCCGCCAGTTTCTCGCGCAGGAAGGGGAACGACAGCCCGGCGAAGTTCGAGCCGCCGCCGGTGCAGCCCACGATATGGGTGGGGGTGTCGCCGGCCATCTCAAGTTGCAGCAGCGCCTCCTCGCCGATCACCGTCTGATGCAACAGCACATGGTTGAGCACTGATCCGAGGGCGTATCGAACGTCCTCGTGGGTGGCGGCGACCTCCACCGCCTCGGAGATCGCGATCCCCAGCGAGCCACTGAGGTTGTTCGGATCCTGGGCCAACTTCCGGCCGATCTCGGTCAGGTCGGAGGGGGAGCGGTGCACCGAGCCCCCGAAGGCTTCGATCATCAGGCGGCGGTACGGCTTGGAGTCGTAGGAGGCGCCGACCTGCCACACCTCACACTCCATGTCGTAGAGCGCACAGGCGAACGCCAGGGCGGTGCCCCACTGCCCGGCGCCGGTCTCCGTGGTGAGCTTTCGGATGCCCTCACGGGCGTTGTAATAGGCCTGCGGCACGGCGGTGTTCGGCTTGTGGGAGCCGGCCGGCGACACCCCTTCGTACTTGTAGTAGATGCGCGCCGGGGTACCCAATGCCTGCTCCAGACGATGCGCGCGGAACAGCGGGGTCGGGCGCCATTGCCGGTACACGTCCAGCACCCCGCCAGGGATCTCCACGAATCGCTGGGTGGTCACCTCCTGCTCGATCAGGGCCATCGGGAACAGCGGTGCGAGATCCTCCGGACCCACCGGCGCCATGGTCCCGGGATGCAGCGGCGGTGGTGGCGGAGTCGGCAGATCCGGGATGATGTTGTACCAGGTGGTGGGAATCTGGTCCTCGGTCAGCAGGTACTTGTGCTGACGAACGGTATCGTCCATGCGCTCGGCCTTTCGTAGTTTGGTTGCACGCTACCCAGGCGCGCCTCCCACCGGACACCCCGGGTCAGCCGCCCCGATGTGCGTGCACAGCGGCCAGGAACTGGTCGACGTCGTCGACCGTGGTGTCCCAGGAACACATCAGGCGCACCTCGTCGCCGCTCCAGACGTAGAAGTGGAAACGATCGCGCAGGGCCTGCGAATCGGGTAGCCGCGCGAAAACCGCGTTGACCTCCACCGGCTGGGTGATCTCCACCCCGAGTTTGCGCAGGCCGGCTGCCAGTCGCTGCGCCATGTCGTTGGCGTTGGTGGCGTTCTCACGCCACAGGTCATCGGTGAGGATCGCGACGAACTGTGCGGCCAGGTACCGGTGTTTGCTCATCAGCTGAGTGGTGGCCTTGCGGATCCACTTGGCCTGGCCGGCCAGTTGCGGATTGCGGAAGACGACCGCCTCTGCGCCCATCAGTCCGTTCTTGGTGCCTCCCACGGTGACGACGTCGGCGTCGAACATCGAGGCCACGTCCCCGAGCCCGCAGTTCAGTGCCACTGCCGCATTGGCCAGGCGCGCCCCGTCGATGTGGATGTACAGACCGAGCTGACGGGCTTGCTCGGCCAGGGCGTGAGCGTGCTCCGGGCTGTAGGCAGTGCCGTACTCGCTGGACTGCGTGACCGACAGGATGCGGGGCTGGACTGCGTGCTCATCGCCGAGGCGATCACAGGTTGCGGCCAGCGCTGCCGGGTCGATGCGTCCGTCGTGCGTGGGTACCGTGACCAGCTTCGACCCGAGGATCCGCTCCGGCGCCCCACCCTCGTCGACGTTGATGTGCGCCACATCGGAACACACCACCGCCTCCCAGGGGCGCAGGGCCGATTGCAGGCCGATGAGGTTGGCGCCGGTGCCGTTGGCCGCGAAGTAGACGTGCTCGGTGCCGAACTGCTGGCCCAGCAGCGTCTGCGCGGTCCGCGTCCAGGGGTCATCGCCGTACGCCCCGCAATGGCCTGAGTTGGCCTCGGAGAGGGCCGCCATGACCGCCGGGTGCACGCCGCTGTGGTTGTCGCTGCCGAAGGAAATCACATGTCTCATTTTGGAGGTCGCTGTTGGCACCGGCCACGGCCACCCCGTGCAGCTCTAGCCAGGCTGTCGGCCGCGCGGGGTTTGACTCGCGCAGCGCCCTGCCCGTGGGGGGTTCTTGGTCGGCCTGCCAGGGTGCGGGCTGTTGTCGGCGGTCCGTGGCCCGGACAGTGTCAGTGAGGCGGACTTTTCGTGCGTCCCATTGACATGTTTGGCCGAGGTCCCGACAACCTCGGCCTCGCTCACCCGACGAGCCGGAGTTGAACACTCCTGCCGGCGGGCACAAGCCGCACCGTCGACCGCTCCCCGGGGGTGTCCCAGGCGTGTCCTATCGTTGCGCCCATGCTCGCTGTCTTCGCATCCGGCTTCAGTTCCGACGACCCGCTGAGTGTCCTGGAGGTAGCGCAGCGGCCAGATCCGGTCGCGCCCGACGGCTGGACAACGGTCCAGGTGAAGGCCGCCTCCTTGAACCATCACGACCTGTGGAGTCTGCGCGGGGTGGGCCTGGCCGAGTCCGCGCTGCCGATGATCCTGGGTTGTGACGCGGCCGGCGTGACGGCCGAGGGTCAGGACGTCATCGTGCACTCGGTGATCGGCTCGCCGCAGGCCGGTGGCGGCGACGAGACCTTCGATCCCGGACGCAGCCTGCTCAGCGAGAAGCACCAGGGGACCTTCGCCCAATGGGTGAGCGTGCCCACCCAGAATCTCATCGCGAAGCCCAGTGCGCTGTCGTTCGCCGAGGCGGCCTGCCTGCCGACGGCCTGGCTTACCGCGTACCGCATGCTCTTCACCCGCGGGGACCTGCAGCCGGGAGAGACCGTGCTGATCCAGGGCACCGGTGGGGGAGTCGCCAGCGCCGCCATCGCGCTGGCCCGCCACGCCGGGGCCAGGGTCTGGGCGACCACCCGCGACAAGGCGGCCTTCGGACGCGATCTGGGCGCGCATGCGGTGTTCGAGTCAGGAGCGAAACTGCCGCACCGGGTGGATCTGGTCATCGAGACGGTCGGGAAGGCGACCTGGTCGCACTCGATCCGGAGCCTGCGGCCGGGCGGGCGGCTGGTCGTCAGCGGGGCGACCACCGGCGGTCAGCCACCGGCTGACCTCAACCACGTGTTCTTCCGGCAACTGTCGGTCATCGGTTCCACGATGGGGACGGCCGCGGAACTACGGCGGCTCATCGACATGTGTGAGGCGACCGGGCTGCGTCCTACGATCGATGCCGAGTTCCCCCTCGAGCAGGCACGATCGGCTTTCGAGCGCCTGGCTGCCGGCGATGTGCGCGGCAAACTGGTCCTCACGATGCGCTGAGCTCAGGCCCGGGTCCGCTTGTCCTCGTACATCCGCAGGTCAACCTCGCGCATCGCCTGCTGCAGTGACACAGTGGCCCCACTGGTCGCGAAGCCGACGGCGGCACTGATCCCAGCGTCGGCGAGCTGGTCGCGGACCTCCAGCACATAACTGCTCGGATCCAGAGCGCCCGGCTCGCTCAGGAGCACGGCGAATTCGTCGCCCCCGAGGCGGGCCACGATGTCGGGTTCTCCGCAGGCGGCGACCAGTGTCCGTGCCACCCGGCCGAGCAAACGGTCTCCGACGGCATGGCCCTGCTGGTCGTTGACGGCCTTGAGCCCGTCGAGGTCGGCGATCACCACGCAGTGGGACTGGCCGTAGGTGACTCGATTGGTCTCAGCCAGGGCCATCAAGCGATCCCAGCCGCGCCGGTTGAGCACCTCGGTGAGCGCGTCGCGGTGGGCGGCATCGGCCAGTTGCTGTGCCAGCGAGGACAACCTGTTGGCCCGCATGTCGGTCTCCAGAATGGTCGACAGCATTCGGGCGAGCAGGCCGATCAGATCATCGGCCTGCGTAAGCTCGGTGGGTTTGCGCACAGTGTCGATGGCGCACAGCGTGCCGAACAGTTCGCCGTCAGCCTCCAGGGGGAACCCGATGTAGGAGGCGATCGGAATCTGCTGTCCGATCGGGGCGCTGGCATACGCGGGGATCTGCTGGGAGTCCGGGGCGATGTGCGGGGCGTGTCCCAGCACCATCCGGGAGCAGAACGAGTCGCTCCAGCGGAACAGATCGCCGTCGGTCACGTCGTAACTGCGGTCCTTGGCCTGCAACACGATCCAGTCGTCCCCGCTGGTCCTCGTGACCATCCACAACCCCATGGGGTAGTGCTCCTGCAGGAAGCTCAAAGCGGCATCGGAGGCGGCCTGGAAAGAGGGGAAAGGGCTGCCTGCCATGGCCACCTCAGTCCTCGTCGTCGCGTGCCAGCCAGGTGGCCAAGCGCTCGACCACATTCTCGTCGTCCGGATGCAAATCAACATAGACCCGCAGCTGGTCGGCAAGCCACTCGATGTCGAATTCCTCACCTTCGCGCCGGCGCACCAACTCCTCGATGCCGCGGTCACTGTCGTACATCAGGTACCGATCGCCTGGCTCACCACCAGCGCCTGCTCGGCCTGGTGAGCCTTGTTGGAGCCAGTAGCCGGTGATGCCGACGCGGGCCGGCTCACCAGTTCCAGCGGCCGGCCGTCGAGGTACGGCGGCAGGTTCACGGCGATGAACTGATAGGCACCCTGGTTGGACGGTTCTTCCTGCACCCAGATCAGTTCGGCGTCGCTGGGGTACTGTGCCAACGCCGCCTTGATCTCGTCCCCGGGCAGCGGGTAGAGGCGCTCGAGGCGGACGATGGCCACATCGTCGCGGCCGGCCGCCTGCCGGCCTGCGAACAGATCCCAGGTCACCTTGCCCGAGCAGAACAGAACCTTGGTGACCTTCGTCGGATCGACCGTGTTGTCGGTGAGGACCGGGTGGAAGTAGCCGGTCGTGAAGTCCTGAGCCTTCGACGCCGCCGCCTTGAGCCGCAGCATGGACTTGGGGGTGAACACAATCAGCGGCTTGTGGTGCGCGGACTTGGCCTGCCAGCGCAACAGATGGAAGTAGCTGGCAGGGGTGCTCGGCATCGCCACCGTCATGTTGTGCTGGGCCGCGAGCAGCAGGTATCGCTCCGGGCGGGCCGAGGAGTGGTCGGGACCCTGACCCTCGTAACCGTGCGGCAGGAGCATGACGATCCCGGACAGCTGGCCCCACTTCTGCTCGCCGGAGGAGATGAACTCGTCGGTGATGGTCTGTGCGCCATTGGCGAAGTCCCCGAACTGCGCCTCCCACAGCACAAGGGCCTCGGGGTTCTGCACGGAGTAGCCGTACTCGAAGCCGAGCGCTGCGAACTCGCTGAGCATCGAGTCGTAGATGTAGTACCGGCCCTGGTCGCTCGGACAGGTTCTGCAGCGGGATGTAGCGCTCCTCGGTGACTCTGTCCACGATCACGGCGTGCCGCTGGCCGAAGGTGCCCCGGCTGCTGTCCTGACCGCTGAGCCGCACGTCGCGGCCTTCCAGGAGCAAGGACCCGAAGGCCAGGGTCTCGCCCATCGCCCAGTCGATCGTGCCGTCCTCGACCATCTGCGCCCGGCGCTGCAACTGCGGTTGCAGGCGGTGGTGGACGCTGATGCGCTCCGGCAGCGCCACCTGGGAGTCGACGATGTGTTTGAGAGTCTCCTCACTGATCGCGGTGTCCACGTGCGCCGGGTACTCCACGATGGTCACCGGCTTGGTCTCCACCGGCTCCTTCAAGGCTTCGCGGGTCTCGGTGAACACCCGCTCCAACTGCGCCTGATAGTCCTGCAGGGCCTGCTCGGCATCCTCCTGCGAGAGGTCACCGCGCTCGATCAGTGACGAGGTGTACGACTTGCGCACGGAGCGCTTCTGATCGATCAGCTGGTACATCTTCGGGTTCGTCAGCGACGGGTCGTCGGCCTCGTTGTGCCCGCGCCGGCGGTAGCAGACCAAGTCGATGACCACGTCCTTCTTGAACGCCTGCCGGAAGTCGAAGGCCATCCGCGCGACCCGCACGCAGGCCTCCGGATCGTCGCCGTTGACATGGAAGATGGGAGCCTGCACGGTTCGCGCCACATCGGTCGCGTACACGCTGGAGCGGCTGCTCTCCGGCGGTGTGGTGAAACCGACCTGGTTGTTGACGATGATGTGGACCGTGCCGCCGGTGCGGTACCCGCGCAACTGCGACAGGTTCAGCGTCTCGGCCACGACCCCCTGACCGGCGAACGCCGCGTCACCGTGCATCAGGACGGGCAGCACGGGGAACTCCTCGCCCCGGTCGAGTTCGTCCTGCTTGGCCCGCACGATGCCTTCCAGGACCGGGTTCACGGCCTCCAGGTGGCTCGGGTTGGCGGCCAGGTACACCTCGACCGTCTCGCCGCTGTCCGCGGTGTACTCACCCTCGCTGCCGAGGTGGTACTTCACGTCCCCGGAGCCCATGACGGAGTCCATCGTGCCGCCCTCGAACTCGCGGAAGATCTGCGCGTAGCGTTTGCCGGCGATGTTGGCCAGGACGTTGAGCCGGCCGCGGTGCGGCATCCCGATCGCCACCTCGGCGAGTTGCTCATCGGCGGCCGCGTCGAGGATCTCGTCGAGCACCGGGATGGTGGACTCGCCGCCCTCGAGGGAGAATCGCTTCTGCCCCACGTACTTGGTCTGCAAGAAGGTCTCGAAGGCCTCCGCAGCATTGAGCCGGCGCAGGATCTTCATCTGCTGGTCGCGGGTGGGCGGCAGCGTAGGGCTGCTCGACGTGGGCCTGGATCCACGCGCGCTGCTCGGGGTCCTGGATGTGCATGTACTCCACGCCGATGGTGCGGCAGTAGGAGTCGCGCAGGATGCCGAGGATGTCGCGCAGTTTCATGAACGGTATGCCGCCGAACCCGCCGGTCGCGAACTCCCGGTCGAGATCCCACAGCGTCAGGCCGTGGCTGGCGACGTCGAGGTCGGGATGGGCGCGCTGCTTGTACTCCAGCGGGTCGATGTCGGCCATCAGGTGCCCCCGCACCCGGTAGGCATGGATCAACTCCTGCACACGTGCGGTCTTGGAGATCTCGTCGTCGTGGCGCAGAGCGATGTCCTGCGCCCACCGGATCGGCTCATAGGGGATCCGCAGCGAGCGGAAGACGTTGACGAAGAAGTCGTTCTCGCCCAGCAGCAGCCCGTGCATCCGGCGCAGGAACTCCCCGGACTGGGCGCCCTGGATGATGCGGTGGTCGTAGGTCGAGGTCAAGGTGAGGATCTTGCTGACTCCGCTGCGCACGATGGTCTCGACGGCCGCACCCTGGAACTCCGCTGGGTACTCCATCGCGCCGACCCCGACGATGACGCCCTGCCCGGGCATCAGACGCGGCACCGAATGCACGGTGCCGATCGTGCCGGGGTTGGTCAGGCTGGCAGTCGTGCCCGCGAAGTCGTCGACTCCGAGTTTGCCCGTACGGGCTCGGTGGATGAGGTCTTCGTAGGCGTGGCGGAAGGAGGCGAAGTCCATCGCCTCGGCGCCCTTGATGCTGGGTACCAGCAGTTGCCGGGTGCCGTCCGGCTTCTCGAGGTCGATGGCGATCCCGAGCCCGATGGTGTCGTGGGAGATGACCGCCGGCTTGCCGTCGACCTCCGCGTAGGAGGCGTTCATGCTGGGCATGGTCTTCATCGCCTGCACCATCGCGTAGCCGATCAGGTGCGTGAAACTGATCTTGCCCTGCCGCTTGCGCTTGAGGTGGTTGTTGATGACCACCCGGTTGTCGACCAAGAGTTTCGCCGGCACCGCACGCACGCTGGTGGCGGTGGGCACCGTGAGGCTGGCCTCCATGTTGGTGACCACCCGGGCCGCCGGACCGCGCAGAACCGTGGCCTCAGCAGGCGTCACCTGGGGTGCGACCGGCTTCGGTTCCTTGGCCGCAGGGGCCTGGTCCGCCGGCTTGGCCAGCTTGCTCTTCAACGCCGCAGCGCGGGCCGGATCCGAGGGTGCGTAGTCAGCGAAGAAATCCCACCACGCCGGGTCGACGGAATGCCGGTCCTTCAGGTACTGCTCGTATAGTTCGTCGACGAGCCATTCGTTGGTGCCGAATGAGTTCTGTGCATCAGTGGTCACGGGCGCCCCTGGGGTCGATTCGCATGCCTAACCAACAGTAGTGACCCCGGCCGACATTTCCAGCGGTCGGCACGAGGTTGCCCGGTTCGTTATGTTTTGCTGTCGCTCGATCAGGCAGTCAAGACCCGCGAAATCACCAGCAGCTGCACCTCGGACGCGCCCTCCACGACCCGCAGCATCCGCAGATGACGCAGTACCCGTTCGATCGGTCCCGACTTCATCAGGCCCATCCCCCCGAACACCTGCAGACAGCGGTCCGCGACCTGATAGGCCTGTTCGGTGGAGTAGTACTTCACGATGGACGCGTCGAGCATGGGCTGCTGCCCCTCGTCGACGGCCCAGGCCAGATGGTAGACCAGCCAGCGCATGGCCTCGATGTCCACCTTGCTGCGGGCCAGCGGGAAACTCGCCCCCTGGAATGCGGCCAGCGGTTTGCCGAAGGCCGTGCGCGTCTGGGCGTGCAGCACGGCCTGGTCCAGGCAGAACTCGGCCAGCCCCAGGGCCTGCGCACCGATGAATGCCCGCCCCGCGTTGAGGAACTCCATCGCCGCGAAGAACCCCAGACCGACCTCGCCGATGACATGGTCGTCGCCGACCCAGGAGTCCTCGAAGAACAGTTCGCCGGGATGGGTGTCGGAGATGTTGTACTGCACCGGGCCGCGTCGGTACTGGTCGGCCGGCACCAGAAAGGCGGTGATGCCGCCGGCCGCCCGCTTCTCGGGGTCGGTCACCGCGAAGACGACGCAGAAGTCCGCGTGGGCGGCGTTGGTGATGTAGTGCTTGTGCCCGTTGATCCGCCACCCGTCGCCGTCCTTGGTCGCACGGGTGCGGATCGCCTGGGCGTCGGAGCCGGCCTCCGGTTCGGTCAGCGCGAAGCAGGCCGTCTTCGTGCCCAGCACGACGGGGCGCACCCACTGCTCGATGAGGTGTTCGGGCAGTTTGAGAAGCAGCGAACTCGGACCCGCCGGGTTGGGCGGGGAGATGGCCGCCATCGCCATCCGGGAACCGGACCGGGCGGCATCCTCCACGAGCGCGGTCATGCCCAGCGTGCTCAGGCCCTGCCCGCCCACCGACTCCGGCATGTGAGCGGCGTAGAAGCCCGCGGCCACGCTGCGCATGCGAGCCTCGTCCATGACCGCGTGCACCTTCGCCGAATCGGCCGTGATGCTCTCGTACTCGGCGACCAACTGGTCGTCGAGCGGGCGGATCTCCCGATCCAGGAAGTCGGCGAACGCGGCACGAAGGGCAGTGATCTCGGCGGGGAACGTGAAGTCCATACCGGGCATCGTTGCACGCGTCAGCGGGCCAGCAGTTGCAGATCCCGGCTCTCGATCGCGGAGCGCACGCGGCGCAGCACAACATCCATGGCGGCATCGGTGCTGTGCAGGGTCCCGGTGACGGCATGGGCGCCGACCTCCCGGGCCGCCGCCGCGATCCGCTGGCTGAGCACACCCGGGGCGAGCAGGAACGGCGCGACGCAGACGTTGTCGTAGCCTGCGCTACGCATCTCCGCCACCGCTTCACCGACGGTGGGGCCGGGGCCGGAGGCGAAAGCGACCGCCGAGGCTCCCCAGCCGTGCGTGCGCCACTCCAGCGCGAGCGCCGCATGTCGGCTGCGCGCCGCGGAGTAGCTGGATCCGGCCGAGGCAAGCACGACGGCCGTCTGCGGATCCGGGCGGTGCCCGGCGGCCTTGAGCACGGCGTCAAGGCCGCGCAGAAGGTGCGGGTCCGCGCCCATGGGCGCCGCGATCGTGACTCTGGCCTGCGGGTAGGCCTCCTGCGTGGCCTTCGCGAAGGCCGGCACATCCTGGGTGGCGTGGTAGGCCGTCGTGAGCAGCATGGGGACCACGATCAGGTCCCGGATGTGTTTGGTCGCCAAGTAGTTGATCGCACCGTCGAGCCGGGGTCGGTCGTGGTCCAAGGTGGCCTGCGCGACGAACGCGCCGAGCCGGTGCCCGACCCGCCGGGCGAGCAGGTCACACGCCAGCCGTGATCGTGGGTCGGCACTGCCGTGGGAGAGCAGGACAACTCCGTAGTCCACCGGGGGTGGTGGGAGGGTGATGGTCTCCCGCGACGATCTGCTCATTCCAGTTGTACTCCTCGGTCCAGGTACGGTCAGGTCTCCGGCTCGCACCATAGCCCGACTTCGCGATTTCGTCACGGCGAGTGCTCTCATCTCCACTGAGCGTGACCGTTTGACCTCAGACGTGCAGGCCGCACTCCGTCTTCTGCTTGCCCGCCCAGCGTCCCGCGCGCGGGTCCTCGCCCGGAGCAGTGGCCCGGGTGCACGGCCCGCAGCCGATCGAACGGTAACCGGCCTCGCGCAAGGGGTTCAGCATCACGTTGTGGGCCATCGCGTAGTCCTCGGTCTGCTCATCGGTCCACAGCGCCAGCGGGTTGATCTTGACCATCTGTCGGCGGGCATCCACTGCGACGATGTCGATGTCCGAGCGGGTCGGCGCATCTACCCTGCGCATCCCCGTGACCCACGCATCGCGCCCGGACAGGGTCCGCTCCAGCGGTTCCACCTTGCGCATCTTGCAGCACAGGTCGGGGTTCCGCTCGTAGAGTCGCGGGCCGTACTGGTCGTCCTGCTCGGCCACGGTGTTCACCGGCGTGACCGTGAGCAGTCGTAGCGGTCGGGTCAGTTCGTACGCGTGGGCTGTGCCGAGGGTCTCGGCGAAGTGGTAGCCGGTGTCGATGAAGGCGACCTCGATGCCAGGTGCTGCTTCGCTGGCCAGATGCACCAGTACCTCGTCGCCCATGCTGGACATCAGCACGAGCGACGGGAACGTCTGGTGCGCCCACTGCACGGCGAGCATGGCCTGCTCAATGTGGTCTGCCCCGGCCGCGGCGGCCTCCAGGACGATGGCCGCGCCCTGGGCGGCGACGTGCGCGGGCGTCGTGGTCTGGGTCGGGATGGTCGGGTTGATGTCGATGCTCACGGCTACTCCTGGTCTTTGACGATGCGGATGGCGAAGGTGCGGGTACACGCCCGACATCGCCAGGTCCCGTGGCCGGGCAGGGGCCAGAGATCTTCATCGCCGCAGTAGGGGCAGTAGTGAACGACATTCATCGCAGGGAGTCCTCCTGCGCCCGCACGACCCAGTCCGCGAACGACTCGGAGTCGGCGCGCTGTGTGCGGTATGCCGTGACGACCCGCTCGACGTACGCGGGCATCTCGTCGGCGGTGACCTTCAAGGAGCGCAGTTTGCGCCCGAAACCGGCGTTCGGTCCCAGCCGCCCGCCGAGGTGCACCTGGAAACCCTCGACCATCTCGCCGTCCTCATCGGGGACCAAGGAGCCCTTGAAGCCGATGTCGGCGATCTGGAAGCGGGCGCAGGAGTTCGGGCAGCCGTTGACGTTGATGCTCAGGTCCGTGTCGTCGAGAGCGGTGGCGAACTGCTCCTCCAGTCGGTCGACGAGATCAGCAGTGCGGGCCTTGGTCTCGACAATGGCCAACTTGCAGAATTCGATGCCGGTGCAGGCCATCGCGCCGCGCCGGAACTGGGTGGGCCGCACCTGCAGCCCGAGGGCGTGCAGCTCGTCGCCCAGCTGCTCCGCCCGCTCGACGTCGAGGATCACCAGCTTCTGCTGCGCGGTCAGGCGCATGCGAGACGTGCCGTGCGCGGCCATGAGATCTGCGATTGCCAAGAGGGTCGTCCCACTGACCCGGCCCACCGTAGGAGCGGCGCCGACGTAGAACCTGCCGTCGGTCTGCTGGTGGATCCCGACGTGGTCACGACGATCGGTCGGTTCCCCGGGTGCCGGCCCATCGAGCAACGGGCGCTGCAGGTATTCGGTCTCGAGTACCTCGCGGAACTTCTCGGCGCCCCAGTCGGCGACCAGGAACTTCAGCCGCGCCCGGTTGCGCAGACGGCGGTAGCCGTAGTCCCGGAAGATCCCGATGACGCCCTCCCACACCTGCGGCACCTCGGCCAACGGCACCCAGGCGCCGAGCCGCTGGGCGACCATCGGGTTGGTGCTCAGGCCACCACCCACCCACACGTCGAAGCCCGGGCCGTGCTCGGGGTGGATGACGCCGATGAAGGAGACGTCGTTGATCTCGTGGGCGACGTCCTGGCGAGGTGACCCGGAGATCGCCGTCTTGAACTTGCGCGGAAGGTTGGAGAATTCCGGGCTGCCGACGTAGCGGCGCACGATCTCCTCGATGGCCGGGGTGCCGTCAATGATCTCGTCGGCTGCGATCCCGGCGACGGGGGAGCCGAGGACCACCCGGGGAGTGTCGCCGCAGGCCTCCGTGGTGGACAGGCCCACCGACTCCAGCAGCCGCCAGATCTCGGGCATGTCCTCGATCCGGATCCAGTGCAGCTGGATGTTCTGGCGGTCGGTGATATCGGCGGTGTCGCGCCCGAAACGTACCGAGATGTCAGCGATAGCGCGCAGTTGCTCGAGGCTGAGCATGCCGCCGTCGCTGCGGACCCGCAGCATGAAGTACTCGTCGTCGAGTTCCTCCACGGGCAGGCTGGCGGTGCGGCCGCCGTCGATGCCGGGTTTGCGCTGGGTGTACAGGCCCCACCAGCGCAACCTGCCGCGCAGGTCATCGGCGGGAATCGAGGCGAACCCTTCCTTCGAGTAGATCTGCTCGACCCGGGCGCGGACGTTGAGACCGTCGTCCTCGGCCTTGAAGACCTCATTGGGGTTCAGGGGCGCACGCTGACCCAGGGCCCATTGGCCCGTCTCTTTGCTGCGGGTGGGTCGGGTACTGCTCGGCATCGGTTCTCCTGGGTGCAGGAGACCGGCGTCAGGGAGACTCCAGGCCGGATCGAGGCTTGGAGGGGCCCAGGCGCCGATCGTCCATGGTCATGGCGGGTTGGCGGCGGCTAGGCACAACAACACGAACACATGCACATACCCATGAAGCGGGGTGCGGTGTTCGGCATGAAAGGTATCTTGCCTGACGATCGGTGAACAGGCAACCACCGGGGGTGCTCATGCTACGTACAGTTGGATCTCTGCCGCCTTGACCGCCAGGAACACGGCCAGGTCCGGGTGCAGGCCCAGCTCTGCCACGGCACCCGGTGTCAGGTCGGCGGCGAACGCGTCGGTGCCGATCCGGACCACCTGACCGTGCGGCGTCAGTCTGGTGATCCGGGCAGGCACCACGTTGCGCGGGCTGCCGTGCGGCGGCTGGCGATAGACGCCCACAGCCGCCGGTGCGAAGGCTGCCACGGCCTGCTGGCCCGCGCGCAGGGAACCCAAACCGGTCAGAGTGCCCACATCCGACACCAGCGTGTCCGGGCCCCGCCGCCACCCCTCGGACCAGGTTCAAGCCGCACATCTGAGCCGCGAATTCCGTGCGGGGATTGCTCATGACCGTCGTCGTCGACCCGCGTTCCACGACCCGCCCGCCCTGCATGACCAGCAGGTCGTCGGCCAGCAGGGCAGCATCGAGCACCTCGTGGGTGACCAGGACCGTGGTCCGTCCGGTCAGGATCGGCCGCAGGGTGTGCCGGATCTCTGCCGCCACACTCGCGTCGAGGGCGGCTAGGGGCTCGTCCAACAGCAGGACATCCGGGTCGGCTGCCAGTGCCCGCGCGATCGCCACCCGCTGTGCCTGGCCACCTGAGAGGGTCGCAGGCCGACGGTGGGCCAGATCGGCGGCTGCCACCAGCTCCAGCCAGTCCATCGCCTGGTGCCGGTCGGCGCCGCGGGCTCGCAGGGCGAACTCGACATTGCCGAGCGCGGTCATGCGCGGGAACAGCCGTGGCTGCTGCGCCAGCAACGCCAGCCGGCGCTGGTGCGGCGCGAGCCACGTCTGCTGATCGAACAAGATGCGGGCGTCGACCGCAGCGCTGCCGCGGTCCGCCCGTAGCAATCCCGCCAGCACCTGCAAGACCGTCGACTTGCCGGACCCGTTGGGCCCGATGATCGCTAGGGTGGCCTGGTTCTCGACGGCCAGGTCGACGGACACGTCACGGTCGCTCACGGTGAAGCTGGCAATCAGGCTCATGCGTGCCCGATCCGGCGGGTGGCCAGACCGATGACGGCAACCGCCACCACGACCAGCAGCAAGGAGAGGGCTACGGCTGCGTCCGGATCGGTCTCCCGCTGCAGGTAGATCTCCAGGGGGAGAGTCCGGGTGACACCTTGCAGGCTGCCGGCGAACGTGATGGTCGCTCCGAACTCGCCCAGTGCCCGCGCGAAGGCGAGCACCGCGCCGGTCACCACAGCGGGCAGCAGCGTGGGAATCGTGACCCGTGCCAGCACCAGCGTCGGCCGCGCGCCGAGGGTGGCGGCCACATCCTCATACCCCGGTCCCAACGTCCGCAGGGCAGACTCCAGGCTCAACACCAGGAACGGCAAGGCGACGAACGTCTGGGCCAGGACCACGGCCGTCGTCGAGAACGCGATCTGCAGCCCGAGGGCCTCGAAGGTGCCGCCCAGCAGCCCCCGCCGGCCGAAGGTGTAGAGCAGCGCGATGCCAGCCACCACCGGCGGCAACACCAGCGGGAGCAGCACGAACGGGCGTAACCACGCGACCATGCGGATCTGCGACCGGGCAAGGACCAATGCCATCGGAACGCCGACGATGAGGCAGGCCAGGGTCGCCAGTGCGGATGTCCGCACACTGAGGCCCAGAGCCGCCAGGCTGGCTGGCGACGTGAGCAGGGCGGGCAGTGTGGCCCAGTCGACGCGGGTGAGCAAGGCGACCAGGGGTGCCAGAATCAGCAGGGCACCCACGCCGGCCGGCAGGTAGATCCAGCGGGGGACCGTCACGGTGGGCCAAACCCGTCGTCAGCGAGAACCTGTTGGCCTTGCTCGCTGGCGACCGTGTCCAGGAACTCCCGCCCGCGGGCGTCGCGAGCAGCGATCAGGTACGTATTTGTGGCATTGACCGCGTCCGGGATGACGACGCCTGTGACCGCGGCCGAGCCCAGGTCCGACTCGTACACGATGCCGGCATCCGCTTGGCCACTGCTCACCTTGCCCAGGACGTCGGCGACCGCCGACTCCTCGCTGTCGGCGGCGATGTCGACCCCCGCGGCCTGCTCGACGGCCACCGTTGCCGCCCCGCAGGGCACCTGTGGTGCGCAGATCACCACGGTCAGATCCGGGTTGCTGAGATCGGCGATGCCGCGGACCTCCCCAGGATTGCCCTCGGGAACCACGATGGTCATCGTGTTGGTCGCGAACGGCTGCGGTGACGCCCATCCGGCCTTCGCCATCGTGGCTTCATCAGCCGTGGCCAGCACGCTGGCCGGGGCGCCCTGCTCCAGTTGTGCCACCAGATCCGCAGAACCCGCGAACGTGACCGCGACGGTGGTTCCGGGGTGCTGTTGTTCATAGATGTCGGCGATCTGGGTGAAGGGTGCCGTCAGCGACGAGGCGGCGAACACCGTGACGGTGTTGGCGTCCGGCCCACCACAGCCCGCCAGGAGAAAGCCGGCCAGCAGCCACCGGTTCATGGCCGCTCCACGATCACTGTGGTCGATTTGACGACCGCGACAGCCAGGCTGCCGACCTCGAGCCCAAGAGCGCGCACCGCCTCGCTGGACATCAGTGACACCACCCGGAACGGTCCGCAGTGCATCTCCACCTGCGACATCACGGTGTCGACGGTGATCCGGGTGACCAAACCGCGGAAGCGGTTGCGGGCCGAACTGTGCTCCAGGCCGTCGGACGCGGTTGCCTGGTGTCGCAGATAGGCGGCAAGATCCGTGCCGGCGATGGCCTTGCGGCCGGCCGCGTCTGCGCCCGCTGGTAGGGTCCCGGCCTCGATGAGCCGACGGACGGTATCGTCGCTGACACCCAGTAAGGTGGCACATTCACTAACCCGCAACAGCGTCACAAGCATCACTTTAGTCGCGCATGTGCGCTCGCCATGCCGGGGTTTTTGCCGTACCCAAGGTTATCGCCGCAGGATGCGTCGCAACTACATCTTGGGGGTGCGCAGCAGCAGGGGCACAACGCGCCGATTGCGTGTCCAGAAACATGCCTGTAGCCGCGCGTGCCGGGTACTCGAGGGACTACTTTCCGTTACATCACGTTCTAGGGAGGCACGAATGGCACATGGACCCCTTCCCGGTGCCGGCGACTCAGGCCCGGTGGTGGAAGAGAAATATCACACCGGCCGTGTTGTCCGGATGGCCATCGTCGCAGCCCTGGGCGGATTCCTCTTCGGATTCGACTCCGCGGTGGTCAATGGGACCGTTGATGCGCTCAAGGCGAAGTTTGACATAGGCGACGCCATCGGTTTCGTGGTGGCGATCGCCCTGCTGGGCTCGGCGGTCGGCGCCTGGTTCGCCGGCACCCTGGCCAACAAGTACGGCCGCCGGCGGGTCATGGTGATCGCGGCAGTGCTGTTCCTCATCGCCGCGATCGGGCAGGCGTTCCCGCTGGGTGTGGCCGACCTGATGTTCTGGCGTTTCATCGGTGGTGCTGGCATCGGTATCGCCTCGGTCATCGCGCCGATGTACATCGCTGAGATCGCGCCCGCCCAGTTGCGCGGCCGCCTCGGTTCCTTGCAGCAGCTCGCCATCGTCCTGGGTATCTTCACGACCGCAGTGACGAACTACCTGATCCTCAATGCGGCCAGCGCCGGCAAGCCGGAGACCAGTGCCAACAACACCTGGATCTTCGGCCTCGAGGCCTGGCAGTGGATGTTCCTGGTCATGATCATCCCCGCCCTGGTGTACGGACTGCTGGCACTGACCATCCCGGAGTCCCCGCGGTACCTGGTGAGCATCGGTAAGAATGAGGAAGCCGCTGCCGTCCTGGCCACCGTGCTCGATGGTGACCAGCACGCCAAGGTCAGGGAGATCGAAGCCTCCCTGTCCGGGGATCATAAGCCCCGTTTCAGCGACCTGAAGGGTGCGGCGCTCGGACTGCGACCGATCGTCTGGATCGGCATCGGGCTCAGCGTCTTCCAGCAGTTCGTCGGGATCAACGTGATCTTCTACTACTCCAACAGCATCTGGGCCTCGGTCGGCTTCGACGAGTCCCAGGCGTTCCTGATCACCCTGATCACCAACACGACCAACGTGGTGATCACTCTGGTGGCGATCTCCCTGGTCGACCGGCTGGGTCGTAAGCCACTGTTGCTCATCGGTTCGGCGGGTATGGCGGTGACGTTGGGGGTGATGGCCTTCCTCTTCGGAACCGCCCAGAAATGTACCGAGGCGCTGGTGGACGTGCAGGCGGGCTGTGCGGGGGCCGACTCGATCGGAACTCCGTATCTGACGGGTGCGGCAGGTCCAATGGCCGTGGTCGCGGCGAACCTCTACGTGGTCTTCTTCGGCGTCTCGTGGGGTCCGGTGGTGTGGGTGCTGCTGGGCGAGATGTTCCCGAACCGGATCCGTGCCGCTGCGCTTGCTGTGGCTGCTGCCGCGCAGTGGGTCGCCAACTTCATTGTGAGCGTCTCGTTCCCGGGAATGTCCTCGATCGGTCTGGGGTTCGCATACGGCGTGTTCGCAGTGTTCGCCGTCCTCGCGTTCCTCTTCGTGGTCAAGTTCATCCGCGAGACGAAGGGTATGAGTTTGGAGGACATGCAGGAGGCCTGACGAGGCGGCGCGTGTGGACCACCCGTCTGCGCCGCCGGTCGCTGGCCCGTCAGGGGTCCGCTGGTCCTAATGTTGTACGCAGGTGAGTGAAAGGTGTTCAGCCATGTCCGATGGAACCCCGTCCCCGGGTTGGTACCAGGATCCGCGTGACGCCGGCCAAGTGCGGTGGTGGGACGGCGGCCAGTGGACACAGAACACGCAGGCCATGCCGCAGGCGCCGGCTCCGACACCCGAGCCAGAACCGCAGCCCCAGCAACCGGCCGCGCCGGCTGACCCATGGGCGGCTGCCGCGCAGGCACCGCAATGGGGCCAGCAGCCAACGCCGCAGCAACCCGAACAACCTCCTGCCGCTGAACCCTCCACGTGGGGTCAGCAGCCGCAGCCACAGTGGGGACAGCAGCCCGAGCAGCAATGGGGTCAGCAGCCGCAGCCGCAATGGGGGCAGCAGCCCGAAACGCCCGCCGCACCAGAATCCGGCTGGGGACAGCAGCCAGCGGCTCCAGCAGTGGGGCCAGCAGCAGCCCGAGCAGCAGTGGGGTCAGCAGCAGCCTGAGCAGCAGTGGGGACAGCAGCAGCCCGAGCAGCAGTGGGGCCAGCAGCAGCCCGACCAGCAATGGGGCCAACAGCAGCCCGAGCAGCAGTGGGGCCAGCAGCAGCCCGAAGCAGCTGGGGCCAACAGCAGCCCGAGCAGCAATGGGGCCAGCAGCAGCCCGAGCAGCAGTGGGGCCAACAGCAGCCCGAGCAGCAATGGGGCCAACAGCAGCCGCCGGCGCAGCAGTGGGGGCAACAGCCCGAGCAGCAGTGGGGGCAGCAGCCCGCGCCGGGCGGATGGCAACAGCCCGGGGCGCAGAGCGGCTGGGGTTCCGCGGTCCCCCCGGCACCGATGCCGCAGGGCTTGGCCCCCGGCAATCCCATGGGCCAGACCAACGTCTTTCCCACGGCTGAGTCCATCGACCCCCTGACGGGCATGCCCGTCTCCTCCGGTTCCGGTGGAGGCTCATCGTCGAGTCCCAAGCGCCTCGCGCTGCTGGTCGGTGGCGCGCTGCTCGTCGGACTGTTGGTCATTGCTCTGGTGTGGTTCTTCCTGTTCCGGAATTCCGGTACGGGTGCCGCGGACGCGACGAATGGCCCGGTCAACGTCACGGCCACCTATACGGGAACGGTCGACCCCGCCTGCTCCGACCTGGGCGCAGCGCTGACGGCCGACGGACTCACTGACACGGTGGTGACGCGCCTCAATGACGTGGCGGTGGCCAAGGACCTCGAAGAGAACGAGGCCTACTTCAAGCAACTGGCCAAGGACATCAAGCCGATCATGGACCAGTACCAGGCCGCCTGCGTCGCAGCCGTGTCCGCGGGCAACGCACCGGAGTTCTACCGCACGTTCGTCGACACCTTCGAGTCGTCGGTGACCGATGGTGCCACCGTGTCCACCAGCGCCCTGGCCAACGGCGGTCAGGTCCCCGCAGAGGATGCCGCTCGGCTGCGTGCCGAGGCCAGCAAGCTCAGTGCGTCGGCGACCGCGGTGATGGCGATCTCGGGCACCCCGAGCCCGGCGGTCAGTGCCTCACCCGCCACGACGCCAGCCGCCACCGCGGCGGTCACCCCCGCCCCGACCTCCTCCTGAGGCGTCCATTGGCTGGCCCCCTGTGGCGGCCCCGCGAGGCCGTCGCATCCCGATCCACCGTGCAGCGCGTCATGCGGGAGGTGGAAGCGGTCACCGACCTTCCGATGGTGACGTTGGCCGACTTCCATGACTTCTCCATCGCGCACCCGGGGGACTTCTGGGATCTGGTCTGGGGGGAGTGCGGGGTGGTGGGGGAGCGCGGGGACGGTTCGGCGGTCCTGCCGCCACCGATCGACGATCTGCGCACCACCCGATTCTTCCCCAGCGCCCGACTGAACTACGCGGAGAATCTGCTCGCTGGTGGTGATCTGCCCGGGGCGCAGGACACCGCACTGGTCTTCCGTCGCGAGGACGGCGTGCGCCGGGTCTGGTCCTGGGAGCAACTTCGCCACGCTGTGGGTTGCGTGCAGCGGGCACTGCGCGAAGCGGGGGTGAAGAGCGGGGACACGGTGGCTGCCTGGATGCCGAACACCCCGGAGACCGTGATCGCCATGCTGGCCACGTCCAGCATCGGGGCGATCTTCACCGCGACGAGTCCCGACTTCGGCCCTGCGGGGGTGCTGGACAGGTTCGGGCAGGTGTCGCCCAAGGTGCTGATCGCCGCCGATGGCTATGTGTACGCAGGCAAGGGCCACGACCGGACGCCGGCGTTGGCCGAGATCGTGGCGGGTCTGCCCACCGTGCGCCAGGTGTGGCTGGTCCGCGAACTGAATGCCGACGCCACCTTCGAGGCGAGATTCCCAGTGCGCCACTTCGAGGATCTGCTCCAGGATCCCCGCGATCCCGACTTCGAAGCCATGCCGTTCGACGCCCCCGGCTTCGTCCTGTACTCGTCGGGCACGACGGGAGTGCCCAAGGGTCTGGTGCATCGCGGCGCGGGGCTGTTGCTCAAACACGCCAGCGAGCAGCGCTGGCATCTCGACGTCCGGGCCGGCGACCGGGTCTTCTGGTTCACCACCTGCGGGTGGATGATGTGGAACTGGCTGGTCAGCGCGCTGGCTGCTGGCGCGACCGTGGTCCTCTACGACGGCTCCCCATTCCACCCGAACGCTGACCACCTGTGGGAGATCGCCGAGCAGGAGCAGATCACGCTGTTCGGGGTGAGTGCCAAGTACCTCGATGCGTGTGCCAAACAGTCGCTGGCGCCGCGGGAGCGGGACTTGACGTCACTGCGCACGGTGGGTTCCACTGGCTCCCCGTTGTCCCCCGAGGGTTTCGCGTACGTCTACCGGGACGTCAAGACAGATGTCCATCTGGCCTCGATCAGCGGGGGGACCGACATCTGCGGCTGCTTCGCCCTGGGCGATCCCACCGCGCCGGTGTGGGCCGGAGAACTGCAGGCGCCCGCGCTCGGTGCTGATGTCGATGTCGTCGACGAGCGGGGACGCAGCCTGCGTGGGCAAGCCGGCGTGACTGGCGAACTCGTATGCCGCAACGCGCTGCCGAGCATGCCGATCCGATTCATCAACGACCCCGACGATGAGCGCTACACGAACGCCTACTTCGCCCGGTTCCCCGGAGTGTGGGCCCATGGCGACTTCGCGATGTGGACCGAACATGAGGGAATCGTGATCCTGGGACGTTCGGACGCCACCCTCAATGCCGGCGGTGTGCGGATCGGAACTGCGGAGATCTACCGGCAGGTCGAGGCCTTCGACGAAGTCCTGGAAGCGATCGCCATCGGCCAGCAGTGGGATGACGACACGCGGGTCGTGCTGTTCCTGCGGCTGGCCGCCGATCACGACGCTCGACGACCTGCTGCGCGCACGGATCGTGCGGCGCCTGCGGGAGCAGTGCTCACCGCGCCACGTGCCGGCGCGGATCGTGGCTGTGCGGGATCTGCCGCGCACCCGTTCGGGGAAACTGGCCGAGCTCGCCGTGGCGGATGTCGTACACGGCCGGGTTGTGCGCAACACTGAAGCGCTCGCGAATCCAGAAAGCCTGGACCTGTTCGTCGATCTGGAGGAACTGCAGACATGACCCTCGTAGCCGAGGCGACCCCCGCCCAGGAGATCAATGAGCGGGTGACGGCCGAGATTCCGCGGCGGCGGTATGTGCCGGGGGATGGTTGGACGGCGCACGTACCGAACGTGCTGCGCACGTTGCTGGTGGCCGTGGCGGTCTTCAGCGCTGTCACCGCAGTGTTCCCGGCCTTGGCCCGTTCCTTGCACGGTGTGCGCGAGGCGATCGAGATGGTGTTCGTGCCCGCGCCTCCCGAACATCGCGTGGGCGGCGCTGCTGGTGATCTTCGGCTCGGCGCTCGGCAAGCGCAAACGCTCCGCGTGGTGGTTCCTCATCATCCTGCTCGTGCTGGGGATGCTGGAGTCGCTGTCGCTGTTCGGAAACACCGAGATCCGCACCAAGGAGACCATCACGCTGGTCACCTCGCTGGCGCTGGTCGCCATCTTGATCCTGGCTCGCAAGGAATTCTTCGCCGTCGTCCGTCGCCGCAACGTGATCATCGCCGTGCTGACTCTGGTGGTCGGGTTCGCCATCGCGATCCCCCTCGGATGGGCGCTGGTCGAGGCACTGCCCGGGTCGTTACCCCGTGTCGATGCGCTGCCCTACACGCTGCTGCAGGAGCTCGGCGGCCTGGGGGACCCGGAGAGCACGGGGATCACCGGTCGGGCCACTCGGCCGGTCCCGTTCCTGCTCGGCGCGCTGGGCACGCTTGTCTACATCGCGTTCGGCCTGGCGCTGTTCCGCACGCACACCAACGACAAGCGCATCACCGGTGAGGACGAGGTGGCGCTGCGCCAGTTGATCCATGAGCACGGTGACCGGGATTCCCTGGCCTACTTCGCCACCCGGCGGGACAAGAGCGTGAGGTGGTCGCCCTCCCAGAAGGCCGCGGTGACCTACCGAGTGGTCAACGGTGTGTCCCTGGCCAGTGCGGACCCGTTGGGTGATCCCGAATCGTGGCCGCCGGCGATCGAGGCCTGGCTGGAGGAGGCCCGCCACTTCGGCTGGGCGCCGGCGGTCATGGGTGCCAGTGAAGCCGGCGCGGAAGCCTACGTCCGGGCGGGTCTGGAGGCCTTGTCGCTGGGTGACGAAGCGATCATCGAGTTCTCCCACTTCACCTTGGAGGGCCGGCACATGCGGGCCGTGCGGCAGGCGGTGAACCGTCTCGAGCGCGACGGGTACACCACCCGGGTCCGCCGGCACCGCGACGTGCCCGAAGCGGAGATGGCCGAGGTCATCGTCGATGCCGACCGCTGGCGTGACACACACAACGAGCGCGGCTTCTCCATGGCGCTGGGGCGTCTGGGGGACCCCCTCGATGGCAGTTGTGTCCTCACCGAGATCATCGATGCCGACGGGGTCCGCCGGGGTCTGCTGTCCTTCTCGCCGTGGGGTACCCGGGGTATCTCCCTGGACCTGATGCGGCGTGACCCGGCCTCCGAGAACGGGGTCATGGAGATGATGGTGACGGCCACGGTGGCCGCCGGTCCCGTGATCGGGGTGGATCGCCTGAGCCTGAACTTCGCGGTCATGCGCGCCATCTTCGAGGAGGGCAGCAAGATCGGCGCCGGCCCCGTGATGCGCCTGACCCGTGGTTTCCTGAGCTTCGCCAGTCGGTGGTGGCAGCTGGAATCGCTGTACAAGTCCAACGAGAAGTACGAACCCGACTGGGTGCCGCGGTTCCTGCTCTTCGAGCGTTCCGGGGATCTGCCGCGCGTGGGGATCGCCGCCGCGTTGGCCGAAGGTTTCTTGGAGAAGCCGAAGGTGCCCTTCACCGGCGGCGCCCGGGAGTCGTTGGCCGACGGCAACGCCGGTTCCCCGGTGGCCTTGTGGGAGCCGGTCGCCGCGGCGCTCGCCGAGCAGGACGCGCAACGCGCTGGCCCTGCCGGAACGCCGGCTGCCGGAGCAGGAGTTGGTCCGCCGGCGCAAACTCGACGAGATGCGTGCCCGCGGAGTGGATCCCTACGCCACCGACTTCGACCGGGAGAACCTGATCGGCGACATCCGGGCCCGTTTCGGGGACCTTGACCCCGACGCGCGGACCGGCGAGCAGGTACGGATTGCCGGCCGGGTCATGCTGAACCGGGTCACCGGCAAGCTGGTCTTCGCGCAGGTGAAGGACTGGACCGGGCAGGTCCAGGTGATGCTCAGCCTGGCGCAGGTCGGGAAGAGGCGTTGACCCGGTGGAAGGAGGAGGTCGACCTCGGTGACCACGTGGGTGTCGTGGGGGAGGTCATCACCAGCAAGCGCGGCGAGTTGTCCGTGCTGGCCACGGACTTCGTGATCACCTCCAAGTGCCTCGTGCCTCTGCCGGACAAGCATGCCGGTTTGACCGACCCGGAGGCCCGCACCCGGCAGCGGTACGTGGACCTCATCGTCAATGACTCGTCGCGGGAGATGGTGGCGCTGCGGTCCACCGCCATCCGCGCCCTGCGCGAGTCGCTGTGGTCGCGCGGGTTCCTCGAGGTGGACACGCCCATGCTGCAGGCCGTGCACGGTGGCGCCAACGCTCGGCCCTTCATCACGCACATCAATGCCTACGACATGAAGATGTACATGCGGATCGCCCCGGAACTGTTCCTCAAGCGACTGCTGGTCGGCGGGGTCGAGAAGATCTTCGAGGTGAACCGCAACTTCCGCAATGAAGGCGCCGACTCCTCGCACAACCCCGAGTTCAGCAGCCTGGAGGTATATGACGCGTACGGCTCGTACGAGACGATGCGGGTCCTGACGCGCGACCTGATCCTGGAGATCGCCACCGCGGTGTACGGCCGCCCGATCGCCCGGCGGCCGCTGCCGGACGGCGGCTACGAGGAAGTTGATCTGTCGCCGGAGTGGCCCACGATGACCGTCCATCAGGGTGTCAGCGGCAAGATCGGCGAAGAGGTCACCGTGGACACCCCGCTTGAGGTGCTCAAACGGCACGCGCAGAAGCTGCAGATTCCGGTGGATCCTGCCTGGGATGCTTCCCAGTTGGTGCTGGAGTTGTACGAGAACCTGTGCGAGGACACCACGACCTTCCCGACGTTCTACCTCGATTTCCCCACTGAGGTGTCCCCGCTGACCCGCAAGGACCCAGCGGAACCCCGGCTGGCGCAGAAGTGGGACCTCGTCGGGTGGGGTGCGGAGCTTGGCACTGCGTACACCGAACTCATCGATCCGCTCGATCAGCGCGACCGGCTCGTGGCGCAGAGCCTGCTGGCCGCTGCCGGTGACGCCGAGGCCATGGAGGTCGATGAGGACTTCCTGCGCGCGTTGGAGTACGGCATGCCGCCGGCCGGTGGGCAGGGTATGGGGGTGGAGCGGGTGATCATGATGCTCACAGGGCAGAACATCCGCGACACCATGCTGTTCCCCTTCGTGCGACCGGAGTGAGGCCAAGGCTTCACGGGACCTGAATCCAACGTTCACACCAGGGCAACACGCGGTCGGCAGGCTGGGGGTGAGCGAAGGAGTCCCTCATGCCGACCAGACTCACAGCCATCGCCCATCTCACTACTGAACTGGCCAGCGTCACTCTTACCATGGGGCACCTGCTGGTGCGTACGCAGCGCGACCGCACCACGATGTACGAGGACAGTTTCTAAGGCCGGGGCTGACAGATGTGGCGTGGGCCCTGCCCTGAATGCCTGGCTCCGTGCGGCCGAGGGGCAGGGGTCCATCTTCGGTGCCCTGTTCGCCGGCCGAATATGTCAGTGGGGCGCATGAAAAGTCCCTGCCACTGACATGCTTTCTGGCCTGGCCCTGTTCGGCGGCCGATTGTGTCGGTGGGGCGCACGAAAAGTCCCTGCCACTGACATGCTTTCTGGCCTGGCCCTGGTCGACTGTGGTCAGTGGGGCGCACGAAAAGTCCCTGCCACTGACATGCTTTCTGGCCTGGCCCTGTTCGACGGCCGAATGTGTCAGTGAAAACCGACCGTATGGTCCGAGCAGCGCGGGTTAGCCTGAAGTCGTGAAACGTGCTGCCATCGTGCTCGCCCTGATCGCCCTTGCCGGATGTAGCTCGAGCGACGGTGAACCCGACGCCGGATCCTCAGGAACAGTCGCCGTCGCCACGCCGTCGCCGCCCACGCAGGCCGCCACCCCCACCGAGCAGCCATCGACGCCGGCCACCACGGCCCCCGCCACGCAGCCCGCGACCAAGACCCCGAAACCTGCGGTATCCGGGGCAGGGGACCTGACCTTCTGCGATTACTTGGCCCAGAACGCCGATGCGGCACAACTCGTCGAGAGTCCCGAGCAATTCGTGGAGTTGGTCCAAGGTGCGCTAGCCGTCGCCCCGGGATCGATCCGGGACGACCTGTCCTTGTATGCGCAGTCAGTGGAGAAACTGGCCACGACGGTGACCGGATCGCCGGTTGCGGCCCGCAAGGCCGATGCCTGGCTTTCGCGCAACGATGCGGCGGTCCAGCAGGCGCAGGACAACCTCAACAGCTACAGCCTCTCCACGTGTGGCCAGCCCTTCATCACGGGGGAGGGAAACTAGTCAAATCGCCGGGCGACACGGACAAAGGGGGACTTGCAATACAGGAAGTAGAATACGTTAGTATGCAGGTGTGTCCAGAATAAGCATCGTCGCGACCGGCACCCTCGTGGGCCTGATCGCCTTTGTCATCACCTCTATCCTCGCCTTCGGCGAGCAGCTCGGGCCGTTCTATCTGACTGGCCCCTCGGTGCTGCTCGGCACTTTCATCCTCGCGATGGGTTGGCTGGTCGCCGCCTACTCCGCACGCAACCTGCGCGGTCAGGCACGGCAGTCCCGGTACGCGGCCCTGCTCGCGCTGGCCATCTCCATGCTCTGGCTGGCCGTAGTGGCCAACCCGATCGTTCTCACGGCCCTGGGCTGGACCGTCAGCGGACTGGCGATCGCTGGGCTGGTTGCCCACGCGAACACGGCCTCGGCGCACAGCGCGGCCAAGCGGGTGGCCGGTCGGCTGCTGATCGGTGACGCGGCGCTGTGGGCGGGCGTGGTCCTCATGCTGGCCCAGGGAACTGCAGTGCGCAGTGACCTCACCGCAGTCGGTTGGATGGTCCCGGCACTGCTGGCCATCTCAGGCATTGTTCGCTCCGCGCTGGTGCCCGCGTGGCGCTGGCTGCCGCTCACGGCCGAGGCGCCGTCGCCGGTGTCCGCCCTGCTGCACGCCGGTGTGGTCAACGGCATGGGTCTGCTGGCGATCCTGTGGTGGCCGGTCTTCGCCGCTGCCCCCCTGGTTCTGCTGGCCCTGGTCGTCATCGGTGGTCTGACCGCCATTCTGGGCACTGCCGCCATGCGCGTACGACCGGATGTCAAGGGCAAGCTCGCCTCGTCCACCAGCGCGCAGATGGGCTACATGACTGTGCAGGTGGGGCTGGGGCTGCCCGCGTTCGCGATGCTGCACCTCATCGGACACGGCTTCTACAAGGGCTGGCTGTTCCTTCGCGCCGGAGGCGCCCCGCGACGGGCACCGGCTCCCGACCTGCGCAGGGTTCCCGTGTGGCTGACCGGCGCAGCAGTGGCCGTAAGTGCCGCGGTGGTGGCCCTGGGGGCCATCAGCTGGGTGAGCGTGCCCGTCGTCGACGTGGTGCCCCTGGTCGTGGCAGCGTTGACGGCCACCGTGGCCCTTGTCGCGCTGGCGGCACCCGACCGCGCCACGGCGACCCACTCGACGCCGCGTGGTCGCTCGTGGTCGATGGTCCTGGTGCTCACGGGCCTGTTCGCCTACGTGATCGTTCTGGGGGCGTGGGCCCAGATCTTCGTCGAACCGGGCGTGTTCAGCGGGGTGGCGGCCACCGCCCTGACCGCCGCCGTGATCGCCGGTGGCCTGCTCGGCGGCGTCGCGGTCTCCCGCGGCTGGCTGCGGCGTCTGGTCGAACCCGTCGTGATCGACACGGCCACCCGGATCAAGGGCACGGTGGCGATGCCGGCCGCAGAGGCGGCGCCGGGTATGCGCTTCGCGGTCAGTGCCGCGACCCGCACCGTGGGCGCAATGTGGCCCGTGCACTCTGCAGTGGCCGTGAACCCACTGTCGGGGCTGCAGGACATCGCCTTCGCCGACTCCGCGGAGATCGCCGCCCGCAGCTGGGGCGCCCGGTCACACCTGACCGAGCAGCAGTATGCATATGCGTTGGCCGACGGCCGTTTCACACAGGCCGACCTGCAGGCGGCAGCAGGGGACAACGTGGTGCCCGCCGAAGACGTCGTGGAGTACCTGCAGCAGCGCGTCACCTGGGCTCCGGATGCCGCGTCGCTGTTCGTCGCCGAACAACTGCTGGCCGACCTCCGCGATGACCGGATCGCCGATCTGCTGCCCCAGCCCGGAGCAGCCCCACACACCCTCGGTGAGCAGGCCGGTGTCGCTGGCAAGGTGTCAGGTCTGGCCAACGCCTGGACATCCCTGGTGGCGCAGTCGGCGCGACCCTGGGAGCAATTCCAGGCATCGGTGCAGGACCTGGGTCTGAAGGGACTGAGCAGCGCGGTCCGCAGCCTGCCCAGTGACCCGAACGAGGCGCTCTCGGTGCTGCTGACCCCGGTCGTACCGGTAGGGCAGCAGGTCGGGTACCTGTCGCGGCTGTTGGCGCGCGATCCCGGTTGGGCCGCGCACCTGAAGCAGCGCGACCCGGACCTGCTGGCCGATCTGCTGGCCATCCGCGCGGTGTTCGACGTCTTGGGGACGGGCCTGCGCTGGAAGGCGACACCACAGCCCTGCCGCACGCGAGTGGGCCATCGGTGAGGTTGCGCCGGTGATCGCGATCCTCGGGATCGACGAGCCGGTGCTGGCCCTGCGGGTGGCGAACAGCCTCGACGATGCCAAGCGGGCTGCCATCTGGCAGCGCGCCTGGGAGCAGCGTTACCGCAATCGGCTGGTCGACCGGGTGTCGACCAGGGCCGCCGAGCCCGCCGACGACCATGCCGTCGACGCGCAACTGGTCATGTGCATCGATGTGCGCTCCGAGCGGCTGCGTCGTCACGCGGAGGCCGCCGGGGCCATCGCGACCTATGGTTTCGCGGGCTTCTTCGGGGTGGCGATCCGCCACGAGACGGCCAGCGGCTCAGTGAGTGCGCAGTGCCCAGTGCTGCTGCAGCCGGCCTACGCGATCACTGAGAACGACGAGGTCGCGCCGGGTCAGGTCGGAACCGCCACCGCACTGCGCGGCGCCATGGTGACGGCCACTGCGCGCCCGACCACAGCGTTCGCTGTCGCCGAGGGCCTTGGGGTGCTGGCCGGTGCCGATGCGCTGCTGCAGACGGCCGCACCGGGGGTCTGGGGCCGGGCGCGCGCACGTGCCCTGCCCCGCCACCGCGGCGAGCTGCACGTCGGACACCTGCAGGGCCCGCCCACTGACATCGCTTACGGGATGAGCCTGGAGCAGCGCACCAATTCCGCCGCCGGCATGCTGCGGGCGCTGGGCATCGTGGAGCACTTCGCCCCGGTGATCCTGCTCGCCGGACATGCCGCACAGGTCGAGAACAATGCGTTCGCAGCGGCCTACGACTGCGGTGCTTGCGGCGGCAACGGCGGGCACGTCAACGCCCGCATCATGGCTGCGATCCTCAACGATCCGAAGGTGCGTCGCCGCTTGGCCGCCGAGCACGGCATCACGGTCCCTGCCACCACGACCGCGATCCCGGCGTGGCACAACACGACAACGGACGCCATCACCATCGATGCCCAGGACGTGCCGGCCAGCCATTTGCCGCAGGTCGAGTCCCTGCGCGAGGTGCTGGCCCAGGCGGGCGCAGTCCTGCCTGCAGGAGCGGATGGCGGAACTGCCGGGGGTGCGCGCCACCACACCGGCGGCGGCCTTCCGCCGGGCCAGTGACTGGGCCGAACCGCAGCCGGAATGGGGTCTGGCAGGCAACGCCGCCTTCGTGATCGGGCCGCGCTCGATGACGAAGGGCCTGAACCTGCGCGGCCGGGTGTTCCTGCACTCCTACGAGCCCGGCCTCGATGTCGACGGCTCGACGCTGGAGCTGCTGCTGACCGCCCCCATGGTGGTCACGCAGTGGATCAATAACCAGTACTACTTCGCAACGGTCGACCCGCAGCACTTCGGGGCTGGGGACAAGACCACACACAACGTGGTCGGCGACTTCGCAGTGGTCAGCGGGGCCGGCGGCGACCTGCGGGTCGGGCTGCCCTGGCAGGGTGTCTACCGCGCGCAGCCGGAGGCCGGCGGCGAGCTGATGCACGAACCGCTGCGCCTGCAGGTGCTCGTCTACGCCGAGCCCGACGACATCGTCAGGGTCCTCGACGCGCACCCGCACGTTGCGGCTCTGGTGGCCAATGAGTGGATCGCCCTGGCGGCGATCGACCCGCGCACCGGGGATGCCCACGCCCTGGGCACCGATCTGCAATGGCGGGACTGGCTCGGGGAGCCGGCGACCGCCGATGTTCTCACCTCGGAAGGACAGCACTGATGTTGACAGGCAAGCGACTCCTGATCACCGGCGTGGTCACCACGGACTCCATCGCCTGGTCGGTGGCCGAGCGTGCCCAGCTGCACGGCGCCGAGGTGATCCTCACCACCTTCGACAGGGTGCGCGGTCTCACCGAGGAGGCGGCGCGCGCGTTGCCGCACCAGCCCGAGGTGCTGACCCTGGATGCGACGTCGTCGGCTGACTACGACGCGCTCGCGGGGGCCCTGCGCGGCAGGGCGGTGGACGGTGCACTGCACGCGATCGCCTTCGCGCCGCGCGAGGCGCTGGCCGGGGATTTCCTGGCGGCCAGCGACGACGCGATCGAGACAGCCTTCCGGACCTCAACCACGTCCTACGCCAGACTGGCGGGTCTGCTGGCTCGCCTGGCCGGGCCGGGCGGGGCCTCGCTGGTCGGCCTGGACTTCGATGCCGACGGTCGGGCCTGGCCGGTCTACAACTGGATGGGGGTATGCAAGGTGGCTCTGCAAGCGACGATGCGCTACGTGGCCCGCGACCTCGGGGCGCAGGGGATCCGGGCGAACCTCGTGGCGGCCGGACCGCTGCACACCCGGGCGGCCGGCGGGATTCCGGACTTCCAGACGCTGCTCGATGCGTACGCCAGTGCCCCGCTGGGCTGGGACGCCGCCGATCCCGCCCCCGTGGCCGACGCAGTGTGCTTCCTGCTCTCCGACATGGGCCGGGCCATCAGTGGGGAGATTCTGCACGTGGACGGGGGTTACCACGCGCTGGCCGCTCCCGGTGTGGCGGCGCCTGCGCGGGTGGTCACCACCTGAGAGTGGGTATGGAACCATGGCGGCATGACCTGGACGCCGCGGCGCATCGACCTGCCCACGGTAGGCAACCTGCGGGAGGTCGGTGGTGCCCGGGCCGGCACCTCCGCGGTCACGCACGGTGTGCTGTATCGCTCGATGCAGCTGGCCGGCGTCAGCGCGCCGGACCAAGCAGTGCTGCAGGACCTGCACCTGACGTTGATTGTGGATCTGCGCACCAAGGTGGAACTGGAGCAGGCGCCGGACCAGCCGTTCGCCGCATACACCTGGCTGGACGTGCTGGCGGATTCCACCATGGCGTCGCAGGCCAGCATGGAACCCCTGTTCGCCGACCCGAAGGCCTTCGAGACGTTCCTGTCCGACGGCACTGCCGAGCAGTACATGCGCAAGGCCTACCTGGAGTTCGTGGACCTGCCCAGCGCGCGACGGGCCTACGGTCGCTGGCTGACCGATCTGGCGACCTCCGATGGGCCGGTCCTCGTGCACTGCACCCATGGCAAAGACCGCACCGGATGGGCGGTTGCCTTGGCGCTGCTGGCGGTGGGCGTCGATGAGGAGGATGTCTTCACCGACTACCTGACCACCAACGACCAGTTCCTGCCGGCGCTGCAGCCGGTCTTCGACGAGGTCGCCGCGCAGGGTCTCGATCCCACCCTGCTCGAGCCGGTGCTGGGCGTACGCGCGGAGTACCTGCAGACCACGCTGGACCGGGTCGCGGCCATCGGCGGGCTGTCGGCCTACCTCACCGACCTCGAAGTGGACGGGGCCGATCCGCGATCAGCTCGCGCAGCGACTCCTGGGCTGAACCTCAGGCCGATCGTGACTTGGCCTCCTGCGCATCCCAGATCCGCTGCACCTCGTCAGCCACCCAGTCGTGGCACGCGGCTTCAGAGTCGCAGAGCAGCAGCGCGGACTCGACCCGCGCCCGCTCGGCGTCCCCGGCCCGCAGCAGGCGCTGAATGTCCCAGAGGCGGCTATCGAACTCGATGTGGCAGTCGGTGGTGCTCATGGCAGACAGCATGCGCGCAGGGTCTGACAAAACCACTGCGCCACGCCGGGGCTGCCCGACAGCGTCCGGTACGTGGGAGGTTAGGCGAGGGTCTCGATGGTCTGCGTCGCGATCTCGAGCTCCTCATTGGTGGGTACGACCAGCACCCGCACCGCCGAGTACGCGGCAGAGACGTCGACCACGACCTCCGGCCCCCGGGTGGCCGCGTTGAGCTGTGGATCCAGCACGATGCCCAGGCCCGCGAGCCCCTCGCAGACGGCCGCGCGCACGCGGTAGTCGTTCTCGCCCACGCCGGCTGTGAACACGATCGCGTCGGCGCCGCCGAGCTCCAGCAGGTAGGCGCCCACGTAGTGCCGGATCTGGTGGACGTAGACCTGCAGCGCGGCCTCGGCGGCAGCGTCGCCCCGCTCGGCTGCCGCATGCACCTGGCGTAGATCGTTCTCGCCCGGCCAGGCCCTTCATCCCCGAGGCCTTGTTCAGCAAGGTGTCGACCTCGTCCACCGTCATCCCGGATCGCAGCAGGTGCAGCAGGGCCCCCGGGTCGATGTCCCCGCTGCGGGTGCCCATCACCAGACCGGCCAGCGGTGTCAAACCCATCGACGTGTCCACGCTGCGACCGCCCGAGACCGCACAGGCACTCGCGCCGTTTCCCAGGTGCAAGGTGATCATCCGCGCGCGGTCGGCCGGGATCGCGAGATGGTTGGCTGCTGCCCGGCTCACGAACGCGTGCGACGTGCCGTGGAAGCCGTAACGGCGGATCCGGTGCTGTGCCGCCACCTCCCGATCGATCGCGTAGAGGTAGGCGGCCTCGGGCATGGTCTGGTGGAACGCGGTGTCGAACACCGCGACGTGCGGCACGCCCGGATACGCCTGCATCGCGACCTCGATCCCGAGCAGGTTCGCCGGGTTGTGCAGCGGAGCCAGCGGGATGCAGTCGCGGATGGCCTCGATCACCTCGGCGTTGATCACCGCGGGGGCCGAGAAACGGTCGCCACCATGCACGACGCGGTGTCCCACCGCGGTCAACGCCCCGGCGGGCACCTGCACCGTGGCCTCGAAGGCCTCTGCCATCGCGTGCAGCCCCGCGCCGTGGTCGGGCAGGGGGCGTTCGATGACGTGTTCGAGGTCGCCGCTGGCGTGGGTCACCCTCGAGATTCGCTCCCCGATCCGCTCGATGAGGCCGCTGGCCAGCGTGCTGGGCCCGGTCATGTCGATCAGTTCGTACTTGATGCTCGACGAGCCTGAGTTCAGGACGAGGACCAGGGACATTCAGGACTCCTGGGATTGCACGGCGGTGATGGTGATCGTGTTGACGATGTCCTTGACCGTGCACCCCCGGGACAAGTCGTTGACGGGCTTGCGCAGACCTTGCAGGATCGGGCCGATCGCCACTGCGCGCGCGGAGCGCTGCACCGCCTTGTACGTGTTGTTGCCGGTATTGAGGTCTGGGAAGATCAGCACGTTTGCCTGGCCGGCGACCTCCGAACCGGGCAGTTTGCTCGCCGCCACCCCCGGGTCCACCGCGGCGTCATACTGAATCGGCCCTTCGATCGGAAGATCCGGCCGGCGCTGCTGCGCGATCTCGGTGGCGGCCCGAACCTTATCGACATCGCCGCCGGTGCCGGAGCTGCCCGTGGAGTAGGACAGCATCGCCACGTACGGGTCGATGTCGAAGGCGGCCGCGGTCTGTGCCGACGAGATCGCGATGTCGGCCAGCTGGTGCGGGTTCGGGTCGGGGTTCACTGCGCAATCGCCGTACACGAGCACCTTGTCGGCCAGACACATGAAGAAGACGCTGGACACCACGCTGACCCCTTCGTTGGTGCGGATCAGCTGCAATGCGGGCCGCACAGTGTCGGCCGTGGTGTGCGAAGCGCCCGAGACCATGCCGTCTGCCAGGCCGGATTTGACCAACAGCGTGCCGAAGATGGTCACGTCGGTCACGGCGTCGTGGGCGATGTCCATACTCATGCCCTTGTGCCCGCGCAGATCACACAACAGGGCGGCCATCTCGTCGCGCAGCGGGTCGTGCTCGGGGTGCATGAGCGTGGCTCCCGACAGGTCGAGGCCCATCGAGCGCGACCGGTCGCGAATCGTGTCGGGGTTGCCCAGGATCGTGAGGTCGCAGATCGAGCGGCGCAGGATCTGATCAGCGGCTCGCAGAATCCGCTCATCATCCCCCTCGGGCAGGACGATGCGGCGCCGGTCGCTGCGGGCCACCCGCACCAACCGGTTCTCGAACATCAAGGGTGTCGTCACTACCGTGTCAGCGATCTGGATGCGTTCGATGAGGTCACTGGTGTCGATGACCGACTCGAAGACACCGAGCGCAGCGGCGATCCGGCGGTCGTCGCCGTAGCGGATCTGCGGGGTGAGGTTGGCGATTCTGTAGGCCGTCTCGAACGTGTCGCTCTGGGCCATCAGCAGGGGGGTGACGGTCGAGTCCAAGCCGCGGGCGAATTCCATGACCCGCGGGTCTGGCGCCACACCGCCGGTGACGATGACCCCGGAGATACTGGGCACGCGGTCGCTGTAGCGGGCGGTCATCGCGGCCAGCAGCACGTCGGCGCGGTCCCCGGGAGTCACGAGCAGGACGCCGTCCTGCAGCCGGTCCAGCAGGTTGGCCAGGCTCATCGCCGCCACCCGCACCCCGGTCACCTCCCGGTCCAGGGACTCCTGGGTGCCGATCAGAAGTTTGGCATTGAGTTCAGACGAGATCTGGTGCAGAGACGGCAACTGCAGGCTGGGTTCCTCCGGCAAGATCCAGACCGGTTCCGCCGCGCCGACCAGTGAGGCCGCCATCGCCTGCATGTGGCCATGTTCCACACGGTTCACGGCAATCCCCAGCAGGTTGACCTCATGGGTCTGCAGCGACTCCCGGGCCGCGTTCAAGGCCCCGTGCACCTGCTCGGCGCGGTGTCCGTGGGCGCTGACCACCAACAGGATCGGGGCGGCCAGATTTAAGGCCATCGTCACATTCAGTTCGAATTCGAAGGCCGCACTGGCCCCTGTGTAGTCCGTGCCCTCGACCAGGACCACGTCGCACTCCGAGGCCAGGGTGTCGAACTTGACCATGATCTCGCTGATCAGGCCATCCGCATCGTGCAGGCTGCCCACACCGCGGGTCTGTTCAGTGGTGATGCCGTAGGACTGCTCATAGGTCTGTGTCAGCCCGTAGCGCTGGCGGATGAGGTTGACCGTGTTGTCCTCCGCCGTGCTGCCAACCACCGGCCGGAAGTACCCCACTCGGGCCGAATGTCGGCTCAGCGCTTCCATCAGTCCCAGCGAGATCATCGACTTGCCGCTGGCAGGTTCCATCGAGGTCACATAGACGGCTTTGGCCACACTTCGAGCCTATGTAGGAGTCCGGCGGGTTGCGACTCCGACTGCCTGGAGCAGGTATGCCTCAACCGACCCGCGCCGCGGCGGCGGAAACCGCCTGCGCCAATGACTCGCGCGGAATGTTCAGCTGGTCGGTCAGACGCACTGCCATGTCGCCGTAGTTCGCGATCGCCACCAGCGTCTGCCCGGTGATCTGCTCGGGCGCCTGCTCCTGGGGCTCCAGAATGCGCAGGATGAGGATCTCCGCGTTGGCGTCCTCGCCGTCGTTGCCGAGTCGCAGGGTCTTGCGCACGACCTCGGCCGCGGCACTCTCCTCCTGGGTGACTGACAGGGCCAGCAGCGCCACAACATTCGCGAATCCGACGGCGGTGTTGAGCACTTGACTGGACTCCACGGGCTCCGCCATGGCATCGCGCAGAGCCTGCGTCACCGGCGAGACGGCCTGGGTCAGGTAGGAACCGACCACACTGCCCACTTCCCGGTAGGTGGCCAGGTCCAGACGGTCGTCAGTGGCCACGGACACGACCTCGAAGTTTCCCACCCGTGCAGCCTAATCCGCAGGTCTGTGCCCCGCGTACGGACCGGGCGTGGCAGGCTGAGCCTCAAAGAAGATCCCAAGGAGGGGACATGCGTCGTTTGGTGGCAGCCGGTGTAGCCGTCGGATCACTGGCCGCGGGGGTGCTCTGGAGCCGCCGCAAGGACGCCGCCCGCCGTGAGCAGTGGGTGCGCCGAGCCAGCGAAGTGGCCGACGAACTCGCCGACGGTGTGACCCGGACCGCCGCGACCGCCGCCGTGGGCGTGGCCGATGCAGCCGAGAAGGCCGCAGGCGGTGTCGGCAAGGTCGCCGATGCCACCGCCGCCACGGCAGCGACCGCTGGTGCCACCGTGGAGTCCGCCGCCCGCAAGGCCACCGAGGCCGTCGACACCGTGGCCCGCGGGACCGCGGATGCCGCGGCCGAACTCGCTGAGAAGGCCCATGAGGCTTCGCAGGCTGCCAGTGGTGCCGCCGATCGTGCCGCGCTGACCACCTCCGAGGCCGCCTACGAGGCTGCCGATGCCCTGCAGGACGCCGCCGAGGAGGTCGCGGCCGAAGAGGCGGCAGCGGAGGAGCCGGCCGTCGAGCCGGCCCCCAAGCCAGCCGCGCGCAAGCGGGCACCCGCGAAGAAGAAGGCGGCCAAGCCGGTCAACGATCAGTCCGTTGCCTGATCTGCGGATCGCAGTCGTCGGACCTGAATCAAGCGGTAAGACCACTCTCGCGA
Source organism: Candidatus Nanopelagicales bacterium (assembly GCA_037046735.1). Classification (GTDB taxonomy): domain Bacteria; phylum Actinomycetota; class Actinomycetes; order S36-B12; family UBA10799; genus JADKAV01. The sequence goes on along the minus strand of JBAOHC010000027.1, from coordinate 633,303 downwards.
TCGGTCTGCAGGCGTACCTGCAGCGGCGTGAGGTCACCGTCCTGCTGATTCCAGAGCAAGGCAGAGCCCTGGCCGCGGACTTGCCTGCCGGTCATGTGTGGAGTTGGCGGGAACAACTGGCGACCTCGCTGATGCATCAGGGGGCTCAGGCACGTGCCGAACTGCTGCTGGACCAGACGCCCCCACCCACCGCCCTGATCGCGGACGGGACGGCGGGAACCCCCTTGGTGTGGCACATGTGCGCTGTACGCCGCCGGCCCCATTACGACGCGGGGCCACCCGAGGTGACCGAGGACCTGGTGACGGCCGTCGAGAAGGCAGACTACGACGTCGTGTTCCTGACCACGCCCGACCTGCCATGGGTCGCTGACGGGATTCGCGACGACCCGGACGGCCGCGATACGGCGTTCGAGATCTACCGGACGCTGTACCCGAAGGCCGTGGTCATCGCAGGGGAGCAGCGACTGGAGTTGGCCATGGCAGCCCTGTCAGGCCGCCTTCCCTAGGCGTTACAGCAAGTGACCGCGCGTGTTTCCAGCCTGTAACCAAGTGCGAGTCGATCTATCCGGGACCGTCGATCGCTGGCAGGATGACCGCTGTGTCCTCACTCGACTCCGTCATCCCCGCGTATGAGGAGATGGACGGCGACCTCGCAGACATCAACGCGGTCGATGCGCTGAAGTCGGTCCTGCTCGGGCTCGGGGAGGAGGGTCTCACCGACCGCGGCCGGCTCATCGACTCGTACTTCAACCGGCAAGGCATTACGTTCAGCCTGGCCGGGCGGGAACGTCCGTTGCCGTTGGACCTCGTGCCACGCCTGCTCAGCGCTGCTGAATGGCGGGTGATCGAACAGGGGGTGGCCCAGCGCATCCGGGCCCTGGAGCTGTTCCTGTCCGATGTGTACGGCTCCCGGGCGGTGCTCGACGATGGCATCGTCCCGCGCCGCCTGGTCACCAGTTCCAGTCACTTCCACCGCGCCGCATGGGGTATCGAGCCGCCCAACGGCGTGCGTATCCACGTCGCAGGGATCGACCTGATCCGCGACGAGCAAGGAGTGTTCGCCGTCCTCGAGGACAATCTGCGCTGCCCCTCCGGGGTCAGCTATGTGCTGGAGAACCGCCGTGCGCTCGCCCATGTGCTGCCCGAACTGTTCACCGACCAGCGGGTGCAGCCGGTGGCCGAATATCCTGAACGGCTACTCGACGCGCTGCTTGCCGCCGCGCCGGCGGGCGTCGCCGACCCGCAAGTCGCCGTCCTGACCCCGGGGGTGCACAACTCAGCACATTTCGAGCACGCCTTCCTGGCTCGGCGGATGGGTGTGGAACTTGTCGAGGGGCGCGACCTTTACTGCCGCGACGATCAGGTCTGGATGCGCACCGTCCGTGGTCCGCGTCCCGTCCACGTCCTGTACCGCCGTCTCGACGACGACTACCTCGATCCCGTGCACTTCCGCCCGGACTCGGTACTGGGTATTCCTGGGCTGCTGAACGCTGCGCGCGCGGGCCGGGTGACCATCGCGAACGCCGTCGGCAACGGGGTGGCCGACGACAAGGCGATCTATCCCTACGTTCCTGCCCTGATCGAGTACTACCTCGGGGAGCGCGCGATCCTGCCCAACATCGACACCTACGACCTGCAGGATCCCGAACAGCGCGAGTTTGTCATCGACCGCCTGGACCGAATGGTGCTGAAACCGGTCGATGGATCCGGCGGCTATGGCTTGGTGATCGGTAACCAGGCCAGCGATCAGCAACTGGCCAAGTTGCGCGCGCAGGTGCTCGAGGATCCCCGCCGCTGGATCGCACAGCGGATCGTGCAGATCTCCACCTGCCCGACGCTGGTCAAGGACGGGCAACTGGCCCCGCGCCACGTCGATCTGCGGCCCTTCGCCGTCAATGACGGTGAGGACATCTTCGTGCTGCCGGGCGGCCTGACCCGCGTGGCACTGCCGGAGGGGTCGCTGGTGGTCAACAGCAGCCAGGGGGGTGGCTCCAAGGACACCTGGGTGGTTGCCGAACCCGATGAACTGCTGTACACCCCGCCTGCCCGGCCCACGCCGCGGCTGACCCGCGTGCTGGCCGCCGTCCCTGCCCGGGTGCATTCCCCGACCACCCACGACGAGCGCATGCGCCAACAGGAGAATCAGCAGCAACAGTCGGCGCTCCCACCGGCGCAGGAGCCACCATGCTGAGTCGCATCGCGGAGTCCTACTTCTGGATCGGACGGTACTTGGAGCGCGCAGAGGCAACCGCCCGACTGCTGGCAGAGCACCACCAGTTGATGGTGGAGGAGCGCACTGTGCCGGAGGAGCTGGCCGCTGCCGTCCTGCTGGACGCCCTGTCCCTGCCGCCGCAAGCCGCCAGCAACGCCGCGGACCTGGTCGCCGCTGTCGTGGGGACGTCCTCCGACCCGGCCACCGTGTCCGGTGCCATCACGATGGCGCGGGAGAATGCTCGTGGTGTGCGGGAGTCCTTGTCGGCCGACGTCTTCGAAGCCTTGAACGCTGCCCACCTCGCCGGCATTCGGGGCCCGATCGTGGCCACCAGCCCGGCGTATGCCCTGTACCGGGTGGTGGAGCGTTTGGCGGTCGTCGTTGGGCAGGTTGACTGGACCGTTCCGCGCGACGAGGGCTACCTGTTCCTCTCCCTGGGCCGATCGCTGGAGCGTCTGGACATGATGTCGCGGGTGCTGGCCGTACGCCACGACCAGCTGTGGCCAGAGGGTGGCCCGGTCGCCACCTTGCGGGCCTCCGCGGCACTCAACGTCTTCCTGCGCACCCAGCACCCGATGACCGGCGATGAGGTCCGCCGTTTCCTGTTGCTCGACGGCGACTTCCCGCGGTCGATGCGGGTCAGTTCGTCCAACGCGGAGGAGGCTGTCCGCGGATTGTCGTCGCGAGGGGCCAGCGATGGCGGAGACCTGTTACGCGAGGTGGGCCTGATGCGCTCGCAACTGGAGTATGCGGTGGACCCCACCCCCGATGAGGTCGACAGTCTGATCGAACTGGTCCAACAGTCCTCGGCCCGCGCCTCCGACGTGGTCGCCAAGGCCTTCTTCCGTCCTGTCGGCACGATCGTGTGGAGCAACTGATGGCCGGTCGGCGCCTTCGCATCCAGCACCGGACCGGTTACCGCTACGCCTCGCCGGTCGTGTCGTCGTTCAACGAGGTCCGCATGACCCCGATGGACGACGACGGTCAGGTCCTCATCAGTCACGAACTGCGGGTCGAGCCCCGGGCTGCCGTCCTGGTTTACACCGACTACTGGGGTGCGCGAGTCGAGTCCTTCGACACTCATGAGCCGCACGACGTGCTGGAGGTGATCGCCACCAGCACCGTCGACACCGCCGGTGGGCTGCAGCGTGTGCGGGATGGGACCTGGGCGGACCTGGCGACGGAGGCGGTCCTCGACCGCTGGTGTGAGTACCTGGAGACCAGTTCCTACGTGGACGACGCCCGCGAGGATGACAGCCGCGTCGATCTGGTCCGGCAACTACGTGCCCAAGCGACCCCCGCGGGTGCCATCCGGTTGTGCAACGAGATGGTGCGGGACCGCATCGCCTACGCATCGGGTTCGACGAACGTCTCGACCACCGCCGGTGAGGCCTGGGCAACCGGCTCCGGTGTGTGTCAGGACTTCGCCCATGCCATGTTGTCCTTGCTGCGCTCAGCCGGTATCCCCGCGCGCTACGTGTCCGGCTACTTGCACACCGAGGAGGACGCGATGGGGGAGACGGTGCGGGGGGAGTCGCATGCATGGGTCGAGGTATGGCATGGCGGCTGGGAGGGGCTGGACCCCACGAACAACCGCGCCGTCGGTGCGGCTCACGTGCTGGTCGCCCGCGGTCGCGACTACGCCGACGTCCCTCCGCTGAAGGGCATTTACGCCGGCGGTGCCAGTCAGGGACTAGGCGTCGACGTGGACATCACGCAGTTGATGCGTTGATTTCTGTGAGACGCGTCGCGGCAGCGGGTTAGCCTGGAGCGTATGCGTCGTCTCGTGGTGCCCGTCGTCAGCGTGCTTCTCTTGTGCCCTGCTGCTCTCCCGGCGGCCGCCGCGCCGGTCTCCCTGGATGCCGCGTGCGAGGCGACCCGCACGCAGCTGGCGACGCAAGGCGGTACAAACGGCACAGTGACCTTCGCAGGGCCCCGGTTCGCAGTGGGCTCTCTGGTGGTGGATAGCGCCGCCGGCACATACGGGGTCATCGCGGGGGAGGGACTGCGTGAAAAGGACCGCAAGACCGCTCTGGGGTACCTGCGGCAGCCCACGGCCAAGGCCTGGCTCAATGCCGGTCGGTTCTACGGCTTGGCCTGGGGCACGTCTTACGCACAAGCCCTGGCCCAGGCCACCGGTCTGCCCCAAGACTGCTCCACCACCGCCGGCGGCCTGCTGTCACAGTCAGGCGACACCTACAACTACGCCAATGTGAGTGTCGATATCAGCGATGGTGCCGTGGTCCGGTGGGGCACGAACACCTTCCGCTTCGGTCCGCAAAGCGTGACTGTACCCAGCGGGGCGACAGTGGCATACGGCGGCTGGCTGAAGGCGTCGCAGGCAGCGAGTCTGGATGCGACCTTGCGAACCATCGTGCGAACCGTGGCGCAGACCGTGCCGCAGCCGACCCCAAGAGCCATCGACACCTTGTTAAGGGCTTCCATCGACCCCGACCGGGCAGTACCGCTGAAAGTGAGGACACTGCGCAGCGGAGCGCTGCTTTCCGGGCGTAATCCCTACACGAAGACGTATCACGCGTGGCGCGTGTACCTGAAATCCGGCGAGCCGACGGCTCGTCGCGTCGCACCGTGACGCATCATTGAAGAGTGTTCCCCGTACGTGCGCTCGCTCTGGCGACATCAGCCCTGTTGGGCGTGACGCCAGCCGTCGCCGCCCCCACGCCGTCGCCCACACCCACGTCCTCTCCGTCGGTGGCGCCCACGCCGGTTCCTACCCCCACGAAGACGCCGAAGCCGAAGCCGAAGAAGACCATCGAGCGGGTCAAGGTAGCCATCACCCCTGACAAGGGGTCCTTCGGAGTCGGTCAGTTGATCACGGCGAAGTTCTCCGCGCCGGTCGCGTACAAGGCCAATGCCGAACGCGCCATGGTGGTCACCGGAAGTAATCCGCTGCCCCCCGGGGCGTGGGGCTGGATCGACAGCACCACCGCCGTCTACCGCCCCAAGGACTTCTGGCCCGGGCACACCCGTATCGACGTCAACCTGTCGTTGCACAAGGTGCGCCTGAACGGTGATGCGAGCACTCGCTGGATCGGTGGCGTGAACTCGACGCGCACGGTGAAGTTGCGCACGACACGGTCGATGGTCTCCAAGATCAACGCCAACACTCATCAGATGCGGGTGTACCGCGATGGTGTGCTCATCAAGGTGTTCGGGGTAAGCCTGGGTAAGCCCGGCTTCGTCACTCGCTCGGGCATCAAGATCATCACCGGCGAGAAGTACCGCTGGCAGCGGATGACCAGCGGCGACCTTGGCCTCACGGATGAGACCTACGACTTGCAGGTGCCCTACGCAGTGCGCATCACCCCGAGTGGGGAGTTCATTCACGGCGCACCCTGGGCGAGTGCGCGCATCGGCGTGTACAACGGTTCGCATGGTTGCACCAATCTGAAGGTCCCGCCCGCTCGGTGGTTCTTCGAACGGGTCAAAGCGGGCGATCCCACGGTGACGACCGGCACCGGTCGACCCATGGAGACGTGGAACGGCACACCGGGTGCCTACTGGAACTACTCGTGGGCCGATTGGAAGGCGAAGTCGGCACTGAGTTGACCGGCTGACGTTGGCGCTGTCCCGGGTGTCCCCGGGGTGTTTGTGCTCAGGGGTCGTCGAGGTGTGAGTGGTAGGTGTGGCCGCGGGGGCTGGTCCAGGTGAGGGTGTGGTTTGGTCCGGTGGTGACGGTCCATGCGGTGTGGGTTTTGAGTCGGTGGTGGTATCTGCATAGGGCGTGGAGGTTGTCGGCGCTGGTGGTTCCGGCTGGCCAGGGGGTGGTGTGGTCGAGGTCGCAGCGGGTGGCGCGGCGCCGGCAGCCGGGGAAGCGGCAGTGCCGGTCGCGGGTTCGGACGTAGGCTTGCAGGCGTGGTCCTGGCCGGTAGCCGGGCGCGGGTGGTGGGGGTGTGGACAGGTCGATGATGTCGGTCACCCCGTCGGAGATGAGGTGGGCGGCGTGGGTGTGGCTGATCGGGCCGTATCCGGCGATCTGGGGGTCGGTGTCCCGGGCCGAGGCGATGATGACGGTGACGGGGACGCTCTGGTCGGGTTTGGTGCCGGTGAGCAGTTCGATGAACGCGTCGGCCATGCCGGGGTTGGTGGCGCCGTTGGTGGCGCCGAGGTGGGCGCGGATGTGTTGGATGCAGGCCTGGCCTTGTTCGGCGGTGAGGTAGGCGCGCAGGGTGGCCATGCCGTCGGGTTCGTCGTGCAGCCACACGCCGCGGCGTTTGCGGGCGGCGGCCCGGCGGCGTTCGGCGGCGTCGGGGTCGATCCGGTCGACCTGGCTGGTCAGCCAGCGGCGTAGTTGGGCGCGGGTGTGGTGCCCGGCGTAGGTGATGCCGCGGGTGGTGAGGGCGGCCCGCTGGTCGGGGTGCAGGGTGGCGCTGCGGTGGGCCAACTCGCGGGCGGCACCGAGGTCGATGGCCCCGACTGATAGGGCGTGTAGGACCTTCGGTAGGTCTTCGGTCAGGGTGACGGCCAGGTCGAGGCGGTCGCTGGCGGTGCCGGGTGACCAGTGCAGGGCGGCGCTGATCTCGGCGGCGGTGGGGTCGACGTCGGTGCCCAGCGGGTCGGTGCCGACCTCGGCGGTGGCGGCCAGCACGGTGAACGCGCCCAGTTGGCGGGCGTCGGTGAACGCTTTGACGGTTTCGCAGGCCAAGGCCACGTCCAGCGGGTCGTTGTCGTGGGGGTGTTGCAAGATGTGCCACGCGTCGGCCACCGTTTGATTCATACCCCAACCCTAGAACAGGGGTACGACAAATTAACCCCACGAACAAGAACTGTGGACTAGCTGACCCGCAAGTCCACAACCGTTGACTCGAGGAGCTCTTCTTCGTCTTCGGCGCGCTGTAACAGGTCTGCATCAGCCTGACTTGCCAGATCGGTGCGCATCAGCAGGCCGTCGAGCATCGCCATGACTTCGTCGGGGTATTCCAGGGGTACGAAATGCGTGGCGTGCAGCACGTGAACCTCGGCGTGATCGATCTTCTCGGCGAAGGTCACCACGTCGCGCATGGACGTCATGACATCGAAGCCGCCGGCCACGACCGTGATGGGGCACTGAACGAACGACGGGTCCATGGGTTCGTGGTCGCCCGCGGCGACCATCAGTTTGAAGTACCACTCGAAGTCGTGTTCGGCGAACGCATTGAGCCAAGGCACGATGTCTTTGGTCTGCGCACTGGGCAGCATGAAACCGCTGTGGCGCAGAATCTCCGCGAATGTGTTCCCCTTGGGTACTGCCCGTGCCAGCAGAGTCAAAGGCTTGCCCATGACCTGCCCGGCGCGACTTACCATCAGCCCGGACTGGCGGCGCAGGGGTTTGGGCATCAGTAATGTCGCGAATGCCGCGTCGTAGGTGCCGCCGGGAACACCAGCGCACATGAGCATCCCCGCGACTTTGTCGGGGTGAGTGGCCGCGATCTCGAAGCTGACATTCACCCCGAGGGACCACGCCACCAGCAAGGCCCGATCGATCCCGGTGTGTTCCATCAGCGCCAGCGCGTCAGCGACGTGGTCTTCGACACGAATTGCCGCTGGCTCTGCGGGCCTGTCCGAACCCAAGCCGCCCCGATGGTTCCAGCCCACCACCCGATAGCCGCAGTGCTCGTCGAGCAGTCGGGGCCAAGCCTCCGGAGGGACCCCGAGACCGTTGCAAACGACCACCGTGGGCCCGGTGCCGTTGTTGGTCCATCCGAGGATCTCGGTTCCGTCGGAACTGGGGAACGTGAAGGTTGTAAGCATGGCCACTTCAGTGTGCATCCTGGGTGACGACGCGCTTACGGGAGGGGTGGACGGCTGGCTGTTTGATTCGGCAGTCACCGGTGAGATCCATCCGGACACGCTGCCCCTTGCCTGTCCCGGTCCGCTCACTTTCCACAGGGCTGAATCCGGCCAGATCTGTCGGTGTTAATCTTCGGCGAATAGCGCAAGCGGCGGCCTTAGGGTCCGTGGTGGACCGGGGTCAAGAAGTCCAGGGGAGAACGTCGATGTTGAGAGTAGCGACAACTTTGATCTCCGCGACCACCTTGCTTGCAGGCACTTCTCCCGCTGCTGCTGTTGATGACACCAGCAATTCGGTCGTGTTGAAGACCACAGTCATGAGCAGCACGGGATCCGTTGATCCGGAGCCTATGGGCATTGTTCCTGAATTGCGCAACGTGGACACTGGAGCCGTATTCGCGTTCGATGGGACGAACTCAAAAGGAACAAACTGGACTAGAGTGCCAGACGGGCGTTACACCCTCTTCGTAAGCCGGCACACCGCGAGTGGGATCGACAATCGTTACGCGACCACCTGGTGGCCGGGGGTCTACTCGCAACAGGCTGCTGGTGTATTCCGTCTGCGTCAAGATGCCCCCACAGATTGCAACCCCTTCGCGCCACCGATCGACGGCTGCGGATCGCTCTTCTGGAACATCGAGCTCCAAGAAAACCGGACACTGACTGGTGCCATTCGCCATCGATCCACCGAGGGGGTCGCGGACATCCCGATCACAGCTATCCGCAATGGCGAACCGGCGACACGATTCACGGCTCGGTCGGACGCAGCGGGCCGATACACGCTGGCAATCCCGCCCGGCGCCTACCGGCTGGAGGCTCCAAATGGCAACACGACAGCGGCGGCCGATGACGTTCAAGTTTCCGGTGCAAGCCAATCGTTTGATCTGACTCTCGCCGACCCGCCAACTGCCCCGCGCGAGGTCTCGGCGGCCTCTGGCAGCAATGTGGCCTCGATCGCCTGGACTGCACCTGCCGACGATGGAGGCCGCAAGGTCGACTCATACCGCGCAACGGCCTCGCCCGGCGGACAGTCCTGCACCTCCTCGACGCGCCTGGGTTGTGAGATCGCAGGCCTGGCCAATAACCGCGCTTACACCTTCACTGTGACGGCCTCCAACGCGGTGGGTACGTCGGTTGCGTCAACTCCGTCCAATCTCGTCACTCCCTTGGATCCCGCCCCCGACGCCCCGCAGTCCGTACGGGCCGTGGGGTCCAATCGGGCAGCGACCATCTCGTGGTTGCCCCCGCGGGTCGGCTCCGACATCGTCACGGGGTACCGCGTCACCTCCAGCCCCGGTGGCTTCACGTGCGCGACGACCGACCTCAACTGCGAGATCAGCGGCCTTCAGAATGGGGTCCCCCACACCTTCCGAGTGGTGGCCGTCTCCACGGGCGGTCAGTCGCCAGTTTCGGAACCGTCCAACGTCGCGACGCCTGCCGGTGTGCCGACCCCTCCCCGTAACATCCAGATCGTCGCGGGGAACGCATCCCTGCTGGTGGACTGGAACGTGCCGGCGGACGACGGGGGCAGCCCCGTGACCCAGTACACCGCGACTGCATGGCCTGGCGGACAGACCTGCACAGTGCAAGTCAAACGCACCTGCTCCATCCGCGGCCTGGCCAATGCGACGAACTACACCGTCACCGTCACAGCGAGCAACCGGGTGGGGACTTCCGAACGTTCACCGGGGGCCGTCGTCATGACGACCGGGGCCCGGCTGCCCTCGCAGAAGGGCGGACCGGCCCGAGCCAAACTCATGCGGGTCACCGCCAGCAGAGGCAAAGTCGCCGTTCGATGGTCGGCTGCGGGTGTTCACCGCGTCGCGCTGTCCTGGCAGCACCTCGACAGTGGCAAGAAGAACTCACAGGTGGTCGCCCCGTCAGGGCAGATGGTCCTGCGAGGTGCTTCCGGAGATCGCTACCTCGTGAAAGTGCGCCTCGTGGGTGCCGATAAGAGGGTCGCGGCGCAGAAAACGTTCCGGATCCCCTGAGCCGGACTCACCAGGTCGTGTCTTGGTTCTCCACCACGCCGGACATCCGCTCCACCGTCAGGTCATGACCGGCAGCCCGGATGGTGCCGGTGAACTCGCCCACCGGCTGCAAGAAGGCACTGCGGATGAGTCCCAGGTTCAGCGACTCCCGGTGCACGCCAATCGGGTGGAACTCCAACTGGACATCGCCGTCGTCGGTGAAGACATGCCATGGCTTCGACGGCTCGGCCTCGTCGTATTCGACCATGGCATTCGGGTCGAGTGGCAACAGTTCGCCGTCAAGCCAGACCGAGTTCTCGCGGCAGTTTCCGGCCAGACCGCTGAAGTTCGACGTCAGGTTCATACCCAACGCCCGCCCGTCGGCCAACCGGCCGGTGAGGAAGGCCCAGCGCCAATGCGTCTGCCTCGGCAGGTGCCCGCTGGTGTAGTCGAAGCCTCCCAGCCCACCGGTCAGGTCGAACTCATGCACAAACCCGCCAGCCCGCACGGTCGCAGTGCCTGAGACGGGCAGCGCAGCGCCCTTGCCCGTCGTCGATACCCGGGGTGGGTCGGTGTCCAACTGCGAGATCACCGTCAACGACGGTTGCGCGGAGATGTCCATCGATATGTCGAGTTCCACCGCCGGCTTGGTGAGCGCCGGCAGACCCAGCGGCGAGCCAATCTTGGCCTGGATTCGCAGGACCTGGTCCTGCGTGCTCATCCGTACATCCGAACCGGGCATGCGGTAGCGGCTGCGGTGCCCGTCGCCTGGACGGTCGTTCACGCTCATCAGCAGGGGCAGACCTCCCGGGCGGCTGATGTCAGCCAGCAGGTGTCCGGTCCTGCGGTCCGCGATCGTCAGGAAGGTCGTGCCCGTCGGTCCCGCGTTGACGATGGCGCACGTCACGATGATGTCGGAGGTCGCAGCGAACGTGTACATCCAACTCTTGTGCCGCAGGAAGTGGCTCACGGGCGCGGTCAGACCCTCGTGGGGTGGGGGAGTCAGAGTGTTCGACAGGCCCTGATAGTCGCCGAAGCGAGGGCCGTCCGGACCGAGAGAGTGCAGCGGGGCGGTGTAGCGATCAGCCATACCCCCAACGTAACCCGCTCAGCGGCGGCGCTCACGCATCAGCACCTCTTGGGCCGCGGTTGCGATGAGGCGGCCACCGGCGTCGAAGAACTGGCCGCTGGCGAAACCGTGTCCGGATGCAGCGATCGGTGACCGGGTGGCGAACAACAGCCACTCGTCGGCGCGGAAGCGGTTGTGGAACCACATGGCGTGATCGATGGATGCCAACTCCCACTCGCCGGCCTCTGCCGACCCTCCGTGATGGCCGAGGACCGTCCCGACCATGCTCAAATCCGAGAAGTAGGCCAAGGCGCAGACGTGGTAGAGACTGGCGTCGGGGAGGACTTCGTCGGCTCGGACCCAGGCCATCCGGTCGTAATGGCCGTGGCTGAACTCGCGCGCCCAGTCGTGTTCCAGAAAGCGGATGTCGATGAATTCCCGCTGGGGGTAGCCGTTGTCCTCCAGCGGCCCCGAGCGACCGAGATGATCGGCCAGATCCAGCTTCGGCACATCCTGCGGCGGCAGGACTTCGGTGATCCATTCCGCGTCGGGACGGTGCGAGGGGCCGGCCATGGGCTCGACGAACGAGGCCGACATGGCGAAGATCGTCTTGCCGTACTGCACCGCCCGCACCCGCCGGGTGCTGAATGACCGGCCGTCGCGCAGTCGATCCACCATGTAGACGATGTGGTCGACGGTCGAGCCGCCACGCAGGAAGTAGGCGTGCAGCGAGTGCACCTGCCGACCCGGCTGCTCCACTGTCGTGCCCGCAGCGACCAGGGCCTGCGCCGCGACCTGGCCGCCGAATGCCCGTAGCGGTGACCCCGCGTGGCACCAGCCCGTGAAGATGTCAGTGTCGATCCTGGTCAGGGTCAAACGCTCGACGAAACCCACATCCGGTGGCGGGGAGTCGCGCAGGTCATGCACGGTCACCAGTGCAGGCTACTGGTGCGCGCCCGGTTCGTGCGCTGCATGATCCTGCGGCTCGAGCTGGAACGTGGTGTGGCTGATCGCGAAGCAGTCGAGCGCGCATACCTGCAACTGGTCCAGCATCGACTCCGGCCCGCACTGGGCGAGGTGGGACGAGTCCACCACCACGTGAGCGGTCAGCGCGGGCACCCCGGACGTGATCGTCCAAACGTGCACGTCATGGACATCGCGCACGCCGGGCACCTGGGTCAGGTGCTGGCGGACCTGGGCCACGTCGAGGTCCTTGGGGGCGGCCTCCAGCAGAATGCGCACGGCGTCGCGCAGCAGTTTCAGCGATCGGGGCAGGATCATGAAGGCCACCAGCAGGCTTGCCACCGGGTCCGCCCGCTCCCAACCGGTGGCCATGATCACGGCGGCCGCGACGACCACGGCAAGTGAACCCAGTAGGTCCCCGAGGACCTCGAGATACGCTCCCCGGACGTTGATCGACTCGTCCTTGCCGGCGGTCAGGATGCGCAGCGACACCGCATTGGCCAGCAGGCCGACGACAGCGAACACCAGCATCAGACCCGCTTCGACGGGCTCCGGGGTGATCAGTCGCCGCGCCGCCTCCACTGCGACATACAGGCCGACGCCGATCAGCAGCAGTGCATTGAGAGCAGCGGCCAGTACCTCCAGGCGCTGCCACCCGAAGGTGCGTCGCAGGCTCGGCGGCCGTTGCGCCATCGTGGCCGCGACCAGTGCGAGGGCCACGCCGAGGACGTCGGTCAGGACGTGTCCGGCATCGGCCAGCAGGGCCAGCGACCCCGTCAGGATCGCCCCGACCACCTCCAGCACGAAGACCGCTGCAGCGATCCCGAGGGCCCATGCAAGCCGCCCCCGGTGCCTGCCGCCGGCGGTGACCGGCCCGTGATCGTGTCCCACGACGCTAGTGTGACAAACCCCCGCTGCCTCGGCGTGCACCCAGGATCGACGTGTGCGAGAGAGTAGGCTGGAAGTCAGACCGCACAAAGGAGACACCTGCCGTGATCGACGACATCCTGCTCGAATGCGAAGAGAAGATGGAGAAGGCCATCGCCGTCGCCCGTGAGGACTTCGCGACGTTGCGCACAGGCCGCGTCAATCCGGCCATGTTCTCCAAGATCCTGGTCGACTACTACGGCGCACCCACGCCGCTGAATCAGCTGGCATCCTTCCATGCCGCTGACGCCCGCATGATGCTCATCACCCCCTTTGATCGGAACTCGGTCAACGCCGTGGAGAAGGCCATTCGTGACTCGGACCTCGGGGTGAACCCCAGCACCGACGGCAATGTCGTGCGAGTCGTCCTGCCGCAGCTCACCGAGGAGCGCCGCAAGGAGTACATCAAGGTTGCCCGGCACAAGGCCGAGGAGGCCCGGGTCAGCATCCGTAACATCCGTCGGCAGGCCAAAGAGGCTTTGGAGAAGTTGAAGAAGGACGGCGACGCCGGCGAGGACGAGGTCAAGCGGTCGCTGGCGCACCTCGAGGAGATCACCCACGAGCAGGTCGCGCACGTCGATGAGGTGCTCAAGCACAAAGAGGAAGAACTGCTCGAGGTCTGATGAGCAGCGCCGAACCGGCCGCCGCTGAGCCGGCCGCCCCGAAGAGCAGGGCTGGTCGCAACCTGCCGGCCGCGATCGCCGTGGGGGTGGCGCTGGGAGCGATCATCATCGCGACGCTGGTCTGGTACAAGTACCTGTTCGCGGTCCTGGTGACGGTCGCGATGGTGATCGCCGTGTGGGAGTTGTACAACGCATTCCTGCACAACGAAATCAAAATTGCCCGCACACCGCTCTACGTGGTCGCCATCGTGGGTCCGACGTTGGCGTACCTGTATGGGGTTACCGCACACCTGGCGATCTTCGGAGCTTTCGTCGTGGTGGCGCTGATGTGGCGCATCAGACGCGGCACCGAGGGTTTCGTCGCCGACGCCACCGGCAGCCTCTTCGTCGGTTTCTACCTGTTGTTCATGGTCGGGTTTGTCATGCTGATGCTGCGCGAACCCGACGGCGTCACCCGGATCGTCGCCTTCGTGGCCATCACCATCTGCAACGACATCGGCGGGTACGCCGCCGGGGTCCTATTCGGCAAGCACCCGATCGCCCCGCAGGTCAGCCCGAAGAAGTCGTGGGAGGGATTCGCCGGTTCCGTTGCACTGCAGGTCGCGGTGGCCATCCCCATCTTCATCATCGGCTTCGACGAGCAGTGGTGGAAAGGTGTCATCTTCGGGGTGGTCATGAGCATCACCGCCACCGCTGGCGACTTCATCGAGTCGGCCGTCAAACGCGATCTCGATGTCAAAGACATGTCCAACATCCTTCCCGGCCACGGTGGGCTGATGGACCGGTTGGACTCCCTGATCCCCAACGCCTTCGTCGCGTGGGCCCTGTTGACCTGGCTGGTCGGCGGATGAACCTGCCCATCGTGATGCAGGCCCCGCGCCGCGGGAAGCCGCCGGTCCACCTACTCGACATGGACATGGCCGCCCGCAAGGATGCGGTGGTCGAGTTGGGCAGCAAACCGTTTCGCGCGACGCAGCTGAGCAGGCAGGTCGTGGTCCGGCATGTGGACTCCGTGGAACAGTGCACTGATCTGGGGGCAGCGGACAAGGAGCGGCTCGCGCCGCTGCTGCCGACGCTGCTCACCGCCGCCAACGTCCTGACCTGCGACGGCGACGCCACCCGCAAGACGGTGTGGCGCCTGCACGACGGGTCGTTGGTGGAGTCGGTGCTGATGCGCTATCCCAAGCGGGTCACGTTGTGCCTGTCCTCGCAGGCCGGCTGCGGCATGGCCTGCCCGTTCTGTGCCACGGGCCAAGGCGGCTTGCAGCGCAACCTGAGCACCGGGGAGATCCTCGAGCAGGTGCGGGTCGCCGCCCGGGACGCCGAGACCGGACTACTGGGTGAGCCTGGTCGGCTCAGCAACATCGTGTTCATGGGCATGGGGGAGCCGCTGGCCAATTACGCGGCCGTACTGCGGGCCGTCCGGCGGATGATCGCCGAGCCGCCGGAGGGCTTCGGAATGAGTGCCCGCGGCATCACCGTGTCCACCGTGGGGCTGGTGCCGCAGATCCGTCGACTTGCCCAGGAGGGCCTGCCGGTGACCTTGGCTTTGAGCCTGCACGCCCCGGACGACGAACTGCGCAACGAACTCGTGCCCATCAACAATCGGTGGTCCGTGGATGAGGTGTTGGACGCGGTGTGGGAGTACGCCGACATCACCCGGCGCCGGATCAGCATCGAGTACGCCTTGATCCGCAACATCAACGACCAGGACTGGCGCGCCGACCTGCTGGGAGATCTGCTGCGCGGACACCTGGTGCACGTGAACGTGATTCCGTTGAACCCGACCCCGGGTAGCAAGTGGACGGCCTCGGACCCCGCGCAGGAGCGCTCCTTCGTTGAGCGGCTGGCGGCCAAGGGGGTTGCTGTCACGATCCGCGACACGAGGGGTCGGGAGATCGACGGGGCGTGCGGACAGCTGGCAGCCACCACGAACTAGTTGTCGAGGAGGACCAAGACCGTGCGTGACCTCGTGATTCTGGGCAGCACCGGAAGCATCGGAACCCAAGCACTTGACGTGGTCGCGCGCAATCCCGGCGCCTTCCGCGTGGTCGGGCTCGCCGCGGGCAGCGATGTCGGGTTGCTGGGCGAGCAGGCCCAGCGGTTCGGTGTGGCGCACGTGGCCATCGCGGACCCGCGCGCCGACATGTCGGGCTTCACGGCCAGCGTCCACCAGGGGCCGGATGCCGCCACCGAGATCGCCGGTCTGGGCGTGCACACCGTTCTCAATGGCATCACCGGCGCGGTCGGACTGCGACCCACCCTCGCGGCGTTACAGGCTGGCAGCACCCTGGCCCTGGCGAACAAGGAATCCTTGATCATCGGCGGGGAGGTGGTCACCGCGGCGGCCGCCCCGGGGCAGATCGTGCCCGTGGACAGTGAGCACTCCGCGATCGCGCAATGCCTGCGAGCGGGGTCATCGCGGGAGGTCCGGCGACTGATCCTCACCGCCAGCGGGGGGCCGTTCCGCGGCCGTAGCCGGGCAGACCTCGAACAGGTCAGCGTCGAGCAGGCCTTGGCCCACCCCACCTGGGACATGGGTCCGGTGGTCACGATCAACTCCGCATCCCTGATGAACAAGGGCCTGGAACTCATCGAGGCGCACCTGCTTTTTGACATGCCGCTGGAGCGCATCACGGTGGTGGTGCATCCGCAGTCGATCGTGCACTCGATGGTCGAGTTCGTCGACGGCAGTACCATCGCGCAGGCGAGCCCACCGGACATGCGCCTGCCCATCGCCCTGGGGATCGGCTGGCCCGACCGGGTGCCCGACGCGGCGCCGGGCTGTGACTGGACAACCGCCTCGCAGTGGGACTTCTTCCCGCTGGACGACGAGGCCTTCCCCGCTGTCCGGCTGGCCACCGAGGCCGCCCGGTCCGGGGGTGTCCTGCCTGCGGTCATGAATGCCGCCAACGAGGTTGCGGTGCAGGGTTTCCGGGATCAACAGCTGGGATTCTTGGGCATCACCCGATTGGTGGAGCAAGTCATGAGGGATCACACTGGCC
This sequence comes from Candidatus Nanopelagicales bacterium, assembly GCA_037046735.1. Taxonomy (GTDB): domain Bacteria; phylum Actinomycetota; class Actinomycetes; order S36-B12; family UBA10799; genus JADKAV01. Next base: position 616,744 of record JBAOHC010000027.1, on the reverse strand, counting down.
TTATTGCAGGGAACCGGGTGACACTGGAAGACGTCTTGGAAGCAGATGCTTGGGCCCGCCGCCAAGCGCGTGCCCGACTACAGGAGGACTGATGACGCTGATCGGGATTGTGGCGCTGCTGCTAGCGCTGGTCGTCTCGATCGCCCTGCATGAGCTCGGTCACATGGTGCCCGCGAAGAAGTTCGGCGTCAAAGTCACGCAGTACATGATCGGATTCGGCCCGACGATCTGGTCGCGCAAGCGCGGTGAGACCGAATACGGCGCCAAGGCGATCCTGCTGGGCGGATATATCCGCATGATCGGCATGTTCCCGCCTGGACCCGACGGCACCAGCGTGCCCAGCCACCGGGGGCGGATGGGCACGCTGGTCCAACAGGCGCGCGAGGACTCGCAGGCGGAGGTGTTGCCCGGTGAGGAGAGCCGCACGTTCTACAACCTCCCGGTGCATCAGAAACTGGTCGTGATGCTCGGTGGCCCCGTCATGAACCTCGTGATCGCGGTGGTGTTGTTCACGATCGTGTTCGCCGGTTTCGGCACGCCGACGCCGTCGACGAACGTGGCCAGTGTGACTGCGTGTGTGCCCACCGCGACGGCACCAGATGGCACCTGCGCGCCCGGATCGGTGCCGACGGGAGCCGCCGCGGCCGGACTGCAGCAGGGTGACCAGATCGTCGCCTGGGATGGCACGGCAGTGGCCGAGTGGCCGCAGTTGAGTCAGGCCATCCGGGACTCGCAGCCTGGCACCCATGAGGTCACCGTGGTGCGCGACGGGCGGGAGTTCACTGTCGACGTACCCCTGACTGCCATTGACGGGACGCTGCTCGGGGAGACCGGCAGCCGCGGGTTCTTGGGTGTGTCGCCGGTGGTCGACCTGCAGGCAATGCCCATCACCGCAGTGCCGGCCGAAATGTGGGACATCTCAGTGCGGTCGGCCGCGGCATTGGCCAGTTTCCCGGCGAAGATGGTAGGCGTCACCCAGGCCGCGTTCACAGATCAGGCGCGCGATCCGGAAGGCCCCGTCGGTGTGATCGGCGTGAGTCGCATCAGCGGTGAGGTGGCCGCCGCTGACGCCCCGCCCAGCTGGCGTATCGCGCAGTTCCTGGCGATCGTGGCGTCGTTGAACCTGTTCCTGTTCCTTTTCAACCTGCTGCCGATCCTGCCGCTGGACGGGGGCCATGTGGCTGGGGCACTGTTCGAAGGGGCCCGCCGGCAGATCGCCAGATGGCGCGGGCAACCCGACCCAGGGCCGGTGGACGTGGCGCGCATGTTGCCCGTGGCCTACACCGTCGCGATCGTGCTCATCGGGGTCAGTGTGATCATCCTGTGGGCGGACATCGTCAAGCCGATCCGTCTGGGCTGATGCTCGGCGGGGCGAGTTTGACCCTGTGGGAGATACTGGAGTCATGACCGTTTCGTTGGGAATGCCTGCTGCCCCGGCTCCGGTGCTGGCCCCCCGCCGCCCCACCCGCAAGATCACGCTGCGCCATCCCCACCACCCCGTGGAGGTCGGTGGCGATGCGCCGGTGAGCGTGCAGTCGATGACCACCACTGTCACCGCAGACGTCAATGCGACCCTGCAGCAGATCGCCGAACTCACCGCCTCCGGCTGCCAGGTCGTGCGGGTCGCCGTCCCGAGCCAGGACGACGCTGAGGCCCTGCCGATGATCGCGCGCAAGGCCGACATCCCGGTCATCGCCGACATCCACTTCCAGCCGAAGTACGTGTTCGCCGCCATCGACGCCGGATGCGCTGGCGTGCGGGTGAACCCGGGCAACATCAAGGCCTTCGATGACCGAGTGGGGGAGATCGCGCGGGCAGCCAAGGACGCAGGGATTCCGATCCGGATCGGTGTCAACGCCGGCAGCCTCGACAAGCGCCTGCTCGAGAAGTACGGCAAAGCCACCCCCGAGGCTCTGGTGGAAAGTGCGCTGTGGGAGGCGTCGCTGTTCGAGGAGCACGGCTTTCGCGACATCAAGATCTCGGTCAAACACCACGACCCCGTGGTCATGGTGCAGGCCTACCGGGCGTTGTCCGCGGCCTGCGACTACCCGCTGCACCTTGGCGTCACCGAGGCCGGCCCCGCCTTCCAGGGCACGGTCAAGTCGGCTGTGGCGTTCGGCGCACTGCTCTCCGAGGGCATCGGCGACACGATCCGGGTGTCGTTGTCCGCGCCGCCCGTCGAGGAGGTCAAGGTCGGCCTGCAGATCCTGGAGTCACTGAACCTGCGCGAGCGTGGCCTCGAGATCGTGTCCTGTCCCAGTTGCGGACGCGCCCAGGTCGACGTCTACACCCTGGCTGAGCAGGTGACCGCTGGGCTGGAGGGCTTGGAGGTGCCACTGCGGGTGGCGGTCATGGGTTGTGTTGTGAACGGCCCCGGCGAGGCGCGGGAAGCGGACCTCGGGGTGGCCAGCGGCAACGGCAAGGGGCAGATCTTCGTCAAAGGGGAGGTCATCAAGACCGTCCCCGAAGCGCAGATCGTGGAGACGCTGATCGAGGAGGCCATGCGTTTGGCCGAGGGCATGGAGGCAGGCGACCCGTCAGTCACGGTGTCGTGACCTCGGTCCGGCTGCTGGCTGGCGCCGACGCGCCGGCCCTGCGTGGACTGCTGGCGACCGACCCCGTCGCCTACGCGATGGTCAGTGAGCGCCTGCAGTTGTTGGGTGTGGGAACTGCGCTGGGCGCCGAGATGTGGGGTTGTTTCCGCGGCGAGGATCTGGTGGCCGGGATGTACCTGGGCGCCAACGTGGTCCCCGTCGGCGCCGAACCGGAGGCCATCGCGGCGTTCGCGAGTCGAGCCCGCCTGACGGCCCGCCGATGTTCTTCGATCGTGGGTCCGGCCGCACCGGTCCTGGACTTCTACCAACAGCTCGAACGGTCGTGGGGCAAGGCCCGGGATGTGCGCCCGGATCAGCCGATGCTGGCCATCAGTGGTCCGCCGGCGATCCCGGGGAACCCGCAGGTGCGGACCGCAACGCTCGATGACCTGGAGGCGGTCTTCCCGGCCTCGGTGGCGATGTTCACCGAGGAGCTGGGCATCAGCCCGCTCACGCCCGACGGTGGCGCTGGCTACCGGCGGCGGGTGGTCAGCCTGATTCAGCAGGGCCGGGCGTTCGTCCTGATCGAGGACGGCGAGGTGGTGTTCAAGGCCGAGGTGGGGGTGGTGGCGCAGGGTGTGGCTCAGATCCAAGGGGTCTGGGTGGAGCCCAGCCACCGCGGTCAGCACCTGTCGGAGGCCGGGATGGCCGCGGTCGTGGAATTGACGCGGGCACGCTTCGCGGACACGGTCAGCCTGTATGTGAACTCCTACAACCTCGCCGCGCTGGCCGCATACCGCCGGGTGGGGTTCGTGCAGGTGGGCGAGTTCGCGACGGTGCTGTACTAATCGAGCGGTTCAGAACTCCGCATAACCGGGGCGAACTGTGCGCAGTTCTGTTCCTCCTAAGGCGCCCAATGCCCGCTTTGAGTCTTTTGAGGGGCCCGCGCGAAGTCGCCATCCGTGCGAAACCCGGACCCCTCAGCCGCCCACCACTGCGGGGCGGCCGCCGGTCATGTTCACGATCTCGGCGAACGTCGTCGGGAACACCCAGTGGGTGTGGCCGGCAGCGGCCCAGACCACTTCGTACTGGGCCAGCGCCTCATCCACGACGACCCGCATCTCGGGGGGCAGGCCCACCGGCGATACCCCGCCGATCACGTACCCGGTCGCGGAGCGGACATCGTTGGCGTTGGCCTTGCCGATCGTGGCTGCCAGCAACTGCGCCAAGCGCCGTTCATCCACCCGGTGACCACCGGAGGCCACCACCATCACCGGCACACTGTCTGCCAGGAAAACCAGTGAACTCGCGATCTGTCCGACCTCAACTCCGAGCGCGGCCGCCGCCTCCTTGGCCGTCCGGGCGCTGTCGGACAGTTCCCTGATCTGCCCCGTAACGCCGGCGTCACACAGGGCCTTCTCGACTCGGTCTACGGCAGCTGGGCGCGATGTCATGCGTGTCAGGCTACAGACCAGCCGCCCGCAGCTGGGTCAGGATCTGGTCACCGACCGGATCCCCGACCAAGACGAACCCGGCGGGTGTCCCGATCGGTGCCGGCACGGTCGCCTGTCCCGAATACACCTCACCGGTCAGAACGTGGCGCCACTGCCCGGGCGGGAAAACAACATCAACACCGGTCGCATTCTCTGCATACACCGGCGCCACCAGCAGATGGTCGCCCAGGAAGAACTGCTCATCAGCTGTCGCGGCGTCTGTTCCCGGGTATACCAGCCATCCGTGGCGCATCGCCGGCATACCAGTGCGCACTGCCTCGTCGATCACGCTCGCCCGGTAATCATGCAGGGCGGCGTAGATCTGGGAGGCGCGGGCGAACTGCGCCCTCGTCTCAGGGGTGTCGTACACCTGCTGGTTCAGGGTCGGGCGGTTCGTCTCATGTGTACGCATGACGACTCCGAAAGCCTGCATCTCGGCCCAGCGGGCGTTGAGCTGCGGCGGGCGCAGGAAGTTGGTGACCGCGGCGTTGACACTCGTGTAGCCACCGATGTCGCTGTGCCACAACGGTGCTCCTGACACCCCACCGGCCAGCATGCCAAGGACCGCGTTGCGCATACCGTCCTCACGCGCGTAGTTCACCATCTGGTCGCCCGCCCACATCAGCGGCACATTGCGCGGACTGCCCAGGTAGCTCGACCTGAAGAAGGACAGGCAGTCGGGAACGCCGGCCTGCGTGCACGCTTGCCGGACGGTCTGTGCCCACAGTTGCGGCCAGCGGCTGTGCTGGCGGGCTGCCTTGCCCTTGAACAGCACGGAGTCCATGGGCAGATACTCCCCGAAGTCCGCCATGAATCCGCTGGCACCCACGCCCAGCACCTGCTTGGCGATGATGTCGGCGAACCAGTCGCGCGCATCGGGATTGGTCAGATCCACCAGGGCCGTCGGGAAACCGATGGTCTGCACGACGTAGGTGCCGCCGCGCTGGTTCTTGACCAGGAAGCCCTTCTGCTCACCTTGGGCGTAGAAGTTCTCGATCGGCTGGCCGTTGACCTGCGACTGGTTGATGACAAAGGGGTTGACGTAAGTCATCACCTTGATGCCCTGGGCGTTGAAGTCGGAGACCATCTGTTCCCAGTCCGGGTAGGTGGCGCGGTTCAACTGCCAGGTCCACCACAGTTGTTCACCGAAAGTGGTCACCCGCTTGCCGACCCAGTCCTGCAGCCAGACCGCTGAGATCTTGGTACCGGCGGCCTGCATGTCGGCGACCACCTGCCGGACCTTGGCCGTACCGCCCTGCAGCCCCAGCACCGCCCCGTTCTGGACCCAGCCGGCCAGCGGTGGCCGGGTAGTGGCGGCTCCGCGCGCCCTGACGATGCCGGCCGGGCTATCCGCGGCCTGGATCGTGGCGGTGAACGTCGGTGCGAACGACTCCAGCCCGATCAGGCGCGATTTGCGCATGTCGGCCACCGCCAGGGCCCCCGAAGCGCGGTTGTCGACAAGACTGAAGGAGCGGTTCTGGTCGGTGACGTAGGTCGGCCACCCGCCGTAGGTCGTCTGCAGGGTGCCCGCGCCCCAAGTGGCAGCATCCACGAGCTTCGCCGCGGGTTCCTCCCCGCGGGTCACACCCTGCTCCTGCACGAGGATCGGCAGGAGCTGCCCGGAGAGGTCGAAGTCCTGGTACTGATTGCCGAAGCCGTGTACCCCGGCGCTGGACGCCCGCTCAGAGATCACTTGCACGCTGTTTGGGCTGACCTGCGAGTTGTCGGCGAACGTGACGCGCATCTGTAGTGCCGCCCCCGATGGCTGCAGGACCATCGTGTAGCGAGCGCTCTTGCCGTCGCCGCGCAAGGTGCCCACCAGTGTCACCGTGTCCCCGGAGGTGCGCACCGCGGTCACGCGTTGATCGGTCAGGCTCGTGCGCCGCTGAACCTGCGCCCAGAATGCGCCTGCGGTGCTGCGCTGGAACCACCGCAGGGTGGAGCGGCTCGCGATCAGGAACGGGGTGCCGGCCCTGCTGGCCCAGGCAGTGCGGCCAGCGCTGTCGGTGATGCGCACTCCAGACCCGGTGACAGCCACGGTGTAGTCCCCGGCGGTGACAGATCCGGTGGCCGCATTCGCGATCCGCAACGCACCCGCACGCATTGGTGCCAACGACTCCCGGGGCGGCGCAGCGGTGGGATAGGTGGCCTTCAAGGATTGCCGGGCGCTGTTCACCCCGCCCGCCACCGCGCGGACCTGGTATTTGCCGTCTTGGTAGGTCGTGAAGCGGATCTTCGCGGTGCCCGATGGGTTTGTGCGGCCGTTGGCGACGGTCTGCCACGTAGAGGTCTGGGAGCGGGTCTGGATCCGCACGGATCGTTGCCCCCCTGGCAGTCGCACCGTGGCCGTGATGGGTGCGGCCACAGATGTCTTTGCCGTCGGCAGGCTGAGTCGCGGCCGGGGGCTGTTGGCCGCAATGGCAGGAGCTGCGGTTGCCAGGATCATGGCGGCGACGACCACGGGGGTGGTGACTGTTGGCCTCATGCACCCACGATGCCAGAGGTGCTCTGGCCTAGGCTTGCTCTCGTGCTGCGAATGTCGACCTTGTTCCTGCGGACCCTGCGTGAAGACCCCGCAGACGCGGAAGTGCCCAGTCATAAGTTGCTTGTGCGGGCTGGCCTGGTGCGCCGGGTGGCCCCTGGTGTGTTCACCTGGCTGCCGTTGGGCTACTTGGTGTACCGCAACGTAGAGGCCATCGTGCGCGAGGAGATGGACGCCGCTGGTTTTCAGGAGGTGCACTTCCCGGCGCTGCTGCCCCGCGAGCCCTACGAGGCGACCGGGCGCTGGACCGAGTACGGCGACACGCTCATGCGATTGCAGGACCGGAAGGGCGCTGATTTCCTGCTCGGCCCCACGCACGAGGAGATGTTCACCCTGCTGGTCAAGGGCGAGTACTCGTCCTACAAGGACCTGCCGCTGGTGATCTATCAGATCCAGACGAAGTACCGCGACGAGGCGCGGCCGCGGGCGGGCATCCTTCGCGGTCGCGAGTTCGTGATGAAGGACTCCTACTCCTTCGACCTCGATGACCAGGGTTTGCAGCGCTCCTACGACCGGCACCGCGAGGCCTATATCAAGACGTTCGACCGGCTGGGACTGGACTATGTCATCGTGTCGGCGATGTCCGGGGCGATGGGTGGCTCGGCCAGTGAGGAGTTCCTTGCGCCGTGTGAATCCGGGGAAGACACGTTCGTGCGCTCCGACGGCGGTTATGCGGCCAATGTCGAAGCAGTGGTCACCGTACCCCCGCCCCCCAAGCCAGTGGCGGAGCAACCCGCGGCGCACGTCGAGGACACCCCCGACACCCCCACCATCGACTCTCTGGTTGCGCTGGCCAACGCGCGCTTCCCGCGCTCCGACCGGGCGTGGACCGCTGCTGACACCTTGAAGAACGTGGTCCTGATGCTGACCTACCCGGACGGTCGGCGCGAGCCACTGGTGGTGGGCCTGCCGGGGGACCGCGAGGTCGATATGAAACGGCTCGAGGCACAGGTCTCGCCGGCTGTTCCGACGCCCTTCGAGGAGGCAGACTTCGCCGCGTACCCGCAGCTGGTCAAGGGCTATATCGGCCCGCAGGCTTTGGGCGAGGAACGCGGAATCGCCTTCCGGGTGGACCCGCGGGTCGTCGAGGGCACGGCCTGGATCACCGGGGCCAATGAGGCTGGCCGGCACGTGTTCGACCTGGTGTATGGGCGCGACTTCAGTGCTGATGGCAAGATCGAGGCCGCCGAGGTGCGCGATGGTGACCCCGCCCCGGACGGGTCGGGCCCGCTGTACAGCGAGCGGGGCATCGAGATCGGGCACATCTTCCAACTCGGCCGCAAGTACGCCCAGGCACTGGATCTCAAGGTGCTCGACGAGAATGGCAAGGCCCGAGTCGTGACGATGGGCTCTTATGGCATCGGGGTGTCCCGGGCGGTCGCGGCGATCGCCGAACAACACCACGACGACAAGGGACTGCTGTGGCCGCGGGCGGTGTCGCCCGCCGATGTGCACATCCTGGCCACCGGCAAGGACCCGGCAGTGTTCGAGGCGGCGCAGGAGCTGGCGGTGGCCTGCGAGGACGAGGGTCTGCGCGTGCTCTATGACGACCGGCGCGGCGTATCGCCGGGGGTGAAGTTCAATGACTCTGAGCTCTTGGGTGTGCCCACGATCGTCGTCGTCGGCAAACGGCTCGTGGATGGTCAGGTCGAGATCAAGGACCGGGCGACCGGGGAGCGCGAAGAGGTGGCTCTGCCCGAGGCGTTGGGACGCCTGGTGCAGATCTGCCGGGGCTAGTCGAGCGGATGGGCAGAAGGTGCGATTCTGCGCGGCGTGTCGCACCAACAAGTGCCGAATTGTCGGCGCGGGTTCGGTCGGCGGCGCCGCTAGCTCTGCAGTTGCGGCAGTGCGGGTAACTCCACCGCGAGCAGCTGATCGTCATCCGGGCCCGGGTCGCCGCGGCCGTCGGTGTTGTTGGTGAGCACCCACAAGCCGCCGTCGGGAGCAGCGACGACATCACGCAGGCGGCCGTGGTCCCCGCTGAACCACGGGAACGGTTCGCGAGCCCGGACGCCGTCGAGTTGGATCTCGAACAGCGCCTCCCCGCGCAGCCCGGCGACCCAGGCCACGTCGTCGACGATGGCCAGCCCGCTCGGCGACGAGGTCGAGGTCGGCGACCAGGTCGCCTTCGGGTTCGTGGTGCCGGGCTCGTCGCACGGACCTTCGCACTGCGGCCAGCCGTAGTTCTTGCCCGCCTCGATGAGGTTGAGTTCGTCCACGTCGTCCTGGCCGAACTCAGTAGCCCACAAACGTCCCGCCGAGTCCCATGCCAGACCTTGGATGTTGCGATGGCCCCACGACCACACCGGGGACCGTGGGTCGGGGTTGCTGGGCACTGGGGTGCCCTTCGGGGTCACGCGCAGGATCTTGCCCGCCAACGAGGAGCGGTCCTGCGCCAACGCTGGCTCACCGATCTCCCCGGTCGCGATGTACAGGTAGCCGTCTGGGCCGAAAGCGATCCGGCCGCCGTTGTGGATGAACCCCTTGGGGATCCCTCCGAGTACCGTGCGCTCGTTACTGAGACGGCGCCCGTCGAAATCGAAGACCACCACACGGTTGTCGGTGGCAGCGGTGTAGTAGGCGAAGACCTGATCGGCATCCGGGCTCACCATCGCCAAGCCCAGCAACCCGCCTTCGCCACCCGGCAGCACCTGATCAATCCTGCCCGCCACCGACGTGGTGCCATCGGCCAGCAGCAGCACCTCACCGGAATCGCGCTGACTGATGAGGGCGCGGTCCGCGGCCAGCGGCACGACACTCCACGGCGCCGCCAGATCAGTGGCCAATGCACCGGTCACGGCCGGCGCGCTGGGTCCGGCCGAACTGGCCGGCGGACTTGCCGGCGGCACAGGCGCGGGTTCCGGGTTGCTGCTGCACGCGGCGAGCAGGGCAATGGTCAGGACGAGCAAACCCCGCTTCATGCCCCCATCGTCTCAAACTGGTGCGACTTCGCCTTCCGGCCATGGGAACGCCTGTCCCGGCGCACCCCACGCCTGGGCGGTCAACGCGCAGTCCCGTACACAGCGGATGCTCCACACCCGCCGCTTCTCATCGTCGAACACCTCGCTGATCAGTTCGGTGTACAGGGGGACCAAGCGCAGTTCCACCGTCGCCAGCAGCCTGCGCGCCGAGGCGTTGCTGCGCACCACGCTCGGAACCTGGTAGGCGGGAGCCGGTGGCAGGGGTTCCTGGCCGTCCTCGGTGAGCCATGCCCGCAACTGGTCCCGACGGGTCCGGTGCACCTCGAGCCCCTCGAGAGCGAGGTCAGTGTCGGTCGTCAAACGCCCCCCGGCACGACCGTAGGCGTACATCACGGCGTACTCCCCGGCCAGCGCCGCCTGCAGGGCATCGCTCACAGCGCCTCCAGTGTGACGACGTGCTGCGCCTCGGAGGCAGCGATCAAGGCCAGGACCTGCGCCAGTTCGGCCTCACTGGCATCGCGGGCGCCGTCTGCGCGTTGCCGGGCCGCGGCGCGCTCAAGGCGCACCAGGGCAGCGCGCCCCACGGATTCCTGCGAGGTCGGTGGCGGTGGCGGTTCCGTCCAGCCCAAGGCGCGGGCGTGGGCCGCGTGCTCATCACGCAGGGTCTGGAAGACCGCCGTCTGCTTGGGTCCGGCCGAGAGCAACGCCGCGTCGTAGGCCGCGATCAGCGCGAGCTCGTCGGCCTGCTGCGGATCCGGGGTAGCCGATACGCCGTCAGGGGCGGGATCGTCGGTGCTGCAGCCCGGGAGAACCAGCACACCGGCCGCGGCAAGCACGGCCACCTGCAACACCTGTCGCCGGTCGGTCACGAGTCAAGAGCCTACGCGCGCGTAATCTGGGAGGTCAGCACAGGAGGCATACATGTCGGACGCACGCGAGCAACAGATCGCGGACTTGGTCGGGCCCATCGTGGCCGAACACGGTGCGGACGTGGAATTCGTCACGATCCGCAAGGCAGGCCGACGCAGTGTGGTGGTCGTGGCAGTCGATGTCGATGGTGGTATCACCCTGGACCAGATCGCCGAGTTCACCCCACGTGTGTCTGAGGCCCTCGACGAGGCCGACGTCATGGGCGAGACTCCCTACACCCTCGAACTCACCTCCCCGGGCGTCGGTCGACCGCTCACGCTGCCCCGCCACTGGCGCCGCGCACAGAACCGCCTCGTGCAGGTCCAGCTCAATGACGACAGCGAGTTGACGGGCCGGATCATCGAAGCCGACGATCAGCACGTGACTCTCTCCGTGGACGGTCAGCAGCCGGTTATCGACTTCTCGGATGTCGCCAAGGCCGTCGTGCAGGTCGAGTTCGGCGAGGCGGGCGCCTGATGGATATCGACATGGCAACCCTGCGCGCCCTGGTCACCGACCGCGGCCTGAGCTTCAACACCGTCGTTGCCAGCATCGAGCAGGCACTGCTGGCCGCTTACCACCACACCGACGGGTCACAGTTGGCGGCGCGGGTGGAACTGGACAAGACCACCGGTCACGTGACGGTGTGGGCGCCCGAACTTGACGACGACGGCCAACGCGTGGGGGAGTTCGACGACACCCCGAGCGACTTCGGCCGGATCGCCGCCACCGTCGCCAAGCAGGTGCTGATGCAGCGGCTGCGGGAGGCCACCGACGATGTGACCTTCGAAGAGTTCGCCGCCCGCGAGGGTGATCTGGTCTCGGGGGTCATCCAGCAGGGCAAGGATTCCAGCCTCGTCTACGTGGACCTCGGGGCGGTGGAGGGGATCATCCCGCCCGCCGAGCAAGTGCCCACGGAGTCCTATCAGCACGGCGAGCGGATCCGCTGCTACGTCGTGTCGGTGCGCCGCGGCATGAAGGGTCCGTCGGTCACCCTGTCGCGCACTCACCCAGAACTGGTCCGGCGGCTGTTCGCGCTGGAATCCCCGGAGGTCGCCGATGGGGTCGTCACAATCTCCGCACTGGCTCGAGAGGCCGGCTACCGGACCAAGATCGCCGTGGCGGCGGCCTCCTCGCAGATCAACGCCAAAGGGGCGTGCATCGGTCCGATGGGCCAGCGGGTTCGAGCGGTCACGTCCGAACTGCAGGGCGAGAAGATCGACATCGTGGACTTCGACGAGGATCCGGCCCGGTTCATCGCCGCGGCACTGTCCCCGGCCCGGGTGCAGGCTGTCGAGGTCGTGGATGAGACGACACGCTCGGCGCGGGTGATCGTTCCGGACTACCAGTTGTCCCTGGCGATCGGCAAGGAGGGGCAGAACGCCCGGCTTGCGGCGCGGCTGACGGGCTGGCGGCTCGACATCCACGGCGACACCGCCTGAGCCTCGCGAGGCGCGCCTTCCAAGTGTCTTGACCCACCCGCTAGACTTGAGAGCGGATCGCTGCGATGGCGAAAGGTCCTCTCGTGTCAGCCCTACCAGTACGAACCTGTGTGGGCTGCCGGACCCGGACTCATCAACGTGATCTGCTCAGAGTCGTTCTCGTGGACGGCCGGCTGCGGCCGGATGTCAGGCGGGAACACTCCGGTCGCGGTGCTTACGTACACCTATCTCAGGGGTGCGTCACGGCTGCCATCGCCCGCAAGGCGTTCGGCAGGGCACTACGGACCGGTGGGCCGTTGGATCCCTGCGAACTGACGACGATGTTGAGCAACGTGACCGTTTCGAAAGTTGAGGAGCGTCGGGATGCACACCCGATGAACAGTCAGCGATGAAGACGCCGACAAACAACTAGGTCCGGTAGTACCCCGGGCCAGAATGGAGAAAAGTGGCCAAGGTCCGGGTCTATGAGCTCGCTCGCGAGCTGGGGGTAGAGAGCAAAACGCTCATCTCCCAGCTGCAAGACATGGGTGAGTTCGTCAAGTCCGCCTCATCAACCATCGAAGCGCCGGTGGTCCGTCGTTTGCGGGACTCCGCCAAGGGAGCCCCGCCGAAACCTGCGGCCACCCCGGCCGCGAAGGCCGGTCCCAAGCCGGCACCGCGGCCAGGTACCGCGGCAACCGGGGGAGCCACGCCCGCAGGGCCGTCTCCTGCTGCGCCCAAACCGGCACCCCGGCCTGCTGCACCTGCACCCGCGCCGGCAGCAGGTGCGCCGGCAACACCGTCGCCCAAGCCCGCCCCCCGGCCGGCTCCGCGGCCCGCGGCAGGTCCGCCTGCCACCCCTGCTCCCGCACCCCGACCCGGTCCCGCGCCGTCGCCCACCGGGCGGCCCGCACCGAAGCCTGGTCCGCGTCCTGGGAACAACCCCTTCGGAAGTCCCGCACCACGTCCGGCCCCCCGGCCGGGCAACAACCCCTTCAGCACCGGAGCGCCCGCTGCGCGGACCGGCACTGGTGGTGTTCCTGGCGCCCCGCGGCCCAATCCCAACATGATGCCGCCGCGCCCGCGGCCCGCTCCCCAGCGTCCTGGCGGTCCCGGGCAGCGTCCCGGTGGTCCAGGCGGACGTGGGCGCCCCGGTGGTCCCGGCCAGCGTCCCGGCGGCGGTGGCTTCGGCCAGCGTCCCGGCGGTGCAGGCGGTGCAGGTAGGCCTGGTGGTGGCGGTCCAGGTGGGCGCCCAGGCGGCGGTGGTGGCGGCGGCTTCGGCCAACGTCCCGGCGGTGGCGCCCCGGGTAGTGGTCCCGGTGGTGCTGGCGGTTTCGGCCAGCGTCCTGGTGGCGGCCCGGGCCGTCCCGGTGGCGGTCCCGGTCGCGGACGTCCAGGTGCCAAGAAGTCGCGCAAGAGCAAACGCGCGAAGCGCCAGGAGTTCGACAACATGGAGGCCCCGACGATCGGCGGCGTGCGGATCCCGCGCGGCGACGGCCGTCTGGTGCGCTTGCCACGTGGTGCCACGCTGACCGACTTCGCCGACAAGATCGATGCCAACCCAGGATCGCTGGTACAGGCGTTGATCGGCCTTGGCGAGATGGCCACAGCGACCCAGTCGCTGTCCGACGACACCCTGCTGCTGCTCGGCTCGGAGTTGAACTACAACGTCGAGGTCGTGTCCCCCGAGGACGAGGACCGCGAGTTGCTGGAGAGCTTCAACCTCGAGTTCGGCGAGGACGAAGGTGGTGAGGAGGCCCTGGAACAGCGGCCACCCGTCGTCACCGTCATGGGTCACGTCGACCACGGAAAGACCAAGCTGCTCGACGCGATCCGGCACACGAATCAGGTGGCGCGCGAGGCCGGCGGGATCACCCAGCACATCGGTGCCTACCAGATCCGGGCCGACATCGACGGCACGAACCGCAAGATCACGTTCATCGACACCCCGGGTCACGAGGCGTTCACCGCCATGCGTGCCCGCGGTGCCAAGGTGACCGATATTGCGGTGCTGGTGGTCGCAGCCGACGACGGTGTGAAGCCGCAGACGATCGAGGCGCTGAACCACGCCCAGGCGGCGGATGTGCCGATCGTGGTCGCCGTCAACAAGATCGACAAAGAAGGTGCTGACCCGGCCAAGGTCCGTGGACAGCTCACCGAGTATGGCCTGATCGCTGAGGAATACGGCGGCGACACCATGTTCGTCGACGTCTCCGCAAAGTCCCAGATCAACATCCCAGAACTACTGGAGGCGGTCGTCCTGACCGCGGACGCGAGCCTGGACCTGCGGGCGAACCCCGAGCAGGACGCGCAGGGTGTGGCGATCGAGGCGCATCTGGACAAGGGCCGCGGTCCCGTGGCCACCGTGCTGGTGCAGCGCGGAACGTTGCGTCCCGGCGAGAGCATTGTCATCGGCGAGGCCCATGGCCGCGTGCGGGCGATGCTCGACGAGAACGGTGACCCGGTCGACATCGCCATGCCGTCACGGCCGGTGCAGGTGCTCGGTCTCACGGCCGTTCCCGACGCCGGCGACACGTTCCTGGTGGTGCAGGAGGACCGCATCGCCCGGCAGATCGCCAACACCCGGCAGGCGCGCGAGCGCAACGCCGAGCTGGCGGCCCGGCGTGGTCGGCGGACCTTGGAAGACCTGTTGCAGGGTCTGGAGAAGGGCGAGCGCGCTGTGCTCAACCTGATCATCAAGGGCGACGTGTCCGGTTCGGTCGAGGCCCTCGAGGATGCATTGCTCAAACTCGATGTGGGTGAGGAGGTCGACCTGCGGGTCATCCACCGTGGGGTGGGTGCCATCACGCAGAACGACGTCAACCTGGCCACGGTGGACGACGCCATCATCATCGGCTTCAACGTGCGGACCGCGGAGCGGGTTGCCGAACTGGCCGAGCGCGAGGGTGTCGACATCCGTTACCACTCGGTGATCTACGCGGCCATCGACGAGGTGGAGCAGGCCCTCAAGGGAATGCTCAAGCCGATCTACGAGGAGTCCGAACTCGGCAAGGCGGAGATCCGCGAGGTCTTCCGCTCGAGCAAGGCGGGCAACATCGCAGGGGCCATCGTGCGCTCGGGTGTCATCCGGCGCAATGCCAAGGCCCGCCTGATCCGCGACGGCAATGTGGTCGCGGAGAACCTCACCATCGACTCCTTGAAGCGGTTCAAGGACGATGCCACCGAGGTCAAGGACGGCTATGAGTGTGGTATCGGCCTCGGGTCGTACAACGACATCCGGGTCGAGGACATCATCGAGACCTACGAGATGCGAGAAAAGGCGCGTTAGGCGCCCGGTGACCACGGCCGGTCGGACGAGGAGTGCAGATGTATGCCGGGGTGATGGCAGTCGATGTCTTGCTGCCTTCCCGGACGCGCAAGCAGAAGCGCTCCCTCGTCCGGCCGCTGGTCGCCCACCTGCGGCACCAGTTCGCGGTTGCGGCGGCCGAGGCGGGGCACCTGAACCTGGTGGGCCGGACCCAGATCGGGGTCTCGGTCGTGGCCGCCGATCTCGCGCAGTGCAGGGATGTGCTGGACACGTGTGAACGTTGGTTGGCAGCCGAACCGCACATCGAGTTCGTGTTGGCCCGCCGCACCTATGTCAGTGAAGAGGAGTTGTGATGAGTGAGCAGCGCGCACGCAAGTTGGCCGACCGCATCCAGGTGATTGTGGCCGAGATGCTCGAACGCCGGATCAAAGACCCCCGGCTCGGTTTCGTGACCGTGACGGACGTGCGGGTGACCGGCGACCTGCGGGAGGCAACCATCTTCTACACGGTCCTCGGCGATCAGTTGGAACGGGAGGGCACGGCAGCCGCCCTGCAATCGGCGACCGGGGTCATCCGCAGTGAGGTCGGCAAGCAGACCGGGATCAAGTTCACCCCGACGATCGCCTTCGTGGCTGACGCGATCCCCGAGACTGCCGCCCACATCGAGGACCTGCTGCGCGAGGCTCGAGAGCGCGACGCCCAGGTGGCAGGGCTGGCGGCTGAGGCGACGTTCGCCGGGGAGCCTGATCCGTACAAGCATGAGGACGATGAGGACTGACGGCTGACGTGCTGTCCGGCAGTGCCTGCAACTGCGCCCTAGACTCGTTCCCGTGAGTATCGAGCAGATCGCTGACGTCCTGCGCGGGGCGGACAGTGTGCTGCTGGTGGCGCACGTTAACCCCGATGCCGACGCTCTCGGGTCGGCTCTGGCCACTGCGATCGCCCTGGAAAGCCTGGGTGTGCCCGTGCGGGTCACATTCCCCGACGACCCCTTCGAGGTGCCCCCCGGTCTACATTTCCTGCCCCGGCAGGACCTCTTGGTTGGCCCGCAGATTGCGCAGGCCGCCGTGGTGATGAGCATGGACGCCTCGTCACCGGATCGCATCGGCCGGCTGCTGCCCATCGGTCAGGCCGCCACCTCGTTCATCGCCATCGACCACCATGCAAGCTTCATCCCCTTCGCGGGAATCAATCTGTGCGATGCCGGACAGCCCGCGACTGGGATGCTCGCCCTCGACCTCATCGACGCGCTCGGCGTGGACCTTACTCACGACATGGCCATCTGCCTCTACGCCGCGATCTCCAGCGACACCGGCTCGTTCCGCTATCCCGCCACGACGCCGGCCGCGATGCGCGCCGCCGCCCGGCTGATGGACACTGGCATCGATTTCGCAGGCATCGCCAAGGCCATGTTCGACACCAAGAGCAGGGAGTTCATCGCTCTGCAATCCGCCGTCATGGCCGATCTCGACGTCCGCACCGTCGCCGGCTACACCGTGGCGATCGCCCAGGTCCCCGCCCAGGCACGCGAGGATCGAGGGATCGCCTTCACGGAGGTGGAGGCCCTGATCGACGCCGTGCGCACCGTGGCAGACGTGGATGTGGCCGTCGTCCTCAAGCAGGACGACAACGGATCGTGGCGGGTGTCCTCGCGGTCGGCCGGCGTGGCCGATGTCGGTGCGGTGTGTACGCAGGTGGGTGGCGGCGGGCACAGATTGGCCGCCGGCTTCACGGGCAGCCATGATGCCGAGGAGACGCTGAACCGGTTCCTGGGGGCCCTGGCCGCGTGATCACGGGATTCGCGCTGATCGACAAAGGCGCTGGCTGGACCAGTCATGACGTGGTCGCTCGGCTGCGCCGTTTGTACGGCCAGAAGCGGGTCGGTCATGCCGGCACGCTCGACCCGATGGCCACCGGCGTCCTGGTGGTGGGGTTGGGGCACGCGACCAAACTCCTACAGTTCGTCCAGGGGCTGGGCAAGACGTACGAGGCGACGATCCGGCTCGGGCAAGGCACCGTCACCGATGATGCCGAAGGGGAGATCACGGCTACGCCGGGCTGGGAGTGGGATCCGGCGGGCCTGTCCGCCCGGATCACCGCGCTGACCGGGCTGATCCAGCAGGTCCCGAGTGCGGTGTCGGCGATCAAGGTCGACGGGGTGCGCTCCTATGCGCGGGTCCGCAGCGGTCAGCAGGTGGAACTGGCGGCCCGGCCAGTCACCATCGAGTGCTTCGAGATGATCGGGGGGCCCCGACCACACCCCGAGTTGCCGGTGACCGACATCGACGTGGTCGTCACCTGCAGCAGTGGCACCTACATCCGGGCGTTGGCCCGCGACCTGGGCTCGGCCCTAGGGAGCGCGGGGCATCTCACAGCGTTGCGGCGTACGGCCATCGGGCCGATCCTGGTCGGGGAGTGTTCGATGCTGGGGGAGACAGCCCCGCCGGTACATACGCCCGAAGCCGTCATGGCTCGATTGCTGCCTGTCGTGGCTGCCACTCCCGAGCAAGCCATGGACCTGCGCCACGGTCGCCGGCCGACCATCGATCTGCCGACCGAGCCGACGCTGATCGTTGACCCGGACGGCCGCTGGGTGTCAGTGGCGCACTCTGAAGAGGGTGTCGTGCGAATCCTGCTGAACGCCGCGCAATGAGTGGCTGGCAAGGTAGAGGCGTGGCAAACGGCGCGACCGTGACGATCGGGGTGTTCGACGGTGTCCACCGCGGGCATCAGGCTCTCATCGCCCATGCCGTTGAGCGGGCGCGGGTGGCTCGGCGGACGGCCGTCGTGGTCACCTTCGACCCCAACCCGTTGGAGGTGCTGCGCCCGGAGCAGGCACCGACTCGGCTCACTAGTATCACTCGCCGCTGCGAGCTGATCGCCGCGCTCGAGGTGGATGACGTCGAGGTGCTGCCGTTCACGGCAGAACTGGCCGCCATGTCCGCGCAGGATTTCACGACCCAGGTCTTGCTGCAGCGTCTGGACGCACGCGAGGTCGTCATCGGGGAGGGCTTCCGCTTCGGCCATCGCGCGCAGGGCTCGGCGGACACCCTGCGCACCGCCGGTCTGCACGTCTTTGAGTACGGCCTTGTCGGTGAAGGGTCGCCGGTCTCCTCTACCCGGATTCGGGCAGCTGTGGCCCAGGGGGACGTGGGCGCTGCGGCGGTCATGCTCGGCCGCCCCACCGAGGTTGACGGCATCGTCGTGCAGGGCCAGCAACGCGGGCGTCAACTGGGGTACCCGACGGCAAACGTGGCACATCATGACCGGGCTGCGGTGCCTGCTGACGGGGTCTATGCGGGTCGCACCGAGGTCGCGGGCCGCATCCATCGAGCGGCGATCAGTGTGGGCAGCAATCCCACGTTCGACGGCACCCACCGCACTGTTGAGGCGTATCTGCTCGACTTCGACGAGGACATCTACGACCAGCAGGTGCGGGTGGAGTTCGTGCAGCGACTGCGTGGGATGCAGGCGTTCGCAGGTGTGGCGGAGCTGATCGAGACAATGCGCGACGACGTGGTTCGGACCCGGGAGGTAGTGGCACCGTGAACAGGGCCGCAGTGCTGATCCCGCACTACAAGAATCCGGACGGCCTGCGCACCTCGCTGGGCAGTATCGACCCCGACGACCCAGCAGACATCTACGTTGTCGACGATGGTTCCCCGACTCCGCCCACACACAGTGAAGTCGCTGGGGCGGTGCGGGGAACCCGGCAGGTGACTGTGCTGGCGCTGCCGACCAATGTTGGTATCGAAGGGGCACTCAACGCCGGGCTTGACCGGATCATCGCCGGCAGGTACGAGTACATCGCCCGCCTCGACTGTGGTGATCGCAATGTGGGCCGGCGGTTCGCCACCCAGATTGCGTACCTCGACTCCCACCCGCAGGTTCTGCTGCTTGGTGGCGCGGCGCTGTTCGTGGATCCGCAGGGTGAACCGCTGTTCGTGCGACAGATGCCCACCACGCATGCCGAGATCGCCTCGTTCATGCGCGCCAATAGCGCCTTCATGCATCCGGCGGTGATGTTCCGCGCGAGCGCGGCAAAGCGCATCGGTCACTATCCGACCGCGTTTCCGGCTGCTGAGGACTACGCCTACTTCTGGCGATTCATGGAGGCCGGTGAAGTGGCGAACCTACCCGAGGTCCTCATCGAGTACGAGGTCGATCCGGGCAGCATCTCCCGGACCAAACGGTCGCGGCAGTTGCAATCGCGGTTGCAGGTCCAGCGGCTGCATGCCGACGGCTCCTTAGCGGCCCGAATGGGAATGTGGCGCACACGTGCCCTGCTGGTAGCCCCGGTAGGACTCATAGACGCTCTCAAGGCCAAGCGCTACGGTCAGCCCTGACATTGCGCGAAATGACCTTGCTCCACCAGCCGGTGGCGCCAGCCGAGCGGGCTCACGCGTCGCCGCCAGCCGTCGATCCAGACCTGCTGTTGGAGCGGATCCCAGGTCATGGTGTGCACGCCACGCCAACCCGGTGTGGACAGGTCGGCCGCGGACCATCTCGCCAGATGCTGATCCGGGTCCTCGGTCGAGGTCCAGCCCAGCGCTGTTCCATAGGTGCCCGCGCAGTCCTGCACCGCTCGGATCCCGCGGGCTGTGTCGACCACGCCACCTCCGCGGCTCCAGCCGATGTCGACCCGGACCGCGTCGGGCTGGGGAACCCACTCATCCCCTTGTAGCGCATACCGCACCAGCACACTGTGACCGTCGGTGGCAGCATCAGTGCCGACCAGTGTTCCGGCATCGAAGTCCGCCACCGCGTCGGCGGTGTGTGGTGGAAGGGCGGGCAACTCCGCATCCTCATGCCAGGGGTCACCTGGCCGGTCGAAGGTGTACACGGGGTTGTGCCGTGCGCAGGTCTCCACTGTGGCGATCCATCGCCCCTGGTGTCGTCCCACGACTGGGAACGACAGGTGGTGGTCGTTGCTGAGGATCACGCGCGGATCGCGCAGATCACCGTCGATGATGCGCGCGGCGATGAGGTGCCCGCGGCCCGTGGCACGGTCGAGTTCCTCCATGAACAACCAACTCTCGCCAGAGTCGATGAGGACAAAGGGGTCGGCCCAGAATCGGTGCGGTCCGCTGTGCCACATGCCCATCACGTCCAATGTTGCGTCGGTGGAGTGGGGCATGCGGATGGTTACGCACGCCCACTCCCGATACGTCAGGGCCGCCCGCGCCAGGCGCAGGCCGAACCATCCCGATGCCGCGAGGTCAGCACCGAGTTGTGCCGTGCGGCCGACAGGAGAGGTGGGCGCAACTGCGGTTGCTTTCCGGTGAGCGGCCATGACGGCCAGGGGTCCTGCGACCAGTCGGGCCCCAGCCACGGTCCGGGCGGCAGTGCGGCGCGTGCCCACGACTCCCTTGGCGTAAACGCGTCCATCGGAATCCGCCAGCGCGACCCCGAGGCGGCCGCTGTTCTTCTGCAAAGCCCGGGTCACGGACCGGGAGTACTCCAGCGGCACTCCCGAGGTGTCGCTGAGGAACAGGTCGCCGGGCGACGCGACTGCCGCTGCGTCGAGGTGGACACGCCAGCCAGGGTCCTGCGTCATGCCCATCCGGGTCCAGAACGCGTCGGCGATGTCTGCCTCGGAGCCGGTGAACAGGGCCGTCATGGCCGTTCCCCCACAGTGCTCCGCAGAGTGCGATCGATGGTGTCCACCGTCTGCGCCAGATCGAAGCCCTGCTCGACGCGAGCCCGAGCAGCCGTTCGCGCGGCGGGGCGGGGCGTGGCCAGCCAGGCATTGACAGCACTGGCCAAGGCCACCGGATCGTCGGCGGGGCACAGTGCCCCGACGTCGTCGGTGATGGCCTCACGGGCGCCGTTGACGTCGGAGGCTACGACGGGGGTACCGACGGCGAGGCTTTCCAGCGGTACCAGGGCCATGCCTTCCCAACGGGAGGGCAACACCACCAGGTCGGCGGCTGCCAGCCACTGCAGGGCCACCTCGCGGTCTGTATGACCCACGAATCTCACACGCGGGTCGTCCACACTGGCCCGTAACTGCTGTTCGTCGGGCCCGTCGCCCACGAACGTCAGAGTACGGTCGGGGGCCTGTACATGTGGCCAGGCGGCGAGCAAGACATCCTGGCCCTTCTGCTCACTGAGCCGGCCCACACAGATAAGTGCGACTTCGCCCGCCCCGATGCCCAACGCTTCCCGCAGGCCGGCGCGGTCGGCAACGGGACGCAGCGCGTCCACCTCGATCCCGTTGCGGGCAACCACATAACGTCCCCGAATCTTGCTGCGCATGCCCAGATCGCGTTCGGCGTCGCTGACACAGATGAAGCGGTCGGTCCACCGGGCTGCGAAACGTTCCCAACGCAGCGCCGCAGACGCGATGGCGCCGTGCACAGCCTCGAACGACCACGAGTGCGGCGCGAACACCAGAGGCATCTGGTTGCGGTTGACCACGCGCGCCACCAGCCCCGCCTTGCTCGAATGCGCAAAGATCACGTCGGGCCCGGTCTGCGCGATGATCGCCCGCAGCGCCGCCGACTCCGACCGCAGCCCGGCAGTCGGGCTGCGCTGGGATTCCCATGGGTGGACAGGGATCCCGCCTTGGGCCAGTTTCGCCTGCAGCCAGCCATCCTCGGGACACGCGACCGACACGTCCCATCTGCTCCCGGCCAAGCCGAGCGACCAGTCCAGAACACACTGAGCGACCCCCGCAGTGGTCGGCTGACTGACCATCAGGACTCTCGATCGCCGTTCGCCCATGAGCACCCCTTCCGCTCCTCTCCATCCTCCCGCACTGGGTACGTGCGACGCTACGGAGTATGAAGGTGCGGGCGGTGATCGCTGTTGTTCTGGCGCTGCTCGTTACTGCCTGTGCGGGGCAGTCCGGAACACCGCGCACGTTCGAAGTCACTCCCATCATCGGCTCCCCGCAGATCCGCGGGGTGGCCTATCACGGCATGTGGACCTCACGAACGGACGCCGACCGGGCGGCTATTTTGGACGCGATCGCTGCCAGCGGAGTCGGCTGGGTGCGTCTGGATGTCGGCTGGGGCACCCTGCAGCCAGACCCGCAGGGCGGATTCACCGGCGAGGGAGTCGAACAACTCGACACCAGGCTGCGAGAGATCTCCGAACGGGGCCTGTCAACGCTGGTGATGTTGTGGTGGGCGCCGGCCTGGTCCAGCGGCACTGAGGACAAGCGCGGCGTGCCAGCAAACCCGCAGGACTACGCAACGGCCGCCGCCTGGATGGTGCAGCGCTGGCCGGCGCAGATCGCCGCGTTGCAAGTCTGGAACGAGCCGAACCTGCCGGAGTTCTTCGCCGGCCAGTCCGCGGCGGATTACGTTCAACTGCTCCGTGCCACGTACCCAGCCGTGAAAGCAGTCCGTCCGGACCTGACAGTGGTCTCGGCGGCACCGGCAAACCTGAATGCGGCGTGGTACGAGGAGTTCTTCGACGCCGGGGGACGGGGCTTCTACGACGCCCTCGGTGCCCATCCCTATCCAGTTGTGGGTGATCTCCCACCGGATGAGTGCGCTTACCGCGTGGACAGCGGCTGCAACCTCGATTGGCTCGTCCGGTACAAAGCCCGGCGTGGTGACCCTGATTCGCCCATCTGGGTCACGGAGTTTGGTTACTCCGTCCATCCCGACGACGCAACGCTGCCGGCATGGCAGGCCGGTGTGAGTGAGCAGGAGCAAGCGCGCTATACGGCCGGGATGTTGGCCTACTTCGCTTCCATCTCACAGGTTGCGGCGGCGTTCGTCTATCGCGATCGGGACTTCACCGATGTCGACGTCCATCAGAACGGGTTCGGGATCCTGCGCGCGGACAACACGGCCAAACCCGTCTACACGGTGCTGACCTGCTCGCCAGCCACTGCCTGCGCCGACCTCGCTTCCTCCTGACGGCGCACCACGCGCTGGCCGGCGAGCAGCAGGCCCACAAGCATCCAGGTGGTGGATCGGGTGAGGGCGTTGCGCAACGGATAGTCGACCAGCCCGGCCGCCGCGAGGCTGACCAGGCCACCCATGGCCGCCAGCGTGACGGCAGTGCCGAGGGGAATGTGGCGCGGCCGTGATCCGGTCCGGGGAACTGCGATCCGGCGGGCCATCCGCACTGCCTGCACGATGGCGGTGACGAACAGTCCCAATGCGATCAGGCCGACGATGCCCTGTTCGGCACCCATCGTGACGATGAGGTTGTGGGCATGTTGGCCCTGCAGGGTGCGTGTCCCGGAGTTGATCGTCTGGGATTCGATGGGATACATGTTCGGTCCGATGCCGAAGACTGGGGCTTCACCCCACTGCCGCAGACCCTCTGCCAGTAACGCTGGCCGGTTGTCGTAGGGGTTCGACTCCCCGCTGAAGATACTCAGGAACCGTGACATCAACAGGCCAGGCAACTGCCAGTAGGGGATGAGAACCAACGAAGCCCCGAGCGTGGTGACGGCCGCGGTGATCGCGATGGCCTGCGGGCGACGGGTCAACGGGATGAGGGCCGCCATCACGATCGCTGCGACGACGGCACCGAGCCAGGATCCGCGTGAGAACGATGCGGCCAGACCAGCGAGGCTGACCACCGAACACACTCCGGCGAGCAGTTGTAGCCATCCTCGGCACAGACATGCCATCCCCAATGAGAAGGCCCAGATCATCGCGCTGTACAGACCGTATTCGTTGGGTTGCGAAAACACACCCATGGCTCGGTTGTCGACGATGGAGCCGTTGAAGACCCCGGACTGGTTGAAACCTCCGGACAGACCGGTGGCGGTCACGATGATCGCCCCGATCAGTACGGCGACCAGCACCGCGCGTAGACGCTCCTGGGTGTCCACCAGCGAGGCAATGGCCACCGCCAGCCAGGCCGCGAGGATTTGCCAGGTGCCCAGCACGGCCGCCCGCCCCAAGTCAGAGCTGAAAGCCACCGACCCGAGGATGCCCAGTGACCACACCACTGCGGCTATGGCCGCCGGACTCTGCGGGATGAGGCTGGCACCCCGGGTGAGCTGATTCCACAGCGCCGCTCCCACGACCAGCAGCGACAGCACCGTGATCACGTCGAGGGAAGCGGGTAGTTGCGTGAGTCCCAGCGGTGCCAGCAGGCCGAACATCACCACGGTGAGGTACGGCCGCCACAGAACCAGCCCGAACCCCACCACGGCGATCAGTAGCAGGAACGGCAGTAGCACGCTCATAGTTCGGCCGCCACGGTGATGACGTCCAGAAACTGCCGAGCGACATCGTCCTGGGTCGGTAGCGCTTCACCAGCCGCGATGCCGCGCTTACCCATCTTCGTGCGGACGCTGTCTTCACTGAGGGTGTACAGGGCATCAGCAAGTGCCGCCGCATCTGGGCGGGGCAGGGTGAGTCCGGCGGGACCCGTCGGGGTGTTCAAACGCCGCGAGATCGGGCCCTCTTGCGCCACCACGACCGGCACTCCGGCAAGCATCGCCTCGGAGGCTACGATGCCGTAGCCCTCCTTGGTCGGTGCGCCCGCCTGACCCGGCCTGGTCAGCACGGCGACGGCGTCCACGGCGGTCAGCAGCTGCCCGGCGGCAGTGATCGGGCCAACCAGGGAAACCCGCTCCGCGATGCCCAGACCGGCGGCCAGGGTGGTCAGCCGTTGGCTCTCATCAGGCGTCGCTGGATCATCCCCGCCGACCACGACGAGTTCCCAGTCCTGGCACCGATCGTCGGCGAGTGCCTCGATCGCCAGATCGACCCCCTTGTACGGTACGAGACGGGTGATCATGCCCAGCGTGAGCCGCGTACTCTGGGTCCACCCGTGGGCAATCAGCGCGTGACGCGCTTGCGCCGCGGGCAGCGGCTCGGGGGGTCGCGGAGGTTCGATGACGATGAGGTCCGTGCGGCCGGTGGCCAGGCCCACCTCCAGCGCAGTCGGCACCACGAGGGTGGCGGAGCGGCCCAGCACCGGGGCAAGTGTGCTGTCGTAGCTGTGATCGTGCTTCACCCACACAGTCGGAATACCCGTACCCGCCAATGCCATGCTGACCGCCAGTTGTGCCTTCACTCCGTTGGCCACCACCACTGACGGATCCCGGGCCAGGATCGCCCGGCGCAGTGCTGGCACCCGGCGGGCGATGCCAGCCGGGGATGCCGGGATCGGCAAGGTAATTGCTGTGACGTGTTCTTGGCGCAGCGCCTCCTGCAATGGCCCCTGCTGCATGACGATTGCATCGGTCCCCCAGCCAGCCTGGGATAGGGCACCGGTGCCCAGGATGCCCAACAGCCACTGCTCGGCACCCCCCGCAGTCGTGCCGTAGGGGGAGACGATCAGCACTCGATACACAGCTCCATTGTGGCCGGTCGGGGAACCCATGGTGCAGGTGTTGTCGGGTCGCGCATCCTGCTTGGTCACAGAAGTGGGCGCAGCAACGCCTTGGCCTCGTAGGGCCGGGGTCGCGACGCCCAGATCTTCCCCGCCACTCCTCGGTACATCGGCCACCTCTGGCGCAGGTCCAACTCGCCATCGCCGGTGCCATGCAGGCGAATCGTGGCCCGCACGGTGTCGATCGCGTGGCGGGGGTCTGTCTGTTGGCCTCCCCCTACGGCGGCCGCCCAAGCCCTGGTGGTCAAACTGGTCGTTCTGTGGACGAAGTCGCCGGCCGCCGGCTGCTTGATCCAGAACAGGAACGACGACGACTGCTCCACCTCGCCGACTCCTTCCACCCTGACGAGTCGCTGATCGTGGCGGCTGACCCCTGTGGCGGTGGCCACCCACGATCGCGAGACTCGGGCCCAGTCGAGAGGGAGCGGGCCAAGCGGGCGATCGCTGACGTAGTAGTGGGCGGCTATGTCGATGAGGTTGAGTTGGGGGCCGTGATGGCGCATGTCGAGCAACGTCCCGAGTTCGCCGCAGAGCCGCGCCGCCACCTCGACCAGACACGGCCCCTGCTCGTCCACGATCGCCTCAAGGTGGAACGGGGAGCGGCGCAGGCCCGTCGCAGTCATGACTGATTCGGCGTAGTCACGTAGAGGGGCGAACAGGGGGTCGCTGGGCTGCACTGAGTAAGAGCCCACCTCGAGGTTCTCCACACCATTGTCGTGGATCCGGTAGTACCGGCCGATCCCCACAACGGTTGGCACTCCATCGGCGTCCATCTGGCCGTTCACCCAGAACTCCGGGCCTGTGACGTATTCCTCCATGAGCACGTCACACCCCACGTTGGCCAGATAGTCGCTGACCTCACGCGAGCTCGCATCGTGGTCGAAGAACGCGACGTTCTGGTTGCCACTGCCCGAGTTCGGCTTGAGGACGTAGCGCTGCAGGTCGTGCGCCAGCACCACGCTGTGCACGTCATCGACGGTTCGGACACGAGCAAATGCGTTCAGTCGGACGCCCGGGGCATTCTCCTTGACGAGACGTTTGAGGGCGAACTTGTCACGGAAGGCGTACTGGACCTGCGGCTGCGACCAGGACAGGCCCAGTTCTTCGGCGATGATGGTCAGGGGCCGGACCATGCCCTCCTCGTACGGCAGCACCCCAACGATGGAATGGTGCTTGGCCAATCGGCGAGCGATGGTCCTCCAATCGAGGTCATCCACCATGTAATGGGCCGACACCGCTTTGGAGCGCAGCACCGGGAAACGACCCTCCAACAGCAACCGTTCCCGCCAGCCGCTGTGCAAGCAGACAGTGCGAATGCCGTGGCGCTCGTACAGGCGCTGTATCAACATGTGGGCATACGGCCGGTAGGGATCAAGAATGACTACTTCTGGCGTCATCAGAACTCCTTCATCGAGCGACTCACCGCTTCCCCATGCGGCGGCGCCGGCTCGATACCCGCAAGAGCCGATGCTGCCCACACACAGAATGCCTTACCGGGCACAGGTCCGCAGCGTTCTGGTGCCCGCCTCAGCAGCTGTCGGTGCCGCTGTCGACCACAACGCCGGTGTCGGTGGGCAGATAACGCCACGCATAGCCATCCGACTTGAGATCGAGCTGCAGCAGCCCGTGGCCCTGGTTCCACCGAACCTCCGACGCGGGGTTCACGGTCGCGAATGGGTACAGGTTCGCCCCGCCGGTGCCCACGATGAACTCCCTCATGCCAGATTCCGCGGTTTGACCATCGCCGCTCATGCGCGGATAGCGCTCATAGAAGTGCGCGTGGCCGTTGAGGACCAGGTCGCCCCCCGCTTCGACAAGAGCATTGAACATCGGCGCCACGTCCTCGTTGTCGCCGTACTCGCTGCTGCTGTAGCGCGGGTGGTGCCAGACCGCTGCCACGCACTTTGACTGCGCGGCCGCCAGGTCATCTGTCAGCCAGCGGTACTGCGCCGACTGCTCGTCGCACCCACCGATGAACTCACAGTTGGAGTTCAAGAAGACGATATGCCAGTCACCGACGTCGCGGGAGTACCACGATTGATCCTGACTGCCAGCTGTGGGCCCGAAGTACTCGAAGTAAGGCAGACCATCCTCGGTCATGTAGTCGTGGTTGCCGGGAACCGGCAAGGTCCGGTCCTTATACGGGCCGTAGTACGGGTCATAGCACTTGGCGTAGTCCTCTGGGGCACCCTTCGGGTAGGCGATGTCGCCCAGAGCAAGGAAAGAGCCCTGCACCTGTTCGAGCAGCTCCGCTGTCTCAGGCGCCGCCCCGCCACACTCACCGATGTCGCCTGCGGCGACGACTCGCGTGGCACCAGGCGGTGGTGGGTCGGCCAGAGTCGGCGCTCGATCCAGACTCAAGATCTCCATGTCGAAGAAGAGATCGCTGGAGTCGGGCTCTGTCTGGTGCACCTCGACCGCCACAACGTTGCGTCCCGGGGCCACCACCGAACCGGGCAACTCAGCCTCGATCCACACTTCTCCATCGTCTTGTGCGTAGTTCGCAGTCGTGGTGGCGGTGACATCTCCGGTGGGCATTCCGGAGCGCAGAACCTCGCTGCCGTTGATGTACACCACAGCGCCGTCGTCGCGTCGCATCCGCAGTTCAATCCCGGCAGTTCCATCCGGCACCTCGAACGTCGTGCGGAAGGACGTGGCCAGGTGCTTCTGCTGCTCGTTGGGACCGTAGGAGATCTGTGTCGACACGTCTTGGCCGTAGCCCAGCGGAGCTGGTCCCTGTGCCCAGGCCGCGTCGTCGAAGTCCGCCTGGCGCCAGGCGACGCCCAGATCCTTGCCCGAGTCGTCGTAGCGCCACACAGCCCCCGGGGGTAGCAGCACCGTCCCGTCGTCCGAACCGCCTCGCAGTGCGAGAGCGGCAACAGCCCCTGCCGCCACCAGCACGGCGAGAGCCAAGGCTGCGATGACAATGGTGCGTCGTCTCACGATGCTCCTCCCGGCCGCGGGGTCCGGCTGTACCGGCAGCACCGGTGCGTTCGCGCAAATGCTGCATCTTTGAGACTATCCCAACCAAGACCACGTGCCTCGCGGCCACCTGCCAGCCCGCCAGGTACCGTCCACCGAGATCATGCGCAGATCCCCGACAGGGTCACATGGCTTGAAGGAATCACCGACGTCAGGTCACTAGGCTCGAGACATGGTGGAGCAGCCCGGCCCCTGCTGGTCACCGCCCAGACCAGGGCCAGTCACGTGAGCGCCGACGAGCCCGGCACCGCCAAGGCCAAGTCCTCGGCAAAGGCAGTCGGTGCGCTGGCGATCGCGGAGTTGGCGGGCAAGGCGGCCTCCTTCGTCATGTTCGCCCTCGCTGCTCGAGAACTGGGGGTTGACGACTTCGGCGTCTTCTCGTGGGCCTTCGCGATCGGCATGCTGGCCAACTCTTTCGTGGTCTGGGGATTCGACATGATCCAGGTCCGGGAGGGGAGCAAGCACCCCGAGACGGTCCCCGCCACCCTGGTCAACACCTTGGCGATGCGAGCGGTCATGGGCGTCGTGGCCCTCGCCATTGTGATGGCGGCCACGCGGGGAGATCCGGAGAGCACGCCGGCGGTCATGTTCCTCATCACGGTGGCGTGTCTGGTCGATACCGTCAACGACTCGGTGCGCGCGGCTGCAGCAGCCCTGCGGAAACTGACCATGTACTCCAAGCACATGGTGGTGCAGCGACTCATCACGGCCACGCTGGCCGTTGCCGTGCTCCTGGCTGGCGGTGGGCTGGTGGCTTTCTCCGCCGCCTACTGCTTGGGCACCATTCTCGGCGTGCTGTGGATGATGTGGGTCTCCTCCCGCCTCGGTGCCCCCATCCGTTGGCGGGAGATTCGCTGGCCGACCATGAAGTGGCTTCTGTGGGAGTCGCGGATTCTGGGCATCTTCACTGTGGTGAACATGGCCGTTTTCCGCA
Source organism: Candidatus Nanopelagicales bacterium (assembly GCA_037046735.1). Lineage (GTDB taxonomy): Bacteria > Actinomycetota > Actinomycetes > S36-B12 > UBA10799 > JADKAV01. The sequence goes on along the minus strand of JBAOHC010000027.1, from coordinate 587,423 downwards.
TCGACACGGTGATGCTGGGCACCCTCGGGTCAGTCGCCGAGGTGGGCTACTACGCGGTGGCATACAAGTTGTTCGAAACCGTGCTGTTCATCATCTGGTCCGTGGCTCGGGTAGCCGCGCCGGAGATCGCCTCGGCGCAGACCGCCAAGAGCGCCCGCAAGGCCTACGAGGTGGCCGTCGCGACCGCCTTGTCGTTGATGACCCCCTACACCGTCCTGCTGATCGTCAGTGGTGGAGCATTCGCGGCACTGCTGTTCGGCGCAGAGTACGAGCAGGGCTCCGCTGCAGCCACGGCATGGCTGGGCCTGGCACTGATCCCCTACACCGTGCAGTACCTGTCTGCATCCGCGGCAATCGCGCGGGGTCATAACAACACAGTGCTCATAGCCTCAGTCGTGGCGCTCGTGGTGAATGTTGGTCTGAACCTGTGGCTCATCCCGCTTTACGGCTCGTCCGGGGCCGCTTTTGCCACGATGGCGACGATCGTCGTGCAATGTGGTGTTCTCCTGATCACTGTCTGGCGCAGTTTCGAAGGGATATCGCTGTGGCGACCGGCGATCCACCTGCCTATCGCAGGATTGGCGATGGTCCCGGTCCTGATGGCGATCGCACCCATCCTCATCGCTGCGCCCCTCGCAGCGGTCTTGTATGTGGTCGTGTGGTTCGGGGTGGGCAAACTGGTCGACCCTGGTTCGGTGAAGGGAGTGCTCGCGCTGGTGCGCAAGGAGAAGCCTGCGCCAGCGTGAGGTGATGCTACCGAGCCGGTTCCCGCGACAACCGTGCCCTCCAGGCACGCGCCTCGGCTAGCGTCATATGACCCAGTGCGATGTTCTCCGGGTTCTGGTAGCGACGGGGGGCAGCCAGGTTCTCCGCCAACTGCCGCAGCGCCAGCCAGTGCATCAGGACGCCGGTGTCCCGGCGCCGTTCGACGGGCAGGTCATCGATGAATTGCGTCATCAGGTGCTCCCGATCCTGCAGGTACTCCAGGTTCGACCACAGCCGGATCTCATCAGTGCCCCAGATCCCCGGACCGGCGAACTCCCAGTCGATGATCCGGACACCCTCGCTGCTGTTCATCACGTTGGCGTTGCTGAAGTCGCCATGCACCCAGACGTCGGTGGGCAGGCTCGCGGCCTCTTCTCGGACTCGGAAGAACTCCCGGAGGGGAAGGTGCCCGATGAGCGCGCGAACGAGCCGCTGGGCACGATCCCGGCGGGACCCCTGCCAGGCCGAGACGGCGGCTGGCGGCGGGCTGATCGCCCCTCTGATCATCGCGGCCGCGCGCAGCGCTTGGTCGATGTAGTCCGCTCCCTCGCTCTCGGTGACATCCACGAGTTGACTGGCCATCCAGTTCCCGCCCTCGGCCAGGACCATCGGAACAGCGACGCCGCTCTCCACCGCCCACATGCGAGCAGCACACTCGTGCTTGATCTGTTGGACGGCCGCTTCTCCCACGGCCACAGCGACCAGTACGAGCACAGGTGCACCGTCGACGGTCATCGTGGCGCGCCAACGCTGCACCGGCCTCGGCGGACCGGGTTTGTCGAACGGGACGGGGGCGGGATCACTGTGCACCGCCTGGCGCCACTGGGTACTCGGGGGGATCACCTGCGGGCGGACCTTCCGGGTCAGCCGTCCCCAGGGACCCAGCTGCGCGGCGAACCGCAGCCCTGGTGCCGGATCGTCCTTCGCCCACCAGGCTCGCTCCACCGAACATCCTTGGAACGGCCCCGGTTCTCCGGGGAGTGAGCGTCGATGAACATAAGCCCGCTGGTCCAGGACTCCCACCACATGCCGGATGCCGTCCACTTCCTGGCCAGGCGGGACCGGCCGGTCCGTCATGACCAGGTGCAGAGCCCGGACGACGTCCACGTCGGCGGTGGACCGGAATGTCGAGAACTGCGCCCCTCTGCGCGGGTTGAAGTCCAGGAGTTTGAAAACACCATCGCGCTCATCGAGGCGCCAGTCCATGTCACATACGCCCGCGTACCCGATGTTGCGGCAGAACTGCATCGCCTGATCGACGAGTTCAGCGTTGTAACGGGACTCCGAGAGTGTTCCCACCCCGGTGGCGTCCGGGAAGGCCCGGCGTTTGATGCCGGAGAAGGCCACCGCTGGCTCGTGGTCATCTGACAGGACCGCAGCGACGTACCAGTCTTGACTGGTCTGCTGGGGGAGGAACTCCTGGACAAGCAGCGGGGTGCCTGGCTGCCACTCGGACAAGAGTGCGAAGAGGGCTTGCGCGTCGTCCACCTTGGTGGTGGTGGGGACCGCACGGTTCACCAGGCGGCTGAACGGTTCGGGGTTCTTCACCACCAGGGGAAACCTGGCAGTAGTCGCGAACTCCTGGATGTCAGCGACACTTGCCGGCGAGATCGCGGCCGGTGTGGGAGTGCCGGTATCCCGGCACAGTGTGGCAAGGGCTCCCTTGCCGGCCAGTTGACCGGGAAGGTCCGGGGCAACGCTCGGTAGCAGCAGGACGTCAGCGAGATCGGCGCGTCGGCGGGCCAGCAGGACCGCACTCTCGTCGTCGCCGGCGATCCCGACGGCCGGGCGTCCGATCCGCTCGCACATCCTGCGGATGTCAGCAACAAGGTCGTCATCGCGCTCCGCGCCCGTTGTCAGCCAAGGGATCGCCTGAGTCAGGTACTTGGAGGCGGCCACAGGATTGGCAGAATCCGCCAGTGCGACATATACCGGCACCCCTACTCGGCCCAGGGTTCGCACGGTGGCCAAGGCCCCGTAGTCCCAGGTGTGATCGCCGATCATGAGTAGGAGTGCAGGAGTATGGGTGTCGAACGTCACGTGGCCCTCCTCCGTTCCGGATTCACTGATTGTTCATTGTTCCTCGATGGAACCGTAACCCCCGTCGTGAACCGGATCGCTGGCTTGACCGTAGCAGCGGTGAGGGCCGGTCCAATGCCAACCCGGCCCTGACCGTAGCTACGGTCAGGGCCGGGTTGGCATTGGACCGGGTTAGCCTGCAGCGTAGATCGCGGGGATCTGCGCCAGCGCCGGCTTGACTCTGCCGTCGGGCTGGATGAGGCCGTAACCGCTGGACGTCGAGGTGTTGTTGTCGGCGAGCTCGCGGTACCAGTAGACGTTGGTCACGTACGGGTACTCCTCACGCACGATGCGCAGTGTGGTGGCCAGGTACTTCGCCTGGGTGGCCTCGTCGACGCCGAGCTGCCAGTTCGCAGTGCCGGTGGAACCCACGCGCCATCCGAACTCTGTGAACCACATCGGCTTGTTGTCACCCACCGCGAGCATCGCGCTGCGCAGACTCGGGACGTGACGCAGGCGCCAGATGCCATCGGTGTCCGGGCTGTCGGGGGAGAGGTTACCCACGGCCATGTAGGGGTGGACGCCCATGATGTCGTACTTGCCCTTGGCCCCGGCCTTGAGCGCCTTGGTGATCCACGGGGTGTCGACGAACTGGGTGCCGGCGAAGATGACGCGGGCGTTGGGGTTGCCTGCCTTGATGCCACGGTAGCCGCTGGCCAGGACCTTGGCGTAGACGTAGGGACTGGCACCGCGCATGAAGTCGTTGTGATTGGGCTCGTTCCAGATCTCCCAGTTGGTGACCTGCGGGAACTTTGCCGCGAGCTGCCGGTTGAAGGTCTCCCAGCGTGCCAACTGTGTGGTGGTCTGCGGGGCGACGCGATCATCGGTGGTTCCGCTCACCCACTTCGGCGTGAGCCAGACCATCACCATGGGCTTCATGCCGCGATCTGTGATCATCTTGAGGACGCGGGTCACGAAGTTCGTGCCCCAGGTGTCCCACGTCGCGCTGGTCGGATTGAGCATCGCCCACGAGACATCGAGGCGGACTGTGGTCACACCGTTGGCTTTCAAGGTGTCGAGGACCATGGCGCGCTGGGTGTCGGTGTAGGAGGACCACATGCCGTGGAACTGCGTTCCGAAGGCGGGCAGCGGATTGGTGGTCGCGGACAGCGACGATCCGGAGCGGCTGCCGCCGAACTTCTTGCCCCCGCCTGCGGAGCCTGCGGCTGAGGCCGGACCCGCGATCATTGCGGTGAACATCGCCAGCACAACCGCGATCCACACTGCCTTGCGACTTAGTTTCGTTCCCATGGTTAGGAGTTCGTCCTCCCCCTTCTCGGGCTTGACTTTCGCGTCCTGGGATTAACTCGTTTGGGTGAATGCTAGGGGGACCAAGATTCTTTCGCGTGCTTAGTTGATCTCCGTGGTCCCGACAGCTGCATCGGGATCGCCTGGTGAGGTGCTCAGGCGAGTGCGACGTGAGACGAACATGCTGATCATCACGCGTTTCCAAGTAGGCTTAAGGGGTGGCTCTCAAATCGCGCGATCGCGTCCACGCTGGCGATGTCCTCCGGCAGTGGCCCTTCATGCTGGTCACATTCTTGGTTGTCGGCGGAGCCCTGTTCTGGTATGTGTCCTCAATGCCAGTCCGCTACGCGTCGAATTCCGTAGTGGCGTTCCAGCCCCAGCCGGGTCGCGTTGATGGGCGCGATCTGATCTCGTTGCTCATCCAGACCTACCCGGAGTTCGTCGCGTCCGGGAGTGCAGTGAATCTGGCCGCTGCTGCCGCCGGCGTCGCCCCCACTGACCTCGCCTCGGGCCTCGACGCGGAGATTCCGCCACTGACCCTCAACATGACGATCCAAACCGAGCTCGCTGATCCGGTTGCTGCGCAGATCGCCAACCAGTCCCTCGTGGATCAGGTCGTGGCCAAGGCCAAGGTCGATCCCTACTTGGTGGCCACCGCCGTGTCCGACGCCGACCTGAGCGATACGCCGTCCGGGGTCTCCGCGAAGCTTCTCTATGTCGTGTCCCTCGTGCTAGCCAGCGGCTTCGCCCTGATAGTCGGGATCGTCGTCGCACGCTTTCGGAGTAACGCAAAGGATGAGCAACTTCCTGCATAACGCCGTTAAGCCCGGGTACATGTCTGTCGATGCTTTCCGTAGACGGATAGGCTCGGGAGGCTCCTTATGGTTAGGTTGGCAACGGTGAAGGTGCATGCACCCGCCATGCGGCTGTCCGCGCGCCGACAGCGGCTTTCTGCTCATGGCCTCAGACGCGGCGTTCCTGATCCTGTTCACGCTGGTGTGGGATCCGGTGACCATCGGCTACGACGTCCTCGGTCTGGTCGATTCTCCTGGTCTTCCGGTGGCAGGCGGGGCTCTACCGGGCCCGCTTCCAGCTCAGCGCGCTGGACGAGATGCCCAAAGCCTTGATCGCGGGCTTCGTCGCCTCCGGGATCTTCGCGTTCATGGCCGCCATGCCGCTGTTCAACATCTCCATCGACGATGTGGTCTGGGTGTCGTTCGCCGGGATCGTCCTGCTGTTCGTGCGCATGCCCGTCTACGTCCTGTTGCGTGACCTTCGCCGTAGCGATGTGGCTCGCGAGCGCTTGCTGCTGGTCGGGGGCGGTGTCATCGCCGATGCGATCAGTGAGATGGCCCAGGACAACCCCGAATACGGCCTGGACCTGGTCGACCGCGTTCCCGATCTGCTCAGTACCGACCTGGTCGAGGAGGCTCAACGGGTGCGGGCTTCTACCGTCCTGGTCGCCTTCTCCCGAGCCTCGGAGGCGCGCGAGGTGTTTGAGATCCGCCGCGGTCTCGATGCCGGCTTGCGGGTAATGGCCGTGCCCCGCTACTTCGACCTCATCAAGGAATCGCGCGTCGACGACGTCATCTTCGGGATGCCCGTGCAACGGCTCGGGGGCACTCGTTCACCGCTGGGTCTACGCCTCAAGCGCGTGTTCGACGTGGTGCTGGCAGCGGTCGTTCTGATCCTCTCAGCCCCCCTGCTCGCGATCTTCGGGCCGCTGCTCAAGCGCGAGACGGGCGGAGATCTGCTCTTCCGCCAGGTGCGCATCGGCAAGGACGGCCGGGCGTTCGAACTGCTGAAACTGCAGACGATGAAACCGGTCACCGAGTCCACCTCGGACACGACGTGGACGGTCACCCACGCCAGCGACCGGCTCGGACCGATCGGCAAGTTCATGCGCAAGTCCTCGCTGGACGAGCTGCCGCAGTTGTGGAACATTCTGCGCGGTGACATGTCTTTCGTCGGGCCGCGACCCGAGCGGCCGTTCTTCGTCGACCAGTTCAGCGAGCAGTTCGCGCACTACGAGGACCGGCACCGGATGACTGCCGGGCTGACGGGCCTGGCGCAGATCTACGACCTGCGTGGCGACACGTCCATCGACGACCGTGCCCGCTTCGACAACCGCTACGCCGACCACTGGAGCCTGTGGGGCGATGTGAAGATCGTGCTGAAGACGGTGCCCAAGGTCTTCAAGGGGTCCGGCGGCTGAGGCGAGGGGCACGGCCCACCGGCTACACTGGAACCACGGCTACTGAACGGACGCTCGGTAGGCCGCATATGTTATGCGTCCGCGAAGGATAGGTTCATCCATCGCGCAGATGGACGAGGACGTGACCCGCACGCGGGAGGTGCTGACACCGTGAACAGAGCCGCCGTGCTCATTCCGCACTTCAACAACCTCGCTGGCCTACGTGCCTCGCTGGCCAGCATCGACGCCGAGGACCCCGCCGACATCTACGTGGTCGATGATGGGTCACCCACCCCTCCGACGGACGACCAAGTGGCCGCCGCCGTGCCAGGAATGCGGCGCGTGACCGTGCTTGCACTGGACAACAACGTGGGTATCGAGGGGGCGCTGAATGCCGGCTTGGACCGGATCATCGCTGACGGATACGAATACATCGCCCGCCTGGACTGTGGCGACCGCAATGTGGGCCGCCGGTTCGCCACTCAGATCGCGTACCTCGACGCCCATCCACAGATCCTGCTGCTGGGCGGTGCGGCGCAGTTCGTCGACCCGCAGGGGGCCCCACTGTTCGTTCGCCATATGCCCACGACGCACGAACAGATCGTGTCGTTCATGCGCGCGAACAGCGCGTTCATGCATCCGGCCGTGATGTTCCGGGCAAGCGCTGCAGCACGCATCGGCCACTATCCGACCGCATTCCCGGCTGCTGAGGACTACGCCTACTTCTGGCGGTTCATGGATGCCGGCGAGGTGGCCAACCTGCCGCAGGTGCTCATCGAGTACGAGGTCGATCCGGGCAGCATCTCTCGTTCCAAACGGTCGCTGCAGCTGCACTCACGCCTGCAGATCCAGCGTCTGCATTCAGATGGATCGTTACAGGCCCGCATGGGCATGTGGCGAACACGTGCGCTGCTCGTCGTTCCGGTAGCACTGATCGACGCGCTCAAAGCAAGGCGCTACGGTCAGCCCTGACACTGCGCGAAATGACCTTGCTCCACGACTCTGTACCGCCAGCCGAACGGGCTCAGGCGTCGCCGCCAGCCGTCGATCCAAACCTGCTGCTGATCCTGGTCCCAGGTCATCGTGTGGACACCACGCCAGCCAGGTGTCGACAGGTCGGCCGCGGCCCATCTCGCCAGATGCTGGTCCGGGTCGTCGGTCGAGGTCCAGCCCAGCGCCGTCCCATAAGTCCCCGCGCAATCCTGGACCGCGCGGATCCCGCGGGCGGTGTCGACCACCCCACCCCCGCGGCTCCAGCCGATATCGACCCGGACCGCGTCCGGCTGGGGAACCCACTCATGGCCCTTTAGCGCGTACCGCACCAGCACACTGTGACCGTCGGTCGCAGCATCGGTGCCCACCAGCGCCCCAGCATCAAAGTCAGCAACTGCGTCGGCCGTGTGCGGCGGCAGGGCCGGCAACCGAACATTCTCATGCCAGGGATCACCGGGCCGCTCGAAGGTATAGACCGGGTTGTGCTTCGCGCAGGTCTCCACGGTGGCGATCCAGTGGCCCTGATACCGCGCAACGATTGGAAACGACACATGGTGATCGTTGCTCAGGACCACCCGCGGATCGCGTAGTCCGCCGTCAACGATACGTGCGGCGATGATGCGCCCGCGGCCGCTGGCACGGTCGAGTTCCTCCATGAACAGCCAGCTCTCGTCAGCATCGACGAGGACAAAAGGGTCCGCCCAGAACCGGTGTGGTCCGCTGTGCCAGGCGCCCACAACCTCCAACCGTGCATCAGAGGCATGGGGGACCCGGATGGGGGCACAGGCCCACTCTCGATAGGTCATGGCCGCCCGGGCGAGGCGCAGTCCGAACCAGCTCGATGCCACTACGTCGGCCCCGCGAATCGCCGCACGGCTCGCCGGCGAGGTGGGGGCTGCGGCAGTCGCATTCCGGTGGGCTGCCATGACTGCAAGGGGACCTGCCACCAGCCGGGCTCCAGCCAGGGTCCGGGCGACGGTACGACGCGTACCAACGACACCTTTGGCATAGACCGCGCCATCTGAGTCCGCCAGCGCGACCCCGAGCCGGCCGGTGTTCTTCCGCAATGCGCGGGTCACCGCTCGCGAGTATTCCAGCGGCACCCCGGAGGTGTCGCTCAGGAATAGCTCGCCGGGGGATACGGCCGTGGATCCGTCGAGCTGCACGCGCCAGCCCGGATCAAAGGTCATGCCCATTCGGGTCCAGAACCCGTCGGCCGTCTCGGCGTCCGCGCCGACGAACAACGCTGTCATAGGTTCTCCGCCACTGTGCTGAGCAGGGTGCGATCGATGGTAGTCAGTGTCTGCGCCAGATCGAAGCCGTCCACCACGCGCGCGCGAGCGGCCGTGCGAGCCGCGGGTCGCGGGGTGTCCAGCCAGTCATTGACGGTGCCGGCCAACGCCGCCGGATCATCGGCGGGGCACAGTGCCCCCACGTCTTCGGTGATCGCCTCGCGGGCGCCGTTGACATCGGACGCCACGACTGGCGTACCTAGTGCAAGGCTTTCTAACGGGACCAAGGCCATGCCCTCCCACCGCGAGGGCAGGATCACTAGGTCGGCGGCAGCCAGCCACTGCAGGGCCACCTCGCGGTCTGTATGACCCACGAACCTCACCCGCGGGTCGTCCACGCTGGCCCGCAACTGCTGCTCGTCGGGCCCGTCGCCCACGAACGTCAACGTCCGATCGGGGGCCTCGATCTGTGGCCAAGCCGATAGCAGGACATCCTGGCCCTTCTGCTCACTGAGGCGGCCTAGACAGACGAGTGCCACTTCGGCTGCCCCGATGTCCAGAGCCTTACGCAAGCCGGCGCGGTCTGCGACGGGACGCAGCTTTGTCACGTCGATACCATTGCGCGCAACGACATAACGTCCCCGGATCTTGCTGCGCAGGCCCAGATCCCGTTCGGCATCGCTGACACAGATGAAGCGGCGGGTCCACCGGGCTGCGAAGCGTTCCCACCTCAGTGCGGCAGCCGCTGTGGGGCCCTGGACCGCCTCGAACGACCAGGAGTGGGGGGCGAACACCAAGGGCACCCGGTTGCGGTCCACCAGGCGAGCGACAAGCCCGGCCTTGCTTGAATGCGCGAAAATCACCGCGGGCTGGGTCTGCCTGATGATCGCGCTCAGAGCCTTCGACTCGGCACGGATTCCGGCGGTGGGGCTGCGCTGCGACTCCCAGAGGTGAACGGGGATCCCGGCAGTCCTCAGCTTCTCGCGCAGCCAGCCATCCTCCGGGCACGCCACCGACACGTCCCAACCACCACGGGCCAGGCCGATCGACCAATCCAGAACGCACTGCGCGACACCCGCCGTGGTCGGCTGGCTGACCATCAGGACTCGCGATCGACGTTCGTTCATGGGCACCCCCCTTCCGTGTCTCTCCATACTCGCCCAATAGGACGTGCGACGCTACGGAGTATGAGTGCGCGGGCGGTGATCGCTGTCTTTACACTGCTGCTCGTCGCCGCCTGCGGCCCGCAACCAGGCGCGCCGCACACATATGCCGTTACCCCGATCGTGGGCTCCCCGCAGATCCGCGGGGTGGCCTATCACGGCATGTGGATCTCACGCTCGGATGCCGATCGCGCGGCCATTCTCGACGCCATCGCGGCCAGTGGTGTCGGATGGGTTCGCCTGGACGTCGGCTGGAGCACGCTGCAGCCCGACCCGCAGGCTGGTTTCACTGGCGTTGGGGTGGAACAACTCGATGTCCGGCTGCGGGAGATCTCCGAGCGGGGCTTGTCCGCACTCGTCATGCTGTGGTGGGCGCCTGCGTGGTCCAGCGGCACCGACGACAAACGCGGTGTGCCCGCCGATCCCAAGGACTACGCGGCAGCCGCCGCCTGGATGGTCCAGCGCTGGCCAGAGCAGATAGCGGCGTTGCAGGTCTGGAACGAGCCGAACCTGCCGGAGTTCTTCGCCGGTACATCTGCGGTTGACTACGCCCGGTTGCTGAAGGCCACCTATCCGGCTGTGAAGGGGGTCCGGCCGGACTTAACAGTCGTCTCGGCCGCTCCGGCCAACCTCGACGCGGCCTGGTACGAGGACTTCTTCGACGCTGGTGCAGTGGGTTCCTACGACGCCCTCGGTGCCCATCCCTATCCGGTCGTCGGCGATCTTCCCGCGGATCAGTGCGCTGTCCGCGTAGACAGCGGGTGCAACCTCGATTGGCTGGTCCGGTACAAGGCCATTAACGGTGATCCGAATTCGCCGATCTGGGTCACCGAGTTCGGGTACTCCGTGCATGCTGACGACCCGAGGCTGCCCGCGTGGCAGGCAGGCGTGACCGAGCAGCAACAGGCGGAGTACACCGCTGACATGTTGGCCTACTTCGGCTCGCTGCCTTCGATCGAAGCGGCATACGTCTACCGCGATCGGGACTTCGACGATGTCGATGTGCACCAGGACGGGTTCGGCATCCTTCGCTCGGATAACACCACGAAGCCCGTCTACAGCGTGCTGACCTGTTCCCCGGCCACCCGCTGCGCGGAGCTTGCGGCGCCCTGACCGCGTGCCACCCGGTGGCCGGCCAACACCAGACCTACGAGCAGCCAGGCAGTTGACCGGGTGAGGGCATTGCGAAGAGGGTAGTCCACGAGTCCAGCGGCCGCCAGGCTGATCAAGCCGCCCGTGGCAGCCAGTGTTACTGCCGCCCCGAGCGATATGGCACGGGGCCGCGGCCCGACTGTGGGAACAGCTACCTGGCGCGCCGCACGCACCGCCCGCACGATAGCCACCACGAACAAGCCCAACGCGATCAATCCGATGATGCCCTGTTCAGCCCCCATGGTGACGATGAGGTTATGCGCATGCTGACCCTCCAGCGTGCGGGTTGCGGAACTGATCGTCTGCGATTCCACTGGGTACATGTTCGGGCCAATGCCGAACACGGGTTGCTCGGCCCATTGCCGTAGACCCTCTGAGAACAGTGCCGGACGGTTGTCGTAGGGATTGGATTCGCCGCTGAAGATGCTCAGAAAGCGCGACATCAGCAGGCCTGGCAACTGCCAGTAGGGGATCAGAACCAGGGATGCGCCGATGACCGTCACCGCGGCCGTGATCGCGACGGCCTGCGGTCGGCGGGTCTGTGGAACCAGGGCTGCCATGGCGAGGGCGGCAATTGCAGCGCCGAGCCAGGAGCCCCGCGAGAACGAAGCGGCCAGGCCAGCCAGACTCAGGATGGAGCACAGTGCGGCGATCACACGCAACCGGCCGCGGCACAGACACGCAACACCGAGCGAGAATGCCCACATCATCGCGCTGTAGAGGCCGTACTCGTTGGGCTGCGAGAACACCCCCATCGCGCGATTGTCCACGATGGACCCGTTGAAGACCCCTGACTGGTTGAAACCCCCGGACAAGCCCGTTGCGGCCACGATGATCGACCCGACAAGCACTGCCACCAGCACCGCCCGCAACCTCCGTTGCGTGTCCACGAGCGCGGCGATCGATACGGCCAGCCACGCCGCGAGGATCTGCCAGGTGCCCAGCACGGCCGCCCGGCCCAGGTCGGAGCTGAATGCGACCGAGCCGAGGATACCCAGCGACCACACGACGGCCGCCAGGGCCGGCAGGCTCTGGGGGATCAGGCTCTCTCCCCGCGTCAACTGGTTCCAGACAGCAGCTCCCACGACCAGCAGCGAAAGGACTGTGACAACGTCCAGGGAGGCTGGCAGTTGCGTCAGCCCGAGCGGCGCGAACAGGCCGAAAAGCACGACGGTCAGATATGGACGCCACATCACCAGCCCAAAGCCTGCCATGGTGATCAGCGCCAGAAACGGCCACGGCACACTCATAGCTGCGCCGCCACGCTGATGACGTCGAGGAATTGCCGGGCCACATCATCCTGAGTCGGCAGCGAGTGACCGGCTCTAATGCCTCGCTCGCCCATGGCCAGGCGCATATCGTCGTCCCGCAGCGCGGACAGGGCTTCGGCAAGGGCACCCGCAGTGGGCTGCGTCAGAGTGATCCCGGCCGGACCCGACGCCGTGCTCAACCGGCGCGAGATCGGCCCTTCTTGAGCCACCACGACGGGCACACCCGCGAGCATCGCCTCCGAGGCGACGATGCCATAGCCCTCCTTCGTGGGGGCCCCAGCCTGACCTGGCCGCGTCAGAACCGCAACTGCATCGACCGCCGAAAGCAACCGGCCGGCGGCGGTGATCGGACCGAGCAGGCTCACACGGTCAGCGACACCCAGAGCGGTGGCAAGGAGGGTCAATCGGTGGCTCTCATCGGGGGTGGCAGGATCATCGCCGCCGACCACGACGAGTTCCCAGTCATCGCAGCGGGGGTCTGAGAGTGCCTCGATCGCCATATCGACGCCTTTGTACGGCACCAAACGGCTGACCATGCCCACCACCAGCCGGGTGCTGGCGGTCCAGCCCCGTTCGGCCAGCACCCGGCGCGCGGCCGCATACGGCAGGGGATCGGGGGGCCGTGGAGGTTCGATGACGATCAGGTCCTCGCGGCCCGTCGGTAGACCGACCTCCAGCGCTGTAGGAACCACCAGGGTGGCAGCCCGGCCGAGGACCGGCGCCAGGGTGCTGTCGTAGCTGTGGTCGTGCTTGACCCACACAGTTGGGATCCCGGCACCTGTCAGGGCCATGCTCACTGCCAGTTGCGCTTTCACGCCGTTGGACACCACGACCGCGGGCTCGCGGGCACGGATCGCTCGGCGCAGTGCCGGCAGCCGACGGACGATGGCCACCGGCGAAGCCGGGATGGTCAGTGTGATCGCGGTGACATGCTCCCGCCTCAGCGCCTCTTGCAGGGGCCCCTGCTGCATCACAATGGCATCGCAAGCCCAGCCTGCCTCCCGGAGCGCACCCGTTCCGAGGATCCCGAGCAGCCACTGTTCGGCACCCCCGCCGGTCGTGCCGTACGGGGAGACGATCAGCAGGCGGGACACGGGTCCATTGTGACTCGTTCATTGCCCGCACGTACATCTTCGGGCGGCGCGCATGGACGTGGGAGCAGAGATGGGGGAAGTTGATCGGCGCTCCACCAGGCCGAACGCCCGCGGGTCGGTGCCATGGCAGTCACCGAAGCGGGTGCAATAGAGCCCTTGCCTGATAGGGCCGGGGTCGTGAGGCCCACATCTTCCCGGCGACCCCTCGGTACATCGGCCACTTTTGGCTCAGCTGCAACTCGCCATCACCGGTACCCTGCAGGCGGATCGTTGACCGCAGTCCGTCGATCGCGACACGCGGGTCGGTCTGAAGGTCGCCGCGCACCGTGACTGCCCAGGCCCGAGTGGTCAGACTCTGCGTCTGGTGGACGAAGTCGCCCGCCTCGGGGCGCTTGATCCAGAAGAGGAACGACGACGATTCCTCCACGTCCTCGACCCCGTCAACCTTCACAAGTCGCTGATCCCGGGTGCTGATCCCAGTCGCCGTGGCCACCCACGCCCGTGACACCTGGGCCCAGTCGAGCGGCAGCGCCCCCAAGTCATGATCGCTGACATAGTAGTGGGCGGCGACGTCGATGAGATCCAGTTGTGGGCCGTGGTGACGCATGTCGAGCAGCGTCCCGAGTTCGCCGCAGAGTCGCGCTGCGACCTCCACCAGGCAAGGCCCCCGCTCATCCACGATGGCCTCAAGATGAAAGGGGGAACGGCGAAGCCCTGTTGCACTCATCACCGACATGGCGTAGTCCCGCAGCGGTGCGAACAGGGGGTCATCGGGTTGCACAGAGTAGGAGCCCACTTCAAGGTTTTCCACCCCATTGTCGTGGATCCGGTAGTACCGCCCGATACCCACGACGGTCGGCAGGCCCTTGGCATCCATCTGACCGTTGACCCAGAACTCCGGACCGTTGAGGTACTCCTCCATGAGCACGTCAGACCCTACCTTCGCCAGGTAGGCGCCGACCTCGACGGGGGATGCATCGTGCTCGAAGAACGCGACGTTCTGGTTCCCGCTACCGGAGTTGGGTTTGAGCACGTAGCGCTGCAATCGGTGGGTCCGGACGACGCTGAGGACGTCATCGACGCTGCTCACGCGCGCGAAAGTGTTCAGCCGAATGCTGGGGTCGTTGCTGCTCACGAGGGCTTTGAGCGCGAACTTGTCGCGGAAGGCGTACTGGACCTGCGGTTGGGACCAGGACAGGCCCAGTTCTTCGGCGATGATCGTCAACGGACGCACCATGCCCTCCTCGTAGGGCAGCACTGCCACGATCGAATGGTGCATCGCCAATCGGCGAGCGACGGTCCTCCAATCGTGGTCAGCCACCATGTAGTGGGCTGACACCGCTGCGGAACGCAATACCGGCGAACGCCCCTCCAACAGAAGTCGTTCGCGCCACGTGCTGTGCAGGCAGATCGTTCGAACGCCGTGGCGAGCGTACAGGCGCTGGATCAGCATCGGGGCATACGGGCGGTAGGGATCAAGGATGACGGCTTCAGGTGTCATCTGCATTCCTGCGTCATACCCGTCATGGTTGCCCCCACTCCGGGCCCCGGCGTGGAGCGGGGCCTCCCTCACAGAATGCCCTACCGAGTCGCCGATACCCAGTCGGCCCGACTGCTTCAGCAGGTGTCGCTGCCGCTGTCCACCACGACGGCGGTGTCTGTGGGCAGATAACGCCACTGGTAACCATCCGGTCCGAGGTCGAGTTGTAGCAGCCCGTGCCCTTGGTTCCACCGCACCTCCGACGCGGGGTTCACGGTCTCGAACGGGTACAGGTTCGCCCCACCGGTGCCCACGATGAACTCCCGCATGCCAGATTCCGCGGTCTGGGCGTCGCCGCTCATGCGCGGGTAACGCTCGTAGAAGTGCGCGTGGCCGTTGAGGACGAGGTCGCCTCCCGCCGCGACCAAAGCATTGAACATCGGCGCCATCTCCTCGCTATCGCCGTACTGGCTGCTGCTGTAGCGCGGGTGGTGCCAGACCGCTGCCACACACTTGGACTGTGCCGACTTCAGGTCCTCGGTCAGCCACTGGTACTGCGGTGACTGCTCGTCGCACCCACCGACGAACTCGCAGTTGGAGTCCAGGAACACGATGTGCCAGTCACCCACGTCACGGGAGTACCACGATTGCTCCTGACTACCTGCCGCGGGCCCGAAGTACTCGAAGTAGGGCAGACCATCGTCGGTCATGTAGTCGTGGTTGCCGGGAACCGGCAAGGTCCGGTCTTTGTATGGGCCGTAGAAGGGGTCGTAGCACTTGGCGTAGTCGTCGGGCGCACCCTTCGGGTAGGCGATGTCGCCCAGAGCCAGGAACGGACCCTGCACCTGTTCGAGCAGTTCCGCTGTCTCCGGCGCTGCTCCGCCGCATTCACCGATGTCACCTCCGGCGACGACTCGCGTCGCACCAGCCGGGGCCGGGTCGGCCAGGGTCGGTGCTCGATCGAGACTCAGGATCTCCATATCGAAGAAGAGGTCGCTGGAATCCGCCTTTGTCTGGTGCACCTCGACTGCCACAACGTTGGATCCGGGTGCCACGACCGAACCGGGCAACTCAGCCTCGATCCACACTTCCCCGTCGTCCTGAGCATAATTCGCAGCCGTGGTTGCGGTGACATCTGCAGTGGGCATCCCGGAGCGAAGAACCTCGCTGCCGTTGATGTACACCACCGCGCCGTCATCGCGTCGCATCCGCAGTTCTATGCCCGCCGTGCTGTTCGGCAGATCGAACGAGGCCCGGAAGTATGTGGTCAGGTGTTTGTCCTGCTCGTCGGGTCCGTAGGAGACCTGTGTGATCACATCTTGGCCATACCCCAGGGGGGCCGCCCCTTGTGGCCAGGCGGCGTCGTCAAAATCGGCCTGCCGCCAAGCGATGCCGAGGTCCTCGCCCCCATCGTTGTAGCGCCACACGGCTCCTTGGGGCAGCAGAGCAGTCCCGTCGTCGGAACCGCCGCGCAGCGCCAGGGCTGCCAGCGAGCCTGCTGCCACCACCGCGGCGAGGACCAGGGCTGCGATCACGATCAATCGTCGGTTCACGATGCTCCTCAGGGCCGTGTCCTCAGGCAGCGATGGGGTCACATTCGGGCCAGGGCTGCCTAATCGACACTATCCCAACGGCCACCGCCAGCCCGCCCGCGAAAGGACCCTCTGCAGGGTAGCTGGCACCCGGCAGAGGGTGAGGGAGATCCGCGAAGGGCCTTGCCGCCCCCGAAGTAATCGATGACGTCATGTCAGACACCCCATGACTGGAAGGTGTCAAGCTGCGTGGGCTTGGGGTTGGTTGGTTGGCCTATGCGGTGTTAGCCATCTGCGCCCATCAGGCACACGTCGTGAGGAATCGCTTTCACATTCCAAGTAGGAGCAGTACTCCCGCCGGGATCGGCACCAGCCTCCCATCAACTCGAAGGCTGTTACACCCCCCTTAGTAGGCTCAAGTCATGGTGGAGCAGCGCGGCCCCTGCTGGTCACCGTCCAGCCGAGGGGCGATCCGGTGAGCGACGAGCAGCCCGACACCGCCAAGGCAAAGTCCTCGGCCAAAGCCGTCGGAGCGTTGGCGATCGCGGAGCTAGCTGGCAAAGCGGCCTCGTTCGTCATGTTCGCCCTTGCGGCTCGGCAACTGGGTGTGGACGACTTCGGTGTGTTCTCGTGGGCCTTTGCCATCGGCATGCTGGCCAACTCGTTCGTGGTCTGGGGATTCGACATGATCCAGGTCCGAGAGGGCAGCAAGCACCCAGAAACCGTTCCAGGCACTCTGGTGAACATCCTGGCGATGCGCACCGTGATGGGCCTGGTCGCTCTCGGCATCGTCATGGTGGCAACGTGGGGAGACTCCGAGAGCACACCGGCGGTCATGTTCCTGATCACGGTGGCGTGTTTGGTCGACACCGTTAACGACTCGGTGCGTGCTGCAGCAGCTGCCTTGCGGAAATTGACCATGTATTCCAAGCACATGGTCGTCCAGCGCCTCATCACGGCCACACTGGCGGTTGGTGTCCTCTTGGCGGGTGGGGGGCTGCTCGCGTTCTCCGCCGCCTACTGCGTTGGCACCATCCTCGGTGTCTTGTGGATGATGCGGGTCTCCACTCGGCTCGGCGCGCCGATCCGGTGGCGGCAGGTCCGCTGGCCGACGATGAAGTGGTTGTTGTGGGAGTCGCGGATTCTGGGCATCTTCACGGTCGTGAACATGGCCGTGTTCCGCATCGATACGGTGATGCTGGGCAGCCTCGCCTCGGTTGCCGAGGTCGGTTACTACGCCGTGGCCTACAAGCTGTTCGAGACCGTGTTGTTCATCATTTGGTCGGTGGCTCGGGTGGCCGCCCCCGAGATTGCCTCAGCGACGACCGCTAGGAGCGCCCGCAAGACGTATGAGGTGGCGGTCGGAACCGCCCTGTCGGTGATGACTCCCTACACCGTCGTTCTCATTGTTAGTGGTGGAGCTTTCGCGGCGCTGCTGTTCGGAAGCGAGTACGAGCAAGGTTCTGCGGCGGCCACCGCCTGGCTGGGGCTGGCGCTGATCCCCTACACCGTCCAGTACCTGTCCGCTTCGGCCTCGATCGCCCGCGGCCACAACAACACGGTGCTCATCGCCTCGCTGGTGGCTCTGGTGGTGAACGTCACTCTGAACCTGTGGCTCATCCCGGCCTACGGCTCTTCCGGCGCCGCGTTCGCCACGATGGCCACCATTGTTGTGCAATGTGGCGTCCTGCTGGTCACTGTTTGGCGCAGTCTTGAGGGTGTTTCACTGTGGCGCCCCACTATCCACCTGCCCATCGCGGCGCTGGCGATGGTCCCGGTCCTGATGGGTATCAACCCCATCGTGATCGCTGCGCCCGTGGCGGCCGTCGTGTATCTCGGCGTGTGGTTTGGGGTTGGGAAACTGGTGGATCCCGGCGCTGTCAACGGCGTGCTGACGTTGGTGCGCAAGGAGAAGGCAGCACCGGCATAGCGGGGCTAGTGGCTCAAGCGCGTCCGCCACGCGCGCGCTTCGGTAAGCGTCACATGACCCAACGCGATGTTCTCCGGATTCTGGTACCGCCGGGGCGCAGCCAGGTTCTCCGCCAGTTGCCGCAGCGCCAGCCAGTGCATCAGGACGCCGGTGTCTCGGTGTCTTTCGGCGGGGAGAGTGTCGATGAAACGCGTCATCAGCCGTTCTCGATCAGGGAGATGTTCCATGGTCGACCACAGCCGGATCTCGTCGGTACCCCAGATGCCCAGACCTGCGAACTCCCAGTCAATGACCCGGATTCCCGTGTCACTGTTCATGACGTTGGAACTGCTGTAGTCGCCATGTACCCAGACGTCTGCCTGGAGTTTTGCGGCCTCTTCGCGAACCCGGAAAAACTCCTTGAGGGGAAGGTGCCCGATGAGAGCCCGTACAAGTCGCTGCGCACGGTCACGGCGGGACCCTTGCCAAGAGGACACGGCGGCCGGGGGTGGCTCGGCCGCCGCCCTGATGAGTGCGGCTGATCGCAGGGCCTCGTCGACGTAGTCAGCGCCCACGCTGTCGGTGAGATCCACGAGTTGGCTGACCATCCAGTCCCGGCCCTCAGCAAGGACCACCGGAACGGATACTCCATTCCGCCTCGCCCAGGAACGAGCTGCGCATTCGTGCCGCACCCGTTGGGCGGCCTCGTCGCCCACGGCAACGGCCACCAAGACCGGGGCAGACTCACCGTCGACGATCATCGTCGCGCGCCAGCGCTCCACGGGTCTCGGGGGGCCTGGCTTGTCGAACGGGACAGGGGCCGGTTGACCGTGCACGGTCTTGCGCCACTCGTTGCTCGCTGGGATCGCCTGCGGGCGCATCTTGCGGGCCAGCCGTCCCCACGGGCCGAGCTGAGCGGCGAACCGTATGCCCGGCGCGGGGTCATCCGTGGCCCACCAGGCCCGCTCGGCCGAGCACCCTTGAAGCGGTCCGGGTTCCCCGGGGAGTGACCGTCGCTGAATATACGCCCGCTGGTCCAGCACTCCCACCACATGCCGGATGCCGTCCACTTCCTGGCCTGGCGGGACCGGTCGGCCCGTCATGACCAGGTGCAGGGCGCGTACGACGTCCACATCGGCAGTGGACCGGAATGTCGAGAACTGCGCCCCTCGGCGGGGATTGAAGTCCAGTAGTTTGAACAGCCCATCGCGCTCATCGAGTCGCCAGTCCATGTCACACACACCCGCATACCCGATCTTGCCGCAGAACTGCATGGCCTGATCGACGAGTTCAGCGTTGTAGCGGGATTCCGATAGTGTGCCCACCCCCGTAGCGTCCGGGAACGCCCGCCGTTTGATCCCGGAGAAGGCAACCGCTGGCTCGTGGTCATCGGACAGGACCGCGGCCACGTACCAGTCCTGGCTGGTCTGCTGGGGGAGAAACTCCTGCACAAGCAGCGGGGTGCCGGGCTGCCATTCGGACAAGAGTGCGAGCAGTTCTCCCACGTCATCCACCTTGGCGGTGGTGGGGACCGCACGGTTCACGAGGCGGCTGAACGGTTCGGGATTCTTCACCACCAGCGGAAACCGAGCAGAAGCCGCGAACTCCTGGATGTCGGCCAGGCTCTCCGGCGAGATCGACGCCGGCGTGGGAGTTTCAGTTTCCCGGCACAGACTGGCAAGGGCTCCCTTGTCCGCCAGCTGATCGGGAAGTTGTGGCGCGACGGTAGGCAATAGCAGGACCTCAGCGAGATCGGCGCGTCGGCGCGCCAGCAATACCGCACTCTCGTCGTCCCCAGCAATCGCGACCGCGGGGCGGCCGATGCGTTCACACATCCTGCGGATGCCAGCGACCAGATCGGCATCGGCCTCGGCACCTGTGGTCAGCCACGGGAATGCTTGAGTCAGGTACTTGGAGGCGACGACAGGATTTGTGCGATCTGCCAGTGCCACATACACGGGAACCCCCACCCGGCCCAGCGTTCGCGCCGTTGCCAGAGCGCCATAGTCCCAGGCGTGGTCGCCGATCATGAGCAGGAGAGCAGGAGTATGGGTGTCGAATGTCACTGGGCCTCCTCGACTCCGACCCACTCAATGTTCATTGTTCCTCGGTGGAACCGTGACCCCCGCCGTGAACCGGATCGCTGGCTTGACCGTAGCAGCGGTCAGGGCCGGCTTGGGGCTGGAGTTGTCAGCCTGCCGCGTAGATGGCGGGGATCTGCGCCAGCGCCGGCTTGACGGTGCCGTTGGGCTGGATGAGGCCGTAGCCGCTGGACGTTGAGGTGTTGTTGTCGGCGAGTTCGCGGTACCAGTAGACGCTGGTCACGTAGGGGTACTCCTCGCGCACGATTCGCAGCGTGGTGGCCAAGTACTTCGCCTGCGTGGCCTCGTCGACGCCGAGCTGCCAGTTCGCGGTGCCGGTAGAGCCCACACGCCATCCGAACTCGGTGAACCACATGGGCTTGTTGTCGCCCACGGCCAGCATCGCGCTGCGCAGGCTCGGGACATGGCGCAGGCGCCAGATGCCATCGGTGTCCGGGCTGTCGGGGGAGAGGTTACCCACGGCCATGTACGGGTGGACGCCCATGATGTCGTACTTGCCCTTGGCCCCGGCCTTGAGCGCCTTGGTGATCCACGGGGTGTCGACGAACTGGGTGCCGGCGAAGATGACGCGGGCGTTGGGGTTGCCTGCCTTGATGCCCCGGTAGCCGCTGGCCAAGACCTTGGCGTAGACGTAGGGACTGGCACCGCGCATGAAGTCGTTGTGATTCGGCTCGTTCCAGATCTCCCAGTCGGTGACCTGCGGGAACTTCGCCGCGAGCTGACGGTTGAAGGTCTCCCAGCGCGCCAGCTGGCTGGTGGTCTGAGGCGGGACGCGGTCATCGCTGGTCCCGGTGACCCACTTCGGCGTCAACCAGATCATGACCATGGGCTTCATGCCCCGATCGGTGATCATCTTGATGACGCGGGTCACGAAGTTCGTGCCCCAGGTGTCCCAGGTCGCGCTGGTCGGATTGAGCATGGCCCACGAGACATCCAGGCGAACCGTCGTCACTCCGTTGGCCTTCAGCGTGTCAAGGACCATGGCGCGCTGGGTGTCCGTGTACGAGCCCCACATGCCGTGGAACTGGGTTCCGAACTCGGGCAACGGATTCGTGGTGGCCGACAGGGACGACCCTGAGCGGTGAGCGGCGAGCTTCTTGCCGCCCCCGCCCGCCGAGCCGGCTGCCGTTGCCGGACCCGCCGCGATCGCCGTGAAGAACGCCAGCACAACTGCGATCCACAGTGCCTTGCGACTCAGATTCGTACCCATAACCATGAGTTCGTCCTCCCCCTCGCCGGCCTTGACTTCGGATGTGCGGGTTTAACTCGTTCGGGTGAATCCTAGGGGGGGTTCAAGATTCTTTTGCGGATTGGATCTTGCCGTTGATCTTCATCTTCGTTACCTGCCTGTGATACCCGTGGCTTCCGGGCGCGGGCTGTCGCCGCCAGGCCGGGCTGAAGATGCTGATCACGCGACGATTCCCAGTAGGCTCGAAGGGTGGCTCAGAATCCGCAGAATCACGGTGTCGACGGCCGAGATGTCCTACGGCAGTGGCCCGTCATGCTCGTCACTTTCTTGGTCGTCGGCGGTGCCCTTTTCTGGTACGTGTCCTCAATGCCGGTCCGCTACGCGTCGAATTCCGTAGTGGCGTTCCAGCCCCAGCCGGGCCGAGCAGACGGCCGCGACCTGATCTCCCTGCTGATCCAGACCTACCCCGAATTCGTGGCATCTGGCAGCTCCGTGGAGTTGGCTGCAGCCGCTGCCGGTGTGACTCCCGCTGAGTTGCGGTCAGGCCTCAATGCCGAGATCCCGCCTTTGACCCTCAACATGACCATCAGCACTGAGTTGGCCGATCCAGTGGCCGCCCAGGTCGCCAACCAATCGCTGGTCGACCAGGTGGTGGCGAAGGCCAAAGTGGATCCCTACCTCGTGGCTACCGCCGTCTCCGACGCCGATCTCAGCGACGCGCCCTCCGGGATCTCGTCGAAACTGCTCTATGCCGTCTCCTTCGTGCTGGCCGCCGGCTTCGCCCTGGTCGCCGGAATCGTGGCGGCCCGGCTGCGCGGTGGCCGCCGAGGTAACGAGTCTCTTGCATAAGGGCGTTAAGGCAGGGCATAAGTATGTCGATGCTCTCCGTAGACGGACGGTCTCGGGAGGCTTCTCATGGTTTCGATGGCAACAATGAAGGTGCATGCACCCGCCATGCGGCTGTCCGCGCGCCGACAGCGGCTGCTGCTCATGGCATCCGACGCGGCATTCCTGATCCTGTTCACTCTGGTGTGGGAGCCGGTGACGCTCGGCTACGACGTACTCGGCCTGGTCATACTGGTCGTCTTCCGGTGGCAGGCGGGGCTCTATCGGGCCCGCTTCCAGCTCAGCGCGCTCGACGAGATGCCCAAAGCCTTGATCGCGGGCTTCGTCGCCTCCGGGATCTTCGCGTTCATGGCCGCCATGCCGCTGTTCAACATCTCGATCGATGATGTGGTCTGGGTGTCGTTCGCGGGGATCGTCCTGCTGTTCGTGCGCATGCCGGTCTACGTTCTGCTGCGTGACCTCAGGCGTAACGATGTCGCCCGCGAACGGTTGCTGCTGGTAGGGGGTGGCGTCATCGCCGATGCGATCAGCGAGATGGCCCAGGACAACCCCGAGTACGGCCTCGACCTCGTTGACCGCGTTCCCGATCTGCTCAGTACCGACCTGGTCGAGGAGGCCCGACGGGTGCGGGCCACGACCGTCCTGGTCGCCTTCTCGCGCGCATCAGAGGCGCGCGAGGTGTTCGAGATCCGGCGGGGTCTGGACTCCGGGCTGCGCGTGATGGCGGTCCCGCGGTACTTCGACCTGATCAAGGAATCGCGCGTTGATGACGTGATCTTCGGCATGCCCGTGCAGCGTCTGGGGGGTGTCCGCTCACCTCTGGGGCTGCGCCTCAAGCGGGTGTTCGACATCGTGCTGGCCACGGTCGGCCTGATCCTGTCCGCGCCGCTGCTCGCGATCTTCGGCCCGCTGCTCAAGCGTGAGACGGGTGGCGATCTGCTCTTCCGGCAGGTGCGCATCGGCAAGGACGGCCGGGAGTTCGAACTGCTGAAACTGCAGACGATGAAGCCGGTCACCGAATCCACGTCGAACACGACCTGGACGGTCACCCAAGCCAGCGACCGGCTGGGACCCATTGGCAAGTTCATGCGCAAGTCGTCTTTGGACGAGTTGCCGCAGTTGTGGAACATCCTGCGCGGCGACATGTCCTTCGTCGGGCCGCGCCCCGAGCGGCCGTTCTTCGTCGACCAGTTCAGCGAGCAGTACGCGCACTACGACGACCGGCACCGGATGACGGCCGGCCTCACCGGCCTGGCGCAGATCTACGACCTGCGCGGCGACACCTCCATCGACGACCGTGCCCGCTTCGACAACCGTTATGCCGATCACTGGAGCCTGTGGGGCGACATGAAGATCGTGCTCAAGACGGTGCCCAAGGTGTTCAAGGGGTCCGGCGGCTGAGGCGCGATCCACCACCCACCGGCTACACTGGGGGCACGGCTACTGAACGGACGCTCGGTAGGCCGCATATGTCATGCGTCCGCGAAGGATAGGTTCATCCATGGACACTGCCACCAAGCAGAAGATCATCACTGAGTACGCCACCGTTGAGGGTGACACCGGCAGCCCCGAGGTGCAGGTCGCACTTCTGAGCCACCGGATCTCGCACCTCACGGAGCATCTCAAGGAGCACAAGCACGACCACCACAGCCGCCGCGGACTGCTGCTGCTCGTGGGACGTCGCCGCCGACTGCTGGACTACTTGGCGCGCACCGACATCGAGCGTTACCGTTCGCTGATCGCGCGCCTCGGTATCCGTCGATAGCGCCCCTGGGGTGTCGGGTGCCTGACGGCGTCCGGCACCCCAGGCGCTCACACCACAACCCCGGGGTCGCCTCGAACGCCTCGGTCCTCGGTGGTGACGGCCCGACGATTCGGACCGTCTCGATCGAAGACCGGCGCGGGTGGCCCCTCACAAGAGAAACAAGGAGGGCCCGTGGAGGGTTCCAACATTCAATCCGCCGAGACAGTCCTGGACAACGGACCGTTCGGCACCCGCACCATCCGATTCGAGACCGGCCGGCTCGCCCGGCAGGCTGCCGGCTCCGCCGTTGCCTACCTGGACGGCGACACGATGCTGCTGTCGGCAACGACTGCTGGCAAGACGCCCAAGGACCAGTTCGACTTCTTCCCGCTGACCGTGGACGTCGAGGAGCGCATGTACGCCCTCGGCCGGATCCCCGGTTCGTTCTTCCGCCGCGAGGGCCGGCCCAGCGAGGATGCGATCCTCACCTGCCGGCTCATCGACCGGCCGCTGCGGCCCAGCTTCGTCAAGGGTCTGCGCAACGAGGTGCAGGTGGTCATCACCGTGCAGTCGCTGAACCCGGACCACCCCTACGACGTGCTGGCGATCAACGCCGCCTCCATGTCGACGCAGCTGTCCGGGTTGCCGTTCAGCGGCCCGATCGGCGCCGTCCGCGTGGCTCTGATCCAGGATCGCTGGGTCGCGTTCCCGAGCCACTCACAGCTCGAGGAAGCCGTCTTCGACATGGTCGTGGCCGGCCGGGTGGTCGGTGACGACGTGGCCATCATGATGGTCGAGGCGGAAGCCACCGAGGCCACCGTCGAACTCGTCCGTGGCGGTGCTGCCGCCCCGACCGAGACCGTGGTCGCCGAGGGCCTGGAGGCGTCCAAGCCGTTCATCCTTGCCCTGTGCGAGGCCCAGTCCGACCTGGCGGCGCGGGCCGGCAAGGAGACCCGGGAGTTCCCGACGTTCCCGGACTACCAGCCCGACGCGCTGGCGGCCGTCGAGGAGGTGGCCTCCGACAAGGTCGCCGCTGCCCTGACGATCGCCGACAAGCAGGAGCGGGAAGCCGCCCTGGACGTCGTCAAGGACGAGGTTGCCACCGCGCTGGCCGACACCTTCGAGGGTCGCGAGAAGGAGATCGGCGCGGCGCTGCGAGCGGTCACCAAGAAGAGCGTGCGCCAGCGCATCCTGCGCGATCACGTCCGCATGGACGGCCGTGGCCTGTCTGACATCCGGGCACTGTCCGCGGAGGTCGACGTGATCCCGAGGGCGCACGGATCGGCGCTGTTCGAGCGGGGCGAGACCCAGATCCTCGGGGTGACGACGCTGAACATGCTGCGCATGGAGCAGCAGCTGGACACCCTGAGCCCGGTCAGCCGCAAGCGCTACATGCACAACTACAACTTCCCGCCCTTCTCCACCGGTGAGACCGGCCGGGTGGGCAGCCCGAAGCGCCGCGAGATCGGTCACGGCGCGTTGGCTGAGCGGGCCCTGGTGCCCGTGCTGCCGAGCCGTGAGGAGTTCCCCTACGCCATCCGGCAGGTGTCGGAGGCGCTGGGTTCCAATGGCTCGACGTCGATGGGTTCGGTGTGTGCCTCGACGCTGTCACTGCTCAACGCCGGTGTGCCGCTGAAGGCCCCGGTTGCTGGTATCGCCATGGGTCTGGTGTCTGACGAGGTCGATGGGCAGACCCAGTACGTGGCGCTGACCGACATCCTCGGCGCTGAGGACGCGTTCGGCGACATGGACTTCAAGGTCGCCGGTACGAGCGAGTTCGTGACCGCGCTGCAGCTCGACACCAAGCTCGACGGGATCCCGGCCAGTGTGCTGGCAGGTGCCCTTGAGCAGGCCCACGACGCCCGGATGACGATTCTGGAGGTCATGGGTGAGGCCATCGACGGCCCCGACGAGATGAACGTGCTGGCCCCGCGGGTGATCAGCGTGGTCATCCCGGTGGACAAGATCGGTGAGGTGATCGGGCCGAAGGGCAAGGTCATCAACCAGATCCAGGAAGACACCGGCGCCGACATCACGATCGAGGATGACGGCACCATCTACATCGGTGCGGCCAATGGTGACGCTGCCGAGCAGGCTCGCGCCATGGTGAACGCGATCGCCAACCCGCAGATGCCGGAGATCGGCGAGCGGTACCTGGGCACCGTGGTCAAGACCACGAACTTCGGGGCGTTCATCTCCCTGATCCCGGGCAAGGACGGGCTGCTGCACATCACCGAGGTCAAGAAGCTGGTCGGTGGCAAGCGCATCGACAGCGTCGACGACGTCGTGAAGGTGGGCGACAAGATCCGCGTGGAGATCAAGGACATCGACGACCGCGGCAAGCTGAGCCTGGCCCCCGTGCTTGAGGATGCGCCGGAGGCTTCGGACGACAAGTGAGCCCACGCTCCCAGGTAGTTCTACGCGACCCCGGGGGGATCACCGTGCATCGCACGGGCATCCCTTCGGGGCCGCGTGTCTTCACCGAGTTCATCCCCGCGGTGCGCTCGGTCACGGTGGGGGTGTGGGTCCCCATCGGGTCACGGCACGAGACGTCATCGACGGCCGGCGCGACCCATTTCTTGGAACATCTGCTGTTCAAGGGGACACAGCAGCGTTCGGCGCTGGACATCGCGGCCGGCATCGAGAACCTCGGCGGGGAGATCAACGCCTTCACGACCAAGGAGTACACGTGCTATCACGTGCGGGTGCTCGACGAGCATCTCGAGGTGGCTGTCGATGTGCTGGCCGACATGCTCGGCGGCTCCCTGCTGCGGCCCTCTGACATCGACTCCGAGCGCATGGTGGTGCTCGAGGAGATCGCGATGAGTGAGGACGACCCCATCGATGTGGGTCGGACTGGCTTGGAGACGGCGATGTTCGGCAAACATCCGCTGGGTAGGCCGGTGGCGGGCACCGTGGCCAGTGTCACGGACATGCAGACGTCGGCGTTGCGCGGTCACTACCGGCGCTACTACACCCCCGACAATTACGTGATTACAGTCGTCGGCTCCGCCTCCCACCGGTCCGTCGTGTCCATGGTGACGCGGGCCTTCGGGCAGGCGGAGGCGCCGGTGCGACCGCCCCGACCGAGCCGCCCGCCACGGGCGCCGCGCCCGCAGCTGGATCTCATGGCCCGGCCCTTTGAGCAGGTCAACATACTGCGGGGCTACCCGGGTCTGGACCGTGGCGATCAGCGCAGGTATGCCATGGGTGTGCTGCACAGCCTGCTCGGCGGGGGGATGTCGAGCCGGCTGTTCCAAGAGGTCCGCGAGCGCCGGGGCTTGGCGTATTCGGTGTCGGCGTTCCGCTCGTCCTACAGTGACGCCGGCATCTTCGGAGTCCACGCCGGCTGCGCGCCGGAGAAGTTGGAGCAGACTCGGGAGGCCATCGACGTGGTGCTCCACGAGGCGGCCGGCAGCGGATTCACCGACCTTGAGGTCGAGGGCGCGAAGGGACAGGTCAAAGGCCAGATGGTGCTCGATCTGGAGGACCCCGGGATGCGGCTGATGCGCCTGGGCACCCGGGCGCTGTTCGATGATGAGATTGTGGGCCTCGACGAGGGTTTGCGGCGGGTGTCCGCCGTGACCACCGATGATGTCTGTGCCCTCGCTCGCGAGATTCTCACCGGACCGGTCGTGGAGGCCGCGGTCGGACCGGTGTAGTGAAGGAGGCAGCAATGATCAGGGTCGGTGTGGTGGGGGCGGCCGGGCGGATGGGCGCGGCCGTGTGTGACGCGGTCGAGGCCGCCGACGAGATGGAACTGCTGGCCCGAGTGGACCTCGGGGATCCGCTGAGCCTGGTCGACGACTGCGACGTGGTGGTCGACTTCACGGCCCCCGACGTGGTGATGTCGACTTTGGAACACTGCATTCCGCGCGGCGTGCACGTGGTGGTCGGGACCAGCGGCTTCGACAACGAGCGGCTGCAGGCTGTAGCGGGGTTGCTGGCCGACCACCCCGAGGTGGGGGTGCTGGTCGCGCCGAACTTCAGCATCGGGGCTGTGCTCATGATGCGTTTTGCTGCGGTGGCGGCGCCCTTCTTCGAATCGGTCGAAGTCGTGGAGCTGCACCACCCGGACAAGGTGGATGCACCCAGCGGGACCGCGGTGCGGACAGCTGAACTGATCGCGCAGGCGCGCGCTGGGCGTCCGTCGCCTGATGCCACCAGCAGTGCTTTGGACGGTGCCCGGGGGGCGTCCGTTGGTGATGTCCGAGTGCATTCCGTGCGCCTGCGGGGCTTGATCGCCCATCAGGAGGTACTGCTCGGAGGGGTGGGGGAGACCCTGACCATCCGCCACGACAGCCTGGATCGGGCCAGTTTCATGCCGGGCGTGGTGCTCGGGGTGCGCGAGGTCGGTGGGCATCCGGGGCTGACCGTCGGGCTGGATGCCTTCCTGGGACTGCCGTGACCGGACGGCGCATGGCCCTGATCATGGCGGGGCTCTTCTTCGTCTACGCCGGCTTCGTGGTGTGGCGGGGCTGGGACTTCATAGCGTCGGGCGAGCCCGGCGGCTATCGGGCTGGGGTTGGCAGTACTGATCCTGCCGGTCGTGGCCGGCGTTCTGGTGTGGCGTGAGGTGAGTTTCGGCTTCCGCATGCAGAAGTTGGGCGAGCAGGTGGAGTTCGTCGACGAGCGCACGCTGGAGCAGCGGATCGTTGATGCGCAGGCCGATCCCGACGACTGGCTCACGTGGTACTGGGTGGGCGTCGGATATCTGGATGTGGCGGACAAGAAGCAGGCGCGGGCCGCCTTGGAGCACGCCTGGAGTGTGCGGCCCTCGTAGGCGTTGGGCAGTTGTTGCTGTGACACGCCGTAGGGAATGGCAACGAGTGCCCATTCGCTGCCGGTGGCGGGGGCTCGGGGAGGCGGCAGTTGTTGCCGTGACACGCCGTAGGGAATGGCCAACGAGTCGCCCATCGCTGCCGGTGGCGGGGGCCGCGGAGGCAATGGGCAGTTGTTGCTGTGAATAGTGGACAATGGCAACGCGCTGCCCATTTGCTGGGCGGGCACAGACCTACCTCACCGCCCACAGCACGAAGGGCCGCACCCACGTGGAGTGCGGCCCTTCGCGTCACCTCACTTCAGCAGCCAGGACTTACGCCAGGTGCTGGCTTTCCAGTCATCGCCGAACCCGGGCTTCGGCTTGGCCCGGACGATGACGGTGACGCGGACCCGGTCGTAGCCGCGGGTCTTGACCTTGACGTACCCCTTGCGGGTCGTCACCGTGCGGCAGAAGGCGGTCTCACCCAAGGCCGCGTGTGCGACCGGGCGGCACAGCACGACCGGCTTGACCAACGCACACGCGTTGTTGGTCTTGACCTTCTTCACCAGCACGCGGTTGCCGACCTTCGTGACCTTCGCCCCGGGCAGCGTCGGATTGATCGGGCAGCGCTGCTTCACGTTCTCGGGGCTCACCGCGCTGATCGAGTTCACGACCCGCACCGCGACCGTTTCGCCGGCTGTCGTGACAGTCGCCTTGCCGTCGCCGGGGACGAAGGTCGCATTGTTGAACTGCCACCCACTCGGAGCGGCGGGCAACGTCGGCTCGGTCACCGTGCAGACCGTGCCCGTGGGCAGTCCGTCGACGGTCGTCGACTGGCCGGCCGTCAGCTCAGCGGTGCCGGCAGTCACCGGTGTGGAGCCGTTGACGCAGGAGTACGCAACCGTGAATGATCCCACGAAACCACTGCTGAGCGGGTTGAACTCCTTGGTGATCTGCACGGCACCGGTGTCGCGGCTGTTGGTGATCTCACAGCTCACCACGTCACCGGGCTGCAGGGTCACCGTCGCCCCGTCCTGGCCGGCGTAGGGTGTGCCACCGGAGGTGCAGACCCAGGTCTGGCCGTTGGTGTAACCAGCGACTGAACCCGCCTCGGACAGGTTGTACGTCATACCGGCGTAGACATCGCGCGGCCCACCGGTCCCGCCAGCGGCCCCCGTAATGTCCTTCTGGTTGTACGCGCTGCTGGCCGAAACCGCCGACAGCGACCACTGAGTCGGGTCGCCGGCCGGCACAACTCGCTTGACCAGACCCAACTGCGCGATGCTGCGCTTGTTGGTCAGGGTGCACGTGAACTGCTTGCCCGCGTCGCGGGGGTAGTCCACCGTGAACTCACAGTCGCCGGACTGCTCGACGAACTCCCAGTTGTTCTTCATGGTTTCGGTGATCGTGTACGACCCCTCCGCCAATGGGCTGAACGCCGCCGTTCCAGTCTCGTCGGTGGCAACGGTCTCCGGTGATTCGCCACCGGTGAGCGTCATGTCCCAACCGCCGGACTGCCCGGCCGGGTCGGTCACCTTGATCGCGGTGGCCGTGGCCGGCGCGTGGGTGTTGATGAACGGCGCAGTGCCGGCGCAGGTCGTACCGCTGAGATCGACCTCAACCGGCGCACCGGGGGTGTCCCAGCCCTGCGGTCGGGTTTTCGACCACGGTGTAAACGCCCGGCGCCAGATTCGACACGTCGGTGGTCTGGCTGGTCTGGCCCGCGGTGAACGTGATCGGCAGGTCGTCGGCGACGACCGTGACCCTCGCTGTCTTTGACGTCGAAGGTGAATGTGGCCGTCTCGTCGCCGGTCAGCACGTCCGGAATGCTCTTGCGGATGGTCAGTGTGGCCAACGTGGTGATGTCGAGGTCGATGGCCGCGGTCGCCTCGCTGGTGACGCCATTCAAGCCGGTGACCTTGGCGATGTCCTTGAGCTGCCCAGTGCCCGACGTGCCCTTGGGGATGTAGAGCGTCTTGGCGAAGGTCAACGAGTTCGATCCGTTCTGGACTCCAGAGCCCCACTTCACCGGGCCCACCGTCTTCGTGCCGGCGGTGTACCCGTCAAACGCACCGATGCTGGGCGCTGCGGCTGAGAACTGCACGCCGGCCGGGCCGGTCAGCCACTCCTCATCGGTGATGGTGGCCGTCCTGTTGGCGGCAGACGCATTCACGATCGGGGCCTGCTTGGCCGCCGTCAGCGGCCCGGGCAGCGGTACCCCAGGCACGGTTTCCACGAACTGCGCGGTGGCCACGTCGTTGACGAACTCCGCGTCCACCGGGGCATTGGCCCACGTGTAGGAGTGCGTCAGGACGGCAAAACTGCTCGTGTTGGGCGGCACCACGACGTTGTTGGCAGTGGCTGTATCGAGCAACTGTGTTTGCCCAGTCCCCGCATAGATCCTGTCCATGACCTTCATGGTCAGCGCCCGGGCTGCCGGGTTCCTGGCATAGACGGTCGTGTTGATGGTGACCGCGCCGGGCTGCGCTGGTGATCGCGTCCACGACACCTGCACACTCACCGGCAACTCGATCGGGTCGGTGGTGGCACTGCACGTGTTCTGGGTGATGACCGCCGGGGTCGCCTGCTTGCTCACTGTCCAGGTGTGGTCGCTGCCCCGCGACGCGGTCATGTCCTTGGACAGCGACTGCGCGAGACCGACCGGAATGGGCACGGTGCGCTTGCCGGGGTTCCCGAAGTCCTCGCCCTCGAACATGTAGGCCTGCAAGGACGAACCCGGCACTTCGCTGGAACCGATAGCGAGTTGGTTGTACCACTCGATCTGGCAGTCGCCGTTTGCCGGGACCGTCACAGTCAGAACGCGGTACAGGGCCTTGTCCTCGCCGCCGGTGATCTTGTCGGTCTCGATAAGGTCCCCTGAACTGACGCTGCAGCCCTGTGTGCTCTGGCGGAAGATCGTCGGGACGCTGATGAAGTCGTAGCCCGTCGTGCCGTCGATGACGTAGTCGGCGGCA
The DNA here is from genome assembly GCA_037046735.1 of Candidatus Nanopelagicales bacterium. Lineage (GTDB taxonomy): Bacteria > Actinomycetota > Actinomycetes > S36-B12 > UBA10799 > JADKAV01. The sequence goes on along the minus strand of JBAOHC010000027.1, from coordinate 555,693 downwards.
ATGATCACGTTGAAGGTCGAAGCCTGGTCGACCTTGTTATGGGTGGTCATGCGGAAGGGGACGAGGTCCAACTCGTTCCAGCCCTTGCCCAGGTTGCCGTGGGTGTACTCGCCCTGCGGGCATGCGTACCGGGCGGTGCCGCCGAAGTCGATCGGCAGAGTCAGGCCGTTGTAGAAGTCGCAGCCCTCGAGCTCGAACTGGATGTCGTTACTAGGGGGAGTGTAGGCCTGTGCTGCTGAGGACAGTGCCCCCGGCGCCAGGGCCAGAGCAGCGCTAGCACGGTGATCAGCACACCGCCTCGGCGCGAGTTCCTGCATGTTCGCTCAGCCATGAGCGGCCTCCTGAGGGTGGTTGTGGTGCGCACAGTGGGTCACAGCGGCGGGGGAGTTCGACGCCAGGAGGGCCACAGAGCGTGACTGAGTGATCCGGAACGTCACGGAACGTGGGCACAATCTCCTCCTTGCCCCCGTTAGACCCATCGGGTCAACCGTTCGAACGTGCGCAGCGTAACCCGCTGTGCATTGTGTGCAACATCCCTCTGTAGAGGCAAAGATGATCGCTTGACCAGATCGTTATCCGGCACACGAAAGGGGCCGCACTCCGGTGTGGAGTGCGGCCCCTTTCGCTAAGTGGCTACTTCAGCAGCCAGCTCTTGCGCCAGGTGTTGGGCTTCCACCGGTCGGTGAAGTCGGGCTTGGGCTTGGAGCGCACCAGGACGGTGACGCGGACCTTGTCGTAGCCCTTGGTGTTGACCCGGATGAAGCCCTTGCGGGTCACGGTGGTGCGGCAGAAGGCGGTCTGTCCGGCTGCCGCGGCTGCCACTGGCCGGCACAGCACCACTGGCTTGAGCAGTACACAACTGCTCTTCTTGGTTGTGATCTTCTTGACCAGGACCCGGTTGCCGACCTTCTTCACCTTGGGGGTGGTGAGTTTGGGCTCGATCGGGCAGATCTGCTTGACCACGACCGGGCTGACCACCGCGACGGTGAAGGAGTCTTGTGCGGAGACCTCCTGGCCGTTCTTGTCCTTGCCGGTGGCGGTGCCGATGTTGGTGGTGGCCAGGGTGATCGGCTGGCTGCAGGTGTAGATCCAGGTCTCGCCTGGCTGCAGCTTGCTGTCAGCGTTGGTGTCACCGGACTGGTAGGTCACTGGTGCGCACTTGTCATCGCTGACCTTGACATCGGTCAGTTCAGCGTCGCCGGGGTTGGTCACCGTGTAGGTGTAGGTGACTGTTTCGCCGGGGTTGACCTGGGTGGCCGACGCCGGTCTTCACGATGTTGATCCCAGGCTTGAGGATCTCGTTGATGACCGTGACGGACACGTTCTGGTCCTTGCGGGTCACCGTGACCTTGCCATCGGCGGGGTCGTAGACCGGTTGGGAGAACGACCAGCCCGCCGGCGGATCGGTCGGCTTGGCCTCCGACACGGTGCACTCGGTACCGGTCGGGATGCCCGTGATGGTCTGGGACTCCCCGGCCTTGAGCGCGACGGTCTGCTTGGCCTCGTCGCCGCACTGGTAGCCGATGGTGAACGCCTTGTCGTAGCCCGAGGACTTCGGGTTGAACGACTTGGTGATCGTCAACGAACCCAGGTCGCGGGTGTTGAGGATGGTGCAGGTGACCCGGTCACCCTTGGACAGGGTGATCTTGTCGCCGGTGTTGAGCACCTGCACCGATGCCTCACCCTCGACCGGGGTGCTCACACACGCCCAATCACTGGGGGAGTACCCGCCAGGACCGGTCTCACCAAGGGTGTACTGGGTGCCTGCGTACACATCCTCGAAATCACCGGAACCGCCTGGGGTGGAGATGTTGCGGTCCTGCTTCTCGGCCGCGTCAGCCTTGGCCGTCAGGATGAACTGGTCCGCGCTTGCGGTGCCGTTGACCTGCTTGACCAGCTTCAACTGCGCGAGGTTGCGCGAGTTCGTGATCGTGCAGGTCTTGAACTCGCCGGGAGCCAGCGACACCTCGTCGCCTGGGTTGACCACCTCGGCCGCGTCGTCCTCGTCGGTCACACACACCCACACGTCTCCGGGGGTGTAGTTGGCCGGACCGGCCGACTCCGTCAGCTTGTAGGTCACTCCGGAGTACACCTCGGCCCACGCCACATTGTTGCCAGGGACCTTGTCGATGTCCTTGCCGTCGAACGGTGCCGCGGCATCAGCGGACAACAACCAGTCCGCCTTCGTGCCGGATCCTCCGCCTAGCACCTCTTTCTGCAGACGCAGGTTCGCGGTCTGCTTGCTGTTGGTGAAGGTGCAGGTGACCCGAGTGCCCGCCGAGACGGTCACGTTGGCCTTGTTGCCCACACGGTCCACAGCCGAACCCTCACACTGCAGGTTGGTCAAGGACCAACCTGCGGGGACCATCTCCTCCACCGAGTACTGACCTGGTGCGATCTTGCCGCTGGACTTCTCCTGGCCGTTTGTCAGGGGGAAGTTCTGGTTGTTGTTCCAACCCGTGGGCTTGAACGTGAACTCCTGCGTGGCACCGGTCGGGTTGGTCAACTTCTTCACGACCAGCTCGCCCTTGCGGGTGTTGGTGACGCTGCATGTCACCTCGGTGGTCCCGGCGGGGATGGTGATGCGGTCCTTGTTGATCCCGGTAACTTCGATCTCCTGGTCGCAAGTCCAGTCACCGGAGAGGTAGTTGTTCTGTTCGCCGTCCGGTGCCGTTTCGCCCAGCTGGTACTCGACACCCGACCACACGGTCTCGAAAGCCACTTGGTCTCCGGGCTTCGAGTACGACGGCGCGTTCGCCGGGCCAGTTGCGGTCATGATCCACTGATCAGCGGTCGTACCTCCACCGACGACGGTCTTGCGCAGTCGCAAGGTGCTGGTGGTGTGCTTGTTGTAGATGAGACAGCTCAGCCGCTGGTCGATGGTGATATCGGGGACGTCGAACTGGGCCTTGCCATTGGCAACGGTCAGATCACCCTGAACAGGGGTCCGGGTGCTGCCTGGGAACTCACACCGGTAACCGAAGTTGACCCGTGGGTTGTAGTCCGGCTGCAGAGTCTCGCTGATGCGTAACGTCGGATCCTTGGTGATCCAAGTTGCGTTTGGTTTGTACTGGAACTGGACCGTGCCTTCAGCGGGGTCGGTGGGCAGGGTAGGGGCGACTGCGGTAGTTCCGCTCACGCTCTCGTCGGTGTTGTTGACCGGGGTGGTCCAGGTGAAGTCCTCGGGGTTCGTGGCGCCAACCACCTCGGCGCCGATGTTCCAGCCCGAGGTGGGCACATAGGTGCCGTTGAGACCGGAGTCGGTGAGCTTCTGGATCGTGATCGCGCCCCGACACAGCGAGGTGGCGATGTTCTTGAGCGACTGTTCGAGGCCTGCAAAGGTCTCGCTGATCAGCACGTCGAAATCATTGATTGTGGAGTTTGCGGGCACTGAGTTCACCAGGGTAGGACCGGACACCTTCTTCAGGCGCTCCTTGGAATCAGGGTCGCTGCCCAAGGCCACGCCGACGGCAAGCACACGGTTGCCAAGTGCCTTGAGGGCGTTCGCGCGGGGGATCGCGGCATCTGTGGCCGGGCCAGGTGCGGCGGACGTGCTCGTCGTCGTTCCGACTCTGGTGGGGTCGCCATCGGTGATGAACACCACCAGACCGTTTTGAATCTCGTTCACCGGTTGGTTCGCGAACCAGAGGGCCGATTCCCAGTTCGTGCCTGGGTAGGTGTAGCCCTGTTCGTTGTGGTACTTGGTTTGAATGTCCGCCTTGGTCAAGGCGAGGTTGGAGGGGTTGGGGGGCAGGCTGCTGATAGGCCGCCTGGGGAAGGTGATGTTGGCGCTGGTTCCTGAGAACTGCAGCACCCGGGAGGTCGAGTTGGTGTTGTCGAGCCCGTCGAGGAACGCGTTGGCGGCCGCCCTGACCTTCGGTTGATCATCCTCGTTAATGGAACTGGAGGCATCCAGGACCAACGTGACCGGGATACCACACCCTTGCAGCGTCGGATTCGTCGCTGGTTCGACGGCTGCTGCGGGTGTGGCCACGGTCACCACCCCGGCAGCCGCCACGCCGGCGACGAGGCTCGCGGAGGCGAGCGTGGATAAGAACCGTTGAATCATGGGAGCCTCCTGGCGAGTGGCCGTTGTCACCTATGGTGACAACGCGCGAGCCGATGTCCACCTTGCCGCTGACGGGGGGTCAGCCGAAAGGATGAACGAAGCATAACACGGTGTGTGTCTAACGGGGGTCAACCGTTTGGACGATCAGATGCAGGAAGGGCCGCACCCGGTGTGGGTGCGGCCCTTCCTTCTCGTTTAGTGCTACTTCAGCAGCCAGCTCTTACGCCAGGTGCTGGGCTTCCAGCGGTCGGTGAAGTCGGGCTTTGGCTTGGAGCGCACCAGGACGGTGACGCGGACCTTGTCGTAGCCCTTGGTGTTGACCCGGATGAAGCCTTTGCGGGTCACGGTGGTGCGGCAGAAGGCGGTCTGGCCGGCTGCGGCTGCTGCTACTGGCCGGCACAGGACCACTGGCTTGAGCAGGACACAGCTGCTCTTCTTGGTGGTGATCTTCTTGACCAGAACCCGGTTGCCGACCTTCTTCACCTTGGGGGTGGTGAGTTTCGGCTCGATCGGGCAGATCTGCTTGACCACGACCGGGCTGACCACCGCGACGGTGAAGGTGTCCTGAGCGGAGACCTCCTGGCCGTTCTTGTCCTTGCCGGTGGCGGTACCGATGTTGGTGGTGGCCAGGGTGATCGGCTGGCTGCAGGTGTAGATCCAGGTTTCGCCTGGCTGCAGTTTGCTGTCGGCGTTGCTGTCACCGGAGGTGTAGGTCACTGGTGCGCACTTGTCGTCGCTGACCTTGACGTCGGTCAGTTCGGCGTCGCCGGGGTTGGTCACCGTGTAGGTGTAGGTGACCGTCTGGCCGGGGTTGACCTGGGTGGCCGAGCCGGTCTTGACGATGTTGATCCCGGGTTTGAGGATCTCGTTGGTGACCGTGACGGACACGTTCTGGTCCTTACGGGTCACTGTGACCTTGCCATCGGCGGGGTCGTACACCGGTTGGGAGAACGACCAGCCGGCCGGCGGGTCGGTGGGTTTGGCTTCCGAGACGGTGCACTCGGTTCCGGTCGGGATACCGGTGATGGTGGTGGACTCCCCGGCCTTGAGCGCGACGGTCTGCTTGGCCTCGTCGGCGCACTGGTAGCCGATGGTGAAGGCCTTGTCGTAGCCCGAGGACTTCGGGTTGAACGACTTGGTGATCGTCAACGAGCCCAGATCGCGGGTGTTGATGATGGTGCAGGTGACCCGGTCACCCAGCCCCAGGGTGATCTTGTCGCCGTTGTTGAGCACCTGCACACCCGGCTGGCCCTCGCCCGGGGTGCTCACACACGCCCAATCACTGGGGGAGTACCCGCCAGGACCGGTCTCACCAAGGGTGTACTGGGTGCCGGCGTACACATCCTCGAAATCACCCGAACCACCTGGGGTGGAGATGTTGCGGTCAGATGGAGTCCCCTTTGCCGTGAGGATCCAATTGTCCGCATTGGCGCCGCTGACCTGCTTGACCAGTTTCAGGGTCGGGGTGTTGTCGGTGTTGGTGATGGTGCAGGTGACCTGCTCACCGAGCCCGACGGTGATCTTGTCGTCACCGGTCTTGGTGCCGCCGCCGGTGCAGACCCACACACCGTTGGAGGAGTAGCCGGGGACGGTCGATTCGCTGAGCGTGTACTGCTGCCCGGCGAACACGTCCTTGAAGGTGCCGCTCCCGCCGGCGTTTTGGAAGTTCCGGGCGCCGTTCGGGTTGGTGCCGGAGGCCTCGGCCTTCAGCGTCCAGTCGTTGGGCACCTTGCTGCCACCGTCGTTGTTGGTGACGTCCTTGACCAGTTTCAGGGTCGGGGTGTTGTCGGTGTTGGTGATGGTGCAGGTGACCTGCTCACCGAGCCCGACGGTGATCTTGTCGTCACCGGTCTTGGTGCCGCCGCCGGTGCAGACCCACACACCGTTGGAGGAGTAGCCGGGGACGGTCGATTCGCTGAGCGTGTACTGCTGCCCGGCGAACACGTCCTTGAAGGTGCCGCTCCCGCCGGCGTTTTGGAAGTTCCGGGCGCCGTTCGGGTTGGTGCCGGAGGCCTCGGCCTTCAGCGTCCAGTCGTTGGGCACCTTGCTGCCACCGTCGTTGTTGGTGACGTCCTTGACCAGTTTCAGGGTCGGGGTGTTGTCGGTGTTGGTGATGGTGCAGGTGACCTGCTCACCGAGCCCGACGGTGATCTTGTCGTCACCGGTCTTGGTGCCGCCGCCGGTGCAGACCCACACACCGTTGGAGGAGTAGCCGGGGACGGTCGATTCGCTGAGCGTGTACTGCTGCCCGGCGAACACGTCCTTGAAGGTGCCGCTCCCGCCGGCGTTTTGGAAGTTCCGGGCGCCGTTCGGGTTGGTGCCGGAGGCCTCGGCCTTCAGCGTCCAGTCGTTGGGCACCTTGCTGCCACCGTCGTTGTTGGTGACGTCCTTGACCAGTTTCAGGGTCGGGGTGTTGTCGGTGTTGGTGATGGTGCAGGTGACCTGCTCACCGAGCCCGACGGTGATCTTGTCGTCACCGGTCTTGGTGCCGCCGCCGGTGCAGACCCACACACCGTTGGAGGAGTAGCCGGGGACGGTCGATTCGCTGAGCGTGTACTGCTGCCCGGCGAACACGTCCTTGAAGGTGCCGCTCCCGCCGGCGTTTTGGAAGTTCCGGGCGCCGTTCGGGTTGGTGCCGGAGGCCTCGGCCTTCAGCGTCCAGTCGTTGGGCACCTTGCTGCCACCGTCGTTGTTGGTGACGTCCTTGACCAGTTTCAGGGTCGGGGTGTTGTCGGTGTTGGTGATGGTGCAGGTGACCTGCTCACCGAGCCCGACGGTGATCTTGTCGTCACCGGTCTTGGTGCCGCCGCCGGTGCAGACCCACACACCGTTGGAGGAGTAGCCGGGGACGGTCGATTCGCTGAGCGTGTACTGCTGCCCGGCGAACACGTCCTTGAAGGTGCCGCTCCCGCCGGCGTTTTGGAAGTTCCGGGCGCCGTTCGGGTTGGTGCCGGAGGCCTCGGCCTTCAGCGTCCAGTCGTTGGGCACCTTGCTGCCACCGTCGTTGTTGGTGACGTCCTTGACCAGTTTCAGGGTCGGGGTGTTGTCGGTGTTGGTGATGGTGCAGGTGACCTGCTCACCGAGCCCGACGGTGATCTTGTCGTCACCGGTCTTGGTGCCGCCGCCGGTGCAGACCCACACACCGTTGGAGGAGTAGCCGGGGACGGTCGATTCGCTGAGCGTGTACTGCTGCCCGGCGAACACGTCCTTGAAGGTGCCGCTCCCGCCGGCGTTTTGGAAGTTCCGGGCGCCGTTCGGGTTGGTGCCGGAGGCCTCGGCCTTCAGCGTCCAGTCGTTGGGCACCTTGCTGCCACCGTCGTTGTTGGTGACGTCCTTGACCAGTTTCAGGGTCGGGGTGTTGTCGGTGTTGGTGATGGTGCAGGTGACCTGCTCACCGAGCCCGACGGTGATCTTGTCGTCACCGGTCTTGGTGCCGCCGCCGGTGCAGACCCACACACCGTTGGAGGAGTAGCCGGGGACGGTCGATTCGCTGAGCGTGTACTGCTGCCCGGCGAACACGTCCTTGAAGGTGCCGCTCCCGCCGGCGTTTTGGAAGTTCCGGGCGCCGTTCGGGTTGGTGCCGGAGGCCTCGGCCTTCAGCGTCCAGTCGTTGGGCACCTTGCTGCCACCGTCGTTGTTGGTGACGTCCTTGACCAGTTTCAGGGTCGGGGTGTTGTCGGTGTTGGTGATGGTGCAGGTGACCTGCTCACCGAGCCCGACGGTGATCTTGTCGTCACCGGTCTTGGTGCCGCCGCCGGTGCAGACCCACACACCGTTGGAGGAGTAGCCGGGGACGGTCGATTCGCTGAGCGTGTACTGCTGCCCGGCGAACACGTCCTTGAAGGTGCCGCTCCCGCCGGCGTTTTGGAAGTTCCGGGCGCCGTTCGGGTTGGTGCCGGAGGCCTCGGCCTTCAGCGTCCAGTCGTTGGGCACCTTGCTGCCACCGTCGTTGTTGGTGACGTCCTTGACCAGTTTCAGGGTCGGGGTGTTGTCGGTGTTGGTGATGGTGCAGGTGACCTGCTCACCGAGCCCGACGGTGATCTTGTCGTCACCGGTCTTGGTGCCGCCGCCGGTGCAGACCCACACACCGTTGGAGGAGTAGCCGGGGACGGTCGATTCGCTGAGCGTGTACTGCTGCCCGGCGAACACGTCCTTGAAGGTGCCGCTCCCGCCGGCGTTTTGGAAGTTCCGGGCGCCGTTCGGGTTGGTGCCGGAGGCCTCGGCCTTCAGCGTCCAGTCGTTGGGCACCTTGCTGCCACCGTCGTTGTTGGTGACGTCCTTGACCAGTTTCAGGGTCGGGGTGTTGTCGGTGTTGGTGATGGTGCAGGTGACCTGCTCACCGAGCCCGACGGTGATCTTGTCGTCACCGGTCTTGGTGCCGCCGCCGGTGCAGACCCACACACCGTTGGAGGAGTAGCCGGGGACGGTCGATTCGCTGAGCGTGTACTGCTGCCCGGCGAACACGTCCTTGAAGGTGCCGCTCCCGCCGGCGTTTTGGAAGTTCCGGGCGCCGTTCGGGTTGGTGCCGGAGGCCTCGGCCTTCAGCGTCCAGTCGTTGGGCACCTTGCTGCCACCGTCGTTGTTGGTGACGTCCTTGACCAGTTTCAGGGTCGGGGTGTTGTCGGTGTTGGTGATGGTGCAGGTGACCTGCTCACCGAGCCCGACGGTGATCTTGTCGTCACCGGTCTTGGTGCCGCCGCCGGTGCAGACCCACACACCGTTGGAGGAGTAGCCGGGGACGGTCGATTCGCTGAGCGTGTACTGCTGCCCGGCGAACACGTCCTTGAAGGTGCCGCTCCCGCCGGCGTTTTGGAAGTTCCGGGCGCCGTTCGGGTTGGTGCCGGAGGCCTCGGCCTTCAGCGTCCAGTCGTTGGGCACCTTGCTGCCACCGTCGTTGTTGGTGACGTCCTTGACCAGTTTCAGGGTCGGGGTGTTGTCGGTGTTGGTGATGGTGCAGGTGACCTGCTCACCGAGCCCGACGGTGATCTTGTCGTCACCGGTCTTGGTGCCGCCGCCGGTGCAGACCCACACACCGTTGGAGGAGTAGCCGGGGACGGTCGATTCGCTGAGCGTGTACTGCTGCCCGGCGAACACGTCCTTGAAGGTGCCGCTCCCGCCGGCGTTTTGGAAGTTCCGGGCGCCGTTCGGGTTGGTGCCGGAGGCCTCGGCCTTCAGCGTCCAGTCGTTGGGCACCTTGCTGCCACCGTCGTTGTTGGTGACGTCCTTGACCAGTTTCAGGGTCGGGGTGTTGTCGGTGTTGGTGATGGTGCAGGTGACCTGCTCACCGAGCCCGACGGTGATCTTGTCGTCACCGGTCTTGGTGCCGCCGCCGGTGCAGACCCACACACCGTTGGAGGAGTAGCCGGGGACGGTCGATTCGCTGAGCGTGTACTGCTGCCCGGCGAACACGTCCTTGAAGGTGCCGCTCCCGCCGGCGTTTTGGAAGTTCCGGGCGCCGTTCGGGTTGGTGCCGGAGGCCTCGGCCTTCAGCGTCCAGTCGTTGGGCACCTTGCTGCCACCGTCGTTGTTGGTGACGTCCTTGACCAGTTTCAGCTGGCCAGTCGGCGGTGGCTGCCGATTATACACGGTGCAGGTGATGCTCCCCAGGCGAAGTGCATTCACGGTCCAGCCGAGTGCCCCATTATTGGTCACTGGGACTGTCTCGCTCGTGCCGGATTTGACGCAGGTGGCATTCAAGTTGTTCGGCCCCTGCTGCACCAGCGAGTAGCCCTGCTGGGATGCCTGAAGGACCTCGGCAAGGTTGATCGGAGCGCTATTAATCGAGGCGTTGTCGAATGTCACGGAGACGGAAGTTCCACTGGTGGCGTTCGTGGTTGCCGGTGAGCCAGTTACCTGAACCGGGTCTGAGCCGTTTGCTTTGGCTGCGGTGTACACCCAGCCGGCCCCACCGTCGGTGGCCCCGTTAAGACCCGTGCCGTTCCAGGGAAGGACCTTCTTGAAGACGTTGATGGAGCCCTGGCAACTCGATTCCGCCAAGGCCTTCAATGCTTTGCCGGCTTCTTCGAAATCTGTGGTCTGGAAGAAATCAGCGGTTTCGGGCGGGGTGACGTTCTCCTCGAATTTGACGGTTCCCGAGATCGCCTTGAGGTTGGCCGGGTTTCCATCAATACCGTCACCGACGCCGACCGCGATCACGCGCGTGTTCTTGTTCTTGATCGCATTGGCGGAGAAGACGCTGTTCTCCATCTCGATGAATCGGGTCATGTCGCCAGGACCCTGCTCGTTTGCATAGAAGGTGGGGTTTCCGTCAGTTATGACAACTGCGACGTCGTATTGATCGCTGCTAGCTGCAACCTGGAACATTCCGCGATCCCAGTTGGTCCCTCCACCAGAACTCAGACCACTAATCCACGTATTGACCGTGGCTGCGCTGTCCGGCCCCGTGGCCGTGGCAACTGACGTCAGGCCAAGGTTCGTTGTCCCAGCGCGTGGTGCGTTTGCGGCGAAGGTATATCCGGCGACCTGAGAAGGGGTCCCCACCAGAGAGTTCACGAATGTCTGGGCAGCGGTTTTCAGTTGTGGGAGGAAGGGCGAGACGGATCCAGAAAGGTCAAGTACCAGCGCCACTTTGATGCCGCACTTCGGTGGGAAGGCAGGGTTGGACAGAGACGACTGCCAAACCCCAGAAGACACATTGCGGACGTACTCGTTAGATCCGTCTTGCGGGTTGGCTGTCCGCATGAAGCCGTTGCTGCCGGTCTTCGTCGATTCGTATGTTTGACCGCCGACGACCGTCGGAGTGCGGAACTGGTAGCGGGTGAGCTCGAACGCTGGCACGCCGTTCTGTGTTCCGCCAGTGACCAGGGAGCCTTCGCCTACCCAGGGGTTGTTGGCCGCCAGCCTCACCCAATAGCGCTTGTTCAGCCCTGCCTGATCCACCGTGAAGTTGCAGTCTCCGCTGCTGTCCGAGGTGCATTAGAGCCCTGTGGACGTGCCCACGCTCCCACTGTTGTCGTTGAACAACTCAAGTTTCACGCCGGAGCGTCCTGTTGGAGTAGCGTCCTGTGTGGGCCGGACTCCGCCCACCTTCACAGAGATGATGGCCTGGTTGTCCCCAGGAGTAGGGATGGCAGCGGCGGCCGGCGTCGCCGTGGCGACCACCCCCGTTACCGCCCCCGTCGCCACCATGCCTGCCACCACTGCCACGGATGTCGTTCCCGCAATTGCCCTGCGGAATTTCTTAAACATGGTGTCGCCTCCCGTTGACGTGCGAATGCACACAGAACGTAGTTGAAGTCAGAAAGTGTGTAGAAGATGCGTGACGATCTGTCACGCTTGGGCGACGTGCCTTACAGAAAGTGAGCACCTGACGCCTCCTCGCCCCCGAATGGACCGCAGCCATCGACTGTTCGGTCGATGTAATGATATCCCTCGGCTTTCGCAAGGGTATATCACCCACTTGGGCGAAACAATGGGCACGAAGGATAGCCAAACCACCCTTTTGTGGGAAGAACCAACGCCGTAACGGGATTGTTATTTCGCTGACAGCGGTATCGATATTGACCAAGAGTCGTCACGCTGCGGGTTTGAGCCCGCTCCCGCGCATCACACTGCGATTACACACAGTGACGCAGGCGTAACCGAAGGGGCCACACCCTCTCGGATGCGGCCCCACGCCGTCGTGCGGACCTACCGCAGGGTCCACTTCTGACGCCACACCTTCGGCGTCCAGCTGTCGACGGAGCCAGGCTTCGGCGTGGCCTTGACCATCACTGTGACGCGCACGGCGTCGTAACCAGCGGTCTTGACCATAACCTTGCCCTTCTTGCTGACCGAGGTCTTGCAGAAGGCGGTCTCACCCGCCGCTGTCGCGACCATCGGGCGGCAGAGCACGACCGGCTTGCTCATCGTGCACTTCGAGTTGGTCGACATCTTCGTGATCAGAACCTGATTGCCGACCACCTTCGGCTTGGGCGTCACCAGTTTGGGTGTCACGGGGCAAGGTTGCTTCACCTTGACCGGGCTGACCTGGCTGATGCTGTTGACCACGGTCACCGTGGCCGCAGAGCCCTTCACTATCGTCGCCTTGCCGTCACCCGGGGAGAAGGTGGGCGCATTGAACGTCCAGCCGCTCGGGTTGGTGGGCAGGGCAGGCTCGGTCACGGTGCAGACCGTGCCGACCGGCAGCCCCTCAACGCTGGCCTGCTGGCCGGCGGCGAGTTTCACCGTGCCGCTCTTGACCGGATCGGTGCCCTCGACGCAGCTGTAGGCGATGTCGAAGGTGCCGCTGTAGCCGGAGGCGAGCGGGTTGAATTCCTTGCTGATGGTCAGCGAGGAGGTGTCACGGGTGTTGACGAGACTGCAGGTGACCTTCTGTCCCTTCTTCAGCGTGACCTTGCCCTGCTGAACCGGTACGGCCTCGTCCCGCGGTGCTGCGGTGCAGAGCCAGTCACCCGGGGTGTAGCCGCTGGGGCCCGTCTCGGACAGCGCGTACGGCGTGCTCGCCCACACCTCGTGGACGGTGCCGGCGCCACCTGCCGTGCTGAAGTTCAGCTCGGCATCCGGGGCCTCGGCGGTCGCCGACAAGGTGAACGCATCGGCCTTGACGCTGCTGCCGCTGACTGTCTTGATCAGCGTCAGCGATGCCGTGTCGCGCACGTTCGTCACCGTGCAGGTCCAGCTCTCGCCGGCCGCGATCGTTACGGTGTCAGCCGGTTCGGTCACTGCCAGGCTGTTCTGGCCGGGTTCGTCGGACTCACAGGTCCAACCCAGGCTGGTGTAGTTGTCCAGTCCACCTTCTTCGGCGAGCTGGTAGGTGCCGGCGTAGACCTGTTCCTCCTGGACGCCGCCGTTGGAGGTCGGATCGCCGTTACCCGTCACCGGTTGCTGGCCGTCGATGGTGCCGACCGGTATCGCACTGAGGGTCCACGCTGCGGGATCGCCCTTGCCGCGGACATCCTTGGCCAGCGTCAACCAGCCATGGCCACGGTTGTAGATGTCACAACTCATGGACTGATCGGCGCTCAGAGCGGCGACCTCGAAGTACGCCTCGTTCCCGCTGACCGTCAGTTGCCCGTGCTGGTTCGCACGTGCTGTGAGGCCGTTGAACGTGCAGGTGTAATCACGTGGTCTGTACCCAGACTGCCAAGGTCTCCGTGACCCGTACTGTCGGCTGCGGTGTCAGGGCAGGCCACGAACTCGCCGGGTTGTACTGCATCTGAGCCACACCATTGCTGTCGGTGGTGGTCACGGCCGTTGATGTGGTGGTTCCTACCGGCTGGGACCACAGGTAGTCCTGGCCGTAGGTCGCGCCGGTCACCGTTGCGGCGATCTGGACACCGGGAGTGGTGGTCCATTGCCCGCCCGGATCGGTGTACTTCGTCACGGTGATCGAACCGCCGCACAGCGCTGCCGCGACACTCTTCAGCGCCGAGGCGAGATTGTCGAAGTTCGCCGGAATCAGCACATCGAAGGAGTTGATCGTATCGGTGGGCGCGATCGAGGTCTTGATCACGTCGCCGGAAATCTTGGTCAACCGGGCCTGCGAGGAACTTCCGCTCACGCCGACGCCGACCGCGATGACGCGGTTGCCCGCAGTCTTGAGCGAATTGGCGTACACCATCGCGGCAGTGGCAGCAGAATCCTCCGAAGGATAGGAAATGCTCTTGCCCTCGAAACCGCCGATTGTGTTCGGATCTCCGTCAGTGACGAACACGACGAGACCATCGGCCAGCGGCGTCGGTGTCTCCGTGCTCGTCTGCCACAGAGGCATCTCCCAGTTGGTCATGTTGCCGCCCACGCCGGTGTAGTACTTGGTGTTGATGGCGTCCTTCAGGGCCGTGAGATCAGTGCCAGCGATCGGCAGTCGGGGGGACAGTTGTTCCGAGGTCGTGGAGAACTGGATGATCCGAGCGCTCGACGAGGTGTCGGCCAGACCGTTGAGGAAGGCGATCGAAGCTGCCTTAACGGCATCACGCTCCGCGCCTTGTTCGATCGATCCGGACGCATCGAGTACCAACGTGATCGGTAGCCCGCATCCAATGACGCTCGGATTATCCGTACGAGTACTCGTGGCGGCTGCTGGCGACCCCAGTGCCAGCATCCCACCTACGACCGCAGTGGTCGTGGCCCCTGCGAGGAACCTGCGGAGCTTCTTCTTCTTGAACATGGTTTCCTCCTCTTGCTTCCCAGGGCGTGGAGCCTGGACCCCGGAGCACGGGGCAAGGAGGAGGGGTGACAGCGACAAATGGCGGACTGTTGACACAGACCGTGACCGATCGCATGGCTCTCGCCCCCTCTTCGGGTCCACCGGCTTCAACCGTTCGGCCCAGGCCGGAGGACTCCGCGTCAATTCCAGGGTAAAAGCGTCACAGGCTGTAACTCAATGCTCAAACGACCAAAATCAACAACTACGCACCGTATCGTAATGAACCCTCCATCGAGGCTTCACCAAACGGATGCAACTGCCGCCAGTGCCGCCTCGCGCTGCTGGTCGATCATCATGACCCGCAAACGGGTCTCAGCAGCCTCCTGCGGTGACAGGGCGCCCTCGGCCTGCCGCGCCCAGCGCACCTCTGCGGCCACGGCAGGCGTGTTCGCCAGCCGCTGTCCGAGCGTCGGTTCGCGGTCGATAGCCTCCTGCAGCACCGCGGCCTCGGCCCCGAACCGGCGCATCAACCGGTCTCGGCTGCGGCTGTCGCCCGGCGCTCCGACCAGGGCGATGTTGGCTGTGGGGCAGGGCGCAGTGGTGATCAGGTCAATCGCGTCCTCGGCCATCTTCCGGTAGGTCGTGAGCTTGCCGCCGGTGACCGCGATGACGCCATTGCTTTGGCGGGCAATCAGGTGCTTACGGGAGATGTCCGCGGTCACAGCGTGACTGTCGCGGACCAAGGGGCGCAATCCGCTGTAGGTACCGATGATGTCCTCGGGGGTCAGCTTGACGGCCAGGGCCACCGAGATCCGCTCGCGCAGCCAGTCCATTTCCGCTGTCGTCGGCTGGGGCGGGTCCGGGCGCAACGAGTCAGTGGGAAGGTCGGTGAGGCCCACGTAGCTCAGGCCGTCCGGCTGCGGGATCGCGAAGACGAACCGCCCGAACTCTTCGGGGATACCCACGGTCAGCGATGCCGTCGGATTGCCGAGCCGTTCGGACCGCACCACCAGATGGGAACCCCGGCTCGGGCTCAGTGTGATGTCGGGGTTGAGTTGCTCGGTCCAGACGCCGGTGCAGGTGATGATCTCGCGGGCGGCCACCTCGAACTCGCCGTCCTCGTCACGCAGCACTGCCCGGCCGTTCCCAACGTCGACCGCGTCGACATGGGTGAGAATGCGGGCGCCGTAGGCGGCGGCGGTGCGCGCCACGGCCACGACCAGGCGGGCATCGTCCTCCACCTGCCCGTCCCACCCGACGATGCCGCCGCGCAGGCCGTCGCTGCGTAAGGCTGGCGCCATCTTCAAGGCGGTGGCGGTATTCACCACGCGTGCCCGCGGCAGGGTGTCGCGCTTGGTGCCCGCCAGAGCCCGCAAGGTGTCGCCGGCGAGCAGGCCAGCGAACTGGATGTAGGGCTCTCTTCCTCCGTAATTGGGGATCAGGGTGGGCAGTGCGCGCACCAGGTGGGGCGCGATCTGGGTCATGAGCAGATGGCGCTCCTTGGCGCTTTCGAGGGCTACATCGAGATGGCCCGACGCGAGATAGCGCAGGCCGCCGTGGATGAGTTTGCTGCTCCAGCGACTCGTCCCGTGGGCGAGGTCCGCGCGCTCGACCAGGGTTACATCGAGGCCGCGCGCCGCGGCGTCGAGGGCCACCCCGACCCCCGTGATACCCCCGCCCACCACCAGGAGTTCGGTGGCGCGGGAGCGGCGCAGGTCGCGCAGTTCTCGTTGGCGGCGATCGGCGTTGAGCAAGCTGCTGGGGTCACCGGGTCGGATCATCACAGATATCCCTTCACGAGAGTGCGTAGTTCGGAGTCATTGCCGCCGATGCGGTGGGCGAAGACGAACGTCTGGGCGACCAGCACCAGGGTCAGCGACATGTCATCGGGGTCGCCGGCCCGGACACTGCCCTCAGCCTGTCCGGCGCAAATGAGGTCGTGGAGAACCGTTCGGGCCTGCCGCTGTGTCCGCCCGAGCCGGCCCGTGATCCATTCGGTGAGTTCCTCGGGCTCTTGGCGCAACACCGCCTGCATGAGGGGGTGCACATTGATCTCGCCCACGGTCAGGGACACCATTTCCACGATGCGGTCGCGTTGCGTGGGGGCGTCGGCGCGGACGGCGCGATCGAGAATGAGACCCAACTCACGATTGAAGAGTTCGCCGAGGACGGCGTGCTTGTCGGGGAACTTGCGGTAAACGGTCATCCGGGAGACGCCCGCCTGCGCCGCTATGGCCGAAACGGTGACCGTGGCCGGCCCGCCCTCAATAATGAGGTGTGCGGCGGCGTCGAGCAGTCGACTACTGACGTCAGAGCCAGCCTGTGACACCATGGCTATCAGTGTAACATCGCTTCGGGAGGTTTCAATGGTCACCACGGATACGGTTCAGCGGTGGGGTGGCGGGGCTCACGGCATTCCGGAGTCGCTGCACGTCTTCCTTGACGCGCGGGGCATGGGCACGGTCAGGCCACGTCCAGCAATCGATCTTGCAGGCGTGCCGATCCGGGCCAGTCGCATTCCTGAGGCCGAGTTGGCGGCCGCCGGGGTCGCGTTCGAAACCGACGACCTCGTGCGCCTGCGGTGTTCGGGCGGCTTCTCGTTCACTGACCTGTGTCATCGGCGCTGGCCGACCGCCGAGGTGCCGGCCGTGGACGCAGTGCTCCTGCCGACATCGCACGACGAGGTCCGCACGGTTCTCGAAGCGGCTGGGCGGCATGGCTGGAAGGTCGTACCCTTCGGCGGCGGCACGTCGGTGGTCAACGGCGTTGACGTGGGCGCTGACATCACAGTGGGTGTCGCGTTCTGGCGGATGGCGGCCGTGCGCCACCTGGATGCGGACTCCGGTGAGGTGCTCGTGGAGCCCGGCATCACCGGCCCCGAACTCGAGCGCTGGCTGGCGGCACGCGGATTCACATGGGGCCACATCCCACAGTCCTGGGAGCGCGCGACGATCGGCGGTTATGCGGTGACGCGCTCCGCAGGGCAGACCTCCACCGGCTACGGTCGGGCGGATGCCACCGTGACCAAGTTGCGAGTCGCC
Source organism: Candidatus Nanopelagicales bacterium (assembly GCA_037046735.1). GTDB lineage: Bacteria > Actinomycetota > Actinomycetes > S36-B12 > UBA10799 > JADKAV01. The sequence continues at coordinate 538,475 of JBAOHC010000027.1, read as the reverse complement.
ACTCCCCGTGGGGACTTCGCGCTCGGCACGGCGCCGGCAACGGCCGCCGGTCCAGACCTGCAGCAGCTGTTCCTGGGTAGCGAAGGCACGCTGGGCATCGTTACCGAGGTCGGCCTGCGGGTGCGCCCGCTTCCCGAGACCCGGCGCTACGAGGGCCTGCTGTTCCCGACGTTCGCTGCCGGGACGCGGGCCTTCCGCGAGTTGGCCCAGCAGCGGGCCAACGCGGACATCATGCGCCTGTCCGACGCCGACGAGAGCGCGGTCAACCTGGCGATGAGTTCCATGTCGGGCACGTTGCAGCGAGCCTTCGACCGGTACACGTCACTGCGCGGAGTGGCCGGGGGTTGCCTGGCGATCGTGGGGTGGGAGGGGCCCAAGGATGTGGTCGCGGCTCGCCGGCGGCATGCTCACCGGACCTTCCGGAAGTTCGGTGGCGTGGGTCTGGGGACCACCGTCGGGCACTCCTGGGAGAAGAACCGGTTCTCCGCGCCGTACCTGCGCGACGATCTGCTCGACGCCGGTTACCTCGTCGAGACCCTCGAGACCGCCAATGAATGGTCGCAGTTGCAGGGGACGTACGACGGCGTGCACGCCGCGCTTCGGGCGACCTTGGGGGAGCCGCTGATCGGCACCCATCTGTCCCACATCTACCCGACCGGGGCCAGCCTGTATTTCACGGTGATCTGCCCGTTGGCCGACGATCCGGTCGAGCAGTGGCGGGCCGCCAAGCAGGCTGCCACGGATGCGTTGGTGGCCAGCGACGCCACGATCACCCACCACCACTCGGTGGGCCGTGACCACGCGCCCTGGCTATCCGCTGAGATCGGGAGCAGCGGTGTGGAGTTGCTGCGAGCCATCAAGGCACACCTGGATCCCGATGATCTGCTGAACCCCGGCGTGCTGGGGCTCGGCTGAGGCCTGCGTAACCTCGGGGTATGCCGCTGGAACTGCTGCCCGCCGTCGACGTCGCCAATGGTCAGGCCGTGCGCCTGGTGCAGGGGGAGGCCGGGACCGAGACCGACTACGGGGATCCGCTGGATGCGGCGCTGACGTGGCAGGAACAGGGCGCGCAGTGGATCCACCTGGTGGATCTGGACGCGGCGTTCGGGCGGGGAAGCAACGCCGCCCTGCTGGCCCGGGTCGTGGGGGAACTCGACGTGGACGTGGAGATGTCCGGCGGGATCCGTGACGATGAGTCGCTGGCCGCGGCGCTGGCCACCGGTTGCCGGCGGGTGAACATCGGGACTGCTGCTCTGGAGAACCCGCAGTGGTGCGCCCGGGTGATCGCCGAGCATGGCGACCAGGTGGCGATCGGGCTCGATGTGCGAGGCACGACGCTGGCCGCCCGGGGCTGGACCCAGGAGGGCGGGGAGCTGTTCGAGACCCTGGCCCGACTCGATGCGCAGGGCTGTGCGCGGTACGTGGTCACCGACGTGCGCCGCGACGGCACCTTGACCGGGCCGAACCTCGCCCTGCTGACCGACGTGTGTGCCGCGACCGATCGGCCAGTGGTCGCCTCGGGGGGAGTCGCCGTGCTGGAGGATCTGTTGGCCATCGCCGAGATTGCCGGCGTGGAGGGCGCGATCGTCGGCAAGGCGCTGTACGCCGGATCGTTCACATTGCCGCAGGCGCTGGACGCGGTGCGATGAGCCTGGCAGTGCGGGTCATCCCGTGCTTGGACGTGGACGCAGGTCGGGTGGTCAAGGGGGTCAACTTCGCCGGACTGCGCGACGCCGGCGACCCCGTCGCTCTGGCCACCCGGTACAACAACGAGGGGGCCGACGAACTGATCTTCTTGGACATCACCGCCAGCTCCGGGGGCCGGGCCACCATGCTCGATGTCGTGCGCCGCACGGCCGACTGCGTGTTCATCCCGCTGACCGTCGGGGGAGGCGTGCGCAAGGTCGATGACTTCGACGCCTTGTTGCGCGCCGGTGCCGACAAGGTGGGGGTGAACACCGGGGCGATCGCCGACCCTGACCTGCTGACCCGGGCGGCGCGGCGTTTCGGCTCCCAGTGTGTCGTCCTCAGCGTCGATGCCCGGCGGGCGAAGTCCACCCCCAGCGGATTCGAGATCACCACCCATGGGGGGCGCAAGGGGACGGGCATCGACGCCATCGCGTGGGCCGGCAACGGGGCTCGCCTGGGGGCGGGAGAGATTCTGCTGAACAGCATGGACGCCGACGGGACCACCGGTGGTTTCGACGACGAGTTGATCCGGCTGGTCCGCAGCGAGGTGGACGTGCCCGTGATCGCCAGTGGCGGTGCCGGTCGAGTTGAGGATTTCCCGGCTGCTGTGCAGGCGGGTGCGGATGCGGTGCTTGCGGCCAGCGTCTTCCACTATGGGCAGTTGACGATCGCCGAGGTGAAGGCCGCGATGGCCGCTGCTGGCATCACCGTGCGTGTCGGTGCTTGACGCTGTTCGCACATGTGTACGAGGATAGGGGTGGCCACCTTCCGTCACCCCCGTCGGAAGGTGGCTCTTTGCGTGGGGTTGCTTCGCTAGCCGCCGCGGATTTTGGATCCGGATTGTGGAGTAGAACTGCGGCGTCTGAAGGCGCGGTCCAAGTTATCGACGCGTTTGGTACACGGGGGCACACCCCACCCGCCGCTGCCTGATATCGACGACGTTCACCTCGCCCTATGTCCCTTCGCCACGCACACCAGCGCCCTGGCCCGAGCCCGCAGCCACAGCCCCGCCGTGCGCCATCACCTCGGCCATCATCTGGGCCGGCCACGTTCAAGGCCGCGTCCTGATCAACATCGGTGTGCGAGCCCTCGCCGAGTAGGCCGGCGTCACCCACGACACCGCCGCCGGTGCCCTGCACACCCTGGCCCTAAGAAGGCCTCGTCCGGCGCCTGTCTACCGGCCGTGGTCGTGACGCTGACGTTTGGCGTCAAAACGTTCAACTGGCCTACCACGTCAAACCAGCCCGCTGCCGCCGCATCGGTTGGCCGGAGGGGTGTACGGAACCTTTGGCGACCTGACAGGACCTTGCGTGGTAAGTACGTCGCGTACTTGACGTACTTACTCTTGGCTGTCATGATGATCGCAGGAGGAAGGGAGTCACCATGGCCGTGCACCTCGACTCATATACCGAAGCTCGTGCGCAGCTCAAGCACTTGCTGGATGCCGCCCAACGCGGGACCGCCGCGACGCTACGTCGTGACGGGGAGCAGTTCGCAGTAGTGGACGCGGACCGGTTGCGGTATGCGTTGGTGCGTCTGCACCCGTCCGAAGCGGTGGTGGTTGCGGAGGACGGCGGTTGGTCGGCGTTCTTGGCTGGTTTACCGGTCGCAGCGGATGGCTTGGACTTCGATGACACGATCGATGACCTAATCCTTGCTCTGCGCGAGTACGCCGAGGATTGGTCAGATCACCTGTTCAGTGCCCCTAATCATCAGGACAACTGGGGAGTGGCCCAGCTGGTGCAGTTGAGCTCGGATGATCAGCTGCGGGAATGGTTGCTGGCCGACAACTGACTTTTGGCGGATGTCGCTGCCATGCGGGCCGATAAGGTCCGCTTCATGGGGAGAACCGCCACTCGGAAAGACCTCGAGAAGTTCTGCCGGAATGAGGGCTGGGCCGAGATCCGGGGCCCTCGGGGCACGAAGGTTCGTCATCACGACACCTACGAACTGACGCTTCCCGACGGGCGTATTCTGCGGACCCGGATCTCGCGACCTGTGGGCAAAGAAACCTATGGGCCATCAATGTGGGCGCACATCCTGAGGGACCAACTGGCAGTGTCCGACGACCAGTTCTGGGACTGCGTCGACCGCAACGTTCTGCCTGATAGGCCGGGTGTTCCCACAACCGTGGTACCGCCTCGTGCCATTTCCGCAGGGTTGGTGCGTCAGCTCCTCGCCGCTGGTGTTCCACATGACGAGATCGCCAACATGGACAAAGACGCCGCAGTGCGGCGACTCAATAAGCTTTGGAGCAAGCCGACATAGCGCCGAAAGCTCGCCATTCACCCGTCCAGGTCAACACGCAGCTGCGCACGGCTAGGTCTCAACGTTAGGGCGTGTCTGATGTTTGTCCTATAGCCAGACGTGACGATTGCTGCCTAGGAGCACGGGGTGTGTCAGTGGCGGGGACCTTTCGTGTGTCCTACGGACATGTTTGGCGGGGTGCCGTCTGGCCCCGGGAGAGTGTCAGTGGCGGGGACTTTTCGTGTGTCCTACGGGCATCTTTGGCGGTGGTGGGCGCCTGGCACAGGAAGAATGTCACTGGCAGAGGTTCTTCCTACGCCCCACGGACATCCTTGGCTGATGGTAGAGCTCGCGCCAAACGCGGCGGCTACTGAGGCGTTTGGCGCGCGCTTAACGCCATCTGCGCCACAACTACAGCCGCGTCCCGTCGAACGGCGTCCCCATCGTCAGGGTGCAAGTGATCGTCCGATCACCCTCGTTCCAGCGCTGTTCATTGGGCAGGAAGTAGCCGGGGATAAGGGTCTCGGGGTCAGCGAACGTGGCCCGGTAGCGGTTGAACGCCGCCGAGCACTGGTTCTGCGCCGACGCCTTCATCGCCACAGATCCCGCCCACTCCAGGTTCGGCAGGCTGACCTGGTCGAGGATCTGGCCGTCGTGCTCCTCCTCGCAGGTCAACGGGTACACCCCATTGGCCGCGCGGATCTCGCCGCGGGCATCCCGGGGGATCGCATAGCAAGCCGCGAACGGCAGCGAGGTCACGGGAACCACGCCCGGAATGGTCTCGCCGGAATTCGCCGAGGAGTCAGGGGCGTTGCGGATCATCCACAAGGAGGCTGCAGCAACCATGGCGGCCACAGCAACCACAGTGCCCGCAGCAGCCCACCGTGCCCCTCTGCTCGCCATACCCCAATGGTCGCACGCACCAGTAGTAGGGAGAATGAACCCATGAACCCTGAGGTGCGTTTCGGACCCGACGGGCTGATCCCCGCGATCGCTCAGCAATGGGACACCCGGGAGGTGCTCATGCTGGCGTGGATGGACGCGGAGGCACTGCGCCGCACCCTGGCTAGTGGCAAGGGCACGTACTGGTCGCGATCTCGTCAGCAGTACTGGGTCAAGGGGGAGACCTCAGGTCACACCCAGCGTGTCAAGGAAGTCCAGCTCGACTGTGATGGCGATGCGATCCTACTGCTTGTGGATCAGGTGGGGCCGGCTTGTCACACCGGTCTGCGATCCTGTTTCGACACCGCGACCCTGGAGGCCTCTAGTGACCAGCGTGTATGAGGCGGCGGCCGCCTCGCCCAGCGGGGAGGTCATCCCGAGTCTGGCGCAGTTCCGCCACCTGGCGGCCGACCGGCGGGTGATCCCGGTCGTGCGCCGTTACCTCGTCGATGACCAGACCCCCGTGGGGCTGTTCCGCAAGCTCGCCAAGGATCGCCCTGGCACGTTCCTGCTGGAGTCGGCCGAAAACGGGCAGACCTGGAGCCGCTACTCCTTCGTCGGAGTGCGCAGCGCGGCGATGCTCACCGACGATGATGGCGAGGTTCGCTGGATCGGGAACCGGCCGGTGGGCCTACCGGACAGCGGCCGGGCAGTCGATGCGCTGCGCGACACCCTCGAGGCCCTGCGGACGCCGCGCCCCGCTGGCCTACCGCCGCTCACCGGTGGGCTCGTCGGTTTCGTGGGTTACGACACGGTGCGACGCTGGGAGCGACTACCGGACGACAACCCCGATGATCTCGGCCTGCCTGAGCTTGCCCTATTGATGACGACCGACCTCGCGGTCATGGACCACGTCGACGGGTCGGTATGGCTGGTCGCCAATGCCGTCAACTATGACGACACCGATGAGCGCGTGGACGCCGCCTATGCCGATGCCGTGGCCCGGTTGGAGCAGATGACGGCCGATCTGCACCAACCCGCCCCGGCGGTGGTCACTGGCGTTGCCGCGGCTGCCCGACCTGAGGCGGCTGCCAACGAGCACTACCGGGCGGCCGTGGAGACGGCCAAGGAGTACATCCGAGCCGGCGACGCTTTCCAGATCGTGGTGTCACAGCGGTTCGAGCAGTCCTGCGATGCGCGCGCCCTCGACGTCTACCGGGCCCTGCGGATGACCAACCCGAGTCCCTACATGTATTTGCTGAACATCCCCGGTGAGCAGATGGATGCGCCGGGCTTCAGCATCGTCGGTAGCAGCCCGGAGGCCTTGGTCAAGCTCACCGGCGACGAGGCGATGCTGCACCCCATCGCCGGCACCCGCCCGCGCGGAGCCACCCCGGAGGAGGACGCGCAATTGTGCGCCGAATTGCTCGCCGACCCCAAGGAGCGCGCGGAGCACCTCATGCTGGTGGATCTCGGGCGCAACGACCTTGGGCGGGTCTGCCAACCCGGGACGGTCAACGTCGTGGACTTCATGCAGATCGAGCAGTACTCCCACGTCCACCACATCGTGTCGACCGTGGTCGGTCGGTTGCGTGCTCAGATGTCGGCCTACGATCTGCTGGCCGCGACCTTCCCGGCCGGCACCCTGTCCGGTGCCCCCAAACCCCGCGCCATGGAGATTATCGACGAGTTGGAGACAACCCGGCGCGGGCTCTACGCCGGATGCATCGGGTACTTCGACTTCGCGGGGGACATGGACACCGCCATCGCCATCCGCACCGCGCTGCTACGCGATGGTCGTGCGTATGTGCAGGCCGGCGCCGGGATTGTCGCGGACTCGGATCCGCAGACCGAGGACATCGAGTGCCAGAACAAGGCGGCTGCGGTGCTGCGCGCACTTGCGATCGCGGAGGCCATGGCATGAGTTCACGCACTTTGGCGCTGGTCCTCACCGTCTTTGGGGCGGGTTTCCTGTTCTTCCTGGCCTCCGAACAGGCCGCCACAGCGGCCGGGCTCACTGCGGCGCTGCTCGGGGTGGCCGCCATCTGGCTGGCCTCGGGCAAGGTCCGGACGGTGCTGGCAGGTCTCAGCGGGGTGTTGTGGCTCGCGGGGCTGGTGGCTGCCGCATTCGGGTCCGCGCTGGCTGTGATCGGTTGCCTCATCGGGCTGGCCGGGGCGGTCGTGACCCTGCTGCGCGGACCGCGGTGGCCGGGGTTCTCAGCGCGGTACGCCCGGCAGGCGGATGTGCAGGATGAGGGCCTCATCAGCCCGAGACAGGTGTGGGAGAGTCTGGACCGGGGCCTGGATCCGACACGGGGTAAGGACACAACCCCCGATGACCAGTAGGGCTCTGGTTAGACTGCGAAATGCGAATCTGGAGGTTCTCGAATGCCGATGTATGACAACCATGACGGCCGGACCACGGCAATGTGGACCGGTACTGCCATCATCACGCTGGGCTTTCTGGTGGGCACGATCGGCTTGACCGTCGATCAAGCCTGGATCTTCTGGATCGGAGTGGTGCTGGTGCCGATCGGCGCCATCGTCGGCAAAGCGATGGCGATGGCCGGCATGGGCCAGCCGCAGAAGGGTGCGTCCAGCACTCGGTCTGAGGCCGCCACCTCCGATAGCGCGGCGTGAACAACGCACGGGGAGTCGTTCTCGTCGTTGAGGACGAGCCTGCGATTGCTGATCTGCTGCGGATGTACCTGAGCCGTGAGGGCTTTCAGGTGCTTGTCGAGGCAGATGGGCAGGCCGCTCTCGATGCGGTGACCGATCACCGCCCGTCGTGCATCCTGCTCGACGTCGGTCTGCCCGGGATGGACGGAATCGAGGTGTGCCGGCGTCTGCGCGCGGGCCAGGACTGGACGCCCGTGGTCTTCTGTACCGCCCGCGACGATGAGGTCGACCGGGTTCTGGGGCTGGAGCTCGGCGCCGATGACTACATCACCAAACCCTTCAGCCCTCGCGAGGTCGTGGCCCGGGTCAAGGCCGTTGTGCGGCGCGCACGGGGTCCCGAGGTGCAGGCGCAGGCCGTGCGGCTCGGTGCCGTCGAGATGGACCCCATGACCCGGCGCTGCTCCGTTGAGGGGCGCGTGGTGGACCTCACAGCCACAGAATTTGACTTGCTCTTCTATCTGATGACCCATCCGGGTCAGATCTTCAGCCGCGACCAGTTGCTCAGTGAGGTCTGGGGCTACGCCGCGATGGTCAACACCCGCACAGTCGACGTGCACGTGGCCCAGTTGCGCGGGAAGCTCGGCGATCACAACGTGATCCGCACGGTGCGGGGCGTTGGCTACGGCGCCGAGGCGAACGCCGATGCCCAGTGATGCACCCAACGAGGTACTGAACCCAGCCGCTGACCCTGAGCAGTCGCAGCGAAAATCATCGCTGACCTTACGGACGGTGCTAGTCACCAGTCTGGTTGCCGTACTGGCGGTGCTCCTGACCGGCCTGGCCGCTTTTCCCCTGCTGCGTGACGCCGAACTGCGCGACCAGCGACGCCAACTCGCGCAGATCGCCGACACGGCCGCGACAGTCACTCTCACCACAGCGGGACCAGTTGTGCAGCAGGTGCAGGAACGCCTGATCAGCACCCTGCGCCGCGAGCAGATCTCCCTCGCAGTCGTGCAGCCCGACGGTCCCACCCCTGAAGGCATTTCTCAGAGTCAGCTCGCCTCGTTGTGGTCGATGAACAAGATTTCGTTCTCCTACGAGTACAACCGGCAGACCTACCTGGTCGAAGGTCGCTTGATCACAAGCAACACCGGTCTCCTGCTCATCCAGCCCACCACCGTCACCGGCTTCGGGTGGCGGGAGCTATGGGGTCGGATCGGTCTGGCGATCGTCATCGGAGGCGTGTTCGCTGCTGTCGCTGGTGCTTTGCTGGCGCGCCGCGTCACCCGGCCGTTACGCGGTCTGGTCAACGCCGCCAACAGGCTGCAGGCCGGTGATCGCAATCTGCGGCTGCAGCCCGAAGGGCCCGCAGAGGTGGCAGACCTTGCGGTGGCTTTGAATCAGCTCGGCGACTCCCTGGCCCTCAGCGAAGCCAGGCAGCGAGATTTCCTGCTCAGCGTCAGCCACGAACTGCGGACGCCGATGACCGCTATTGGCGGATACGCCGAGGCGATGGCCGATGGCGTAGTTCCCTACGACGAAGTGGAGCGGGTCGCTGGCACGATGCTGGCCGAGACTCACCGCCTCGACGCCCTCATCGCCGACCTGCTCGACCTTGCCAGGCTCGGAGCAGTGGAGTTCCCGGTGGACATCGTGCGGGTCGATCTGCGCGATGTGGCGCGAGCCGCCGGCGAGGTGTGGGCTGACCGGTGCACCGGCGAAGGTGTGCTCTGGCAGATGCAACTGCCGAGCGAGCCGGCCCTGGTGCTGTGCGATCCGCGCCGGGTGCGCCAGATCATCGACAACCTCGTGGCCAACGCGTTGCGGCTCACGCCCGCTGGCCAGCCGATCGTGCTGCAGGTCGCACTGGAAGCCGCCTACGGGTATGTGGAGGTCCGCGACGGCGGTCCGGGGCTCAGCGACAGCGACCTAGCAGTGGCCTTCGAACCGGCGGAGTTGTACAGCCGGTACCGCGGTATCCGGCAGGTGGGCACGGGCGTCGGGCTGGCCCTGGTCGGGCAGTTGGCCTACCGCCTCGGTGGGTACGCCGAGGCCGGCCATGCTCCCGAGGGCGGCGCTTCGTTCCGGGTGGGCTTCCCCAGCGGACAGGTCCTGCCTCAGTGACATCCGAACACGATGTGCGGGGCCGGCCTGGTCAGACGACGTACCCTGAAGCGGTGAGCAGGATGACTCGCATGCGTGCGCCGCTGCTGGCCGCTGCTGGCGGACTGCTCGCGTGTGGGTACGTCTACCTCAACGACCCGAGCGAGCCTGGCTTCTACCCGCCCTGCCCATTGAAGGTAATGACCGGCCTCGACTGCCCCCTGTGCGGCAGCCTGCGCGCCACCCACGCCCTACTTCACGGCGACGTGGCTGCCGGGATCGACTTCAACGCCATGACCGTGTTCATCGTGCTGCCGGTCACGCTGGCGCTGCTCGTGGTCTGGACGGTGCAGCGTTGGCGCGGAAGACCTTTCAGCGTGACCGTACCGCGGTGGGCCACCGCCGCTCTGGTCACCCTGGCGGTCGTGTTCACCGTCGTACGCAACGTCCCCGGAATGCCCTGGGGTTCAGCGGCATAGTCCACAGGCGCTCGGAGGTTAGTGCTGCCCGCGTGCGCGGGAATGACCTGGCTCAGGGGTCGTCGGGTCGGCTGGTGTATCGCTTGCCGCGGGGGCTGATCCAGGTGGTGGTGTTGTTCGGTCCTCGTTCCACTCGCCATCTGCTGTGGGTTTTGATCCGGTGGTGGTAGCGGCACAACGCCTGCAAATTGGCCACGTCGGTGGGGCCCGCTGGCCAGGGGACGATGTGGTCCAAATCGCAGTTGCGGGCGGGCCGGCGGCAGCCCGGGAACCGGCAGTGCCGGTCGCGGGTCTGCACGTACCTGCGCATCTTCAGGGTGGGCAGGTACCCGGCTTGTAGCTGGGGCATAGTCAGCCGGATGATCGCCGACGGTAGTTCCAGGCGGCGCAGCAGCTCATCCGCATGGGCATCAGCGATCGGCCCGTACCCTTCGATCTCCGCCCCGTCATCGGTCATGATCACCGCGACCGGGACCTGCTCAGCCGGGGTGATCCCAGTGAGCAACTCGATGAACATGTCGGCCCGGATGGCGTCGCGGTTGCCCTGAATATTGTTCGACCGGACCCTGATCGACTCCATACACGCGGTGGCTTCCTCCGCGGTGAGGTAGGCGGACAGGGTGGCCATGCCGTCCGGTTCCGGGATGAGGCTGACTTTGCGGCACTTGCGGGCCTTCTTCCGTCGGCGTTCGGCGGCGTCCGGGTCGATCCGGTCGACTTGGCGGGTCAGCCACGGCCGCAACTGCGACCGGGTCCGGGTGGTGGCGTAGTCGATGGCCCGCTCGACCACCGCCTGCCGGTCCGCGGGCGCCAGTCCGAGGGTGGCGCGGGTGATCTCCCGCACCTTCACCAAATCGAGGCGACCGTCGGCCAACGCGGCCAGCAGCACCGGCAGATCCTCGACCACGTCCACCGCCACATCCACCATCGAGGAGGCGGCACCCGGCGTCCACACCATCGCGCACGCGATCTCCGGCGGGGTCGGATCGACCACCACCCCGTCCGGATCGGCACCAAGTTCCGACTCCACGAACACCTGATGGAAAGCCTGCAACTGCTGGGCGTGGCAGTACCCGATCACCGCCTCAGCGGCCTTCGCGACCTTGAGCGGATCCTCGTCGGAGAACATTTCCTCCAAGACCGCGACCACCAAATCGTTCATGCCCACACCGTACGAGGGGGCTACGACAAACTATCCTGACCAGGAACTACGCGGTGGATAACCCGGCGCTGGCGGCAATCTCGCCTGCAGACGACTGAACACTGTCGGTGACTTTGTCGGGAGGTCACGTGTCCCCACTGGCACACGGTGGACGTCGAGGATCCGTCTGCTCGGTGGACCCGGCCAGGGTGCCCATGCCTAGGGCCAAGCGTCATTGGCAACCGGAGTGGTCGGGTGCAGTGTGCGCATAGGCCCGGACCGTGCGCACACAGAGGTTGAGAATCCGGGTACCGCTGGTCCCCGTCGTCTTGAGGGGGTACCACGCGCCGTGTTAGGGCCCCATTACTGTGGGCCGTGTGAGCGTGCTCGACGAGATCATCATGGGTGTACGGGAAGACCTTGCCGAACGGATGGCACATACCCCTCTCGACGACGTGAAACGGCGGGTCGAGACGGTGGCGGATCCCATCGACGCACTCGCCGTGCTGCGGCAGGGCGGGGTGGGCGTGATCGCCGAGGTCAAGCGCTCGTCGCCGAGCAAGGGTGCACTGGCGACGATCGACAGCCCCGCCGAGTTGGCGTCGGCCTACGAGCGCGGTGGTGCGCGCTGCATCAGCGTCCTCACCGAGCAGCGCCGGTTCGGCGGCAGCCTCGACGACCTGACCGCCGTGCGCGCGGCAGTGGACATCCCGGTATTGCGCAAGGACTTCATCGTCACCTCCTACCAGCTGTGGGAGGCCCGCGCGCACGGGGCCGACATGGCGTTACTGATCGTGGCGGCGCTGGAGCAGGAGGCGCTGGTCTCCCTGGTGGAGCGTGCGGAATCCATCGGCCTGCTGCCACTCGTGGAGGTCCACGACGCCGAAGAGGTCGACCGGGCGGTCGAGGCCGGAGCCAAGGTCATCGGGGTCAACGCCCGCGACCTGCGCACCCTGCAGGTGGACACTGGGGTCTTCTCCCGGGTCGCCCCCCGGATTCCCGAGGGGATCGTGCGGGTGGCTGAGTCCGGCGTGCGCAACGCCCAGGACCTGCTGGCGTATGCGGCCAATGGCGCGGATGCTGTACTGGTGGGGGGAAGCCCTGGTCACCCAGGATGATCCCGCCGCAGCCGTGCAGGAACTGGTCTCTGCCGGTGAGCATCCCGCAGTGCGCCACGCTGACTAGGAGATTGGCTTGACTGTCAACGCAGTCCCAGATGCCCACGGGCACTTCGGCACCTACGGCGGACGTTTTGTCCCCGAGGCGCTGGTCGCCGCCTTGGATGAACTCGACGCGGCATTCCGGCTGGCGTGGTCGGACCCGGCCTTCCGGGCGCAGCTCAACGATCTGCTGCACAACTACTCGGGGCGTCCGACGCCCCTCACCTCGGCTCGAAACCTGGCCGCGGCGTTCGGCGTCGCCGAGGTGCTGCTCAAGCGCGAGGACCTCAACCACACCGGCAGCCACAAGATCAACAACGTGCTGGGGCAAGCGCTGCTCACCAAGCGCATGGGCAAGAAGCGCGTGATCGCCGAGACCGGCGCGGGCCAGCACGGGGTGGCCACCGCGACCGCGGCAGCGCTGCTCGGCCTCGAGTGTGTGGTGTACATGGGCGAGGAGGACACGCAGCGGCAGGCGCTGAACGTGGCCCGGATGGAACTGCTCGGCGCACAGGTGGTGCCGGTGACCAGTGGGAGTCGCACGCTCAAGGACGCCATCAACGAGGCGATGCGCGACTGGGTGACGAACGTGGCGACCACGCATTACCTGCTGGGCACTGTGGCGGGCCCCGCGCCGTTCCCGGAGATGGTCCGGGAGTTCCACCGGGTCATCGGGCAGGAGGCGCGCGAGCAGTGCCTGGCCACGGGCGGGCTGCCCGATGCAGTCGCCGCCTGCATCGGCGGCGGTTCCAACGCGATCGGGATCTTCTACGACTTCCTCGGCGACGAGGATGTGGCGCTGTACGGATTTGAGGCAGCCGGCGACGGCATCGCGACCGGCCGCCACGCCGCCACGCTGTCGGCAGGCTCGGTCGGCGTGCTGCACGGTACCCGTTCGTACCTTCTGCAGGACGACAACGGTCAGACCATGGCCAGCCACTCCATCTCCGCCGGGCTGGACTACCCCGGAGTGGGCCCCGAGCATGCCTGGCTGCGCGACCGCGGCCGAGTGAGTTATGAGGGCATCACCGACGCCGAGGCGATGGCTGCCTTCGAACTGCTCTGCCGAACCGAAGGCATCATCCCCGCCATCGAGAGCGCGCACGCGATCGCCGGCGTCGGCAAGATCGCGCAGCGACTCGGACCGCAGGCCCGCATCCTGGTGAACCTGTCGGGTCGCGGTGACAAGGATGTCGCCACGGCGGCGGCCTACTTCGGGCTGGCGGGCGCGTGAGCAGGCTTTCGGAGGCCTTCGCGGCCGCGCGCGCCGAGGACCGAGCGCTGCTGATCGGCTACCTGCCCGCCGGCTTCCCGACCTGGGTGGACTCGGTGAGCATCCTCACCGCGATGGTCGAAGCCGGCGTGGATGTGGTGGAGATCGGCCTGCCGTACAGCGACCCCCTGATGGACGGCCCCGTCATCCAGGCTGCCGCCGACCAGGCTCTCGCGCAGGGAACCACCACTGCCGATGTGCTGCGCGCGGTGGAAGCCATCGCCGCCACCGGCGCGCCCACCTTGGTGATGACGTACTGGAATCCGATCGAGCGCTACGGGGTGAACCGCTTCGCCGACGAACTGGCTGCCGCGCACGGTGCCGGCGTCATCACCCCCGACATCATCCCGGAAGAGGCGCAGGCGTGGGTGACCGCGACGGACGAGGCGATGATCGACCGGGTGTTCCTCGTGGCGCCTTCTTCACCGCCCCCGCGGATCGAAGCTGTCGCACAGATCAGTAACGGATTCGTCTATGCGGCCTCCACCATGGGGGTCACGGGGACGCGAACCCAGGTGTCCACGGACGCCCGGGAGCTCGTGGAACGCACTCGCTCGGTGACCGGCCAGCCGGTGTGTGTCGGTCTCGGGGTGAGCACACCGGAGCAGGCCGGCGAGGTCGCCCAGTACGCCGACGGCGTGATCGTCGGCTCGGCGTTCGTGCGTCGAGTCCTGGAGTCGTCATCCCCGCAGGCCGCCGCGGAATCCGTGGCCCTTCTGGCCTCGCAGATGGCCGCTGCAGTCCGCACTGCGCGCCGGTGAACCGGCACGTCCACAAGAACGTCTAGTCTTTCAAGGAAGAAGAGAGGTAGGGGCTCACCTATGTCGGACAACAAGGAATCAGCGAAGTCCACCCGGCAGAAGGCTGCCGAGGCGCGCGCCACCGCACAGGCCGCTGAGCGCCGCCGAGAACGGATGATCCGCATCGTAGGCGGCTTGGCCGTGTTGGTGGTCGTGGTCGGCATCATCGCGATCGGCATCACCCAGCGCGGGGGCAAGAGCGCATCGACGGACACCCCGAGTGCCGACTCACCGCTGCCCACCGGCATCTCCGCGGACAACGGCTACGGCTTCCAGGTGAGCACCGCCGCGAACAAGCCGGACGTGGTCATCTTCGAGGACTTCCAGTGCCCCGCGTGTGCGAGCTTCGAGCAGACCTATGGGCCCGCGATCCAGGAACTCGCCGCGGCGGGGGACATCGCCTTGACCTACCGCATCATGACGTTCCTGGACAACAACCTGCAGACCGACCATTCTTCGCGCGCGGCGAGCGCCTTCGGATGCTCGATCGACGCCGGTGCGGGTGAGGCTTACCACAACACGATCTACGCCAACCAGCCGCAGACCGAGGGTGCGGGCTGGACTGATGATCAGCTCAAGACGTTCGGAACCGATGCTGGCATCACCGGCGAGGCCAAGACCACCTTCGACACCTGCGTCGACGAGGGCACCTACAAGGGCTGGGCGGGGCTGTCCAACCAGGCCGCCTTCGACAGCGGCGTTACCGGTACGCCCACCATTGAGGTCAACGGCGAGAAGATTCCAGACGGGGCGCTGGCCAACGAGCAGGCGCTGCGTGAGGCCCTGACCAACCCGGCCAAGTGACGTTCGGGTTCATCCCGTCGCCGGGCTGGTCGGTCTGGCAGCTGGGACCGTTGGCGATCCACGCCTATGCGCTGTGCATCCTGGCGGGCATCTTCGTCGCCATCTGGATCACCGAGCGACGGTGGGTCGCGCGGGGCGGGGTCAAGGGACAGATCGCCGACGTGGCGCTCTGGGCAGTGCCAGCCGGCATTGTCGGAGCGCGGCTCTACCACGTGATGACGGACTGGACCACGTACTTCGGTTCCGACGGGTTGGGCTTCCTCGCGGCGCTGAAGATCTGGCAGGGGGGCCTGGGCATCTGGGGCGGCGTCGCCGGAGGAGCGTTGGGTGCCTGGTACGCCTGCCGGCGCTACGGGTTGCTGCTGCCACCACTGGGCGATGCCTTGGCACCCGGCCTGGCCGTGGCCCAAGCCATCGGTCGGTGGGGCAACTGGTTCAACCAGGAGTTGTTCGGGGAACCGACGACCGTGCCGTGGGCGCTGCAGATCGATCCGCAGTACCGGCCCGACGGTTTTGAGCAGTACGAGACGTTCCACCCCACGTTCCTGTATGAGTCGTTGTGGTGCCTGGGCGTCGCCGCCGTCGTGGTGTGGGCCGATCGGCGCTTCCAGATGGGCCACGGGCGGGTGTTCGCGTTGTACGTGGCGCTGTACACCCTCGGGCCGCTTCTTCTGGGAGATCCTGCGCATCGACGATGCCACGCTGATCTTCGGGGTACGCGTGAACGTGTTCACCAGCGTTCTGGTGGGTGGTGGCGCGCTGATCTACCTGATCGTGTCGTCGCGGCTGCGGCCTGGGCGTGAGCAGAGCGTCTTCCGGGAGAGCCGCGAGTCGGTTGAGGCCTGAGCGGCACTCCTGAGGCCCTGAGTCTGGGTGAACCCAGGTTGTCGGGACGTTGTGCGTTACTGATCGGGCGTGGTGACCCTCGGACGGTCGCTATGGTGAGTGGAGGAGCTCGGTCGAGAGATCGACGGGCTCTCCACATATCCTTTTCCAGAGCCTGTTATGTCGTACCCCTGTTCTAGTGTTGGGGTATGGATGGTTCGGTGGTGGCGGCGCTTGAGGGGATGTCTGCCTGAGGGTGACCGGCGCTGGAGGTTGCGAAGGCCGCGGAGGCGGTGATCGGGTGGTGTCAGGCCCGGCAGTTGCTGGCGTTCCAGCAGTTGTTCGAGCAGGCCGAGGTGGGTGCGGATCCGGATGGGGTGGTGGTGGATCCGACGTCGCCGGAGGTGGCGTGTGCGAGGGAGGTGGGGCCCGGGGGCGGCCTCGGCGATGGTGGATGTGGCGGTGGATGTGGTCACCGACCTGCCCGAGGTGCTGGCCGCGCTGTCGGTGGGCTGGTGGATCTGGGTAAGGTCCGCGAGATCAGCCAGGGTACGTGTGAGCTGGGTCCGGGTGACCGGCAGGATGTGGCCGCCCGCGCGGTGGTGTACGCCCGTACGCATACCCGCCGGCAGGTCCGGTTGTGGCTGGTCCGCGAGGTCGACCGGATCGATCCTGAGGCGGGCGAGCGGCGGCGCCGGTCCGCGCGCAAGGCCCGGGGGGTGTGGCTGGTGCCGGAGTGTGACGGGATGGCCACCCTGTCGGCGTTGCTGAGCGCCGAGGAAGCCACCGCCTGTATGGAATCGATCAGGGCAGCCAGCGGGTCGGGCGCGGCCGGGCAGGCGGACGTGCTGGTGGCCATGGTGACGGGGACCACACCCGCCCAGCCGGTCCCGGTGACGGTGATCATGACTGGTGAGGGGGCGCAGATCGTCGGGTACGGTCCGATCGCCGATGGTCACGCCGGGCAGTTGCTGGCCCGGCTGACATCACCGTCGGCGCTGATCCGGCTGGATCGCCCGGGCCTGCGTGTCGGGTATGCGCCCAGCGCGGCGATCCGCCGGTATGTGCAGGCCCGCGACCGGCATTGCCGCTTCCCGGGCTGCGGGCGTCCCGCCCGTGCCTGCGATCTGGACCATCTGGTCCCCTGGCCGGCAGGCGGCACCCACGTCGACAATTTGATCTGTCTGTGCCGCACCCATCACCGGATGAAAACCCACACCAGATGGCGGGTCCGGGCGCTGGCCGGGATGACTCTGGAATGGACCAGCCCCACCGGACGCAAATACCTGACCGTCCTCGACGACCCCTGAGATCGAGGGGCGGGCAGTCAGGTGAGTGACACCACCCCAGCGATCGTTAGAGAGACCATCAGGGACTGTCAGGCCACGCCGACGTCGCGCGCCAGGGTCAGCAAGCGCTCACGCACCCGGTCGGGGAATTCCAGCACCAGGAAGTGCGTGCCGTTCCACCGCTCCACCCGGCCCAGCGGTGTGCGGTCTGCAGCGTCCTCGACAGCCGTCGGGTCGGTGACGAAGTCCTGCCCCGCGCTGACGTAGACCACCGGGCAACTGATGCGCTCGAGGTCCATGGGTTCGTGCCGGCGCATGGCGCTGGCAAGGCGGCCGTACCAGTGCACATCCATGCTCAGGAAGTCCCGTACCAACTCGCGCACATGTTCGGCGCGCGCACGCGAACTGATGGCTCCCATCGACTGCAGGAGATCGGCAGTGGTCGGCGACTGCCCGATCCTGGTTGCGATGCCGGTCAGCCACGAGCCGCCCGCCTGCAACAGGGCCGTGCTGAAGGACACGAGCTGCATGGCGACGTCGCGCGGAATCACCGACAGGGGAAGCATCGCGTCGTAGCTGCCACCCGGTAGCCCCGCGATCGCCAGTACCCCCGCTACGCGCTCGTCCTCGGCGGCCAGTTCCAGCGCGATGTTGACGCCGAGTGACCAGCCCACGACTACGTAACGATCCCAGCCCGCCTCATTGACCACGGCCAACGCATCGGCGACGTGATCGCTCATCTCGATGCCACCGGCGGGTACGTGCGAGGGCGGAATGCCTCGGTGGTACCAGGTGCGGGCCTCGAAGCCGCAGTCCGGATCACGCAGCGCGGGGAATGCCGCGGGGCTGGAGGCCAGGCCGTTGCAGATCAGCAGCGGGATGCCTTCCCCGTCGTTGCACCACGCCGCGATGATGGTGCCATCGGCACTGGTCACGGCATAGTCGCTCACGACGTCCATTGTGCCTGGCAGCGATCCTGCCCAGGTGGGGGAGGGGCACCCCTGTGGCCGCACCTGCAGGACAGGCCCAAGACCAGCGCTGTGACCCTTGGCGTTATGCTGAAGACCGAACTTCGGGCCAACGGCGTCCCGCGGGGCCTGCCACAGCGTGCCCCGTCCAGGTAGACCCACCTCAGCCCAGGAGTGCGCATGACCCCGACCGGCCTGTACGACCCCGCATTCGAGCACGATGCCTGCGGTGTGGCCTTCGTCGCGACGATGACCGGCCAGCCCAGTCACGAGATCGTGCAGCAGGCCCTGACGGCCCTGACCAACCTGGAGCATCGCGGCGCCTCCGGCAGTGAGCCGGATTCCGGTGACGGCGCCGGCATCCTGATCCAGATCCCCGACACCCTGTTCCGGGCTGTGGTGGGCTTCGACCTGCCGGCGCACGGGGAGTACGCCGTGGGAACGGCATTCCTTCCCAGCGACGCTGGCGAGGCCCAGGTGGCGGTCAAGGCGATCGAGACGATCGCCACCGAGGAGGGGCTGACCGTACTGGGCTGGCGCGATCTGCCCACCGACGACTCCATGGTGGGGATCACCGCCCGCAGCACGATGCCCGCCTTCCGTCAGGTGTTCCTGACCGGCCCCGGCGGGGACGACGAGTTGCACCTCGAGCGCCTCGCGTTCATCGTGCGCAAGCGCGCCGAGCGCGAGGCCGGCGTCTACTTCCCGAGCTTGAGCACCCGCACGATCGTCTACAAGGGGATGCTCACCACCGGGCAACTCGAGCCCTTCTTCCCCGACCTGTCCGACCCGCGCACCACCTCGACGCTGGGCATGGTGCACTCCCGGTTCTCGACCAACACCTTCCCCTCGTGGCCGTTGGCGCACCCCTTCCGCCTGATCGCTCACAACGGTGAGATCAACACGGTGAAGGGCAACCGGAACTGGATGCGCGCCCGCGAGGCGCTGCTGGCCAGCGACAAACTTCCCGGCAACCTGGATCGGCTCTTCCCGATCTGCACGGCATCCGGCAGCGACTCAGCGAGCTTCGATGAGGTGCTTGAACTGCTCTACCTCGGCGGTCGCACGCTGCCGCACGCCGTGCTCATGATGATCCCGGAAGCCTGGGAGAACAACCCGGAGATGGACCCGGCGCGCCGCGCGTTCTATCAGTACCACTCATCGCTGACCGAGCCGTGGGACGGCCCCGCGAGTGTCTCGTTCACCGACGGCCGGATCATCGGTGCCGTGCTGGACCGCAACGGCCTGCGTCCCGGCCGCTTCTGGGTGACCGACGACGGCCTGGTCGTCCTGGCCTCCGAGGCGGGCGTGTTGGAACTCGACCCGGCCACCGTCGTGCGCAAGGGCCGCCTGCAGCCCGGCCGGATGTTCCTGGTCGACACTGTCGAGGGCCGGATCATCGAGGACCACGAGGTCAAGGCCGAACTCGCCGCGGAGAAGCCGTACGCCGACTGGTTGCATGCCGGTGTGGTGCACCTCGAGGAGTTGCCCGAGCGCGAGCACATCGTGCACACCCCGATGTCGATCGCCCGCCGGCAGCAGACCTTCGGGTACACCGAGGAGGAACTGCGGATTCTGCTCGCGCCCATGGCGCAGACCGGTGCCGAGCCGATCGGGTCGATGGGAACCGACACCCCGGTCGCCGTACTGTCCGACCGGCCACGGATGCTGTTCGACTACTTCAGCCAATTGTTCGCCCAGGTCACCAACCCGCCGCTGGACGCCATCCGCGAAGAGATCATCACATCGCTGAGCAGCCCGATCGGTCCGGAGAGCAACCTGCTCGATGCCTCCCCGGCCCACTGCCGGCAGATCCTGCTGCCGTTCCCGGTCATCGACAACGACGAATTGGCCAAACTGCTCAACATCAACCAGGACGGTGACTTCCCGGGATTCGCGGCCGCCAAGGTGTCCGGGCTCTACGACATCAACGGGGGCGCGCAGTCTTTGGCCGACCGTCTGGAGGAGATCTTCGTCGAGATCGACGAGGCCATCGCCAATGGCGTGCGTTTCCTCGTGCTGTCCGACCGGGACTCCGACTTCGACCACGCGCCGATCCCCAGCCTGCTGCTGACCTCGGCCGTCCACCACCACTTGGTGCGGCAGAAGACGCGTTCGCTGATCTCGCTGCTGGTCGAGGCCGGCGACGTGCGCGAGGTCCATCACGTGGCCCTGCTCGTCGGGTATGGCGCAGCGGCCATCAACCCGTACCTGGCCATGGAAACCGTGGAGTCGATGGTCCGCTCGGGCATGATCACCGACATCAGCCCCGAGCAGGCCGTGCGCAACCTGGTCAAAGCACTCGGCAAGGGTGTCCTGAAGGTGATGTCGAAGATGGGCATCTCCACGGTCGCCTCGTACCGCGGGGCGCAGGTGTTCGAGGCGCTGGGTCTGAGTCAGGATCTGGTCGACCGCCACTTCACCGGCACCACGAGCAAACTCGGCGGCATCGGTATCGATGTGATCCACGAGGAGGTGCGCAAGCGCCACGACATCGCCTACCCGATCACGGGCATCTCGCCGGCCCACCGGCAGTTGCAGATCGGCGGGGAGTACCAGTGGCGCCGCGAAGGCGAGCCGCATCTGTTCGACCCGGAGACGGTGTTCCGGCTGCAGCACGCCACTCGCGAGGGCCGCTACGACGTGTTCCGGGAGTACACCGACCGCGTCGATGACCAGAGCCGGCACCTGATGACCCTGCGGGGCCTGTTCAACCTGGCAGTCGGTGACCGGCCGCCGGTGCCCATCGACGAGGTGGAGCCGGTCAGCGACATCGTCAAGCGGTTCTCGACCGGCGCCATGTCCTACGGGTCGATCTCCAAGGAGGCCCACGAGACGCTGGCCATAGCGATGAACCGGCTGGGCGCGAAGTCCAACACCGGCGAGGGCGGGGAGGACCCCGAGCGGTTCCTGCCGCTGGCCGACGGCGATTCGAAGCGTTCAGCCATCAAGCAGGTGGCCTCTGGCCGCTTCGGGGTGACCAGTGAGTACCTGGTGAACTCCGACGACATCCAGATCAAGATGGCGCAGGGCGCCAAGCCGGGAGAGGGCGGGCAGTTGCCCGGGCACAAGGTGTACCCCTGGGTCGCCAAGACCCGGCACTCGACCCCGGGCGTGGGCCTGATCTCGCCACCCCCGCACCACGACATCTACTCGATCGAGGATCTCGCGCAGTTGATCCATGACCTGAAGAACGCCAATCCGCGGGCTCGGGTGCATGTGAAGCTGGTCGCCGAGGTGGGCGTGGGAACCGTCGCTGCGGGTGTCAGCAAGGCCCACGCCGACGTGATCCTGATCTCCGGCCACGACGGCGGGACCGGGGCCTCGCCGCTGACCTCCCTCAAGCACGCCGGCGGCCCCTGGGAGCTCGGTCTGGCCGAGACGCAGCAGACATTGATCGCCAATGGCCTTCGAGACCGGGTCGTCGTGCAGACCGACGGCCAGCTCAAGACCGGCCGCGACGTGATGATCGCGGCGCTGCTGGGAGCCGAGGAGTACGGGTTCGCCACCGCGCCGCTGGTCGTGATGGGCTGCGTGATGATGCGGGTCTGCCACCTGGACACCTGTCCTGTCGGGGTGGCGACGCAGAACCCCGTGCTGCGTGAGCGGTTCGCCGGCCGGCCGGAGTTCGTGGTGAACTTCTTCGAGTTCATCGCCGAGCAGGTGCGCGAGTATCTGGCAGCGCTGGGCTTCCGCAGTCTGGACGAGGCGATCGGCCGCGTCGACCTGATCGACGCCAAGCCAGCGGTCGAGCACTGGAAGGCGCAGGGTCTGGACTTGGCCCCCGTGCTGGCCGTGCCCTCGTCGGATCATCCGCGGCGCAACGTCATCAGCCAGGACCACGGGCTGGACAAGGCGTTGGATCAGCAGCTGATCGCGATCTGTGAGCCGGCCCTGGCAACGGGCGAGCCGGTGCGCGCGCAGGTGCCCATCCGCAACGTCAACCGGACGGTCGGCACGATGCTCGGCAGTGAGTTGACACGTCGCTATGGCGCGGCGGGCCTGCCCCCGGACACCATCGACATCACGCTGACGGGTTCTGCCGGGCAGTCCTTCGGAGCCTTCGTGCCGCGCGGGATCACCCTGCGCCTCGAGGGTGACGCCAATGACTACCTCGGCAAGGGGCTGTCCGGCGGAACGCTGATCGTGCGACCCGACGCAGCTGCCACGTTCCTGCCCCGTGAGCACATCATCGCCGGCAACGTCATCGCCTACGGTGCGACCGACGGCAAGATCTTCGCCCGCGGCCAGGTCGGTGAGCGCTGTTGTGTGCGCAACAGCGGGGCCACCGTCGTCGTGGAGGGTGTGGGCGACCACGCGTGCGAGTACATGACCGGCGGGCACGCCGTGGTGCTCGGCGCGATCGGGCGCAACTTCGCCGCCGGGATGTCCGGCGGGACGGCCTTCCTGCTCGACGCCGACATCGACCACATCAACCAGGACATGGTCGGCCTCGAGGATCTCGACGCCGACGATGCCATCTGGCTGCGCGGGATCCTCACCGAGCATGCCGAGCAGACCGGCTCGGATGTGGCCCTGGCGCTGCTGGCCGACTGGCCGGCATCGGTGCATCGGTTCTGCAAGGTGATGCCACGCGACTACCGCCGCGTGCTCGATGCGATAGCCCTGGCCGAGAGTGAAGGCCGAGACGTGGACGAGGCGATTATGGAGGCAAGCCGTGGCTGACCCCAGAGGATTCCTGAAGGCCGGGCGGCAGTTGCCGACCCGGCGACCCGTTGATGTCCGCATCCAGGACTGGCGCGAGGTGTACGAGGAGTTCCCCGATTCGACGTTGCGCACCCAGGCAGCGCGGTGCATGGACTGCGGCATCCCCTTCTGCCATAACGGGTGCCCGCTGGGCAATCTGATCCCGGAGTGGAACGACCTGACCCGCCGGGGGGACTGGCATGCGGCGATCGAACGCCTGCATGCGACCAACAACTTCCCGGAGTTCACCGGGCGGCTGTGCCCGGCGCCCTGCGAGACCGCCTGCGTCCTCGGGATCAATCAGGACCCGGTGACGATCAAGCAGGTCGAGGTCAGCATCATCGACCGGGCGTGGGAGTCCGGCTGGGTCACCCCGCAGCCTCCCGAGCGCCTGTCCGGGAAGACCGTGGCCGTGGTGGGCTCGGGCCCGGCCGGTTTGGCCGCGGCTCAGCAGCTGGCCCGGGCCGGGTCACACCGTCGCGGTGTACGAGCGGGCCGACCGCATCGGTGGCCTGCTGCGATACGGCATCCCCGAGTTCAAGATGGAGAAGCATCACCTCGACCGCCGGCTCGCTCAGATGGAAGCCGAGGGTGTGAAGTTCCGGACCGGGATCGAGATCGGCAAGGACCTCTCCGCCGACGATCTGCGCCGGCGCTACGACGCTGTGCTGATCGCCGCGGGCTCGACCATCGCGCGCGACTTGCCGGTGCCCGGACGCGAACTGTCCGGGGTCTATCAGGCGATGGAGTACCTGCCCCTGGCCAACCGGGTGCAAGAGGGTGACCTTGAGGACTCACCGATCCATGCCGGGGGTAAGCACGTCGTCGTGATCGGTGGCGGGGACACCGGCGCGGACTGTCTGGGGACGGCGATCCGGCAGGGCGCAGCCAGCATCACGCAGTTGGAGATCCTGCCCACGCCCCCGACCCACCGCCCGCCGACCCAGCCCTGGCCCACGTATCCGATGGTGTTCCGGGTATCGAGCGCTCACGAGGAGGGTGGCGATCGGGTCTACGCGGTGTCCACCAAACAGTTCCTCGGCGAGAACGGCACCTTGACGGGTCTTGAGATCGTCGACGTCGAGTGGGTCGAGGGCCGGCCCGTGGAGGTGGCAGGCAGTGAGCGGGTGCTCCCCGCGGACATCGTGACCTTGGCGATGGGCTTCGTCGGCCCGGAGGCCGACGCCTTCGTGGACCAGATGGGCCTCGAGCGCGACGCCCGCGGGAACCTTGTCCGGACCGATGACTATGCGACGGGCGTGCCCGGAGTCTATGTCGCAGGCGATGCCGGTCGTGGCCAGTCGCTGATCGTGTGGGCGATTGCGGAGGGCCGGGCGGCTGCTGCGGCCATCGATGAGCACCTGATGGGGGAGACGAACCTTCCGAAGCCCTTGCGGGCCTCGGCTCGGCCGGTGACTGCCTGACGGCAGACGTCGCTGCGGTTCAAAAGTCCGCACGAGAAGGTCGCGTGCGGAGCTTTCCAACCCTTACAGCGCCTGAAATCGGGACGTTTGCGGCGTCCGTGAGGGTCAAATCTCCGCACTTCTACCGGGCAATCTGCAGGATCCGTGCGGAATTTTACTGAAGCGCCATGACCGAGCCGACATTTGTCAGCGGGCGCACCACGGCGAACCGGCCAAGGCACCGAAACTAGTACTGCGCCAGGCCCCAAACCTCACTACCCTTGGGAACCGTGCGTCGAGCCAAGATTGTTTGCACCCTAGGACCTGCGACTGATTCCGAAGAGGTGATCGCAGAACTGATCGCCAACGGCATGTCCGTGGCCCGGCTCAACCTCAGTCATGGCTCTCACGACGAGCATCAGCGACGCCTCGACCTCGTGCGCAAGGTGTCCGAGGAGACCGGTGAAGGGGTGGCGATCCTGGCGGACCTGCAGGGTCCGAAGATCCGCCTCGGGGTGTTCAGCGGCGGTCCAGTGAAGCTGCGAGAGGGCCAGCAGTTCGTCATCACCACTCGCGATGTCGACGGCGACGCGCAATGCTGCTCCACGACCTACGACGGGCTCACCGGCGATGTGTCCCCGGGCGACGAGATCCTGATCGACGACGGCCACGTCACGTTGCAGGCCGTCGAGGTCACCGAAACCGACGTCGTGTGCACTGTGGTGGTGCCGGGCCGGGTGAGCAACCACAAGGGCATCAATCTGCCGGGTGTGACCGTCAGCGTGCCGGCGCTGTCCGAGAAGGACCGCGACGACCTGCGCTGGGCGCTGGGCGCGAAGGCCGACATCGTCGCCCTGTCCTTCGTGCAGCGGCCCGAGGACATCGACGACGTGCGCGACATCATGGAGGAGGTGGGGCTGCACCGTCCCGTCCTGGCGAAGATCGAGAAGCCGCAGGCTGTGGAGCGGCTGCAGTCCATCATCGAGGCCTTCGACGGCATCATGGTCGCGCGCGGTGATCTCGGGGTGGAGCTGCCGATGGAACAGGTGCCGTTGGTCCAGAAGCGCGCCATCACCTTGGCCCGCGCGGCGGCCAAACCCGTCATTGTGGCCACGCAGATGCTCGACAGCATGGTCACCTCCAGCCGACCCTCGCGCGCCGAGGCGTCCGACGTTGCCAACGCGGTGCTGGACGGCACCGATGCGCTGATGCTGTCGGGGGAGACCAGTGTGGGCGCACATCCGGCGCTGGTGGTCGAGACGATGGCCAGGATCATCGAGTACGTCGAGGAGAAGGCTCTGGGTCAGGTCTCCAGCTCCGAGGACAACCGCACCGGCTCGACGGCCCGCGCCATCACCCGCGCCGCCGTCGAAGTGGCCGAGGAGACCCACTCCAAGTTCATCGTCTCCTTCACCGAGACCGGCCTCACCCCGCGGCTGGTGTCCCGGCACCGCTCAGCGATTCCGTCGTTGTGTTTCACCCCTAAGCCCCATGTCCGGAATTTCTTGGCGCTGGTGTGGGGGATCCGGCCGTTCTTGGCGAAGCCGGTACGGCACACCGACGAACTTGTGGAGCAGGTCGACCGCGAGATCCTGCGCATGCAGATGGCAAAGCCCCGCGACAAGGTGGTCGTCATCGCGGGGGTACCCCCGGGCATCCCCGGCACCACCAACGGCATGCGGGTCCACATGGTCGGTAGCGGCTCAGCGGGCCGGGTGGAAGGTGCCGAGCGGCCGGGCGAGGTGTGACCGGCTCCAGCGACTACCGGGCCGCGGCGTCCGGGTTCAGCACACCCCACGCCACCAACTGCTCGGCAAGGACCGCCGGCGGCAGATCGTAGATCACGGCCAACGTCCGCAGATCGTCCTGCCTGATACTGAGCACGCGGCCGTTGTAGTCGCCGCGCTGGGCTTGAATCGCCGCGGCGTAGCGGGCCAGCGGGCCAACCTTGTCGGGGGGAACCTGGCTCAGCCGCTCCAGGTCCAGTACCAGGCGGGTGGGCGGTTCGGACGCGGACACCGGTTGCGCATCCGGGAGCAGTTCGAGGATCGGCACGCCGTAGAACTCCGCGATCTCGGCCAGCTTCTGCACCGTGACGGCCCGATCCCCGCGCTCGTAGGATCCGACGACGACGGCCTTCCACTTCCCGTGCGACTTCTCCTCGACGCCGTGCAGCGACAGACCCTGCTGCTGGCGGATCGAGCGCAGCTTCGCCCCGAGTGCCCTCGCGTAGTCCGATGCCATGGCGGCCCTTGCTCCATCCCGACTGATGTCGGTACTGAGGCTACGGAGCGTGATGAACCGCAAGCAACTTGAGCGCCGGGCGGGTCTGTCAAGAGTTGTTCGACCCCGGTGATAGCGTCGGGGTCGAACAGCCTTTCCTTTAACCCCGTCCAGCGAGGCGGAGAAGGGGGGTCGACGCGATGGCGCCTGACCAACAAGAGTTCCTGACCGGCTCCGACATCAACCGGGCCGTTGTCCGCATCGCTCATGAGATCGTCGAACGCAACCGGGGTGCCGACAACCTGATCGTGCTGGGGGTGCCCAGCCGCGGTGTCCCCCTGGCCAAGCGGATCGCCACCGCGATCGGCGCCATCGAGGGCCGCGACGTCCCGGTCGGCAGCCTGGACGTGGCCATGTACCGCGACGATCTGCGACTGCGGCCGACGGTGGCGCTGAGTCCGACCGTCATCCCGGGCGGTGATGTCACCGGCCGCACGGTCGTCCTCGTCGACGATGTGTTGTTCAGCGGGCGCACCACCCGCGCCGCCCTCGACGCCATCTCCGACGCCGGGCGCCCACAGGCCGTGCAACTGGCCGTGCTCATCGATCGGGGACACCGGGAACTGCCGATCCGCGCCGACTACGTCGGCAAGAACCTACCCACTTCGCGCGACGACGACGTCCAGGTGCGCCTGGTCGAACTCGACGGCACCGACTCTGTCCGACTCGTGCGCGCGGGAGGGAACTGATGCGCGATCTGCTGACCACCACCACTCTGACCCGCGACGACGCCCTGGCGGTGCTGGACACCGCCCGCGAGCTGGCGTTGCTGTCCGACCGGCCCGTCAAGAAGCTGCCCACGCTGCGGGGACGCACAGTCGTCAACCTGTTCTTCGAGGACTCCACCCGCACGCGGATCTCCTTCGAAGCGGCTGCCAAACGACTGTCGGCCGATGTGATCAACTTCTCGGCCAAAGGGTCGAGCCTGAGCAAGGGCGAGTCCTTGAAGGACACCGCCCTCACGCTGCAGGCCATGGGCGCGGACGCCGTCGTCATCCGGCACGGCGCAAGCGGTGCGGCTCATCGCCTGGCCAGCAGCGGCTGGATGCACGGCCGGGTGATCAACGCCGGCGACGGCACCCACGAACACCCGACGCAGGCGCTGCTCGACGCTTTCACCATTCGCGACCACCTACGCGACGGCCACGGGGCGCTGGACGGCCTGGACATCGTCATCGTCGGCGATGTGCTGCACTCGCGGGTGGCCCGATCGAATGTGTGGCTGCTGCACACCCTCGGGGCCCACGTCACGCTGGTCGCCCCACCCACACTGCTGCCGGTGGGCGTGGACTCCTGGCCGTGTGATGTCTCCTACGACCTCGATGAGGTCATCGGGAAGGCCGACGTGGTCATGATGCTGCGCGTGCAGCTCGAGCGGATGAATGCGGCCTTCTTCCCCAGTGCCCGGGAGTACTCCCGGCGCTACGGCATGGACGGCCCGCGGATGGCGACCATGCCCGACCACGCACTGATCATGCACCCGGGCCCGATGAACCGTGGGATGGAGATCGCCGCGGACGTGGCCGATGCCCCCCGCAGTGTGATCGTCGACCAAGTCACCAACGGGGTCTATACCCGCATGGCTGTGCTGTACCTGCTACTGGGAGGGCAAGAAGAGGCATGACAGTCCTGAAGAACGTCCGGCCGCTCGGCGGCGAGGTCACGGATGTCCGGATCGAGGGCCAGGTGATCGCGCAGATCGGGCCGGACCTGCACGACGACGAGGTCGTGGAGGGCAACGGGGCGATCCTGCTGCCCGGTCTGGTCGATCTGCACACCCACTTGCGGGAACCGGGTCGCGAGGACGCCGAAACCGTGGAGTCCGGCACGCGGGCGGCGGCTGCGGGCGGTTTCACCTGCGTGCATGCCATGGCCAACACGACCCCCGTTGCCGACACCGCCGGTGTGGTCGAGCAGGTGTGGCGGCTGGGGGTCGCGGCCGGGTACGCGGATGTCCGACCGGTGGGCGCGGTGACGGTCGGGCTGGAGGGCCGGACGCTGGCCGAGCTAGGGGCTATGGCCGATTCGGCCGCCGGGGTGCGGGTGTTCAGCGACGACGGGAAGTGTGTCTCCGATGCGCTGCTGATGCGCCGGGCGCTGGAGTACGTGAAGGCGTTCGACGGGGTGATCGCCCAGCACGCCCAGGAGCCGCGACTCACCGAGGGCGCTCAGATGCACGAGGGGGCGCTGTCCGGGCAGCTCGGCTTGCGGGGCTGGCCAGCGGTCGCCGAGGAGGCGATCATCGCCCGGGACGTGCTGCTGGCCGAACATGTCGGCTCCCGTCTGCATGTCTGCCACGTGTCCACGGAGGGGTCCGTGGAAATCCTGCGCTGGGCCAAGAGCCGCGGCATCGACGTGACCGCCGAGGTGTGCCCGCACCACTTGCTGCTCACCGATGAACTCGCGACCACCTACGACCCGATCTACAAGGTGAACCCGCCGCTGCGTTCGGCGCGGCATGCCGCAGCGCTGCGGCAGGCACTGGCCGACGGGATCATCGACATCGTGGCCACCGACCACGCCCCGCACGCCATGGAGGACAAGGAGTGTGAGTGGGCGGCGGCCTCCTTCGGGATGCTGGGCCTGCAGACCGCCCTGCCGGTGGTGAACGAGACCATGGTGCGTCCCGGGCTGTTGGACTGGGAGCAGGTGGCGGTGCGGATGTCGCACAAGCCGGCCGCCATCGGGCGGGTGTCCGATCATGGCCGGCCGATCGCGGTGGGGGAGCCGGCGAACCTGACGCTGTTCGACCCCGACCATGAATGGGTGGTGGCCGCCAGTGACATGGTCAGCCGTAGCAGGAACACCCCGTATGCGGGCATGGTGCTGCATGGCCGGGTCCTGGGTACCTGGCTGCGCGGGTCACCGACCCAACTCGACGGTGTCGTGGTGGAGTTCGAAACCGCCCGATGAACGTCCTGCTCGCCGCCCAGCAACAAGAGGTCACCGCCTGGCCGCAACGACTGCTGCTGACCGCTGTGTTCGTGGCGATCACAGCCTTGGCCATCTGGGGCATGTGGCGCAGTTGGCAAAAACGCGCCGCCGTGCAATTGCCGGTCGCGACAGCTCCCGCGGATTTCGCCGCGGAAGCGCAGATCGGTGGCCGCTACCTCGGCACCGCCCCGGCCAGCGACTGGATGCAACGGGTGGCAGCCAACGGGATGGGGGCACCCGGTAATGCCATCGCCAATATCGCCGACCCCGGAGTGCTGCTGACACGCGAAGGCGAACCGGACCTGTTCATCAGCGCGGCGCAGATCACCGGTGTGCAGATCGGCCGGGGGGTCGCGGGTCAGGTCGCGGAGAAGGACGGCATCGTCCTGTGGTCATGGCACGCGGGGGACACCGCCCTGCAGAGCGGGTTCCGGCCCGATACCCCCGAGGATGTCGCCCGGTTGTTGCAGGTCAGTCAACGCTTCGTTGGACAGGAGAGCACATGAGTTTCACCATCCCGATGCTCGAGGAGGCGGACGCCGGCGCCTCCGATGCCGCGGTGCTCGTCCTGGAGGACGGCACCACCTTCACTGGGCAGGCGTTCGGCGCCCGGGGCGCGGTGTTCGGCGAGGCCGTGTTCGCCACGGGGATGACCGGCTACCAGGAGACCCTGACCGACCCGAGCTACCACCGCCAGGTCATCGTCATGACCGCGCCCCACGTGGGCAACACCGGCATGAACGACGAGGACCCGGAGTCCACGCGGATCTGGGCGGCAGGCTTTGTCGTGCGCGACCTGAGTCCGGTCGCGAGCAACTGGCGGGCAACGCGCACGCTGAGCCAGGCGCTCGCCGAGGCTGGCGTAGTGGGCGTGCGGGGGGTGGACACCCGCGCCCTGACCCGGCACCTGCGCGAACGCGGCGTGATGCGCGTCGGGTTGTTCAGCGGGCAGGCGTTGACCACGGCCGACCAGATGCTGGCGCAGGTGTTGGCCAGCCCCGGGATGCTGGGCGCGAACCTCTCCGCGGACGTCACCACCGCCGAGCCCTATGTCATCCCCGCCGAAGGTGAGGCCCGCTTCACCGTCGTGGCCGTGGACCTGGGGATCAAGACGATGACCCCAGCGCTGATGGCGCAGCGCGGCATGACGGTGCACGTGGTGCCTGCCCACACCACCTACGAGCAGATCGCGGCACTGAAGCCCGACGGCCTGTTCTTCTCCAACGGCCCCGGTGACCCGGCGACCGCCGACCACGCCGTCGGAATCGCCCGAGCCGCCCTGGCCGACCGGCTGCCCACGTTCGGGATCTGCTTCGGCAACCAGATCCTGGGCCGGGCGCTCGGCTTCGGCACCTACAAACTGGCCTACGGTCACCGCGGCATAAACCAGCCCGTCCAGGACCGCGCCACGGGCAAGGTGGCGGTCACCTCGCACAACCATGGCTTCGCGGTCGACGCCCCGCTTGACGGCGACGTGGACACCGAGTTCGGCCGAGTGCGGGTCAGCCACGTATGTCTCAACGACGACGTCGTCGAGGGTCTGCAATGCCTGGACGTCCCGGCGTTCAGCGTCCAGTACCACCCCGAGGCGGCGGCCGGTCCACATGATTCGGCCTACCTCTTCGACCGCTTCGCCGCCGCCATGGAAGGTGCCCGCTGATGGGGAAACGCACTGACATTGCCAGCGTTCTGGTGATCGGTTCGGGCCCGATCGTGATCGGTCAGGCCTGCGAGTTCGACTACTCCGGCACGCAGGCCTGTCGGGTGCTGCGCGCAGAGGGTCTGCGGGTGATCCTGGTGAACAGCAATCCGGCCACGATCATGACCGACCCTGAGTTCGCGGACGCCACATACATCGAGCCGATCACCCCCGAGTTCGTGGAGAAGGTCATCGCCAAGGAACGCCCGGACGCGCTGCTGCCCACTTTGGGGGGCCAGACGGCATTGAACGCGGCCGTGGCGCTGGCCGAGAACGGGGTGCTCGACAAGTACGACGTGGAGCTCATC
Source organism: Candidatus Nanopelagicales bacterium (assembly GCA_037046735.1). GTDB lineage: Bacteria > Actinomycetota > Actinomycetes > S36-B12 > UBA10799 > JADKAV01. Next base: position 506,862 of record JBAOHC010000027.1, on the reverse strand, counting down.
GGGGCAGACATCGACGCCATCCAGCGCGGCGAGAACCGGGAACTGTTCAAGCGGATCGTGGCTAAGGTCGGAGCGGAATCCGCCCGGTCGGCCATCTGCCACACCATCGAGGAGTGCCTGGCAGGCGTCGAGGACCTCGGGTACCCAGTTGTCGTCCGGCCCTCGTTCACCATGGGTGGTTCCGGCTCGGGGATCGCCTACGACGAGGCTGACCTGCTGCGCATCGCCGGGGCCGGGCTGCAGGCCAGCCCTACCACGGAGGTACTGCTCGAAGAGAGCATCCTCGGCTGGAAGGAGTTCGAACTCGAACTCATGCGCGACCGCAACGACAATGTGGTCGTCGTCTGTTCGATCGAGAACCTTGATCCCCTTGGGGTGCACACTGGCGACTCGATCACGGTCGCTCCGGCGTTGACCCTCACCGACCGTGAGTACCAGCGGATGCGCGACGTGGGCATCGCGGTGATCCGGGAGGTCGGGGTGGACACCGGGGGGTGCAACATCCAGTTCGCCATCCATCCGGAGAATGGGCGGATCATCGTCATCGAGATGAATCCGCGGGTCTCGCGCTCCTCAGCCCTGGCCTCGAAGGCGACCGGCTTTCCCATCGCCAAGATCGCGGCGAAGTTGGCCATCGGGTACACCCTGGATGAGATCCCCAACGACATCACGCTCAAGACGCCCGCTTCATTCGAGCCGACGCTGGACTACATCGTCGTCAAGGTGCCCCGATTCGCCTTTGAGAAGTTCCCGGGGGCCGACGACACCCTCACCACCACCATGAAGAGCGTCGGCGAGGCGATGGCCATGGGCCGCAACTTCAGCCAGGCCCTGCAGAAGGCCCTGCGCAGCATCGAGAGCAAGGGCAGCGAGTTCGCGTGGCCACACCAGGCGCGTCCCCTTGATGAACTGCTCGCCGACATCGACCGCGCCCACGACGGCCGGCTGCAGAAGGTGCAGCAGGCCCTGTGGCTGGGGGCCAGCGTGGCCGAGGTGTACGAGATCACCGCCATCGACCCCTGGTTCCTGGAACAGATCGTCGGCATCAACGCGATGGCCGATCGGGTGCGTGCCGCCGATCCCTTGTCCCCGGACCTGCTGCGCGAGGCGAAGGAGACGGGCTTCTCCGATGCTCAGATCGCGGCCTTGCGTGGGACCCGTGAGGACGTGGTGCGCGGCGTGCGCCATGCCCTGGGTATCCGTCCGGTGTACAAGACGGTGGACACCTGCGCCGCCGAATTCCCGGCCTACACCCCGTACCACTACTCCAGCTACGACACCGAGACCGAGGTGGCGCCGCGCGAGAAGGAGGCCGTGATCATCCTCGGGTCCGGACCCAACCGGATCGGGCAGGGGATCGAGTTCGACTACTCCTGCGTGCATGCAACGTTGACCCTGCGCGAGGCCGGGTACGAGGCCATCATGATCAACTGCAACCCCGAGACGGTCTCCACCGACTACGACACGGCCAGCCGGCTGTACTTCGAACCGCTGACGCTGGAGGACGTGCTCGAGGTGATCCGGGCCGAGCGGGCGGCGGGGCCATTGGCCGGGGTCATCTGCCAACTCGGTGGCCAGACGCCACTGGGGCTGGCAGCTCGGCTCAAGGCGGAGGGCGTGCCGTTGTTGGGCACCACCCCCGAAGCCATCCACCTGGCCGAGGAGCGCGGTGCCTTCGGGCAGGTGCTCGAGGAGGCCGGCCTGCCGGTGCCCAAATACGGCATGGCCCGCAGCGTGGCCGAGGCCGAGGCGATCGCTGCCCGGATCGGGTACCCCGTGCTTGTGCGGCCCAGTTACGTCCTCGGCGGCCGCGGCATGGAGATCGTGTACGACGACACGATGCTCGCCTCATACATCGAGCGCGCCACGCAGGCCAGCCCCGAGCATCCGGTGCTGGTCGACGAGTTCCTCGACGATGCCATCGAGATCGACGTGGACGCACTGTTCGACGGCGACGAGTTGTACGTCGGCGGCGTGATGGAACACATCGAGGAGGCCGGGATCCATTCCGGGGACTCCGCCTGTGCCCTGCCGCCCATGACGCTTGGTCACCAGGAGCTGGCCCAGATCCGGGCGTCGACCGTGGCCATCGCGCGCGGCGTTGGGGTGCGAGGTCTGCTCAATATCCAGTTCGCGCTGCGGGGCACGCGCCTCTACGTGCTGGAGGCCAACCCGCGGGCGTCACGCACCGTCCCCTTCGTGTCCAAAGCCACGGGCGTGCCCCTGGCGAAGGCCGCGGCGCGCATCGCGGTCGGCGAGACCATCGCCGATCTGCGCGCGGACGGGTTGCTGCCCAAACAGGGTGATGCCACGAACCTGCCGGTGGGGGCACCCATGGCCGTCAAGGAAGCCGTCATGCCATTCGGCCGATTCCATGGTGTGGACACTGTGCTTGGACCCGAGATGCGCTCCACCGGCGAGGTGATGGGGATCGACTCCGACTTCGGCACCGCCTTCGCCAAGTCGCAGTCGGGGGCCTACTCCAGCGGCCTGCCGGTAACGGGCCGCGCGATCATCACCGTGGCCAACCGGGACAAGCGGTCGATGATCTTCCCGGTCAAGCGGCTCGCCGACCTCGGATTCGAGATCCTGGCCACCCAGGGCACCGCGGAGGTGCTTCGTCGCAACGGCGTGGCAACCACCGTGTTGCGCAAGAACGCCGAAGGTATCGGCCCGAACGGCGAGCCGACCACCGTGAGCAGCATCCTGGCTGGCGAGGTGGATCTCATCGTCAACACGCCGGTCGGTACCGGTGCACGGGTCGACGGCTACGAGATCCGCACGGCAGCGGTGGTCCGCGGCGTACCGTGCATCACGACGGTGCAGGGCCTCGCGGCGGCCGTGCAGGGGATCGAGGCGCTGAAGACCGGACAGGTCGGTGTGCGCAGCATTCAAGAACACCAAAGCGATCTCGCCGCCCTGTGGGGTGGTCGATGAGCAGCCAGGCTGACGCCGAAGTTCTCAGTGTGCGCCGAGAGGGCGAGTACTATCACCTGTCGTTCGCTGCCCCCGGCATTGCCGATGGTTTCCGGCCCGGGCACTTCGTGGCGATCGCCGTGGATGACGCCCACATCCTGCGGCGGGCATTCAGCATCCGATCGGCGTCGACCAAGGCCGGCGGGGCGCTGCAGATCATCGTCTCGCCTAAGGGGCCCGGCACGCAGTGGCTGGTGCGCCGTCGTCCCGGCGACATCCTCAACGTCATCGCCCCACTCGGGCAGCCCTTCCGGCTGCCGACCGCTCCGGTCGCCTGTGTGCTGGTCGGCGGTGGCTACGGCGTGGCGCCCCTGTTCGAACTCGCCAGCCAGTTGCGGGCGCGCGGCAGCACGGTGGACATCATTGTGGGCGCCGGCGACGCGGCCCGCCTCTACGGGGTGGTCGAGGCCCGCCGGGTCAGCGATGCCGTGTTCGTCACCACCGATGACGGGTCCAGCGGGGAACGTGGTCGCGTGACCGATCCGCTGCGGCGGATCCTGGCCTTGGGCCGGCACAAGGCCGTCTACGCGTGCGGGCCGATGGGGATGCTGCGGGCCGTGGCCGAGGCGAGTGCCGAGTTCGGTGCGGCCGCGCAGTGCGCGGTCGAGGAGTCGATGGCCTGCGGGGTGGGGGTGTGCATGACCTGCGTGCTGCCGGTCATCGGCGAGGACGGGGTGACCCGGATGGTGCGATCCTGCACCGACGGTCCGGTGTTCTTCGGCGACCGTGTCCGCTGGTCAGAAGTGGGCACCGTGCCGGCGGGCACGCTGGGAGCACCGGAGCCTCGTGATGATTGATCCGAGTGTGACCCTCGCCGGCGTGCGCTTCAACGGCCCCGCCTTCACGGCCTCTGGCTGCGCGGCCGCGGGTAAGGAATTGCGCGACTATTTCGATCTCACCGAGATCGGGGGTGTGGTGACCAAGAGCATCATGCTGCGTCCGCGCTCCGGGCGTCCCACTCCGCGGATGGTCGAGACACCGTCGGGGATGCTCAACTCGATCGGGCTGCAGGGTCCCGGCGTCGAATCGTTCCTGGCCAATGACCTGGCGTGGCTGCGGGACAACGGGGTCACCGCAGTGGTCAGCATCGCCGGCGAGACCGTCGACGAGTTCGGTCAGCTCGCGCGGATCCTGCGCAATGAGTCCGGGGATCGCGGCCCTCGAGGTCAACATCTCGTGCCCGAACGTGGAGAGCCGCGGGCAGGTGTTCGCCTGCGACGTGATGAGTGCTTCCGGGGTGATCCATCAGGTCCGGCGCAACACGAACTCGTCGGTGCCCATCTTCGCCAAGCTTTCCCCGGACGTCACCAGCATCGCCGAGATCGCCGTGGCCTGCCGCAACGCCGGCGCCGATGGCTTCTCGGTCATGAACACCACCCTGGGGATGGCCATCGACACGCAGACGCTGCGCCCGATTCTGGGTGGGGTCACCGGCGGGCTCAGCGGCCCAGCCATCCGGCCGCTCGCGGTGCGCTGTGTGTGGCAGGTCCACCAGGCGCTACCCGACGCCCCGATCCTCGGGATGGGCGGGATCGCCAGTGGGGCCGACGCCCTGCAGTTCCTCGCCGCCGGGGCCAGTGCCGTGGAGGTCGGCACGATGACCTTCAACGATCCCAGTGCACCGGCACGCGTTCAGCGCGAACTGCTGGCCCTGCTTGAGCAGCGCGGCTTCGGATCCGTGGCCGAGGCTGTCGGGATCGCGCACCGCGGGGGACTGGCGTGACCGTGCTGCGCCCATCCGCCCTTGATCACCATGAGGAGACGTCATGATCGCCCCCATCGCACTGGCCCTGGATGCACCGGACCTGGAGACGGCCTGTACTTGGGCCAACGCCGTGGACGGGGTCTTCAGCCACGTGAAGGTCGGACTGCAGACCTACCTGCGCGACGGCGCCCTCGGGGTCGCCGAGATCCGGGCGGCCGCCCCGCACTGCGCGTTGTTCCTGGATCTGAAGATCCACGACATCCCGAACACGATGGCCGGCGCTGCGCGTTCCGTGGCGGCTCTGCAGCCAGATCTGCTCACCGTCCACGCGGCCGCGGGCACTGCCGGGATCGCTGCCGTAGCGCAGGCCCTACCTGAGACCAAGGTGGCTGCCGTCACCGTGCTGACCAGTCTGTCCGCGCTGGACCTCAGCGAACTGGGCATCATCGGAAGCCCTGAGCAGGCGGTGATGCGCTGGGCGAGATTGGCGGTCGACGCCGGGGCGCGGGCGATCGTCTCCTCGGCGCAGGAGGTGACCACCCTGCGAGCTCTGCTGGGTCCCGATCCGGTGCTGATCACCCCGGGTATCCGTCCCGCCGGCGCCGACGTGGGTGATCAGTCACGCGTCGTCACGCCGGCTGACGCCATCGGGGCGGGTGCCTCGCTGCTGGTCGTCGGGCGGCCAGTGACCGCTGCTGAGCATCCTCGGGCAGCCGCACAGGCGATCGCGGAGGAAGCAGTGCGCGCCCTGGCTTCCGTTGGATAGGGTCGCACCCGTGCAGACCCCCCCGAAATTGACTGATGAGCAACGTCAATTGGCCAGCGTGCGCGCCGTGGCCAATCGCCGCCGCCGCGCCGAGGTCAAGGATCAGTTGCGTGCGGGCGAGATGACCTGGGAGCAAGTCCTGGCCTTGGCCGAGACCGACGATGTGGTTGCCGCCCTGCGGGTCAGCGACGTGCTGCTGGCCATTCCGGGCGTGGGCCCTATGCGCGTCAAGCGGTTCATGAAGTACGCCCACGTCTCACAGAGCCGACGGCTGCGGGGCCTCGGGCCGCAGCAGGTTCGCCTGCTGAGCCGAGTGCTGAGTTGGTGAACCGGCTCTACGTGGTCTCCGGACCCAGCGGTGTGGGGAAAGGGACAGTGGTGGCCAGACTCCTGGCACAGCGTCCCGACATCTGGCTGTCGGTCTCGGCCACGACCCGCGCGCCGCGACCCGGTGAGGTCGATGGGCAGCAGTACTTCTTCCTCCCACAGCAGCGTTTCGATGAGTTGGTTGCCGCCGGGCAGATGCTCGAGTGGGCCACGTTCGCGGGCAACTCCTACGGGACGCCACGCGAGCCGGTCGTGACACATCTGCAGCGTGGGCCGGTGCTGCTGGAGATCGAACTGCAGGGAGCCCGGCAGGTGCGCGCCGCGATGCCGCAGTGTGTTCTGGTCTTCCTCGCGCCACCCTCGCCTGAGGAGTTGCAGCGCCGTTTGATCGGCCGGGGGACCGAGGATGACGCCGCGGTCGCTGCCCGGTTGGCGCGGGCGCATGCCGAGCTGGCCGCCCAGACCGAGTTCGACCATGTGATCCACAACGACGATGTGGATCGGGCCGCCGCTGAGCTGGGCCGGCTTGTGGGCTGAGGTCACCTGCGCCACGGGCCGTCATGTCACCCCCCTGTTACTCTAGGAAGAGTTTGTGCGAACGAAAGGGTTCCTGTGGCTGTTGAGAGTCGTGAAGAGGGCATTACGCACCCTCCGCTGGACGAGTTGCTCGAGAAGACCCAGTCCAAGTACTCGCTAGTGATCGAGGCGGCCCGCCGCGCCCGCCAGATCAACGCCTATTACAGCCAGCTCTCCGAGGGTGCCTTGGAGCACGTGGGCCCGCTGGTGGAGACCTACCAGCATGAGAAGCCGCTGTCCATCGCGCTGCGCGAGATCAACGACGGGCTGTTGGAGACCACCACGGTCACGCACGAGGAGACCGCAGTCTGACTCCCGAGGTTGTCCTCGGAGTAGGTGGCGGCATCGCCGCCTACAAAGCCGCTGAGGTGCTGCGCCGGATCCAGGCGCTGGACGCGGCGATCACGGTTGTGCCCACGGCAACGGCACTCAAGTTCGTCGGTGCGGCCACCTGGTCGGCGCTGTCCGGCCGGCCGGTGACCCACGACTTCTTCGAGGGTGTCCACGAAGTGCCCCACGTGCGCATCGGTCAGCAGGCCGACGTGGTGGTCGTGGCCCCGGCCACGGCCAACCTCTTGGCCAAGGCCGCCTACGGCCTGGCCGACGACCTGCTCACCAACACCCTGCTCACCGCCCACTGCCCGGTCGTGATGTTCCCCGCCATGCACACCGAGATGTGGGAGCACCCGGCGACCCGCGCAAATGTGGCCACGTTGCGTGAGCGCGGCGTCCTGGTCGTCGATCCCGATTCGGGTCGCTTGACCGGTGCCGACTCAGGTCCGGGTCGTCTGCCCGAGCCGGAGGCCATCGCCTGGATCGTGGCCGCGGCGTTGGCCAAGGGTCATGATCTGCACCCCGACCTGCGCGGCCGGCACATCGTCATCAGCGGCGGGGGCACCCGCGAACGCCTCGATCCGGTCCGTCATATCGGCAACCGCTCGTCGGGTAAGCAGGCAATGTCGTTGGCGGCCGCCGCGGTGTCCCGGGGAGCCCTGGTGACCCTCATCCGAGGTGATGTCGACGTCCCGACCCCGGCGGGTGTCGAAGTGATCGACGCGCTGACCGCCGACGATATGTTGCAGGCGGCCCGCGATCTGCGCGACGACGCCGATGCGATCATCATGGCCGCGGCGATTGCCGACTTCCGAGCCGAGTCGCTGCCCGACGCGAAGATCAAGAAGGGCGAGGAGGCCATCCTCACCCTCAGTCTTGTCCAGAATCCCGATGTACTGGCCACCCTTGTCCAGGAGCGCTCGGGGGCTGCCCCGCTGCTGGTGGGATTCGCGGCTGAGACTGGTGACGCTCACGCAACCTGGCTGGAACTGGCCGAGGCGAAGTTCGCCAAAAAGGGGTGCGACGTCATGGTCGCCAATCCTGTCGGGCATGAGCGGGCGTTCGGCGCTGACGACAACGAGGCTGTTCTGCTTCTTGGTGGGGGTATCACCGAGGAGGTACCCACCGCCAGCAAGATCATGTTGGCCCACCGGGTCCTCGACGCCGTGGCGGACCGCCTCAGCGACTAGGTGCCGATCTGATTGCCGAGGGCGAGTTTCGTAACCGTCCTGGCTGTCCCGGTCGCAGTGGGTCGCCGGGATGATGGCGTGGCTGGGCCTGCGAGTGGCCCGTCCGGTTGCATGAAGGGTCGAAGATGTCATTGGGACGCACGAAACGTGCGCGTGACTGACATAACCCGACCTCGGGTGGCCATCCAGCGCGAGTTCACCAGCCGCTCCCCGGTCATGCGGGATCGTTTGGCGAAATACTCAGATGGGTCCTCTGGTGGGCTCCGCAGCGCCGCGCCGACGCGCCTTTCTCGTCAGACACTGCTCGTCCAGTAGGCGGATATGCGATACTGACGGTGGTTGATTACCCCTGGTGGAGTGACAACCGGTGACGCTGAAGTGTTGCCCTGGAGCGCCAAGAACGTTCCTGAATGTGTGCGGCTGGTGCGTCACCGCCAAAATGGAAGCTTTGTGTTTGGTTGCGGCCAAGCACCAACGAGTGGGTGAGAACCGCTCGTCAGGCGGCACGAATGGTGCAGCGACGAGTGGTGAAGACCCGGAATCGGGAGAACCCGATGGACGAAGAGGTCCGCGATGATCAGCAGGCGAGTACAACGAGTGCAGGCGGGCGCCCACGACGGCGCCGGGCTGCGGGACGGCCAGCAGGTCCGCCCGAGGCGCATCCGCAGTCAGCACCAGCAGAATCCGACACACCCGCCGAAGACAGTGGCGAACCCGAGACGCGCCCGGCGGACCTGACCCCGTTCGTGCCGGCTCCGGTGCCCGCGGTGCCAGTCAGTGCCACTGACCCATTCCACGTCGGAGCCTTCGAGCCCGTGCCCGAGGAGGTGGCTGATCTCTTCGAACTCGATGAGGAGGACGCCATCACCTTCACGCCGGTGTTCCTGGCCCCGGAGATCGACGCCGAGGAGGTGGAGGTCGAGAAGGAGCCCGCCGGGCGCCGCACCCGCAACCGGAAACCCAAGCAGCAGCCGGGTAAGGCAGATGTCACCTCGGGCGACGGCGATGACAAGCAGGCCAAGGCCGACAAGCCCAGCAAATCCGGCGCCCCCCAAGAGGCCGACGCCGATGCGGACGCCGATCAGGAGAGCAGCAGTCGCCGTCGGCGCAGGCGGCGCCGGCGCGGGGCGGGCGGCGACGACGCCGACGAGGAGACCAGTAAGGACGAGGTGACCTCCGTCAAGGGGTCCACCCGATTGGAGGCCAAGCGGCAGCGCCGCCGAGAGGGTCGTGACGCGGGCAGGCGCCGCTCGCCGATCGTGTCCGAGGCCGAGTTCCTTGCTCGCCGGGAAAGCGTCGATCGGGTCATGGTCGTGCGGGGAACCGAGGACCGGACCCAGATCGCGGTACTCGAGGACAAGATCCTCGTCGAGCATTATGTGACCCGCGAGCGCAACGCCAGCATGATCGGCAACGTGTACTTGGGCAAGGTGCAGAACGTCCTTCCCAGCATGGAGGCGGCCTTCATCGACATCGGCCGTGGCCGCAACGCGGTGTTGTACGCCGGTGAGGTCAACTGGGAGGGGGCCGGCCTCGAGGGCCAGCCCAAACGCATTGAACTCGCTCTGCAACCGGGGGACAGCGTCCTGGTTCAAGTGACCAAGGACCCCGTCGGACACAAGGGTGCTCGGCTGACCAGCCAGATCTCCCTGCCGGGGCGCTACCTGGTGTACGTGCCCAACGGCCGGATGACCGGGATCAGCCGCAAACTGCCGGACAAGGAGCGCACGCGGTTGAAGAAGGCGCTGCGGGCAGCGCTGCCTGAGGACGCTGGTGTCATAGTGCGCACCGCCGCCGAGGGCGCCACCGAGGAGCAACTGGCCTCGGATGTGAACCGGCTGGCCGCCCAGTGGGACAGCATCAACGAGAAGACACAGAGCGCCAAGGCGCCGTCGCTGCTCAATTCCGAGCCGGATCTTGCGATCCGGGTGGTGCGCGACATCTTCAACGAAGACTTCCACCAGTTGATCGTGGCCGGCTCACAGGCGCAGGACACCATTGAGGAGTACGTGAAATGGGTCGCGCCGGAACTCGCCGAGCGCGTCTCGCGCTGGACCGGCGCCGACGACGTGTTCGCGCACTACCGGGTGGACGAGCAGATCACCAAAGCGTTGGACCGCAAGGTTCTGCTGCCCAGCGGCGGTTCGCTGGTCATCGACCGAACCGAGGCCATGACGGTCGTGGACGTCAACACGGGCCGGTTCATCGGACAGGGCGGCAACCTCGAGGAGACGGTGACCCGCAACAACCTGGAGGCTGCTGAGGAGATCGTGCGCCAACTGCGGCTGCGCGACATCGGCGGGATCATCGTGGTCGACTTCATCGACATGGTTCTGGAGTCCAACCGCGATCTTGTGGTCCGCCGTCTCGTGGAGTGCCTGGGCCGGGATCGCACCAAACATCAGGTCGCCGAGATCACCTCCTTGGGCCTGGTGCAGATGACGCGCAAGCGCCTCGGCCAAGGGCTGCTGGAGACCTTCAGCGAACCGTGCGAGCACTGCAACGGTCGCGGCGTGCGAGTGCAGACCGAGCCGGTGGGATCCAGGCGGCGCCGTCCCCCCGGGCCCATCCCGGGTGCCCCGGCCAAGAAGGCCGAGGACGGCGAGTCGGGCGAGCAGGAGCAGCCCGCCTGACTGCCTGCGGGGCATTACCGGCTACGCAGCGGGGTAGGTCTGCGGCATGCCCACAGACATTGCAGACGCCGTTGTCATCGGCGCCGGTCCGAACGGACTCGTCGCCGCGAACGCCTTGGCCGAGGCGGGCTGGGATGTGGTGCTGCTGGAAACCAACGACGAGGTGGGTGGCGCGGTCCGCAGCGGTCAGGTGACCGCACCGGGGTTCGTCACTGACCTCTTCAGCGCGTTCTACCCCCTGGCTGCGGCCAGCCCTGTGATCAGGGACTTGGAGTTGGCCAATTTCGGTCTGCACTGGGTCAGCGCGCCGGCCGTACTGGGACATGCGCTGCCAGACGGCCGGGCCGTGGTCCTGCACGACAACCCCGAGCACACCGCCGCCAGCGTCGCCGAGTTCGCTCCTGGCGACGGGCAGGCCTGGCTGGACCTGTTCGCCACGTGGGAGCGCATCCGCGATCCTCTGCTGGACGCCTTGTTCACCCCGTTCCCGCCCATGGTCGCCACGTCGAAGGTGCTGCGCCGATTAGGAGCGACGGGGACCCTGGACTTCGCGCGGATGGCCGTGTCTCCCGTCCGCCGCTTTGCACAGGAACGGTTTGCGGGGGAGGGGGCGGCGCTGTTGCTCGCCGGCAATTCCCTGCACAGCGATCTCACCCCGGACGCGGGAGGCAGCGGTATCTTCGGATACCTGCTGGCCATGCTTGGCCAGGATGTGGGCTTCCCGGTGCCGCAAGGAGGGGCAGGTCAACTGGCTGCGGCACTGCGGCGGCGCGCCGAAGCGCATGGTGCCACGGTGCTCTGCGGGCAGCGGGTGACCCGTATCGACGTCGTGGGCGGGCGTGCCACCGCGGTGCACACTGCCGATCGCACGGTGCAGGCGCGCCGGGCGATTCTGGCTGACGTGAGCGCGCCGGCGCTCTACCGGGAACTGCTGCCCGACCAGAGCCTGCCGGCCGCGTTCCTGCGCGAACTCGGCCGCTTCCAGTGGGACAACGCGACGCTGAAACTGAATTGGGCGCTGGCTGGGCAGATCCCCTGGAAGAACGGGGCCCTGGCCGGTGCGGGCACCGTTCACCTCGGTGTAGACAACGACGGTCTTGTGGGTTACGCCGCTGACCTGTCGACCGGGCAACTTGCCGCGCGATCCATTCGTGCTGCTTGGCCAGATGACCACGGCGGATCCGCTGCGCTCACCGGCGGGCACCGAGTCAGTCTGGGCATATACCCACGTGCCGCAGGGGGTGGATGCGCACCCCCAGATCGAACGTATGGAGCAGGCGATCGAGGACGTCGGCGCCGGGGTTCCGGGACCTCGTGCTGGCCCGTCATGTGCAGACCCCGCAGGACATGCAGGCAGCCGATGCGAATCTCGTCGGTGGCGCCCTGAACGGGGGGACCGCGGCCCTGCACCAGCAGCTCTTCTTCCGCCCGACCGTGGGCCTCGGCAGACCCGAGACACCCCTGGCCGGCCTCTATCTGGCCAGCGCGTCGGCGCATCCCGGCGGCGGGGTCCACGGTGCCCCCGGGTGGAATGCGGCGCTGTCGGCACTGCGTGCCAACGGCCGGTTCGGTGCCGTTCGTCGTCGCCTGCTGCGATCGGCCTGGGGTCGCCTGCGCTAGGGGGTCACGGCGCGTGCGGCCGCCTCGAACCGTGGTCCACATGGGAACGGCGGCCGTTGCAGGTAGCCCCTTCCGTTCAGGCCATGCCTGGGACTGCGCGCGGGAGCCTCGTTGATCTTGCAGCGTGTTACGCACCAATGTCACGCGATGTCGTGGTTGCGGTATCGACCCTCGGCGATCAGCGCGAGCCGGTACAGGGTCTCTTTGTTACGCGGGCCGATGACAGCCTGCCGCAACGTACGGGGCATCGCCGTGCCCGGCCCCGCGATCGCGTCCTCCTGGATGCTCAATCGGCAGGACTTTGCTCCGGTCGGCGTCAGGTTGATGACGACCCGGGCCTCACCCACGGGCCAGCCGCGCGCCTTGAGCACCAGTTCGCGTTCCGGTTCGCTGCGCTCCACCCGGGTGTAGTCCTGAATGACTGCTGGCCACGGGCCGAAGGCGTGATGGATGCGACTGCCGGTCGCGGGCCAGGTGGCATCCACATCTCGTACCCGGGATGCGCCCACCACCCAGGTGGCATACGTCCAGCCGTCGGTGAGGACCTGCCACACGGCCTTGGCGGGTGCGTTGACCTCGCGGTGGACGATGAGGGTGTTCTTCATGCGTTGTCCTTGCATGCGGGGCTCTCCTGAGACGGGGCTGAAGACGTTGCCGGGGGTGGCCGCGACGGGATCGGGGTGCAGGCCTTGCCAGCGCATGACCGGTCCGACCGCGGCGTCGAACACCGCCGGCACAAGCCGATAGCCGACCCGTGCGATCCGGTTGAGCGGCCCGGACTGCACCTGGCGACGCGGTCTGTGCAGCGCTGAGACGACGCGGGTAGCGCACTCCTGAGCCGATTGCACCTTGCCCGGTGCCTGGCCTTTGACGCCCAGATAGGTCGCGGCGTTGTCGTAGATGGGGGTGTCCACCCCGCCGGGACTGACCAGGCTGATGTCGATGCCCGAACCCCGCGTCTCCTGCTGCAGCGTCCGGACCAGGCCGTGGACGCCCCACTTGGCAGTGATGTACGGACTCATGTACGGCACGCTGATGTCGCCGAGCAGTGAACCGACGACGACCAGTCGCCCGCCGCCCTGGGCGATGAACCGGGTGATCGCGGCCCGTGCGACGGTGATGGTACCCAGCAGCGTCGTGGCCACCGTGGCCGTGAAGACATCCGGCGGGATCTGCTCGAAGCGGCCGTAGGCGGCGACCGCCGCGGCATGCACCACCCCGTCCAGAGGTCCCGGTACAGCGGCGAACGCACGCTCCACGTCAGCGGTTTCGCGCACATCTCCGGCCACGAGGACACAGGCCTGGCCCAGTTCGGCCTGGACTTTCTCCAGGGAGTCGAGGTTTCGTCCCATCAGGACGAGGTCGGCGCCACGCTCGGCGAGCATGGTCGCCGTGGCCAGCCCGATCCCGCTGGTGGCCCCGGTAATCAGGTAGGTCGGCATGCGATGCTGGATACCCGGGCAACCCGTGGGAATACCGCAGGGGCGCATTGTCGCCGTTGGAGGCCATCGCGTACCCTTGAGGAAGTGCGCTGTTGATGCGCCTGAGTCGGTGTGCCCATGAGCCGCCGAAATGATTGTTATGCGAAGGAGCAGCGGTGTACGCGATCGTGCGGACCAGCGGTCACCAGGAGAAGGTGGCTGTCGGCGATGTGGTGGTTCTGAACCGGGTGCCTGGACAGCCCGGCGACGCGGTGGACCTGGCTCCTGTCCTGCTCGTGGTGGATGGTGAGACTGTCACCTCCGACCCCAGCGCTCTGTCGGGCGCGTCGGTCACGGCCGAGGTGGTCGAGCACCGCCGCGGACCGAAGATCGACATCCTCAAGTACAAGAACAAGACCGGCTACCGGAAGCGTCAGGGGCACCGTCAGGAGCAGACCGTCGTCAAGGTGACCGGCATCGAGTTGGGAGCCTGACCTCATGGCACACAAAAAGGGTGCGGCAAGCACCAGAAACGGTCGCGACTCGAACGCCCAGCGCCTCGGTGTGAAGCGCTTTGGTGGCCAGCTCGTCAACGCCGGTGAGATCATCGTGCGTCAGCGCGGCACCCACTTCCACCCCGGTGCGAACGTCGGCATCGGCAAGGACGACACCCTGTTCGCGCTCACGGCGGGCACGGTGGACTTCGGCACCAAGCGTGGTCGCCGGGTCGTCAACATCGTCGCTTGATGTCAACGCGGTGACCAGTTTCGTCGACCGCGTTCTGATCCACGCCCAAGGCGGTGACGGCGGTCACGGCTGCGCGTCCATCCACCGCGAGAAGTTCAAACCGCTCGGCGGTCCCGATGGCGGCAACGGAGGCCGCGGTGGCGACGTGATCCTGCTCGTCGACGTGGGCGTCAACAGCCTGCTCGACCTGCATTTCCATCCCCACCGGCACGCTGGCTCCGGTCAGCCGGGTCAGGGCAGCAACCGCAGTGGTGCCAGCGCCAAGGACCTGGTGGTTCCTGTGCCGCCCGGCACCATGGTGCAGACCGAGGACGGCGAGACGCTGGCCGATCTCGTCGAACCTGGACAGCAGTTCGTCCTGGCCGCCGGCGGCCATGGCGGCCTCGGAAACGCGGCGCTGGCCACCCGTCGGCGAAAGGCCCCCGCGTTCGCCTTGCTTGGTGAACCCGGCGAGCACGTCGATGCAATTCTGGAACTCAAGACCGTCGCTGACATCGGGCTGATCGGCTTTCCGAGCGCCGGCAAATCGTCGCTGGTGTCGGCCCTGTCGGCTGCGCGACCCAAGGTCGCCGACTACCCCTTCACGACTCTGACACCCAATCTGGGTGTCGTCAGCATCGCCGGAACGACATTCACCGTCGCCGATGTGCCCGGACTGATCCCTGGTGCCAGCCAGGGTAAGGGGCTGGGTCACGAGTTCCTGCGCCACGTTCAGCGCTGCAGCGCGCTGGTCCATGTTGTGGACTGTGCGACGTTCGAGACCGACCGCGATCCGGTCCGTGACCTGCAGGTGATCGAGGACGAGTTGATCGCGTTCGACCCGGAGTTGGCACAGCGTCCGCGGCTCGTGGCGCTGAACAAGATCGACGTGCCCGACGGCCGGGAGATGGCCGATCTGGTCACGGGACAACTCATCGCTGCCGGTTTCGTCGTCTATCCCATTTCGGCGGCGACCCACGAGGGGCTCAAGGACCTGACCTACGCCATGCTGCGTCTGGTTCAGGCCGACCGGGCCCAGCGCCCGGTGCCGGAGGCCCGTGTGGTGATCCGCCCCCAGCCGGTCGCCGACGACGCCTTCGAGGTGCGCAAGACCGGTGACGGCTTCCGGGTCCGCGGCCGCCGTCCCGAACGCTGGGTGCGGCAGACGGACTTCGGCAACGAGGAGGCGGTGCGTTACCTCGCCGACCGCCTGCGCAAGCTTGGGGTAGAGGATAGGTTGGCCGAACTCGGTGCGGTCGAGGGGTCCACGGTCATCATCGGCCCTGAGGATAGTGCCGTGGTCTTCGACTGGATGCCGTCGGTCGAGGAGGATGTCGAGATCGAGGCCGCAGAGGAGTAGGTGATGGACGCCCGCAAGCAGATCGCCGCTGCCTCCCGCCTGGTGGTGAAGATCGGCTCATCGTCATTGACCGATAGCGACGGCGGCCTGCATGAGCAGCACCTCGACGCTTTGGTCGCCGCACTCGTGCGCAACGTCCGGGCCGGAGTGCAGTTGGTCTTGGTGTCCTCGGGTTCCATCGCGGCTGGGACGCCGGCGTTGGGCCTGCGCAAACCTCCCCGCGATCTGGCGACCCAGCAGGCGGCAGCCAGTGTCGGGCAAGGAATCTTGCTGGCGCACTACTCAGCGCAGTTTGCACGCCATGACCTGCGGGTCGGACAGGTGTTGCTCACCGCGGAGGACCTCATCCGTCGGACCCATTACCGAAATGCGCAGCGGACCCTGGGGCGGCTGCTGGAGCTCGGGGTATTGCCCATCGTGAACGAGAACGACACAGTGGCCACCGATGAGATCCGGTTCGGCGATAACGATCGGTTGGCCGCGCTGGTGGCGCACGTGGTTCAGGCCGACGGGTTGGTGTTGCTCAGCGACGTCGACGGACTGTATGACCGGCCCCCTGGTGACGCCACAGCCGCCCGTGTCGAGCAGGTCACGTCGGCCGCCGATCTGGGCCACGTCGAACTCGGCGGCCGCGGCAGCCGGGTCGGCCGTGGGGGTATGCAGACAAAGGTGCAGGCCGCGCTCATGGCCAGCGAGGCCGGCATCCCTGTAGTACTGACCAGCGCGGACATGGTGAGTCAGGCGCTGCTGGGGGAGCCGACCGGCACCGTTTTCGAACCGTCTGGTCGGCGCCGCTCACCGCGACAGATGTGGCTCGCGCACGCCACCGAGGCCCGGGGCTCCGTGCAGATCGACGACGGTGCGGTGCGGGCCCTGCTGCACCGCCAGGCTTCCCTGCTGGCCGCCGGCGTGATGTCGGTCTCGGGTCGCTTCGTCGCCGGTGAACCGGTCGACATCGTGGACCCGCGCGGGACGGCCGTGGCCCGCGGACTGGTCGGTTACGACGCGGCCGAGTTCGGCCGGCTCATCGGTCGCACCACGGCCGAACTCATCGAGGAGTTCGGCCCGGACTACGAGCGGGAGATCGTCCACCGGGACGACTTGGTCCTGCTGTGAGGCAGGGCGCCGCGGGAGCGACCGCGTAGCCTTACATCATGGAGCATGCCACCGTCGAGGACGTCCGATCCGTCGCCACCCGCGCTCGCAGCGCCGCCGCCACGCTGCGCACCCTGACCCGGGCGCAGAAGGATGACGCGCTCAATGTCATCGCAGACGCCTTGGTGGCCGGAGCCGACCGGATCGTCGCGGAGAACGCGATCGATGTCGCTAATGCCAGAGATGCCGGCACCGATCCGGCCATCATCGACCGGCTCACGCTCACCAGGGAGCGCCTGGAGGATATCGCCCATGCCGTTCGCGCGGTCGCCGCTCTGCCCGACCCGGTGGGGGACGTGCTGCGCGGTTACACGCTGCCCAACGGCTTAAAGGTCCGGCAGGTACGGGTGCCGCTCGGTGTCGTGGGCATGATCTACGAGGCTCGCCCCAATGTCACCGTCGACGCTGCGGTGCTCTGCCTCAAGAGTGGCAATGCGAGCCTGCTGCGTGGATCGGCCAGCGCCGCTCACAGCAACCGCATTCTGATCGACACGATGCGCACCGCACTGTTCTCCACCGATGTGCCCACCGACGCGATCTGCCAGGTCCCCGGCTTGACCCATGACAGTGTGCAGCACCTGATGCGCGCCCGCGGCCTCGTGGACGTACTGATTCCCCGGGGTGGTGCGGCGCTCATCCGCAGTGTCGTGGAGAACAGTCAGGTCCCGGTCATCGAGACCGGGGTGGGCAACGTGCATGTCTATCTGCATTCCGATGCCCCGGTGGAGCGGGCGGTGGATCTCGTTGTGAACTCGAAGACGCAGCGCGTGAGTGTGTGCAACGCCGCCGAGACCCTGCTGGTGAACAAGGAGGCGGCGGACCGGTTGCTGCCGCCGGTGCTCGCAGCGCTCAACGCGCAGGGTGTGACGATCCATGGCGATCCCACAGTCGAGCGTTATGCGGCGAAGGCGGGGATCCCCTTCCGGGCGGTCAGCGACCACGATTGGGCCGAGGAGTACTACAGCCTGGACCTCGCGGTAGGGGTGGTTGCGGATCTGCAGGCCGCCATCGATCACATCGGTCGCTGGAGCAGTGGCCACACCGAGGCCATCGTCACCGATTCGGTGGCCGCCGCCGAGCGCTTCACCGACGCGGTGGATTCGGCAGCAGTCATGGTCAATGCGAGCACGCGCTTCACCGACGGTGAGCAGTTGGGCTTCGGGGCGGAGATCGGCATTTCGACGCAGAAACTCCACGCGCGCGGGCCCATGGCCTTGGCGGAACTCACCTCCACCAAATTTGTGATCGTCGGTAACGGACACGTGCGCACGTGACGGCCCCGGGCATCGGTAGAGTGCTTGCATGGTGAACGCCGTTGTTGTACTGAGTGCCCTTGCGTCGGAGGCCGCGGAAGGCGTCGAGGAGTCGCATCCGTCGCCGTACCTCTACGGCGGCGTGGCGCTCGGGGTGCTGCTGTTGCTGCTGTTCCTCGTGACCCGGCTGAACATCGACCGTTGACATGACGTCGCGCCGGATCGGCGTGATGGGCGGCACCTTTGACCCGATCCACTTCGGGCATCTTGTGGCCGCCAACGAGGTGCTGCACAGGCTGGATCTGGACGAGGTGCTGCTCGTACCGACGGGTCAGCCGTGGCAGAAGTCGGATCGCGCCGTGAGTCCGCCCGAGCATCGATTCCGGATGACCCTGCTGGCCACCGACAGATCCCCGTTTCGGGTGAGCCGCGTGGACCTCGACCGTCCCGGCGCAACATACACGGTGGACACTCTGCGGGACCTGCACGCACAGCTCGACCCCGTCGACCTGTACTTCATCACCGGCGCCGATGCGCTCGCCGGGCTGTCGACGTGGCGGGAGGCGGAAGCCCTGGCCGACCTTGCACATATGGTGGGAGTGACCCGCCCCGGCCATCAGATGGGAGACACAGTGCCCCTCACATCGGTCACCGTTCTGGACATCCCCAGCCTGGACATCTCCTCCACCATGTGCCGGCAGCGCGTCGCTGAGGGTCTGCCCATCGACTACCTCGTCCCAGCCGCGGTCGCCGAGTACATTCACAAGCACTCGCTCTACCGCTGATGCACAAACGCGCCACCGCCGCTGTCGCACTTCTGGGCCTGGTCATCTTGGCCACGGTGGCGATTCTCGTCTCCCAGCAGCGCACCCCGACGCCCACCCCGACGACGAGTCCCACGTCGGCGCCGCTGCCGCAGACCCTGCTGGTGCAGGTGCGGGACTCGTCTCTGCTCGCGCTTGGTTCTGTTCTCATGGGCATTAACGGGGAGCAGACCGCGCTGAACCAGCTGTGGTGGAGGGCCGACTGGTGGGTGGACCAGGTGGGGGCGCAGGAGGTCAGCGCCGCTGATCTGGGCCGCAAGAAGGTGCCCTTCGTGATGACCGCGATCCAGAATCAGAGTCAGGTGCCAGTCAACGATGCCTGGGTGATGGACAGGCTGGCCTTCGCCGGACTCGTGGATGCGGTCGGAGGGGTGGAACTGGACCTGCCCGGGCGCACCGCCTACCTCAACGATCAAGGCCTGCCGGAGTTCCTTGAGGCGGGTCGGCAGAGCTTGGCCGGGGCCGCTGCCGCCGACTACGTCCTCGACCCCGCGCTGCGCGACGAGGCGGTACGCATGGCGCGGTTCCAGAGCGTCTGGGACCAGATCCTGCGCCGCTTCCCGACCGATCAGGAGAAGGCCCGCACGCTGGTCGTATCTCTGGGCGCACTGTCCAAACCGACGACCAACACCGATGCGGTCGCCGACTACTTGGCCCTCGCCAAAGAACTGCGGGTGGCAGGGGAGTATGACGACGCCACCGTTCCGATGGCCGCCGATAACTTCGTGCGGGTGGTCCCACCGCAGGGGGTGCGGGCCGCCTACGCCATGGACACCGAGCGGATGAGCCGGCGGATGGGCACGCTGTTCGAGGGCTACCCGCCTTTGGATGAACCGGTGGCGCGGGTCTATGCGGCGGCCATCCGCAGCGAGGATTTGGAGACGATGCGCGAGCAGATGGTGGTACGGGGCTGGCAAGCGGCATGGGGTGGCAGGGCCACTCAGATGACTTCGACGACGATCGTGACGGACGAGGTGACCCAGGCCCAAGTTCTGCGGCTCGAACAGGCGGTGGGAATGATCCCGGCCGCCGGGGAGTTGGCTTGGGGGGCGGCTCGTGTGGATGTGGCGCGCACAACAGGGCCTTGACATGGAGGTAATGGGGTTGGATCCGGATACGCAGGAGCGGGTGTGGGTCGCGGCGCAGGCCGCGCTCGACAAGTTGGCGCAGGACGTCGTAGCGCTCGACGTCAGCGAGCATTTGGCGCTCACCGATGCTTTCCTCATCTGCAGCGGTACGAACGAGCGGCAGGTGGACGCGATCGTCGATGCCATCGAGGACGCGACGACGGGCCGGCCCATCCGGCGCGAGGGCAAGGGCCGAGGCCGGTGGGTGTTGCTGGACTTCGGCGACTTCGTGGCGCACGTGCAGCATCTGGAGGAGCGCGCGTTCTACGACTTGGAGCGGTTGTGGAAGGACTGCCCCCGGATCGAGGTGCCCCATGAGTGAGCGGCGGTTGGTGCTCTGGCGGCATGGGCAGACCGAGTGGAACCTGGAACACCGGTTCCAGGGCCAGACCGACGTGCCCCTCGACGAGCTCGGGGTCCGGCAGGCAGCCGGGGCGGCGCGGCTGTTGGCCGATCTGTCACCGCAGGTGATTGTCAGCAGCGATCTCTCGCGTGCTTACGACACCGCATCCGCGCTGGCCGCCCGGTGTGGGCTGGAGGTCGCTACCGATCCTCGTCTGCGCGAGACCGACGGCGGCGCCTGGGAGGGGATGCGGCGAGTTGATTTGCTGCAAACCGACCCCGACTCATACCGCGCCTGGCTGCAGGGGGAATTCATCCGACCGGGTGGGACCGGCGAGGACCGGCATGTCGTCGGTGAGCGGATCATGGCAGCGATCGCTGACGTTCTGGCCAAGACCGACCCCGGCCGCACCGCTGTCGTCGTCAGTCACGGTGGTGCCTGCCGGGCGGTGATGGCTCCGCTGCTCAACCGGCCCTTTGAGCAGGTGCGGTTCCTCAGCGTGATGCGCAATGCCGCCTGGAGCGTGTTCCTGGAGACCGGCGCGTCCGACACGCCATGGACTGTCCTGGAGTACAACGCCCGGTCATTACCGGAACCGCCCGAGAGCGACGACTGAGGTCCGCCTCAGGAGCTGATGTAGGCCTGCAGCGCGTCGCGCTCGGTCTCCAACTCGGCCAGCCTGGCCTTCACGACGTCTCCGATGCTGACGATCCCCACCATCTCGTCATCCTCGATGACGGGGATGTGCCGGACCCGACGCTCGGTCATGAGGCTCATCAGTTCTTCGGTACTGGCACCTGGTGCGCAGGTGACCACTAGTTCAGTCATGATCGCGCTGACCGGCTGCTCGAGTGCTCCCGCGCCGTGGGTGTGCGCCGCCCGGGCCACGTCGCGCTCCGACACGATGCCCCCGACGGACCCGTCGGCGTCGGCCACCACCACGGCACCGATCTTGTGCTCCGCGAGCAGCGCTAGCAGTTGCGAGACGCTGGCATCTGGGGAGACGGTCGCGACGAAACTGCCTTTGTTACTCAAGATGCTCGAGATCTTCATGGCCCTCCTAGATCGGTGTTCTCATCGTGCCGTGAAAGGGTCCCGCTGTCACCACCGTGTGACGACGGATTTCCCGTCAGGTACAGTTATCGGTGTCTTGGGGCTATAGCTCAGCTGGTAGAGCACTTGCCTGGCAGGCAAGGGGTCTGGGGTTCGAGTCCCCATAGCTCCACCAAGGCGAAACCCCTGATCAGAGGCACTTCTGAGCGGGGGTTTTCGCGCAGAGTACCACGATGCGGCATCGTGTTGCTCCCTGCCCATGATCCTCTTCGGACGTTGGGCTCTGCCGCGCGATGGTTAGTCGACGGTGGCGCTGTCCCGGGATGTTCCCGGGGCACGTTCGGTCAGGGGTCTTCGAGGGTGCTGAGGTAGACCCGTCCGGTGGGGCTGGTCCATTCCAGGATGTTTCCGGGGAGTCTGCGCACTGTCCATGCGGTGTGGGTTTTGAGCCGGTGATGGTGCCGGCACAGACACGCGAGGTTGGCCTCGTCGGTGGGCCCGGCCGGCCAGGGGACGAGGTGGTCGAGGTCGCATGCTCGGGCGGGGCGCTGGCAGCCGGGGAACCGGCAGTGCCGATCCCTCACCTGCACATAGCGCCGCATGGCGAGGCTCGGGGCGTAGCGGATGCCCATGGGTGGGCGGGTCAGGACGGTCACCGAGGGTGTGTGCAGCCGGTCCAGCAGATCGGCGGCGTGACCGTCGCTGATCGGGCCGTACCCTTCGATCTCGGCACCCTGATCGGTCATGATCACGGTCACCGGGACCTGCTGGGCCGGGCTGATCCCCGTCAACAACTCCACGAACGTGTCGGCCTGATTGACGTCCCGCGACCCATCCTGGGAGCGGCAGCCGGCCCGCACCGACTCCATGCAGGCGCTGGCTTCTTCGGCGGTGAGGTAGGCGGACAGGGTGGCCATCCCGTCCGGTTCCGGGCTCAGCCACACCCCGCGCTGTTTACGGGCCCGCTTCCGGCGGCGTTCGGCGGCGTCGGGGTCGATCCGGTCGACCTGGCGGGTCAGCCACGGACGCAGCTGCGACTTCGTGTGGGCGGCGGCGTAGGTGATGGCCCGGTCGGCCACCTCCTGCCGGTCGGACAGCGAAAGCCCGCTGGTGGCGCGGATGATCTCCCGGACCTTCGCCAGATCGATCCGGCCCTCAGCCAGCGCGGCCAGGACAGCGGGCAGGTCGGTGACCACATCCACCGCCACGTCGACCATCGCCGAGGCGACACCGGGGCTCCAGAGCATCGCGCAGGCGATCTCCGGCGGGCACGGGTCCACGACCACCCCGTCGGGGTCGGCACCAGCCTCGGAGTCCTGGTACACCTGATGGAACGCCACCAGTTGCCGGGCGTGGAAGAACCCGATCATCGCCTCCGCGGCCTTGGCCACCTCGAGCGGGTCACCGTCGGGCAGCATCGCCTCCCACGCCGCAAGCATCAATTGATCCATACCCCAACCATAGAACAGAGGTACGACAAAACGGTCCGCCGAACAAGAACTGTGGATAGACGGATCTAACGCCGACACGCAGACATGCCGCCGGCTGGGCATCGTCCAGTTGTAGTTCCTCTGGACGTTGTGAACCGATGACACAGGGCGAGGACCTCCGGAATCGAAGGGGGTTGCCACACCAACGTCGTACTGGAGGTCCTCATGGTTCACGCCAACGCCCGTTGACTGCTGTTAGCCGCGAACTACTGGCTCGTTTGATCGTGGATGAGGGTTGGAGTGTGCGCCGCTAGGAAGCCGACGCGCCGGGAGATCTGGCGCACTCCGAGCCGTTGGGCGACGAACGCAAAGAAGCCGCCGGGTTCTGGCATCGGGCACGGGGATTCTTCGCCCACGCCGGCATCGACGTGAAGCCAGCCATGACCGACAACGGTTCCTGCTACGGCGGTGTTTGACGCCCTCGCCGAGAGCGGCGGCGAAAGCCCTCGACCGCCTCACCCCCGCGCAGCGCGTTCACAACCTGACGGGGAACTAGCTAGACGATCCGCCCGGCAACCATCGGCACGATCAGCACCAACAACGGGATCCCGACGGCCGCGATGATCACCCCGGTCACAGCCATGTTCCGGGTGGTCACCTCACCGGTGGCGTAGGCGACAGCATTCGGGGGAGTCGAGATCGGCATGGCCATCGCCAAGGAACAGGCCAACGCGATCGTCACAGCGACCACGATCGGGTTCGCGTCCACCGAGATCGCCAGGGCTATGCCGATGGGTACGAGCAGGTTTGCCGTCGCTGAGTTCGAGATAACCGTCGACAATCCGACTGCCAACACCGCTAACACCGCTATCAGTGAGCTTGGTGACAGTGCGTCCCACTCGACCAAGCCGACGATCCAGGCGTCGATTCCTGTGGCGGCCAGGCCAGTTCCCAGCGCGATCCCGCCCGCCACCAGCCACAGCACGGCCCAAGGCAACTTGCCCAGTTCACCAGGGGTGATCGAACCCACGACCAGGAGCGCCACGACGGCGAAGAATCCGACCGTCGAAGCGGGGATCCCGTGCAATGCCTCAGTGAGCCACCCGGCCACGGTCACCGCCCCGATCACATAGAACGCGACCGCCTTTCCCGAGGCGTCGAATTTGGGCTGAACGTCGAAGACGATATGAGCGTCCGGGTCGATGAACAAGGCGGCCAACAGCAGCCATGCGAACAGCAGCAGCACGATCATGAGCGGTAGTCCGAACACCATCCACTGCGCGAAGGTGACGATGAAGCCCTCATTCGAGAGCGCCGCCACGGCAATGGCGTTCGGCGGCGAGCCGACCGGAGTTGCCAGACCGCCGACGTTGGCTGCGATCGGAATGCTGAGTGCCAGCCCGGTCCGGGTCTTGCCGGGCGGCGCCGTGGCCAGCACCGGGGTGAGCACCGCGAACATCGTGGCGGCGGTCGCGGTGTTCGACACAAACATGCTCAGCACCGCAGTCATCGCCATCAGCACCAGCAGGCTGCGCCTGGGATGCCCTCCCAAGGGCCGTAAGGCCAGGGCTGCCAGGTTCCAATCCAGACCGAACTTCTCGGCCGCCAGTGCGATCGTGAATCCACCGAGGAACAGGATGATGACCGGATCCGACAACGCCCCGTAGAAGGCCGTGGGTGCCAGTGCGTCGTCAGGCACGGTGAGGATCGCCCCAGAGGAGACCATGAGGA
The DNA here is from genome assembly GCA_037046735.1 of Candidatus Nanopelagicales bacterium. GTDB lineage: Bacteria > Actinomycetota > Actinomycetes > S36-B12 > UBA10799 > JADKAV01. The sequence goes on along the minus strand of JBAOHC010000027.1, from coordinate 482,313 downwards.
CCTCCAGCAGGATGATCAGCACCGCAGTCGCCACCAGCGGTACGGCCTCACTGATCCACAAAGCGATCGCAAGCAGGAAGATACCCAGCATCCGCGCACCGGATGCGTCGAGGCCTTCCGGCGCGAAGACCTGCGGGAGTAGAAACCCGACGAGCCCGGCGAAGCCGCCGATGAGCACCCGTGCATTCTTCACATCGTCTGCCTTCCTCGCCAGCGAGAGCGTAGCGATCACAAGCGGCGAGGGTGGCCCGGGCCTCCCCCTTTCATCACGTAGGAGTGACGCGCCAGGCTCGTCCACCCACGGGGCGCCGGCACGATGCGGCGGTCGACGCGCCGCGTCTACCCTGGGGCTCATGACGCCAACCATCGGACAGCCCGCCCCCGCTTTCGAACTGCCCAGCACCAGCGGCGGCACCCTCAGCCTGGAGTCCCTACGGGGGCGCAATGTCGTGATCGTCTTCTTCCCCTTCGCATTCACAGGGATCTGCACCGGCGAGTTGTGCACCCTACGCGACCGTTCTCTCGACTTCAGCCCCGACGAGGCGGCCGTACTCGGCATCTCCTGCGACAGCCGCCAGACCCTGCAGGCATTCGCAGCAGCGGAGAATCTGTCGATGCCACTGCTCAGCGACTTCTGGCCGCATGGCGACACGGCGTCCAAGTACGGGGTGTTTCTGGACTTCCTGGGGGCGGCCAATCGGGGCACGTTCATCATCGACCGCGACGGGATCCTGCGCTGGTCGGTCGTCACGGAGCTGGGTGAGGCACGTGACCCGCAGGACTACCTCAAGGCGCTCGCTGACATCGGATGAGCCTGCTCGTCCTTGGTGACTCCCTGACCTTTCACGGTCCCGACGCGGCCCATCCGCCCAGTGACCCACGTTTGTGGCCCAACCGCGTAGCGGCTCCCGCCACCGCCGACGTTGTCGCGCAGATCGGCTGGATGACACGCGACGTCTGGTGGTCGCTGACCCGTGATCCCAAGGTGTGGGGGGAGTACCTACCGCGAGCGGATGCGCTGGTCATCGCCGTCGGGGGGATGGATGCCCTGCCCGCAGCCATCCCGACGTACCTGCGGCAGGGGCTGTCCTACATCCGACCGGGAACGGTCCGGCGGCGCGCCCGCAGCCTGTATCTGAGCGCCTCCCCAAAGATCATCCGCGTGACCGGCGGGCCGTGGCGTCAATTGCCGCAGGCGGCCACCGATCACTACCTCACCCGCATCGTCCAGGGGGTACGCACTTTCCACCCGCACCTGCCCATCGTCGCGATGACACCCCCGCCCCACCGCGCGGATCTCTACCCCAGCCAGAGGTTCTTCGCCGATTCTGTCCAGGCCTGCCACGCATGGGGTGAGCGAAACCACGTCGAAATCGTCGACGTGACCGAGGTCGTTTCCGCGGGCCTGCGAGCAGGTACCCACAACGCTGACGGCATGCACTTCGGTTGGGAGACTCACATCGCCGTGGCCGAGAAGGTCCGCGAATCCCTGCAACGCGCCTCGGTACCCTAGAGGCATAGTCCACGCGTGAAGGGAACCCCATGTCGGAGCCGGTCGAGTACGACGTCGAAGCCATCCAGGACCGATGGCTGCCGGTATGGGATGCGCTGGCGCCGTTTCGTTCCGGAGACCCCGACGACCCCCGGCCGAAGAAGTACGTGCTGGACATGTTCCCCTACCCCAGTGGCGATCTGCACATGGGTCATGCAGAGGCCTACGCCCTCGGTGACGTGATCGCGCGGTACTGGGTGCAGCAGGGCTTCAACGTCATGCATCCCATCGGTTGGGACGCCTTCGGGCTGCCCGCGGAGAACGCGGCGATCAAGCGTGGCGTCAACCCCAAGACGTGGACCTACGAGAACATCGAACAGCAGAAGAAGTCCATGCGGCGGTACGCCTGCTCCTTCGACTGGGACCGGGTGCTCAACACCTGCGACCCGCAGTACTACCACTGGAACCAGTGGCTGTTCCTGAAGATGTTCGAACGCGGTCTGGTCTATCGCAAAGCCAGCCAGGTCAACTGGTGCCCCAACTGTCAGACCGTGCTCGCTAATGAGCAGGTCGTGGCAGGCCGCTGTGAGCGCTGCGACACGATCGTCACGAAGAAGAAACTGACCCAGTGGTACTTCCGGATCACCGACTACGCCGAGCGCTTGCTGGACGACATGCAGCAACTGGAGGGCAAGTGGCCGGACAAGGTGCTTGCGATGCAGCGCAACTGGATCGGGCGGTCCACCGGAGCCGAGGTTCGGTTCGAGATTGAAGGCCGCCCAGAGCCCGTCACGGTGTACACAACCCGGCCCGACACCCTGTACGGGGCCACGTTCTTCGTGGTTGCTGTGGACTCTGATCTGGCCGCCGAGTTGGTCGTCGGCACCGGTGTGGAAGCGCAGTTCGAGCAGTACTTGGGGCAGGTCCGCACCATCAGCGAGATCGACCGGATGAACGCTGAGCGGCCCAAGACCGGTGTGTTCCTGAATCGCTACGCGGTCAACCCGGTCAATGGTGAACGGTTGCCGGTCTACGCCTCCGACTACGTGCTGGCCGACTACGGGACCGGCGCGATCATGGCCGTGCCCGCGCACGACCAGCGCGACCTCGACTTCGCGAGGACGTTCGGCCTGCCCGTCCGGGTCGTCGTGGCCGCTGACGAGGATCCGGTGGAGACCGGAACGGCCACCGGGGACGACGGTCCACATATCAACTCGGGGCCATTGGACGGTTTGGGCACCGCTGATGCCGTGGCAAAGGTCATCGAGATCCTGTCCGAGACAGGTCGGGCGCAGGCATCGGTGAACTACCGGCTGCGGGACTGGTTGATCTCCAGGCAGCGATACTGGGGCACACCCATCCCGATCGTGCACTGCCCGGCGTGCGGTGAAGTGCCGGTCCCGGAGGACCAACTGCCCGTTGAGCTCCCCGATCCGCAGGGCCTGGACCTGCGGCCCAAGGGGACGTCCCCGCTGGGGGCGGCCACTGATTGGATCAATGTGCCGTGTCCCAGGTGCGGTGGCCCGGGCACCCGCGACTCGGACACGATGGACACCTTTGTCGACTCCTCCTGGTACTTCCTGCGGTATTTGGATCCGCAACGCGACGATGCCCCGTTCGACCCGGAGTTGGCACGCGAATGGCTGCCGGTCGACCAGTACGTCGGTGGCGTCACCCACGCCATCTTGCACCTGTTGTACTCACGGTTCTTCACCAAAGTCCTTTACGACATGGGGCTGGTCGACTTCACCGAACCCTTCTCCAGCCTGCTCAATCAAGGCATGGTGGTCATGGACGGGTCCGCGATGAGCAAGTCCCGGGGCAACCTCGTGCGGCTGTCCGACGAACTGGGCCGCCACGGGGTGGATGCGGTCCGGCTGACCATGGTCTTTGCCGGACCACCGGAGGATGACATCGACTGGTCCGATGTCTCGCCATCGGCCAGCGTGCGGTTCCTGACGAGGGCGTGGCGGCTGTCCGGCGACGTCACCAGCGAACCGGGCGTGGACCCGGCACACGGCGACGAGGCGCTGCGCCGGGTCATCCACCGGCTGATCCACGAGGCCCAGCAGGCGGTGGAGTCCTTCCGCTTCAACGTGGCCGTGGCCAAGGTCATGGAGATGGTCAACGCCACCCGCAAGGCGATCGACACAGGTGCTGGCGGGGCTGATCCCGCAGTGCGGGAGGCAACGGAGGCGGTAGCGATCCTGCTGAGCTTGGTCGCGCCTTACACAGCCGAGGACATGTGGGACCGCTTGGGGCACGCGCCGAGTGTCGCACGGGCGGGCTGGCCGCAGATTGATCCGGAACTCGTCAAGGCGCAGACAGTCACTTGTGTGGTGCAGATCGCCGGGAAGGTGAAGGCGCGTCTGGACGTCGACCCCGACATCACAGACGACGTGCTGCAGGACAGCGCTCTGCAGGCGGTCGAGTCCTTGTTGCAGGGCCGCGAGCCTCGCCGCGTCATCGTCCGGGCACCCAAACTCGTCAACATCGTTCCGGGCTGATCGTGGGGCAGGATGGGGAGATGTCCATCGCAGTAGTCACCGACAGTACGGCGTGCCTGACACCGGCCATGATCGCCGAGTCGGGGGTGATCGTCGTTCCCATCCACGTCATCGTCGACGGCCGCACCCATCTTGACGGGGTGGACATCAACAGTGGGGAAGTCGCGACCGCCCTCGTGCGCGGCGCCTCGGTCTCCACCGCCAAGCCCACACCGCAGCAGTTCCTCGATGCCTACACAGCGGCAGCCGATGGTGGGGCGACGGAGATTCTGAGCGTCCATGTGTCGGCGGCGCTGAGCGGAACGTATGACTCGGCCCGCCTGGCCGCCCGCGACAGTCCGGTGCCGGTCACCGTCATAGACACTCATTCCATCGCGATGGGCCTTGGCTTCGCTGCGATGTCGGCTGCGGCCGCTGCCACTGGTGGACTCGCCGCCGCCGTGGACGCGGCGCGCAGGAGTGCCGACAACAGTCAGGTGCTCTTCTACGTGGACACCCTGGAGTTCCTGCGCAGGGGTGGTCGCATCGGCACCGCCTCGGCCTGGCTGGGCGGGGCCCTGCGGGTGAAACCCCTGCTGCATGTGGTGGATGGTCAGGTCGCCCCCCTGGAGAAGGCGCGGACCGCGAATCGAGCGCTCGCACGGCTGACCGACTTGGCGGTGGAGGCGGCAGGGGATCGGCCAGTGCGGGTGGCTGTGCAGCATCTGCACGCGGCGGACCGTGCGGAGTCCGTGGCAAGGCGGCTGCGGGACACCTTGCACTGCGAGGTGGTCGTCGGCGAGGTCACGGCCGTCATGGGGGTTCATGTCGGCCCGGGGGTCGTGGCGATCACGATTGCGCCAGCAGACTCACCATGATCTGGCTCTTGGCGATCGTCGTCGGCTACGTCGTCGGGTCGATCAACCCCGCCTCACTGATCGCGCGGGCCCGCGGCATCAACCTGCGCGAGGTCGGTTCCGGCAACCCCGGTGCGACCAACGTGGGGCGGGCGATGGGCAAGAAGACCGCCATCCTGGTCGGCGCGTTGGACATCCTGAAAGGTTTTGTTCCTGCGATGGGCTTCGCCCTGGCCACCGGTGACGTCGCGGTGGCTGAAATCGCCGGCTTCGCTGCCGTGCTCGGGCATGTCACCAGCCCCTTCCTGCACGGTCACGGGGGCAAGGGTGTGGCAACGTCGGTCGGGGCAGTGCTCGCCATCCAGCCGGTCTGGCTGATCCCCGTATTGCTGGTCTTTGGTCTCGTATTCGCGGTGAGCAAACGAATGGGCATTGCCTCCCTGACGGCCAGTCTGGTGCTGATTCCCGCCTCCATCGTGTGGCACAGCGACATGAGCCAGATCGTGTTCGCCACCGCGCTGGCCCTACTCATCGTGGTCCGCCATCAGAGCAACATCCGGGCGGCCCTGCGCCGGGACTGACGTCAGCCTGGCACCACTGTGGACCGCCCGCGGAGGTGATCCACAGATCCTCGGTCTGCCCCGCCGGGGGGTTACGGGCGGGGTGAGGCTAGGCAGTGTGAACAGCCTCGAATTCGATCGGCGCACCCTGCTGATGCTCGTCGGCGTCCTGCTCGCCGCCGTCGCGGCGACCGCCTTCTTCACGCGCCGACCTCCTGCTGTGCAGCCGGTGACAGCGCCACTGGTCTCCTTGGCGCCGTCTGCAAGTACGACACCATCGGCCAGCGCCAGCCCGGCCGGTCAAGTGGTCGTCGAAGTCGTTGGCAAGGTCCGTTCACCCAAAGTCCTGCACCTGCCCGAAGGGGCACGGGTGATCGACGCACTCGAGGCGGCTGGCGGCGCCCGACCAGGTGTGGATACCAGCGACGAAAACCTGGCCCGAGTCCTGGTGGACGGCGAACAGATCCGCATAGGGCTCGATCCGGCACCAGGCACCGCAACGACCGCCGGCGCAGCGCCTGGGGTCGGCGCTCTCATCGATATCAACACCGCACCAGCGGAACTCCTCGAGCAGATTCCCGGCGTCGGCCCCGTGCTGGCCCAGCGCATCATCGCCTTCCGGGACTTGAACGGTGGTTTCCAGTCCGTGGATCAACTCACCGAGGTGTCGGGGATAGGGGACGCAACATTCGCAGAGATCCAACCGCTGGTGACCATCGGCAATGGTGGGTAACCGGCTGCACAAGCGCCTTGTGGGCCGGGGTCTGTTGTGGCACCCACGGGTTGTGGTGGGTCGTCGTGATGGCGGCTCTCACCTTATTTGCGCAGCGTTGGTGGATCGCGGCGGCGTCCGCCGCACTTGTGGCCGGGGTGCTGGTGGGCGCCGTTCATGCCGAAGCGATCCCGGAGTACGAGCAGGGCCGCAGTTACGAACTGACGCTACGCCTCACCCAAGCAGCCCGGATCAGCCACGGCCAGTGGACAGACTCGTGGTATGCCACCGCGGAGGTGGTGGCCGGAGCGCCGACGGCGGCCGTGACCGTGCGTGGTTCTGCGCAGGCTGTCCCGTCGATGGGGGATCTGGTGACGGCACGGATGCGGGTCACCGCCCCTACCCGTCCTGGGCAGGCGGCGTCTGTGTGGATCCAGTCGTCGCCCCAGATTCAGCCAGCGACAGGGATCGCCCCCGCGCTACGGGCCCGTATGCGAACGGTGGCCCACGACACTGACCCGGGATGGCTGTTGTCAGGGATGACCTTCGGCCTCGACCAGGGCCTGTCCGAGCAGGCAGCGTCTGCAATGCAGGACTCGGGCCTCACACATCTCACGGCGGTCTCCGGCGCCAATTGTGCCGTCCTGCTGGTGATCGTGTGGTGGATCGGTGGATGGCTGGCCCTGCCAAGACCACCGCGGGTAGCGCTGAGCGCAGCTGTCCTTGCGGCATTCGTCGTGATCGTGGGCAGTGAACCCAGCGTGGTGCGGGCCGCTGCCATGGCCACCCTCGCACTGATCGGCGCTCTGGTCGGTGGGCGTAAAGCCGCCGCCCATGTCCTGCAGGTCGCGGTCATCGCGCTGCTGCTCATCGACCCGTGGCTGGCTTACAGCGTCGGGTTCATGCTGTCCATCGCCGCCACCGCCGGTCTCATCGCCCTGCTGGAGCGCGGCCCGTTGGCCGCCACCGTGGCCGCGCAGGTCGCGACGATGCCGATCCTGCTGGCGATCGGTGCCGCGCCGGGTCCCCAATCCGTGCTGGCCAACGTCGTCGTCACGCCGCTCGCAGCGCTCATCCCGGTTCTCGGCCTGACCAGTCTGGTCCTGCCACCTGTCGCCGGACTGGGCCGGCTGTTCTGCGAGATCGTGCTGTGGGTCTCCGAGTGGGACCTGTTCGGTCCGCTGCCCTGGCTCGGCGGCTGGCTGGGGGTCGGGCTTGCCGCCGTGCTCGCCCTCGTCGTGTTCACCCTGGGACGAAGCCACCTCGTCGTGGTCGCCGTAGCCCTGTTCGGGATCGTCAGCCTGACCGTGCGATGGGCTGACGCATGGCCGCCCAAGCAATGGTGGCTGGTCGCTTGCGACGTCGGCCAAGGTGATGGCTTTGTCGTCCGCGATGGTCCGGCGACCATCGTGGTTGACACCGGGCCCGATCCGCAGGTGATGGATGCCTGCTTGGACCGTTTGGACGTCACCAGCATCAGTCTGCTGGTACTGACCCATTTCCACGCCGACCACGTCGGCGGCCTGGCAGGGGTGGTGCACGGTCGGCAGGTCTCCCAGGTCTGGGTGAGCCCGTGCCACGATCCCCCGGAGACCTTCCAGGAAGCCCTCCCGGAGCTGCAGGGACTTCCCACATCCGTGCCCACCCCGGGCACTCAGGCACAAGTGGGCGGCCTGCACCTGTCGGTCCTCTGGCCGCAGCGCATCATCCATGCCGGATCGGTGCCGAACAACGCCAGCGTGAGCTTCTACCTCACCAGCGCACACGGGACGGTGGCCTTCTTCGGCGATGTCGAACAAGAGGCGCAGCAGGCTATCCTCGCATCCCGGACGCCGCTGCAGGCCGATGTCGTCAAGGTGCCCCACCATGGTTCGGCCGACTTCGACGCCGACCTGCCGACGGCGGTCCGGCCCCGGATCGCGCTCATCGGGGTGGGCGACAATTCCTTTGGTCACCCCACGCCGGAGGCGGTCACAGCATGGAGCGCCGTGGGCGCGCAGGTCTATGCGACGCAGGGCAATGGCGATATCGCGTTGACGGCCGACGGGATCGCCACCCGTGGCGTCAGTCCAGGGCCAGGGCGATGAGGTCGCGCTCCAACGCGTGCACCTTCTGGGCCGCATCGAGTTGCTCGCCTTCTCGCAGCCCGCCCTTGACCCGGGCATCAAGATCCGCGAGCAGGGTCACCGCCTGCGCCAGCTGCGCCGGTCGCCAGCGGCGCAGCAATGGCCGCAACTGCTTGACTTTCCAGGGCGGAGCGCCGATCTGGCGGGCGACGTCGGCGTCGTTCATCCCGGGTGGGCAGGCGGACAACGCGATGAGCTGCCGCACCGAACCGGCCACCGCGGCCACGATGGCGGGCCCGGTCCGTGCGCCGTCGGCGGCGATCTGCGCCTGCCGTAGCCGCATGAGCACCTCAGTGGGGCGCCCGGCCATCACTGCGTCGGCGACCTGATAGCCGGACAGTTCCGCGACACCGCGGAAGTACTTCCCGACGACCCCGGCATCGATCGGATCGGCATCGGAGTCCGATGACAGCTGGTGGGCGGCCGAACTGAGGTCGGCCAGATCCGTGCCGACGGCCTCGATCAGCAGTTGCAGGCCGTCAGTAGTGATCCGCCGCTTGTGACGACGGAACTCCGCGGTGACCCAGTCGGAGAGGGCCCGCCCCTTCTTCAACGGCTGGCAGTCCACGGTGGTCTGGGCGACCTTCTTGAGTTCCTTCAAGGCGGCCTGTCCACCGCGACCGCCCCGGTGATGGGCGATCACAAGAGCAGTGTCCGCGGCGGCGAGCAGATCCGGCAGTGCATCGCCGAGGGCATCGGCCTCGGTCACGACCAGGATGCTGCTGGTGCCGAACAAGTCCTCCCCGCCGGCTTCGGCCAGGCGAAGCCGGATGTCCCCAGCGGACCCCGGGATCTCCTCCACCACCAGGTCGGGGTCAGATCTCTTCCAGGCCCGGACGGTGTCTTCGACCGCCCGCGCCGACAGGAAGGGGTCGGACCCGGTGAGCAGCACGAGGGTCACGTGCTGGTCTCCGACGTCGACAGTGCCGCGATGAAGGCCTCTTGCGGAACCTCCACGCGACCCACCATCTTCATGCGCTTCTTGCCTTCCTTCTGCTTCTCCAGAAGCTTGCGCTTACGAGTGATGTCGCCGCCGTAGCACTTTGCCAGCACGTCCTTGCGGATGGCCCGGATGGTCTCGCGGGCGATGACCCGGGATCCGATCGCGGCCTGGATCGGCACCTCGAACTGCTGGCGAGGGATCAGGGAGCGCAACTTAGCGGTCATCATGACGCCGTAGGCATAGGACTTGTCCCGGTGCACGATCGCACTGAACGCATCCACCGTGTCACCCTGCAACAGGATGTCGACCTTGACCAGATTCGCGGACTGCTCACCGTCCGGCTCGTAGTCCAAGGAGGCATAGCCGCGGGTGCGCGATTTGAGCTGGTCGAAGAAGTCGTAGACGATCTCGGCCATCGGCAGCGTGTAGCGCATCTCCACCCGGTCCTCGGACAGGTAGTCCATACCCAGCAGCGTCCCGCGCCGGGTCTGGCACAGTTCCATCACCGTGCCCACGAAGTCGCTCGGCGTCAGGACCGTCGAGCGCACGATGGGCTCGAAGACCTCAGCGACCTTGCCTTCAGGAAACTCGCTGGGGTTGGTCACCACATGCTCGACCCCGTCCTCCATGAGCACGCGGTACACGACGTTCGGCGCTGTGGAAATGAGGTCCAGGTTGAACTCCCGCTCGAGCCGTTCGCGCACGATCTCGAGGTGCAACAGCCCGAGAAAGCCGCACCGGAACCCGAAGCCGAGCGCGGCCGAGGTCTCAGGCTCGTAAACGAGGGCGGCATCGTTGAGCTTGAGTTTGTCCAGCGCATCGCGCAGCACGGGGTAGTCCGAGCCATCGATCGGATACAACCCGGAGAAGACCATCGGTTTCGGGTCCTGATAGCCGTGCAGGGCGTCCTTGGCCGGGTGATGCAAAGACGTGACTGTGTCACCGACGCGGGACTGCCGCACATCTTTCACCCCCGTGATGAGGTAACCCACCTCACCGGCAGCGATCGAGTCCGTCGGCACAGGCTCTGGGGAGATGACGCCGACCTCGAGCATCTCGTGGGTCGCGGCAGTGCTCATCATGCGGATCCGCTCGCGGGCGTGCAGAGCTCCGTCGACGACTCGCACATACGTCACCACTCCGCGGTAGGTGTCGTACACAGAGTCGAAGATCAGGGCCCGGGCCGGCGCTTCGGGATCGCCGAGTGGGGGTGGAACCTGGGCAACGATCTCGTTGAGGAGCTCTTCGATCCCGCTTCCGGTCTTCGCGCTCACCTGCAGCACGTCGGCGGGGGAGCAGCCGATGATGTGGGCCAGTTCCGCGGCGTACTTCTCGGGCTGGGCGGCCGGTAGGTCGATCTTGTTGAGAACGGGGATGACCGTCAGATCATTCTCCAGGGCCAGCCAGAGGTTCGCCAGCGTCTGCGCCTCGATGCCCTGGGCGGCGTCGACGAGCAGCACGGCCCCCTCACACGCCGCGAGACTTCGTGAGACCTCGTAGGTGAAGTCCACATGCCCTGGGGTGTCGATCATGTTGAGGATGTAGGTGACGTCGTCGGCGGCGGTGAACGGCAGCCGCACGGCCTGGCTCTTGATGGTGATGCCACGCTCGCGCTCGATGTCCATCCGGTCTAGGTACTGAGCGCGCATCGAACGGGCATCGACGACACCGGTTAGCTGCAGCATGCGATCGGCCAGCGTGGACTTGCCGTGATCGATATGCGCGATGATGCAGAAATTGCGCAATGCAGCGGCGGGGGTGTGGCCGGGAGCCGGAGTCGTCACACGCCTATAGTTTCACGCCAGCAACGGCCCAGCCGCAGTGCAGTGTGGACAGGCGGCTATGCTTGAGAGGTTGCGGCTGTGCGCATGCCAGGCTGCCTACTTTCCTGGCGTTGACCGCCGAGACCGTGAATACCAAGCGATGACAAGGACATAAGAGCACCGTGGCGAACATCAAGTCCCAGATCAAGCGGATCAAGACCAACAACAAGGCCAACGAGCGCAATAAGGCCGTGAAGAGCGCGCTGCGCACGTCGTCGCGCCGGGTCCGCGAGGCACTGTCCGCTGGGGATATCGAGAAGGCCGAGACGTATGCCCGCGAGGCAGGCCGCAAGTTGGACAAGGCCGTGAGCAAGGGCATCATCCACAAGAACCAGGCCGCGAACAAGAAGAGCGCCCTGGACAAGGCCGTAGCCAACGCCAAGGTTGCCGCCTGACGCGACGCGCCATTCGGGCGAATTGCCCAGTGAGTCTGCATTTTTGTCGGTGCCGTATTAGTGTGGCGAGGGTCACATCCGCCCACTACGGCACCGAAAGGTACGAAAAACGTGGCAAACGTAACTACAGGACGCGAGACGCTGCCGCCCACTGCGGCATCTGTCGCGCACATGATCCTGGACCGGGTCGCTGCAACTCCCAATGGAGAGGCTTTCCGGGCTCCGACAGCCGATGATTCCGGCTGGCGATCACTGACGTGGAAGCAAACCTACGACGACACCGAGGCCATGGCCGCGGCACTGCTGTCCTTGGGCTTGGAGAAGGAGCAGCGCGTCGCGATTGCCTCCAACACCTGTCTGGACTGGGTGCTGGCCGACCAGGCGATCATGTTGGCAGGTGGGGCGACCACAACCGTGTACGCCAGCACCGGGGACCACGACGTCGCCTACATCCTGGGGGACTCAAACACCCGGTTCGTGTTCGCTGAGGACCAGAGCCAGGTCGACAAGATCGCCCTGCACAAGGATGAGCTCAACATCGAGAAGATCATCCTGTTCACCGGCGCCGGCGACGGCGACTGGGTGATCAGCCTCGACGAGTTGCGGGCCATGGGGCAGACCTACCTGCAGCAGAATCCGACGTCGGTCAAGGATCGTGCGCAGACTGTCACGGGTGACTGTCTGGCCACCCTCATTTACACCTCGGGCACGACCGGTAAGCCCAAGGGTGTTGAGCTGACGCACAACAACTGGACCTATGAGGCCGCCTTCATGGACAGCCTCGGGATCATGAACAGCGACGATGTGCAGTTCCTGTGGCTGCCGCTGGCCCACTCCTTCGGCAAGGTGCTGCTGCTCGCGGGCCTGCAGGTCGGGTTCGTGACCGCGGTCGACGGCCGCGTCCCCAAGATCGTCGACAACCTGCCGATCGTGCAGCCGACGTTCATGGCAGCGGTTCCGCGGATCTTCGAGAAGGTCTACTCCAAGGTCGCGCAGACTGCGCTGGCCGACGGTGGCGCCAAGGCGAAGATCTTCACGTGGGCCTTCAGCTTCGGCAACCAGATGTCGGAGAAGAAGCTGGCCGGTCAGTCGCTGAGCGGCATGGAGAACTTCAAGCTGAACCTGGCGAACAAGCTGGTCTACTCCAAGATTCAGGAGCGGCTCGGCGGCCACATGCGCTACATGATCTCCGGCTCCGCGGCCCTGAGCAAGGACATCGCGCTGTGGTTCTACACCGCGGGCCTGCCCATCTTGGAGGGCTACGGACTCACCGAGACCAGTGCCGCAACGGTTGTCATGCGTCCTGACCGGATCAAGTTCGGCACAGTCGGCGAGCCGGCTGCTGGCACAGAGATCAAGATTGCCGCTGACGGCGAGATCCTGATCCGCGGGGCTGGCGTCATGCGCGGGTACCGTAACCTGCCGGAGGCCAACGCTGAGGTCTTCCCCGGTGACGGCTGGTTCGCCACCGGTGACATCGGCGAGATCGACGAGATGGGCCGGGTCAAGATCACTGACCGCAAGAAGGACCTGGTCAAGACGTCCGGCGGCAAGTACATCGCCCCGTCTGCGATTGAGAGCCAGTTCAAGGCCATCAGTGGCCTGGTCGGCAACATGGTGGTCCACGCCAACGACCGCAACTTCGCTAGCGCTTTGATCACCCTCGATCCGGATGCTGCCGCAGCCTGGGCCGCCGATCACGGCAAGGCCGGAGCATCGCTGTCGGAGATCGCCAAGGATCCCGAGCTGCTCAAGGAGATGCAGGTCTCCGTCGATGAGCTCAACTCGAAGCTCAACAAGTGGGAGACCATCAAGAAGTTCGAGATCCTGGATCGCGACTTCACGGTGGAGGCCGGCGAACTGACCCCGAGCCTCAAGGTCAAGCGCAAGGCGGTCGAGGAGAAGTACCGCGACATCCTGGACGCGATGTACAGCTGAACAAGGTGAAAGGGGGGCGGCCGCCACTGCGGTCGCCCCCCTTTCGCATGCTCTGCAGCCGCGTCCAGGTGCCCCCTCGCCGAGGCGCACGTTCTTGAGGTTCGCCGGTTCCGTTCAGAGTCGCCCGCTCGGGAGGGGCGGATCTGACAGGTCAGGGCGATTCTGAGCCGATTGCGCGCACCAGCGACACTGGGGTCATGCCCGCCCTGCCTGACGGTGATCCCGCACCACCCGACGGTGCACTACCCGAGGGCCTCGACTGGGAGCGACCCCTGCGGGCCTACCTTCACGTGCCGTTCTGCACCGTGCGCTGCGGCTACTGCGACTTCAATACCTACACGGCCGCCGAACTGGGTGGCTTCGGGACGCAGTCCTATCTGCGGGCCGTCCACTCCGAGATCGACTTGGCCGCTGCTGTCTGTGAACAGCGCCCACTGGCCAGCGTCTTTATCGGCGGTGGCACGCCCAGCCTGCTGGACTCCGCGGACCTCGCCGCGATACTGAGCCATCTCGCCAGCGGTTTCGGACTGCAGCCCGGGGCGGAGGTGACCATGGAGGCCAACCCGGAGGATGTCACGGCGAAGGCCTTGGACGGGTGGTTGGCCGCCGGCGTCACGAGACTAAGCCTGGGGATGCAGAACGCGGATCCGCACGCTTTGGCCATTCTGCAGCGCCAACACACGCCCGGGTCAGCCGTCGCCGAGGCACAATTGGCGCGCACACGGGGTTTTGAGCACATATCGCTGGATCTCATCTACGGTGTCCCCGGCCAGTCCAACGAATCGTGGCGGCGGACGGTGTTGGCCGCGGTCAGCGCACAGCCGGACCACATCTCGGCCTACGCCCTCGGTGTGGAGCAGGGCACGGCCTTGTTTCGGCAGGTGTCGAGAGGGGAAGTGGCGGCACCGGACCCGGACGTGACCGCCGAACAGTACGACATCACCGACGAGGTGCTCGCCGGGCACGGATTCCACTGGTACGAGATCTCGAACTGGGCGCGGCCGGGCGGTCAGTGCGAGCACAACCTCGGGTACTGGCGCAACGACAACTGGTGGGGGTTCGGGCCGGGGGCACATTCCCACGTGGACGGGGTGCGGTGGTGGAATGTGAAACGCCCGGCCACCTATCAGAGCATGCTGGCGGCGGGGCACAGTCCCGCCGCCGCCCGCGAAACCGTGGATGAGCCGGGGCGGCGCCTCGAGCAGATCATGCTGCAGGTCCGGCTGGAGCAGGGGGTCCCCGCAGATCTGCCGGGCACCCAGCGGCTCCTCGATCAAGGTCTGCTGGAAAACGCCGACGGCGCCCGCCTGCGCCTGACCCGTAAGGGCCGGATGCTGGCGGACGCCGTCGTGCGGGTCCTCGTCGGCTGGGACTAGGGCGCCACGGGGGCCCCACGCAGTGCCTTGTAGGCGTAGGCGTAGGCGATGTAGACGACCGGGTAGGCCACGAACAGGCCGATGCCACAGAGCAGAGCACCGACGAACAGGATCACCCAGGACAGCAGGAGCAGCAGGAACAGGCTGCCCAGGTTGTCCTTGACGAAACTGAAGCTGGCCTTGATCGACTCAACAGCTCCCATGTCCTGATCAACGATGAAGTACACGAAGTACGACCCGAAGAAGATCACGATCAGGCCCGGGATGATGCACAGGATCAAGCCGATCACGGTCATGATGCCCAGCAGAATGCCGGCGCCGATGATCCGGCCCAGCTTGTTCATGCTCAACAGTTCGCCGATGACCAGCGGCCTGCCCTCGGTGAGCGCAAGACCACCACGTGCCAGACCCGCCTGGACCAGGTAGTTCCAGACGAAGCCGATGATGGCGAACAGCAGCGAGACCAGCAGGCCGAGGAAACCGCCGCCGCTGGACTGCACGATGGCGAAGCCGTTATCGCCCGAGACCACGGTGGTTTCGGGGGCGACCAGGCTCTGGAACAGGAATTGCAGACCGTAGATCACCGCTCCGATCAGCATGAACACGAGCATGGCGATCAGGATCGGCCCTACGTTCTGGGTGAACTTCTTCCAGCCGTAGCCAATGGCGTCGCCGGCCGAGAACGGGCGCTGCCCGCCACCAGGGGGCATGCCAGCGCCGGGGTAACCACCCCCGGGAGGCCCGGATCCGGGCGGAGGAGCGCCGTAGCCACCACCGGGCGGACCGGGGGGCGGTGGAGGCGGAGCGCCGTAGCCACCGGGAGGCCCGGGCGGCGGCGGTGGTGGCGGCGGAACGGATCCACCGGGCTGCTGCGGGGGCATGCCACCGGGAGGTTGCTGCCCCCCAGGCCCAGGAGGTGGCGGGAATTGCGACATGTACGTCTCCTAATCCTTGTAAACGACAGCTTTGGTGATTTTGTCAGAAATGAGGCACTGGCGGTCTTTGTCCCACAACGGCCACAATACGCCTACGTAGCAGATCATGAAGTCCACGTACAGCAGCAGCAGGCGCCCGATCCCCATCCCAGCGCCGAGCGGCTGGCCGGTGACCTGACTGACCGTGTGCATACCGAGAGCGGACTTACCCAGTGACTGGCTGGTGCTGCCCTCGCGGATGCCCTTGTTCCAGAAGAAGTACAGGACCCCGATCAGCCAGAAGACCCAGAACCAGATACCGAGTCCGGTCGTGGTCGTGATCGTCAGACCACCATCGGTCTGGGTGGTCGTCGTCTTTGGCCGGGCCAGGAGGTAGCCGATCCCGTTGAGGATGGTGAGCGGAATGATGTCGATGGTGTACGCCAGAACCCGCCAGCCCCAGTTTGCGTAGTGTTGACCAGCTGCGGCTGCAGCCGACGGCGGTCCGGACATGGGCGGGGGCGGTGGCGGAGTGGACACGGCGACCTCCAGATAGCTGTTCGGGTGACAACTTCACCCAAGCGGTCCTTGAGCGGCTCAAGAATATGCCCGCGCGTGCGCCAAACCCGGTATTTACGACGTGCGAATTCCCAACAGCAGCGTCGCCGCGAGGAAAGCGAGCGTCATCAGGATGGCGACGCCGCCCATGACGGCTCCTGCAGTGGCCAAGCCGGGCCCCTTGCCGATGGCCATCGAACGTTTGCGACCCTGCAGTCCCAAGTAGATCGCTACGATCCCCGACGGAATGGCCAGCAGCCCGCAGAACAGGCCCAGGACGAGGGAGAGAATGCCGACGATCAGCGCCGCTGTGCTGTACGAGTCCTGCTGGCGGGGGGACAGCGGTCCCATGGGCGGTGGTGGCGGCGGGATCTGACCGCGATCGGGGCCGTTGTTGGGCGTGTAGCCCGATCCGTCGTTGTAGTCGCTCACGGAGTTCAGCCTAGAGGTGGCCACGGCCCGTCCCGCGTCGGACATCACACATCCTGGCCCATGGCTGGCAGGCCCTGTCGGACGTACACTGGCACTCGAGGGATCCGAGTGCTAAAGCGAGGTGGCGTCATGGACGAGCGTAAGCTCGACGTCCTGCGTGCCATCGTGGAGGACTACGTGGCCACCCGCGAACCGGTGGGTTCCAAGATGCTCGCCGAGCGCCACAACTTCGGGGTGAGTTCGGCGACGCTGCGCAATGACATGGCCATGCTGGAGGAGGAGGGCTACATCGTTGCCCCGCACACTTCCGCTGGCCGGGTGCCGACCGATAAGGGATACCGCCTGTTCGTGGACCGGATCGCGCAGATCAAGCCGCTGTCGCCAGCCGAGCGCCGGGCCATCCACCAGTTCCTGGACACGGCCATTGACCTCGACGACGTCATGCAGCGCACGGTGCGACTGCTGGCCCAACTCACCCATCAAGTGGCACTTGTGCAGTACCCCACGCTGACTCGCTCAGGTGTACGCCATGTCGAGATCGTGGGACTGGCACCCAGGCGGGTACTGCTGGTCGTGATCGCGGACACCGGCCGGGTCGAGCAGCGCACTGTGGAGAGCCCCATCGAGGTCACCGACGAGGCCCTGCTGGATCTGCGGGCCCGACTCAACGCCGCCGTCGTCGGCAAGAGTTTCACGTCGGTGTCCGATGCGGTGGACAGCGTCCCCGCGCAGACCCCCGCAGCCTTCCGGCCCTTGGCGGCCAGTGTGCTCGCCACCCTGCTGGAGACGGTGGTGGAGCGCCAGGAGAACCGCATCGTCATGGGTGGGACGGCCAACCTCACCCGCTTCGGCGAGGACTACTCCCTGACCATGGGTCCGGTCCTCGAGGCGCTGGAGGAACATGTGGTGCTCCTGCGTTTGTTGCAGGAGGTGGGCAGCCAGGATGACCTGACCGTGCGGATCGGGTCGGAGAACGACGTGGTGGGCCTGTCCACCTCAGCAGTTGTCACCACGGGCTACGGCCCACACCAGCAGAGCGTGGCGCACATCGGGGTGCTCGGCCCGACACGCATGGACTACCCGGGCACGATGGGTTCAGTGCGCGCTGTTGCGCGTTATCTGGGCCGGATCCTGAGTCAGTAGAGGGAAGACGATGGCAGCCGACTATTACCAAACGCTGGGTGTGTCTCGCGATGCGACGCCCGAGGAGATCAAACGCGCCTACCGGCGCCTGGCTCGCGAGTTGCACCCCGATGTGAACCCCGACCCCAGTACCCACGACAAGTTCAAGGACGTCACGGCGGCTTACGAGGTGCTCTCCGACCCCAAGAAGCGCCAGATGTATGACCTCGGACATGATCCGCGGGCTGCTGGCGGGGGTGGCGCTGGAGCGGGTTTCGGCGGGGAGACCCTGTTCGAGGATCTGTTGAACACGTTCTTCTCCGGGGGTGGGGGTGGCGGCTCCCGGGGGCCCAAGCCGCGCACCCGCCGGGGAAACGACGCGCTGATCCGGATCGAGGTGGAGCTCGCCGAGGCGGTGTTCGGTACCACGAAGGAGATCACCGTGGACACGGCCATTGGGTGTCCCACGTGCAGCGGCAAAGGCACCGCGCAAGGCGCGTCGCTGACGGCCTGCCCGATGTGCCGCGGCCGCGGTGAGGTGCAGAACGTACAGCGCACCTTCCTTGGTCAAGTGATGACGGCGCGGGCCTGCCCGCAGTGCCAGGGTTACGGCACGTTGAACCCTTCACCGTGCCCGGAGTGTGCCGGAGACGGCCGGATCCGCACCCGCGAGACCATCAATGTCGAGGTTCCGCCAGGCGTGGAGACGGGAACCCGCCTGCTGCTGTCGGGCAAGGGTGAGGTGGGTCCGGGCAGTGGGCCCGCAGGTGACATCTACGTCGAGATCATTCAGAAGCCGCACCCCGTCTTCGAACGCGAGGGCAACGACCTGCACGTGCGGCTCAGTATCCCCATGACGGCGGCGGCACTGGGCACCGTGATTCCGCTGCAGACGTTGGATGGCGAGCAGAGCATCGACATCCGGCCGGGTACCCAGAGCGGTGGGGTGCAGACGCTACGCGGCCTCGGCGCCGCACGACTGCAGCGGTCAGGCCGCGGCGACCTGCACATCCATCTCGACGTGGTGACGCCCAGCAAGATCGACGCTGAACAGCGCGCCCTGCTCGAGCAACTCGCGGCGCTGCGCGGCGAGGAGCGGGTGGAGCCCACCATCCTTGAGCACCAGACCGGGCTGTTCTCTCGCATCAAGGAGGCGTTCAGCGGGAAATGACCGCGCCGCTGTTCTACGCCGATCTGTCCCACGGGGACGAGGTCACGCTGAGCGCCGACGATGTTCGCCACGCTGCTGGAGCGATGCGTCTGCGCCGCGGTGAGGTCGTGCTGGTGGGCGACGGGGTCGGCCGGATCGCGACCTGCCGCGTCCAGAGTGCGGACCGGCGTGCAGTCGTCGTGGCGATCGATGAGATCGAGTACGTCCCGGCGCGCCGGGAACTGACGGTCGTGCAGGCCATTCCCAAGGGCGAGCGTGGCGACCTGGCCGTCGAGTTGCTCACCGAGACCGGCGCCTCGCGGATCGTGCCGTGGGCATCTGCGCGCACGGTGGCGGATTGGCGCGGCAAGGAGAGGGGGAAGGTCGATCGCTGGCGGCGGGTCGCGAAGGCCGCGGCCATGCAGTCGAGGCGGCCCTACCTGCCCGAGGTGACTGAGCTGCTCTCCGGTGTGCCCGAGCAGCCCACCTTCGTCCTGCATGAGAGCGCCCACACCAGTCTGTTCGACCTCGTGCTGCCCGCAGGTCCCCTCACTGTTGTGGCAGGCCCTGAGGGCGGCCTCACCGAGGAGGAGGTTTCGGCTATGGGTGGTACGCCGGTGCTGCTTGGACCCGAGATCCTGCGCACGTCGACCGCGGGTGCTGCTGCCTGTGTGTGGATCCGCAGCGTGGATCGGCATTGAACACGTTCGCGGCCCACCCGTGGCCCGTGACAGGATAGTCACTATGTCCTGCGTCTTCTGCGCCATTGCTGCCGGCGATATCCCGGCGACGGTTGTGCACAGCACCGAGCAGGTAGTCGCCTTCCGCGATCTGAACCCCGTGGCACCGGTGCACATACTCGTCATTTCGCGCGAGCACTACCAGAATGTTGCTGAACTCGCCGCGCATCCCGCTGCGACCGCTGAGGTGATGGCAGTGGCCGCGCAGGTCGCCGCCGCTGAAGGGCTGGACCAGGGATTCCGGCTGGTGTTCAACACCGGCCGCGACGGTGGGCAGGAAGTAGAGCATGTCCACGCGCACGTCATCGGCGGCCGACAGATGTCGTGGCCCCCCGGATGAAGCCATCACCCGTGCAGACCCCTGTGACCAGCACGATCGTGGTTCCCAACACCCACCCGATGGTGGCATTGCTGGGTGCCAATGATGAGAATCTCCGGCAGTTCGAGCGCGACTTCCCCGAGGTCGACGTGCTCGTGCGCGGCAATGAGATCCACCTCACCGGCGAGGTCGCCGCTGTGGCGCTGGCGGAGCAGGTCATCGCTGAGATGCTGGCCATCCTGCGCACCGGTCAGGGCCTCACCCCGGACGCGATTGAACGCTCGGTGCAGATGCTGCGTGTCGACCGATCAGTCTCGCCGTCGCAGTTGTTGACCACCAACATCCTGTCCACGCGGGGGAAGGCGATCCGTGCGAAAACGCTGAACCAGAAGCGCTACGTGGACGCCATCGACGCCAACACGATCGTGTTCGGCATCGGCCCGGCGGGCACCGGCAAGACCTACTTGGCCGTGGCCAAGGCGGTGCAGGCGCTGCAGGGCAAGCAGATCAACCGGATCATCCTCACCCGGCCCGCCGTGGAGGCTGGCGAGCGCCTTGGCTTCCTGCCCGGCACGCTGAGCGAGAAGATCGACCCGTACCTGCGCCCGCTCTACGATGCGCTGCACGACATGATCGATCCCGACCGCATCCCGCAACTGATGACCAGTGGGACCATCGAGGTGGCACCGCTGGCCTACATGCGGGGTCGCACACTCAACGATGCGTTCATCATCCTCGACGAGGCGCAGAACACCACTCCCGAGCAGATGAAGATGTTCCTGACCCGGCTCGGATTCGGCTCAACCATCGTGGTGACCGGTGACGTGACGCAGGTCGACCTGCCCGGCGGCACGAAGAGTGGCCTGCGGGTGGTGCGCGACATTCTGCACGGCCTCGACGATGTGGCGTTCTGCGAACTGACCAGCCGCGACGTCGTCCGTCACCGCCTCGTCAGCCAGATCGTCGATGCCTACGGCCGCTACGAAGGGGACCGATGAGCATCGACGTCGTCAATGAGACCGAGACCGAGATCGACATCGAGGGGATCGGTGAGCAGGCGCGGTTCATCCTCGATCGCCTGCGGATCCATCCCGGTGCCGAGCTGTCGGTGGTGTTCGTGGACGTAGCGACGATGACCGACCTGCATGTGCGCTGGATGGATGAGCCCGGCCCCACGGATGTGCTCAGCTTTCCGATGGATGAACTGACCCCGCCACGCGACGACGAACCGCCGCCGGAGGGTCTGCTGGGCGACGTGGTGATCTGTCCTGAGGTCGCCGCGAAGCAGGCCGTGCAGGCCGGCCACGACGTGACCACTGAGTACGGGGTGTTACTCACCCACGGCATCCTGCACCTACTTGGCTACGACCACGCGGAACCGGACGAGGAACGTCTGATGTTCGGCCTGCAGCGGCGGCTGCTTGGGGAATGGCAGACCGAGGTCACCTCTTGATCACCCAGCAAATCGTCACGGTTGTCGTCCTCGTCGCTGTGGCAGGGTTGCTCGTCGCTGCCGAAGTGGCGCTCACCAGGGTCTCCCGGCCCCGCGTGGAGGAACTCGTCGACGACGGCGCGCGGGGGGCGACGGGTTTGCTGTCCATCGTGGAGGACCGCCCCCGCTACATCAACGTGCTGTTGTTCCTGCGGTTGCTGTGCACGACCACGGCCATCGGCATCGCGACCCTGATCGGGATGGAAACCATCGACGCTGCTCTGTGGCTGCAGGTGCTGGTGCCTGTGATCGTCATGGTGTTGATCGCCTACATCGTGACCGGTGTCGCCCCCCGAACGCTGGGCCAGCAGCATGCGGAGTCGATCGCGCTGGCAGCCCAGGGGCCGGCCCGCTTCCTCGCCGGGCTGCTCAGCCCACTGGCCTCGCTGCTGATCCTGATCGGCAACGCCATCACTCCGGGAAAGGGCTACCGGCAGGGGCCGTTCGTGAGTCAGGCTGAACTGCGCGAACTACTTGATCAGGCCGGCGCCGATCTGGTCATCGAGGACGAGGAGCGCCAGATGCTGCACTCCGTCTTCGAACTCGGGGACACGCTCGTGCGCGAAGTCATGGTGCCCCGTACCGAGATGGTGTGGCTCGAGCGCAACAAGACCCTGCGGCAGGCCCTGAGCCTCGGGCTGCGTTCCGGCTTCAGCCGGATCCCTGTGGTCGGGGACAACCTGGACGATGTGGTCGGTGTGGTGTACCTGAAGGACATCACTCGGCGCGTGTTCGAACATCGTGAAGCGGAGCGCAGCGAGCAGGTGGATTCGGTCATGCGGCAGGCGCATTTTGTCCCCGACAGCAAGCGAGCCGACGATCTGCTGCGTGACCTGCAGGCCTCGCGGGTGCACATGGCGATCGTGGTCGACGAGTATGGCGGCACGGCTGGACTGGTCACCATTGAGGACATTCTCGAGGAGATCGTGGGGGAGATCGCCGACGAGTACGACACGGCTGAGATCCCCGACGTGGAGACCCTCGGTGAGGATCGATACCGGATCAACGCGCGACTGTCGGTTGACGACCTCGCGGAGATCGTGCCGGTGCAGGTCAGCAGTGAAACCGACGATGTCGACACGGTGGCCGGGCTCTTGGCGCGCCGGCTCGGGGTGGTGCCGATTCCGGGTACCCACATCGACCTGGACGGGTACCGTTTGACCGCTGAGCAGGCTGCCGGGCGGCGTAACCGGATCGGAACGATCCTGGTCGCGCGCATCGAGGAGGACGAATGACCCCCGAGGACGAGAAGCTGTTCACCCTGGCGCGGGCCGCCCGGGCGCGGATCCAAGCGCTGCAAGGGGCCGCCGTGCGCGATGACACGGGGCGGTCCTACACGGGCGCGACGGTGGACCTGCCGTCCTTGTCGGTGTCTGCTTTGGATCTGGCGGTGGCCCAGGCGCTGGTGTCCGGTGCCAGAGGTCTGGAGGGTGCGGTGGTCGTGGGCGGGGATCTGCCCGACATCGATGCGTTGCAGGATCTCGGCGGGTCGGGGGTCGCTGTCTGGCACTGTGACAGCCGCGGCCAGGTGCTCGCGGAGGTGACGTCATGAGCCGTTCCGGGTTCGCAATTCTGGTGGGTCGACCGAATGTCGGGAAATCGACGCTGACTAACGCCCTGGTCGGTGAGCAGGTGGCCATCACCTCGTCGCGCCCGCAGACGACACGGCACACGATCCGCGGGGTGCGCAACATCGGTGAGGACCAGATCATCTTGGTGGACACGCCAGGGATCCACCGGCCACGCACGCTGCTGGGCAGGCGCCTGAACGACCTGGTGACTTCCGCGATCGGCGAAGTCGATGTGGTGGTCCTGTGCCTGCCGGCAGACCAGAAGATCGGTCCTGGTGACCGGTTCATCGCGGACAAGTTGCAGGGACTCAAGAAGCGGCAGAAGTTGGTGGTCGCGCTGACAAAAGCCGACCTGGTGGGAAAGGCCGGACTGGCGCCTGCCCTGCAGGCGGCGGCGGATTTCACCGCGGATCTGCCCGTCACGGACTACGTTCCCGTGTCGGGGCGGGACGGGTCCAACGTGGAGGAACTGGCAGGTGTCCTTGCGGGATTGATGCCTGAGGGGCCGCCGCTGTTCGGCGACGAGTTGACCGATCAGCCCGAGCGGGTGGTCGTCGCGGAGTTGATCCGGGAGTCTGCCCTGGAACGACTGCGTGACGAACTGCCGCATTCCGTGGCCGTCGAGGTGGACGAGATGGGCCCTCGGGAGGGCCGTGACGATCTGATCGACATCTACGCCGTGCTCTACGTGGAGCGCGACAGTCAGAAGCCGATTGTGCTTGGCCGGCGTGGCGCCCAACTCAAAGAGATCGGCGCACAGTCCCGCACCAAGATCGAGGCGCTGCTGGGGTCGAAGGTGTACCTCAACCTGCACGTCAAGGTGGCCAAGGATTGGCAGAACAATCCCGCGGCGCTGCGACGGATGGGTTTCTAACTCCTCCTCGAGTCGGGGTCCGGGCAGCGGCTACGCGATGTCTTGGCTGCGATGGACCGCCGGATGTGCGGCCGATCCGGGCCCGCACGTTTGCTCTGTTGGCGTGTCCTCTGCAAAGAGCCGGGCTCGTCCTGCTCCGGCCGCTGCCCGCGAAGCGGCGTCACGACAGGTCGCAGGCCACGGTGCTGCGGCAATCGCGCGAACCTCGCGCCAAACGCCTCACTCACCGCCGCGTTTGGCGCGAGGTCTCCGCGAAATCGAAAGGCAACCGCAGGCGTACCGGCCTGGCCAAGCACTACCGGATCGAGTACAACTCCGTCCGACCCCCACGAAGTCATCGCTTGGAACCGACCACAGGAGGTGCAGCTGCCCGGCCGACCTCACCATCCCCACCTTTGAACCGCTGAAGACCGGCCGACTACTGACGCGCGATAGCGTCATACCGATCTGCAGCGGGGCCGGCCCAAGACAGATCACGGTGCAGTTACTCTTCAGCAGCGGCCGACAGTTCCGGGATCAGTTCGTAGCGGCGTGTGTAGGCCTGCAGGAACGCCAGGATGGCTGCTGCCACCGGGATACCGATCAAGGCTCCGATCGGGCCGAACAGAGCGGCACCGGCGATTACCGAACCGAAGGCCACGGCTGGGTGGATGTCCATGGTGCGGGCGCTGATGCGCGGGGCGAAGAAGTAGTTCTCGATCTGCTGGTAGACGGTCGCGAAGATGATCACCCAGACGGCGTCGAGCGGTTGGTCCGACAGGATGGCGATCAACCCGGGCAATGCGATGGCAAGGTAGGTGCCCACAGTGGGGATGAACTGGCTGATCAGACCCATCCACAACGCCAGCGGCAGCCAGTAGTCCAAGCCGATCAGGATGAAGAAGATCGCCGAGAAGAAGGCCGAGATGGCGGCCAGGCCCAGTCGGGAGATCACGAAGCCACCCGCTTTCTCCGTGCTGATCGTCCACAGGTTGTTGAACACAGACTGTTGATGGGTGGGAAGCAACGAGGCGATGTGACGACGTAGGCGCGGGCCGTCTGCGGCGAAGTAGAACGAGAAGAGCAGCAACGTGAACCCCTGGAACACGAAGCCAATCGCAGACCCGAGCACCCCGAGAACGCCCCCTGCTGCCTGTCCGGCGTATTTGCCCACTGTCTGCGGTGTGAGGTTCAGTTGGTCGATGATCGTGGTGGGGTTCAGCCCGAGGTTGAAGCGTTGGTTCAACCAGTCGATGACCGACTGCACGATCCCTGGCGCTGCCTGCACCAAAGCCGCGATCTGCGTCGCGAACAACTGCCCGAAGGCGACCAGGAAGATGGCCGTGAATACCGCCAGCATGGCGAACACGAACAACGTCCCGAGCCCACGTGGCCAGTGCCAGTGGTCGTGCAGTCTGCTCACGATCGGGTCAATCGCGATGCCGAGCAGCCAGGCCAGCAGCAGCAGGAACAGGAAACTGCCCAGCGCCTTCCACGCCCACATGAACACCATGAACACCGCGAACAGCACGAGCACGCCGACAGCGCTTCGTCGGACCCAACCCGGGTCGAGGCGCACACGAACGGTGGGAACGTCATCTATGTTCTTCTCAGGCACGAGGTAACGGTACCCACGCTGCACGCCGAACTCTGGTAAGCGGGGCACAATGAGGTGTGGCCGCCCGCATCGAAGACGTCGCCGTGGTGCTGCGTTCATACCCACTGGGTGAAGCAGATCGGATCCTGAGTCTGCTGACGCAGGATCACGGGCTGATCCGGGCAGTGGCAAAAGGGGTGCGGAAGCCGTCGTCTCGCTTCGGGTCGCGACTGCAGCCCCTCAACCAGGTGCAGGTCATGTTGTATCAGGGTCGCAACCTGGCCACGGTTAGTGCTGTCGACTCTGTGCAGTTGTTCGGCTCCAAGCTGGCCCCGGACTATGTACGTTGGTCAGCGGGACACGTTCTGGCTGAAGCGACGGAGCGACTCGTGCCCGAGGAGATGGAACCCGCTCGCCCGCAGTTCCGGCTGCTTGCCAGTGGTCTGACCGCCTTGTCGGACGGTCGCCGCGACCCGCGCCTGGTCATCGACGCCTTTCTCCTGCAGTCGTTGGCCACCGGTGGGTGGGCGCCGAGTTTTGCCGACTGTGCCCAGTGCGGTGACCCGGGTCCTCACCCCTGGATCCACCTGGCGTCCGGCGGTGCGGTCTGCCAGGACTGTCGGCCTACCGGCGCGGTGTCGATAAGCCCAATGACCGCAGCGCTTCTGGGTGCGCTGCTGAGCGCGGACTGGCCCGTGGCCGAGGCGGCCGGTGCGACCGCTCGGCGAGCCGCATCGGGTGTCGTGGCCGCCTACCTACAGTTACATCTCGAACGTGATCTGCGGTCCTTGCCCATCGCGGACAAGGCATGGCTGTCGGAATTGTCGATCAAACTCACCTCGGAACAGGATGTGTTCGCGTGACCTACCGCCAGCCCTCCCCACATCGTGGTGGAGCCACGCCACCGCCGCTGTCCACCGATCAGGTGCCGCGCCATGTCGCGATCGTCATGGACGGCAACGGGCGCTGGGCGCAGGAGCGGGGCCTGCCCCGAACGGCCGGCCACGAGGCCGGTGAGGCGAGCTTGCTCGACTGCGTGAACGGTGCTCTCGAACTCGGGGTCGGCTGGCTCTCGGCGTACGCGTTCAGCACCGAGAACTGGCGGCGCTCCCCGGACGAGGTGCGCTTCCTGATGGGATTCAACCGCGACGTGATCAGGCGCCGACGCGACGAGATGAACGCCATGGGCGTGCGGGTGCGGTGGGCTGGGCGCCGACCGCGACTGTGGCGCAGCGTCATCGAGGAACTCGAGGCCGCTGAGGAGTTGACCAAGCACAACGACAAGTTGACTCTGACGATGTGCGTCAACTACGGGGGCCGCGCAGAGATCGCCGACGCCGCGGCGGCCATAGCCCGCGATGTGCGTGCCGGCCGGCTGAACCCGGACAAGGTCAGCGAGAAGACCGTCGCAAAGTACCTCTACCAACCCGCCATGCCCGACGTTGATCTGTTCGTGCGCTCAAGTGGTGAACAGCGCACCAGCAACTTCCTGGTGTGGCAGGCCGCCTATGCCGAGATGGTGTTCCTCGACACGCTCTGGCCGGACTTCGACCGCCGCCATCTCTGGTACGCCTGTGAGCTGTATGCCGCGAGAGAACGGCGTTACGGTGCAGTGCCCCAAGCCCCGAGCGACTGATCGCTAACCGGGCCGGTCAGTGGCCGACGGGGTGAGCAGCGGGCAGTCTTGGGCAGCGGCGATCTCGTCGGCGATGTCCAGGACCCCCTGCAGGAGGTCGTCCTGGGGCGCACCTTCGGTGAGTGTGTCCACCGGTAGTGCCCGGACCCCGGCGGCAGCGGCTGCGTCGCGAACGGCAGGCGCAGCATCGAGGGTGTAATAGATCGCCTCGACCGTCTCCTGCCCCGGTTCCCACGCGATCAGCGGGACCTGATCGAAGGCATAGGCCTTGGCCAAATACGTCAGTACCGGCGCCTCGACAACCAGGGTGGCAATCTGGCAGGGGTTGAATTGGTCCTGTAAACGTTGGTCGACCGCGAGCGCGTCGGACTGCACACTCAACGCTCGCAGCCCGTAGTACTGCAGGGCCTCGAACTGGGTCGCGCTGGCCTGGCCCATCGCCCGACCCAGCGTCTGTGCCATCGTGGCGACGTTCACCGGATCGAACCAGGCGTAGGGGTCCTTCACCTGCGGGTTGCGCACACTGGCCAGCAGGCTGACATCGCCCACCACGTCTACGACGCGCTCGTCCGGCAGGTCAGCAACTGCGGCATCGACGGCCGGGTCGATTCCCGGCACGTACGCGATGAGATCAGCCTCGCTCGCGGCCAAATCGGCGGCGTCGGTGAGGCGCAGGTCGATGGCGTCGCCGCCCACCCGCTCAGCGACCCAGAACGACGGGAAGTCCGCGGCGGCAACGGTCACCGCCGGGGGCACGCCGGCAGAGATCGTAGGTTTCGCGTCGGCCGCATTGCGAGTGCACGCGGCGAGACTGATCGTGACCAGCCCGGCACACACCATCGCGACCATGCGCAGGGGCAGCCGCAACCTCATCCGCGTCCGCTAGCCCGCATGTAGGCAGCACCAAAGACCAGACCCACCGTGAGCAGGCGCAGGATCCGGGATGTGCCAGGTATCACCGGCCACGACAGAGCCAGCAACCACCCCAGGAACACACCCAGCACAACGAGGGCCAACCAGCCCCATGGCGAGGGCAGCAGGAGGCCACCTACGAGGAAGGCCGCCAGACCGATCACGATCAACGCCTTGGGCACGCGGTTGAGCGCGACCAGAGGGCCACGGCTGGCGTCTTCGAAACGGGTACGGCGCTCACTCATAGATCTATGGTGACATCGGTCATGTCGCAGAGCCGGTGCGGTCGGCGTAGAAGTCCGCGAACACCTCGACGAAGGCGGGTTTGGCGATGTTGGCGGCATTGTGGCTCGCCTTCGCAAGCACAACGGTGCTGGCCTGCGGGATGGCAGCCGCCAACGCGTCGCAGATCGGTCCGAAGTAGCTCGCACTACGGGCACCCCGGGCAAGGAGCACACGCGCCGTCAGGTTTGAATACGCGGCCGCCGGTGCCCGCGCCGCGAGGATGCGTCGTACTTCCGGTGCGACCGTCGCCAGCAGGTCGCCCATCGTGGCGGCCAATGGGCGTGCGCAGGAAGCCGCGCATCATGAGGATCTGAGCAGCCAGCGGCAATCGGGCCCCTGGGTCCTCGCGATTGATGTCGCGGCCCATCAGCGCCACGGCCCGCGCCTCGTCCCCCGCAGCGAGGGCCTGCTCGAACGCAACGACGAAATCCTGTGGGAAGTCGCAGCCCGTCACGGCAACAGCCGGGTTATACACCGCGATGTGGCTGACCGGCAGCTGGTGACTTGCCTGCACAGCTACGAACCCACCACCACTGTGCCCGAACACGCGGGTGCTGCCTGTCTCGGCGAGCACCGCGGCGAGGTCGTCGACGTCGTCCTGCAGAGTCTCCCTGCCCGTCAGGCTCGCGTTGCCTAGCCGGCCGCGACGGTTGTACCGGTGGGCGCTGAAACCCGCCCGGCTCAGCCCGGTCGCCAGCCGCTCGTACTCCCGGCCCGAGATCCCCGCACCATGCAGGAGCACGATGCCCGGACCGGCGCCCATCGAATCCACAGTGATCCGGCTGCCATCGCGAGATTTGGCCGTGGACATAGACCCATGGTCGCGGGTGAGGCTGCCCAAACCCCGCCGGTACCCTGGAAACGTGCCAACTGATCGTGTAGACGCCGTCGTCAACCTCTGCAAGCGCCGCGGGTTCGTATTCCCGTCCTCGGAGATCTACGGGGGGACGCGCTCGGCGTGGGACTACGGACCGCTCGGGGTGGAGCTGAAGGAGAACATCCGCCGCCAGTGGTGGCAGTCGGTCGTGCGGGGCCGTGACGACGTGGTCGGCCTCGACTCCTCGGTGATCCTCGCTCCGCAGGTGTGGGAGGCCTCGGGTCACACCAACGCGTTCGTGGATCCGCTCACAGAGTGCAAGAAGTGCCACAAGCGCTGGCGCGCCGACCAGTTGATCGAGGCGTACGAGGACAAGCACGGACACGCCCCCGAACACGGCCTCGCGGACATCGTGTGCACCAACTGCGGCACCAGGGGGGAGTTCACTGAGCCGCGTGATTTCAACGGCATGCTGCGCACTATGGTCGGTCCCGTGCAGGACGCCGGCGCCGAGCACTTTCTGCGCCCGGAGACCGCGCAGGGCATCTTCGTGAACTACCTCAACGTCATGACCGCCGCCCGCAAGAAGCCCCCGTTCGGCATCGGGCAGACGGGCAAGAGTTTCCGCAACGAGATCACCCCCGGGAACTTCATCTTCCGCACTCGGGAGTTCGAGCAGATGGAGATGGAGTTCTTCGTCAAGCCAGGCACCGATGAGGAATGGCATGAGTACTGGATGCAGCAGCGTTGGGACTGGTATGTCGACCTGGGCATCCGCCAGGACAACCTGCGCTTCTTCGAGCACCCGCAGGAGAAGTTGTCCCACTACTCCAAGCGCACCGTGGACATCGAATACCGCTTCGAGTTCGCGGGCAGCACCTGGGCCGAGCTCGAGGGCATTGCCAATCGCACGGACTTCGACCTGAAGACGCACTCCGAGCACTCGGGGACCGACCTGTCCTACTTCGACCAGGCCACAGGCGAGCGCTGGGTGCCCTTTGTCGTGGAGCCGGCCGCCGGCCTGACCCGCTGCGTGCTGGCCTTCCTGCTCGACGCCTACGCCGAGGACGAGGCCCCCAACACCAAGGGGGGCGTGGATAAGCGCACGGTTCTGCGCTTCGACCCGCGACTGGCCCCGGTGAAGGCCGCCGTGCTCCCGCTGAGCCGCAATGAGGCTCTGTCGCCGCGGGCGCGGGAACTGGCCACCAACCTGCGCAAGCGCTGGAACGTGGACTTCGACGACGCCGGGCAGATCGGACGCCGCTACCGCCGCCAGGATGAGATCGGCACGCCGTTCTGCATCACCGTCGACTTCGACACCCTCGAAGACCATGCCGTGACTGTGCGGGAACGTGACTCCATGCAGCAGAAACGCATCAGCATTGACCGGGTCGAGGGGTGGCTGGGCGAGCGCCTGCCCACGTGCTGAGCCTGGGGAGCTTCGACCTGCCTGTACCCGTCGTCCTCGCGCCGATGGCGGGGGTGACCAACCGTGCCTTCCGGGCCATGTGCCGGGAGTACGGAGCCGGTCTGTACGTCTCGGAGATGGTCACCTCGAAAGCGTTGCTGGAACGCAACCCGGCGACCCTGGCGATGTGCGCCTTCGGGCCGGAGGAGTCGCCGCGCTCCATCCAGCTGTATGGCGTGGATCCGGTGACGGTCGGGGCCGCGGTGCGGATGGTGGCGACCGAGGACATGGCCGATCACATCGACCTGAACATGGGTTGTCCGGTGCCCAAGGTGACCCGCCGGGGTGGCGGTGCGGCGTTGCCGTGGAAGCGGGATTTGTTCGCGGCCATCATCGACGCGGCCGTCAACAACGCTGATGGGCGACCGGTCACCGTGAAGATGCGGATGGGCATCGACGAGGAGCATCTGACATATCGCGAGGCCGGTCGGATCGCGGCGGATGCCGGTGTCGCCTGGGTCGCCCTGCACGCGCGCACTGCAGCCCAGATGTACTCCGGGCAGGCCCATTGGGAAGCGATCACCACGCTGGTCCAGGATCTTGACCCGTTACCGGTCCTCGGCAATGGGGATATCTGGACCGCTGGGGATGCCGTGGCCATGATGGACAGCACCGGTTGCGCCGGCGTCGTCATCGGACGCGGCTGTCTGGGGCGCCCCTGGCTGTTCGGCCAGCTAGCGCATCGTCTTGGTGGAACACCCGAAGTGCCCGATCCCACCGCCGGCGAAGTCGCCAGGATCCTGTACCGGCATGCGACCCTGCTGGTTGCGACGTTCGGCGAGCACAAGGGCTGCCAGGAGATCCGTAAACACATCGCCTGGTATTTCAAGGGCTACCGGGTGCGCCAGCATGTCCGCCTCGCCCTAGCCCATGTGAGCACCTTGGCCGAACTCGAGGACCTCTTGAGCATGATCGAGCCGGATCAGGTGCCCCCCGCGGAGGTGCTCGCCGGCCCACGTGGGCGCACGTCACGGCAGAAGCGGGTCGCGTTGCCCGACGGTTGGCTGGGCAGCCGCTGTATCGAGGCACAGGACCGCGCTCTGGTCGCGCAGGCCGAACTCGATGTCAGCGGTGGGTGACGGGGAAAGCAACGCGACTCGTACATATCCATGACCAAGCTGGCCGGA
Organism: Candidatus Nanopelagicales bacterium; assembly: GCA_037046735.1. Lineage (GTDB taxonomy): Bacteria > Actinomycetota > Actinomycetes > S36-B12 > UBA10799 > JADKAV01. The sequence goes on along the minus strand of JBAOHC010000027.1, from coordinate 450,612 downwards.
CATTGATGTAAGACTTGTTCTATGGCCATCGAAACCGCCCCCCGGGTGTCGTCTGCCCGGCGTGGCCGCGCAACCAAGCGGTCGCGGTTCGTGGGCTTCCTGGTCGTCATGATGCTTCTCGGGGTCATCGCCGCCATCGCGGTACCGATCTACGCCGGGTGGCGGGTGATGGCCGACAGTGGTACCAACGATCGTCGGGCCAGCGACGTCATCGTGGTGCTCGGCGCCGCCCAGTACAACGGCGAGCCCTCCCCGGTGCTCGAAGCCCGGCTTGACCACGCCAAGCGCCTGTACAGCCAGCAAGTGGCCCCCCGCATCGTGACGGTCGGCGGTAAGCAGCCCGGTGATCGCTACACGGAGGCGGGTGCCGGTGTGAAGTATCTGGTCGAAGGCGGCATCCCGGCCACGGCGATCAGCGCTGTCGGGCGCGGTCATGACACCAAGCAGAGTCTCGAAGCTGTGGCCAGCATGGCCCAGAACGAGGGTTGGCACAGCGTGACCCTGGTCTCCGACCCGGCCCACATGGCCCGCGTCGAAGCCATCGCCTCACACCTCGGATTCGAGACCCATCTCAGCCCTACACGTAAAGGGGACGGCACCACGCTGACGGCTGCCTATTTGGCGCGCGAGACTGCCGGGCTGCTGGCCTTCGAGATCGTTCAACGCTGGAACACGCCGCAGACCCTGCGCTGATGCCGTACTCCGGTCACGACCACGCCCGGTATCTGCCCGAACCGGGCTACCCCGGTCGCAGCGACTTCGCCCGCGACCGGGCCCGCGTCCTGCACAGCGCTGCTCTGCGACGGTTGGCCGCCAAGACCCAGGTGATCATGGCAGGGCAGGATGATTTCCCCCGCACTCGGCTGACCCACACGCTGGAGGTCGCCCAGATCAGCCGGGAACTCGGAGCTGCCCTTGGGGCCGACCCCGACGTCGTCGACACCGCAGCGCTGGCTCACGACCTCGGTCACCCGCCCTTCGGACACAACGGCGAGAGCGTGCTCGACGGCCTCAGCACGCAGGTGGGTGGTTTCGAGGGCAACGCCCAAAGCCTGCGGGTCCTGACCCGCCTGGAGTTCAAGGTGTTCGCCACGGATCGCAGCCTGGGCCTGAACCTCACGCGGGCCACCCTGGATGCCGTGATCAAGTACCCGTGGCCGCGTCGCGGCGACACCGGCAAGTTCAATGTTTACGCCGAGGATCTCGAGGTGTACACGTGGGTCCGGCAGCCCGCATTTGGTGAACGGCGCTGCTTCGAGGCGCAGGTCATGGACTTCGCCGATGATGTGGCCTACTGCGTCCACGACCTCGAGGATGCGATCGTGTCGGGCGCATTCGACCCCGCGACCCTGAGGGACCGCGCCGTGCGGGAAGACGTGGTGAGTTCGGCGCACACCGAATACGCATCGACCTTCGATTTGGCTGCGCTTGCTGCAGGGGGCCGACCGCATCGTCGAGCTCGCCTTCTGGCCGTCCGGATTCGACCACTCCGCCAGGTCGTTGGCAGGTCTGAAGAACATGACGTCGATGCTGATCCGGAGGTTCTGCTCCGCCGCTCAGCAAGCCACCCGCGACCGACACCCCACCGGGCCGCTGCAGCGCTACGAGGCCGACCTTGTGGTGCCCCCGGAGATTCTGGCCGAAGTCGCAGTGCTCAAAGCCATCACGTACAACCATGTGATGCGAGGCAACGATGAGCGCTATACCTGGGAACGCACCGTCATCTCCGATGTCTTCGCCGGTTTGATGGCGGGTCGCCGCCCCATGCAGCGGCCGTATCAGTTGGCCTGGGAGGCCACTGAGGACCCCGACCGCAAGGTGCGACTGGTCGTCGACCAGATCGCGTCGCTCACGGACCTGTCGATCGTGCGCTGGCGCGACGAAATGGCTGGCCGCTAGCTCTACGGTCGGGTGGACACGCTGCCGTACAGGCTGCCCGCCTGCTTGCCGCCCAGTGAGAAGAACGAGGTCTTGGGCAGGTTGAGGGCGTTCACGACGCGTCCGGCCTGCTTGCTCGCTCCGGGGGTTCCGGCCAGCAAGCCGTCACTGGCCAGGCCCACCGCTGGAACGGTGATGAGAGCCGTGCCGAAGGCGTTGCCGGTGGCCACCTTGCCCGCAATCTGAGCCGTGTTCTGCGTGGTCTGCCGGCCGACGACCGTGCCACAGTCGCTGCCCGTCTCGGACACGACCGTCACCATCCCGGCGCTGATCGTCTTCTGTACGGTCTTGCCGGGGATGCCCACGGCGATGCTGGTCTTGCCCGGGCAGAGGAACGCAGCGCCCGATGCCAGGGCCGATCCGAAGCGGTCATTGCTGTTCGACTTGCCGGGCACCCCCTTGGTCGACTGCGAAACCCAGCGCAGAGCGGGTGCGTTGGTGGTCATGGTCTGTAGTTGGGTGTAAATGCCTCCGGCATCCACCGACTCCTTGACATCCTCACCGGGCACCCCGATCGCCCGCACCTGGTTGTCGATCGCCGCCCCGAACTTGTCGCCCTTCTCCGGGTCTCCCGTGACGTCGGGGGAGTCCTGGCTCAAGAAGAGGTCCGTCTGTACCTTCCACGGGTCCGTGGTGCCCATCGTCAGCACATGCGCAGCGCCGGCGTTCTTCACCGCAGCGATGTTCTCGTCCGGAACGCCAACGGCAAGCAGACCCCCATGATGGGCGAGGACCGCACCGAAGTGGTCTCCCGCCTCGGGGCTGTCCTTGACCGGGGCGGTTCCTTGCTGCAAGAACCCCTGCGGGGCGAACGTATCCGCGGTCTTGGTGTAGGCGTAGATGCGTCCGGCGTTCTTGACACCGTTGGGGTCGGCGAAGGGAGCCCCGACGAAGGCCACCTTGTCGCCGATGGCAACGGCGGAACCGAACCGATCAGAGCCCGTCGGGTTGTCCGACTGCAGGATCATTCCCTTTGCGGCATCGATGCCCTCGGCACTACCGGGGTAGTACACGACGCGACCGCCCTGCACCCCGGGCGCGCCGAGTAGTAGATCGGCGTAGCAGTCGTCGTTGAGATACCCAATCGCCACCGAGGTGCCGAGCTTGGCCGAGGTCGCGCCCAGCCCGGTGAGTTGCGGCGTGATCCGTACGGAGGTGCCACCCGTGATCCGGATGTCCACGGCTCCCGCGTCCGCGATCCCGTCGACCGTGGCCTTCGGCTGCCCGATCACGACATCGGCGCGACCGTCGTTGTTGAGGTCATTGGGCACCACTTTGGTACAGGGCACCAGTGCAGGGGTCGAGACCGCGGTCAGGGGTAGTGCCGCAGCCACGATGGCCAATGTGGACAGCGCGATCCGTGTTCTCATAACCAAACGGTAAGCCGCACCTGTGACAAGCAGGCCGGTCTTTGTGCGGCGTGTCCACAGAGGCCCGGGCGCGCCTGCCGCGGCCCGACGTAGCATCGACGGTGTGGCGCGCATCAATCCGGAAGACATCGCAACAGTCCGTGAACGCGCCCGCATCGATGAGGTGATCTCTGACCAGGTCACGCTGAAGCCCGCCGGTGGCGGCTCTCTGAAGGGTCTCTGCCCCTTCCACGACGAGCGCAGCCCCTCGTTCCACGTCACGCCCGCGAAGGGCCTTTACCACTGCTTCGGGTGTCAGGCGGGTGGCGATGTTTTCGACTTCGTGATGAAGACCGATCTGGTGACGTTCAGCGAGGCGGTGGAGAAGCTGGCCGGCCGGTTCGGGGTCACCCTGCGGTATGCGGAGGGTACGGCGGGACGCACCAGCAATCAAGGTCAACGGACCAGACTCATCGAGGCCAACAAGGCCGCCGCCACGTTCTACCGCTCGCAGCTGGACTCCCCGGAGGCCGCGCCCGCCCGCGAGTTCCTGCGCGAACGCAACCTCGCAGAGCGCGCCGCGGATTTCGGGGTCGGGTTCGCACCGACCGGCTGGGACAACCTCACCAAGCACCTGCGGATGGCCGGGTTTACCGACGCGGAACTGATCACCGGTGGGCTGGCCGTCAAGGGCAACCGCGGCCCCTACGACCGCTTCCGCGGGCGGCTGGTGTGGCCGATCAAGGATCTCTCCGGCGAGGTGGTGGGGTTCGGCGCGCGGCGGATCATGCCCGATGACGAGGGCCCCAAGTACCTGAACACCCCCGAGACGCCGGTGTACCACAAGTCGCAGGTGTTGTACGGCGTGGACAAGGCGCGCAAGCAGATCGCCCGCAGCCAGCAAGTCGTGGTCGTCGAGGGCTATACCGACGTCATGGCCTGTCACATCGCCGGCGTCGAGACGGCCGTCGCCACATGCGGGACGGCCTTCGGTGAGGACCATGTGAAGGTGCTGCGGCGTCTGCTGCTGGATCAGGACGAACACCGCGGCGAGGTCGTGTTCACCTTCGACTCTGACGAGGCGGGCCGCAAGGCCGCGCTGCGGGCGTTCGAGGTGGATCAGAAGTTCGTCGGTCGCACGTTCGTCGCCGTCACCGGGGACGGGCTGGACCCGTGCGACCTGCGCCTGCGCGACGGCGACGATGCGGTTCGCGACCTGATCGCTAACCGCATCCCACTGGTGGAATTCGTCATCCGCAGCCGGATCGACGGGTTCGACCTCGACACCCCGGAGGGTCGCACGAACGCGTTACGCGCAGCCGCGCCCGTGGTCGGGGGCATCGCGGATCGGATCTTGCGCACCGAGTACATCCGCATGCTGGCCGGCTGGACCGGCCTGGAGCAGAGTGTGGTGGGGGAGACCGTGCGAGCAGCGGCCGGCAAGAGCGCCCCCGTCGCACGACCCGCGCCGTCGGCGGATGAGCGGGATCCAGCTCTGCAGGTGGAGCGTGAGGCCCTCAAGCTCACGCTGCAGTCGCCCGAGCTGGTCCACAACTGGTGGGGCAGTGTCGAAGGACAGGCCTTCACCGATGAGTCCTACCGGCAGGTCTTCGACACGGTGCAGGCTGCTGGTGGCCCACCCGCCGAGTCAGCAACAGGCTGGATCGGGCAGGTGCTCGAACTGTGTCCGGACGACGAGGTGCGCAGCCGGGTGCGCGCGCTCGCCGTGGAATCACCGCGGGCGCTCTTCGGCGACAACCACGACAGCGTTGACGTCCGCTTCGCTGAGAACGTTCTGTCCCGCCTGCTTGAACTCGACGCCAGCAGACGTCTGCGGGAGGTCAAGGCGCGCCTGCAGAGGATCAATCCCGTGGAAAGCGAGGACGAGTACCGCAGACTGTTCGCCGATGTCCTAGCCCTGGAGCAGTACCGGCGGCAGTTGCGCGAGATCCTGGTGGTGCAGGGATGATGGGTCGAAAACCTGCCGAGGTCAAGCGCCGCGTGCCGAAGGCGCTGGCCTGGGCTCCGGTCGGGGGAGACTGGGTGATCGCCACCGCGGACCAGCTGCTGTTGCCGTTCCGCGAGCCGTTGACCTGGGATGAAGTGGTGCGGGCCGCATGGGACGAGCCGGTGATGGAACTGCTGTTGCCCGACGGACCGTACCGGCTGGTGATCGAACGACCGGGGAACATCCCACAGGTGGTCAACGAGCGGGTCAAAGCCTCCGTGGTGGTCCAGCACCACGTGCCCCTGCGCGGCGACAAGGGCGTGCGGATCGTGGCGAGGCGGCGACCGGGCACCACCGACATCACGTGGCGGGTCACCTTCGACGCCGGGCTCGACCACCGTGATGCCGCGCTGCGTGCCGAGGCCGATGCGGCGCTGCAGGATCTGCGGACGACATTGGGGCTGTGACGTCGGGCGGGGCCCCAGCGAAGGGCTACCCCGCGCAGGCACCATGACCCATTACGCTCGGGGTCATGACCCAGGACCCGAACATGGACCGCCTCCCCGAACCTGTCCCGACGCCGCCTCAGTACCAACAGGAGTGGCTCGAGCCGATGGAGACGGTCGATGTCAGCCGCTTCTTCGCCAGCGCCATCACCGCTATCGGTGTCATCACGGGGATCTTCGGCGCGATCATGTTGATCTGGCCCAGTGCCACCGTCCGCGTCGTGGCGATCCTGTTCGGTCTGTGGCTGCTGATGTCCGGAGTTGTGATGCTCGTGCAGGCATTCGCGTCCCGAGGCAGTGGACTGCTGCGGGTGCTACTCGGCCTCGGCGGCCTGGCCTCGGTGATCATCGGCGGCATCTGCATCGTGAACGGCGACGCCAGCGTCAAGATTCTGGTGCTCTTCGTGGTGATCGGGTGGGTCGTACACGGCGTGGCCAACGTCATCATCGGCATCCGCAACAAGTACTCGCCGGCGCGCAGCGCCTATCTGTTCTTCGGCATCCTGCAACTGGTCCTGGCTGCGCTGGTGATCGCCTGGCCGAATGCCACCGTGACCGTGCTGGTGCGGGTGATCGGTGTTGGGCTACTGCTCACCGCGGTCTTCGCGTTGTTCGCGGCCAGTCGCGTGCGCAAGGGCGGGCAACAGGCCAACGTGATCGTGGTGAATCAGCCGTAGCTGATCAGCCAAACGGCACTTCATCCAAAACGCGCAGCGCACAACCCCGGTCGTCCTCGGCGTACGTGACGACCGGGGTGGGGGCCGCGAAGGCGGGCGCGAGCCAGGGCACAGCATGTTCCATCGTCATGGTCCCGCCGCTGAGCGTGGCCACCCGCTCGAACCCGTGTCCGGTGAGCACGCGGTAGGCCAGGTACGAGCGGAAACCGGAGCGGCAGTACAGGTAAACCGGGCGGGAGGCGTCGAGTTCGGCGATCCGCTCACGCAGCTGTTGGATGGGGATGTTGACCGAGTGTGGCAGCGCGCAGGTTTGGTTCTCCTCCAGGGTGCGGACATCGAGCACGACCGCATCCTCGGGCAGCGAGCCCCAATCCTCGGGATACCAGAACGTCACCGTGCCATCCAGGAGATTCGATGCCTGGAAACCTGCCATGTTTATCGGATCTTTGGCTGAGCCGTAGGGCGGGGCGTACGCCAGTTCCAGTTCGGCGAGATCCCACACCGTCAGACCCGCCCGGATCGCGACCGCGAGGACATCGATGCGCTTGTCGACCCCGTCGTATCCCACGACCTGGCCACCGAGCACGGTGCCCTCGGGGGAGAACAGGAGTTTGAGGTGCATCGCCGCCGTGCCCGGATAGTACGAAGCGTGACCATTGGGATGGATGTACACCTTGCGGTAGTCGATCCCGGCGGTTCGCAGTTGCTTCTCATTGGCGCCGGTGCCGCCGGCGGTCACGTCGAACACCTTCACGATTGAGGTGCCCTGTGTGCTGGAGTACCGGGCGTCGCGGCCGAACATGTGATCCGCGGCCACCCGTCCCTGCCGGTTGGCCGGGCCCGCGAGGGGAACCACGGTCTGCTGCCCGGTCACCGTGTCGGTGACCTGCACCGAGTCGCCGACAGCGTAGATGTCAGGGTCGGACGTGCGTTGGTGCGGATCGACCACGATGGCACCACGCGCGGTCGTCTCTAGCCCGGCCAACTGCGCCAGGCGCGAGTCCGGCGCCACCCCGATGGCCAACATCACCAGGTCCGCGGGCAGGACGCCTTCACAGGTCAACACCGAATCCTCGGTGAACCCCTGCGCCGAAGCACCGAGGTGGAGTTCGACGCCATTGCGGCGCAGTTCGTGCTGCACCTGCTCGGCCATCTCCGGATCCAGCGGGCCGAGCACCTGGTCGGCGGCCTCCAGCAGCGACACCTCCCACCCTCGGTAGCGCAGTGCCTCAGCCATTTCGATCCCGATGTAACCGCCGCCGATCACGACCGCGCGACCCTGCCCGGCGTCGACGACCTCCTTGATCGCGTCCATGTCCTCGAGGCTGCGCAGCGTGTGCACCAGGGGGTAGTCAATCCCCGGCAGCGACGGCCGCAGTGGCGATGCGCCGGTGGCGAGCACCAGCTTGCCGTAGGTCTCTGTGTAGGTGGTCCCGTCGTTCAAGTCGCGCACGGTCACCGTTTTGGCGCTCGGGTCGATCCCTACGACCTCATTGCCGACGCGCACATCGAGGTTGAGGTTCTCGGCGAGGCTGGCGGGCGTCTGGACCAGCAGCGCGGAACGGTTCTCGATCTCCCCGCCGACGTGGTACGGCATGCCGCAGTTGGCGAAGGACACGTAGGCGTCCCGCTCAAGAACCACGATCTGCGCTGACTCCGACAGTCTGCGGGCGCGCGCCGCCGCCGACATGCCCCCGGCGACCCCACCGACGACGACGATCTTTTCGGGCTTCTTCATGGCATCTCCAAGGGGTATCCGGCGTTGATCCAGGCCTGCGTTCCCCCGAGCACGTTCACGACGTCCCAGCCGCCTGCCTCGAGGGCCTGGGTGGCCTGCCCGCTGCGCGCGCCCACCTCGCACACCAAATAGACCGGGCGATCGACGGGCAACTCCGCATAACGCACCGGCAGCACCGACATGGGCAAGTTCCGCGATCCTGGCAGGTGGCCATTGCGGTACTCCACAACCTCCCGGACATCCACGATGTAGGCGTCCGGGGTCTCGGCGAGGTCTTGTACTCGGATGGTGCGCACTGCCCCCATGCTAGTTCCCCGAGTGGTGCGGGGGCGCCGCCAACCGTGGACGATGGTAGGTCAGCCGCTGTGACCTCCCGACGCGCCTTGTCCGCTTGCCCGTGATTACTTCAGCACCACAGCGGCCCGCAGCAGGCGATCATCTTGTTCGGAGGCCGTGTACAACCAGGCACCGTCCGCGCTGAACGCGACCGCCTCCGCCTGCGGTTGTTGGGGTGGGGTGGATCGGCCCAAGCGGTCGCCCGGTGGCAGCCCGCGGTACATCGAGATGCTCGGGTAGTCGCGGATGGCGTAGATGTCCGAGGTGGGCGACAGCGCCGCATCGGTGGCAAATGTTGGCGCAGCGCCGACCTCGCGCGCCGTGCCACTGCGCAGATTCACCCGGTAGACCGATCCTGAGAACTGCTTGGTCACCACCCACACCCGCTGTCCTCGCGCCATGATGCCCTCGATGTCGACCGGCCCGTCGGGCATCGAGAACGGACGCACCTTCGCCGTAGTAGTCGTGGTGCCCAGCGCCGGTTCGGAGACTTCGATGATCGCTACCTCGCCGCGGTCGCGCAGATTATTTCCCGTGTCACTGATGAAAAGCACGGGTTTCCCCTTGCGAGCGCCGGCCGCCAGGCCCTCCCAGTCCGTGTTGGCCGCCGGGACCGTGGCCAGGCCCCGCACGCGGCACGTCGCGGCATCCAGCGCGACGAGCACGGGTGCGTTGCCACTGTCGCTGAGGGCCCACAGGACGCCTGGATGGCGCGCGGACGCCACAAGCCCGCTGAGTTCGGGCACCATCTCGCGGTCATACTTGCAGACGCGCTGCCACTGTCCGGTCGTCCAGTCCGGCGGCTGCGCGGCGCTACCGCTGGAGTCGCCGGAGGAGCAGCCCACCAGCAGGACCAGTCCGGCGATCAGCCAGGGGCGATTCGCCATCCTCACTGGGCAAGGCTACGCGGCTCACCGCGGTGGATTTGCCACCCCGCCCAACTGCCCGGCGAACCAGTACCCGGAGTCCTTGATATAGCGGCGCTGGGTCTCGTAGTCCACATACACCAGCCCGAACCGCGGCTCGTACCCGGCGGCCCACTCGAAGTTGTCCAGCAGCGACCAGCAGAAGTACCCGTCGACCTGCACGCCTCGCTGCTGGGCGGCACGCACCTGCGCGAGGTGCGACTCGTAGTAGGCGATGCGCCGGTTGTCGTGGACCGTGCCTGCCTCGAAGGGATCATCGAAGGACGCCCCTCCCTCGGTGACCACGATGCGGGGATACCGGCCGTAGGCATGGACCATGTCCAGCACCATGCCCAGACCCTCGGGTCGGATCTCCCAGCCCATCGACGTCTTCTCCAGGTCCGGGTCGTCGCCGAACCCGGGAATCGTCCAGAGGCCGGGAATCGGTCGGAACGGCGCCCGCAGGCGCGTGTAGTACTGGACGCCCAGGAAGTCGAGATCGATCTCGCAGCGCTCGATGTCGCCGTCGCGGATGTAGCGGCGCATCATCCGCAGAATGGGCGCGTCATCCACGGGATAGCCCATCCCGAGACCCGGCTCCAGGAAGGTCCGATTGAGCATCGCGTTCGCGGCCCGCTCCGCCCGCTGGGCCAGGTTCGGTCCGGGACCCGACCCCAGGGTGGGAGACAGGTACTGCGTAGTGCCGACCACCGGGTTGGTTGCGCTGGCTCGCAGAGCGCGCGCCCCCTCGGCGGTCGCGAGATTCACGTGGTGGATCGCCGGGAAGAAGTTGTTGAGGCCGCGCCGGCCAGGTGCATGGGCACCGAGCATGTACCCCAGCATCGTGAACGAGAGCGGCTCGTTGAACACCATCCAGTTGCGGACCCGGTCGCCGAAGGTCTCCCCGACGATCTGGGCGTACTCAGCGAAGATCTCTACGATGTCGCGGTTGGTCCAGCCCCCCTTGTCCTCCAGGGCCTGCGGCAGATCCCAGTGGTACAGGGTGATCCACGGCTCGATCCCAGCGCCCAGACAGGAGTCGATGAGCCGCTTGTAGTGGTCCAGACCCTTCTGGTTCAGACCCGTTCCGTCGGGCTGGACCCGCGGCCAGGACAGGGAGAAGCGGTACGCGTCGAAGCCCATGGAGTAGACCAGCGCCACGTCTTCGGGGAATCGCCGGTAGGAGTCGGTAGCGACGTCACCGTTCGTTCCGTCGGCGATCACCCCGGGTCTATGGCTGAACGTGTCCCAGATCGACGGCCCTTTCCCGTCGGCGTGCGGAGATCCCTCGATCTGGTAGGCGGCGGTCGCAACTCCCCAGGTGAAGTCGGCTCCGAATTCGGCGAGGCTCATGGGTTCAAATCTGGCGCATCCGCGATCAGGTTGTCGATCCGGCGGCGGCGTCAGCGCACGACCCAGCGACGGGTCACCAGGTACTCCCCATAGGTGCCGGTCGGGGGCGCCGAGACGGTGAGGCGGACGTAGAGCCGTTTCGCCTTGCCGGTTGTGGTGAGCAGCAGTTTGCCGCCCTTGCCCGCTGTCAGCGTGGCGTAGCGCCGCTGCGAGCCGTTGGCCGCCTTGCGAGGTGACCAGCTCACCGACGCGGTGGCCACCTGCCCGGCGTTGGTCCTGACGGCGCGGGGCAGCAGGACCGTCTTGCCTTTGCTCCGGATGGCTGCCGGTGTCCGCAGCACCGCCGTCTGGGCACCGGTGGCGCCCCCCGAGGCGGTATCCGAGACGGTGAGCGCGCCTTCGAGGTAGATGCCGACCCCCTTGCTGAGATCGACGTACTCCGCAGCTTGGGCACAGGCACTGCCGCTGAGTTCGGGTGCCCCCGCGGACGTCCCGGCGAGCGCGAAACGACCCGTCGCGGGGTCCCGGTCCTTGCCTTGGCCACCTCCGACGGCGTCCACCCCAGTCGAGGAGGTGCTGACCGTGCCACGGGCCATGCACTGCTGGCCCAGAGCGGAGATCCGGATGTCAAAGGTCAGCTGCAGCGCCATCTGCCCGACCTCAGTCACGGTGCCGGTCGCTGTGGTCGGCGTGATCCGGCCGCTACCCAGTCCATTGAACAGTGACATGACGGGCCAGGACTGTGTCGTGGCGGGGAACGTCAAGGATCCTGCCGTCTCAGTGCCCCGCCAGGTGACCGCGCCCGGCGCCGTCAGGTGGGCGTACACCGTGCCGCCGTCCTTGGCGGCCAGCGCGATGTAGGTGCAGTCGAGGACGCGGGACTCGGACAGAGGGCTGTCCTGGCCGCAGGCCGGCAGGTCAACTCTGGCGGGATGGCTGTCGGCGGCGACGGCCGCTGGCACCGGGGTCAGCAGCGCGGCGGTCAGCAGGGTAAGCAGACGTCTCACACCACCAGCAAACCATGCGCGCGCCGTCCCTCAGGGCCCAGTGCAGGGCTGGACCGCGGACCACCTGCGTCAGCCCAGCCCTGCGTGCGTGTCAGCCGGCTGTTCTCGTGCGATAGACCTTGACCATCCGGTACGGCTGGTACGTCGTGGTTCTGGGTGCGCGGATGCGCACCGTGACTCGGGTCGCCTGGGTGCCGCTGAGATCCACCCACAGCGCGCCGTCACGCCGGAAGGTGCGGAAGGTACGAACCTCGCCGGTGGCCTGAGCGGCGATAGGCGTGCCTGTCACCCGCACGGTGGCGTTCTGATTCGCGTTGGTGCGCACCGGCACCCGCACGATTCTGGTCTGACCGCTGTCCGCGATGGCCTTGGGTAGGTTCAGCGCCTTGATGCCCTCAGCTCGCCCGCAGACCCGTCTGCGTGGGGGATTCGACGCGGGTGTGACACCATGGTCACAAGCGTTTCCAGGGTCGGTGAAACTCCGAGCCGGCGGTGAGAGCCCGCGACCCGCGCGAGCGGTGGATCCGGTGGAACTCCGGGGCCGACGGTGAAAGTCCGGATGGGAGGAGACGTCGGTGCCTCGCTGTGCCGTCCGCCTCCCATGGGGTCAAGGAGGAGGTAGGCGGTGTTCACAGGCCTGGTCCAGCAGATGGGCACGGTGCGAGATGTCGATGCCGGAGATACCACGCGCCTTGTCATCGTCCCCGACTCTGCCTGGGACAGCCCCTACGAACATGGTGAGAGCATCGCCACCAGTGGGGTGTGTCTCACGGTGGTGCAAGCGGTCGACGACTGGTTCAGGGTGGATGTGATGGCCCAGACGCTGGCCCTGAGCAGCCTCTCCGATGTCACCCCGGGTCGTCGTGTGAATCTCGAGCGGGCGATGCGGCTCGGCGATCGCTTGGGCGGGCATCTCGTGCAAGGTCACGTCGACGGTGTGGCGCCGGTCAGCACCCACCGGCGTGAGCCGGATTGGGATGTCGTCGGATTCGAGCTGCCCGAACACCTGCGCAGATATGTCGTAGCCCAAGGATCCATCTGCTTGGACGGGGTGTCGCTGACGGTCTCGCGCACGACCGGCACGGGGGCAGAGGTGAGTCTGATCCCCGAGACCCTGCAGGCCACCACGCTCGGTGCTGTCGGGGTCGGAGACCGTCTCAATGTAGAGGTGGACGTGATCGGCAAATACGTCGAGTCGTTGCTGGGAGGCTACCGATGAGGTTCGATTCCATACCTGATGCCATCGCCGCGATCCGCGATGGCAAGCCGGTGGTCGTCGTGGACGACGAGGACCGCGAGAACGAAGGTGATCTGGTTTTCGCAGCGTCGAAGGCGACCCCGGAACTGGTCGGGTTCATGATCCGGCACACCTCCGGGGTCATCTGCGTGCCCATGCTCGGCGAGGATCTCGACCGGCTGCTGTTGCCCCCGATGACCGCGGTCAACGAGGACCGCAAGGGAACCGCGTACTCGGTGAGCGTGGACGCCCGCGATGGCATCTCGACGGGCATCTCCGCGGCCGACCGTGCTCGCACCATCAAGGTCGTTGTTGATTCTGCGACCGAACCGTGGGAGATCACCCGGCCCGGCCATGTGTTCCCGCTGCGGGCGGTGCCGGGCGGAGTTCTGCAGCGGGCCGGACACACCGAGGCCAGTGTTGATCTGGCACGGCTTGCCGGCCTGACGCCAGCCGGCGCGATCTGTGAACTGGTCAATGACGACGGGTCGATGATGCGCGCGCCGCAGTGCCGGACCTTCGCCGACGAGCACGGCCTGCTCATGATCTCGATCGCCGACCTCATCTCGCACATCCGGCACACGAGCAAACAGATCGAGCGGATGGCCGAGACTGTCATCCCCACCGAGTACGGCGACTTCCGGGCGATCGGATACCGCAGCCTGGTGGAACCGACCGAGCACCTCGCCTTGGTCATGGGGGACATAGGGGACGGACGCGATCTCCTGGTCCGCGTCCATTCCGAGTGCCTTACCGGTGATGTCTTCGGCTCGCTGCGCTGCGACTGTGGGCCGCAGCTACATGCCGCGATGCAGGCCGTGGTCGATGAGGGTCGTGGAATCATCCTGTACGTCAAGGGACACGAGGGCCGGGGGATCGGCCTGCTCAGCAAGTTGCAGGCCTACGAACTGCAGGATTCCGGCGCGGACACCATCGAGGCGAATCTGGCGCTGGGCCTGCCTGCGGACGCCCGGGACTACGGGACGGGCGCGCAGATCTTGGCCGACCTCGGCGTGACCTCCATGCGCCTGCTGACCAACAACCCGGCCAAGCGCGCCGGTTTGGACGGCTTCGGCATTCACATCAAGGAGCGAGTGCCCTTGCAGATCAAGTCCAACCCCCACAACGAGCGCTATTTGTCGACCAAGGCCGCCCTAATGGGGCATGAGCTGGAGGAGCAGGCATGAGCGGTGAAGGCAGGGCTGCCCCGACGCAGATCTCGGCGGTCGGAGTGCGAGTCGCCGTGGTGGCCGCAAGCTGGCATGACCAGGTGATGGACGGGCTGCTCAACGGGGCCCGTGTGTACCTCGCCGAAGTCGGGGCGACCGTCACTGAGCTTCGGGTGCCAGGTTCGTTCGAACTTCCGGTGGTCGCCCAGCGTCTGGCCGCGCAGTACGACGTCGTGGTCGCCCTCGGGGTGATCATCCGCGGCGGAACACCCCATTTCGAGTACGTGTCGTCGGCGGTGACCGACGGTCTGGGACGGGTGGCACTCGACACCGGTACCCCCATTGGTTTCGGCATTCTCACGTGTGACACAGCAGAGCAAGCCCTTGACCGGGCCGGGCTTCCGGGGTCGAGTGAGGACAAAGGACGAGAGGCGGCGTCGGCGGCCGTCGAGACCTGGGTGATTCTCAAAGGCCTTGCCGCCATGTCGTAGGCCGGGTCTAGGCTCGAGGTGACATTGGTCGTACCGGGAGGGGTTCTCGATGATCAAGAGTTCGTCGATGTGGCGTGCCTGCGCCGTAGCACTGGTCATGGGTCTGGCGTGGTCGGGACTCTCCGGCCCGGCGGGTGCCGCGCCCACTCCGAGCCCCTTGCCGCTTGGTCCGGCGGACCTACCGGCCTCAGCGGCTGGGCATTCCATCGATGCCCCGCGCGGTGCAACGGGCAATCGGCGCCAGGCATACCTGTTGAAGCTCGCCACCCTCCCGACCGCGAAGGTGTACCGGACGGCGGGACAGGGGGCTGCTGGCCGGCGGGCCGCTCGCGAACAACTGGCGACGGTCGAAGCGGTTCAGGAGCAGGTGATCGAGGCCCTGCCTGCCCGGACCCCCGTGCTGTACCGCACCCATGCCGTGCTCAGCGGGGTGGCCGTGACGACGCACGCCAAGAACCTTGACGCGCTCGAGGCGATTCCTGGGGTGGCAGCTGTGTATCCGATCACGCCGAAGGCCCGCAGCCTGTCGTCGGCCATTGCGCTGCAGGGCGGCCCGATGGCGTGGCAGACGTCAGGGACCGGTGCCGGCATCAAAGTGGCGATCATCGACAGCGGAGTGGACTACACCCACGCCGACTTCGGGGGACCAGGCACTGAGCAGGCCTTTGAGGACGCCAAAGCCATTGCCGACGGCAGTTGGGTGACGGCCAAGGTGACCACCGGCTTCGATTTCGTCGGCGACGCCTACGACGGCCAGGATCCCAGTTCGATCCCGGTCCCGGATCCAAACCCGCTGGACTGCAACGGGCACGGCACTCACGTGGCTGGGATCGCGGCCGGTGGTGGCGTGACCACCGGCGGTGCGCCGTACTCCGGACCCTACGACGCGACCATCGACTACCTGGGCTTGCGGATCGGTCCGGGCATGGCGCCGAGGGCAGAGTTGCACGCCTACAAGGTGTTCGGCTGCGAAGGATCCACCGACGTAGTGACGCAAGCGATCGACAAGGCCGTCGACCCCGACGGCGACGGCAACCCATCCGACGGCGCCGATGTGATCAATATGTCCCTGGGCTCCGACTTCGGGTCCGCCTACGATGCGGATTCCGTTGCCTCCAACGCGGCAGTCGACGCTGGCGTCGTGGTCGTGGCCTCTGCTGGCAACGGTGGCGACGTCACGGACATCGCCGGGTCACCGGCCAACGCCGTCAAAGCCATCTCGGTGGCCAATTCCGTGGATGCCCAGAGCATCCTCGACGGGACGGAGATGAGCGTTGATGGCACGCCGCGCACATTCGGGGTGGCCCGCGCGTTTGCCTACGACTGGGCAGCCGATCCCGATCTGTCTGGTGATGTGGTCCTTGCCCCGGACACCAATGCGACCGCGTGCGAGCCGTTCACTGGCCCCGAGGCGGCGGCGATCACCGGCAAGGTGGCACTGGTCACCTGGACGCAGGAGGCGCTGGAGTGTGGGTCTGTCAAACGTGGCGGGAACCTGGCCGCGGCGGGCGCCACCGGCTACATCCTGGCCAACAGCGCCGAAACCTTCGATGGCGGGATCACCGGCGTTGCGGCCATTCCTGGTGTGCTGATGGTCAAGTCCGGCGGTGACGCGGTGCGCGCTGCGCTCAATAGCAGTGAACCGGTGAGTGTCACCGGTACGAGTGTGAATTCGGTGGCCCAGGACATCCCCGGGGACGTCGACAAGGTCGCCGCGTCCTCCTCCCGGGGGATCCGGGCAGCGGGCAATCTGAAACCGGATATCACCGCGGTGGGCACGAGCGTCTTCTCCGCCGCTGTGGGCACCGGCCAGCAGGGCATCTCCGAGACGGGGACCTCGATGTCTGGACCCATCGTGGCAGGGCTGGCGGCGCTGGTGCAGCAGGCCCACCCCACCTGGACTCCCGCGCAGGTCAAGGCCGCCATGATGAACACGGCATCCGACCTGTTCAGCGGCGGGGCCGGTACGGGCGACCGCTTCGCCCCCGTGCGGGTGGGTGCCGGGCGCATTCAGGCGGCGTCCGCAGTGACCAGTGACGTCCTGGCCTATGTCGCTGACGATCCCGGCGCCGTGAGCGTCTCGTTCGGACCACTCGAGGTCGGTGGGCCGATGACGGCGACCAAGACCGTGCGCGTGCAGAACACAGGCGCCAGTCCCGTCACCTACGACGTCGCTTTCGACACCTACACCGCCGTGCAGGGAGTGTCGTTCTCCGTCTCGCCGGCCACTCTGATCGTGGCGCCTGGCGCCACCGAGGACGTGGCTGTGACGTTCGAGGCGGACAGCCGTGCCGCGCTGGACAACAGCGTGGACCCCACGATCGGACGAACCTCGAACCTGGGCGTACCGCGCACGACCGTGGCTGAGGCCAGCGGGCAGGTGGTGTTCGCGCCTACCTCCGGGGATCCGTTGCGGGTACCCGTGTACGCAGCACCGCGCCCGGTGTCCGCCCTGACTGGTGGTGGCCAGGTGACCGTCGATCCGGTGACCCAGAAGGCAACGGTCACGATGTCTGGTCCGGGACTGGGCTTTGGAGTCAATGGAACGTCGGACGAAGATCCCAGCAACGACATCAACTCCATCGGTGCAGCATTCGAACTCGCCGCGGTGAGTCCGGCTGCGCCTGCGTGCACGTCGCCTTCGGACGAACTCTGCTACACCATGCCCAACGAGCGGGCGGCCGACATCCGGCGGGTCGGCGTGACGACTGACGACACCTTGGCGTACTTCGCACTCGCCGTGGACAAGGCCTGGAACACGCCCGCAGGGAACACCGAGATCGACGTGTATCTCGATACGGACCGGGACGGGACCCAAGACTACGTCGCGTACACCTATCGCTATCCCGACACCGACGTGCTGCTGGCCCGGCTGTACGACCTCGATGCCGGCAGGGAGGTGGATGTGCAGTACCTCAATGCCCTGCCAGGAACAGTGAACACTGCGCTGAACGACAGTGACGTCCTGGTGATGCCGGTGCTGCTGTCCAAGCTGAAGGGGATCAACGCGGCGAACCCGCGGATCGACTACGGGGTGTACGGCTGGTCATTGACGGCGCCGTCCCCGATCGACGTCGTGGGCGTGGCCCCCAACGGTGACCTGCAGCTGAGCATGGACATCGAGCAGGCCGGATTGCGGGCCGTCGACGCCAACAACCAGTCGTTCTACCCCGAAACCCAGGGCACGACGTTGAAAGTCACCCGTAACCCAGCGGTGTACCAGGCCAACAACAGCAAGGGTCTGATGCTCGTGCACTTCCACAACGCGGTGGGGGCCAAGTCCGAGGTGCTCGACGTCACGACTGCCGCTGGCGCGACCACCATGACGCTGGTACCGGGTGGTGCCAGTGGGGAGGTGAACAAGCCGGTCAGTCTGGCCGTGACTGTGGCTGCCGCGACGGGGACTCCCAGAGGTCCGGTGAGCGTTGTGGCGGCCGAGACCGGTGCGACTCTGGCCAGCGGAACGCTGGATGCGGCGGGCAAAGCGTCGCTGAGTTTCACGCCGACCGCGACGGGCTCTGTGCGGATGTTCGCGCGTTACGCAGGCAACTCCGAGCACGCGGCCAGTGATTCCGCGGAATCGGTGCTGACGGTCATCGCGACCCCGGTCGTGCCGACCCCGACGCCCAAGCAGCGGCAGGCGGGCGTCGTGCCACTGCCGCGCCGCATCAAGATCAGCGGTCGCACGTTGATCACGCCGGCGAACACTCGTACCAACGCCGGTCAGCGGGTCACGACCAGGGTCTCCGGACGTACGCCGGCGGGCCAGCCGAAGTCCTACAGAGTGATCCGCGGCAAGAAGGGCCGGGTCGTCGTGCGCACTTTCGGCAATCGCAACCTGCGACTGGTGGTCGTGCAGCGGGCACCGGCCACGCAGGCGTTCACCGCCTTTGAGCGGCGGGTGGTGTACGTGGGCGGTCAGCGCCGCACCTGAGCCCCCAACTACCCTTGTAACCGTGAAGCACTTCGATGATCTCTGGTCTGAACTGCACGAGCGAGTTGCCACCGCCGATCCCTTGTCGGGCACCGTGCGACTGGTCAACGCAGGACCGCATGAGATCGGCAAGAAGCTCGTGGAAGAGGCGGCCGAAGCCTGGATGGCCGCCGAATACGAGTCGAAGGAGCGCGCGACCGAGGAACTGTCCCAGTTGGTCTACCACGTCCAGGTGATGATGCTGGCGCTCGGCATCACGCCGGAACAGGTCTGGGAGTACCTGTGACACTGCGGGTGGCGATCCCCAACAAAGGTCAACTGTCGGAGCCGGCCCGGTCGATGCTGCGCGAAGCGGGCTACCTGCGTTCTGCCGGGCAGCGCGAGTTGATGGTCCACGATCCCGACAACGACGTCGACTTCTATTTTCTGCGGCCGAAGGACATCGCTACCTACGTGGGTCAGGGGACCCTTGATCTCGGCGTGTGTGGCCGGGACATGCTTGTGGACGCCCAGGCGCCGGTGACTGAGGTCATCGAACTGGGCTTCGGTCATTCCACCTTCCGGCTCGCCGCGCCGGGCGACGTCACGGATGTCACTGGCAAACGCATAGCCACGTCCTACCCGGGGCTCTTGCAGGACTGGATGTCCCGCACCGGTACGTCCGCCACCCTGGTCAAGTTGGACGGGGCTGTCGAGAACGCCGTGGGTCTGGGAGTGGCGGACGCTGTAGCCGATGTGGTGGACACCGGCAACACGCTGCGGCAAGCGGGGCTGAGGGTACTCGGTGATCCACTGCTGGTCAGCCAGGCGCTGCTGGTGCGCCCGGCCACCAACGGGGGTGCGGGGCCCGCCGAGCAGACCTTCGTGCGGCGCCTGCAGGGCGTGATCGTGGCCCGTGCCTACGTGATGGTGGAGTACGACATCTCCGAGGACCTGCTGAGTGCGGCCACCCAGGTGACGCCTGGGCTGGAATCCCCGACGGTCGCGCCGCTGAGCAAGCCGGGCTGGTTCGCGGTCCGGGCCATGGTCCAGCGATCGGCCGTTCACCAGGTGATGGACGACCTGTTCGAACTCGGTGCCCGTGCCATCCTCGTGACGGACATCCACGCCTGCCGGCTATGACCTCGCTCGCATCGACCCTGACGGCACTGCTGGACGAAGGCAGCGCCCAGACCATTCACGTTGACTCTCGCGCTGCGCAGGGTGACTATGCAGCCACGCTGGAACGTGCCCGGCAGCGGTCCGGATCGGATGAGTCGGTGCAGGTCCTGCACGCCACCATCGCGGGCCACCGGGTTGTTGTGATCGGGGGAGATTTCGAGTTTCTGGCCGGCTCCGTCGGTCAGGAAGCTGCCGATCGGGTCGTCATGGGCTACTTGCACGCCACCGCCGAGCGAATTCCGGTCATCACCTTGCCGACGTCCGGTGGCACCCGCATGCAAGAGGGGACCGCGGCGTTCTTCCGGATGGTGGATATCGCGCGGGTCGCCGGTGAGCACCTGACCACGGGTCAGGTGCGGATCGGGTGGCTGCGCAATCCGACGACCGGTGGGGTGATGGCCACGTGGGGTTCCTACGCCGACATCACCGCCGCCGAGCCCGGCGCACTGCTGGGATTCCTGGGTCCGCGGGTCTATGAGGCCCTGTACAACCAGCCCTTTCCGCCCGCAGTGCAGACCGCCGAGAACCTGGCCGACGTAGGCATCATCGACGACGTGGTTCCGGTTTCCGGGCTCCGCGACTGGATGGCCCACATCCTTGATGTGACCAACGGTGTCGACGCCCCGACGCCGGCCACTTCGGCCAGCGAGGCTATGCCGGTGGACGCCTGGGACGCTATCCAGTGCACCCGCGCCGATGACCGGCCCGGTCCGCAGGCTGTGCTGGATCAGCTCACGAGCGTCACTGAGCTGCGTGGGACCCAGGCGGGGGAGGCCGGCGGCGGCATCCGGGTGTGCCTTGGCCGGTGGCAGGGCCGGCGGGCGCTCGTGGTGGCAACAACCCGCGAAGAGGTGACGCCCTCCGGTCTGCGTGTTGCCCAACGCGGACTGCGGTTGGCCGACCGTTTGCGGTTGCCTGTGGTGACGCTGGTGGATACCCCGGGCGGGGAGTTGTCCCGGGAGGCCGAGGAAGCAGCGATGGCCGGAGAGATCGCCCGCACCCTGATGATGCTCACCTCGCTGCAGACGCGCTCAGTGTCCGTGATCATGGGGCAGGGCTGCGGCGGTGCGGCCCTCGCACTCATCCCGGCAGGGACCAGGATCTGCACGGAGAACGGCTGGGTGTCGCCGTTACCACCCGAGGGTGCCTCTGTGATCATGCACCGCACACCTGACCGAGCCCCTGACCTTGCGCGTCAGCAGGGTGTGGGCGCCTTCGACATGGTCGCCGCGGGAGTGGTGGACGCCGTCGTCGCCGAGGGCGACGATGTGACGGGGGCAGTGATGAACGCTGTGGTGAGGTATTTGTGAACACATTCGAGGGTGCGGACGTGCTGGTCACCCGCTTCCAGGGTGACGACGGCCGGGCGGATCCGCGGCTGCGGGAGTTGCTCGGCGATCCTGAGACCTACGCGGCCCAACGCGAGATCGTGGCTCGCCTGCTCGACGGTCGGCTGCTGATCCCGGTCGTGGCCAATCTGGATGAGAAGGATGCCAGTGGCGCGGACAAACACAGCCATATGGCCACCGTGACCATCGCCGATGAGACCGGGCGCAAAGCGCTGATGTGTTTCACCGGGGTGGACTCGGTGGCCGCGTGGCGCGCCGACGCCCGACCGATCCCGGTGGCCGGGGTGGAGGCCGCGCAGGCCGCGCTGCAGGAGGAGTGCAGTGCGCTCCTGATCGACATCGCCGGCCCCACGCGCTACGCCCTGGCAGGAACCGGGCTGTGGGCGTTGGCTGCCGGGGGGCCATGGTTACACCCCCTCGATGAGCCACAGGTGCGGACGGCCTTGCAGCAGGCGCTGGCTGACAGCGGACTCACGGGCAGGTTCGAGGCGGACCCCGCCACGGTGGACGGCGTGGCACTGGTGCTCGACCGCCCGGACATGGGCGCGGTTCAGGCGCTGGCAGATCTCCTCGGGCACACCCCGCAGGTGCAGGCCCGTGTCAGCTCACTGGAGTTCAGGGCTGTTTAGCGGCTCTTCGCGGTTGAGGGTGTAGTGCGTGCCCCTGTCGCGGGAGCCCGTGGTCTTGGTGGGTGCCGGCGGTGGCGTTGCGTCGTGCCCGGCTGGCCGCGTGGCATCGAGGTGGCATCGAGGTGGTGGCCCATGCACGCATCACGCGGCCGCCGATTTTGAACGGCCCCGACCCGATCGGGGTTGTCCCCAGGGCTGTGCGGGCTTCGGCACGGAAATGTCAGACCCTGCTCGTAGGTTTGTGATGTCACCGTGGTGGTGGCCATCAGCTCGTGGAGCGACGTCGCAGGGGGTGTCCCCTGGTTTCGGCATCGATCGCGGTTGGAGGTGACGGCCGATGGGGTTCTTTGAGGTGCCGGCCTCGGCGTTGCGGCGTGCGAGGTTGGCTGATGAGTTGCCGGTGGAAACCCCGGCGGTGTTTGAGCAGTTGTCCGGGCAGGTGCTGGCGCTGCCCGATCCGGCGGGGTTGACCGCCGAGCAGCGGCTGGGCGCGGTGCAGGCCGCGGCGCGGTTGCAGACGATGGTGGAGGCCTACCAGACCCAGGTGGCCGGGGTGTGTGACGCCGCGCAGGATTCCCGGTTGTTCGCCGCCGGGACCACCGGCTCCATGGTGGCGGCGTTGACCGGGAACAACCGGGCGGTCGGCTCGGCGATCGTGGGGCGGGCCCGGGACCTGCGGGACATGCCGCACGTCGCGGGCGCCTACCGGGCGGGGGTGATCACGGGTCGGCATGTGCACCTGTTGTGCCGGGCGGCGGGCAGTCTGCCCCGGTTCGCGGTGTTGGAGGCGGATCTGGTCGCGGCGGCGGCGGTGATCGAACCGGCCGTACTGGCCCAGGTCCTCGCGGTGTTGGTTGCGCAGGACCGCCCGGAGGCCCCGGATGAGGATTATCGGGCGGCGCGGGCCAAACGCGGCCTGCACCTCTCGGATCTGGGTAACGGGTTGTACCGGGTGGATGGGCATCTGGATCAGGTGGCCGGGGCGCGGCTGCGCGATGCCCTGGCCGGCTTCACCGACCCGCCTGCTGTTGGTGATGACCGCACGCCGAGCCAGCGGCTGGCCGACGCGTTGGATGATCTGGTCAGTGCGGCGCAGGCGAACACGAAACCGTTGGGGGTCAGTGGGGTGACGGTGCTGGTCGACGCCGAACAACTACCGGAGGGTGTCGGGGCGCGGCTGGAGGACGGCACCCTGCTGGGCCCGGACAGTTTCGCGCTGCTGGCTTGTTCGGCGGTGGTGTCGGTGATCCTGGGGGTGCGCCGGGCGGGCACGTTCGTACCGTTGGCGTTGGGCCGCACGCAGCGCCGTGCCAGTCATGCGCAGTGGGCGGCGCTGACCGCGCGGGATCGAGGCTGTGTGCGCTGCGGGCGGGCGGCACGCGGCTGCCACGCCCACCACATCGTGGCGTGGGCTGCGGGCGGCCGCACCGATGTCGATGCGATGTGTCTGCTGTGCCCACGCTGTCACCAGGACCTGCACAACGGCCGGTTCACCATCGAGATGGTCGGCGGCATCCCGCGATGCGTGGCCGTGCGGCGAAGAACCTGAGCCGGCCCGCCCGGGCCGGCCAGACGCCCAGCGTCAGCACCACAGCGAACAGCACTCAACCCTGGAAGAGCAGGTTCAGTGGCGCTCGGCGACGACCATGCCGAGCGGGGAACGTGCGGGGCAGCGCCTGGCACGGGGCGGGGCCGGTGATCATCGGGCAGCGCCGGTCGGTCTCCGCCAGCTCGACCGGGAATGGGCGGAAGGTGCGATTTGCCGCGGCGTGTCGCAGCAACAACTGCCGAATTGCCCCGCAGAGGGATCAGGTGGCCTGCTGGACCAGCCAAGACGGCTGCGATGTCTGCACGCCGACCAGCTACACCGCCCGATGCCCACGGAATCCAGAGCATTCAGACCACAGACACACCCTGAATCGCGAAGAGCCTGATTAGGCCTCAGGTCACGGGTCCGGTGTACTTCTCGCCCGGTCCCTGGCCCGGTGGGTCGGGCACGATCGAACCCTCTCTGAAGGCAAGCTGCAGCGATTTCAGCCCGTCCCGCAGGGGCCGAGAGTGAAAGGTGCCGAGGTACGGGCTCGCCGCGACGATCAGGCCTGCCAGGGACTCGATCAGGGTGCGCGCTTCGTCGAGGTCCTGCTCGTCGGGATCCTCGCCCAGGCCGCACTTGACCGCGGCAGCGGTCATCAGGTGCACGGCCACCGTTGCCACGACCTCGACGGCAGGCACATCGGCGATCTCGCGTTCGGCGACATTGGAGTCCATGCGTCAAGGGTGTCATGGGCATACCGCGGGCCGGTGCTGGGCCTGAAGCACTGCTGCACTGTTGCGAAGGTGGGCGGGATCTCAGCGTGAAGCGCCCACCATCGCGACACAGGAACAACCCTGCGGCCTGCCATCCCGGCCTCTACGGTGAAGACATGCGCCGCGACCACATCTGTGCCGGTCTGCAGGACCTCTTCGGACAGTCCGCCGACCTGCAGACGACGGATGACGTGGGGCAGCCCTGGCTTGCGGTCAAGTACGGCGGCGATCCGGACCAACTGTTTGGTGTCATCCGCGCCCAGGTTGGCGAACGCAGCGTCATCGTCAAGATCAACCCAGCGCAGGGCATCGGCCAGACGCTCATCCCCTGGATCCGGGACGAGCGCGGAATCGACCTCGTCGGTTACGAGACCTCGCAGATGGCGGCCGAGACGTCAAACACGGCGATCCGCGAACCGGCCGCCTACTCGCTGCACGCATTGCGCGATGTGCTCCCCGCTGAGCTCGGCCGCTTCGCCGCCAAGGGTCAGACGGCCTTGGTCTTGGAGGACCTCGGCGACATCTCCGGTCTCGATCCCAGCGGAGCCATCGAGCGCTGGCCGACCGATCGAATCGAGCAGGCACTGACTGCTGCCGCCGGCTTCCACGCGCCCACCGCCGGCCGCGACTATCCCTGGACCCTCCTGCGACCGAGCACCCGCACGATGGTCGCTGACGCTGGCCTGTGGCGCAGCATCCTCGACGACGCCGCCACCCGGTTCCCCGACCTGGTCACGTTGGAGTCCTATGCCCAGCGAAGTGCAACCATCGACACGATCTCGCGGTGGCATCCGGCGAAGGACGTGATGCCGGCGACCCTGGTGCACAACGACTACAACCAGCGCAACGTCGGCTTCCGGGAGTCAGGCGAGGTGGTGGTCCTGGACTGGGAACTGGCTCGGGTGAACACGCCGCAGCGCGACGTCGCAGAGCTGCTCACCTTCACCCTCGACGCCCACACCGAGGTCGACGAGTTGCTGCACCTGCTCGGGATTCACTGGCAGGCGCTGATCGACAACGGGATGGACGTCGATCCGGAGGTCTACGCCCGCGCCGCCGCCGCGGAGTTCCGGGTGCAGTCCGTCGATCGGGTCGGGATGCAGTTGCTGTTCGGGGCGGCCTTCGACCTGCCGTATCTGAAGCGGATCAATCGCACGGTGGATCACCTCGTGGCACTGACCCAGGAGTAGAGTCCCAGTTGGTCGAAGTGGGGGAGTAGGGGATGAAGAGGTACGTCGCAGTAGGCGCTGCAATCGCTGGTTTCGCGGTGGTGCCAGCGTGGTCTAGCACCTCCCCGGTCTACACAGGCTCGATCACCGAGGCTTACCTGGACGCGCAACCCGATGCGACGCTGGCCGTCATTGGAAAGTTGCCCTCCGACCCCCGCGCGCTCAAGGATGCCGATCCAGTGGGTTGGTACATGGCCAAGGGGTTGCAGACTGCCCGATTGGTGTGGGCGGCCAAGGCAAGTGCGCCTCAATCGTCTGGTAGCTGCCAACCGTCAGTGGCTCTCAACGGTCGCAGCGCGTATTCCGGTACGGCGTTGCCCCTCGGAAACGGCTCAGGTGAGTGGTTGCTGATGCCGCTCTACCTTCCCAACGGCGGCACCTTGATCGAGGGTCCAGTGCTGAGTGAGTTCACCTCACAGGTCCGTACGGGAACCGCCGATCTGGCCTTGGATTGTGGGCCGGTGGGGAGTGCCGCGTGGAGCATGCCGGTCTTCGTGCTGCCTGCCGCGCCGGAGGATCGGGAACCCGGGGTATCGATTGATGACGGCGCTGATTTCACCAATACGACCAAGGTGGCCCTTCACCTTGGATGGGACGGGCTTCTGGACAAGGTGAAGATCTCCAACGACGGCGGGTTCGCGCCTTCGAAGACCACGGAGGTCGAGGTTCGCGAAGAAGGACCGTTGACCTGGGATGTGGTGGAACTGGCCGCTGAGCGCATCCCGCGCACGGTGTACGTCAAGTTGCATTACGTCGGCTATGGCTGGCAGAAGCAGACCTACACCGACGACATCATCCTGGACACGATCAAACCAGTGGTCGTCTCGGCGTCACTGAGAGGTTCGGGCGCGGCGACCCTCGCTGGACCCCGGACCATCCGCGTGAAGGCGAAGGACAACAAGTCCGGCCTCGCTTCGATTCAGGTCAGTGCGGGGAAGCCGAGGAAGAGCGCGAAGGTGCTGAAGTTCCGCAGGTCGGTACCCGCGCCCAAGGCCAGCAGCGTGTTCGTCCGAGTACGCGACGGTGCGGGCAACTGGTCGGCCTGGAAGGCCAGTAACTAAGCTCGACTACCCTGGGACCATGACGGACTGGGCCGCGCTGATTGCCGGAACGCAGAAGGACAACCCCCACCTCGAGCCGAATCTGCACGATCTACTGCCCCTGGTCCGCGACATCAATGGTGAAGTCGGCACGCGCGGGATGCCGTACCCCGCAACGTTGCGCTGCATCGTCGCACTGTGTTCCAAGGCCGTGCCGGACCTGGCCGTGAAGCTGAAGGACATCGATGTCCCCACGCCGGCCAGTGCCGATGATCTGCTGGTGGCCTACACCCACAACGGGGGCGGCAACTGGGGTGCTCTGGGAATGGCAGCCGCTGCCTGGCTGCAATCCCTGCAGTCCTGACTGCTACCCTGAGAGAGTCCTGTGCAAGCGGAACGACCGTTCCCACCTCCCGGATTCATCAGGTCCGGTGGTTTTGCGGGTGCCCGTCAGGGTGCGCCTTTCCGTTTGCCACATGCAACGAAGGAGGCGCCACATCAGCGAAGAACCACGCGTCAATGAACGTATCCGGGTTCCCGAGGTCCGATTGGTCGGACCGAACGGCGAACAGGTCGGCATCGTGCGAGTGGAGGACGCCCTGCGGCTAGCAGCGGAGTCTGACCTCGACCTGGTGGAAGTGGCCCCCATGGCCAAGCCCCCGGTTGCCAAGCTCATGGACTACGGCAAGTACAAGTACGAGACTGCCCAGAAAGCCCGTGAAGCCCGGCGCAACCAGACCCACACGGTCATCAAGGAGATGAAACTCCGGCCCAAGATCGACAACCACGACTATGAGACCAAGAAGGGTCACATCGTGCGGTTCCTCGGTCAGGGCGACAAAGTCAAGGTGACCATTATGTTCCGGGGCCGGGAGCAGTCCCGCCCGGAGTTGGGTTTCCGATTGCTGACCCGGTTGGCCGACGACGTTCAAGAGCTGGGATTCGTCGAAGCAGCGCCCAAGCAGGATGGCCGCAACATGATCATGGTGCTCGCCCCGCACCGCAAGAAGACCGCCGGGCGAGAACACTAGAAGGAGAGACAGATGCCGAAAATGAAGACCCACAGCGGAGCGAAGAAGCGCTTCCGGAAGACAGGGTCGGGCAAGCTCATGCGTGAGCAGGCCAACAACCAGCACCTGTTCCAGCAGAAGAGTTCCCGGCGCAAGCGTCGTCTGGACATCGACCAGGTGATGAGCCCCGCAGATGTGAAGAAGGTCAAGCGCCTTCTGGGCATGCGCTGAGTGTGTGAGGAGTAATCAGACATGGCACGAGTGAAACGCGCAGTCAATGCGCAGAAGAAGCGTCGCAGCACCCTGGAGAAGGCCAGCGGGTACCGCGGGCAGCGTTCCCGGCTGTACCGCAAGGCCAAGGAGCAGTTGCTGCACTCCGGCGTGTACGCCTACGACCACCGCAAGGACCGCAAGGGCGATTTCCGCCGGCTGTGGATCCAGCGGATCAACGCGGCGGCCCGCGCGAACGGCATGACGTACAACCGGTTCATCCAAGGCCTCAAGGCCGCCGGCGTCGAGGTCGATCGGCGTATGCTGGCCGAGCTCGCGGTCAATGACGAGAAGGCATTCGCGGCGCTCGTAGAGACCGCCAAGGCGGCTCTGCCCGCTGCTGCCTGATGACTTCGGACGGCCCCACTTCGGTTCGCAGTGACCGGGTGAGGGCCGTTCGGCGTCTCTGGAAGCGCCCCGGCAGGGTGAAGTCCGGGCGGTTTGTGGTCGAGGGGATGCAGGGTGTCCGGGAGGCGCTGGCAACCGACTGCGTTGAGCAGGTGTACAGCGTCGAACCCATGCCCGGTGCGGTCGTGGTGACGGCCGAGGTGATGGCTGCGATGAGCGAGACGGTGAGTCCGCAGGGGGTGCTGGCAGTCTGCCGGTTCCTGCCCTTTGCTGAGCCTGTCGACCCGCGGCTGGTCGTGGTCCTGAACGATGTTCGCGATCCTGGCAACGCCGGAACGATCCTGCGCACCGCGGATGCCGCTGGCGCCGACGCTGTCTACTTCACGGCCGACTCGGTGGATCCGTATAACGGCAAATGCGTTCGGGCTACCGCTGGCTCGTTGTTCCACGTACCTTTCGATGTCCGCCCCTTGGCCGATGTCCCGCTGGCCGGCCTACAGGTTCTGGCCACCTCGGGAACGGGCGAGCGAGACCTGCGCGAGGTCGACCTGAACCAGCCCACGGCCTGGGTGTTCGGCAACGAGGCGCACGGCCTGCCGGATCTTGGCTGGCCGACGGTGTCCATCCCGATCTTCGGGCGGGCTGAATCGCTTAACCTGGCCTCTGCCGCTGCGGTGTGTCTGTATGCCACTGCGCTGGTCCAGCGCCCCGACCTCACCGGGTAGCGAGGGCCCGTTCTGGGCTTACCGTGTGTGGCGCGTCGGGCCTCACGACAGCGGGCAGGCGCCGCCGCCGCAGGAGTTTGCTCCCCTCGATGACCACGGGCAGGATCAGGGCCAGCCCGATCACTGCCAGCCACTGCGGGCCGGTCAGCGACTTCGTGAGCAGGGCGCGCTGCAGCAAGGGGAGTTCAGTGGCCAGCACGATCATGGCTGCGGGTACCACTGAGATCCCGGCCGCCTTGAGTACCGGTGCACTCAGGCCGCTGGTGGGGTCACGGCGGTTGGTGATCGCGTTGAAGACCGTGCCCAGGCCCATCACCGCAAATGTCATCGTCATCGCGGCACTCGCAGTGCCGATGCTGAGGTCGTCCGGCCCGGCGACCAGTGGTACCAGCGCGGCGATGAACAATGCGGCCCCATAGATGACCCACATGATGACCGCGCTGCGGTTGGTGATGGGCATCTTCGGGTCGCGCGGTGGCCGCAACATGACATCGGGGTCCCCGGGATCAACGGCGATCACCACCACTCCGGAGGCCGTCACGAAGAACAGCAGATACAGCACCATCATCGGGGTCAGGGCCTCGCCCTGGTTGATGTTGAACGCGGTTGCCGCGACGAAGAGCATGATCAGCGACAGCAGTTGGGTCATCTGGTAGCGCACGTAGGACACGACCTTGTCGTAGACCCGCCGACCGAGTTCCACAGCGTGCACGAGGGTGCCGAAGTTGTCGTCGGTGAGGATCATCCGGGCCGCCTGCTTCGAGACCTCACTGCCGCTTCCCATCGCGACTCCGATGTCGGCCTGCTTGAGTGCCGCTGCGTCGTTGACCGCATCGCCGGTCATCGCGACGACCTCCCCGCTTTCCTGCATCACCTGGGCCAGGCGCAACTTGTCCTGCGGCGACACGCGGCCGAACACGTGCAGTTGGGGCAGGCGCTGCATCAGCTCGTTGTCGCTGAGCGCCGACATCTCCGCTCCGCTGATAGCCCCCGGTCCCAGGCCTAGGTCGGCACCGATCGCCGCCGCTGTCACCGCATGGTCACCCGTGATCATCCGGACCTCGATGCCGGCACGCAAGGCGGTGGCGACGGCGTACTTCGACTCCTTGCGCAGGGGATCGATGATGCCCACCAGCCCCACGAAGGACAGGTCCTTGACCAGCGCCATCGGATCCTCGGCCATCAGGGCCAGCTCATCGTCAGTGACGATGCGAGCGGCGAAGGCCAGGACGCGCAGCCCCTGCGAACCGAGGTCAGAGTTGGCCTTTTCGATCTCGGGGAGGACCTCGTCCAACGACGTCTGCTGGGCAGGGTCCACGCCGTCGGCCGCCGTGCAACGACGCAACACCACGTCCGGCCCGCCCTTGACCACCACGACGTGATGCTCCCCGCCGGCTATGGGCACAGTGTGGAAGGTGGCCATGAACTTGTACTCCGAGTCGAAGGGCACCTCGGCCAGGCGAGGGTACGTGGCGCGCGTCTGCTCGGCATCCACCCCCAACTTCGCGGCCAGGACGACCAGCGCCAGTTCCGTCGGATCGCCGACCACGGTGCCGTCGTCTGCCACGGTGGCGTCGGTGTTCAGGGCCAAACCGTACGCGAGATTCGTCAGGTCGGGGACAGCGGCGCCGGCCACGCAGAGGATCTCCCCGGTCTTCTCGTAGCCCTGGCCGGTGACCCGGAACCACTTGCCCCCGGTATACAGCCTGGAGACCATCATCTCGTTCATGGTGAGGGTGCCGGTCTTATCGGTGTTGATAGCGCTGGTGGCCCCCAATGTCTCCACATCCGTGAGGTTCTTGACTACGGCCTTGGAGTCGGCCAACTGCTTGGCCCCCATGGACAGCAGCCCCGAGACGAAAGCGGGCAGACCGGTGGGGATCGCTGAGATCGCCATCGCCGTACCGAGCAGCAGCAGCTGCGACATAGGCATGCCGCGCAGCAGCCCGATGACCACGATGAACGCCACAGCCGTCCAGGCGATGATGCCGAGCACCTTGGTGAGGCTGTCGAGTTCCTGTTGCAGGGGTGAGCGGGTGCGCTCAACCGACGACAGCATGGTGGCGATCTGACCCATCTGGGTATCCATGCCTGTTCCCGTCACCACGATCGTCGCGGTACCCCGGGTGACTGAGGTGTTCTGGAATGCCATGTTGGTGCGGTCGCCGATGGTCACCTCGCCGGCGGGCAGCACCGCCGCATCCTTGGCCACCGGGGCACTCTCGCCCGTGAGTGCCGCTTCCTGCACCTCTAGGGTGGCCGAGCGCAGGATCCGGCCGTCGGCAGGCACGAGGTCGCCGGCCTCCATCGTGACAATGTCGCCTGGCACGATGTCGGTGGCCGCGACGAGTTGCAGGGAGCCGCTGCGAATCACCTTCGCCTGCGGTACTTGCAGGTCGGCCAGGGCATCCACGCTGGCACGGGCCTTGATCTCCTGCTGAGTGCCCAAAACGATGTTGAACGCGATCAGCAGTCCGACGATGATGCCGGTCGACACCTGCCCGATCACTAGACTGACGACCGTCACCGCGACGAGCATCAGGTTCATCGGGTCGCGCAACTGGGACAAAGCCATCACCCAGACCGACGGTGGCTCCTCAGCCCGGATGGTGTTCGGCCCATGCTCGTGCAGGCGCGCGGCGGCCTGCTCTTCGGACAGTCCCTGCTCTCGGTTGCTGCCCAGGGCGGCAACCGCCTCATCAGCTGGCAGGCTGAACCAGTTGTCGGCAGTGGTCGTGGAGGGTGACTCTGTGGCCATGATTGACCTCTCGTCGATCGTTCGTGGTGCGGAGGCCATCTTCACCCACCACGGGCGGTTTGTCCTGATCATGGACGACCTAGCAGCCTGCCCGACAGGCGTGGCGTGCCGATGAGGGCTCTCGCGCCGACCTCATGCTGTTGGCATCGCGTCTGTCAGCGGCCGGGGCAGCCCGCCGACGACAGTTGTTGGACGCTGCGGCCCAGGATAGGGGCCCATCTTCGACGGCCACGCCGCCGATTCTGCTCGGCGGTGCGCTGGGTCTGGCCGTCGCGCTCGTGAACATGTCGGTGGGAGGCACGTTAAGTCCTCGCTACTGACATCTTTGTGGGCCGGGTGGCGCGAGTAGCTGAACATGTCGGTGAGAGGCACGTTAGGTCTTCGCTACTGACATCTTCCCGGGCCGGGTGGCGCGAGTAGTTGAACATGTCGGTGGGAGGCACTTTGAGTCTTCGCTACTGACATCTTTGCGGGCCCGGGTGGCGCGAGTGGCCGAACATGTCGGTGAGAGGCACGTTAAGTCTTCGCTACTGACATCTTTGCGGGCCCGGGTGGCGCGAGTAGCTGAACATGTCGGTGAGAGGCACGTTAGGTCCTCGCTACTGACATCTTTGCGGGCGGGGTGGCGATGGATTCGTCCCGGATACCCACGGCTGCACAACGTCGTGGAGCGGCCTTCAACCAGATCGAACAAAGGCGTTCGATCGCAACTCGCCGCGACAAGAACCCGCACCTAGCGCGGCATCCCGAGCGCAGTAATCGTCATGGCGACTATGAACAACCATCAACCACGACCTAGTCGTGAGCCTCCTGCATGTCCAGCCACCGCATGATCCCGGCCACGTTGGCCTGCGTGCCAGAGAGCTCCTCTTGCTTGGCCAGCAGTTCAGGATTGGTGAACAGGCCGGGATGGCGTGCGCGGTCCTTCTCCCGGACCATCGCAACCGCGTGATCCATGTCGGGGGTGACCTCTCTGGCCTGGCGCACCGCGTTCACCCAGAAGTGCAATTCGTCCACCGAGGCATCCAGCGTCTCGTCGATCTCGCTCACAGGCCCGAAATGGCTGAACAGCAGTCTTGTCGGCCCGACATCGCGCATGGCCTGCAGTGAGCTCAAGGTCAGGTCGAGGTCGAAGTCTGGCGGTGGAGTGGCTGGGCGCACGTCCTTGGTCTCCGGGACGTACACCCCCGCCGCGTCGCCGGTGTACAGGTCACCGGTGGCCGAGTCCACCAGTCCGATGTGATGCGAGGCGTGCCCCGGATTGTGGAACGCGGCCAGATGCCGGCCGTCACCCAGGTCGATCCGGCCCGTCTGCGCGATGCTCACAATGCGAGATGCCTCGGTGGGGCGAAGATCCCCGAACAAGCGGTCCATCGCTGCGCCGAAGACCCGATGCGCGCTGGCCACCAGCCGGGAGGGGTCCGCCAGGTGCCGGGCACCCTTCTCCTGCACCACGACCTGGGCGTTCGGGAACGCTTCAGCCAGGTCCCCGACGCCGCCGGCGTGGTCAAGGTGGATGTGGGTGACGACGATGGTCGCCAGGTCAGCGGCGTCGACGCCGAGCGCTGCCAACTGCGCGATCACGACCGGCGCCGATCGGGCCGTCCCTGGTCTCGACCAGGCAGGGCTTTGAGGACCGGATCAGGTACGACGATGTGATCGCCTCGTAACCGCCCATCCTGGTGTCCATCATGAAGACCTCGTTACCGAGGTCGAGGGTGTCGCGGTGCATGTCTTCATCCAAGCACCGAACCACCGGCTGCCGGGAGGTTTGTCGTCGAGGCCTGGGCAGGTATTTGGGCGACCTGACGACGCCGTTGCCGGCCGTGATCCTGGCGTATCCCACCGGGTTCGGTGTCGATCCCGGGCACGCGGATGTCGCGGAAGGTCCGCTGGACGAGCCGGTGCGGTCAGGGTCCGTGGGTTGGAACTGAGCGTGAGGAGCGTTGACTGGAGGTGTATGTCGTCCGGAACGCCCCGAGTGCTCTGATTTGGGTCCATCCCACGCCCTCTAGAATCGAGGGGTGTCCGCTCCCAACAAGAACTTCGATCCGGTGCTGCCCGCGGCACTGGAGCCGGCCAGTCTCGAGGCGGCCGTGGCCGATGCTCTGCAGGCCATCGCTGCCGCCCAGGATTTGCCCGCCCTCAAGGCCGCCCGGATCGATCATTCCGGAGACCGCAGTCCGCTGGCGCTGGCCAACCGGGAGATCGGCGCTCTGCCGCCGAGCGCGAAGGCCGAGGCCGGCAAGGCAGTGGGAGCAGCCCGCGGCCGGGTCAACCAGGCTCTGAAGACTCGCGAAGCCGAGCTCAAGGACGCCGAGCGCCAACGTATCCTCACCAGCGAGCGCGTCGATGTGACGATGGTCAACGACCGGGAGCCGGTCGGTGCCCGCCACCCCATCCACACGATCATGGAACACATCACGGATGCCTTCATGAGCATCGGGTACGGCGTGGTCGAGGGGCCCGAACTCGAGTCGGAATGGTTCAATTTCGACGCGTTGAACATCGGTCGCGACCACCCGGCGCGGACCATGCAGGACACCTTCTTCGTCGGATCGCCAGATTCCGGGGCAGTCCTGCGCACCCATACCAGCCCCTTGCAGATCCGGACCATGCTCAACCAGGCGCCGCCCGTCTACGTGGTGTGCCCGGGACGGGTATACCGCACCGATGAGCTCGATGCCACCCACACCCCGGTCTTCCACCAAGTGGAAGGCCTCGCCGTCGACAAGGGTCTGAGCATGGTCGACCTGAAGTCCACTCTCGACTGGTTTGCCTCGACGATGTTCGGTGATGGCATCGTGACGAGGCTGCGGCCCAGCTACTTCCCGTTCACTGAACCCAGCGCGGAGGTGGACCTGGAGTGCTTCGCCTGCCGTGGCC
This sequence comes from Candidatus Nanopelagicales bacterium, assembly GCA_037046735.1. Taxonomy (GTDB): domain Bacteria; phylum Actinomycetota; class Actinomycetes; order S36-B12; family UBA10799; genus JADKAV01. The sequence continues at coordinate 416,312 of JBAOHC010000027.1, read as the reverse complement.
AAAGTGTCGGCAACCCTGACCGGCCGTGTCGCACCTGTTCCTCGGAGGGCTGGATCGAATGGGGCGGTTGTGGCATGGTGAACCCCCGGGTCTTGCTCTCGTGCGGCATAGACCCGCAGGAATACAGCGGTTTCGCCTTCGGCATGGGCATCGAGCGCACGTTGATGTTCCGCCACGGGATCACCGACATGCGCGACCTCGTCGAGGGTGACATCCGCTTCACCACGGCCTTCGGAATGGACAGCTGATGCGAGCACCACTGAGTTGGATCACCGAGTATGCCGCACTGCCCGCGCACGCCACCGCCCGCGAGGTGGCGGCGAAACTTGTGGACGTCGGCCTCGAGGTCGAGAGTGTCGACGAGGTGACGATCGCCGGGCCGCTGCTGGTCGCCCGGGTGCTGGAGATCGAGGAACTCAGCGAGTACAAGAAGCCGATTCGGTACTGCCAGGTGGATGTCGGAGACGGGGTGCGCGGCATCATCTGCGGTGCCACGAACTTCGCTGTCGGCGACCTCGTCGTCGCGGCGCTGCCAGGCACGGTACTGCCCGGCGGTTTTGAGATCGCTGCTCGCAAGACCTACGGGCATATCTCCGACGGCATGCTCTGCTCGGGTCGTGAACTCGGGATCAACGACGAGTACGACGGCATCCTGGTCCTCACCGAGGGGGAGGTCGGGGCTGATGCACGGCCGGTACTCGGCCTCGACGATGCGGTGCTCGACATCGCCGTGACACCCGATCGGGGTTACTGCCTGTCCATCCGCGGGCTGGCGCGCGAGGCTGCTCTGGCCTTCGGGGTCGAGTTCAGTGATCCCGCTCATCTTGTGCATGAATACCCGATCGAAGGAGCGACCCACCCCGTCGATCTGCGGGAGGGTGCCGACCGGTTCACCGCGCGACTGGTCACCGGCATCGACCCGACCGCGCAGAGTCCTGCCTACATGGTGCGCCGCCTCAACCAGTGCGGAATGCGCCCGGTCAGCCTGGCCGTGGACATCACCAACTACGTCATGCTCGAACTCGGACAGCCTCTGCACGCCTTCGACGCGGACAAACTGCAAGGTCCCATCCAGATCCGCACACCCGCGGCCGGTGAGACCCTGGAAACCCTCGACCATGTGCAGCGCGACCTCGATCCGGCCGACATCGTGATCGCCGACGATCGCGGTGCGGTGGCCCTCGCCGGTGTCATGGGAGGGCTCACCACTGAGATCGATGAGGCCAGCACCAACGTCGTCCTCGAGGCCGCCCACTTCTCCGCCTCCCAGGTCGCAGGTACCTCACGTCGGCACAAGTTGTCGTCGGAGGCCTCACGCCGCTTCGAGCGCGGCGTGGACCAGGACCTGGCACTGGCCGCATCCAATCGTGCGGCCCAGTTGCTCAGGGACCTCGCTGGCGCGACCGTGCACGGTGTCGTGGACGTCGACCATCGGCAATCTGCCCACACCATCGACCTGCCGATGGATCTGCCGAGCCGCATCGTGGGTATAGAGATTTCGCCTGCCCGCGTGGTGGACATTCTCACGGCCGTTGGATGCCACGTGGCTGACGGCCACATCACGGTGCCGACTTGGCGCCCGGATCTGACGGCGCCGATTGACCTGGTGGAGGAGGTCGCGCGGGTCGTCGGCTACGCGAGCATCCCGTCGCGCGGGCCGGCCATGGGCCTGGGCGTGGGGCTGCGCGACGAGGACCGAATGCGCCGGGGTCTGCGCCGTCGACCAGCCGAGTTGGGCATGGTCGAGGTCCTGAGTTACGGCTTCGTCGGAGAACGCGAGTTCGACGCCCTGCTGCTGCCCGCCGACGACCCCCGCCGGGTGGCAGTACGACTGGCTAATCCACTCAACGATGAACAACCGTTGATGCGGACCACCCTGCTTCCCGGGCTCTTGGCCTCGGCTCGGCGCAACGTCGGGCGCGGTGCGGAGTCCGTGCACCTGTACGAGTACGGTCAGGTATTCCGCGACGTCGACGAGATCAGCGCGCCGGTGGCAGCGGCAGCCGAGCGTCCATCGGACGACGTGTTGGAACAGATGCTCAGTGCACTGCCCCGCCAGCCTGAGCACCTCGCGATCGTGCTGGCCGGTGACTGGTCACAGGCCGGCTGGTGGGGTGCGGCACGGCCGGTCGACTGGAGTGACCCGCTTCGGATCGTTCGGGAGCTGGCCAGCAGCCTCGGCATCCACATCGACGTGGTCGCCGACCATCACGCACCGTGGCACCCCGGTCGATGTGCTCGGCTGTCGATCGCCGGCGAGTTGCTCGGCCACGCGGGGGAGTTGCACCCCGATGTGGTCAGCGCGTTCGGGTTGCCTGCCCGTGCCGTGGCCGCCGAGATCGACACCTCGGTCCTGCTGGCTGCGGCCTCGCCGGTGGCCAGCGCCCCACAGGTGAGCACCTTCCCAGTGGCCAAGGAGGACGTGGCGCTGGTGATGGACGCCGATGTGGCCGCGCAGACAGTCCTGCAAGCGTTGCTGGCCGGCGGTGGCGACCTGTTGGAGTCGGTGAGATTGTTCGACGTGTATGCCGGCCCGCAGGTGCCCGAAGGCAAGAAGTCCTTGGCCTTTTCGTTGCGCCTGCGAGCACCCGACCGGACCCTGACCGAGGCTGACATCGAGGCCGTCCGAAGCGGAGCGCTAGCGGCGGCCGTCGAAGTTGGCGCCGTCCTGCGCGCCTGATCCCAGGCCCTAGAGCAGGTCTTCCTCGTCGAGATCCTCCATGCGGACCTCGCCGGTCAAGACGCGCCGCAGCACCTTGCCGGTGGCGTTGCGCGGCAGGGCCTCCACCCGGTTGACCTCGCGCGGCCGATGGTGGGGGCCCAGGCGCGATCGCGCCCACTGCAGAAGGTCGTCGTCGCTGACCACCGCGCCCGGGAGCACCACCACGTGGGCCACGAGCACCGAGCCGTACACGGGGTCGGGACGCCCGGTCACTGCCACATCGGCCAGCAGCGGGTGCCCGCGCAGAACGTCTTCGACCTCCGTGGGGTGCACGTTCTCCCCGCCAGTCACCACGACATCGTCGGCACGGCCTTTGATCGTCAACCGGCCCTGCTCGTCCAAGCACCCGAGGTCACCGGTTGGCACCATCCCCTTGACCGAACCGCTGGATCCGTCGGCCTTGTACTCGTCGATGCTGGTCCGCGAACGTACGAAGACCCGCCCGTCCGCGCCGCGCGGTACGGCGCGGCCCTTGCGGTCGAGCACCTCCACCCGTACGCCCGGCATCGGTCGACCAGCAGTGTGCGGATCTTCGCGCAGATCCTCGGGGGTGGCGATGGTGGCGTATGCCGCCTCCGTGGTGCCGTACAGGTTGTACAACACATCCCCGAAGTCGTCCATGAACTGTGTCGCCAGGTCGCCCGGGATCGCCGATCCTGACACCGCCACGCACGTCAACGAGGAGAGGTCGTAAGAGCGTTTGACCTTGCGTGGCAGATCGACCATGCGCTTGAGGACGACCGGCACGGTGATGATCGTGTCCACCTCGTAGGCCTGAGCCAGCGCCAGCAGGCGTTCGGGTTCCGGTTCGCGCAGCAGGATCTGCGTGTTGTCCAGCACCGTCGCCATGCGGTGGTGCATCCAGCCCCAGGCGTGGAACATGGGTGCCGCGATCAACGTCACCCCGTTCATCTTCACTGGGAAGGAATGCAGCAGGGCCGCGATCGAATCCAACGGGGCCGTGGTGCGAGCTGCCCCACGTAGTGGCCCGCCGGTGGTGCCGCTGCTGAGGATGACGTGCCGAGACGGCTGCCGTGGCACCTTCACGTCTCCGTTCCAGGGCATCGAGTCGAGCAGGGGGATGCCCGCAGGATCATCGAGTCGCAGTGAGAGCACGGTCTCGGGGACCACAGCGTCGAACTCGCGGTCGTGGATCATCATCGTGATGTCGTGGGCTGCGCAGACGGTCTGAACCTGTTCGGCAGTGGATCCCGTATTCAGGTAGATCAGGTCGGCGCCGGTGCGTGAGACGGCGACGATGGTCTCTGCGTAGGCCCGCGAGTTGCGACCCAGCAGCCCCACCGCGCTGCCCGATGCCGCCCCCCGGTCCAGCAGGGAGTTCGCGAGCACCATGGTCTTGTACTCGGCCTCGGCGAACGTGATCTCCTCCACGTTCGGGTCGTCGACATCGACCACGGCCACCGCCTCGGGGTCGCGTACAGCCCCCAGTGAGAAGCCCAGACCGGGCGTGGTGCCCCACTCCCGGAACACCGAGAGCATGCGGGCGGCGACGAAGGGATTGCGCGGCTTGAGCAGTCCAGATCGCAGCGATCCGAACGCTCCTGCTTTTGCGATATCCGCGGCGTCGACGACCGATCGCAGCGGATCCAACGGACGCATACTCCCAGTGTGACGCACGCCTCAGCCGGGGTCACCGGCACGTCCATGCGCATAGTGTATAGAGTGCATATATGACGACGGTCGGTGTTCTGGGGGCGTCGGGGTACAGCGGCGGCGAACTGCTGCGATTGCTTGCCGACCACCCTTCTTTCGAGGTCGCCCAGGTCTGGGCCAATGCCTCCGCAGGCCAGTCTGTGGGCAGCCTGCACCCGCATCTGGCGACGTGCGCGGACCTGAGGGTGGCCACCTTCGATCCAGCCGAGGTCAGCGTCGACCTGGTCTTCATGGCGCTGCCGCACGGCCAGTCCGCGCAATACGCCCGGCAGATCGACGTGCCGATCGTGGATCTCGGCGCCGACTTCCGACTGACCGATCCACAGCAGTGGGCGCGCTACTACTCCGGGCCCCACGCGGGCACCTGGACCTATGGGCTGCCGGAGATCCCCGGTCAACGGACCCTGATCGCACAGAGCGCTCGGGTCGCCAACCCTGGCTGTTACGCCACGGCGATCGCGCTGGCCGCCCGCCCCCTTGTCGGCGCGGGTCTGGTCGATGCCAGCCACCTCGTGGCCGTCGCGGCCTCGGGCACCAGTGGTGCCGGACGCAGCCCGTCCGTCGGACTGCTCGCCACCGAGATCACATCCGGAATGCGGCCCTACAAGGTCGGGGGTGTTCACCAGCACACCCCCGAGATCGAGCAGACACTCGGAACCGGCGCCCGACTGTCCTTCACCCCGCTGCTGGCCCCCATGGCCCGCGGCATCATCGCCACAGTATGTGCGCCGCGCACCGGCGCCGGCGACGTCGAGGCGACGTTGCACGCGGCCTATGACGGTGAGCCCTTCGTGCGGATTCTGCCCGAGGGTCAATGGCCGGCCACCCAGATGACGCTGGGGTCCAACTGCGTCGTACTGCAGTGGGCCTACGACGAGCATGCCGATCGGATCATCGTTTGCACCGCGCTGGACAACCTCGGCAAAGGTGCGGCCGGTCAGGCGATCCAGAACGCCAACCTCATGTTCGGATTCGACGAGACTCTCGGTCTCCCAGTGAACGGAGTAGCGCCGTGACTGTCACCTTCGCCCAAGGTTTCCGCGCCGCCGGCGTCACCGCGGGCCTTAAGGCCTCCGGCACCCCGGACCTCGCCGTGGTGATCAATGACGGTCCCCGCTTTGATGCGGCCGGGGTCTTCACGAGCAACCGGATCCAGGCCGCGCCGGTGCTGTGGTCGCGGCAAGTGCTCACTGACGGGGTCTTGCGCGCAGTCGTGCTCAACTCCGGCGGCGCCAATGCGTGCACAGGACCTGCCGGTTTCGCGGATACTCACCACACGGCCGAAGCGGCGGCGCAGGCGCTGGCGATCGGACCCATCGACGTGGCGGTCTGTTCGACCGGCCTGATTGGGGAGCGCTTGGACCTGACCCGGCTGCTCGCAGGTCTGCGGGTCGCCATCTCCTCGGCTCATCCCGACGGCGGCCCCAGCGCCGCCGAGGCGATCATGACCACGGACACCGTCGCCAAGACCGCCACGGCCGAGGCGGGATACCGCGTCGGCGGCATGGCCAAGGGCGCGGGAATGCTGGCCCCCGGCATGGCGACGATGTTGTGTGTGATCACCACCGATGCGATCGTCGATGCGGCTACTCTCGACACCGCATTGCGCCACGCCTGCGCCCGGACCTTTGACCGGGTCGACGCTGATGGCTGCATGTCCACAAATGACACGGTGATCGTCATGGCCAGCGGCGCCTCCGGGGTGCCCGCCGATGACGCCTTCGCTGCCCATCTGCACGCGGTCTGCGCCAATCTCGCCCGGCAGTTGGCTGCCGATGCGGAGGGAGCCTCCAAACTCATCGACATCCGCGTGACCAACGCCGCCAGCGAAAACGATGCGGTCGCGGTCGGCCGGGCGGTGGCCCGCAGCGCCTTGTTCAAGTGCGCGATGTTCGGTGAGGATCCCAACTGGGGCCGCGTGCTCTCCGCAGTGGGCACGACTGACGCGGCTTTTGATCCGCTGCACATCGATGTATCCATCAACGGTGTGCAGGTCTGCCGGGATTCCGGTGTCGGGGATCGGCGCGATCTGGTGGACCTCAGCCATCGCCAGGTGACGGTGGACATCGATCTGCACGCTGGAACGCACCGGGCCACGATCACGACCACAGACCTGACCCACGAATACGTTCACGAGAACTCGGCGTACTCGTCATGAAGGACATCGAGATCGCGACCACGCTGTCCGGCGCCCTGCCGTGGCTCAAGGCCTTCCACGGTCAGATCGTGGTCATCAAGTACGGCGGGCACGCCATGACCGAGGAGTCGCTGCGGCGGGCCTTCGCCGAAGACGTGGTGTTCCTGAAGCTGGCGGGGATCCGTCCGGTGATCGTGCATGGAGGTGGCCCGCAGATCAACACCATGCTGGACCGCCTCGACGTTCCCACGGAGTTCGTCGATGGCCGGCGGGTCACCACCCCGGAGGTGATGGACGTCGTGCGGATGGTGCTCGTCGGGCAGGTCCAGCGTGAGCTGGTCAGCCTCATCAACACCGAGGGCCCGTACGCGGTGGGGGTCAGCGGCGAGGACGCCCACTTGTTCACCGCCCGACCACGCAGCGCGGACCTCGGGCTAGTGGGCGAGATCAGCGAGGTCCGGCCCGACTTCGTCCACTCCCTGCTCGACGACGGCTTGATCCCCGTGGTCTCCACCGTCAGTCGCGGCACTGACGGACAGTCCTACAACGTGAACGCCGACTCAGCCGCTGCTGCCCTGGCAGTCGCGCTCGGTGCCGTCAAACTGGTCGTACTGACCGACGTCGCCGGCCTCTACCGGGACTGGCCGACGTGCGTCGACTTCGTCCAGCAGATCAGCCCCCCCGACCTGCGCACGATGCTGCCCGGCCTGGACGCGGGCATGTTGCCGAAGATGGAGGCCTGCCTGCACGCCACCGAGAACGGTGTCCGGCGTGCCCACGTGGTCGACGGCCGGATCGCCCACGCGGTCCTGGTCGAGGTCTTCACGGACAGCGGCATCGGCACGATGGTGGTTAACGAACCATGACCTCTACATCCAATTGGACTGACCGTTGGCAGGCCGTCATGAGCAACAACTACGGCACGCCGCCCGTGGTCGTCGTACGAGGCGCGGGTGCGCTGGTGTGGGACGACCAAGGCCGCGAGTACCTCGACATGATGGCTGGCATCGCGGTCAACGCCCTCGGTCATGCCCACCCCGCCGTCCGGGCGGCGATCACGAAACAGGCCGGTGAGTACGGCCACACCAGCAACCTGGCGATCCACCCTGTAGGTGTCGAGTTGGCCGAGCGGCTGCTCGACATGACCGGGCGCCAGGGCCGGGTGTTCTTCTGCAACTCCGGGGCCGAGGCGAACGAGGCGGCGTTCAAGGTGGCCCGGCTCACCGGCAGGCACACAGTGCACGCCGCGACCGGCAGCTTCCACGGCCGGACCATGGGCGCCCTGTCGCTGACCGGGCAGCCCCCGAAACGGGCGCCTTTCGAGCCGCTGGTGCCCGGGGTGGATTTCTTCGAGTTCGGCCAGGTACCGCGGGTGGGCCCCGACTCGGCCGCCATCATCATCGAGCCGATCCAGGGGGAGGCCGGTGTCATTCCCGCCCCACGGGGCTACCTTCAGCAGCTGCGCGGGCAGGGGGCGCTGCTCATCGCGGATGAGGTGCAGACGGGGATCGGTCGCACCGGTCGGTGGCTGGCGGTACAGCACGAGGACGTCGCGCCCGACATGATCACCCTGGCCAAGGGTCTGGGCGGCGGCCTCCCGATCGGCGCTCTGCTGACCTTCGGGGAGACGGCGGAGTTGCTGTCCCCCGGGCAGCACGGCAGCACCTTCGGGGGCAATCCGATCGCCTGCGCGGCCGCCTTGGCGGTGCTCGACACGATCGAGGCCGACGGTCTGCTGCAGCACACCGTGGACGTGGGGGGCCGGATCACCAACGCTCTGCAGGACGCGGCCGGTGTGGAAGATGTGCGCGGGCGCGGGTTGCTGCTCGGGGTGGTCCTCAAGGAACCCGTGGCCAAACAGGTGGAGACTGACTGTCGCGACCACGGCCTGCTCGTCAACGCGATCGGTGACAGGGTGATCCGGCTGGCACCGCCCCTGAACCTGACAGAGTCGCACGCTGACCATGCCTGTGCCGTGCTCGCCGAGGCGCTGACATGAGTGTGTTGAACACCCGGGCGGCCCGTCGCGACCTCATCGTGGCCATGATCCGCAGCCAGGCGGTCGCCTCGCAGGCCGACCTCGTCGAACTGCTGCGCGAGCGCGGCATCGACGTCACCCAGGCGACCGTGAGCCGCGACCTCGACGAACTCGGCGCTGTGAAGACGCTGGCCGGTGATGGCCGCATGCTCTACGCGGTGCCCGCTGAGGGCGGCGAGGACCGGCTGCAGGCCGACGAACTCGAGGACATCAACGCCCGATTGATCCGGGTCGCTGAGGACACCATGGTGTCGGTTGCCTATAGCGGCAACCTCGTCGTCCTCCGCACACCACCCGGGGCGGCCCAGTACCTGGCCAGCGCCTTCGACCACAGCCATCTCACCGACGTGATCGGGACGATCGCCGGCGACGACACGATCATGCTGGTCGTGGGGGAACACAGCACGGGCCAGGCGGTCGCCGAACGCCTGCAGCAGATCATCAAGAACCGTCGATAGGAGAGACAGATGGCAGAGCGGGTGGTGCTGGCATACAGCGGCGGCCTGGACACTTCGGTGGGGATCGGGTGGGTGCGTGAGCAGACGGGCGCCGAAGTGATCGCCCTGGCTGTCGACGTCGGCCAAGGCGGCGAGGACATGGACGTCATCCGCAAGCGTGCCTTGGGCTGTGGAGCGGTGGAATCGGAGGTGGTCGACGCGCGCGTTGAGTTCGCGCAGGACTACTGCCTGCCGGCCTTGCAGGCCAATGCCCTGTACATGGACCGCTACCCTCTCGTCAGCGCCCTCTCGAGGCCGGTCATCGTCAAGCACCTCGTCGCGGCCGCCCATCGGCATGGGGCCACGATCGTGTCCCACGGCTGCACGGGGAAGGGCAATGATCAGGTGCGATTCGAGGTGGGGATCCGCGCGCTCGGCCCGGACCTGACGTGCGTGGCGCCGGTGCGCGATCTGGCACTGACCCGGGACAAGGCCATTGAGTTCGCCCAGCGTGAGGGGTTGCCCGTCGACGTCACGAGTAGGTCGCCCTACTCGATCGACCAGAACGTCTGGGGCCGCGCGGTGGAGACGGGTTTCCTGGAGGACATCTGGAACGCCCCTGTGGAGGACCTCTACACGTACACACAGAACCCGGCCATCCCACGACAGCCCGACGAGGTCACCGTGATGTTCGACCGCGGTGTGCCCGTGGCTATCGACGGTGAACCGGTGAGCATGTTGGAGGCGATCGAGGTCCTGAACGTGCGGGCTGGGGCCCACGGCGTGGGGCGCATCGACACGGTGGAGGACCGGCTCGTGGGCATCAAGAGCCGAGAGATCTACGAGTGTCCCGGCGCGATGGCGCTGTACGCCGCGCACTCCGAACTGGCTCACGTGACGGTCGAGCGCGATCTGCTGCGCTACTACCGCGGGGTGAGTCAGCGGTGGTCGGAGTTGGTCTATGACGGATTGTGGTTCAGTCCTCTACGCAAGGCGCTCAGTGGGCTGATCGAGGAGGTGAATCAATCCGTGAGCGGTGAGATTCGAATGATGCTGCACGGTGGCCGTGCCACCGTCACCGGCCGGCGCAGCGACCAGAGCCTGTACGACTACGGGTTGGCGACCTATGACTCCGGGGACACCTTCGACCAGTCGCTGGCCCACGGCTTCATCGAGCTGTGGGGCCTTCCCAGCCGGCTGGCGCACGGGCGGGACACCGCTCGTGGCTGAGGGGAAGACCGGCACCGGCCGGCTGTGGGGCGCACGTTTCGGACACGGTCCGGCCGAGGCCATGGTGGAGCTGAGCCGTTCGACGCACTTCGACTGGGTGCTGGCCCCCTACGACCTGGCCCAGGGTCGCGCCCATGCCAACGCGCTGTTGCGAGCCGGACTGCTGGACGCGCCGACCCACGCGGCACTACTGGCCGGCCTGCAGCAGGTGGCGGCCGAAGTGGAGGCAGGGGAGTTCGTCCCGGCGCCGACGGACGAGGACGTGCACGGCGCCCTCGAGCGCCGCCTCGTGGAGGTCGTGGGCAAGGACGTCGGCGGGCGCCTGCGGGCGGGCCGTAGCCGCAACGATCAGGTGGCCACCGATCTGCGTCTGCTCCTGCTCGACGCGGCTGGGTCGCTGACCGCTGATCTGGTCGCGCTGGTGGCGGCGATTCTGGATCAGGCAACCCGCCACGCGGCAGACCCCGCGCCCGGGTTCACGCATCTTCAGCACGCTCAACCGGTGACTCTGGGCCATGAGATCGGTAAACACGCGCAGGCCTTTCTGCGCGACTTGGACCGGCTGCAGGACTGGGCCGACCGGACGTCGGTGTCCCCGATGGGGGCTGGTGCCCTCGCCGGGAACGGCCTGGGCCTCGATCCGGTGTTCACGGCCGCCGATCTGGGTTTCGCCAGCAGCTTCGAGAATTCGATTGATGCCGTCACCGACCGCGATTTCGTCGCGGAGTTCTTGTTCTGCACCGCGATGATCGGGGTGCATCTGTCCCGGCTGGGCGAGGAGATCTGCCTGTGGGCATCGACGGAATTCGGCTGGGTGCAGTTGCACGACGCCTTCTCCACCGGGTCGTCGATCATGCCGCAGAAGAAGAATCCCGACTCCGCGGAACTGGCTCGGGGGAAGTCCGGTCGGCTGATCGGTGACCTGGTGAGTGTCCTCACCATGCTCAAAGGGCTGCCCTTCGCCTACAACCGCGACCTGCAGGAGGACAAGGAGCCGGTCTTCGACGCGATCGCCACGTTGGGTCTCGTGCTTCCCGCCATGACCGGTACGGTCGCGACCTTGACCTTCCGGGCGGACCTGGCCGGGGCCAGTACCGCCAACGGCCACGCCCTGGCAACGGAACTGGCTGACTGGCTGGTTCGGCGCGGGATGCCGTTCCGGCAGGCTCATGAAGTCTCCGGGGCCGCCGTGCGCAGCGCCGATGAAGCCGGGGTGCAACTGTGGGAGCTCGATCTGTCGGCCGTCGACCCCGCGCTGTCGGATGAGGCGCTGGAGTCCTTGACCGTGGCAGCGGCGCTGTCGGCCCGCAACCACAAGGGCGGTACTGCCCCGGAGGCTGTCGCCGCACAGTTGGCGCACGCTCGCGAGGTTCTGGACACGTACCGCTGAGCCTGGGGGACCAGGCTCACTACGCTCACAGTCGTGTCCGAACGCATCGGCCCCCGCTGGCTGACCTGGGTCATCCTGGGCTACGGTCTGCTGGAGATTCCCTGGGTTGTCTACCTGGTCTTCTTCCAGGCGCGCTCCGGCACGGCCGACCACACCCACTTGGTAGCCCTCGGCTTGTACGGCGGGGGTGCGGTGGTGGCCCTGTGGGCCGCACTGGCGAACTGGCGACAGAGCCGGTTGGCCGCTGTGTCCGCCGTCATGGCAGCCACGTGGTTGGCCGCGGGTGTTTTCCTCGCGGTCGTCCTCAGCGCGGTGCCCGTCGTCTGGTGGGGGCTCCCCGGAGCGGTCATCGCAGCGATGCTGGCCCGGAGGGCGCTGCACGACCAGCCGGTGACGCCGTGGCTCAGCGCCGGACTCGCCGCCGTCTCGGGTGTGCTGCTGGTGCACCTGACACTGATCCTGGCCGACACTTCGACACACATCCATGCCGACCATCTGCGCCTGCTCGTCGTCCTCTACGACAGCTGCGAGGTGGCTGCGTTGCTGGGTCTGGGTTGGAGCTTGCACCGGGGTGCGCCACGCGCCGCGATCGTGTTCGGCTCGGCCGGAGTGGTGCTGTTCCTGCTTGACGCCTACGTGAACGTCGTTGTGGTGCCCAGCGGGCCCGCCTTCACGGCGGCGTTGTTCTACGCGATCGTGGGGGAACTGCCCTCGATTGCCATGTGCACGGCTGGCGTGGTCCTGGGGATGCGCCGCTGGCAGCCAGCGGCGGTGACCACCGGTGCCAAGATATAGAGCGTGACCGACCTCCTCGCTGATCTGCACGCTCGCGGCCTCGTGGCCTCCGCCACCGATCTCGGCGCCTTGGCCGACGCCATGGCCACCCCGATCACCCTGTACTGCGGGTTCGACCCCACGGCTTCCAGTCTGCACGTCGGCAATCTTGTGCCTTTGCTGCTCCTACGGCGTTTCCAGCACGCCGGGCATCGCGTCATCGCGCTGGTCGGCGGTGCCACCGGACTCATCGGTGATCCCAGCGGTCGAAGCAGCGAGCGGGTACTCAATACCGACGACACGGTGGCGGACTGGGTGGAACGGGTCAAGGGTCAACTGCAGCATTTCTTGGACTTCGACGGGGACAACCCGGCGACCCTGGTCTCCAATCTCGACTGGACCGCCAGCCTGAGCACGATCGAGTTCCTGCGTGATGTGGGTAAACACTTCAGCGTCAACGCGATGCTGGCCAAGGAGTCCATCTCTGCGCGGCTGAACGGTGACGGGATCAGCTACACGGAGTTCAGCTACATGTTGTTGCAGTCCATGGATTACCTGCACCTCTACCGCGACCACGGCTGCACCCTGCAGGTGGGCGGCTCCGATCAGTGGGGCAACATCACCGGCGGCTTGGACCTCATCCGCCGGGTTGAGGGTCCGCAGGCGCGGGCCCACGGCCTGACGGTCCCGTTGGTCACCAAGGCAGATGGCACGAAGTTCGGCAAGACCGCCGGGGGAGCGGTGTGGCTGGACGCGGCGCAGACGACACCGTTCGCCTTCTACCAGTTCTGGCTCAACACCGATGATCGCGATATCGCCAATATGATTAGGTACTTCAGCATGCGGCCCCTCGCCGAGGTGGAGGCGATCATCAGCGAATGGGAGCAGCGCCCAGCGACGCGTAGCGCTGCACGGGCACTGGCCGCCGAGCTCACCGATTTGGTGCACGGACCGCGAACTCGCGAACACATCGAGGCAGCCTCAGCGGCGCTGTTCGGTCGGGGAGACCTGCACGTCCTGCCGGCTGAGATCCTGCAGCAGGCCACTGCAGATGTGCCAAGCGCGCACCTACCTGCCGACACGGCGCTGGTGGATGCATTGGTCGCCACGGGGTTGTGCCCGTCGCGGTCGGCTGCCCGCAGAGCCATCGGTGAGGGTGGGGCGTACGTCAATAACCAGCGCGTCGCGGACGCGGACGCCACGCTGGATGCCTCGCAGGCGGTGCACGGACGCTGGCTTCTGCTGCGGCGCGGCAAGCGCACCATCGGCGTCGTGGACCTGGCCTGAAAGTGCCAGAAAACCCCGCAGATATGGGGTTTTTGGATAACCGACCCCCCCTTTTCGGGCCTTCAGAACCCGTGCTACCTTTAAGTCTGTTGCCCCGAAAGAGAGCAACTCCCACGAAAGTCA